>CAVWHL010000015.1:0-105581 GCA_963754855.1 uncultured Acidobacteriota bacterium
TCTCCGCGGCTGGCCATATCTCCGGCAGAAAAACTCTGCTCCGTAGAAGTCTTTTGATGCCGCCTGCTACAGGCAGCAGACGTAGTCTTTCTTCAACATTCGTAAGATGGCGGATTATATTCTGCGATGATTATTTCAATGTCGCGGCCTCACCGGCGCTCACCTCATTCCGCAATCAGTAAATTCTGCGAAAAGGGCCACTCTTCGTCGATCCACTGCCCCTCGCAACGGAATCCGGCTCGTACCGCCATCTCCGGAATTTCCTCGGCTCGGTATTTGTGCGAGCTTTCCGTCCAAATCGTCTCGTCTTCGTCGAGCATCACCCGCAGTCCAGCAGCCAGAATTCCACTCTTTGCCGGCACGTTGACCGCAGGTGCATCTCGATCCGGCGGTCTACCGAATTCCACCTCGCCTCGTGCCGGAAGCAGCTCAATCAAAATTCGCCAGCAGTTCCGGTTAATCCTCGCCGCCAGCAGGTTCAAATTGAATGCCTCCGTCACGCCCGTCGGATCGTCATAAGCCAGCAACTGCAGCTCGACGCTCTTCTCCAGGTCCGTACCGAGCAGCAGCGCATCGCCCGGCCGCAGGATCTCCCTCGTTTCCCGCAGAAACTCTTCGCCGGCATCGCGATCGAAATTGCCGATCGTGCTCCCCAGAAAAAGCACCAGCAGGTGGTCCTGCCCCTGGCGCCCTTCGGCGACCGTGCGCAACCCTTCCAAATACGGCTGCTCATACCCTAAGACGCTCACGAGGTCGATCTGTCCAAGTTCTTTCTCGCACGCCGCCAGCGCATGCGGCGAGATCTCGATCGGGTAGTAATACGTTCTTTGCCGCCGCGACAGCGCTTCCAGGATCCACCGCGTCTTTTTCGCCGAACCGCTTCCAGTTCCGCAACCAGCAGCGGTGACGGCTGCCGCCCCACGATCTCTCCCGCGTGTTTCTGCAGCAGCCGCGCGTCCGCCCGCGTCAGTCCGTATTCCGGCAAAACGCAAATCGCTTCGAAGAGCGCTGAGCCTACTTCGTCGTACAAGTATCTTTCGAGGGAAGTTCCCGCTGTCCGGGTTTGGTCAGGCCTGCGCGCACATCGGCCGCGAATTCAGACACGTGACTTAGTGCTGGTGCAGGGGTCGCCATGAAGGATCTCCGGGCTTGGGCTTGATTCTTGTCGGTCCTAGTACGACTGTTTCCGGTTCCCTGGATCGGATAATCCGCGCTCTTTAATCTCGCCTGTCATGCAGCACTGCGACTGAACATTGGAAGATCTCGCCTACGATCTCTTTTTTCCTGACCCCAGCAATCCCGCCCGGTAAACTCGGCTGCGATCCAGTTTCCAGCGAGTTCAAAAAACATTCTTTCTCAGTTACTAAAAGCTGATCACTGGTATCTCTTCTAATCCTCGACACAACGAAACGTTGCGTAAACGTACGGATAATGCGGCTGGAACCAGTTTCGGAATGACCGCCGCAGCATGCACGCGGCGGTGCGCGGCGAGCCACCCTTCATCACGTAGTGCTTGCCGTCGAAGAAGTCTGCCGAGTAGCCCGGATAAAATGGCATTGACGTAAATCCCGGAAATGGCCCAAACTCGGTCCTCGTCCACTCCCACCCGTTTCCAACAAGGTCGTGCACCCCGAAAGCGCTCGCACCCGCGGGGTGCGCGCCCACTGGCGAAGGATCTCAGGATTGGAAATCGAAATTCCCTTTGGAGGGGCTTGGCGGTTCCTCGCCCCAGGGATAGTTGCGCTCCCTTTTCCCGTTCGGTGTCCCATATGCCGCGCGATGAAACTGTGCTTCTGTCGGCAGTTTGCGTCCCAGCCATTTCGCATACGCGGTGGCCTCCGCATGGCTCGCGTAGACGGGCCACTCTTGCGGCAAGCGAATCTCGCCAAACATCGTGCGGTAGATCCACAAATTTCCTTCGCGTCTCCAGAACAGCGGGTGCTCGATCCCTGCCTTCTCCCTCCATGCCCAGGCCTCGTCACTCCATAGCGATCGGTTTTTGTAACCGCCTGCTTGGATGAACCTGAGAAAATCATGGTTTGTGACGTTGTTATTTTCGATCGCGAACTCCGCCACGTCGACTTCATGCGCGTCAAATTCGTTGTCCCAGCCGAATTCATCGCCATTCACTCGCTTTAGACCCAGCTTGGTCCGGCCGGCGGGGATACCCACCAAGTGCGATTTTATCCGTTGCGCTTTCCATGCTGCTTGCTCTGTTACGCAGTACTTTCTGTCGCTTGGCAACCGGTGCAGCATGTACGCAAGCGTTTCCGCGTGCATCAAGCGATGCTCGATAGCCACTTCCAGCATCTGCATCAAATGCGGATGCCCTTCGGCTGGCCGTTCCAACGCACGTTCAATCGCGTGGTCCAGTTCCTCCCGCACTCGCCGGTTATAGCGCTCGGTTTCTTCGCGCGTCGGCCAATCCGCTGGCGTGTCCGAAGGCAGGCCTCCGCCCACTGGGTCAATGCCAAAAGCAAAAAGCTGATCGAATGCCGGTTGAAGAGATCGCAGTCCAAACGCGCGATGGGAGAGCAGGTTCCAGTCGAACGCCTCCACGTGCCCCACATAAAAAATAATCCGGTGTCTCTCGGGAATGGGCCGGTCGTACATTGCTTCCTCGCGAACTAGGCGAAACAGCTCATCAGTTCGCAAGCGGGCCTCCAGCAGGCGGGTGTGAAGATCGTGCCGGATGCGGGCGGGTATAGCGAGGGCTCCCATGGCGTTTTTCCCTTCCGTTGGATGCGGCTTCCGAGCGAAGGATGCGCCAAAATTCGGCGTCGGGAGGCTGGGTACATTAAGATGTTCGCTCCAGGTCTTAAGGCTGTCAATCGAAATGAATACGAAAACCCTGCATCCCCCAAAAAATACCATTGAGTTTCGTGCGGTCTCCTTCCGCGTTCACCCCCTTCCAGCTTCTCCCCTCGTTTCCGATATTTCCTTAACGATTCCTTCCGGGGAGACAGTCGTTCTTCTCGGCCGCAGCGGCAGCGGCAAGACCACCCTCCTCAAGTTGATGAACGGAATGTTACTTCCTTCGAATGGGGAGATTCTCGTCCAGGGCCGCTCCACCGCGGTATGGGATCTCATCCGCCTGCGGCGTGCCATCGGATACGTCATCCAGGAAGCCGGCCTCTTCCCCCACTTCACCGTTGCCGAAAACGTTGCCCTCGTTCCTACGCTGGAAAAGTGGGATGCTGCCCGCACCGCGGCACGCGTTGAGGAGATGCTCCAGCTCGTCGGCCTGGATCCCCGCGAGTTCGCCTCTCGCCGCCCTTGCGAACTCTCCGGCGGTCAGCGTCAGCGCGTCGGTGTCGCCCGCGCCCTTGCCGCCGATCCTCCCATCCTCTTGATGGACGAGCCCTTCGGCGCCCTCGATCCCGTCACCCGCGCCGAGCTCCAGCGCGAATTCAGCGCACTCACCCGCCGCCTCGGCAAGACCATCGTCTTCGTCACCCACGATCTTCGCGAAGCCCTGCTCCTTGCTTCCCGCATCGTCTTGCTCCAAGCCGGGCGCATCGTCGCCTGCGCCTCGCCCCGGGAATTCCTTCGCCTCGACCATCCCGAAGTCCGCGCCTTCGCCGCCTCCCTCGAAGCCGCGCCAGGAGCGCCCGCGTGAGCCCCTCCTTGAGCTCCTGGAGCTTCTTCCTCGACCATCGCGCCGAAATCCTCGGAGCTACCCTCGATCACTTAACTCTCGTTCTCATTGCCATGGTCATCGCCATTCTCATTGGCGTCCCCCTCGGCATGTTCATCGTCCACCGTCCCGCTCTGCGCGCCATCGCGCTCGGCGTCGCCAGCATCTTTCAGACCATTCCCAGCCTCGCTCTTTTCGGCTTCCTGATCCCCATTCCCTTCATCGGCGGAATTGGCAAGCGCACCGCCATCGTCGCCCTCGTCCTATACGCGCTTCTCCCCATCCTCCGTAACACCTACGTTGGCCTTACCGGCATCGACCCCGCCGTCCTCGAAGCTGCCGAAGCCATGGGCATGACCCCCGCCCAAATCCTCTTTCGCGTCCGCTTCCCCCTCGCCCTGGCCGTCATCCTTGCCGGCATTCGAACCGCCACCATCATCACCATCGGCGTCGCCACCATCGCCGCCGCCATCGGCGCCGGAGGCCTCGGCACATTCATCTTCCGCGGCGTCGCCCTCGTCAGCGATTCGCTGCTCCTCGCCGGCGCCATCCCTGCCGCCCTCCTCGCCCTTCTCGCCGATTTCCTCCTTGGCTGCCTCGAGCGCCGCCTCAAGGTCTCTTAGGCGTAAACAGGTGCCAGGCTTCAGCGCGGCTTTCTTGTCTTATTCTTCCCCATGTTCTCTGTGCTCTCTGCGACCTCTGTGTTAAATTCCTTCTTTCCCTAAGCGACTCCGTCTTAACATGTCCAACGCACGATTCCGTTTCCTCTACTTCCTTTATCTCCTGAACCTCATTTACTTCCTTTCTGCCTGCCACAAACCTCCGCAATCCAAAATCATCATCGGCTCCAAATTCTTCACCGAACAAGTCGTCCTCGCCGAGCTCCTCGCCCAGCACGTCGAAGCCAGGACTGGCATCCCCGTTGTGCGCAAGACCAACCTCGGCGGCACTCTCCTCGTCCACAAAGCTCTCCTCGCCGGTGAGCTCGACCTCTACGTCGAGTACACCGGCACCGCCCTCACCGCCGTTCTCAACGAAACTCCCTCAGGCAATTCCTCCGACGTCTATCGCCGTGTCAAGCAGCTTTATTCCGATCGCTACCATCTCGAGGTCACCGAGCCTCTTGGCTTTGAAAATACCTTCGCCATGGTCATCCGCGGCGACGACGCCAGGAATCTCCACCTGCAAAAAATCTCCGACATCGCCCCCATTGCCCCTAAATGGCGCGCCGGCGTCGGCTACGAATTTCTCGAGCGCCCCGACGGCTTCCGCGCCCTGAGCGACCGCTACAATCTGCATTTCGCCGAATCACCGAAAGTCATGGACCTCGGCCTTATCTATCGCGCACTCCTCGACCATCAAGTGGACATCGTCGCCGGCAATTCCACCGATGGCCTCATCGGCGCCCTCGGCCTCGTCGCCCTCGCCGACGACCGCCACTACTTCCCGCCCTACGACGCCGTCCCCATCCTCCGCCAATCCACCCTCGCCCGTTTCCCCCAGCTCCGCTCCACCCTTGCCGATCTTGCCGGCAAACTCTCAGCCGCCGACATCCGCGGCCTCAACTACGCCGTTGACGCTTTGCACCAGGACGTTGCCTCCGTTGTCCGCTCCTTCCGCGCCTCCAAGGGCCTCTAGCCCTCCCATTTCATTCCCTGGCCGCGAACGCGCCTTCCGGTACAATGTCACCGTCTTGCCGCCATGGTTTCGATTGCGGGAATAGTCGCTGCGTGTCCCCAGTCTTGTATGTTGAATTAGGAATTCCGGCCCTCAGCCGTTGCGAAGAAGATGAAACGCTGGAAATTACTTTTCCTGGCATTTTTCGCGCTCGCCATCTTCGCCGCGATCTACGGAGTCGTCTTGATCCGCCGCGGCTTCAGCGCCGCCGAAGAGCCATCGCTCATCGAGAAGCTCATGGCCCGCGCCGTTCGAAATCTCTCCATCCCTGCCCGCGCGCGCAAGCAAAGCAATCCCTGGAAAGCTACTCCGGAAATCCTGCAAGATGCGCGCGATCGCTTCATCGCTCGCTGCGCCGTTTGCCACGGCACCGACGGCTCCGGCCAGACCCAGGTCGCCCGCAACCTCTACCCCAAGCCCCCCGACCTGCGCTCGCCTCAAACGCAGAGCCTCACCGACGGCCAGATCCACTACATCATCAAGAACGGCGTGCGCCTCACCGGCATGCCCGCCTGGGGCAAGCCGCACGACGAGGCCGACAGCGATAGCTGGAAACTCGTTCTCTTCATCCGCGATCTTCGCCAGCTCTCACCCGTGGAGAAATCCCAGGAGCAAGCGACGGCAGCCACCGCGCACTACGCCGGCTCGCAGGTCTGCGCCAAATGCCACCAGCAGATTTACGACCGCTGGAAAAAAACACCCATGGCCAACGTCGTCCGCGATCCCCGCGAGCATCCCGACGCCATCATTCCCGATCTCTCCACCAATCCCGTTGCCAAATTCACCAAGGACCAGGTCGCTCTCGTCTACGGCAGCCTCTGGAAGCAGCGCTACTTCACCAAAATCGGTGACGACTATTTTCCCGAGCCCGCCCAGTGGGACATCACCAATCACGTCTGGCGCCCCTACTTCGTGCCCAAGGGCGCGGACTGGTGGGCGCCGCTCTATCCGCCCGACAATATGCAGCGGCCCACCGGCCCCACCTGCGATGGCTGCCACTCTGTCGACTACGACATCCACACCAAGCAGGTCGCCGAGTGGAACGTCGGCTGCGAACGCTGCCACGGCCCCGGCAGCGAGCATGTCGCGCATCCCTCGCGCGGCAACATCCTGAATCCCGCGCGCATGGACTACGTCCAGGCCAACGACACCTGCATCCAGTGCCATTCCCAGGGCCGCCCTCTCACCAATCCCATCGAGGGGAAATATTACGACTGGCCGGTCGGCTATCGCGTGGGTCTGAATCTTCGCGATTTCTGGCAGCTCGAAGACCACACGCTGGGCCAGACCAGCTTCACCCATTTTCCCGACGGCACCGCTCACAAGAACCGCATGCAGGGCAACGACTTCGTCCAGAGCCTCATGTACCGCCGCGGCGTCACCTGCTTCACCTGCCACGATGTCCACGGCACCGCCAACTACGCGCAGCTACGAAAACCCGCCGATCAACTCTGCCTCGATTGCCACGGCCCGCTCTCTCCCAACGGCCCTCGCACCGCCACGCTCGAGGAGCACACGCATCACAAACCTGGCTCCCCGGAAAGCCAGTGCATCGCCTGTCACATGCCCAAGATCGAGACCACCCTCGCCGAGATCAAAGTCCGCGCTCACACGTTTCGCTTCATCTCCCCGGCCATGACCGACAAATACCAGATCCCCAACCCCTGTACCTCCTGCCACGCGGATAAGTCCACGGCCTGGGCCATCGAAGCTCTGCGCCACTGGCCCGAGCGCTCCCCCTGGCGCCTCGACTGAATCTCCCCCACGCGAAACAACTGCGCCTCCCGCCGCCCCAATTCCCCTTACAATATTCCCGCACGTCTTTTCGCCTCTGAGGAGACCCCGTCATGCACCTCGCCGCTGCGACCAGAAAAGCCATTGCCGCTTTGTTTGCGCTGGCCCTTTTCGTCCTCGCCATTCGCACTCCCGCTCAATCGCCAACTCCTTCTCCCTCGCTTCTCGTCCTCAACAAGGAAGACGCCACCCTCTCCATCATCGATCCCGTCACGCTCAAAACCGTCGCCCAGATCCCCACCGGCGAAGCCCCTCACGAAGTCGCCGTCTCCGATGATGGCAAGTTCGCCTTCGTCGCCAACTACGGCGCGCGCACTCCCGGCAACACGATTTCCGTAATCGATTTGCTCGCGCGGAAGGAACTCCGCCGCGTCGATCTTGGCGCGTTGCGCCGCCCCCACGGCATTACGTTTGCCGAAGGCAAGGTCTGGTTCACGGCCGAAGAAAACAAACTGATCGCCCACTACGATCCCGCCTCCAATCAGCTTGACTGGCTCTTCGGTCTCGGACAAGACCGCACGCACATGCTCGTCTTCTCCACGGACCGCTCGCAGCTTTTCACCTCTAACATCGGTTCGGACTCCATCACGCTGCTTCAGCGGAGCTCCGATCCTTCTGGCTGGAGCGCCGTCAACATTCCCGTCGGCAAAGGCCCCGAAGGCGGCGACGTTTCTCCCGACGGCCGTGAATTTTGGGCCGCCAACTCCGCTGACGGCACCGTCTCCATCATTGATGTCGCCGCAAAAAAGGTGGCGCAAACCCTCGATCTCCACGTCAAGCGCTCCAACCGCCTCAAATTCACTCCCGATGGCAAGCTCGTCCTGGTCTCCGATCTCTCCGGCAATGAGCTTGTCATCCTTGACGCCGCCTCCCGCAAGGAAATCAAGCGCCTCAACCTCGGCCGCCAGCCCGAAGGCATTCTCGTCCCTCCCGATGGCTCGCGCGCTTATGTCGCCCTCGCCGGCGAAAAAACCGTCGCCGTCCTCGACTTGAAGACCCTCGAAGTCACCGCCCGCATCTCCACCGGCAACGGTCCCGACGGCCTCGCCTGGGCCCCACACAAATAGCCCCGCGGCGGCACAAATTCAGCAAGTCGTGCCCTTTACCCAAGAGCCCATTCGTCATGGGTTTATCCTGTTGGACGATTTGTGCCTTTCTCTTTCTTGATCAGCAGCCGAATACCGGCATGGTAGGTCGCAAGGTAGAAGTGGAAGATCCATGAATACCAAATTGCACGGTCGTAGTTTGTCTTCTGCTTTGGGTTGTGGTGGCGTATACCAAAGTTGTTAGCAAGATCAAAGATCGCCGATTCATCTTTTCCATCCAGCACGGTGCTCAGATGTTTGGTCTTTTTGAGCCATTCAAACACATCGGCGAGCTCCCTGATGGCTTCCCTCTTTTCGGACAGTGACAAATGCCGGTTTCGCCACTTCGCAATGGCAGTTCGAACCCTGCTATCAACATTTTCAGTGTCATAGGGAATAATTTCAGCGTCCAAAATGTGCTGAAGGCCGTCCGTGCCCATTGCCAGTACAGCGCCGTCTTCCGTCAACTCAAATCCAGTCTTGTAGTCGGCAAGAAAGGCGTTGCTGCTTGCCCTAAATTCAGATCGCCCCGCCTCAGCATCATATCCATCGTAGTCGTAGTAGTTATGCCCGGACTCCGTCGTCATTAGGCTCCATTCTCCGGGCTTGGAGACGTGGTCGTGGAGAAATTCAAGCGCATCGAAAATATGGTCTTCTGTGATGTCTTCCGCAGACCAATCTGTGATAGGAAACAGCTGGAATGTGAGAGCGACTGCTGCCTTATATTTGATCGCATTGGGGAGGGTATTTCCAGTGATCCCGGCCCTCCCCTTGAAGAAGTCATTATCGCGAAACATGAGGAAAAGATTCTGAAGTTTCCAATAAAGCTCGTCGAGAGTGAGGCCCCCGGGGTTGGTTCTCGCACTATAATAGCGACGAGTCATTATTCCTTATTATCATATAATTCCAAGCTTAAAGGCTCGATGGGAGGCTACACAAGCCACGGTCGAACTCCGGCTAGGTTGGGTAACTCGGGCGCAAACCCGGAGACGAGTCGGGGCGGGTGGGTGGACCACCCCCGCTTGCAATCAACTCTCGCGTGGCCCATCCTTTGTGTTTGTCGCAAACGGTGGGTCATTCTTCTTTTCTGATTCTTCGCGGGTTCCCGCGTGGCTCAAATTTTCTATCTGACGACTCCCGCTGCCGCCGCGCTCGCTACCACGCTAATCTCACTGAAAACTCGCGCCTCAAACATGCTCCTGGTACCACACTGTCGCAAAATTGCCGGAATTCTTCCTTTCACTTCCCGGTAGATCCTCCACATTTGTTGAACGCTGGGCTGCTTTCCAGGACGCATGAAGGCGTTACCCATTTCACGGAAAACACCCTCAATCGTCCCGCCATGGATATACGGATCAGTCCCGTTCAGATCACTCAAGGACTTCGCAAGCCGGTAATTCACTGCCTCCACCACGAACCAGACATGCTGCCCCTTTCGCATTCTCTCCCATGCCACCGCCAGCCCGAGTTCGAATGGCATGTTGAAGCGCGGTGTTCGTGGGGAAGTGCGGTCGAGCTGCACTCGCGACAAGTCATGAACCGAGAACGGACAACTTTGAATAAGTTCGAAAATCCGGTCGAGCCGCCTCGCTCCTCCGGAAATCTCCATCGTCACGCGCGGGTCCATGCCGAACGCTTGTATCGCGCAAATATAAGCTACGTAGAGATTTTGAAATTTGCGGTCGTACGGCAGGTTTAGGAAAACTTCAGCGCGAAGCCTCTGCTTTCGCACGCCTCGGCTTCCTTCGCGATGCAACGCTCGATTTAGCCTTTCCTGTTGTGCGGGCACGAGCTTTTGCCTTCAGGCGTGGAGAGCGCGGTGCAAGGCTTTTAGCGCCATTCTTGTTTGCCGATGAACCATCGTAATATAAGGAGAAATAGCCCTTTTTGGCCAGACTTTTCTTGACCATTTCAATGATTTTCTTCGCCCGGCGCTTGGGAATCTTATAAAGCCGGGCGCTCTCCTCCGGCGTGCCGAACGGAGCAGTGATAGTGGCGGGTCTACGCATGTTCACTCATCTTCATGCTACGCCCACGCCAGGGTGTCTTCAAGACGAAACCGCAGTTCATTTGCCACATACAGACATCCCCGCTTGTGAAGGTACCGGCTCCGGGGTGCCCCACGCTTCGCTTCGCGAAGCATGGGGCTTTTGCCTTTCAATCAAAATGAAATGGAACGGACCTCAGGAGACCGGTCAAAAACCAAGGCTGCAACTCTTTGCCACCGCATTTCAGTCACTCTGGCCCCGGGGCTGTTCTTTTTTTGATAGAACTGGGGCCAGAGCGACCATAATTGCGCTGCACAATACCTCAAGCACTCTCCGACCTGCCGAGAAACCATACTTTGCTTGGGATTCCGAGCAACCGCCCGCCCCGTTACGCGATTTGGTAGAATTATGAGGGCGCGATTATTCTTCCTCGCGCGAAATCCTTTTTGTTCATGTCGCCGCTCTCCACACTTGCCATCCCCTTTCATTCGCCAACGCTCAACTCTGCCAACCATTTTTGTAGTATTGCTTGCTGATCCGCCTCAACGCTGGTGAACATTACCCCCATCCCCATGTTGGGGAAAAGAAAGACCACTCTGGCGCGCGCTGTGAATGTGCCGTCCGCGTGAAAGATTTTGACCTCGATCTCCGTGCCTTCGGGCGAGGGATTCAGCATGTCGAGGAAACATCCGCCCGCGCTCAAATCGCTGGTCTTGGCGCTCAGTTTTGTATCGGAGTCGATTTCGGTTACTTCGGCATCTGCGATGATCGGGTAGCGTGGAGCCCGACGGCGCTCTGTGTCCATTCCTCCCCGCTTTCTTCGTGGCTCAGTCCGAGGATGGTATTTGTAGCGCGAATCTTAGCCCGAGCCAGTGCGCAAGCCAATCTGCTTACTGAACCGACCGTGGCGAAGGCGGAATGCTTTCCGATGGGAAGGGCACGAAAACCGCTCAGCGACAGTGGTCGTGACACTTTATCGCTTGCTTTCCAGCAGCACGCAATTCGCCACGCAACTCGCCGCCAACATCCCAACACCCCCTGTTTGTCGCAATAATCCTTGGTCCCTTGTCCCTTTTCGCAACGTTTAACCTTCTAACCCGCTAACGTTTCTACGATTTAGCACTTCATTCGAATGATAACTAAACAGGGATTGACATGTTGTATATCTTTATGCTAAAGTGGTTTTTGAACTCGACGCCACAATCCGCCCTTCTCTTTCACTCGCCCGCCCACTTCGCTTCCCTCGCTCATCTCTCTTGCCCTGGCTCTTCTCCCCTGCGCCACCGTGCGCGGCACCAGCCCGGACTCTGCCTGGGCAGCCTCTCTCTCGACCGCAACCCTTCCTCTCAGCTTCGTGAACCCTTGACTCTCAAACTTCAATTCCTAACTACCAACTCACGAATTATGTTTCCTTCTAACCTCTTTAGAATGAACACTTCCAAAACTGTATCAAAACAAAAAACTTCAACTCTCTTTAGAATCAACACTTACAAAAAACATAGGGGGGTGTCACGGTTAACTAGACATTTCAAAATCAAAGATTCCGACCCTCTCGCAAAGGCTTTCTCTTGCGATGTGTTAAGCACCGCTGTCCTGCGCCAGCCCTTACCCGCAGCATACCGAGGGACGGCCAGTCCGAGGGGCTCTCCCATTAGTAGAGGAAAGTTCGCAGCGGTGAGAAAGAGCGGTTTAGTACGTCAGCGACCAGCCGACCACCGTCATCGTCAGCACCACCAGCATCAACCCCGTGCTCACGAGACTCAACATCCTTCCGTGGCCCAGCAGGTAGTCCCGCGATTCCGGATCAATGCACAGCATCACCGTCACCAACACCACCACGCCCCACGCCAGCATCACGGGAACGCCGGGATATCGGCCGATCATGGCGAAGAATTGCGAGGGTGGCTGCCCCGCTGGTATCCACCAGGGAATCATCGGTGCCACGCCCGCCGCCAGCGAAAACGTCAACAGTTTCCTCGTGAACCAGCCCTTGACCTTCGGCCGGGCCTCTTTCCACACGAAATAGTCCCAGGCCAACAGGCCTATCGCCAGCGGCACCCAGCCATACATGGCGAATTTCTGGTCAAACCAGTACCACCCGCGGAACAAATATCGCCCGTGGCTGGACATCGCGAGCCGTGGCAGCAAGAACAAACCGAGGACGGTGTTGCAGAGCACAGCTACAAAAATTGTCACGAGCCCCATCAATTGAAACCAGTAGCGCGTCGGCACTCTCTTGCAGCGAGTGCACACGGACTGTTTCGGCAGGAAGTTCAGTCCACAGCGGTCGCAATACACGGTTGTTCTCCCAGAGGCTGGCGCTTCAAGCCTGAGATCGCCGCTAGTGTATTGTTCTTGTTTTTCCAAAACTACTGGTCAGAGGGTCAGTTTTGGTCCCGGTCTTTTTTCTTGCACAAAAGTTTAGCGCCGGGGGATTTTGGGAGTTGTCCGCCGCGCGCTCTTTCGTCTGAGATCTCTTCCGCGGCCCCTCTACCGGAACCACGCCGGTTCCGCGCCTGCTTTGCGTCCCTCTTCCTGAAGTTGGTCCAACTTCTTTTCCAGGTCCGCTCTATGCTTCTCCAGCTCCTGCAAATGGCCGTTCCGGTCCTGGATGTAGACGATTCCGTCCTTCATTCCGCTCTGCGCATCAAAACCCGCGGTCCCATATTTCTTGATCTCCTCTTTCACCTTTGCGATTTTCTGGTCCGTCGCTTCGATCTGACTCAAAATCTGCCGCGCATGCCTGCGCCAATACTGTTCATCCTGCCCGGAGCCCGGCGTTGCGTTCGTTCCAGCTTTTCCCGTTGCGGTCTTCGCGCCCGCCGGTTTGTCGTCCCCCACAACAGAGACGCCGTTCCCTCGCATTCCGGACAAATCATCTTCCGTGTACACTTTCTTTGGTTTGGGCTTATCCTTCTGCGCCCTTTTTCCCGCATCTCCCGTGGTGTCCTGTTTCTGCTGCGGCTGGGACGGAGCCTGTGTTTGGGACTGCTCCTGCGATTGTTGCGAGGACTGTGGTTGTTGCGAGTGCTGCGATTGACCGAAAATCAGCCCAAACGGCCACGCTGCCACCAGCACAAGCCCGAGAATTTTTATGGGCATCGATGCTCCGCGCCTGCCCGCCCCAACCCGCCCCGGACTTTGCCGACTGTCTGCAAATCTCCGCGCCTCGCAATGGGCATATCTGTTTTTCACAGGAGTCACCCCATCTTGGGAGGATATAAGACGGACGCTACGCCCGCTCCCAGGCCAGTTCAAGACAATTGCTCGCCTTGGAACCCTTCGAGGTACCTGTCCGCAAGGCTTCTGCCCCCATTCAGTTGCCCACTACAGACGCCCTTTGATACAGTGCCAGTTCAAGTTCGATCGGCTGCTTCTATTCCCGACGGAGAAGCGTATGACGATTCCCAAGGAACTCCTCGACATTCTTGTCTGTCCCCTGTGCAAGACCCCGGTGAAGCCGCTCCCGGACGGCTCCGGCCTGAAATGCAGCTCCTGCCGCCGCGTCTATCCTGTCCGCGACGACATTCCCGTGATGCTGCCCGAAGAAGCAAAAATCGCTCCGGAGTAATCTCGCGACGGAAAGAAGAAGCGAAGAACCCATATGCCCGCGAACATTGCTGATTCCGTCCCCCGCTTAAAACGCTTAATCCCGCGCTTGCGCGGCAAGCGTATCGGCGTCCTCGGCGACTTGATGCTCGACCGCTATCTCTGGGGCTCCGCTTCGCGCCTTTCGCCCGAAGCAGCCGTTCCCGTCGTCGAATTTGTGCAGGAGAGCGATTGTCTCGGCGGCGCCGGCAACGTCGCCGCAAACTTCGCCGCGCTCGGCGCAAAAGTGGAAGTGTTCGGCGCGATTGGAAAAGACGAGCCGGGCCGCGCCCTGCAAAAATGTCTGCGCACAGCGAATATCGGCGAAAAAGGCGTCATCGCCGATCCCAAACGCATCACCACCGTGAAAACGCGGATCATCGCGAAGCATCAGCAGGTTGTCCGCGTGGACCGCGAGCGCCGCGAGCCGCTCCGCGCGGAAACCCAGGAAGAACTCCTTCATCTCCTCTTCGCCGCGCTCAAGCATCTCGACGCCTTGGTTCTTTCCGATTACGACAAGGGCCTGATCACCGATGATCTTGCGGACCGCGTTCTCAGTGCCGCGCATCAATTGAAAGTTCCCGTTTTCGTGAAACCAAAAACTTCGCGCCTCTACGCCTATCGCGGAGCACGCGCCATCGTGTGCAACGCGAAAGAAGCGGGTTTCTACGTCACGCGCTCTCTTGCCGACGAAAAATCCGTCGAAGAGGCCGGCCGCGCGCTCCTCGCGCACTTTGGCTGCAGCGCCGTGGTCATCACACGCGGCGAAAACGGAATGAGTGTTTTCGAGGAATCCTCGCCGCGTCATCTCCACATTCCCGCGACGGGTTTTGAAGTGACCTACGCGCGCGTCGGCCAGCCCGGCATCGAGCGCGGCGCCACCGGGCGCCAGGTTTTCGATCTGACCGGCGCGGGCGACACAGTCCTCAGCGTTCTTGCCCTCGCGGTTGCTGCGGGCGCCTCGCTTCCCGACGCCGCCATGCTGGCCAACACCGCCGCCGGCGTCGTCGTCGGCAAGCTCGGCACCGCCGCCGTCAGCCCGCAGGAACTCGCCCACGCCCTCGACGACCTCCGCCGCTGACCAGCGCGTTCGGTTTCGCCGGGGCCATGCTTATTCTTTGCAGGGCCGCACCACTTGTCTCCGGCGAAGTCGAAAGACGCTGCGCCATCACGCCGTGATTTCGAGCGCAGCGATGAGCGCCCGGCGAGGAGCGCGAATCTTGAGCCCGATCGGGAGAACTCTCTTCGGATTTTGTGCGATGCGTTCCGTGGAAAAAAATCTAAGGCGGGAAACTGAAGGACTTGTCCGAGAACAGAACCCACACGCTCACGACTTTTGTCTTCCGGCTCTTGTCTGCCTCCGAAGGGTCGGGCATCGGCGAAAATGGACTGATCTCCACGCGCACCGCCACCGCGTTCGCTCCGATCGGCGAGCTTGTCCGCAGAATCTTGTAACTCTTCACCGGACCGTAATAACCTTGCGGCCCCCAGTCCGCGAGAAAATCATTCATCCCGTAGCTCGGGCCCGGCTTCCAGATCTGATAAGCCTTCGCCGTGTCTTCCGCGACGAGGGCGTCAAAAAACCGCTCCGCCGCCTTCTTTTCCGGGTAGTAGCGGAAGGTGAACCACAGCAGCACGATCGCGACCAGCACAAGCGCGGCGACAGTGAACGCCATGGCCCGTGATTTTTCCGGTTTTGCAGCAGGTGGATCAAGAAGTGTCATTCGAAAGTCTCCTGCCCGCGAGCGATATGGCGGGCCGCGATGCGGCTACCGCAGATGCTGACGCGCAACCGGCCCCTGCTTAGCGCGGCTGCGCTACATCCAAACTATCAAAATGACCCGGCCGAGTAAATCCCAGGAATCGAACTATATTGTAGATGGCCAGCATCGGCGGCGCCGCAAAAATGCCGTGCGCCTGCGCCGCGCGGAGGCTCAGGCTTCGAGCGCGCCGCCGGCTCCGGCGGGCAGTTCGATCTGGTATTTGGTGCGCGCTTTTTCGCGATGCATTTCGAGGGCCAGCTCGATCAGCTTGTCGATCAGCTCGCGGAAGGGAATCCCGCTCGCTTCCCACAGTTTTGGATACATGCTGATGGAGGTGAAGCCGGGAATGGTGTTCACTTCGTTCAGGAAAAGTTTGCCGGACTCTTTTTCGAGAAAGAAATCCACGCGGGCCATGCCGCACAATTCGAGCGTTCGAAACGCAGCGACAGCGTATTTCTGAAATGTTTTCACTTGCGCGGGCTTGAGTATCGCGGGAATCAAGAGCTGCGTGCCTTCTTCCAGATATTTCGCCGCGTAATCGTAAAATTCGCGGTGCGGAACGATCTCTCCAGGCACGGACGCCTTAGGATCGTGATTGCCGAGCACGGAGACTTCGATCTCCCGCGCGACGACGCAACGCTCGACCAAAATTTTCATCGCGAATTCGGCGGCGAGATTCAAGGCCAGCGCCAGTTCCTCGCGCGAGTGCACTTTGGTCATGCCCACGGAGGAGCCGAGAGTCGCGGGTTTCACGAAGACGGGATAGGCAAACTTGGCTTCAATCTCGCTTTGAATTTCCTCCGGCTTGCTTTCCCAGTCGTGGCGGTGGACAGTGATCCAGGGCACGACAGGAATTTTGGCGACTTGCAGGAGGCGCTTGGAAACGTCCTTGTCCATGCCGATGGCGGAGCCGAGAACGCCCGCGCCGACGAAGGGCAGCCCCGCGAGATCGAGCAAACCCTGGATGGTGCCGTCTTCGCCGAATGTGCCGTGCATGACGGGGAAAACCACGTCGACGCGTTGCCCGCCGCCGCTGCCGTCCATTTTCATCAGCGCGGCATCGGTCGGGTCGGCGGTCATCATCACGCGCTGCCCGCCTTTCAAGACGTCCGGAAGCATTTTCTGCGCGCCTGTGCCGATCAGCCAGTGGCCTTCCTTCGTGATGCCGATGGGCACGACTTCGTATTTATCGGGATCGAGGCCGCGAATGACGGAGGCCGCGGACACCAGCGACACTTCATGCTCGCCGGAGCGGCCGCCAAACAAAACGCCTACTCTGAGTCTTTTCTTTTCCTGGGTCATGACAGTTTTAAGTTATCAGTTTTCAGTTATAAGTGAAAAAGAGGATTGGTGGGGTGGTTGTTTTTCGTTGCGTTCTGAACTGACAACGGACGAGGTGTGGTCCTGAGCTGCTTTTGCCCCTGGCTCATGAAAAAATTCGTTGTCAGTCTCCAGTTTTCAACAAAAACGAGTTTTCTCGGTTCTTATATTGCTCGCGGGCCTGAACTGACAACGGACGACTGGCTACAGAATTTTCTGTCCGAGGCCGGAGAGGACGAGCTCGACGCCGAGCAGGGCGGTGCGGTTGTGTTCGTCGAGGATGGGATTGATCTCGACGACTTCCATGGACACCATCGATTCGGTGTCAGCAATCATCTCCATCGCGAGGTGCGCTTCGCGGTAGGTGACGCCGCCGCGGACGGGTGTGCCAACGCCGGGAGCATCGGCGGGGTCAACGAAGTCCATGTCCAAACTGACGGCGATGCCGGCGGTATCGTCCATGGCGTACTTGAGAGCCTCGGACATGACGTCGCGCATGCCGCGCTCGTCAATGTCGCGCATGGTGAAAACGTGAACACCGGATTTCTTGACGATTTTGCGTTCCTGGGCGTCGAGGTCGCGCGCACCGACAATCACAATGTTGCCAGGCTCGGCTTTGGGCTTGAAGCCCGCCAGGTCGACGAGCTCGGGCGCGCCGTAGCCCATGATGGCGGCTAGCGGCATGCCGTGGATGTTACCGGAAGGGGAGGAGTCGGGCGTATTCATGTCGCCGTGAGCGTCGAGCCAGAGGTAGCCAATCTCTTTTTTCTCTTTGCGGAAATGGGAAGCGACGCCGGCGGCGACACCCACGGCGATAGAGTGGTCTCCACCGAGAACGAGCGGGAGAAAACCCTCGACGAGGGATTTCTCGACGGTTTTGGCAATGTCCTGGCAGGTTTCCGAGATCTCCTGGAGGTACTTGGCGCGCTTTTCACCAACGGGCATTTCTTCCGGCTGCTTTACTTCCATGTTTCCGATGTCTTCGACCGTGAGGCCAAGTTTTTTGATGGCGGCCTGAAGGCCGGCGCCGCGCAGGGCCGAGGGTCCCATGTCCACGCCGCGGCGGCTTTGGCCGAGGTCCATGGGCACGCCGATGATGCGAATTTTTTGCGCCATGTGAGTCTCGTGTTCCGTGACCCGTGTTCCGTAACCGGTGAGACGCGCGGAAAGACAATGCGCAGGAAGAGCGCATGGCCCGGATCACTCAGATTTGTCGTGCCGGTGTTTGCAAAAAGCGCCGGTGAGGCGCCTACTACCCCGCGTTAAGGATACACGCGATAAATCATGCGCGGGAAGGGAATCACTTCGCGAATGTGCTCCGTCCCGCAAATCCAGGCAACCGTGCGCTCGAGGCCGAGGCCGAAGCCGGAGTGCGGCACGCTGCCGTAGCGCCGCAGGTCGAGATACCACTGGAAGGCCTCTTCCGGCAGGTTGTGTTCGCGCAGGCGCTTCACCAGCAGGTCGTAGTCGTGGATCGCGCTGGCTGCCGCCGATGATTTCGCCGTAGCCTTCGGGCGCGAGCATGTCGAAGGTGAGCGCCAGGTCGGGGCGGACGGGTCGGGCTTCATGTAGAAGGCTTTGATGGCTGCCGGGTAACGATGGACGATCACAGGCCGATCGAAGGCGCTGGAGACGATGGTTTCTTCGTCGCCGCCGATGTCGTCGCCGAATTTGGTGGGATTGCCCTGCTTGTGAGCACGGCAATGGCTTCTTCGTAGCTGATGCGCGGAAATGGCGGTTTCACGTTTTCGAGCTTTGTGGTGTCGCGCTTGAGGGTTTCCAGTTCGCGCGATTTGTTTTTAAGCACGGACTGCACGATGGCGCTGACGAGCCCCTCGGCGAGCGCCATGGCTTCGTCGAGCTCCACGTAGGCGGCTTCCGGCTCGAGCATCCAGAATTCCGTGAGGTGGCGCCGCGTTTTCGATTTTTCCGCGCGAAACGTGGGGCCGAAGGTGTAGACCTTGCCGAGAGCCATGGCCGTGGCTTCGATGTAGAGCTGGCCGCTCTGGGTCAGGTAGGCTTTCTGGTCGTCAATGTAATTGACTTCGAAAAGAGTCGAGGTGCCTTCGCAAGCCGCCGGTGTGAACATCGGCGCGTCGGTGAGCGTGTAGCCCTGGCTGTCCATGAACTCGCGGGCGGCGCGCACGGCCTCGGCGCGGATGCGCAGGATGGCGGCTTGGCGCGGCGTTCGAATCCACAGGTGCCGGTGGTCGAGCAGGAAATCGACGCCGTGTTCCTTCAATTGGATGGGGAACGGCGTGCTTTCCGGGACCTTTTGGACGATCTGAATTTTGGTGACCCCGATTTCGTAGCCGCCGGGGGCGCGTTTTTCCGCGCGGATCTTTCCGGTGACAATGACGCTCGATTCCTGCGTAAGCCCCTTCAGCGCTTCGAATGCCTCCGGATTCTCCTTCAGCGCGCAAACGCCCTGAATGATGCCCGTGCCGTCCCGAAAAATCGGAAACAGGAGTTTTCCCGACTCGCGCAGGTTATAAAGCCAGCCCTTGAGCGTGACTTCCTGCCCGTCGTACTTTCCAGCCTGCTCGATGGTGAACGTGGTCATGGTGAGGTTCTCTGCGTAAATGCCAAACGCGTAGTTTAGCAGAGAGCCGCTAGAGGTGCTCGGAGGGCCTAGCGCCTCGCAGAACATTGCTCACTCTTTCTCGACTGCTTCAAATTGCAGTTGCGCGCAGCCGCCGTTTTCGATCTTGATTTTGGCTGGGTCTTCATAAGTAAGGACATCGGCTTTGATCACCCAGCCACCGTGAGTCGCGTGGGCTTCGTATTGGCCCGCTGGCACATGAACTTTGAATTCGCCGTATTGATCAGTCATCGCTTCGTAGTCGCGGCTGGCGCCGTGAATTTGAATTTTTACACCACCCTTGGTGCCTAGTTGCGATTGCACAGCCACGACCTTGCCTTGGATCAGACCGCCGTTACGCCGCTGCTGGAAAGATTCAATGACTTTGAGTGTGAACGCTGCGCTTACGAGGGGCGTCGAGTTGCCGCAGCCGTCCAAGTACCAAGTGCCGTTGCCACCCGGCCTTAGAAACAAAAGATATTGTTCGCCGCGTGTCCAGTCGAACGAAGCGCGTCCGCTGCTGTTTTCCTCATAGACACGGAAACTGGAACCGATCCTACCCCGCAGCACGCGACTTGTCTGTAGCCGATAGACGTAGCCATCCATTACATCGTTCGAAACGACATGCCGCGTGCTAATCAGTTGTGCTTCTACAACGACCTGGCTCTGAAAGTACTCGGCGCAGATTAGACGAGGCGAGTTGGGACAAGCGGCCCTTGCTGACGGGCCGAGAAATACGAGCGAAGCAATCGGAGCAATTGTCGTGATTAGAGCAATTGTGCGAAGCACAGGTTGGCCTCACGAAGACCAGGCGGATTCGAAGCGGTCGAGGGAGGCGCGGGCGGAGGCGAGTTGCTCTGCCGCGCTGGGCGCTTCCGGGCCGGTCTTCTCTTTCAACTCCAAAACCATAGGAAGATTTGCTTCCGGCGCGGACTTGAGCAGCTTGATTGCCGCGGGCCAATCGATGGTGCCGTCGAACGGCGGCAGATGCTCGTCCTTTTCACCGTGGTTGTCGTGGAGATGCACGGAGGAGACAAGATCGCGCAGAGGCGCAAAACTTTTCTCGATGCGCTCTTTTTCTGGCAATTCGGCAAGGTTCGCGTGGCCGATATCGAAATTGAAGCGCAGGCCGGTCAGCCGCGTTTCGTCGACAAACGTTCGCAGATAAGCAGGATTGCCCATCTCGCTCAGGGTGTTTTCCACGCAGATGGTCACGCCGGCGTGGTGCGCGTGCAGAATCAGATGCTCGAGCGAGCTGAAAGCGGCGTCGCGCTTGCGCGGATCGGCGGTTTCGCGCGAGCCGCCCATGTGCAAAATTAGCCGCGAGTAAGGCAAATCATCGGCGACGTCAATCACGCGCTTCAGTTCGTCCATGGCTTCAACGCGCCGGACGCGCTCGACTTCACAGATGGAAAGCGGCGCGCCGCTCTCGCGCATGGCGCTCATGTCCCGACTGGTGGGCGCGTGCAAGGAAGCCAGCCTCAATCCGTGCTTTTCGAGCGCGCCGGCAATGGCGCTTACTTCCGGTTTCATGGAGTATTCGAAATGGCTGCGCGTGCTGAAAATCTCAACGCCCTGAAAACCGGCTTCGGCGATCTGCCCGAGCATTTCCGGGGTCAATTTGCGGGAAACGAATAGATAGGTGGAGAGTAGTCTTTGCATGGCTTTTTAGAAAGTTCCCAGGCACCCAGCCACAATTGTAAACGAAGAGAGATTCCTCGCTGCGCGCGGAATGACTGATGGTTGCAAAGGTTAACTACTAGCCAGGGCAAACGATGCCATCTCAGTAGCCGACGGCGGAGCCCTGGTCGCGCGGATCGGCGGCGCCGAGACGCTCGCCTGTTTTGGGATCGATCCCGATGGCATTCACCAGGCCCATGTGCTTTCGAAATTTGGCTTCGTGGCCGAGGCTGGGTGTTTCATACCAGCCGCGCTCGACGTCGTGCCCCCGAGCGCGCAGCGCCTGCTCCATGCTCTCCGGAAATTCCGCTTCCATTCGAATGCGGTCGGGCATCCACTGGTGATGAAAACGCGGCGCGTTGATGGCGGCTTGCGCGTCCATGCCGAGGCGCATCCAGTTGATC
Source organism: uncultured Acidobacteriota bacterium (assembly GCA_963754855.1). Lineage (GTDB taxonomy): Bacteria > Acidobacteriota > Terriglobia > Acidiferrales > UBA7541 > Acidiferrum. Next base: position 21,518 of record CAVWHL010000015.1, read on the forward strand.
ACGCTGAGCAGCGTCACGGAAATAATCGTCGGCCCGCCCGGCGAACCGGTGACGAAACTGAGCTTGCCGTCGCGCAGCAAGATCGTTGGCGTCATGGAACTGAGCGGACGGTGGCCGGGGGCGATGGAGTTGGCTTCGGATTGCATCAGCCCGAAGAGCGCATTCGGCACGCCCGGCTGCGTGGTGAAGTCGTCCATCTCGTCGTTGAGCAAAAAGCCTGCCGTGCTGGTCACATGCGAGCCGTAGCTGTCGTTGAGCGTGTAGGTGCTGGCCACGGCATTTCCCGCGGCGTCCACGACGGAAAAATGCGTGGTGTGATGGCCTTCGCCGAGAGTAGCGACCATGCCCGGCGCGGCAGCGGGGTTTGCGGAGACGCCGCAGGCGTGAGGAATCCCGGCTTTGACGTCCTTGCTCGAAGATGCTTTTGCAGGATCAATCGTGGCTGCGCGTTCCTTTGCGTAGCAGGGGGCGGTCAAGCCCGCGACCGGAACTTTCGAATAGTCTGGATCGGCGAGATAGGCGGCGCGGTCGGCAAACACGCGGCGCATGGTTTCCGCGACCATGTGGACGCTTTGCGGATCCTCCCAGCCCTTGAGCGAAACGTCCTGCAACATGTTGAGGGCTTCGATGACGGCCACGCCGCCGGAACTGGGCGGAGGAGAAGTGATCACTTCCCAGTCGTGCCCGCCGCTGGCGTACTTTGCTTGCAGAACTTCGCGAACTTTTGGCGTGTAATGCGCGAGGTCGTCGAGCGAAATCAATCCGCCATTGCGCGCCATTTCATCGGCGAGCATTCGCGCGGTTTCGCCGCGGTAGAATTCGTAGGCGCCGTTCTTGGCGATGCGCTTCAGCGTAGCGGCCAACTCGGGCTGCTTCAGCGTGTCTCCGGCCTTTAGCATTTTGCCGCCGTTCAGAAAAAGTTTCTGGCTCATCGGAAAATTCTGGAGTCCGGGCCGCTCCTCTTCCAATTCGAACGCGAGTCTTTCGCTGACGGGGAAGCCTTGTTCCGCCATTCGAATCGCGGGCGCCATCACTTCCGCGAGTTTCATGGTGCCGTACGTTTTGAGGGCGAGTTCGAGTCCCGCCACCGTTCCAGGTACGGCAACGGATTTGTACCCGATCACGGAAGCTTCTTCATCGAGCTTGCCGTCCTTGCCGATATACATATCGCGAGTGGCTTTGCGGGGAGCCGTTTCGCGGTAATCGAGGAATGTGGCCTTTCCGTTCGCGAGGCGAATCAGCATGAAGCCGCCGCCGCCGATGTTGCCCGCGGCAGGTTCGACCACCGCCAGGGCGAATGCGGTGGCGACGGCAGCATCCACGGCGTTGCCGCCGCGCTTGAGAATTTCCACGCCGGCTTGGGAGCCAAGTTCTTCGTCGGTGACAACCATGCCATGAGCGGCGCGCACCGCTTGCCGCGGCCAGGGCTTGGTTGCGGCGGTTCGAACGGGCAGCTGCGGAGCTGTCTGCGCTTTCGCGATGCGCGCCAGCGGCAGGTTAGTTGCGACGAAGAGGAAGAGAGAGAGGGAAACTATTTTTCGGATTCGAATCATAAGAAAAAGACACTAAGTGATTCGCGGGAAAGCGTCAAGACGAAGCGCGGGGCAAAGCGTGCGGAAACAGCAAAGCGAAAATTGTGCCGAAAAAAGCGGGCGACTATTCTTCGCTGATGAATTCGACGGTGGGCGGGCCGGAGAGCAGGCCGGCCTTGGTGCCGCGCGCGATCAGTTCCTTTACGGCTTGCTTGCCTTTTTCGCCGTAGCCAAGGGTCCATTTATTCACGTACATGCCGACGAATTTGTCGGCGAGCTCGGTGTCCATCTCGCGGGCGAACTGCATGGCGTAGTTCAGTGCTTCTTCGCGGTGTTCGAGGCCGTAGGAAACGCTGTCGCGGATGGTTTTGGCGATCTGGCGGCCGAGTTGCGTTCCTAGCTTGCGGCGCACGGCGTTGCCGCCGAGCGGGAGCGGCAAGCCGGTTTGTTCCTGCCACCAAATGCCGAGATCGATCACCTTGTGGAGCCCTTTTTCGGGGAAGAAGAGCTGGCCTTCGTGGATGAGGAGGCCGGCTTCGACCAGATTGTTCTGAACAGCGTCTATGATCTTGTCGAAGGGCATGACCACGGGCTCGAAGTTGGGCTCATAGAGCTTGAGAGTGAGATAGGCGGTGGTTTTCAGGCCGGGGACGGCGATGCGCTTGCCTGCGAGCTCTTGCGGTTTCAGAGATTTGGTGGAGACGACAATGGGGCCGTAGCCTTCACCGAAACTGGCGCCGCAATCGAGAAGGATGTACTTATCGCGCAGTGTGGGGTAGGCGGCGAAGCTGACAGCAGTGACGTCGTAGGTTTCGGTGAGCGCAGCTTCGTTGAGGGATTGAATGTCGGAGAGGATGTGGGTGTATTTGTAGCCAGGCGTGGAGAGCTTGTGGGTGGCCAGAGCGTAAAACATGAAGGCGTCGTCGGAGTCGGGGGAATGCGCGAGCTTGATCTCCACCGGTTCTTTTTCGGTCTTCGAGGCGGTCTGTTGGCCGGGCATGGGATTATGGATCCTTGTTAGTGCCTTGGCCGGGTCCTTTCAGTGAAACGCTCTGCTCCGAGGAGGTGCCATCGGGGGCGAACGGGAAAGGACGTGCGCGTCGCAGGGGCTTGCGTGGCGCCGGGCCGGGCGATTCTTGCAAGCGAAAGCGTAGCATAACGGCGGTTGTGGGACAAACCGGGGGCTCGGAGGATAAAAGGAGTTGCGTGCGCCACAGGGGTTCGGGGCGTTAAGGCGCCACCTCCGGCGGCTATTTCAGCAAATACTCCCGCAGAAATTCGACAGTAGAGTAAAACTGGAAATCCTGATTGGGCTTTTTGCGGTAGCCGTGGCCTTCGTCCTTAGCGATGAGGAGCCACACGGGCGTGCCCTGTTTCTTGAGCGCGCCGGCGATTTGTTGCGACTCGCTGACTGGCACGCGGGGATCGTTTTTTCCGGCAATGACGAACATGGGCTTCTGGATTTTCTCGATGTTGTTCATGGGGGCGATTTTCTCCAGGAAATCGCGCATTTTGGGGTCGCGCTCGTCGCCGTATTCGACGCGGCGCAAATCGCGGCGGTAGGACTCGGTGTGCTCGAGGAAGGTCACGAGGTTGGACATGCCGACGATGTCCACGGAGCAACGGATGCGGCTGCTGTAAAAGGTGGAAACCGCGAGGGTCATGTGGCCGCCGTAGCTCCCGCCCATCACGCCAATGCGGTCCGCGTCCAGATCCGCGCGCGTCGCGATCCAGTCGAACAGGGCGTTGATGTCCTTGTAGGTGTCCTCGCGCTGGTAGCCGTTATCGAGCAGCGAGAATGTTTTGCCGTAGCCCGTGGAACCACGCACATTCGGATAAATCAACGCGATCCCGAGTTCGTTGAGCAAATAATTGCTGCGGCCGAGGAAGCGAGGCTGGAATTGGCCTTCGGGGCCGCCGTGAATGTCCACGAGAACGGGGCGCTTGCCGGTGAACTTCGCCGGCGGCTTGTATAGAAAGCCGGAGATCATCTTTCCGTCGAAGCTTTTCCAGCGCACCAATTCCGCTTGTGGAAACTCATCGGTTTTGACGGCGGATTCGCTTTCAGTCCAGCGGGTGACTTTTCCCGTGGCCACATCGAGCGAGTAAACGTCGCCTGGCCCGCGCGCATTGTTCATAGAAAATCCCAGCTCGTGCCCATTCCTGTGCCAGCGAATGCTTCCAACGACTCCCGCCGGCAATGCAGGCAGAGGCAGCACTGCGTTATTCGCAGTTCTTCGGACGTGAATGGTGCTAAGGCCGTCTTCGTCCTTGACGTATGCGATAAGTTTTCCGTCTTGGGAAAGATCGAACCGCTCGACGTCCCACTTCGCATCGGGTCCAGTGAGCAGATGCTTCGCCTCATTACCGGCCAAGTCCAAGTAAGCCAGGTTCAAGAATTCGGAGCCAGCGTCTTCTGTCAGATAAATCCCTTTGCCATCCTTAGCGAACCGCGCTTCTCCAATGCCTACTTTTTCCCCGCCTGACATTCCACCTGGGTGCAACTTTGTTTTCTCACCCGTTTTCGTGTCGACCAGCCATAGATAGGCCTCGTTAATGGAGAGCTCTTCCTTAAGCAGGATTTTCTTGTCATCCGGCGACCAATCTTCGGGCTGCCAGCCGCCGCCGCTCAATTGAAGAAGCAAATGATCGGTCTTCGGATCCGCCGGATTCATCACCCATAGGTCCGTGTCCTTGCCTGTCCGCCGCGTGGACATGTACGCGATCCGATCACCGTCCGACGACCACGGCCCCAGCAGGTTTCGCGACTTACCGTCTGTCAGCAGGGTGACGTCGCCGGTCTTCATGTCATTGCGAAAAAGTTGATACCATTCGCCGCCGCCAATATCTTTGGCAAAAACAATGTAGTCACCGCCGTGGGGATGAAAGCGGCCGCCGCCGACCGAGTCCACAAAAAATGTAAGTTGCCGGCGCGTGCCGCCGGGCATCGTCACCAGGTGAAGCTGGGGCGTTTCCGCAAAGCGTGTGGCGATCAGCATCTCGCGCTTCACGGGGTGCCAATCGGCCAGATTGGCGCTGCGAAATGACCCGTAGCGACCCGCCGTCTCCGCCAGCGACGCGGGAATCTTAGGCACGCCATCGACGACGAGATTCTCAGGCGGCGTGATCACCGGCTCTTGCGCGAGCGCAGAAGTTACCGCCACCGCCATCGCCGCCAGAATCAAGAACGTTTTTTTCTTCATGGTCATCTCCGATCCGCAAACCCGCCGCACCTTCTTACACCGCAAGGGTTTGGGCACGCAAGGCACAGCCAGCCCACAGGTTAAGACGTCGCATGATAGAATTCGGGTTCATTCAAAGCTGCACATGTTCAAGAAAATCCTGATCGCTAATCGCGGCGAAATCGCCGTGCGCATCCTCCGCGCCTGCCGCGAGCTCGGCATCCGCTCCGTGGCGGTTTTCAGCGATGTAGACCGCAAATCGCTCCACGTGCGGCTCGCCGATGAGGCCTATCCCATCGGCCCGGCCCCTTCGCGTGAAAGCTACCTTCGAATTGACAAGCTCATGGACGTCGCGCGCCGCTCCGGCTGCGATGCCCTGCACCCGGGTTACGGATTTCTCGCGGAAAACGCCGCGCTGCCGCGGGCTTGCACGGATGCGGGCCTGACGTTCATCGGGCCGCCCGCTGATGCCATGGAAGCTCTTGGCTCCAAGACCGCGGGCCGGCAACTCGCGCGCCGCGCGGATGTGCCGACCGTTCCCGGCACAAACGAGGCCATCGAAAAACCTTCCGAAGCGCAAGCGCTGGCGCAGGGCATGGGTTATCCGGTGCTGCTGAAGGCCGTCGCCGGCGGCGGCGGGAAGGGCATGCGGCTGGTATATAGCGACGCCGAATTCGAATCCGCGTTTCGCGACGCCGCCTCCGAGGCGATGAATGCCTTCGGCGACGCCCGCCTCTATCTGGAAAAATATCTGGAGCGGCCCCATCACATTGAAATCCAGATTTTCGCCGACGCCCACGGCCGCGTCGTTTCGCTCGGCGAGCGGGAATGCTCGGTTCAGCGGCGTCACCAGAAAGTCGTTGAGGAGGCGCCTTCACCGATCGTCACGCCGGAACTGCGCAAAAAGATGGGTGACGCGGCGGTGCGCCTGGCGCGCGCGGGCGGCTACGTCAACGCGGGGACCGTCGAATTCCTGGTTGATTCGAATCTCAATTTTTATTTTCTGGAAGTGAACGCGCGCCTGCAAGTCGAGCATCCCGTCACCGAGCAGGTCACCGGCCTCGATCTCGTCAAACTGCAGATCGCCATCGCCGCCGGGCACCGCCTGCCCTTTGCCTGGGAATCCATCACGCCGCGCGGCCACGCCATGGAAGTACGCCTCTACGCCGAGGATCCCGACAACAATTTCTTTCCTTCACCGGGAAAAATTATTTCGCGCCAAGCTCCTACCGGCCCGGGAATCCGCCTTGATGAAGGCGTCTACGAAGGCTGGACCGTGCCGAACGATTACGATCCGCTTCTGAGCAAGCTCATTGCCTGGGGCAACAGCCGCGAAGAAACCATCGCGCGCTTGCGCCGCGCCCTCGCGGAATACACCATCACCGGCATCAAGACCAACGCCGGACTCTTCCGCCGCATTCTCAACGAGCCCGATTTTCTGCGCGGCGAGGTACATACGAAATGGCTCGATGAATTGCTTTGCCGCCCGCGTCCGGCGGCAAATTCCGCAAGTGCAGAAGGGCAGGGAAGCTCCGCCTCCGACGCCGCAGCCATCGCGGCGGCGCTCTGGCAAGCAACGAAAAGTTCTTCACCGCCGTCGGCTGCAGCGGCTGCGGAAGGAGCGCCCTCGCGCTGGAAGCTCGAAGGCCGCCGCCAGCAATTGGACCGCATGCCATGAAATTCGAAGTTCAACTTACGGGGCCGGCCGGGAAGAAAACCCGCGTCATCGAACTCGAGCGGGATGGCGAGACATGGCGTGTTTTGCTCGATGGCCGGTCGGTCGCCGCGGATGCCGTCGAGGTCGCCTCTCACACGCTTTCGATTCTGCTGCAAGGCGAGTCCCACGAAATTCACGTGACGCCGTTAACCGACGGCAAGCTCAAGCTGCAGACAAGCACGCAGGAGTTCACCGCGGAAGTGATTGACCCTCGTGCGTGGAGCGGCCGGCGTCACGGCGCGGCCGAAGCTGAAGGCCGCCAGCAGATCGTCGCGCCGATGCCTGGCAAGGTGGTGCGCGTCCTCGTCAAGGCGGGTGACCGCATCGAAGCGGGCCAGGGCCTGCTCGTTGTGGAAGCGATGAAAATGCAAAATGAAATTCGCTCGCCGAAGAGCGGGACGGTCGAGCGCGTCCTGGCCAAAGAAGGCCAGCCCGTCAACGCCGGCGAAATTCTTGCCTGGGTCGAATGAGGCCCATCGGTTCAGCGCCATCGCAACGCCAGAAGGTATTGCTGACGCGGAGTGACGCGAAGCCGCGGTAATTCCTCGGGCTCACAGCTTCTGCGTCAACGGCCTCAAACGGAATTGCAGACTTTGAAGTTCCCTAAAACAAGGAGTTTTAGTGTCCGATAGACTTTTCTGGCATGGCGGTCTTGGCGGCATCGGGCAACTTGCCCGCCGCCTCGATGACCTGCTCGGCGAGGTAATTTGTGACGCGGGCTTCATCCCGCGCGACGGCCAGGTAAGCGGAACGCAGCAGCTGTTCCTTGCGATTGCGCAGCGTGTCGCGGATGGTTTGCTGCACTTGCGGATCGTTGATCCCGCGCAGTCCCGGCGACTCACGCGTGATCAGCTTCAGAATCCGGTAGCCTTCTTTTAGCTGAATGGGCTGGCTGACTTGCCCCGGCTTCATTCCGAGCACGACTTTCTTTAGCGCCGGGTCGGATTGGTTCAGCGCGGATTCGGGAACGTATCCCAGATCGCCGCCGGTTCCCGCAGTGTTCATGTCTTCGGAATAATCCATGGCGAGCTGCGCGAAGTCCGCGCCGCTGTTCAGGCGGTCCATCAGCATCTTCACCTTGCGCTGGGCCTCGGCTTCGTTCGTGGCGTCATCATTCTTGCGATTGCGGATCTGCGGCTCTTTCCGTGGGGTGACGACGATCTGGGCGATGCGGTACTGCGGCTCGGCGACGTTGAACTGGCTCTTGTTCGTGTTGTAGAAGTCCATGACGTCCTGGTCGGTGATGGAAATTTTTGCCACCACTTCGCGGTTCAGCAGTTTCTGGATGGAAAGCTGCCGGCGCAGGTCGTGCTTGAGGTCGTCGACTGAAATGCCCTGCTCTTTGAGCCGCCGCTGAAATTCCTCTTCGGTATAAGGGCTCTTCAACTCCGTGAACTTGTCTTCGACTTCGCCGTCGGTGGCCTCGAGGTTGAGCTTCTTGGCGCGCTCCAGCAAAATCTCGTTGTTAATCAGCTCATCCAGAACGTTCAGCTTGAGCGACAGAGCTTCTTCCTGCGAAGGCTCCTGCCCCTCGGGGTTCACGCGGGTGCGGTAGTACTTGTCCACTTCTTCCCGCTTGATCTCCTTGCCATTGACCACGGCCCACACGTCAGGCGCATGCTGCACCGGCTTGTTGCAGCTCGCCACGACGGCGAACAGGATAGCCGCCAGCGGCAGCCAAGCCACGGTGCGCTTCACTCTTTTTGAGTGTTCCATTGGACGCCCCACGAATCGCAGGTTCGCAACAGGTAAATTCAAGGTTGGAGGCTCAGGCTGCTTTCTTCACGCGGCCCGCGCGGATGCAAGCCGTGCAAACACGGACGTGCTTCTTCACCCCCGCCACTACCGCGTGCACGCGCTTGAGGTTCGGGTTCCACCGGCGCCGCCGCGTGTTGTTCGCGTGGCTGATGACGTTTCCAAAGTGCGGCGCTTTGCCGCAAAATTCACACATCAGTGCCATTGTTCTTCCTGTTTCAAGTTTAGTTAGGCCTGGTCTTCTGCGCAAAAAATCGCAAAACCAAGCTCCTTATTCTAGCAGACCCGCCATCTTGAACAAAGCAACTTGAAACCCGACCCGCGACGCGGCTTCGATGGCGGCCCGGGCTGCCACCATGCGGCTATCAGAGTCTTTCCCGCTCGGTCTTCCGTCCTTGGGCGCCCCTGTTCTCCTGGACGGGCCTGAGCTGCGGAGTACGTACCAGTAACTCCGCGAAACCTGTTGAAGACACAGGAGTTGCCCGCCAAAAGCAGGGCCGTTGGCCTGGCGTACCATTGTCCGCTTTTGCGCCGATCCTTATCTTCCCCTTAGCTTGCGACGAAGTGTAAGCGCGGGATGTGACGCTTGGATCAATCTTTGAAATCCAGCTCCGGGGAGGCCCGACGGACCCCCTGGACCGGCTCCGCCCCTGATTGCGGATCGATCCCTCGAAATCGTACGCATCGTTTTGTCTTATTCCTTGCGCTGCTTGCAGCCTTCTCCACCATCGCGGGTTATCAAGCCGCCCGCTCCGAATCCAATTGGACAAAATGGCTGGGCAGCACCCGGGTGGAGGCTGCCTTCATTTCTCTGCCGGCTGCCGACCTGGTCTCCGCGGCCGAGGCGGGTACAAAAAATAATGAACTCGTGGAGCTCAGTCACCTGGCGCCTCAGCAACAGGTGGAGCGCTTGCTGGAACTGGCCATCCAGCGCGACGCGTCTTCTCTCGACCTGATCCGTCAGAATCTCGAGGGCTGGCGTGGCCACTTGCAGGACACCCGCAATCTTTTCCGTTTGGTGCTCGCTGCTTTGGACTCGGGTGACCCGCGCGTGCGCAGCGCTGCCTTGGAAGTCGACCTGGTGGCCAACAATCTCCGCAAATCTCCGCAGAGCGTCGCGGAGCTCCTCAAGCAGATTCGGAATGATCCAGATAGCCGCTATCTCGCGCTGTGGCGGCTTGGCGGTCTCGGCAATCGCGGCGTGGAGCCTGCCACGGTGCTGAGCACGCTGCTTCGCTACGCGCATGACCGCGATCAGCAGACGCGATTCTGGGCCGTCGAGGGATTGGCCATGCTCGGTACCGACGAATCCATTGACCCGCTTCTCTCCATACTGGCTCACGACCCTTCCTTGCAAGTGCGTCAGCGCGCCGCATGCGACCTCGGGCGCTCTGGAATGTTTACCGGGGAACAGCGCCTCGCCGCCGTCCCGCATTTGCTCAATTTGCTGGACGATGATTCCCTCGACCCCACTACCCCGGACCTGGTCTATGCCACGCTGGAGGCCATCACCGGCGCGTCGCTTGGCCAGGATGCCGAGGCTTGGCGCGAGTGGTGGGCGCATCATAACCACCCCGAAAAGCAGCCGCATTTTCCCGCGGACCTGATCTTGACCTGATTGTAGATATCGCTGCTACGGAACGTTTCCGCTTCCGTTCCAACGCTCCCTCTGTAACGATTCAGAATCAAGGCGCACAATCTCTTGGAGTTTGCCGTGTGCCTTTCGCCGGTCCCCTTCTGACGGAGCATGAACGCCGTGGCGAATGCGGAAGTGAACAGCATCAAAGTCCTCGCCATTGACGGCGGAGGCATACGCGGAATTATTCCCGCGGTGATTCTCGCGGAACTCCAGCAGCGATTGCAGAGGGAGCTCTGGCAGACTTTCGACCTGATTGCGGGAACCTCGACCGGCGGAATCATCGCGTTGGGAATCGGGACGGCCTGCAATAACGGCAAGGCCTATTCGCCCGAGCAGCTCCTGAACCTTTACGTTCGGAATGGGCCGGCTATTTTCCAGAAAAATTGGCTGACACCAGCAAGGCAACTGATCCTACCCAAGTATTCGCCGGCCTCGTTGGAACGTGCTCTGGCGATCTTCTTCCAGAACACGGAGCTTTGCGAAGCGTTCACTCCGCTCTTGATTTCGAGTTATGACCTGAGCCATCAGCTTCCTTTCTTTTTCAAGAGCCACAAGATTGCCGGCCGGCCGAACTACAACTGGAAAGTGACGGACGTTGCCAGGGCCACATCGGCAGCTCCCACGTTTTTCCCGCCGCTCCACCTGGTGCGAGGGCCGGAGGAATACACGCTTGTGGATGGCGGAGTGTGCGTGAACAATCCCTCGATGGCCGCCTACGTGGAAGCCCGAAGAATGTACCCGGGCGCGGAGCGGATAATCATTGTCTCTGCCGGCACCGGGGACCGGCAGGACCAGATTTCGTATGCCAAGGCGAAGGTTTGGGGGCTGCTGGGATGGGCTAAACAGATTGTGCCGGTCTTCATGGACAGCGTCTCCGAGGCCGTGGACTACGAACTGGAAGCGCTGCCGGAGTGTGTCTATTATCGCCTGCAAGTTCCGGATTTGCCGGCCGCCTCCAGCGACATGGATAACGTCACCCCGGAAAATATCGCCAACCTACAGACCATCGCCAAGAACTACGTCGCCGCGCACTCCGGCGAACTGGACAAAATCTGCGTGGAGTTGAGACAGGGGCGCGGAAGCAATATGCCCGGGATCGGCCGCCAGCCCGCTTGAACTCAGCGAGCCCGCGGAATTTTGCACAGAAAATCTGTGGCTGGGGGCAGCCAACACTTTATAATTGTCCTGCATCTCATTTTCGAGCAAATCTTCGATCAAAGGGCACGCCTGAATTGTCAATCCACCGATTGTTTCGTCGCTCTCCTTATTTGTTGATGGCAGTGTTTCTCTCCGTTCTTTTCGGAGAAGGGGCTCTATCCTCTTCTCCTGTCGCCATTCAGGAACATAGACTGCACCTCTATCACACACACACCGGCGAGCGGATTGATATCGTGTACCGGCGGGGCGACGCGTATATCCCGGATGCTATCCAGAAGTTAGATCATTTCTTGCGCGACCACCGTACCGGCGATGTTCATCACTATGATCCTCACGTTTACGACATCCTTGCTGATTTGACCGCTGCGGTTGGCAGGCCCGATGGGGAGATTGACGTGATCTGCGGCTACCGTTCGCCCTGGAGCAACGAATTTCTCCGCGAGCACACCGCCGGAGTCGCAAAGCACAGCCTCCACATGCAAGCGAAAGCCATTGATATTCGCCTGCCCGGGACGGACACTCTCGTAGCGCGAGATGCGGCTCTACAACTGCACCGTGGCGGCGTTGGCTACTACCCTCACTCGGACTTCATCCACGTCGATACAGGACGAGTCACAAAATGGTGCTTCGGGTGCGGAATAGCCAGGTAATTCAGCAGGGATTCTGGAATCCCGCTGAAGAGTAAGCATTCGCTTAATCTGGTTGTTCCCACTCTTATCTTCTGAAAAAAAACGAATCAGGACGCTCTACTTCTGGAAAAAATCGATGAGCAGCTCCGAGACGCGAGCAGGTTCTTCGTGTTGAAGCCAGTGAGTGGCGTTGGCGAAGGTAAAGAGTTCGGCCTCCCTGCAGTAGCGCAGGCTTTCATGAGCCATTTCAGAGAGAAGAAAGGCGTCGCGTTCGCCCCAGAGGATGCGCGTGGGGACTTGCACGCGCGGATCGGGAAAAGGAGTGCTGAAACGAAGGGCTGCGCGGTACCAGTGGATCATGGCGGTGAGGGCGCCCGGCTGGGACCATGCGGCGCGGTATTGCGCGAGATCAGCAGCCGAGAAGGTGTCCGGACGGCTGGAGCGCAGGAGCGCGGATGTGCCGGCGCGAAAGTGGAAGGCGGAGAAGGCGGCTTCTGGTAAATGGGGGAGTTGAAAGAAAAAGATGTACCAGCTCCGGAGGAATTGGCGCAGACGCGTGTGGAGATACCTGCGCATAACGGAGGGATGCGGAACGTTCAGGACCGCGAGTTTCGCAACGCGTTGCGGATGCAGCAGCGTGGTGCTCCAGGCGACCGCAGCGCCCCAATCATGACCGGCCAAGAAAATCCGCTGCTGACCAAGCTGGTCAGCGATGGCAATGACGTCGGAGACCAGTTCGGAAAGGGCATAGGAAGCGACGCCGGAAGGTTTGCTGCTGAGATTGTAGCCGCGCTGGTCGGGAACGATGACACGAAAGCCAGCGGCAGCCAGTGGCTCGATTTGTTTGTGCCAGCCATACCAAAACTCCGGGAAGCCATGCAGGAGAACGACAACAGGACCGTCTTTCGAACCTGCGGCGACGGCGTGCAAGCGGACGTTTGCATTCTGGAAGAAGATGGTTTCCACGGGAAAGATCCGACCCTGCAGTCTACTCTGTAAGAGTAGGTAACACGGTTCGTTAATTTTCCGCTCGAATGCGGGTTACGAGTGTCACCCTAATCCAGAACCGGCCGATCCGCTCCATCGGTTGCATGGTACAAATTCCAAAAGCGTGGAGGTCGGCGTGCGCGAAACAATTTTTACTTTCGGATTGGTCCTCGTGTTTCTTCTTCCCTCTCAGGCTGCGGACGATGCGGAGTCTACCTACAAGGTACAATGCATGAAGTGCCATGGAGTAAACGGAGATGGCACCGGCCATGCCGCAATGAAGATCAAACCTGCGGATCTGCGATCCGACGCGGTGCAGCAGCTTTCCGATGAAGAACTCTACAAAACGATTGCCTTCGGAGTTGGCCACAAACAATACGCCCATGCGTTCGAGTCACGCGGGTTGAGTTCCAAACAGATCGCGGACCTGGTGACCTACATCCGCAAGTTCGCGAAGCCGGCGAAAAAGGATAAGTGAAGCCGCCCCTCGCGGCGGCTTGAAGTTCGGGGAAGACTAAGTTTTCACAGGCAGAATGACGGAATAGAGCACAGCGAAATAGTGGCACGCGCTTCCGGCCATGACGAAGACGTGCCAGATCACATGGTTGTACGGAATCCTCTTCCACGCGTAAAAAACGACGCCGATGGTGTACAGAAGGCCGCCGGCGAGCAACCAAACAAGTCCGGCAGTTGGGACCAGAAGAAGAAGCGGCCTCACCGCGACGACGGCGAGCCATCCCATCAGAAGATAGACCGTGGTGGACAAGATTTGAAAATGGTCCACAAACCAGAACTTGAGAAGAATCCCGGCCAGCGCGAGTCCCCAGATCGTTCCGAAAAGCGACCATCCCCACCCACCGCGCAAGTTGACAAGCAGAAAGGGTGTGTAGGTCCCGGCGATGAGCAGATAAATCGCGGAATGATCGAAAATCTTGAGGGCGCGTTTCAAGCGCGGGGACGGGATGCCGTGGTAAAGCGTTGAAGCGGTATAGAGACACACAAGCGTGGCGCCGTAAATGGCGCAGCTCACAATCTGCCACGCGCTGCCATGCATCACTGCCAGAACAAGCAGCATCACGAGGCCAATCACGCTCAGGATCAGACCTGCGCCGTGAGTGATGGCGTTGGCAAGCTCTTCGCCGGTGATGCGGTTTGCGCGGGCACGAGGCATGGATATTGCTCCAGCTGATAGTGTTCGCTCAACCGACTCTCTTGGCAACAGTTATTGCCGGGATTCCGCTGGCGTACGTCGCCACATCACAATTCAGTCACAAGAGGGTGCCAGCGACCGCCTCGCTGCAGACGCCATGATTCGCGCTCCCCCTAGCGGGCAGGCCACAAAACGTTCCTCAAATCGCCTGCCTACTGCTTGTAGCGCTCTTTGTAGAAATCAATCTGCTGCTGGATCTGCGCTTTGGTCAGTCCAGCGGTCCATTTGTGGAAGTCGCTCTTCATGACGTCGGCGGTTACCCCCGGCATAAGCCGCTCGGCCTCCGGAATGAATTCCGTGTAAAAGTTCTTGGCGACTTCATAAAAGCCGTGCCATTGCGTGTAGTCGGGGCCCATCATGGCCGTGCCCATGCGGGCGCGGCGGCCCTCGTGGTGCCAGAGTTCGTAGTAGGTCCATTCGATTTTTTCGTCGAAGGGGGTCTTGGTGAGTTTTCCCGCGGCATATAGCTTGTCCATGATGGATTTGGCGGGCTTGGCGAATTTTTCGTTGTAGAGGTCGATCGTGCTTTCATATTGCGCGTAGAAATTGTCGACCCAGCTCGAGGCGTGGCAATTCGAACAAACATCCTTCATGGCCGCGCGCCGCTTTTCCCAATTCTCCAATTTGATGCTGATGACCGGGCGTAGCGTGAAGCTGATGCGGTCGCCGACGTCATGCGTGACTTTCTGGTTGGAGGTTGCGCTCATATGGCAGGTGGCGCAGGTCGGCGCGGCGGAATAGTCTTTTCCCACGACCCAGGATTTCGAATCCAGATTCATTTTCGCGATGTTCGCGCGGAATTGAATGCCGTGCTTCGATTCGGTGTAGATCTCCATCTGCGGATGATCGGGCCCAAGGTGGCATTTGCCGCAATTTTCCGGCTGGCGTGCCAGCGCGGAGCTGAAACTGTGTCGGCCGTGGCAGGCCGCGCAACTGCCTCTGCTGCCGTCGGGATTGATGCGGCCAATGCCGCTGTTCGGCCAGGTGGCGGGATCGAACTTTCCGTCGCCAAGATATTTTACTTCGCTGCCGTGGCATTGCCGGCAGCCGTTGGCCGCGGCGGGCCCGCCTTCCACGATCTCACCCAGCATGTTGTCGAGCGAGCCGATAAATTGCGTGGCCGCGGCGTGATGGCTCTTTTCGAATTGCGCCACCTCCTCCGCGTGACACCGCCCGCAGTAATTCGGCGTGACGATGACCGCGATCTTCTGCCCGTAGTGCTCAAACGTTGCGGGATCATTGGCCGCGGCCTGATGGCAGGAATAACAGTCGACGCCCTTTTTGGCGTGAGCGCTCGATTTCCACTGTTCAACGATGCCCGGCGTCGTGCTGGAATGGCAATCCAGGCATTGCTGGCCCGCGGCCGAAACAGCGGGAGCCTGCGCTTGACCTGACATCGCAATACCGAGACAGATTGAAAGAGCAATGAAGATGCGGAATCCCATGGCGGGTCCTCCTTGGGAGGGGACTTGCTTGCCCGTGGAGCGCCGGGGTGCTTTAGCGAATTTTACTCAATTTGAAACTGATTGCAATGTTTTCCTAATTAAGAACTAGGCCGTCTTTCTTGTGATGAGCAAACTCTCAGGGAAAGTATGCGACGGGGGGAACTACGATCTCGCGGCGTTCTTCAGGGACATCTTCAGATTGAGATTGCGGACCAGGCGATGCAGGTAATTGGGATGCACTCCGAGGAGCTTGGCAGCCTCCGTGAAGCTGCCGCCGGATTGTTCGAAAGCGTTTAAGATCAACTGCTTTTTCAGGCTCCGAATGGCTTCGTGATACTTCGCTGGCGCTGTTGAGGATAAAGGCGCGGAGTCCAGGAGAGTTTCCGGCAAGTCCTCCGGCAGAATGAAGCTGGAAGAGCCGATGACCACGGCGCGTTCCATGGCATTTTCCAATTCGCGGATGTTGCCCGGCCAGTCATATTGCATCAGGCAAGCGCGCGCATCGGGAGAGATGCCCTTGATGCTGCGATTGCATTTCTGGGCGTAACGGGAAACGAAATGTCCGGCGAGAAGGGGAATGTCTTCCGCGTGCTCGCGCAGTGCCGGCAAGCTGAGCGAGATAACATTGAGCCTGTGGAACAGGTCTGCGCGGAACTTTTCTTCGCGCACCGCCTTTTGGAGGTCCCGGTTCGTGGCCGCCAGGAAGCGCGCATTCAGTTTGATGGGGCGGGTTCCACCGACACGCACAAATTCGCGCTCCTGCAGGACGCGGAGCAGCTTCGCCTGCAGCGTAAGAGGAAGTTCGCCCACTTCGTCGAGGAAAACCGTTCCGCCCTCGGCCACTTCAAGGAGACCCTTTTTCTGGCAAACGGCGCTGGTAAAGGCGCCTTTCTCGTGGCCGAAGAGCTCGCTTTCAAGGAGCGTTTCGGTCAGCGCGGCGCAGTTCAGCGCGACGAACGGTTTATCCTTGCGCGCACTGTTCTTGTGCATGGCGCGCGCGGCGAGTTCCTTTCCGGTGCCGCTCTCCCCCGTGATCAGCACTGTGGAATCGCTGGGGGCGACGCGTTCGATGAACTGATAAACCTCGCGCATGCGCGGGCCCTGGCCGACCATATCGTGTTGCAGGCTGACCTCGGCGCGGAGCTGCTGGTTTTCGATGTCCAGGCGCTCAAATTGCCGCGCATTTTCGATGGCGATGGCCGCCAGCCCGGCGATGGCCGCGAGCAGTTGAAGATCGTCCCTGGTGAAAGTG
Organism: uncultured Acidobacteriota bacterium; assembly: GCA_963754855.1. Lineage (GTDB taxonomy): Bacteria > Acidobacteriota > Terriglobia > Acidiferrales > UBA7541 > Acidiferrum. Next base: position 38,024 of record CAVWHL010000015.1, read on the forward strand.
GTGGCAGGATTCGACGAGTCCACATGGATTACACCGAGAACCTGACCCGCGGCAATCAGTGGTGCGCAGAGCACAGAGTGAGCCAGCTTGCCCGCCTCAAGTCGGCAGGAATCCCCGGATTTCATTTCCTGGCCTTCATTTTCAAGAAGCGCCACGCCTTCCTCAATCGCGCGGTGCGCAAGCGCGCGGTTGACATGGACCGGATGATCGGGGCCAGAGACGCGATCCCATGCGACGGGAGAAGAGATCTCCTCGGCGTTGCCATCGACGAGGAGAATCGCGCCGCGTTCCGCCGGAATGACATCGAAGATCATCCCCAGCAATTGCCACTGGAGCGAGTCCACATCGCGAATCGAGCCGATCGCTGTGCTGATTTTCAACAGTGTTCGCAGTGCGCGGGCCAGGCGCGCCGACTGCGGCAAGGCCGCCAGGGACTCGGGATTCAGATAAAGGAGCTCATCGGGGCGGAGCTCCTGCATCTCTCCGCCGGCGAGAGGATTTTCATCGAGCTCGACGGGACTGCTTGTCGAGGCGGGCGAGTCGTCCAACTGAAAAAGGAGTAACGAGCTCCCGACGGCGATCTGATCGCCGGCGGCAAGCACGCGTTCCTTGACGGGAATGCCATTCACGAACGTGCCGGAGCCGCTCCCCAGGTCGGTCAGAAGAAATTGTTCCTTATCGGCGGTGATGTGGCAGTGGTTGGCTGAGACCGACGTATCTTCTAGGCAGACAGAGTTGGAAGAATCGCGCCCGATGGATAGAAATCCGGCGACAGGAAACTCCGACTTCCTCAGTGGTCCGCTCAATGCCGCAAGTTTGGGCTGCACGGTTCGGGATCTTGCTGATGATTTTCTCCGCCTGCAAACTGAGTCGGCGGAGAGGCGGTATTCTAACCCCAACGTCAGGTCGTGGCTATGCCAAGAAGTCTATCCAGGAGGATAATGTAGCTATCCGAATGGTTTGTATCATTTTTGATGGCTCTGCTGATTCACCTCGAAGACGGCCTCTCCATCTAATATCTCATCTAGTTTCTATGACTTACGGGGATGGCTAGCTCAAAGTGTATGCCCCGTTTGGGAAGATGTGCTGAAAAATTATCGAGTCTGAACCCTGCTTCCCTAACTAGCAGGATAGTCGCGAATTTCGATGGTTTCGCTGCGTTCCCACTGCTTTCCTGGTGTGATGGCCAGTCATGCCGTTTGAATCCAACGAGTTCCATGGAATCAGCAAAGAAATCTCGAACCGGCGCGCATTTGGCATGGGAGTTGCCTTTCTTCTAGGCATCGCAGCAAATTGCGAAGCTCAAAATTGGAGGTGGTCCATGAAATTCCAGAAAATGATCCGGGTTCCGATGATGCTGATGGGGCTGGGAGCAGGGTTGCTGCTGGCTAAGCCCGTTTGCGCGCAGCAGGAAGTGGATCCCTCGTACTTCGAAACGGCTTCGGATTCCTCCTCGCAGTACCAGTCGGCAGCGCAATCCGCGCCAAGCTACGAAGCGGCCCCGGCCATGGCAGCGAATGAAGCGGCTCCCCTCGCGGCACAGGAAGTGGAAGCGGCTCAATTGTCAGCGGCGGACGCCACAGTGACGGCGATTTTGATGCTCGGCATCGGCTCGATCGTTTTGTTCGGAATGGCAGAGGCTGTGCGCGGTGGCAGGCGGCGCACTTGGAAGACCCGGATGGTCAACGGTTTTCCCGCCAGCGCGACAGGGAATTGAAAGCTTTGGGAACGAAGTCGCGAAGAGCCCTGGGAATCGCGCCAACGATGGCCGGATTCCCGGGGCTTTTGCTTTTTCAGTTGCGATGTGACGAAGCCAAAAACGGGCCTTGCACTATCCGCGCTCCACGAATTCCATCGAGGGGAGACCGCTTGTGCGCGCGAGGCATCCCAAAATGAATGCAAAGCTAAAAGCCGGGTGCGCCGGAGGCCGCGGGGCGCATTTCCGGAGCGTTCACTCCGAACCGCAGATGCGCGAAATACGTCTGGCCGAGGGACATGAAGCCGGTATAGAGGTAGCCCCAGACGAAAAGGAGAAGAAACGGAATCGTGGCGTAATTTTCGTTGGTGAACGCGTAGATCACCGTTAGTGAGAAATAGAGTCCCAGCAGCACTTCCGCGTAAGGCATCCACCCAGCTTTGTTTCTGTACTTCTTGGCTACGAATGTGTCCTTCTTCCCCTCGATCTTGAATTTTGGCGTGCGGGCAAACTCGCTTTTTTTCCCGATGATCGCTTCGATCACCGCTTGCGCGTTGCGCACGGATATCCCGATCCCCGTGGCCATGACAAACGGCATATAGAGGAACGTTCGCCACCAGGTTTTCGGACGAAGTTCCCTTTGTGCGACGAGATAGAAGCTGGAAATCGAACAAGTGGACGCCAAAAACAGCGGCAGATCTATCACCAGCATCTGGAACCAGCCCTGATAAAACCGCACGATCATCGCCGGCAGCAGCATCGTCGAGAGCAGAACCATTAGCGGATAACTGATGTTCGCGGTGAGATGGAAAAATGCTTCTGCTTTGACGTGCCATGGCACGTCGGACTTGAAAACTTTGGGGAGAATTTTCTTTGCCGTTTGCATCAGGCCTTTGGCCCAGCGGGCTTGCTGGGCTTTGAAGCCGTTCATATCCACGGGAAGCTCGGAGGCGCACTCGATCTGCGGGAGGTAGAGAAACTTCCAGCCTTTGAGCTGCGAGCGATATGACAGATCGGTGTCTTCGGTCAGCGTGTCGTGTTCCCAGCCGCCGGCATCGTCAATGGCTTTGCGGCGCCACACCCCGGCGGTGCCGTTGAAATTGAAAAAAGTGCCGCGGCGGGAGCGCGCACCATGCTCGACCACGAAGTGGCCGTCGAGCAGGATGGTCTCCACATTGGTGAGCAGCGAGTAGTCACTATTGAGATAGGTCCATCGCGTTTGAACCATCCCGATCTTTTCGCCGCCCTCGGGATTCATGAAATACGGAATCGTGCGGCGCAGAAAATCGGGCTCCGGGAGAAAGTCGGCGTCGAAAATGGCGACGAATTCGCCCTTCGCGGTCTTCATTCCGTTTTCCAGCGCGCCGGCCTTGTAGCCTTCGCGGTTGGTGCGATGAATGTAAACGATGCTTATACCCTGCGCGGCGTGGCGTTCGACGCAGGCGCGAGCAACTTGTTGCGTTTCATCCGTCGAGTCGTCGAGCACCTGCACGTCGAGGAGTTCCGGCGGATAATCGAAACGAGACACGGCTTCCACCAGGCGCTCGATGACGTAGCGCTCATTAAAAATGGGCAGCTGGATGGTCACGCGCGGCCAATTCGACACCGGCGGCGGAGCGGGAGGAACGTTCTTGGAATACGTGAAGTATTCGTAGACCAGCCAATACCGGTGCATCCCGTAGACTGCCAGGACCAGCAGTACGATGAAATAGGGAATCATCATCGCCAGGTCAAAAGCGTTGGCGTGGTAGATGCCCGCGAACGTGCGGTCGGTAATCTTGTGCCAATAATGAGTGATCGGGCTTTGCGCCGCGAAGCAAACCGGGAGTGAGAGAGTGGCAGGCACGATGGCGATTTGATTCATTCAATACTTGCGCTTGGTGATTCGCGCGAGGATTGTGAAGCATTGATTATAAGGCCTGAATTCTCACAGTCAACGCGCGTGCCTGGCCACACAGCCTTACGAAGGCCGCCACTCGTTATGGGATGAGGACGATCTTCCCGGCGGCGCCGGGCTCGAGAATCTCCTTGTGAGCCCGTACCGCCTCAGCCAGTGGCATTTCTTTGCCGACGATCGGCCGCAGCGTGCCATTTTCCAGCCCGGCGATCAACCCGGCATGAATTTCCTTCTCTTCGGTTGGCGTGATGCCCCAAAGCGTGAACCCGCGCGCCGAAGCCCGGCGCAACATGAGATCGCGCGGATTGATCGTGATTTCGCCGCGATTGCCAATGACGATCACGCGGCCATCCGTGGCGAGCAGCTTTAGGTCGCCCGCCAAGTTCACGTTGGCGAGCATCTCGAGAATGATGTCCACCCCGCGGCCGCCGGTGGCTTTCAGGATCTCTTCCTGATAACCCGCCTTGCTGTGGTCGAAGACTTGATGCGCGCCTTCGCGCTTCGCCAGCTCGAGGCCTTTTGCCGTTCCCGCCGTGCCGAACACGGTTAGGCCCATGGCGCGCGCCATTTGCACTGCCGCGCTGCCAACGCCGCCGCTCGCGCCGTGTACCAGCACGGTTTCCGAGGCGTTCGCTTTCGCGGAGTGATGCAGCGCATGGTAAGCGGTGCCATACGGCACCCACACGCCCGCGCCCTGCCCGAAGCTGACCTTTTCCGGAAGACGCTGTACCTGTTCTTCCAGCGCGAGCGCGTATTGGGCATAAGCGCCGCTCACTGTTCTCGCCGTGTACACGCGGTCGCCCGGCTTCACTCTCTTCACGCCATCGCCAATGGCCTCGACGATTCCGGCTCCATCGGAGCCCGGCGTGTAAGGAAGCGGCGGCTTTACCGCGTACGTGCCGGCGCGCATGTAGGTATCATAAGGATTCACGCCGGCTGCGTGGATGCGCACAAGCACCTGGCCCGCGGCAGGCTTTGGCGTCGGCACCTCTTCGAGCTTCAGGACTTCCGGACCGCCGAATTCACGAACGAGAATTGCTTTCATGTTCTCCACCTCCAGGTTTTGCGGATACGCTCATCTCGATGAAGCCAGATTCCTCGCTTCACTCGGAATGACAAAACAAAAAAAACTAATTAGAAATGATCATCGGCGATGACGGTCGCAACTTCCTTGTCGATCAGGCCCGCGGACTGCGCCCACGCCGTCGTCTGCCAGTTGTCCTTTCCTTTTTTCTGGGGAATCCAGGGCGGCAGCGCCTGATTCAGGTAACTCGCCAGCGAATGGATGTATGGCTCATACATCTTGCGGAGGTCGGTTAGCTTGCGGTCTGCCTCTTCGCCGTCGTGGAGCTTCATGCCATGCTGCGCGAGGATGTCGCGGATGTGCTGCAATTCCTGAGCAGGCAAGCGATTGTGGGGGAGCGGTTGTGGCGCGGTGCCGAAAACTTGCGAAAGATCGACAACCGCGTGACGCGCGATGGCAAAAGTCAATTCCGCTTGGCGCTCGCATGCGCCTTCGATCCCGACTATGACCAGCGCGCAGGTGTCCAGAATCGCCGTGAGCGAAGCAATCCACGACTGGTTGTCGTGTTGCGACCTGAAGTATGCCAGCACCGGATAAGAAAGGTGGCTCTCCATCAGTTCCGCGCTCCACAGCTCCCAATCCTTCAGTAATTGCCGCAGAGCATCCTGGCCGTGTGCATAGCTGTGGCGGCGCAGCAGTTCGCCGGCTGTTGGCGGAGTTCCAGCTCGCGAATCGAGCAGCGAGATATTCACTTCCCGCTTCGAAAATGAGCCATAAATAAACGGCAGGTAACCGATCACCGCGGCGAGAAACCCGAAACCAAAGCCTGCTTCCGTGACGACCAAGCCACGCGCGAGCGCCGAGCGCGGAACAACGTCGCCCAGCCCGAGCGTAAAAAACGTCGTGCCGCTCAGGTAAACGTCGGTCAGGAAACTGGGCTGGCCCCCAGTCATGATCACCGCGGAACCGGCGCCGTACTGCATCAGCCCGAAGCCCATCACCAGCCCAACCGCCCAGACTCCGACAAGAACGAGGAGGGAGAGCGGTCCATAGAATCCAAGCAATGCTTCGCGGGCCTTGCGCGAGGCGACCAGCCCCGTCATGAATTTCCAGAGGTTCCAGGTGGAACGGTAAAAAAGACGAGCAAGACGGAACTTGCGCGTCACGCGTCGCGGCAGGATGATCGCTTCGAACGCATCCCACACCACGATCAGGAAGATCGCGACACCCCCAACGAATGCGCCCGGCGATGGAATCATGTGCGGCATTGTACTCGCTTCGGCTGGCTGGTGAGAGCGCCCGCCGCTTTAGGATTCGAGGCGCGCGCTGACGCTGATCGCCGCCTTGAGAAGTTTCGAAACCGGGCAGCCGGTTTCCGCGTTTTTCACCGCCGCATCAAATTTCGCTTTGTCCGCGCCGGGGATATGCGCCACCAAATCCAGATGGCTCTTGGTGATCGCAAAGCCGTCCGCCAGTTTTTCCAGTGTAATCGTTGCCGTGGTTTCCAGTTTGCTCGCCGTCATCCCCGCGGCGCCGAGCTGCCCGGAAAGCGCCATCGTGAAGCACCCCGCGTGCGCCGCGGCCAGCAGTTCCTCGGGATTCGTCCCCGCTCCATTTTCGAATCTTGTGCTGAACGAATATTGCGTTTGCTTGAGCACCCCGCTGTCCGTTGAGAGCGAGCCCTTTCCATCCTTCAATCCGCCTTGCCAGACTGCCGAGCCCTTTCGCTGCATGGTGTCTCTCCTTATGTTTCTTTCAGTCCTTTTGTAACCAGTGAATTCGATTCCCGGGCACGCCAGAAAGGTATATTCAGAAAGTGAAGGCGCCGGGAGGTGATTGTAATCCACGCGGAAAGAGATTTCGCGCGAAACGCTCACCGGCCTGGCCTACCATCGGTGGAAAATAAAAAACGCGGCCACCACCATGCACGCAAAGCCCGCCGCGTAGTTCCACCGGAATTTCTCGCCCAGGTACATCACCGAAAAAACCGAGAAAACCGTCAGCGTGATCACTTCCTGAATGGTCTTCAGCTGCGCGGTATTGAATTCATACGACCCGATCCGGTTCGCTGGCACCTGAAAACAGTATTCAAAAAAGGCGATCCCCCAGCTCACCAGGATCACTTTCCACAGCGCCGTGCTCCGGTGCTTCAGATGCCCGTACCACGCAAAAGTCATGAAGATGTTTGAGATTGTCAGCAGAAGTATCGTTCGCATGGCTCTCGGCGGCTCCTCGCGTGACGCAAAAATAAAGCCCTGTCTCGGGAAAGCATTCACTCAACTTGCAGTTTCGTCAAATGTCTCTTGCCGGATACCGCACACCGGTATTTCTCTCCCATTTCCCGGCCTCGATTCATTTCGCTAATTTTGCAGGATACGCTGCAACAATATTTGATTCCAGCTTCCTGATATTCACGGGACGCTCTGGAATGACAGCGAGGATTCTGTGCCATCGATTTTGCGCGAAACTCTAACGGCCCTCCTGGCTTTGCTATTTTTCCTTCCCGCCGCCCTCCCGGCTCAGGAACACACCGTCCTCGTCCAGACCGGCTCCGGCATGCCGGAACCTCTCTACAAGGATTGGATCGAGGCCTATACAAGGCAGGAGCCCTCGGCCATGATTCGCTACATGGCCATCGGAACCGGCAGAGAGTGCCCGCAGCCTGCTCGCTGGCTCTGGAGATTTCGGCGGCGGCGATGCGCCCATCCCCGAAGCCCAGCTCCGCGCCGCGGGGAAACCAATTCTGGAACTGCCCGCCGTTCTGATCGGCATCGTCATCATTTACGAGTTGCCCGATGTGAAGGGCGAACTCAAGCTCACCGGTCCGGTGCTCGCCAATATCTTCCTCGGGAAAATCAAAACCTGGAACGACCCCGCCATCGCCAAATTAAATCCCGGCATGAATTTGCCCGGTCTCCCGATCGAAGTCTTGCACCGCACCGACGGCAAAGGATCCAGCTACATTCTTTCCGATTTTCTCTCAAAGGTGAGTCCGGAATTTCTTGCCATCGCCGGCCGCAGCGAATCGCCGAAGTGGCCGGTTGGCGCAAGCTTCCAGCGCTCGCAGGATCTGGTGACCAAGCTTGCGCGGCACGCCGGGCGCGATCGGCTACACGGAACTGAATATTGCCGCAAACTCCGCCGTCCGCGTCGCCAGCATCAAGAACGCGGCTGGTGAGTTCGTCAAGCCCTCCGCAAATTCGATCGCCGCAGCTGCTACCGCCAGCGGCAGCAAAATGAACAGTGATTTTCGCGTTTCGCTCACCAATGCCCCCGGCAAAGAAAGCTACCCGATCAGCAGCTTCACGTGGCTTTACGTGCCCGCCACTTCCAAGGATCCCAGCCGTGGCCGCGCCGTGGCCAGCTATCTCAAGTGGATCTACACCAGCGGGCAAGAGCTCGCCCAGGAACAAGGCTATGCGATCTTGCCGCCGGATGTCCTGGCAAAAGTCGCAGCCAAAGCCGCAACCATTCACTGAATCTTGTCGCTCTTCGATAAATTGTGTCGCGCGCAGAGAAGCCGGATATTCTTCGCCGTCAAGGAAGTGCCGCCCTTGGAATAGGGAAGATCGTGGTCGAAGTGGAGATTGTCTTTCTCGCCGCAGATTACGCATCGACCCTTGTCGCGTTGCCACACTTCAAGTTTTACTGTCGAAGGAATCATACGGGTGTGCGGCAGACTTTCGGGCGGAGCAGCTTCGATATCCAGATCCTCCGCCAGCTCGAGTCGATATTTGAAAACTGAGCGAACCCCGTCCTCCTCTTGCCAACAGTCCGTGAGCCTAAAGAATCCATTGAAGGCCCAGATTCCATCATGGATCTTCTCGTATACAGCTACGATTTCCGGAGACTTCTGGACCTTCTTCGACTCCAATGCCGCTTGTTCGAAAAAGCCGTTTTGTGTGAGTTTTCCGCTTGGCGTAGCCCTTGGCTGGTCGATCGATTTTGGGTCGGGATCACCCTTCTTCTGCGGAGCGTCGTGCCCTTCGTAAATCAGCACTCGCCCGGTTTCTTCCACGCGATCTCTGTAAGGCGCATTAGCGCGCCGGCTCATGAGCAGCACACTTAATTTTGGGCGAAGGTGGAAGTGCATACCCTTTTGAAAGCTGACACTCCACGCCTGGCACATTTCTATGTAGGAAATGATCTGGCCGGAAGCGTGCGGCAGCGAGAGCACGAGGCTTTGCGCCTCCTCACACGTTGAGCGTGAGCGAGATGAGGTCTGGCCGCGTCGGCGGGGGAACCTGCGGCAGCTTCGAGCGGTCCACCGGATTGTAAAGCGTATCGCGTTCTACCGGGACGCGGCCGGCCGCGCGGATCAGCCGCTCCAGTTCATTGCGCGGCGTGAATTCCGACGTGACCGCTCCCGCATCGTGGTAAATCTTTTCCTCCACAACCGTGCCGTCGAGGTCGTTCGCGCCGAATCGCAGCGCGATCTGCGCGATGCTCGGTGAAAGCATGATCCAGTACGCTTTGATGTGCTCAAAATTATCCAGTAGCAGCCGCGATACCGCGATGTTCCTCAGGTCCGCGTAGCCAGTCGGCTTTGGAATGTGCGAGAGCGCCGTGTTGTCCGGGTGAAACGCCAGCGGAATGAAGGCCACGAAGCCGTGCGTCTCGTCCTGCAGTTCGCGCAGCTTCACCAGATGGTCCGCGCGCTCTTCTTCCGTTTCCACGTGCCCGTAAAGCATCGTCGCATTCGAACGCAGCCCGATTTCATGCGCCTGCCGCGCGATGTTCAGCCACATCTGCCCGCTTACTTTGTGGTCGCAAATGATCTTTCGCACCCTCGGATGGAAAATCTCCGCGCCCCCGCCGGGCAGCGAATCCACCCCGGCTTCTTTCAGCTTGAGCAGCACTTCCTTGACGGTGAGCTTCGCGATCCGCGCGAAGTAGCCCACCTCCACCATCGTGAACGCCTTCAAATGCACGCCCGGGCAGCGCTGCTTCAGTCCGCGCATCATCTCCAGGAAATATTCGAACGGTAGATCGGGATGCAATCCGCCGACCATGTGAAATTCCAGCGCGCCTTCGCGCGCGCCTTGTTCCGCGCGCTGGTAAATCTCTTCCAGCGCGAAGTTATACGCGCCCGGCGCGTTCGGATCGCGGCCAAACGCACACAGCTTGCAGTGTGCCACGCACACGTTCGTCGGATTGATGTGCCGGTTGACGTTGTAATAGGTGACGTTGCCGTGCTTCTTCTCGCGCACGATAATTCGCCAGCCAGCCCACCGCCAGCAGATCCGGCGAGCGGTACAAGGCAATCCCGTCGTCCATGCTCAGCCGCTCGCCCGCAAGGACCTTGTTCGCAATCGGCTTCAATCTCTGGTCGGTAATCGTGAGTTCGCTCATTTTGAGTCCGTCGAACAATTCAAACGCGCCAAACCGCCGCCGCCGCGCCCCAGAACAGCAGGAACAACATACTAATATATCCGTTCACGGTGAAAAACGCAGCGTCCAGCTTGCTCAGGTCATCCGCCCTGACAAGCGAATGCTCATACGCAAGCAGGGTAGCAACGACCGCAATCCCCGCCCACGCCGGCCACGGTAAGCCAAAACTCAACGCCAGCCACCCCAGCAGCCCAATCACTCCCGCGTGCATCCCCCGAGCGATCAGCAGCGCATTGGCGATTCCGAATTTCTTCGGCACTGAAAAGAGTCCCGCCTGCTGGTCGTAGTCAACGTCCTGGCAAGCGTACAGCACGTCGAAGCCCCCAACCCACAGCGTCACCGCCGCGCACAGGATCAGCATGCGCCAGTCCAGCCCGCTCGTGATCGCAATCCACGCGGCGGCTGGCGAAATGCCCAGCGCGAACCCAAGAAAAAGATGCGACCAGTTCGTGAACCGCTTCGTAAACGAATAGAAGAAAAGTATTGCGATGGCCACCGGAGCGAGCTTCAATGCCAGCGGATTGAGCTGCCACGCTGCTGCGAAGAACACCGCCACGGCAACGAGTGTGAAAAACCAGGCGAATTCCAGCGAAAGCGCGCCCGTCGCCAGCGCGCGCTGCTTCGTTCGTGGATTTTCCCGGTCGTAGCGCAGATCGGCGATGCGGTTCATGGTCATCGCCGCCGATCGCGCCGCCACCATGGCCACCACGATCCACGCAATCTGCCGTAGCGACGGCCACGCGTGATAGCTTGCCCGCGCCGCCAGCAGCGCGCCGGTTAGCGCGAATGGCAGCGCAAAGACCGAGTGCTCGAACTTGATCATCTCGAGCACTGTCTTGATTCGGCTCTTCCTCATCGCCTCAAAAAACTCGATTCCACAGAGTGAACAGAACCCACGAATATAAAATCCGTAGAAATGATCTCTCTTCCGTGCTCTCTGTGTCTTCTGTGATCCCTGTGTTGAAATCTTTCATGCCTTCGCTTCCTTCGAAACCGAATGCCCCGTCCAGCGATACATTTGCTCCTGCGGCAACCCGATATGCGCCAGCACGCGGCACACGTATTGCGTCACGAGGTCATCGATCGTTTTCGGATGATTATAAAACGCGGGTACCGTCGGCATGATCACCGCTCCCGCCTGCTGCGCACGCAACATATTCTCCAGATGCACCCGGTTGAACGGCGTGTCCCGCACGCACAGTACCAGCTTGCGATCTTCCTTGAGCATCACGTCCGCGGCGCGCGCCACTAAATCATCCGCGATCCCGTTGGCGATCGCTCCCAGCGTCCCCATTGAGCAGGGAATCACCACCATCGAATCCACTTCGTAGCTGCCTGAAGCAATGGAAGCCCCCACGTCCTTGTTCGGCAGAATTTCAATCTTTTTCGCCGCTCGCCCAAGAATGCGCGCGGGAAGTTGTTTCAAATCCCCAGTGCTGAGACCAAGTTCCTCGGCAAACAGTCGTTGCCCCGTTTCCGTCACCACTAAATGCACCCGCTCCACCCGCGCATCCTCTTCAAGTAGCACGAGCATCTTCTGCGCGAGAATCGCCCCGCTCGCCCCGGTCACACCTATGGTAACGGTCTGTTTTCGCATTTCGCCCATGTTTTCCCAGCGGATAGCATCAGTCTCCCAGCGGTGCCGGAGCAAGTCAAGCGAAGCCGCCCGCTCCGTGCGATGATAGAATCCGCGGCGGCCGCAAATTATGAATCAGAGCGATTTGCTGAAAATTCTGGAATTGGTGAAGTCGGGTGAACTCGCCCCGGCGCGCGCCATCGGCCGGCTCAAGCATCTGCCGTTCGAGGATATCGGCTTTGCGAAAGTGGATCATCACCGCGCCTTGCGCCAGGGATTCGCGGAAGTGATTTTCGCCAAAGGTAAGACGCCGCAGCAGGTCGCTTCCATCGTCAAAGCCATGCTGCAAAAGAAAGATTCGCGGCACAACATCCTGGTCACACGCGCGGACGCGAAAATCTTCGCGGCGGTCAAAAAAGCCAACGGCAGTACCGCCCGCGCCGCGAAATTTCATCCACTTTCCGGCGTCATCACCATCGAGCGAACCAGCGAAATTACCGGCAAGGGAACCATCCTCGTCGTCACTGCGGGAACCAGCGACATTCCGGTCGCCGAAGAAGCCCTGCTCACCGCGCGCATGATGGGCAACCGCGTGGATCACTTGTATGACGTCGGCGTCGCCGGCATCCATCGTTTGCTCGAACATCGCGAAACCAAGCTGACGCAAGCCCGGGTCATCGTTTGCGTTGCCGGGATGGAAGGCGCTCTTCCCAGCGTCGTCGGCGGCCTCGTCGCCGTGCCGGTGATCGCCGTTCCCACCAGCGTCGGCTACGGCGCAAGCTTTGGCGGTGTTGCGGCGCTCCTCGGCATGCTCAATTCCTGCGCCTCCAACGTCACCGTCGTCAACATTGATAACGGTTTCGGCGCCGCCTGCGTCGCCTCCTGCATCAACCGCCTCTGACGCTGTAGCTCACCCCTTTAGGGGTGAGGCTTTTTTCCTCCGCGCTCAACGAAACCTCAGCTTCAGTTTTATGGCTTCAACAAGACTTTCATCACTCCTGGTTGCTGAGCGAAAGCCATTGCTTCTTGCGCATCGGCAAGAGGAAACGTGCGCGTGATGAGTGGTTTCGGGTCCACCTTCCCGGCCCGCAACATTGAGATCGCTTTAGCAAAAGGCCCGCAGCGCGAGCCCACCACCGTGATTTCCTTCACCACGATCGGCCAGGTCTCCACCGGCGCTGCCCCATGGAACGTCGATTTCAGAACCAGTGTCCCGCGCGGCTCGGTCATCTGCTGCGCCAGCGTCAATCCGCTTGGTGAACCGGTAGCTTCCACGAGCAGCGCATAATTTTCTTTGATGCGTTTTAAGTCTGTGGCATCGCCGCGAACTTTTTTCGTCTCAATCCCCGCCCGCCGCGCCAGGGCCAGCTTCTTCCCATGCTTGCCATACATCACTACACGCGCAATCTCTGTCCGCAGCACGCGCGCAATCAGTTGCGCGAGTTTGCCATCCCCAAGCACGGCCGCGGAACGGAATTTCTTCGCGTCTACCTGTTCGAGAATTTCGCATGCTGCTGCCAGCGGCTCAACGAACACCGCCTGCTCATCTGTAACATTCCCGGGAACGACGTGAAGATTTTCCAGCGGCAGCGCAAAATATTCCGCGAATGCTCCGTCATGCGCCACAATCCCGAGCACCGTCCGCCGCGCGCAATGCGTCCTTAATCCGCGCCTGCAAAAATCGCAGACCGGTTTGAAGCCGTACGCGCTACAGGAAACATTGATCTCCCCGCACACGCGCCGGCCGATCCATTTCCTTCGCTCGCCCGCCGGAACTCCTTCGACCTCCGCGACCTCGCCGACAAACTCATGCCCCGGCGTCCCGCGAAACGCGTGATAACCGCGCAGAAGCTCCACATCCGTGTTGCAAATCCCTGCCAGGCGAACCCGAATCAACGCCCAGCCTTTTCGCAACTTCGGCAGGGACTTCTCCTCTGAGACAAGCTTCCCGTTTTGCACTGTGAAGGCCAGCATTCTCTTCTTTCTCGACAATCAGTGGAGGACGGCGGCGAGGGTTTTGCGCAGGAGAGGCTCTTGTTCCGGGAACACGGTGCGGAGGTCGAGGACGAGGCGGTCGTCCTCGACGCGGGCGATGACCGAAATCCCCGCTGGCGCACGCCGCAACCGCTGTTCCAGCTTCGCCGCGGAATAACGCGCGCTCGCGATTCGAATCACCTTGCTGGGCAGCGATTGTGCCGGTGTCGAGCCTCCGCCCGCCAGCGAATTGCCGTCCGCGATTTCGATCTCCACTTCGTCGAGCGGTAATTCGGGGCGCAGTTCGCGAATAAAATTCTCCGCGCGGCGCTTCAGTTCCTGCGGTGCCATTCGAATCATCCGCAGCGCCGGAATTTCGTCCCACGCCGCGCGCAGATACGCTCCCAGCGTAACCTCCAGCGCGGCAATCGTGAGCTTGTCCACGCGCAGCGCCCGAAAAAGCGGATGCCGCCGCACGCGAGCGATCAAATCTTTTTTCCCGGCAATGATCCCCGCCTGCGGCCCGCCGAGAAGTTTGTCCCCGCTGAAAGTAACCAGCCCAACACCCGCTTCGACGCTTTGCCGGACAGTCGGTTCCGTGATGCCGTGCTCGGAAAGATCGAGGAGGCAGCCGGAGCCGAGATCTTCGACGAGCGGCAAGCCAGTGCGCTGGCTCAGCGCAACCAGTTCGTCGAGCGAGGGCTTTTCTGTGAATCCCGTCACCTTGAAATTCGAAGGATGCACGCGCAGCAGCAGCCGCGTTTTTTCGCTGATCGCGTTCTCGTAATCCGCAAGGTGCGTGCGGTTCGTCGTCCCCACTTCGCGCAGAATAGCGCCGCCCTGTTCCATGATTTCCGGGATTCGAAAGCCGTCGCCAATCTCGATCAGTTCGCCGCGCGACACGATCACTTCGCCGCCGCGCGCCAGCGCCGCGAGCGTCACGAGCACTGCCGCCGCGCAATTGTTCACCACGATCGCCGCTTCCGCGCCCGTGAGGCGCGCCAATAGTTCCGCGGTGTGCACGTCGCGTTTGCCTCGCGCGCCGGCCTCCAAATCGTATTCGAGATTCGAATACTGCGTGGCCGTGCGCCGGAATTCTTCCACCACGCTTTCCGCGAGCGGCGCGCGCCCCAGGTTCGTGTGCAGAATCACGCCCGTCGCGTTGATCACTGGCTGCAGCGAGCGCGAGAGCATGCGTTCCACCAGCGAACTGATTCGCTCTTCAAGCGATGTCGGGTCCGCGCCAAGCGCGGAAAGTTCTGCCAGTATAATCGCCGAAATTTCCCCCGTAATGCGCGCGCGGAGATCGGTGAGCACGGCGCGCGCGACCTCCACAACCAGATTGCGGTCCACCCGTTTCGAAAGCTCCGCCAGCCGCGGCTGCAGCAGCAATTCGTCCACCGACGGAATCTGCCGCAGGAGTTCGGCCTGCTCCACGGAAATCGCACGTTTGCCGGTGGCGCCCATGCGAACATTTCAGCACAGAGTGGAGCGGCGAGCAATCCCGTTGACCTGTCCCAGGGAACAGGCGGGAAGCGCGAACCGAGCGCGGTGCTAGATGCGCATCGCGCCGCGCGCATTCGGTTGACGGTTTTCCTTCGTGCTCCTAGCATGGTGATACGGGGGGCCTCCGGCACGCATGGCGACCATCGACGAAGAGCTTGGCCAGCTCGAAAAAGACATCCGCCAGCTCAAGATCGAATACGACCAGTATTTCGGAGGCGGCAGGAAACGTCCGCCCACGGAAATTGAATGGCGCATAGATATGCTGGTCAAGCGCTATTCGGAGCGCGGCGGCGAGCTGAAGTTCGCGCAGCGATTCCGCTTCAACAATCTTTCGCAGACGTACGCAAAATACAAAGACATCTTCCGGAAGAAAGTCGCGCAGAAGGAAGAAGGAAAAGTGCAGCGGCATTTCGGCGCGGCGGCGAAGGAGATCGAGGCCGCCCGCGCGGCGAAACAAGGCGAAGAACAGGCCACCGACGCGGCGGCGGAGTCCAAGGCCTTCCGCATGACCTGCTCGGAGCCGGAGCGCGAGACGGAGAAGGTCGACCAGTTGTACCAGGCATTTTTGCAGGCAAAACAGCAGGCCGGCGAAGAAACCGAAAAATTGTCGCGCTCCAGCTTCAATGAATTCGTGCTGAAGAAAACGAAAGAGCTGCAGAAGCAGAAGAACTGCAAAGATGTCGAATACGTCGTGGAGACCGTCGAGGGCCAGGTCAAGCTGAAGGCGCTCGTCAAGTCGTAAGTTTCCCCGGAAGTCTCCCTCGGGGTTTGTACTTCCCCTATTCCCGCGAGACCCTTACACTGATGTGCTTTTCTCATTGCGGAGGAAGACATGGCGGTGGAGCGCGCGCTCATCAGTGTTTTTGACAAAACCGGAATCGTGGAATTCGCGCAGCGGCTCGCCGCGCGGAAGATCGAGATTCTTTCGACTGGCGGAACGGCCAAGCTGCTGCGAGAAGCGGGCGTCGCGGTGCGCGACGTTTCTGACTTCACGCGCTGGCCGGAAATGCTGGGCGGGCGCGTGAAGACGCTGCACCCGAAGGTGCACGGCGGGCTGCTCTTCCGCCGAAAAAATGCGGAAGACCAGAAGCAAGCGGCGGAACATGGAATCTTGCCGATTGATTTGGTGGTGGTGAATCTGTATCCGTTCGAAGCCACGGCGGCGAAGGCCGGACTGACCGCGGAAGAATTGATCGAAAACATCGATATCGGCGGGCCGACGATGCTGCGGTCGGCGGCGAAAAATTTCGAGAGCGTGACGGTGGTGACCGATCCCGCGGATTTCGAGCGCGTGGCGAAGGAAATCGAGAGCGGAGGCGAAACGACGCTCGAGACGCGGCTGGAGCTGGCGCGAAAAGTGTTTGCCACGACTTCGCGGTACGACGGCATGATCACCACGGAATTGGAAAGACTTTCGGCGGCGGCGGGACACATTTCGCTGGAAGCAAAGCCGGTGCTGCCGGAACGCGTGCACATTGCCCTGCGGCGGCAGCAGGAATTGCGGTATGGAGAAAATCCGCACCAGGCTGCCGCGCTGTATGTTCCGGCGGGGCGCGCGCCGGAGGGGCTGGCGGCGGCGAAGCAGCTCCAGGGCAAGGAACTTTCGTACAACAATTTCGTGGACCTGGAGGCGGCGCGGAGCCTGGCGGCGGAGTTCAAGGATCCGGCGGCGGTGATCATCAAGCACAACAATCCCTGCGGGACGGCGGAGCAGGCGGCGCTGCTCGATGCGTATGTGAAGGCGCTGGCCTGCGATCCGGTGTCGGCGTTCGGCGGCGTGCTGGCGTTCAATCGCATCGTGGACGCGGCGACGGCGGAAGAGGTGGCCAAGCTGTTCGTGGAGTGCATTGCCGCGCCGGGATTTGATGCGCGAGCGAAAGAAATTTTTGCGGCGAAAAAGAATCTGCGCCTGCTCGAACTGCCTGTTGGCGGCCTGAACGCTGAACGCGAACTGCAGCTCAAACGGATTCTGGGAGGGATGCTGGTGCAGCAGCCGGACCTCGGCGAAATCAAGGAGAGCGAGCTGCGCACCGTGACGAAGCGCGCGCCCACGGCGGAAGAGATGCGCACGATGCGTTTCGCGTGGAAAGTGTCCAAGCACGTGAAGTCCAACGCCATCGTCTTCGCGAAAGATGGCGCTACGCTGGGCGTCGGCGCGGGGCAAATGAGCCGCGTGGATTCCGTGAAATTGGCGGTGATGAAGGCGCAATCCTCTCTCGCGGGAAGCGTGGTGGCTTCCGATGCCTTTTTCCCGTTTCCCGACGGCGTCGAAGAGGCGGCCAAGGCCGGAGCGACGGCGGTGATCCAGCCCGGCGGGTCGGTGCGCGATGCGGACGTGATCGCCGCGGCGGACCGATTGAGCCTGGCGATGGTCTTTACCGGCATGCGGCATTTCCTGCACTGAGACTCTGTGACCCGCGGCCGGTATGCTCACTGCCCAGCGCGGAATCATCGTCCTCGCACAGGGTTAAGCGCCCTTACGCTCCGCCGCGCGGGACTTCGTCGCCTGCACGCGGTGGCTTTCCTCCGCGCCGCTTCATGAGCTTGTCGAAGGCCTTGAAATCGGCGCGCGCTCGCCGGCTGGCAAAGAATTCCGCGGTTTGCAAAGCCGAAATCTTTTCCGCCACCGCCGTGGCGACGAACTGGTTGATGCTCGTCCCATCCTCCTTGCTTTGAAGTTCCACTGCCTTTTTCAGCGAACGCGGCAGCCGCAGCGGGTAGGTCTTGGTTTGTGTCATCGTCGTATCCTTTCCAGCGCATCACGCGGGAGCAGCACATCAATTCCAAAACGCGCCGGCGCGGCTCCGAAATCGCGCACGTTGAATGTCACCAATGCGTCGGCCCGTCCGTTCACCGCGGCTTCCAGCACCATCTCATCGCCGGGGTCCCGCAATTGGGGCCGCCAGAGAAAGTGCGTTTTCACCGGCTCCGCCATGGCCAGGACCGCATCCAGAAAGATGGCCACTTCGGCTTCACTCAGCCCTGCCGCCAACTGGTGTTCCGCTTCGGAGCAGACAGCCTCATACTCCATCGCCAGCGGGACGCTGACCAGCAGTGTGACCTTGCCCTGCCGCGCCGCGCGGAGAATCGCCGCGGAAGCGCCCCCGGGGCTGCGCATGGCTGCCACGATCGCATCCGTATCGGCAACTATTCTCACATCGCCCATGATACCATATCGCGGGCAATGTCAATCCTTCAAGGTACGGAAGCAGGAAGAGGGTGGACCGGCTTGGAGTGGCGATAGTTTTTACAGGCATGCGGCATTTCCTCCATTGAAAGTCGGTGGCGAGTGACCCCGACCGGATCGGAGCAGGCGAGTGGCGAGTGGCGAGTTCCAAAAGGGAAAAGCCACGGGTACACCCCGTATTTTTCGTAAAAGCGGATTCTAAAGGGCTTACAGCGTCACGGTGACGGCGGCCTCCAGAAGATGCTGATTGGAAAGAAGTTGCGAGGGCGGGAATTTCGTCACAGTGACGGGTGTGACGAGGGTGTTTGCAAGTTGGCAAGTTGAAAGGTTTGAAAGTTGAGAACTCCCCCCTACCCCCACCCGGGTGTTTTTGGCAAAGAGTTCGGAATCGTTTGAAAAGAAAAGAGTTAAGTTTTTGAGCAGCGCAAAAGAGTTTGGAAGAGTGTGAAAAGACAGAGGTTAGATCAAACACAGGTTTGAAGGTCCCGCAGATACATCCGGGATGCATAATGCTCATTTGAAGGTTGGCATGTTGAATGTTTGCGGAATCATGCCGGAGGGAAGGATCCAACGCAGAGACGCCCCGACCAGGTCCGGGTAGACGCTGTGAACAGAGGGTTCGCAGAGGAGAGAGGCAAGGACGAAGTTGTGGGGTGGCAAACACGAAGGAGAATAGCACAGAAGTACACAACAGGTCAAGTACTATGTTGGTATGATTCGAATGGATCTGCAAAGTGTTGAAACGCTTACACGTTAGAGCGTTGGACGTTGTGGAGGGGGCGGGGGAATCGGAGTCAACGGGGTAAGAGTGAGGAGGCTAGCGAAGAGCAACCCATCTTCAAAAACCGAGGGATATGTCACCTGGGTTCGGCTTAGGGGCTAAGTCTGGCCCACCGGCCAGGAGGAAATTGTGACGGCCAGGGAGTGTCTAATTGCTGGGCTTTGCTGCTGGGGAATTTTGTTGTTGTACCTTCTCTGGTGCTTTAGGCTGCTCGACCTTTAGTTGTTCGGCCTCTTCTCCAAAGTAAATTGTGGCAATTGTGTTTCGGGGGAGAAAAATAGCTTTTTTTGTATCTTTGGACCGGGTGACGTAGAAACCTAGCTCAGTCTCATCTATGAGCCACACTCGCGACTTTGTAGCACCATCAGACGGGGCCTTGTCTGCGAATTGCAAGGTGACTTGAGTAGGAGCGCCGCCGCCAAAGCCTGATGGTATGCGAGGGTAGACCTGAACCCCGAAAAATACAGCGGTCGACATTGCCAGTGTTACCGCCTGTACCCAATTAATGCTTTGTAGTTTCTGAGGTTCCTTCATCGCTCCGTATGCTTGATACGAGATGTAACTACAGAACAAGAACCACGCAACCAAAACCACAAAGGTGGTGTCTCGAGTTCGATACACGCAGAATGCCATCCACAGAACTGTCATGGCGAAAAGCACGATGCAAACAGGCAGCTCCCATTTACGATTTTGCGTGAGAAACAATGGAATCGCAGCCAGAATCGCAGCAGACGGAACGATTGCCGCGAACGCCCACGAGTAGAGTGAACCCTCGAACGGAAAGTCTGTAAGAAATGGACGCACGACAAAGCTTGAGACGACCAACGCGATCAGTAAGAGACCGAGCCGATCTATCCAACGCACATAGGATTTTGACGGAGCCGGCGCATTCTCACTCTCCGGCTTTTTGATGTTGGCAGTATGGAAACCAAAAATCTGCATCGTTTCAATTGCAGGCAATGCTGCGAATACAAAGAACAGCACGCCAGCAGAGATTATCTTCGGGCGTAATAGGTCGAATTGCGAAATTCCAAAGGAAGCATGATGAAGAGATAAAGCCAGAAAACCCCCGGCGTAGACGAAAACTGCGAAGACGCCCATAAACTGAGTTAACACTTGGATTCGAGTTCGCAGTTTATCTTCATCCACGTGCCATTCATCTCCGCAGCTTGATTTTCTGTGGCAAGTTTAAGCGGGGCGTGCGCCCAAATCTTCTCACACATTAAGCATGAGCTATCCACCGTTTTAGCAGAGCTCAATCCGCTTGAATCGCAAGTATTTCTGAGCGGGGCAATACTATCGTTTTGCCTCCTGTGAGCCGGAAGGCCACAGCCTCGGACGTTTCGTGGATCAGTTCGACCTTGCTATCAATGACATTTCGTTTCATCGGGATTGCTGGGTCGTTCAAGGCTTGGACGGCGCCGTCCTTTACTACCATTTGTACGATTCTAGGTTTCCCGCCTCCGTATTGTGGAGGGACAAACAAATAAACATATCTGACAAACAGCACTGAGAACAGAGTCACGGCAGCAAGGGACCTAGACAATAAAAAACGAAGAACGCTGTCGATGTTGGTCCCACCTTGTCGTCCGACGCACGTCGCTTCCATTCTTTGTGCGCGTTTCGGGCTTGGTCGAGTGCACTCGCCGGCAGAAAGAACATCCCGATGGATACCATTAGTAGCGTTCTCAGGCGGTTCGGGTGAGGAATTTCGACTAGGCCAAGAATGAGAAAATAAAAAGCCACGGTGCCTACAAATACAAAGAGCGCGTTTGCCGGGCCCCATCCCGGAGGAAGGTCTTTTCTATTCAAACTGCTGTGTATGCTGTCCTCTGCAAGGAACGCTACGGCAATGAGCAAGATAAACCACACTCCTGAAACTATTGTTTTCGGACGGAAAGGGTCGAAGTCAGCGATCCCGATACTCGCAAGATATCCGTTCGAAATCATCATTCCAATGGCGTAGCTGACACCAATTCCCAGAGCCAGCGTTTTAGCGATCTGTTCGACTTTGATTTCTGGCACAGCCTGAACCCTGTGTTCGCTCCTACAGCATGCTACATCCACTTTGCCGGGGATTGGTCGGCAATTTGGCACGCACGAGTTGGCCGGTTTGAGACATGACTTTCATGAAGATCGTCCCGCTGCAAGTAGTCAAATGCAAGCTGGTTCCGAAGCTTCCGAAGCGTGTCGCGGCGGGTGGCCGTGCGAATAGCAGATCCCTCCGCTCCCTTCGACTAAGCTCGGGGCAAGCGGAGATCGAGGTAGGAGAAATGTGGGGGTGCGCGCGTTATTGACGTGCGGCGGGCGTGCAGACCGGTTCGATGTCGAGAGGTTGCGGGTTGGGAAAGTAGCGGCGCTGGAAGAAGAAGGCGACATTGACGAGCGCGATCATCACCGGGACTTCGACGAGCGGGCCGATGACGGCGGCGAAGGCGGCGCCGGAATTGATGCCGAAAACCGAGACGGCCACGGCGATGGCCAGCTCGAAGTTATTGGAGGCGGCGGTAAAGGCGAGCGTGGTGGTTTTGGAGTAGTCCGCGCCGAGTTTCTTGCCCATATAAAACGAGACGAGGAACATGGCCACGAAGTAGATCAAGAGCGGGACGGCGATGCGCAAGACATCGAGCGGAAGGCGAACGAAGTAGGCGCCTTTCAGCGAGAACATGACGACGATGGTGAAGAGCAGGGCGATAAGTGTGAGCGGGCTGACGCGCGGAATGAAATTGCGGCCGTACCAATCGAGGCCCTTGGCGCGGACGAGGATGGTGCGCGTCAGGAAACCGGCGAGGAAGGGAATGCCGAGGTAGATGAAAACGCTCTTTGCGATTTCCGCGATGGAAATATTTACAACGGAGCCGTGAAGGCCGAGCCTGGCGGGCAAAACGGTGATGAAGAGCCAGGCATAGAAGGAGTAAAAGAAAACTTGGAAGAGGGAATTGAAGGCCACGAGGCCGGCGGCGTATTGCGTATCGCCCTTGGCCAGCTCATTCCAGACGATGACCATGGCGATGCAGCGGGCAAGGCCGATCAGGATGAGCCCGGCCATGTATTCGGGATAGCCGCGGAGAAAGACGACGGCAAGAATAAACATGAGGACCGGCCCGACGAGCCAATTCTGGATAAGCGATAGACCGAGGATGCGTTTGTCGCGAAAGACTTCGTGGAGCTCTTCGTAGCGGACTTTGGTGAACGGCGGATACATCATCAAGATCAGCCCAACCGCAATCGGAATGGAAGTTGTACCGACGCTGAAGCGATTGAGGAGCGGCACGATTCCGGGAACGAGCCAGCCCAATAAGACGCCGAGAAGCATGGCAGCGAAAATCCAGGCAGTCAGAAAACGATCCATGAATCCCAAGCGGCGAGCGGTTGATGCGGCCATCTGGAGAGTTTTCCTTTCCGGTTCCGCAGATTGAAGCACGAGGAGCGCGTGTGCGGGATTGCTATTGCTTGCCGATGCGGTTGACCTCTTTCTTGATGGCAAGCGTGTCCAGGCTTGCGAGCGGCAGGCAAAGGAACAAGCCGATTCTGCGATCGAGGATGGCGAAAGCATCGCGGAAGGCGCGCTCGATTTTTTCTGGGCTGCCGGCCACAACGGCAGGGTCGGGGACGCCCCAGTGAGCGGTAATGGGCTGGCCGGGCCAGACGGGACAGACTTCGTGAGCGGCATTGTCGCAAACGGTGAAGACGAAATTCATTTGAGGAGCGCCGGGCTGGGCGAATTCGTCCCAACTCTTGCTACGAAAATTGGCTGTGGGAAAGCGGGCGGCTTCGAGGAGCTGTAAGGCGTGCGGATTAACGCGGCCGGTGGGGTGGCTGCCGGCGCTGTAGGCCGTGAAGTTGGGCTTGCCCCGATGATTCAGAATCGCTTCGGCCATGATGGAGCGAGCCGAGTTGCCGGTGCAGAGGAAGAGGACGTTGTAAGGTGACGGCATGGCGGCAAATCCTTAGGAGCAGCAAGAGGGGCCGCAGCAGGATTTGGATGCGCTCGCCGCAGGCGCTGATTTTGCAATGGGCTTTGTGGCGCGGACAAAGGCGCTGATGAATTTGCCATCGATTTGCGGGCCAACGGTATCGGCATCGAGGCCAGCGGCTTCGAGGAAGTCGCGAGCTTCGTCCATTTTGTAAACGCGAGTGGGTTCGACATCAATGGATTCAAAACCGGCGCGGGCGAGTTTTTCGCGGTAGTCGTTTTCCTCGAGGGCGCCCGCAATGCAGCCGACCCAGAGTTCCATGCTCTTGCGAATGCCGGCGGGAACCTGGCCGCGAACGACAATGTCGGAGATGGCAAAGCGGCCGCCGGGTTTGAGAACACGGAAGGCTTCGGAGAGGACGCGGTCTTTGTCGCCCGAGAGATTGATGACGCAATTCGAAATGATGACGTCAACGGTGTTGTCGGGCAGAGGGATGTTTTCGATCGCGCCTTTCAGGAATTCGACATTTTCGATGCCGGCTTTTTTCTGATTCTCGCGGGCAAGGGCGAGCATTTCATCGGTCATGTCGAGGCCGTAGGCTTTGCCGGCGGGGCCAACGCGTTTGGCGGAGAGAATGACGTCAATGCCGCCTCCGGAGCCGAGATCGAGGACGACTTCGCCGGGCTGCAGTTGAGCGAGGGCCGTGGGATTGCCGCAGCCGAGAGAAGCGGCGACGGCTTTATCGGGCAAGGCGCCTTTTTCGGCGTCAGAGTAAAGATTTCTTGTGATGGGGTCGCAGCCACTAAGTTGGGCGCCACCGCCGCAACAGGCTGCGCCGCCACTGGCAGCGCGCTTAGCAGCTTCGCCGTACTTCTGTTTTACCGCTTCTTGAATGTTGGTGTCGCTCATGGAGTACCTCACTTTGAAATTTGAATGACGGATTCTGCGGGGACGGCGCGGGTGCGCGTGCAGCACTCCTCGTAAAGGAAGTTCAGAACTTCGCGCAGGGCGTCGGTGTCCGCGGAATACCAAAGATAGGTGCCAACGCGGCGGACGTTGACAAGGCCGACCTGTTTGAGCTTTTCCAGGTGATGGGAAAGCGTGGAGGCGGGGATGCCGAGTTCTTCCTGGACTTCGCCGGGGACCATGCCCGTTGGGTGTGCGGCGAGGAGGAGGCGGAGAATCTGAAGGCGAGGCTCGGCGCCGAGTGCGGAGAAGCGGTCGGCGGAGCGAGTAACGAGGAGTGGATCGGGCTTCTTCATATTTCGATAATTGCGGAAATATAGAAAGATGTCAAGCTCTTTTTCGCATTCAACTTTTGCGAGGATACCCGCATCTTAAGGGAAGAGCCTGCAAGCCCTGGAAACGCAGGATTTTTCGGTTTTGACCGCGTTTGGGCCGCGTGGGATACTTTGAGTTTCTGGGGCTACGATGGACCTACGACGGATTACCCTTGTCATTGCATTGACCGGCTGTGCCGGAGCGGCTACCGTTGCACAGGCACCGCAAACTCCCACCTCGACCAAGCAGAGCGATTCGCCCGTAACGGCGACCGATCGGGCCGCCGGCTCAACGGCGAGACCGGCGGCGCAAGATTCGGCGCGCGCCGAGGCTTACTACAACTTCACGATGGGGCACATCTACGAGCAGCAGTACGAAGCGACCAGCCGGGCGGAATACGCCACGGAGGCGATCGAAGCGTACAAGAAGGCGTATGCGCTGGATCCGAAGTCGGCGGTGATCGGCGAGCGGCTGGCGGAGATGTATTGGAAGGCGCAACGCATCCGTGATGCGGTGAGCGAAGCGCAGGAGATTTTGAGGCGCAATCCGGACGACGTGCAATCGCGGAGGCTGCTGGGACGGATTTATCTGCGCAGCCTGGGAGATTTGAGCGCGGGCAGCGGGCAATCGGAAATGGTGAGCCGGGCCATCGAGCAGTACCGCGAAATCTACCGGCTTGATCCGTCGGATATGGACTCGGCGTTGTGGCTGGCGCGGCTGTACCGGCTGAAGAACGAGCACGACAAGGCCGAGGAAGTGCTGCGCGGCATGCTGAAAAACGATCCTGAGAATGAGGCGGCGGTCGAACAACTGACGCAATTGCTAATGGACGAGGGCAAGGCCACGGAAGCGGTGAGCCTGCTCGAAGGGATCACCGCGCATTCACCTTCACCGGTGCTGCTGGATTTGCTGGGGGATGCCTACACGCAAGGGCATGAACTGGCGAAGGCGGAGCAGGCGTACCGGAAGGCCGCGGAGCTCGATCCGTCCGAATTGAGCCACCAGCGCGGGCTGGGGCAGACGTTGCTCGCGGAGGAAAAATATTCGGAAGCGCTGGAAGTGTACCAGAAGCTATCGGACTTGATGCCGGATGATTCGGACGTGTACCTGCGAATCGCGCAGATTTACCGCGAGCTACACCAACTGGACAAGGCGGAAGAGAACCTGGTGAAGGCGCGGCAGTATGCGCCGGGCAGCCTGGAAGTGATGTACAACGAGGCGATGCTGTACCAGGCGCAGGGGCGGTACGAGGATGCGATCCGGGTATTGTCGGATGCGGTGACGGGGATCAAGTCGCAGTCCACGGCGATGCCGTCGCGGCGGAGATCGCTGGCGATCCTGTACCAGCAACTCGGGCAGCTTTATCGGGACACGCAGAATTATCAGGCCGCGATTTTCACGTATGAAGAGTTGGGGCATCTCGGCGAGGAAGAGGATCGCCGGGCGCGGATGATGATCATGGACACGTACCGCGCGGCGAAGGATTTATCGAAGGCGCTGCAGACGGGCAAAGAAGCGCTGGCGAAGTATCCGGCGGACCCGGCGATCCGGACGGGTTATGCGTTGCTGCTGGGAGAGAACGGGCAGACGGACGAAGCCGTAAGGATGTTGCGGGCGCAACTGCACGGGAATGAGGGAGACCGCGACACGTATTTGAATATCGCGCAGGTGTACGAGCGAGGCCGCCGGTACAAAGAAGCGGAGGAAGCCGCGCACGCCGCGGAGGCGCTGCCGGGCCAACCGCGCGATAATGAGATGGCGTGGTTCCTGCTCGGGGCGATTTACGAGCGGCAAAAGTTTTTCGACAAGGCCGAAGTGGAGTTCAAGAAGGTGCTGGCGGTGAATCCGAAGAATGCGCCGGTGCTGAATTATTACGGCTACATGCTGGGGGACCTGGGAATCCGGCTGGATGAAGCGGAAGCGCTGGTGAAGCGAGCGCTGAAAGAGGAGCCGAACAGCGGAGCCTACCTGGATAGTCTCGGATGGATTTATTTCAAGGCGAACAAGTTTGTGGCGTCGGAGGCGGCACTCCGGAAAGCGGCGGAGCGCGAGAGCCACGACGCGACGATCCATTCGCACCTCGGCGATTTATATGCCAAGACGGGGCGCAGCGATCTGGCTTCCGCGGAATGGGAAAAATCGCTGATCGAATGGCGGCGCTCCCTGCCGGCGGACGTGGAAGCGGACAAAGTGGCGGAACTGGAGAAGAAGCTGGCGCAATCGAAACACCGCCTGGCGCAAAAAACGACGAGCGGCGAAACGAAGCCGTAATTCACCGCATGCCTGAAGTGCGCATTCCCGCGTTTGCAAAAATCAATCTTCGCCTGGATATCCTGGGCAAGCGCGCCGATGGATTTCACGAGCTGCGCACGATTTTTCAGACGATCTCGCTGCACGATGAATTGCGGATGCGCGGGTCCCGCGGCGCGGGAATCACGCTGAGGATCGAAGGCAACGGGCCGCTGTCCGCGGAGCCGGTGCAGAAAAATCTGGTGTACCGGGCAGTGGATAGGCTGCGGCGGGAACTGAAGATCCGCGGCGGAGTGCAGATTGAGCTGAAAAAAACGATTCCGGCCGGGCGTGGGCTTGGCGGGGGATCGAGCGACGCGGCGGCGGCGCTGCTGGGATATCTACGGCTGACAAAGAAGAAGCTGCCGCTCGCGCGATTGATGGAGATTGCGGCGTCGCTGGGCGCTGACGTGCCATTTTTTCTGCTGGGCGGGCGCGCGGTGGGCGTTAACAAAGGCGACGAGATTTATCCGCTGGCGGACATTCCGAAGCTGCACCTGCTGGTGGTATCGCCGCGAAAAATCCACGTGCCGACGCCGGACGCGTACCGCTGGCTGAAGTCCAAGGCGATCGGATTGACAAAACCGGCCGTAAACCCTAAACTTTGGGAGTTCTGTGCTCTGTGCTGGAGCGCGCAGGGGAACGGCCTTTCGAACGATTTCGAGCGGCCGGTTTACCGGCGGCATCCCCGGCTTGAGGAAATCAAGCGGGAGTTGCTCCAAAGAGGAGCTGCAGAAGCCTCGCTGGCGGGTAGCGGTTCGGCGGTGTTTGGAGTTTTCCCGAGCCCAGCGATGGCGCGCCGAGCCGCTGTTGGGTTTCAGGGCGACCAGACCTTCGTTTGCGAAACACTCTCGCGCGACAGGTATCTTCGCGCCGTTCGAGGCGCTTGAGTCGTCTGCTGAGCCGCAGCGTCTCTCCGTGTCCAATTTTTTCCCGGGGTCCATTGGGTAAGGCGGATTTGTGCAAGGTGTGGCCGCAGAGCGGTCACCTGGAGCGCGAGCGTCGTGAACGACGACCGATTCAAGATTTTCTCAGGGACGGCGAATCCGCCATTGGCGGAAAGCATCTGCCGGCACTTGAACGTGCCGCTGGGGAAGGCGCTGCTGGGACGATTCAGCGACGGAGAGATCTATTTTCAAATATTGGAAAACGTGCGCGGCGCGGATGTCTTCGTGGTGCAGCCGTGCCATCACCCGGTGGACTGCCACCTGATGGAACTGCTGCTGATGATTGATG
Source organism: uncultured Acidobacteriota bacterium (assembly GCA_963754855.1). GTDB lineage: Bacteria > Acidobacteriota > Terriglobia > Acidiferrales > UBA7541 > Acidiferrum. The sequence goes on from CAVWHL010000015.1 coordinate 65,779, forward strand.
CGTTCAAGCGCGCCTCGGCATGGCGAATTACGGCGGTGCTGCCCTATTACTGCTATGCGCGGCAGGACCGGAAGGACAAGCCGCGCGTTCCGATTTCCGCGAAGCTGGTGGCGGATTTACTGGAAACGGCGGGAGCGAGCCGGGCATTGACGCTGGATTTGCACGCGCCGCAGATTCAGGGGTATTTCGACGTGCCGGTGGATCATTTGTACGGCTCGCCGGTGCTGGTGGAATACTTCCGGCATATGAATTTGCCGAACTTGACGGTGGTATCGCCGGATGCGGGAGGGGTGGAGCGGGCGCGGTTTTTCGCGAAGAAATTGGACGCGCCGCTGGCCATCGTGGACAAGCGCCGCGTGGACGTGGACGTCAGCGAAGTGATGAACCTGATCGGAGACGTACGCGGGCGCAGCACACTGATCGTGGACGACATTATTGATACCGCGGGAACGCTGGTGAAGACCGCGGACGCGCTGTTGAGGGAAGGGGCCACGCAAGTGTTTGCGGCGTGCACGCACGCCGTGCTTTCCGGGCCGGCGATCGAGCGCATCGAGAAGTCCAGGATCAGCGAAGTGGTGGCGACGGATTCGGTGCCGCTGAACGAAGCGGCGAAGAAGATGGGGAAGATACGCGTGCTGAGCGTGGCGGATTTGCTGGCGCGGGGAATTCGGTCGATTCACGAAGAGACTTCCATCAGCGAACTGTTTATTTGAGGGGAAGCCGAAGAGTAAGAGCGCCGAAGGGTTTAGAAGGCTTCAGAAGAAGGGGAAGAAGGTCATGTCAGAGAAGATCGTAGTGGAAGGGTCGCCCCGGGCAGAGCGGGGCAAGAACGAAGCGCGGCGTTTACGCCTGACGGGCAAAGTTCCGGCCGTGTTGTACGGCGGAAAGGGCGGTGCGATAACGCTAGCGGTGAACGCCAAGCAGGTTGGCGCGATCCTGCGCTCGGAGAGCGGACACAACACGCTGTTTCAAGTGGACCTGGGGGGAAAGCACGAGCCGGCGATTCTGAAGGATTGGCTGGTGGATCCGATTACCGGGAAATTGCTGCACGTGGATCTGCTGCGCGTGGCGATGGACGTGCGGATGAAGGTTAAGGTCCCGGTGCACACGTTCGGGGAGCCTGCGGGCGTAAAGGTGCAGGGCGGGGTGTTCGAAATCGTGACGCGCGAAGTGGAAATCGAATGCTTGCCGGGTGAAATCCCGACGGAATTCAGGGTGGACGTGAGCGGATTGATGCTCGGGAAGCAGGTCCGTGCCAACGACCTGCCGATTGACACGGCCAAGATAAGGCTGATCACCGAGCCGGAACGCGTGCTGGCGCACGTCGTGGCGCTGCGCGTGGAAGAAGAGAAGCCCGCGGAGGCGGTGGCGGCGGAAGCGGTAGTGCCAGCCGAGCCGGAAGTCATCAAGAAGGGCAAGAAGGAAGTGGAAGGCGAAGAAGGCGCCGAAGCGGAAGCCAAGCCCAAGGCAGAGAAAGCAGAGAAGCCGGAAAAGAAAAAGTAATTGTTTCACGGGTCCGCTCGCCGGGAGCCGGCGGATGCCGGTGGATAGAGGCTTATGCGGCTCATTGTCGGACTTGGGAATCCCGATCCGCAGTATCAGTGGACGCCGCATAACCTGGGTTTCCTGGCGGTGGATGAACTGGCGAATCGAAGCGGGATTCGAGTGGAGCGGCCCGAGGGCAAGGCGCTCGTTGGCCGAGGAAAGATCGCCGGGGAAGAGGTGCTGCTGGCAAAGCCGCAGACGTACATGAATCTCAGCGGGATTTCCGTGAGAGACCTGCTGGGAAAGTACGAGCTGGATGTGGAGGATTTGCTGTTGTTGTGGGACGAGAAGCAACTCTCCTGGGGGACGATCCGGATTCACCCGGAAGGAAGCGCAGGCGGGCACAACGGAGCAAAGTCCGTGATCAGCGCGCTGGGAACAAAAGAGTTTGCGCGCCTGCGAATTGGCTGCGGGCCGGAGCATCCGGTGAGCGACCTTGCCGCGTACGTGTTGCGGCCGATGAAGAAGGCGGAACTGGAAGCAGCCGCGGAGGCCGTCGCGGAAGCGGGGGACGCCGTGGAGATGATCCTGACAGAGGGGATCGACGCGGCGATGAACAAGTACAACCGGCGCAAGCCGGCGGAGCCGGAAGAGACGGGCAAAGAGTAGAAACGGCATTTACCGGGCTGCGAGCCCGGGAGCGAAGGGAAAGAGGTCATCATGGAAGAGCGTTTGTACGATTTGGTTTTCATTGTGCGGCCGGCAACGCCGGAAGAGGAGATCAAGAAGATCCTCTCGGTCATCGAGCACACCTGCGCGGAGAAGGGCGGGAAAATCGAGAAGACCGAGCACTGGGGCACGAGGAAGCTGGCGTACCGCGTGGCCAAGCACCGCGAAGGCATTTACGTCTACCAGCAGATTCACACGACACACGCCGAGTTGATTGCCGAACTGGAGCGCCGTTTGCGCGTGCAGGACACGGTGATCAAGTATCAGACGGTGCGCCTGGACGAAGACTTGAAGCGCCAGAAGAAGCTGACGCAGAAGCGCGAGAAGCGAGCGGCGCGGCGTCCACGCCGCACGCCGGCGCCGGCTCCATCAGCAGCGCCGGAACAAACGGCGGCGGCAAGCTAGGCCGGTTGCGGCGCAGAAGTTTTCGTGAAGCGTGAGATGACCCCGGCCAATCCGAGGTCGCCACGGAATTGACCTCGATTCGTTCGAGGCAAAAAGTGAAAGGGTGGAAGTTATGGCAGAGGAACAGAAGCAAGCACCGGCGCCGAGTGGAGCACCGCGGCGTGAAGGCGGGCACGGCGGCCACGGTGGCCCGAGGCGCGAAGGCGGGCCAGGAGGCGGGGGTCCGGGCGGCCCGGGAGGTCCCGGGGGGCGTCCGCGCGGCAAGCGGCAGTATTTCCGCAAAAAAAAGGTTTGCAAGTTCTGCGTCGAGAAGATGGACTTCATCGACTACAAACGAGCAGATATTCTGTCGCAGTTTGTGCAGGAGCGCGGAAAGATTCTGCCCCGACGGATGACCGGGGTGTGCTCGCGCCACCAGCGCTGGCTGGGCGTGGCCATCAAGCGGGCGCGGAACATCGCGCTGCTGCCGTTTGCGGGAAGCGCCGCAGGCACGCAGGCGCCGCGCGTGGTCGTACCGGGGGCAGCGCATGGTGCACCGGCACCTGCGGCCGCACCTAGTACAGCGGCACCCGCGGCTGCGTCTGGCACACCGGCACCCACGGCCGAGGCCCCGAAGGCCTGAGGGCCAGCGGGCTGAACAAACAGGAGCTTAGAGAGACGAAATGCAAATCATTCTTCAGGAAGACGTCGAAAAACTGGGCCACCGCGGAGACGTGGTCACGGTCAAACCCGGCTACGCCCGCAATTTTCTTTTGCCGCACAAGCTGGCGATTGAAGCAACTTCGGGAAATTTGAAAGCCATCGAGCGCATTCGCACTTCGCTGGCCAAGAAAACCGCGACGGAACTGGAAGCGGCGCAGAAACAGGCCGAGTTGCTCAACGGTGTTGCGCTGAAGTTCACTCGCAAGACCGGCGAGAACGACCAGATGTTCGGCTCGGTGACTTCCGCGGACATCGCGGAAGGGCTGGCGGCGCAGGGCTTCAAGGTGGACAAGCGCCAGGCGCAGCTGGGCGAACCCATCAAGACCATCGGGGAAACGCAGGTGACCATCAAGGTGTTTCGCGACGTAACAGCGCAGATCAAGGTAACCGTTGAGAAAGAGGCGTAGCCGTAGCTTGCCACCGCAAGATGGCTGCAGGCGCAGGGGCACGATGCATCGTGCCCCTGCTTTTTTGAGGGCAAAAAGTTTTGCAGAGATTTCCGAAGCGATGCACAGGCACTCCAATTGACCCGCACGGTTCTTCCACGCACAATCCGACAACACATTGAAGTTGGGGAGTGTTCGAAAGAGAAGTAAGAAATTCCGCGCTTGCCCCGCGGCGAAGAACGTGGTACAAAAGCGAAGAAAAGGCGAATAGCATGAAGGCGGATTATGCCCGTTGACGCGACTCTTGAGAAGCCGTTACCGAATAATCTGGAGGCCGAGCGCTCGGTTCTGGGCGCGATCCTGCTGGACAACAACGCGCTCAATCCGGCGATCGAACATCTGCGTCCGGAGGATTTTTTTCTGGACCAGCACCGGCGGGTCTTCACGCAAATGATCTCGCTGGGCGAGAGCCAGCAGGCCATTGACCTGGTGACGCTGACGGAAGAGCTGTACCGCAAGGGCGATCTGGAAGCTTCCGGTGGGGCGCCGTACCTGGCGTCGCTGGCCGACGGCATGCCCAAGGTTTCGAACATCGAGCACTACGCGCGGATCGTCAAAGAAAAAGCCATCCTGCGTAACCTGATTCACACCACGCACAATATCCAACAGCGCGCGTTCGAAGGGGAAGACGGCGCGGACGCCATTCTAGACGGGGCGGAATCCTCGATTTTTGCGCTGGCGGAAGACCGCGTGCGCGCGGGATTGATTCCGGTGAAGGACATCGTCCGCGACAATTTCGAGCGGCTGGAAAAAATCTTCAAGGAAGGGAAGAGCATCACGGGGATTCCCACGGGTTACACGGAGCTGGACAAGCTGACGTCCGGGTTGCAGCCTTCCGAACTGCTGATACTGGCGGCGCGGCCTTCCCAGGGGAAAACTGCGCTGGCGCTGAACGTCATGGAGAATATCGCGATTCGCGGCGGGCACCCGGTGGCGATGTTCAGCCTGGAAATGTCCAAGGAATCGCTGCTGCAGCGCCTGGTGGCGTCGGTGGCGCAGATAGACGCGCACAAGTTCCGCACCGGACACTTGAGCCGGGAGGACTGGCGGCGAATGACGGAATCGCTGGGAGCAATCTCCTCAGCGCCGCTGTGGATTGATGATGCGGGGTCGATCAGCGTGCTGGAAATCGGAGCAAAAGCGCGCCGGCTGAAGCGCGAGAAGGGATTGTCGCTGCTGGTGGTGGATTACCTGCAGCTGATTACGGCGCGAGGGCGCTTCGGGAATCGCCAGGAAGAGGTGTCGAGTATTTCGCGGGGATTGAAGGGACTGGCCAAGGAACTGCAGATTCCCGTGCTGGTGCTCAGCCAGCTGACACGCGCCCCGGAGCGCGATGAACGCGGGCCGCAGCTCAGCGACTTGCGGGAATCCGGCGCCATCGAACAGGATGCCGACGTGGTGATGTTCATCTATCGGCCGCATTTCTTCAAAGCAGGCGCGACCCCCGAGGAAAGAGAAGAGACAGAGCTCAGAATCGCAAAGCAGCGAAATGGCCCGACCGACATGGTGAAATTCGTCTTCCGCAGCCGGTTTACACGGTTTGAGGAGGCGGCTCCGGACGCCTTCTCGCAATTCACACCGGACGACAGGTAAAGGCTGCCACAGCGCGGCTGATTAGATGACGGCGTCGGCTCCTTCGACCGAGTAGACTTGGTTGCTGTTAGACGACCAAGGCTCGGGAAAAGGAGCCGAGCAATGTTGATTATAGGATGTGATTTTCATACACGCTATCAGCAGATTGCCATGGCAGAAGAAACCACCGGAGAGCTGCTTCTCGAGCGGCGCTTGGACCACGAAAGCGGCGAGGCCCAGGCGTTCTACCGGGATTTGCAGAGTTCGCACGAACCGGTACGCGTGGGCATCGAAGCCACCGGACCCATTCACTGGTTCGAGCGTTTGCTCGCGGAACTCGGTCACGAACTCTGGATCGGCGACTCCGCGAAGATTCGCGCCAGTGAAGTGCGCAAGCAGAAGACCGATGAGCGCGACGCCCGGCTCATCCTCGATCTAATGCTCTCGAAACGCTTTCCGAAGATCTGGGTTCCCACACCGGCCGAACGCGACCTCCGGCAGTTACTCTGGCACCGTCACAAGCTCGTGTGCTTGCGCACCATGTTGAGCAACCAGCTGCACTTCCTCGCGATGAGCCAGGGCTTGTGCCGGAAACAAAAGCTGTTCACCAAGAAGGGCCGCATGGAACTGGGAAACCTGGTGCTCGGACCCTGGGCCCGCCGGCGGCGGGGAGAACTTCTGAAGCTGCTCGACCAACTCGACCCTCCGATCACGGAGTTGGATCGCGCGGTTTTGGAAGAAGCCCAGCGTCGCGACGATGCGGTTCTCCTAATGACCCATCCGGGCATCGGTCCGGTCACCTCGTTGGCGTTCGTGCTGGCCATCGGTCCGGTGACGCGCTTTCACCGCAGCAGGAAACTGGCGAGTTATCTCGGCCTGAATCCGAGCGAGGAATCCAGCGGCGGACGGCGGAGGCTCGGAGCCATCAGCAAGCAGGGCAACACCATGGTGCGCTGGCTGCTGATCGAAGCCGTGTATCCTGCGGTGCGCAAGGATCCCGCACTGCGGCAGGACTATCAGCGATTGAAATTCCGCAGAGGACACGCGGTGGCCAAAGTGGCCATCGCGCGCAAGTTGGCTGTGCGTATGTACTGGATGCTGCGTAGTGGAGCAGATTACGCACGGCTGGTTCGCAGGCAAGGCAGCCCGGGGGCCACCCTGGTGGACGCAAGTCCATCGCTAGGCTGATTGGGCGCCTTGCTCCCGCGAGCGATCGCGGCGTCTGAAGAAAGAATCATGGTCGGTAACACGGTGACCGAATAGATGGTTGGTGGAACCAGATTCCACCGCTGGATTCATGCAGCGAGCCTTGGTCGAAATGAAGGAAAGAGAAAAGATTCTTTCAGGTAAGAAGAAAAAAACGAGCCCCGCGGCTCGCACAGTCTTTGTGTCTCTTGACAGAGCCGACGCCATCATAGAAGGTGGCCCACACCAGCAGCGGTTGAAGGTCCACTGGTCGTTTTCCGAGCGGGAGCGGTTTTGCTCCGTAACGCCAAGCAGCAGGCAGCTTTAGCTGAGACACGGATTCCCAATTCATTTCCTGGGGCATGACGTGGCAAGTGGCTGCGAACTTGCAGTTCGAAGGGGTGTTGTCTTTCACGCGGCAGCCCAGGTGGCCGCCAGCCGGCGCCGCGCGAATGTCGTAAACTATTTTTTTCGGAAAGCAGATGGCAACCAAGCAGAAAAGCCCCCGCAAAGAAGTGAGACGCCCGGTCTGGGCGGAAGTCTCGTTACCGGCGCTGACGCACAATTTTCAAGCCATTCGAAAGTACGTGAATCCCCCCGAGGAGAAGCGCAAGACGCCGTGCAAAATTCTTTCGATCGTGAAAGGCAACGGCTACGGCCACGGCGGGCCAGAAGTGGCCAAGGCGCTGGAGAAGGCGGGGTCGGACTGGTTTGGCGTGACGTGCACAGGGGAAGGAATCGCGGTAAGGAAGGCGGGCGTAAGGAAGCCGATTCTGATCCTGACGAGTTTTGTTCCCGGAGAGGAAGCACGCCTGATCGAGCACGGCCTGACGGCGGTGATTCACCGCTGCGAACAATTGCCGCACCTTGACCGCGCGGCGGCTCGCCGAAGAGGCGGCAAGCCGGTGCCGTTCCACTTGAAAGTGGACACGGGCATGAACCGGCTGGGTATCGCGCCGGGCAACGTGGAGTGTTTCGCGAAGCAACTCGTGAAGTGCAAGCATTTGCAACTCGGTGGAATCTTCACGCACTTCGCGTCCTCGGAAGTATTTTCCGATACGGAAGCCGGACGGCAAACGCGGGAGCAGGAAGAGCGGTTTTATACGGCGCTGGAGAGGCTTCGCGCGCTGGGAATCGATCCGGGGATCGTGCACCTGGCAAACAGCGCGGCGATCGTAGCGCGGCCGGAGACCTGGGCGGACATGGTGCGGCCGGGCGCCATTCTTTACGGATATCATCCGGGCTACGATCCCGTTGAAAAACGCCCGGAGATCGAGGCGCGGCTGCCGCTGGAGCCGGTGATGAGCCTGCGCACAAGGATTATCGGATTGCGCAGCGTCCCTGCTGGGGCGGGCGTCGGGTACAACGAGACGTTTATTGCGCGGCGGCCTTCGCGGATCGGCGTGCTGGCTGCGGGGTACGGGGATGGAATTCATCGCTCGCTGGGGAATCGCGGGAGGGTTCTGGTGCGCGGGAAAGTGGCGCCGATTGTGGGGATCGTCTCCATGGACGTGACGATGATCGATGTGACCGACGTGCCGGATGTGCAGACCGGCGACGTTGCAACCATTTACGGCACCGATGGCGCGCAGCGGCACCCCGCGCACCTGGTGGCACGAAGCATTGGCACGGTCACGTCCGACCTTCTGTGCATGGTGAGCCAGCGGGTCCCGCGGATTTACATCCGGTAAGCCGAATTTTCATTCCTTTCGCTTCTTGCTCCCCCTATTTTCATTTTGACAACAACTTGACGTGACGCTGATGAGAGAGTATATAAGTCGGCGGGACGCCAAGTAGCGTTCCGCATCCCGCATCGGCCTCGGTCCTCTACGCTTCTGCGGGCTGGCTGCACCGATTTTGCAGTGGACGAACGAAACTGTGAGGTCGTATGAGCCGGATCAGCCCCGAAGAGCAGCGCCGATTGCCTTCTCCGGATTCTAGAGTCTTGCCCAACTTGGATGGACCCATCGCAGAGACGCAGGGAGCGAAAAGGCAGAAGTTTGCCTGGGGATTCTGGGCGGTGCGCGGATTTTTGGTGGCGTGCACAGCGGGCGTGAGCTACACACTTGGGCCATTCGGCTTGCGTGGAGCGAGCGCGGCCGGAGTGGGAATCCTGATGGGGCTGTTTGTGATGCTCGCGGAATTGCGGCTGCGCCGCGCGGCTCTGAGCGGGCTCCTGGGAGGAGCGTTTGGCGCAGTGCTCGGAATTTTCTCCGCCGTGCTTGTGACCCTCGTCGTTTCTCGCACCGATGAGCCCGAACCCACGAAGTCGTTCCTGGAATTTGCATCGCTCTTCGCGTTCGGTTACCTGGGACTCGTTCTGGGATCGGGGCGAGGGAGGGAACTACATGCGGATTCCCTCGGTGGATTTCTCGTAAAGAGCCAAGCGCACCGGGAGCCCATGAAACTCCTGGACACCAGCGTATTGATTGACGGACGGCTGGCGGACATTTGCGATACGCAGTTCCTGGATGGCGTTCTTGGCGTGCCGCAATTCGTGCTGCACGAGCTGCAGATGGTTGCCGATTCCTCGGATCCCCTGAAGCGGCAGCGCGGAAGGCGCGGGCTGGAGGTACTGCAGCGGATGCAAAAGATGCCGCATGTGGAGGTGCGCATCCTGGAGGACGATTTTCCGCCGGGCGGAGATGTGGACCACAAGCTGGTCGAGCTGGCGCGGCGCACGGGGGCCAAGATTGTCACGAATGATTTCAACCTGAACAAGGTGGCCACGGTGCAGGGGTTCTCGGTGCTGAATGTCAATCAACTGGCAAACGCGCTGAAGCCGGCGGTCTTGCCGGGCGAACCCATGCGCGTCTTGATTCTGCGCGAAGGGAAGGAGCCGAACCAGGGCGTGGCGTACCTGGAGGACGGCACGATGGTGGTCGTGGACGGCGCGCGCCGGATGATCAACAAAAGCGCCGACATCATCGTTACTTCCGTCCATCAAACGACCGCGGGCAAGATGATTTTTGGCCGATTGGAAGACAAGGCGGAACAGCCGGCTGTCCCGGCACGGCAGGCGGCCGCGGCTGCGGCGGGTCGTGGCGATGGCAATGGAGGCTCGCGCACCGAGGCTACGGCGCGGACGAATAGCTCCGAGCAGCTTCCTGGGCAGAGTTCGCTGGAGCGGCAATCACGGCCGAACTTCCCTGAAGCGGATGCGGGATAGGAGACCGGCCGGAGGGAAGCGCCTTCGCTGGTCCATTCGAACCGCTTGATCCCGTGGGCACTGTGGCTTAGCCTTGCAGAAGCCGGCACGCTATCCGTCATGTGGCCCGGCGATTTCACGCTATACCCTCGCTTGAGGTACACTCTGAAGTTTGCGAAACCGCCCTTGAAGGTTCCGGGACGGGAGCGCTCCAGCAATGAGCCGAATTGCCGCCATTCTTCCCGCCGCCGGTCTAGGAACGCGCATGGGCGCGGAAACGCCCAAGCAGTTTCTGGAGTTGGATGGCACGCCGATCGTGATCCTCAGCCTGAGGCGCATTGCGGCTTGCCCGCAGGTCACGGATATCATCGTGGCCACGCGGGGGGACGAAGTGGCGCGGCTGGAAGAGAGAATTGCCCGAGGAAAAATTCAAGCAGGTGGTGCGCGTGGTCAAGGGCGGCGATTCGCGGCAGGATTCGGTCGCCGCGGCGCTGCGCGAGGTGGCGAATGACACGGAAATTGTCCTGGTGCACGATGCCGTGCGACCCTTCGTCACGGTGGAGCAGATCACGCGGGTGATTGAAGAAGCCAGGCGTTGCGAGGCGGCGATCCTGGGCGTCCCGGCGATGGACACTGTCAAGGAAGTGAAGCGCGCCAGCCTGCCCGAGGACGTTGCCTTGATTACGGGCACGGTACCGCGGGAGCGCGTCGTGCTGGCGCAAACGCCGCAGGCATTTTCGACGAAACTCCTGAAGGAAGCGTTTGCGCGGGCTCAGGCCGATGGCGTGAGCGCTTCGGATGAAGCCGGTCTCGTCGAGCGCATGGGCCATGATGTGCACGTGGTGCTGGGCTCGGAACGCAACATTAAAATCACCAAACCAGCCGATATGGAGCTTGCGCGCTTTTACCTGGAATTCGAGCGCAAGAAGGCATGAGCACGCGCTGCGGCATCGGCTACGATTTGCACCGCCTAGTGGAGGGACGCAAGCTCATCGTCGGCGGGATTGAGTTGCCCTTTGAGAAGGGGCCGGTGGGGCATTCGGATGGTGACGTGTTGGCTCACGCGATGTGCGATGCATTGCTTGGCGCCGCGGGAATGGGCGACATTGGCACGCACTTTCCGGACACCGATCCGAAATGGAAGGGCGCGAACAGCCTGCTCTTTCTCGAACATGCCAAAAGGTTGCTGGACGCGGGGCATTTTGCCATCGAGCACGTCGATGCCGTGGTGATCACGGAAAGGCCGAAACTCGGGCCGCATTTTCCAAAGATGCGCGATGCCTTGGCCAAAGCGCTCGGCATATCCGCCGAAAAAATCCACCTGAAAGCAAAGACCAACGAAGGCGTTGACGCCGTCGGCCGCGGTGAAGCCATCGCGGCGCACGTGGTCGCCACACTGGTTTCCTCTTGAATGACCGCTTCGCAGGGGCGCAGCATGCTGCGCCCCTGCGACCCTGCAAGTTCGATAGTTCGGGGACTTCTTCGCGCTCTTCGAGTTCGCCTCAGTACGCTACAATTTCCGCGATGCATTCCGCCGATCATCCTGACGCGCCCGTCGCGGCCGCGAATCCTTTCACTTCGGCCGATGCCCTTGCGATACTGCGCGAACGAGGCTGGCTCGCCGGTGATGCGACACCCGAACAGATCGCCTGGTGTGAACATGCCGCGGCGATCCTGGGTGGTCATGCCGCCGATCGTGGCGCATTGGCCGATCTTCTGGGACTGGTTTTTCATTACGATGCTGGCGAGATCATCGCCAGGGTGGAGAGTCACGTGGTGCTCTCGCGCTATGCGGCGCGTGAGGTGTTGCGACAGTTGGCGCTTCTGCTTCTGGATGGGGCGCCGCTGACCACGGAGAAATTCAAAGAGATCATCACGAAATTGAAGGAGGAGATGGAATTGCGCGGACGCGAGCTGTTTCATCCCATCCGGCTGGCACTGGCCGGGCGCGCTGGGGAAGGGGAGCTCGACCGCGTGATTTTGCTGCTGGATGAGGCGGCTGGGTTGCCGTTTGCCGCGCCAGTCAAATCCGCTCGAGCGAGGATTCTGGAGTTTTGCGCGACGTTGGATTAGCGCGGATTCCACTATGGACCAGCAGGGATGGATGGCCGGCGATGCTCTGGACGGAGGACAGGCAGGAATGCCTGTCCTACCGGTGATTGACGACTGTAAACTGGGTCACTCATGGACCGACTGACTGGGATTCATGCCGTGAAGGAAGCGCTCGAGGCGCAGCGCCCGATCGACCGCATCGTCATCGCGAAGGGCAGGCAAGACACGCGCGTTGAGGAAATCGTCCAGCTTGCGCGGAAGCAAGGAATTGCCGTGCGCTTCGAAGATCGCGGACAGCTCGACCGGCTGGCCAATTCGAAAGATCACCAGGGAGTCGTGGCGCTCGCAGCGGCGCGCGCGGCGGCGACCTTGGAGGACATCCTGGCGCGAGCCAAAGCGAGCGGCTCGCAGGCGGGGCTGATCGTCCTGCTGGATGGGGTAGAAGATCCGCACAATCTCGGGGCCATCATTCGAACGGCGCTGGCTGCGGGCGCGCACGGCGTGGTGATTCCCGAACGGCGGGCCGCTGGACTTACGGATACGGTCGCGCGCGCTTCCGCCGGCGCGCTGGCGCATCTGCCGGTCGCCAAGGTGACCAACCTGGCGCGCACGATGGAGGAATTGAAGGAAGCGGGTTACTGGCTCGTGGGCCTCGATGAAGAAGCGGAAAAAAGCTACACGGAAGCCGATTACAACTCGCCGGTGGGCATCGTGCTGGGAAGTGAAGGCAAGGGATTGCACGAACTAACGCGCAAGCGCTGCGACTTCGTGGTCTCGCTGCCGACGACCGGGCCGGTAAAATCTCTCAATGTCTCAGTCGCCGCAGGCGTCGTCCTCTTTGAGGCCCTCCGCCAGCGGAGCCGGAAATAGGGCCTATTCCTCCTGGACGTCGGCGGACCATGTCACTTCAAAGCCCTTCTTGATGCTCATGTGGACCGGGCAGTGGTTTTCATGGTGGGCGAGAGCGCGGTCGGCTTCGGCGCGTTTGCCCTTGGGAATTTTCAGCTTGTAGCGGAGGTTTACGGCTGCAATCCGGAAGAGTTTGTCATCGGCTTCAATGCGCCCTTCGACCTCCGCTTCCAGATGATCCGCTGCGGGGATTCCGCGCGCTTCCAGCGCGCCGGCAAGCGTGCCGGTCAGTCAACCGGCGAGCGCGGAGATGACGTGATCGATGGTGGTCGGCAGCGGGGCGGCATCCTTCACGCCGTAATACTTTGCATAACCGCCATGCGTGCCGAAATGCAAGGGCTCTTCGAACCCCTCGATATGCGCGTCGCGAAAGGGCCGCTTTTTCTGAACCAGGCGGATTCGCGCGGTGTGAATGACTTCGCCCATGGGCACCTCCTCGGACTTCAGATGCGTTCTCCCGGAAAAGGGTACAGGTTGATGAAAGCTCTTTACTTATCGTACTGGATCAGCGAGAAAACATCGAAGCCGTTCAGCTTGCTGCGGCCCTTGAGGAAAGTAAGCTCGACGGCAAAGGCGAGACCTTCGACCGTGCCGCCAAGCTTCTGGACCAGCTTCGCTGTCGCGGAAGCGGTCCCGCCGGTGGCGAGAAGGTCGTCGCAAATGATGACGCGCTGGCCGGGCTGCACGGCGTCTTCATGGATTTCGAGCGTGTCCGTGCCGTATTCCAGAGCGTAAGAAATGCTGGTGGTCTTTGCCGGGAGCTTTTTCGGCTTGCGAACGGGAACGAAGCCCGCGCCAAGGCGATACGCCAAGGCAGGTGCGAAGATGAAGCCGCGCGCCTCGATCCCCGCCACCACGTCAATGGTGTGTCCTTTGTAGTGATCGCAAAGCCGGTCGACCAGCGTGTGGAACCCCTGCTTGTCCTTCAGCAGCGTGGTGATGTCGTAGAAGAGAATTCCGGGCTTGGGATGGTCCGGCACTTCGCGGATTAGCTTTTTCAGATCGTTCATGCAAACGTCTCCTGTTCGCTCTATTCAAATGCGTTCCACAATTTCAATCACTTGCGTTGATGAAAAATCCGCCGTCATATTCGGGGTCAGGCGCCGCGGCTTCTTCCCGCACTTCGCTGACGCTGGAAAACCGCGGCCCTCGTTCGAGGATGGCCCGCAATTCCGCATGTTGCCCGGGTGTGCCCATGGCGAACACCTCGACGCGGCCGTCGCGAAGATTTCTGACGAAGCCGCTAAGACGAAGTTTTTCCGCGGCATGCTGCGTGAAATAGCGGAAGCCCACGCCCTGGACCATTCCTGATACAAAATACCGCCTGGCTTGTTTCTGGTCGCTCACGAATCCTCAAAATTGTAGCAGAGAGTCCTACTTTCTTCCTCGCGCACTCGCGCCGCCCGATTAGGACCGCACAGGCCGGGTGCGTTAGACTTTTTATTTGGCGTCGCGCGGCAGGCTTCCCGGGAGGGAAGTGCGCGCATCGAAACTCATATGAACCAGTCCAGACTATTCCCGGACCTCAGGCGTTTCCAGTTCGTTCTTCCCGTGGCTGTTTTCATCGGTGCGTTTTTCCTGCAGGGGTTGCCCCTGTGTGCGCAGGAAACGCCGGCGGGGCCGCTCGCGCCTCCGCCCGAGCACCGCGTCACGCGCATGGGAAACGAACCTGTGCCGGAGGCGCCGCCATCGCTGCCGGAAGCCGAAATCATCAAGCGCTTTTCACAAAAGGAAGAGGAGTACCTGCTCGCGCGGACTCGCTACACCTACAAGAGAACCGTGCGCATCCAGGAATTCGGCCCGGACGGACAGTCCGCGGGCGAATATGTTGTCGTGACGCAACCGGCCAGGGATATTGACGGCAAGTACTTTGAAAAAGTGATCGAAAAGCCAAAATCCACGCTGGTGCATTTCTATCTCAGACCTGAGGATCTTGAAGGATTGCAGCGCCTGCCGGCCTTTCCCCTCACGACGAGCCAGCTCGCAAACTACGACCTGAAGTATCTGGGCAAGGAACTGGTGGACGAAGTCGAATGCTACATTTTTCAGGCGAAGCCTAAGACGGTCGGACGCGCCAAGGCCTATTTCGACGGGATCGTGTGGGTGGATGACAAGTATCTCGAGGTCGTGAAAACCTACGGGAAATGGGTCACGGAATTGGGGGACATGCACAGCATTGCGGAGATGCCGTTCAGCCTTTTTGAAACTTATCGAGAAAATGTAGATGGAAAATTCTGGTTTCCGGATTATTCGCGGTCGGATGACACCGTGAACTTGAAGGGTTTGGAAATTCCCGTGCGCATCGTCATCAAATGGACGGATTTCAAACCTGTCCTCGCGGCTCCGCCGGCACAAGCGTCCCCGGCTCCCGCCAAGCCGTAATTTCGATTAACTCACGTCCGCCAGCTCAGCGGCGCAGGCGCTTCAGAATACCCGGCAGCTCTTCAATCGAGGCGATGAGATATTCGGGATCAGCCTCGCGCAGGCGTCTCTCGGTAGGGAATGGGCCGAGGATTCCAATCGCTCGCACCCCAGCGCGCCGCGCCATCTCAACGTCCTGTGGCGCGTCGCCCACATAGACACAGGCCGCGGGCTCTAATTCCATTTGACGAAGAGCGAGATGGAGTGGCTGGGGATGAGGTTTTCTCCGGAGAGTGTCGCCGCTGCAGACGCGCGCCGAGAACAGCCGCGTAAGCCGAAACTCGCGCAATTGCCGGTGGACGCGTTTACGATCGCCGCTGGTCACCAGGCCGAGATCGTGAGCCACGCCCAGCTTTGCCAGCACCCGGCGCGCGCCCGGAATCAGCTTGGGGCGATGCTTGGCATAGTGCGCGCGCCACACGCGATCGGCGTCATTCCAGCGTTTTCGAGGCAACCTGGCGAGGCGATAGACGTGATACCAGTTTGGCGAATAATTTTTCTCGAGGTCCTCGATCCCCCAGGGGATACCCATTTCCTTGAACATCGCTAGGTAGGCGGAGGTATCGGCCTGGTAAGAATCGAGGAGCGTGCCGTCCCAATCAAAGAGCACGCCTTCCACGGTTTGTTTTCGTATTGCAACCATCTGCTTGCAGAGTAACAGAATTGAGGGCGCGTCTGTCAGATGGGAAGAAATGCCATTCCCAAAACTATGTGTGAATTCACGGTTTCGGAGATGTTCGAATCTTACGGCTTTAAAAAACGGGAAGGAAGATGATCGTCGCGGTCGAACTGAACGTCGTCGAAGGAAGTGGCGATGCCGTACCAGCCGGGCATGGCGGCATTTTCCATGCGGCGGACACGAGCCATGGTGGCCATGACGACATTTCCGCGGCCCAAGGGTTTGCTCACCAGAACGATTTCGAGCTCAATCGAAGTGCCGATGGCCAGAGGCTTGGGGCAAAGAAAATAGACCCCCGTCGAGCTGATATCGCGCGTCACGAGAGTGATCGGATAATTTTCGGGAACGCCGCCCACGCTGCGCAGCCTCAGGGGGAGCTTTAAAGTGGCGCGCGGGTATTCGCGCTGCTCAGGATGAACGCCCACGGCGTGCGTGGGGACGCGAACGAAGCGACGAGGCTGCGCGGGGCGCAAGAGTGGCACCAGCCGCAGCGCGGGCTCGCGCGGCGTTTCCGCGACTGGCTGCGGTCCAGCCACGGCGTCGCGAGCTAGTGGCGCTGGTTCGGCTGGCCACGATTCAAATGGAGTTGCGCGTTTCGTCGCGCTCATCACGCCCTCAGAGACGCTACTTTACTGTTGCTGGCTATGACCCAACAACCCTGCCTGCAAATCAGACTTTCTGGAATTGCCCCGGCTCCACACTGCGGTGTGGAGCGCTAAGATGGCACTGTAGAAGCCGGACGTCAATCTGTGGAAAACGATGGAAGTGTCCTAACTTCAAACACTTAGTAATAGTACGTAAACCCACCCACTACATTCTGTGGATTCCTCCGCAAAGTACTCAACCAATATGGTACTCCACACGACGGCGGCTGGCGGTCTTGGATAAATCGAGTTCGGTTTTGGCGTCTAAATCCATATTTTGCCTCGGGGCGCCCTCCCGAGTGGGCCAGCACGCATCCGCGAATCCGCTTGTGGCGCTGTTCTTAGGTTGGAGCAGCGCCGAAGAGATGATTACATCGCTCACGGACTTTGCCCGGCGATAATCCACGCTCCGGTCATTCCGGTGACCGCCCGGCCGCATCGGATTGCGGCGAAAATCAAGCAGCCACTTCCCGCACCTGGAGAAGCCTGATTATTCATCGGTCTCAGCCGAATCCGTTTTTTTACTTTGCCGAATGTTTCCGGATAGATTTGTCTCTTAGGCTGCGTTACTTTTAGCCCGTGAACATGAGCGAAGCATCAGCGGGAATTGGCCCAGGCATCTCGGCGCAAGCCGCAGCGCGGTACTGGCAAGCGGCACTGGCGCGCGACTCCCGCGCCGATGGAGCGTTCGTGCTCGCGGTACGCTCGACGCACATTTATTGCCGCCCCTCGTGTCCTGCCCGGCGTCCCTTGCGCCGGAACGTTATTTTCTTCCGCACGCGGCAAGAGGCGGAAAAGCAGGGCTACCGGCCATGCCTTCGCTGCCGTCCGAACGAAATTGCCGGGCCTGTAGCACTGGTGCAGCGGGCCGCACAGCAATTGGTGGAGACCGCCGGGGAGGGCTTGCGCTGGGCAGCGATTGCCAGGTCGCTCGGGACGACACAAGCCACTCTGAGGCGTGCGTTCCTGCAAGTGACCGGATTGAAGCCGCGTGAGCTCGCCGAGGCGTTGCGGATCAAACGATTCAAATCGCTGCTTCGCTCCGGGAAGAGCATTACCGATGCTCTGTACGAAACAGGATACGGATCGTCAAGCCGCGTCTACGAGCGCAGCAATGCGCAGCTTGGTATGACGCCGGCCGCCTACCGAAAGGGAGGACAGGGTATGGAGATCGGATACACGATTGCGAAATCGCCGCTAGGGAAGGTGCTAGTGGCGGCGACGGAGCGAGGTGTCTCGGCCGTCTATCTCGGTGACGCGGAGAGCACGCTCCTCTCGGAGTTGCGCGTGGAATATCCTCGCGCGAAAATTGCGCCCGCCACGGACTCTTTTCAGCGATGGGTGAGGGAGATCATGCAGCGCATTGAGGGAAAGCAGCCACGGCTGGAACTCCCCCTTGACCTGCAGGCGACGGCGTTCCAACGGCGCGTGTGGAAGGAGCTGCAGCAAATTCCGCGAGGCAGAACGCGCACCTACTCGCAAGTCGCACGTTCCCTTGGGCAGCCAAAAGCAGTCCGGGCTGTCGCCAGGGCTTGCGCGACGAACCCTGTTTCCATCATCGTTCCCTGCCATCGCGTGATTCGCGAGGACGGAACGCTTGCGGGATACCGTTGGGGGCTTTCACGGAAGGAACAGTTGCTGGCGCAGGAGCGCGCGGCTACGGAATAGATTGATGATTGCAGTAGTTCGCTGCCAGGAGCACTGGGGTGCGGTGGAAAACCAAAGAGCAGTTCGCAACCAGAAATATCAGGCGCGCGGTTTCACGCGGCTGACATTCTTTGGCCAATTTTGTTTGAACTTTCCCTCGCCGACCTTCAAGTTCTTCATCACGCTGGTGTAGTGAAAAAGAATGTAATCCCCTGAACCAGTTTCGAAGAACTTCTGCTGGATGGGCAACCAAGCCGCTTGATCGATCCACATCTGGATTTTCGTGATCTGATTCCGGACTTGATCTGATTTTGGGGTCAGCTCGAGGACCACGGTCTTCTTATTGTCCAGCTCCTCTTCCCCCAATAATGTGATCAGATAGCTCTTCTTGAGGTCTTCGCTCTTGGTGCCGAAACCGAGGCGCACGTATTGATCGACCATGGCGCGGTTCTTGCCCAGGTCATATTCCTCCACGCGGTTGATCTTCGGGCTGTAAACGAAAAGGGAATCGCCGGTGCGGAGAATCGTGCGAGGGTCGGGCTTTTCGATTTCAATGCGCATTTTCTCATCGCGCCGGACTAAGATGTGGCCCGTCTCCGTCGACGTGTCCTTCACCACCGCTGTGTACTTGACGTGTTCGATGTCGGCGGTGAGCGTGTGGAAATCCCGCGCGGACTTGTCCATCATGGCCAGGACGCCGTCAAGAGTCCAGTTCGCGCCTGCTTGCCTGGCGTGCGCTCGATATGCGCTGGTGATGCCGCACAACCCTGCCAGCGCAAGAAGAATAAGTAGGCGTTTCAATGGCATCCCCGATCGAGTGAAAATCTAACGGTTTGTCCTGCCCTTCGGAATCCTAGCATATAGAAAGAGATGCGCGAACATGCGCTGGCGTTACCCTGAGCTGGTGCTCATACCCGGAGGGGACTTTACTCAGTGGCGAATCTCCACTTGGTAAGCGATCACCGTGCCCTGGTCATCGCGCAGGGGCTCGATTTTCGCAATCGAAAAACTGCCATTATGCAGTTCCGGCAATGCTTCTTGTAATGCGCTGTGCAGGTCGCTCTGGAGCGCAAGTCTTGTTGGCGGCGCCAGAATTCGGGCGTCTACGCGGTACGTCAGCCGGTTCCCTTCCTGGGAAATCAGTTGAACCTGGCCGGGCGAAGCAGGCGCTCCAGCTTCCGGCTTGTCGCGGAACCAATTTCGCGGCGTAAGGAGCACGAAAATCAGGATCAGGATGACTCCCAGGTCGTACTGCCAGGTGCCGCGCTCGTAGGACCAGAAAAAAGTCCTGGACAGGATTTGCCCGAGGCTCGCCATGTTAATCCGTTGGCACTCCGTCGACGATGATTCCGTCGCGCATGTGCACGACGCGGTCGAAATAAGTTGTCGCTTCCGGATTATGCGTGATCATGACGATGGTTTGGCCAAGATCCTTATTCAGCTGCCGCAGCATCTGCAGCACTACTTCCGAGTTTTGCGAATCCAGGTTCCCCGTGGGTTCGTCGGCCAGCAGGATTTTCGGCTCGTTGATGATGGCCCGCGCGATGGCCACGCGCTGCTGCTCGCCGCCGGACATCTCCGATGGCTTGTGATTCAATCGTCCGGCGAGGCCGAGCATTTGCGTCACCACGTCGAAGCGGTGGGGATCAAACCCATCGCCATGGATAAACTGCGCGATCGCGATGTTGCCTTTGGCGGTCAGCGTCGGAAGCAGATTGAAGCGCTGGAAAACGAAGCCGATCTTGTGGCGCCGCA
The DNA here is from genome assembly GCA_963754855.1 of uncultured Acidobacteriota bacterium. GTDB lineage: Bacteria > Acidobacteriota > Terriglobia > Acidiferrales > UBA7541 > Acidiferrum. The sequence continues at coordinate 85,558 of CAVWHL010000015.1, forward strand.
GCTTGGTGCGCTCGCCGTCGCTCAGTGAGGTCAGGTCGTTCCCATCGACCAGGACCGTGCCACGCGAAGCCTGAGCGAGGCCGCCGATGACATAGAGAAGTGTGGATTTGCCGCAGCCCGAAGGTCCCATCACCGCGACCGATTCGCCGGGCTGAACTTCAAAATTAACGCCGCGCAAGGCCGCCACGTCGACCTTACCCGCGCGGTAGAGTTTCCAGAGATTTTCTGTCTTAAGTATCGGCTCCACGCTCTTTTTTCCCTGGGAAATCAGCCCTTCGGCAGGTACTCGTATTGTAGCTGTGATTCCCATCCCTGCCTAGCCATCCCGCAAGCTTCGCGGCCTTTCTTTTTCTCTCTCCCGGCGCGCTGAATTCTCGCCGGCGAAGGATGCAAATGGTCTCGTCTTAATCGTAAGAAAGCGCCTCAATCGCATCCTTGCGGCTTGCAATCCACGCCGGGTAACTTGCGCCGATCAATGCTCCCGTGAACGCGATGGCCGCGGCACGGAGAATCCATCCCGGGGTGATGAGGATGGAAAGCGTCGGAAATCCCGCGAGAAATGCCGCGCGGACAGCATAGCTCAAACCGATGCCCGCTAGAATGCCGAACGCGCAAAGCAGCGCGGACTCCGTGAGCAGAGCGCGAACGATGAACCCTTGACCCGCTCCGAGCGATTTCAGCACCCCGATATCCCGCGTGCGCTCGATCACCGTCGTATACATCGTCAGAAGGATGACCAGCAAACCGATGGAGACGGCGAGCGCGATCATCGCGTTGATGAAAGTTTGCAGGCCGGGAATGTTCGTCGAAGTCATCAGCGAAAGAAAATCTTTCAAGGGGCGAATGGTATAACCGGGAAGGACCTGGCGAATATTTCCCATCACGTCTTCGGTGTGTTCCGGCCTCGTGCACTTCAAGAGAAAAATCGAGGCCTTATCGTGCGCGCCCACCAGGTCCTGAAGGGTTGTCAACGGCACGAATAGGCGCGCTCCCTTGCCATGCTCGATGATGGCCGCGACGTGCCAGTCGTGATTCAGCAGGTTGTACGTGTCGCCCACCTTGATATGCTTGGCCTTGGCTGCCCAGTCGTCCACCAGCAAATCGTTCGGCCCCTCCATGTCATGGCCTTGCAGAAACACGAACCCGCCGGAAACCGCGCGGAAGCTGTCCCGATCGATGCCGTAGACCACGTCAACGCCGCCCGTCGAGCTGAATTGCAAAAGCGCTGGCGCGACCGCCTGGACATATTTCATCTCCGAAAGTTTTTCGCCGATCTTGATCGGCATCGGTGACCCGCTGAACCCCAGGAAAATGGAGGCTGCCGGCGGCTGCAGCATGATGTCCGCGCCGATGCCTTCAATGCGTTTTGCGGTTTCCGTGAGAAGTCCGCTCGTCAACCCAACGATGAGCACGACCAGCGCCACTTCCACGCCGACCGCCATCACCCCGATGAAAGTACGCAAGGGGCGGTGCAGGAGGTTGCGAAGGATCATCTCGCCCATCATGGCTGCTTTTTCTCCGCGGCCTCGCCGGCGTGCACCAATTCTGATCCTGAGGGCTGTTCAAGCTGGAAGCGGTCCGCCGGTATCTCTTGATTCAGGACGATCTTCGTAATTTGCAGATCAAGACGGTAATCGTCATGCGGACGGTCAATCCGGATCGTCCGCGGAAAGGAAGTCGCTCCACTTGCGGGCGCGGATGGCGTGCTCTGGACCGGAACGCTGTCCGGAGGCTGCCAGTCCGAAAGATGGACATCGGAGAGCAGAAGGCCTTTGGGCCCGAAAGTCTGCAAACGAACGATCTGCAAGTCCGCGCGATCAAACCAAATTTCCCTCAAAACTTCCATCTGGTATCCGCCGCGCAATACACTCAACACGTAATAGCGCGCATTTTCGTCGTTGAATTCCCTTAAGTAGACGACTTCTTCCTTTCGAATTTCCGGCCAGAGCAAGGCATCCAGCAAGTGCTGCGGACGAAGTCGCTCAATCGGTTTGCTGCTGGCGCTCTCCAGGGCCACCGGGCCGACCAGAAACTTGTTCTTTGAGGGAATGGAAACCCGGAACGTCTCGCCATCGCTGGCCATGTCAAAAATCGTGGTTCCGATCACCGGCGCCTGACCGATCATTCGAATGTCCGCGGGCCGCGCCGCCAGCAGGAATGCTTTGACTTCGTGATACTCGTCGATAATCCCGCTGTATCTCGAGCCTGCCGTGGGCTTCAGCTGCACGGTGGCGTTCAGCGAGTTGATGCTCCGCGCGAGCTGATTGTATTGATCGAGGAGTTCCTCGCGCGTGGCGTCCTTGGCGAGCGGCCTCTGCGCCTGAGCGATCACTGTGCGGCCCTTCACCGGGGCGTGGCCGCAGCCGCAGGAAAGTCCCGCCAGTGTCGCCAGGAACATGCATAGGTTGACGCGCCGCATCAATCGTTTCCGTCCTCAAGCATACAAACGAAGCAATCTAACAACCACTCGGATGCCCGTCAATCCAGGCGGGCTGGTGGCGGGATACGTCTAATTTGGCCGCGCGATGTGCACGTCAAACGGCTGAACCACCGGCCGGAGCCGGCGGATAATTTCACTTGGCCAAAGCGATTCGCTCAGGAGTGTCACCCACCCGTCTTCTGGCTCGCAGACCGCGCAAAACGTGTAACGCGTGTAGGCTGCCTGATAGGCATCCAGCCCTCTTTTCGAGAGGTCCCCTTCGAGCGTCGCGTCCGGCGTTTGTGGCGAAGCGCCCGCGCGGATGCCAAACGTCTCGCCCTCAAAGCGCTCGAAAATCTGCCGCAACTCCTCCTGGCTAGGTTGCGGCAGCACCACGCATCGCTCCGCCGCCTCGCGCAAGAGCATCCCACGCGTCTTGCAGAATTCCCGCACGCGGTCCAGGTGGCTGAAAAAATCCACCATGTACGATTCGCTCCCCACAACGGCCGGGAAAATCGCCGACCAGATTTCGGCGGCCTCCTTGCCGCGCACGGGCTCGCGGTTTTCCGTTTCAATCAGCTCCAGGCCAACGGCTTTCACCTCGCCGCCAAGGTCCAATGCCTGCACGTCCAGCGAAAAGGGTGGCAATTCGATTGCCCCGCTGCCCGGGGTTGCGCTTCCTGCGGCGCTCATTCTTCGGTCTCGATCTGCGGAAACCTCGCCCGGTATTCCGGCGACTGTTTCCGCACGTCCAGCCAGTCAAAGAAAGCATCCGGGGTCTCCAGCCAGATGCGGAACCAGCCGGAGATCTCCTCTTTTTCAGCGCGTTTGTGGGCGTCCACTTTCCGATTCCGCGCGATCATCTCCGCGCGGCGCTTGCCCAGCCGCGCCACGTTCAGCACCCGCTCCACAGCCGCGTGTTCTCCATGCGCGCGGAACTTTCGCATCAGCTCATCCAGCCGCATGATGCTGACCTCCGCATCCTCCAGCGTTTTGAAGTGCAGCAGGTCCTCAAACTCTTCTTCGTACAGTTCCTCGGCTTCCTCCTGGAGGTTGAGCAGTACCCGGTGCCCCGCGTCCTTCAACACTTCCGCGATATAATCCGAGCCGGTCTTGCCGGCTTCGCCATGTTCCGCCATGAGCCGCCGGCGCAATTGATCGATTTCCGCGGGCGTCCATTTCTGCGCGCCGATCTCTCCAGCGGTTTCCAGGATCAGCGCCTTCTTCGTTTTCAATTCTTCCGTCATCGGGCAGCGCCTCGGTGATGCTTGGGGTGCTTTTTCTTTGCGCTGGGCGGGGGTGGAGGTGGCGGCGGTGGATCCGCCGGCAAGCCGGCCAGCAGCCGCCGGTACTTCACCACATTTTTGTTGTGTTCCGCCAGCGTCGCGCTGAAAAAATGGCCGCCCTGGGTGTTCGCCACGAAATAAAGATAATCCGTCCGCGCAGGCTGCAGCGCGGCGCGCAATGAAGCCTCGCCTGGATTTCCGATCGGGCCCGGGGGCAAGCCCCCGTGCTCGTACGTGTTGTACAGCGAATCGAAACTCAGATCCTTCCCCGTCAGCGTCCCCTCATATTTCCCCAGCCGCTCCATCCCGTAGATCACCGTCGGATCGCATTGTAGCCGCATGCCTTTGCGCAGCCGATTTTCAAATACGCTCGCTACCAGCGGCCGCTCCTCCGGCTTGGGAGTCTCTCGTTCCACAAGCGAGGCCAGCGTCACGATTCGGTTCACCGCGCCGGGATCGCCCTCTACCACTGGTCCGCCGGTTCCGGGTCCCGCATTGCGCCTCCATTCCTCCTTGAACTTGCGCACCATCTCCGCTGTCAGCTCGCTTGCCGCGGGATGCCGCGGGAGTTCGTAGGTTGCGGGGAAAAGAAAACCCTCAAGCGTCCGCGCGCCGGGAGCGAAATAGCGAATCAGCGCCGGATCGCCTGCGGCAAAAAGAAAATCGCCCGCGGGCATGAACTTTCCCGCTTCCAGTTCGCGCGCGATATCAAACATCGTCTCGCCTTCGCGCACCGTGAACGGCTGCTGGTAGACCTGGCCGTTGGCCAGCTTCCAGAAAACCTCGCGGCCGGTCAGCGCATGATCAAAAAAATATTCGCCGGCCTCCAGCGTGCGCTTTGGATGCCGCCGTGCATAGATTTCAAAGGCCAGCGCGCTGCGCACCACTCCGTTTTTCAACAGGATGTTCGCGACGTACCGGCTCGACGTCCCGTGCGGCACGTCCACGAAAATTCCTTCTTTCGAGAATCCCTGGTACGGGTGTGTCATGCCGTACCACATCCACGCCGCGGCGCTCCCGGCGATCAGCGCGATCAAAAGAAGTGTTGCGAGCACGAGCTTCAATGGAAACCTCGTGAAACTGGTTTTTCCACTCTCTCAGGCTTTTTCCTCTGCCTGCCCCGGACGGTCTAAATATTCCTTCAGAATTACGGCCGCGGCCACGGCGTCCACGGTCATTTTTTCCCGCGCCTTCTTCGGCCTCTTGCTGCCCGTCAGTTTCTCGTCGTGAATGAATCTTCCCTGAACTTCTTCCAGCAACCGCTCGGCTTCCCAGCTCGTCAGCCGCTCGTCCACCATTTCCACCGGCACGCCAATCTGTTTCCGCACGCGTTGCGCGAAGCGCTCCGCTTCCTCGGCCATTTCGCCCCGCGTGCCGTCCAGCCTCAGCGGCAGCCCCACGACAATCTGCTTCACGCCATGCTCGCGCACCAGCTCTCGCAGCCGCCGCATGTCCTCATTCCGGTTGATACGCTCCATCGTGGCCAACGGCTGCGCCATCCGCGTCTCGCTATCCGCGATCGCCAGCCCCATTCGCGCACGACCATAGTCCACCGCCAAAAGGCACGAGCGCTCGGCGCCACCCTGAGGATTAGATGTTTGCTCCACACTTCAGTATACCGGGAAGACCCTCCGGATATAGACGATGCGCCCTATGAGATGCCTCTGATGCAGGGGAGTTCCGGCAATCCGTGTTTGAACTCTACGGCTTGCGGCCGCGCTGGCCGCTTTGCCACGCATCCCAGTAGCCGAGCAGCTTCAGTTGCTGGTCGAGGCCCGTTTCCTTGACCAAAATATCGAGTTCAGCGCGCGTGAGGCGCTTGCCGAGAGGTTCGGCGCGGTCGGCAATGCCCCAGGCGGTCAGCGCGGCAATCACCGTGTGCAGCTTCAGTTCGCGAACGTCTACTTTGTCCAGCGTGTCCGAAGCGGCGTGATAATTCGGCAGGTAGTTGGCTTCTTCCTGGTTGGCGACCAGCGTCGGCACACCTTCGAGCAGGAAGTCAAAATTGTCCGTGCCGAAGGAGGCGTCGTAGGTGTGGTTGTTCACGTCCCAGGACTCCAGCGGCTTCAGAACTTCGCGTACACCGGCTTCGATATCGCGCCGCCCTCCGAGCGAATATCCCGTCACGCGGCCGATTCCCGAATCGTACGTGATCATCGCGCGGATTTTATCGAGCTCCGCGTGGTGCGCCTTCACGTATTCGAACGAGCCAATAGTTCCTTGCTCTTCGCCGCTGAACAGCACGAAGCGAATCGTCCGCCGCGGCAGCAGCCCCGTGGCTTTGATGGCCCTCGCCGCTTCAATCACCAGCGCCGCGTTGCAGCCGTTGTCCAGGGCTCCCGTCCCCAGCTCCCAGGAATCAAGATGCGCGCCCAGGATGACAACTTCGTCCGGCTTCTCATAGCCCCGGATTTCGCCCACCACATTTTGCTGTTCGATGGGCCCGCCGATTTTGTTGGGCATAGCAAAGCGCACACGCACTTTCCCCGGATACGCGGCGATCGTGCGCGCCAGCCGCATCGCGTCTTCCCGCGCCACGACGGCTTGCGGGATCCGGTCGATCTCCCCGGCCAGCGAATTCGTGTGCCGATACAGGAGCAGCCTTTGCCGCGCGCCCATCCACAGAATCGCCGCCGCGCCTGATTTTATGGCGCGATCGATAATCATCGGCGGCCGGAGGTATTCGTTGAACAGATCGGCCCACGTCGAGCCGATGTCGCTGTAGACCAGCAGAATCGCGCCTTTGGCGGAAGCGCCTGCATTCGCGAAATCCTCCTCATTGCCATAGCCCACATCGACAACGTTCGCCTCGATCCCGCCCGCGGGCGTCGCTGGCGACCACCCTTCCGCCTTCAACCGCACCGGGAATTTCACCGGGCCGAGAATTTCCAGCCGCGTTTCTCCTTCGCTCCAGGTCACCGGCAGCGTGTACTTCTCCGTATGAACCTCTACTCCCGCGGCTCGGAACGCGGCCACACCCCACTCCACCGCCTTCTCCATCTCTGGCGTTCCGGTCACCCGCCCGCCGATTTCATCCGTGAGCCGCCGCAAATTCTCTTCCATCGGCGATGCGCCCATCACAATGGGCAGAATCTTTGCCGCCGCTTGCGCGCAATTCGACGACTCGGTCGTCGAGCAGCCCGCCTTTACCTGGGCTGCTTGCGCCGGATTCAATGGGTCTTTCTTTGCCGGTGGCAACTGCGCCCCGGCAGGCAACTGGTAAGTAACGACGCAAAGAAGCAGGGAAGTAAGGAGAAACAAGCTGCGCTTCATGGGTTGGCCCTCTTTCCGTGGCGATCCCGTATCCCGAACACTTTCTGAAATCGCGGGACGAATTATACCCAAGGACGCGCGAGGGCAGTACGTCTCTCTGCGCTTAATTCTTCGGGCTCTGTTTGGGATCTAGCACGCAATCTGTGACGCGCGCGACTTGCACCATCTCGGCGACGTCGTGGACGCGCACGATGTGCGCGCCGTTCAAGATGCTCGCGGTAACCGTCGCCGCCGTGCCCCAGATGCGTTCCTCTGGTGAGTACGGTTTCCCATCCCGCGCGAGCGTTGCGCCCAGAAAGCCTTTGCGCGAAGTGCCTAAAAGCAGCGGATAACCGAGCTTCGCCAATTGCGGCAGTTTCTCCAGCAATTCGTAATTCTGCGCGTAGCTCTTTCCAAAGCCGATGCCGGGGTCGAGAATGATCTGCGATTTCGGCACGCCCGCCCTCTGCGCGATTTCAACTGATTTTCGCAGCCCCTCGATTACGTCCTTCATCACGTCCCGCGCAAACGTGCCCTTCTGCATCGTCCGCGGCTCACCGCGCATGTGCATCAGGATCAGCGGCACGCGCCGGCGCGCGGCCACCTCGGCAAGTCCCGAGCCGCTTTTCAATCCGGATATATCATTGATGATCTGCGCCCCGGCATCCAGCGCCGCTTCCGCGACTTCCGCCTTCTGTGTATCGACGGAAATTGGAATCTTCAGCAGTCTTCGGAGGCCCCCGAGAATGGGCAGCAGCCTTCTCAACTCTTCCTCGGCCGAAATGCCTCGGGAGCCCGGTCTGGTCGATTCAGCGCCGATGTCCATCAGATCGGCGCCTTCGCGTTCCATCTGCAGCGCGCGCTCGATCGCCTCTTCTTCGAGGTAAAACTTTCCCCCATCGGAAAAGCTGTCCGGCGTGACGTTCAATACCCCCATTACCAGCGTGCGCTCGCCTAGTTCGAGCGCTCCCGAAGGCAGCTTCAAGCGGGATTTCTTCCGAAGGTTCATTTAGAGAGTGTATTGCTTAAGGAGGAGGGTGCCACGAGTTACCAGTCACCAGTCACGGCATTTAATCCAAATCGAAATCGCGGATGGGTTTGCTGGCCGGGGCGTCCTTGGCCTTTTTCATGGCCTCTTCGAATTTCTTCGCGAGGATATCTTCCTTGTTCATCTCCTGAAACCACGAATCGCTGAACTTGTCCTCGCGCTGGCGCTGTTGCTCGTTCAGCAATTTCGCCGCATCCGTGAGGTCCACGTTCGGCCCCGCCTTGGGCGGCGTTTCATGCGAAAGCACCGCGCCGAAAACAGGATCAACAGTGAGTTTTGCCTGGCAGCACGGGCACGTGACGCTCAGGTTTTCGCTGTTCTGCTTTCCCATGGCCCCATTCTACGCCTTTTTGCCGGGAACGCGCACGGGCTCCTCCCCGCTTTCATCCATCCATTGCACCGCTCTCCAGATCCGGCCGGGGAACAATAAGTTCTCAGGATTGCACAACTTCACGGGCATCCGGTGTCGCGGCAAGGCCCCCAAAGCCGAGGCTTAACTTCTTACGGGGCTTCCCCTGGCAATCTCCCCTCCGCGAGCGGATTTTTCCTTGACTGGCCTTATACCCGTGGTAAGATGGCTTCCAGGTAATATTGCGGGAACTCTTGGACTGTTTGTGGTTGACCCCGGCTCCCGTCGGGCGTAGCGGGTCAGTCTGATGCTACACCCAGACCAGATGAGACGATTCCGGGCTGTGAGCCGCCTAACTCTGGATCTCTGTCTTGTCGATGCGCGTCGCGATCGGATTCACGTCACGCCTCGGAGGAGCTGGCTTCGGGGTTTTCTTCTTGGGCTTCTTGGTTTCGCGTTTTCGTGCGTCTTTGTTTCCCATTTCAAATACCTTGCCATAGTTTGAGAGTTATGGCTACCTGCCGGCCTACCCGATGTCGTATCCAAAGTGAGTCATTATCCCGTCGGAGCTTAGTTTGAACGGAGCCGAGCGAACGTGCTGCCATTTCCTTTCGCATACGCGCTCTTCTCGGGAGCCGCATCCAACCAGGAATGCGCCATTTAGAATCAATAAGTTACCAAATGCCTCTCCCGTAAGTCGTTTCCTTTGATATTCATATAGTTTTGGCAGGAATAAGCCACCATCAACACAAAATTAACCCTGTAGAATCAATGGCTTGCGAAATGCTAGTTTCGTAAGTCCTTTCTTTTGATATTCATGCAAAATGGTGGGGGGGTGTACCCCCCCGCCTCGTGACTGACCCAGCTCGGCGGGGGATATCTTGGTGGCCAAAAAAGGAGGGGCGCGAAATATCGCGCCCCTGCGGTCGAACGACCTAAATCTTTAGCTGAAAACTGATTCCTAACTACGGATCGCTGGTTCTTGATCCCCGGTCACTATCTTTTACGCCTTCGCCGGATTCTCCCCGCGTGTAAAGCCGGGCGCGGGCCGCAGTTCCGGGCGCATCAACTTCGGATCCGCGCTTGGCGCGGCCTGCGGCGGCGGTGGGGGCGGCGTGGGCGGCTTTTCCGGGAGCGGCTTGCCTTCCATCAGCAACTTCACTTCGTTGGCATCGATCACTTCGCGTTCGAGAAGCGCTTGCGCGATCCGTTCGAGCGTTTCCCGGTTGTTCGACAAGAGGCTTTTTGCTTTCTCGTAGCCGCCGTTGACGATGCGTTTCACTTCCTTGTCGATTTGGATCGCCGTGTCTTCGGAGTAGTCGCGGTGCTGCGCTATTTCGCGCCCGAGGAAGATGGCTTCGTCCTTCTTGCCGTAGGCCAGCGGACCGAGTTCGCTCATGCCCCATTCGCAAACCATGTTGCGCGCGATGTCCGTGGCGCGCTCGATGTCGTTGCCCGCACCGGTTGTAATATGTCCCAGGAAAATTTCTTCCGCGGAGCGCCCGCCCATCAGCACCGCCAGCATGCCCTCAAGATAGCTGCGCGTGTAGGTGTGTTTGTCGGCTTCCGGCAACTGCATCGTCAGGCCAAGAGCCATGCCGCGCGGAATGATCGTGACCTTGTGAACGGGATCGGCGCCGGGCGTTATCGCCGCGACGAGCGCATGGCCCGCCTCGTGATACGCCGTATTCCTTTTCTCTTCGTCCGAGAGGATCATCGACTTGCGCTCGACGCCCATCAGGACCTTGTCCTTGGACATCTCGAAATCGGCCATCGTCACGAACTTGCGGCTCTGCGCGGGCGCCCAGCAACGCCGCTTCGTTGACCAGGTTGGCGAGGTCCGCGCCGGAAAAGCCCGGCGTGCCGCGGGCGATGATCGACAAGATCGACATCATCGCCGAGCGGCATCTTGCGCGGATGTGTACGCGAAGAATCGCTTCGCGGCCCTTCACGTCTGGGCGTGCCACCACCACGCGGCGGTCGAAACGACCGGGGCGCAGCAGCGCCGGATCGAGCACGTCGGGCCGGTTGGTGGCGGCGATCAGGATCACGCCCTCATTCGATTCGAAGCCGTCCATTTCGACGAGCAACGGTTCAGGGTCTGTTCGCGCTCGTCGTGACCGCCGCCCAGGCCCGCGCCGCGATGGCGCCCGACCGCGTCGATTTCGTCGATGAAGATGATGCAGGGCGCGTTCTTCTTGCCCTGCTCGAACAGGTCGCGCACGCGGCTGGCGCCCACGCCCACGAACATTTCCACGAAGTCCGAACCGGAGATCGAGAAGAACGGAACGTTGGCTTCGCCGGCGATCGCGCGTGCCAGCAGCGTCTTGCCGGTGCCTGGAGGTCCGACCAGCAGCACGCCCTTGGGAATTCGCCCGCCGAGCTTCTGGAATTTCTGCGGATCCTTCAGGAATTCGATAATTTCTTGCAGTTCTTCCTTGGCTTCGTCCGTCCCCGGCGACATCCTTGAACGTCGCTTTCTTTTGTTGCGCGGAGAGCAAGCGCGCGCGCGATTTCCCAAAGCTCAACGCCTTATTTCCGCCCGCTTGCATCTGCCGCATCAAAAACAGGCAGAAGCCGACAAGCAAAATCAGCGGCGCGGCGTTCAGCAGGATCAGAACCCAGTCGCCGCTGTGCACTTCCTTCACCTTGATCTGCACGGCCTTGTCGCGCAGCGCTTTCGTCACGTTTGGCGCGTCTTCCTTCGGGATGGTCACTTGGAACTTGCGGTTGGCGGGCCGGATGTACTCGCCCTGAAGGTCGTAGCTGTTCGGTGAGAGGTACATCGTCAATTCTTTCACGTCGCCCTGATCGACTTTGGCCAAGAACTCGCTGTAGCTGGGCTGGTCTTCGCGTGCCTGTGCTCCGTTCTTGGACACCAGCTGCCAGAGCATCACGCCCAGCAGGACGATGGAGAGCCAGAAGAGAATTGTTTTTAATGTTGAACCAGAATTCACGTTGTCCTCTCAAATCCCGAAACCAGACGGGGGAAATGGCTTTCGCTCATTTCTTCCGCTGCTTGCCGCTTTTTCGGCGGGCCGCCTTATATCCTGCCGAAAGATGTCCCAAGTTGCGTCCCGTTCCGTTGGCCGCGGCAAGGCCATAGCCAACCCACACTTCATTAGATGCAGTCCGGAACCCAAAGTAATCGGGTTCCAGGGCCACCCGGCGCTTTTCCGGCTTATCCAGCAGCACCGCCAGGCGGATCGAACGCGGACCGCTTTCGCCCAGCCGCCGCAGCAGAAAATCCTGCGTCACGCCGCTCTCCAGCACCGCATCCACTACCAAAACGTCCCGTCCCTTCAATTCCAGCCGGGAATCAAAAAAAACTTGGCGCCGCGCATGTCCGTCCTGGTGAACGTCTTGCACATCCTCGCGGACGAAGTGGCAAACGACCGGCGCATCAATCTGCCTGATCAGGTCCGCCCCGAAAATAAACCCGCGGTCCAGGGTAATCACCACATCCAAGCGCCGTCTCTGGCGCTCCCGCGAAATTTCTCTCCCCAAAGCCGCAACTCGGGCCGCAATTCTCGCCGCCGAATACGCCGCCCCTTTTCGTCCGCTCAAGCCGGTTGCTTTCCGGTCGCCGGTCACAAAGATTCCTCGGCGATCACCACTCCTGCCCGGGTATTTTCATCTGCTGCAAATTCTGCGGCGACAGGAAAGCCCCGGGCCCATGCGACAACACCGCCGCTCGTCAGCACTGGCCAGCCGTCACGCTCCCACCGGCTGACCCGCTTTTCGTTCAATAAGCGCTTCAACTTGTGCGCGCTCCCATGACCCAGGGGCCGCAAGCGGTCTCCCGCACGCCAGTTGCGAAGCACCAGGGGCGCACGCAACCGGTCGCGGCTCAGCACCGCCACCCTTTCATTAGTTTCCCCTCTCTTGGGAGGCCAGTCAATCACCTTGAAGCGGAATGCGCACCCCAGTTCCGTCACTCGCATTTCCGCGCCTCCGTTTTCCAATTCGATGTTGTATTCGTATTGGCGGGCCGCTCCGTTGGGCGTCTTTCCTGTGGCTTTTTCGCTGGCCTGGAATACCAGCGCCTTGCGCTCTCTTCTCACTTCCACGCCACCCGGCAAATCAATTGACCGGCCGCTTTGTCCGCCACGCGCCAGTTCCAGCACCGCCTCCACGTGCTTGGCTCCCAGCTGCCCCGCCCGGAGCTTCACGCTCTCGACGATTTCACGTACGAGCCGTTTGCTCAGGGCGCTGGTGGCTTCTCCATTCTCCTCTACGAAGTTTACGTACCCGGGTTTCTCGGCGCTTGTCTCTTCTTTCTTCTGGGGTTTGAGCAAATCTTCGACGGCGATTTGCGCTCGTCCACCGCTCTTGTGAACGAGTGTCTTTGCCCTCTCTTTCACAACGGCGTCGAAAAATGCCTCATCCTCCCGCGCCAGGCACGCAAGCGTCGCAAGGTGTTCGACGACGGCCGGCTGAAATTGCTTCTCGAGCAGCGGCAGAAGCTTCCTGCGGATGCGTGCCCGCATTCTCTTAACGTCAAGGTTAGTGACGTCTTCCCGCCAATCTTGTTTTTGACCGCGCAGGAATCGGCGCAGCTCGCTTCGCCTCACGTTCAGCAGCGGCCGAAGGACCGGGCCCACCACGGGGTGGATGCCCCCAAGTCCCGTCAGTCCTGTGCCGCGCAGAAGATGCGCCAGCACGGTCTCCGCTTGGTCGTCCGCTGTGTGAGCCACCGCGATGCGCGTCAAGGCGCCGGCTCTTGCCAGAGAATGGAAATAGTCATAACGAGCGCGCCGCGCCGTTTCTTCCAGGTTGGCCCGTTCCTTCCTGGCTTTCTTCCCGACGTGAACGGAAGCCGAGTGAAACTCCAAACCATGTTTCGCAGCCAGCTTCGCGACGAACTTCTCGTCGGCGTCCGACGCCTTCCCGCGCAGCTTGTGGTTGAAGTGCACCACACTGAGAATCAGGCCCAATTCTTCGCGCATTTCCAGCAACAGCAGCAACAGAGCCACCGAATCCGCTCCACCGGATACGGCCACGCCGAGACGGTCGCCCGCCCTCGCTAATCCCCGGCCGTGCAAAAAGCGCAGCACCCGCTGCTTGAGTGAGCGGAGATCTACGTGGGCGTACTTCTCCGATGCTTTTGCTTTTCCCATGGATTTCGGTGGGTATCGTAACAACGTTGCCCGCGGGGGTCGAGCGGGTTGCCTCCCGCAAGGCGTACCTGTTGCCCGTTCGCAAGATGCGGCGTGCGCCCCCAGCCGGCAACTAGCGCGTCATCGCCAGATGTATGAGGAATAGCACGGAGATCTGGGCGTCACGCAAGAAGTTGAGCGGTACCAGGTGAATCGGAATCCTGAACCATCTCCGTTCCGTCCAGCGTTGCCTCACCGTGCCCCAGAACGCGTGAAGATCAGAACGCGTGTAGACTTTGTCCGGAACCAGCAAGGGGCTCCACTTGCCCCAGAAAAGATGGAGTTTTGAGGGTACGCGCAGCGCCGGAAAGTGGTCCTTTGCTCTCACGTAGGCGGTTTGCAGGTCGGCCAGTTTCAAACGTCCATAGCTGGCGCGGATTTTCGCAAGTTCCTCGACGATGCGCTGTTCCGCTTCGCTCGGCTGGCGCGTTTGCAGCCAAAGTTCTTCCATCTCGGTGAGCAGGCGAAGCATGCTCGCGAGTTGCGCACGAACCTCCTTCGCGCGCTCGCGGTAATACGCCCACCGGGAAAGGATGGGCTGGCCGGGGCGGCGGTTCTTGCGCCCCTTGAGGCGGAAAAATCCGCACATCATGGGATGGCGCTCCTCGGCCTGGATGGAATTCTTGTACCAAAGGAAGCGAATAAAATTATTCCAGTAATTTGCCCGCGGCCCTCGCAGCAGGAGCGACTTCATGTTTTCGAAGCTGTAAAAAGTTTCCCACGCTTCGAAATACAGCTTCCTCCAGGCGCCGTCCTTCAGCCGCGGATGAACGGTTACCTCATGGTGCGAGTCATAGAGATTGAAATCGGGATGCATCCACTCTCCGCGCCGCGCCATCATCAAGTGGTCCATCGAGCCGGGTAGCGGCATCAGCATGAAGAAAGACGCGTGGTCCGGGCTGACTTCATGCATCAGGAACTGCAAATCGCGCCGCACCGATTCCACCGTGTCGTAGGGAAATCCGATGATGTAGCCCACGTGCGTGGAAATTTCCGAGCTCCGGTAGGCATTGATGAGTTGGGAGTATTCGCGCACGTTGTTCTGCTTCTTGCCTGCCGCAGCCAAATTTCCGGGATCCACGCTTTCCATCCCGATAAAAACGTTGATGCAGCCCGCCTGGCGCGCCTTGGAAACGAAATTCTTGATTTTCCAAGACAGCACGTCCACTTGCATCATGAATTCCACGGGTATTTGCTCTTCTTCGCGCAGGCGGATCATTACATCGAAGATGGCTTCCCAGTTTTTGTTGCGCGCGAAGTTGTCGTCCGTAAAAAAATAAAACGAGATGCCGTGATCGCGGTAGTTGTGCCGCACGGCGTCGGCGATGTGCTCGGCGGAGCGAAATCGCATCTTGCGGCCCTGCACGTTGATGATCGTGCAAAACGTGCATTCGAACGGGCAGCCCCGCCCGCAATCCAGCGTGCCAAAATTCGGGGCCACGAATTTCCGCAAGTATTTCTTGCGAATCACCGGAATCGGCTTGGTGTAAAGGTCTGGCTTGTTGTCGATGAAGTCGTAGAGCGGCTTCAGCCGGCCGTTGACCGCGTCGCACAGCAGATCGCCCCAGGTCTCCTCGACCTCGCCTTTAACGATGGTCACGCCCTCATCCATCAGTTGCTGGATGTCCGGAGGAATCTCCGGCAGCAAAGCCAAATAGCCGCTGACGTGGAAGCCCCCGATCATAACGGTCAGGCCTGCGCGCCGGAACACGTGCGCCAGGTCGCACGCGCGCGGAAATTGATTCGTCTGCACGCCCGCGAGGCAAACGATCGTCTTGGTGTGCTCTCCCCGCTGCGAACGGCAGATGCGCTTTACCGGGACCTTGTCCACGGTTTCGTCGAGCATGTGTACTTCGACCCGCACATCCTCGCCAAGCCGTTTCTGCGCGACGACTTCATCCGTCAGGCCCGCCAGGCACGCCAGCGTGTTGCTTGGCAGCACCCCGCGCCAGTGGCGAACAACGTAACCGTCATCGTCATACTGTGTGGGCTTGATGAGATACAGATGGACTTTTTTCAACATGCTTGCGGTCACTTCACGTGAGAGGTTTTTTGGAGCCGCGTCCCCAGGCTGACTCTGTAGTGGTAACACAAGCTTGACCCGGTGAGCAAGGCGAATCGCGCGCCGTTCTAAAATGGGCGCTGAACGCGGTTGAGCTGCCCATTCTTCTCTTGGACTCCAATCTCATGAAAATTGCCAGCGGGAGCCGGCAAAACTTTGTTTTGCGATTTTCCAGGCTCGCCTTTTTGCTGCCGCGCGCCATCACGCTCGGTCAACTGGTTTGTTTTGGCGCGCCTGCGAGCGTCTGTGGAAAAGCCAAAAATCGCCATGAACAGGTGTTGACAATTCTTCCGCTGCTTGGCATACTCATTGGGCTGTAGGTTAGCCTTTCTGCTGGACAGGGGGGCCTTGCTCTTTGACAACCGATACGATGTGCCAGAATCTGTTCGAAACCATTGGAGTTTTCGAGCGCCAATGGTCTGAGTAAATTCGAGCGATCAACAATTCGCTTGGCAGGCTGCCTGGGATGCAAATCCCGGGATTTTTTTTCGCCAAGCAACCAGCTTCAAACGAGAGTTTGATCCTGGCTCAGAACGAACGCTGGCGGCGTGCTTAACACATGCAAGTCGAGTGCGCGTTTCCGTAGCAATACGGAAATGGCGCACGGCGCACGGGTGCGTAACACGTGGGCAATCTGCCCTTCGATGGGGAATAACCCCGGGAAACCGGGGCTAATTCCGCATAACATTCCTTGGACCTCGGTTCGAGGACTCAAAGCCGTAAGGCGTCGAAGGAGGAGCCCGCGCACGATTAGCTAGTTGGTAGGGTAATGGCCTACCAAGGCTTTGATCGTTAGCTGGTCTGAGAGGATGGCCAGCCACACTGGAACTGAGACACGGTCCAGACTCCTACGGGAGGCAGCAGTGGGGAATCTTGCACAATGGGCGAAAGCCTGATGCAGCGACGCCGCGTGGGGGATGAAGCATTTCGGTGTGTAAACCCCTTTCGACTGGGACGAATGCCTCGCAAGAGGAGTGACGGTACCAGTAGAAGAAGCCCCGGCTAACTACGTGCCAGCAGCCGCGGTAAGACGTAGGGGGCCAGCGTTGTTCGGAATTACTGGGTGTAAAGGGTTCGTAGGCGGTGTAGCAAGTCGGGAGTGAAATCTCTGGGCTCAACCCAGAGGCTGCTTCCGAAACTGCTGTGCTTGAGTGTGGGAGAGGCGCGTGGAATTGCAGGTGTAGCGGTGAAATGCGTAGATATCTGCAGGAACACCCGTGGCGAAAGCGGCGCGCTGGACCACTACTGACGCTGAGGAACGAAAGCTAGGGGAGCAAACAGGATTAGATACCCTGGTAGTCCTAGCCCTAAACGATCAGGACTTGGGGTGCCGCCCGTTCGGGCGTCGTCCCGGAGCTAACGCGTTAAGTCCTGCACCTGGGGAGTACGGTCGCAAGACTGAAACTCAAAGGAATTGACGGGGGCCCGCACAAGCGGTGGAACATGTGGTTCAATTCGACGCTACGCGAGGAACCTTACCTGGGCTCGAAATGCTTCTGACCAGCTATAGAAATATGGCCTTCCCGCAAGGGACAGGAGTATAGGCGCTGCATGGCTGTCGTCAGCTCGTGCCGTGAGGTGTTGGGTTAAGTCCCGCAACGAGCGCAACCCCTGCACGTAGTTGCCACTCCGCAAGGAGGGAACTCTACGTGGACTGCTCCGGATAACGGAGAGGAAGGTGGGGATGACGTCAAGTCCGCATGGCCTTTATGTCCAGGGCTACACACGTGTTACAATGCAGGGTACAAACCGTTGCCAACCCGCGAGGGGGAGCTAATCGGAAAAAACTCTGCTCAGTTCGGATTGCAGTCTGCAACTCGACTGCATGAAGCCGGAATCGCTAGTAATGGCGTATCAGATCGACGCCGTGAATACGTTCCCGGGCCTTGTACACACCGCCCGTCACATCACGAAAGTGAGTTGTACTAGAAGTCGCCACGCTAACCGCAAGGAGGCAGGCGCCCAAGGTATGACTCATGATTGGGGTGAAGTCGTAACAAGGTAGCCGTAGGAGAACCTGCGGCTGGATCACCTCCTTTCTAAAGTAGTGGTGGCTCAATCCGCTATGGTGTGCGGACTATGCCACCCATTGCATCTCTAAGCTCTCACGGGCCGCGGGGATGCACGCTTCGAGTTACTCTCACTACCCTTCTTCGGCTCCGGCTGAGGTCAAGGTAGATTCGGGCAGATTCTGGCAGATCGTGTCGTGTCAAAGAGCAAAGATTATTTTGTGAGCGCCTCCGGGCCGCTGAGAAATCAGCGGCCCTTTTTGTTTTTGCGAAGCCTTGCCATAAGAATGCAAGCCGGCCTTTGATCCGGAAGGCTTGATATCGACAATGCCGAGATCTTCGAAATCGTTTATTGTTCCTGACTTCAACGTCTGGCTGGCTCTCTCCTACGATCGGGCATTGCGCTCCAAGTCGCGAGACGTTTTCTTGTTAGCCTGACTTTTACCTCGCAAGGCATGCCCCGGCCTTGCGATCTTCCCTAGGGGCGCGGCATTCCTTCATTGCTTTGTTTCGTATAAAAACGTATTGAAATAGCGATTATAAATACGTTATCCTGCGAATTTGCAGGAGGCCCACTGTGCAAAAGCTGCTGGCGCCGCGCGAAGCGGCGAATATCCTGGGCATCAGCTATCCCACTCTCAAGCAGTGGATCTATCACGGAAAGATCAAGTCCATGAAGACCCCCGGCGGCCACCACCGCGTCCCGGAAAGCGAAATCGACCGCCTGATCCCGAAAAAGCTCGAGCGCGGCGACCTCGAAACCCGGCGCGGCAATTTTCGCAAAATCAGCGGGCGAAACCAGCTGATCGGGCGCGTCGTGGCCCTCAAATTCAGCGGCCTCCTGGCGCAAGTGACGCTGGCCATCGGCGAGCAGCACATCACCTCGATCATCACCGCCGATGCCGCGAAGGAATTGCGCCTGAAGCCCGGCGACCGGGCGGCGGCGCTCATCAAGTCCACCGAAGTGATGATTCTAAGAGTGTGACTCGTGACCAGTAATCGACGAACCGGCCGCATTTTTCTCTTTTCTTGTGCGTTCTTGCTTTGTGCTTCTTTGGCGCCACGCCAATTGCCGGCACAGGGACAGCAGATTCGTGTGGCCGCCGCCGCGGATCTGAATTTTGCCATGAACGAGCTGGCCGCTCAGTTCGAAAAGCAATCCGGAACAAAGGTGAGCGTGACCTACGGTTCAAGCGGAAATTTCTTCTCGCAGATCCAGAACGGCGCGCCCTTCGACCTCTTCTTTTCCGCGGATATCGAGTATCCCGAAAAACTGGAAGCCGCCGGACTTGCTGAGCACGGGACGCTTTACGGGTATGCCGTCGGTCGAATCGCAATCTGGATGCCCTCCGGCGCGAAAATAGACCTCGCAAAGCAGGGTTGGAATGCTTTGCTCGATTCGAGCGTGCAAAAAATCGCCATTGCCAATCCGGATCATGCGCCCTATGGACGCGCGGCCGTCGCCGCGCTGCAAAAAGCGGGAATCTACGAGTACGTCAAGGCCAAGCTCGTCTATGGCGAAAATATTTCGCAGGCTGCTCAGTTCGTGCAGTCCGGGAATGCGCAGGCGGGCATCCTGGCGATGTCCCTGGCGCGCTCGGACGCCATGCGGGAAGGGAGACTGTGGGAGATCCCGGCAGAAATGCATCCCCCGATCGAGCAGGGAGTGGTGCTGCTGAAGGCGGCTGCGAAAAAAAAGGCGGCTCGAGCTTTTCTGAAGTTCGTTAAGAGCAAGACGGGCCAGGCCATCCTTGAAAAGTATGGATTCGCATTATCCGGCGCGGACTCTCTAGCTGCGTCTCCCTCTTGAACATGGAACCTCTGCTCCTGTCATTCAAACTCGCTCTTTGCGTCTCCGCGATTCTGATCCTGGTCGGAATGCCGGTGGCTTACTGGCTGGCGTATTCGAATTGGCGCGGGAAATTCCTGCTCGAGTCTGTCGTCGCGCTGCCGCTCGTGCTGCCTCCGACCGTGCTGGGATTTGATGCGCTGGTGGCCATGGGACCGCGTGGCCCCCTGGGAATATTATGGACCGCCCTGTTCGGGCACGGCCTCGCCTTCACGTTCGCCGGACTGATTTTGGCGTCGGTGGTTTACAGCTTTCCGTTCGCCGTGCAGCCGCTCATCGCCTCGTTTGAAAGCGTTGACCGGAAATTGCTCGATGCTTCGGCGGTGCTGGGCGCTGGCCGCTTGCGCACTTTTTGCCGCATCATTCTGCCTTTGTCGCTCCCTGGCGTGGTAACCGCGGGCGGCTTGAGCTTCGCCCACACCCTCGGCGAATTTGGTGTAGTCCTCATGGTTGGTGGAAACTTGGCGGGCGTGACGCGAACCGTCTCCATCGACATCTATGACCGCGTTCAGTCGCTCGATTACGGACAGGCGAATCGCCTGGCGCTTCTTCTGCTCGCGATTTCGTTCGGGGTGTTATCGGTGGTGTATG
>CAVWHL010000016.1:0-119785 GCA_963754855.1 uncultured Acidobacteriota bacterium
GGCACGAGGGTGTCGAGATCGAGAGCGCCTTGACGAAAGGCTGCGAGGTAAACAATGGGCTTCATGGCCGAGCCTGGTTGGTCTGGACTGGGTTACCCGGTTATAGTCGCTGTACGTAGTGTTATGGCCTTTGTACACGCCCCGTCCACCCGTTTCTGCCAAGATGGCGGAGTCACTATTCCGCAGAACAACCACGGATCCCTGAATCAATCCCACGCTCCGAGGATGCCGCTTCTCATAGAGCTTCAGACCGTTCGCCAGCGCAGCGTTCGCAATGCGCTGAACACGGCTGTCGACGGTCGAATAAACCTGGATATGGCCTTCCAGGAGCTGACCAATTCCGATATCCGGCGGGGCCGCGGGGCCGAGCTGCAGACCGAGTCCCTTGAGTTCGTCGAGAATATTTTCCGCCGCTGCGGGAGCCTCGATCGGTTCAATGGCATGACCGGCCAGACGAATCGGGGCTTGTTGGCCGCGCTTGGCTGCCTCTGCGGAAAGAAAGTGATTCGCGGCCATGAGGGCCAAAATCTGGTTTCGTCTGCGTAAAGGTTTCTGAACGTTTGCTGCGGTGGGAGCATAATCGCTAGGCGACTTGGGGATACCTGCGAGCAGCGCGGCCCTGTCCGCGTCATCCGCAGTGAACGTCTCAATTGACTTACCGAAATAGTACTGCGAAGCTGCGGCAAAGCCGTATCGGCCATGTCCCAAGTAGATCAAACTGGCATAACGCGCGAGCAGCTCTTCTTTGGCCATTCGCCTGGACCCGTAGTGTTTCTGCATCTCCCTTTCGATCCAGAGAGCGAGACGCATCTCCTCCACTTTCCGCAGGAACTTGTTCGTGCCGGGCACCCCGATGACGCAGGCCAGAGCGCGCGGGAGGAGACCCTGATGCTGGGGCGTATTGCCGTCTTCTGTGCTGGTAAGCTTCTGCAGAAAGTACCCGCGCACGAGCTGCTGCGTGATCGTCGAGCCGCCTTGCGGAAACACTAGTGCGCGCTCCGAGGCATCCTCGACATCCGAACCTTTGACGCGGGCCATCAAGGCACGAATGTTTGTCTTGGCCAGCAATCGCAGGAAGACGGAATAATCCACTCCCGAGTGCGAGAAAAAGTTTTCATCTTCGGCAGAGAGTATCGCTTCACATACACTTCAGGAATGTCCTTATACTGGATGACCTGCCGGCGTTCCCGTGCCAGTTCGATTAGTACTTGGCCATTCGCATCATAAACGTGGCCTATGGTGGGAGGCTCAAAACGAATAAATCCATCCAGATGGGCAGATTCGTTGGATTGAAACTAACGTAGACCATGGCGAGCACGGCACATAATAACGGAGCAGCAGCCAGTGCAGCTGCAATCCAGAGAGAAAGCGACGAGCTGTGCGGGTGTTCCACACGGTGTCAAACTTCCGGAGAGAGGCACGAAGGAGCCGTCGAACGATTGCCTGAGTGTCCTGCACGCCACCTGTCGCGATCAAGGTGCGCGGCGCCTGCATTCTTGCGTCCGCCTTTGCGCACCTTCCCGATAGTTACAGCTTTAGGGTAATCAATCTGTCAGATCGAGAAGACGAAGTCTGTTCGATATGAGTCACATTCAGAAGTTTGAGCCAGAGCTTTCTGGCGGTAGATGCGCAAAGGTTCGTCATCGATTGCAAAGTCCGTGCCGCGACTGTCCGGGCTTGGCTCTTCGCGGAGCGTGCTCGCAACGATCAACCGCGCAGCACGAATCCGCCGCTGGTTGCAGCACGGTTTCATCCTTCGTGAGTCTTCACTTCTTGCCCATCGTTTTCCCTGTCCTCGATAGGAAGACCGGGGAACTGGCCTCTCACAGCGCAATTAGTTCCACTTGGGATCTAGGAATTCGCTGGCGAGTACCAACCGCGTTAAGATCTTCGGCAAGAATGCCAACGGGGTCGCTGAAGTCGGGTTCTCTTTCGCAGTCGGCATCACAAGTGCAGCCGAGATCAAAGGCCCCGTCCAAAGAGAACGATATTGCGCAGCAAACCTCGTTCCACGTTGCTAGCCGATCCAATCGCATAGAGTTTTCCATGACACTGCCTCGCAGTTTGTCCTGTTCTCCTATAAGCCGTAAAGCTGTGCTTGGATGATTTTAAATTCGCATTCCGCCGAACAGGTATACGAGCAGCGCAATGATGACTACCGTCCCGACGATCCCAATGCCTCCGCCCCTTCCCCATCTCGAGTATCCGTAATAACCGCCGCCACCACCGAACAACAGCAACAAGACAATAATTAGCAGCAACATTTGAATCTCCTTATGGTTTCAAAAATGCATCTATCGCTTCATTTGCGCAACGGCGCCGCGTCCCAGCCAGCCGCATCGTAGAATTAGTTTTCTTCTGGCGGAGCGGGACCGCCTCGTTATTTGCAGACTCTTCTTTTCACCTGCCCGATTTTCTTTTGGACTTTCCCAGCTATCTCTTCCGCCTGGCCTTCGGCTTCCAGGTCGGGATCGTTCGTCAGTTGCCCCGCTTTTTCCTTCACTTTTCCCTTTAAGTCGTGGAACTCGCCCTTGACTTCATCTCTTGTACTCAGCTTTTCCATTGACCTGCCCCTTAGCCAGAATTTCCATTTTGGACTCCCGAGTGGCTGACGGTTTACCCAAGAGCATCCAGCCTGAAATCCTTACCACACAAAGATAAAAGAATTCTCGGGGCGTGTCTGTCCAAAATGGCGCACTTTGGCAGTAGATCAGCTCAGAAACTGAATCCGTCGCACCGTGCCCCAAACAGCCATGGTGGGATTGGCTTTAAGCATTGTGACCGCGTCTGTATACTCGAGGTCTGCGCGAACGGGAATGCCTATGGCGATGGGGGTGCGCAAACGCCACGTAGCTCGATCAGTTCGGAAAAATGAATGTTAATGTCCCTTAGGACATGGTTGCAGGGATAGAGTCTCTGCCAACCATTATACCGTTTAGCCTGGCGGAGCCGGGGAGCACGCACTCCATCGACCTTCAGATAAGTTCTAATAATGACGGCGAGAAAAAACCTGCCTAACACAAATGTCGAAAAGGACAAAAGCGCAAACCATCTGCAGAGGTCCTTTGCGTTTGGGGCCGGGGCTGATCACCGGGGCGGCCGACGATGATCCGTCGGGAATCTCGGCCCTCTCAGTTGCCGGAGCAGCCTACGGATACGCCACCCTGTGGATCGCGCTGCTCACGTTTCCGCTGATGGCCGCGGTCCAGCTCATGTGCGCGCGGCTGGGCATGGTTACGGGGCGAGGGCTGGCCGGCGCTGTGCGCGTCTATTATCCACGCTGGGTGCTCTGGGGAGCCTGCTCGATTCCTTGTCGTCGCGAACGTCGTCAACATCGGTGCTGATCTCGGCGGCATGGCGGAGGCGACGGCTCGTCACGGGGATTGGATCATCTCATCTAGGATTCCATTCTATGCATCTCTATCATCGGGCTGTTGTTTGGAATTCCTACAAACTATGCTCGAATCTGTAGAGTGGATGACACTCGTCTTGTTCGCCTATGTGTAGCACGTTGGTTACGCTACAGTCGATTGGAGACATGCGTTGGCAGTGACGTTTGTGCCCCACCTGAGATCGTCGCGCGGATTCCTGGCGGTACTTGTAGCCATTCTGGCGACCACGATACTTCTCCATATCTCTTTGGCAGGCGGCCGAGGAGGTCGAGGAAGGCGGACCATGGGTCGACAACGCTCGCCGGCGCAAGGGCTCGACCGCGGGCGAGTTAAGAGTGCGCGCACCGAGAGATCGCGGGTATGTTTTTCTCGATCTCATCATGTATTTCATCATTCTGACCACCGCTGCCACTTTACATGCGCACGGACAAACCGACGTCGCCGGCTGCCCGGCAGGCCGGCCGAGGCGTCACCACTCGCCGGCAATGCGGCCTACCTGCTCTTCACTTGCGGCCTGATCGGCACTGGGAAGTCTAGGCGTACAGGTCCTCGTCGGATCGTGCGCTTCTGCAGTGTCGGAAGGAGCAACGTGGCGTGGGTCGTGGCCGACCGCCCGGAAAGCGCCCGCGCAAGTTCTACGCCGTGATAGCCACTGCGATGGCGTTCGGCCTCGCGCTGAATTACCCTGGGATTTCGACGCGGTGAGAAGCTGTTCTGGTCCGCGGTCGTCGATGGCCTCCTGGCACCGCCCCTCGTCTTGCTGGTCATCCTGTTAACCAGCACCGCAAGTAATGGGTAAGCACGTGGACCCGCCGCTGCTCCGGTACTTAGGGTGGGCGACCTTCGTTGTCATGATTGCCGCGGCGGCGGGAATGATCATCACGTCCTGAACTATTTCCGCAACTCCGCACCCCGGCGCCTGCTCCTGAATAGTGGGTAGCCCACAATCTGGGTCCATTTAAGGTCCAAGAAGCTGTCGCAAAGACTTCCTTGGAGTTCCGATAACAGCTGTCAGTATAAGTGGGCCCTTTCGTCGATCAACATGGTTCCTGTGTTGATTGTGTTCGCTGTTACTTTCTCGCTGGCATTTGCTCGGAGCGCTCAAGACCGACACGATCGCCACTTTGCAGCGGCGCGGTTCGCGGGGTCAAACGTATTATCGGGCCATAGACCACAAACTGAGTCTCGATTTCGTGTTTAACAAAAGACAAAGCCAAGACCGCCATGTTGGCTCTCACAACCTCATTTATGGGATGTTCCGCGCCGCGATTCCGGTGCCGCTGAGAGCAAAACGTGCGGGCTCCCGGGGGCATCGTCTTCGATGATTACCTCCGCGCTTCTGGCCCCCAGGGTGGTCGGCTTGAAAATTATGCCAATTTTGCAGCTTGCTTTTGGTGCCAGCTGGCCCGTGTCATTGGGGCAGCCGTTATCGATCTTCCAAAGGCGGAACTCGTCGCTGGACAGCCCCTCCACGCGGATAGCAGAGTTTATATTCATGGTTGTGCTTCCCCCGTTGGTAAGGCCGACCACGCGGACAGCACTCGATGTTCCTACCGGCTGGTTATCAAAAGAAAGGCTGGTGGGAGAAAGCGAGACAACCGGGGCGGGCGCGGTGGAGTGCCCGTTGAGGCTAACGCTCTGCGGGCTTCCTGAAGCGTTATCGTTAATGCTCAATGTTGCGGACAACCCTCCACTGGTCCTCGGCTGAAAAACCACATGGATTTCGCACTTGGTGCCGGCAGCCAGCACCCGAGGTGCGATAGGACAAGCGTTGGTTTGCGTGAATTCGGTACTGTTTTGCCCACCGATAGTGATGGAGCTGATCGCCACGTCGGCTTCGCCGATGCCGGTAAGGACAACCACCTGTGATGGGCTGGCAGTTCCCTGCACCTGTGCGCCGAATTTCAGTTGGTTAGCCGAAAGATTCAACATGGGATCGCTAGCCCGCGCCCAAGTTCCAAATCCCAGAACAAAGACAACTGTCAAGGTTGGCTTCCAAAACGCTCCCAGCATATACGCGTACTTAGATGATACTCGTAACAAGCAATCACCTGTCATTTGGCCCTCCCGGATATCGGAAAAATCGCGAAGGCATCTTCGGCTTCCCAGCCTGGAATCCCAACCGAGCAATAATAATAATAATTCTCGCAGCGTGTCTGTTCGAAATTGGGCACTTCTGCGACAGATCACTTCCGAATCCGAATCTGCCGCCGGTGCTGCCACCTTTTCTAGACAGGTCTCCGGCGCTGGCCACTTTCCTGACCGGCTTGTGTATTTCCAGAGCTTTTGCTACGCCGCAGCCACCGGCAGCTCCTAAAAGCCATGCTGTGCTGGACCGCAGCGCTACCATCGCCGGTGGGTTAGGCAACTGTAGACGGAGTAGACTTCAGTGACTAGGAATGACGGGGCAGGAAAATTGCCTGAAGAGTTGTTCCGAGAAGCAGAAGTTTCGGCCTTTGGCATCCTCGGGAGGCCTAGAAACGGCCCCCGGCGGTCGCCTGCTACGCCTTGCCTTAAAACTAAACTGGTGCGTTACATGCAGGGGCGGCCGTACGGTTCTCGGTCGGTTGAATTATCAACTTTTGTATGTTAGCTATATGATACTCACTGTGATATCGAATAGGCTCGTCTCCTGCGGCCATTCTACTAGAGACTTTTCCGGGCTGATCTTGACGCGGCTACAACCATTCAACATAATATTGCTTGATGTCCTGAACGCTCAGAGAACTTTTGCGAAGCGACGCATGTCACAGAAACGCCCACTGCTGCGTTTTGACGTGGAGAGATTCCTCCGAACTCTTCGAACGAAAACTAAAGTCATCGAATACCACAAGAAAAGCAATATCTTCGTGCAGGGAGAACCTGCTAGCGCCGTCTTCTACATTCGAAGAGGAAGGGTGAAGCTCACAGTCACTTCCGAGCAGGGGAAGGCAGCGATCATTGGGGTTCTTAACGGTAGCAGTTTCTTTGGCGAGGGATGCATTGCAGGCCAGGCTCTTCGCATGATGACGGCCACCGCGATCACCGACTGCGAGCTTCTCAGGATTGAAAAGCCCGCGATGATGGCCGCGCTTCACGAGCGCCACGACTTTTCCGTTTTTCATCGCCTACGTGCTTTCGCGTAACATCCGATACGAAGCAGACGTAGTCGACCAGCTTTTTAACTCAAGTGAGAAACGTCTGGCTCGTGTTCTTCTTCTGCTCGCCCGCTATGGAAAGGACGGCCAACCCGAGCGTATCGTGCCCAAGATAAGTCACGAAATGCTGGCGGAAATGGTCGGCACGACTCGGCCGCACATCAGCCGCTTTATGAATAAGTTTAGAAAGCTTGGCTTCATTGAATACAACGGCGGATTAGAAGTTCACAGTTCCCTCATGAATATGATGCTGCATGATTAGCTGCCAGCTCTAGGTACCTCCTGATAGCCGGCAGGGACTCCCTCTCAGTAAAAAGTGTCTCATTTGGCACACATTTAAAAGTGTCCTATTTTGTACAGATTTTATAACGTTGCACGTATTAAAAAAGGCTGGTAACAAATTTCACGGCAGTGGCTGGCGGTTTGGGCAGCCTTGTCACCGGCGGAAGAGGGGAAGCTAATGCGCAAATTTAAGACTTGTAAAGTGTGGATCCCGGCGTTGATATTAGCTGTCGTAATAGCCGGGTGCGGCGACCCGGACAAGAATTCGAGTGCGTCAAACCCAGGCGCCCCCCTCACCCCGCCGACGGTGGCCTTCGTAACTCCTCCGGACGGTAATGTAGGCGTTTTCCCCAACGCCAACCCTGTGCTTATAACCGCAGTATTCAGTAAGGCGATGAACCCTGCGACCATCGGCTCCTCTACGTTTACTTTGACCGGGCCAGGCGGGACGAGGGTGGCTGGGGCAGTCACCTACGTCGCAGCGACCAATACTGCCACCTTTACACCGTCGGCCCCTCTTTCCGCGAGCACCCAATTTACCGCCACTATCACTACTGGGGTGCTTGACATGTTCGGTAACAGGCTGGCGGCCAATTTTGTGTGGACATTCACGACCTCCGCTGTGTGTGTGCCAGTTCCTCCACCAGGGCAGGGATCGGCCTGCGGTTTCGGAATTCTAGGGGCCACCCCTGTCGTTAGTAGTACAGGTCCCACCGCGATTACCGGAGGGGATGTGGGAATATGGCCAGCGGCTTCCATTACTGGATTTCCGCCGGGAACAACAACGGGCGCGTTTCACGCGGGCGATGCGGTTGCCCAGCAGGCCCAGAGCGACTTGACCGTGGCGTATAACAACGCCGCAGGAGCAGCAGGAGGGGCGGCCCTGACCGCAGATATAGGAGGGCAAACCCTTCCTCCCGGCGTCTACAAGGCAACGACCACGCTGGGAATAACCGGGGATCTCACCCTTAGCGGCAGTTCGAGTGGCGTCTGGATCTTCCAGGTTGGGTCTGCACTCACCACGGCCGCAGGGACCACAGGCGGTGTCCCTAACAGCCGAGTCCTCTTGACCGGTGGCGCCCAGGCTAAGAACGTGACCTGGCAGATCGGTAGTTCAGCAACCTTGGGAACCAGCTCAATATTCGCTGGAAACATATTGGCGCAGGCATCTATCACGCTTGGCACCGGCGCGACGCTAAATGGCAGAGCGCTGGCCCGTACGGGCGCAGTCACATTGGATAGCAATCCGGTGAATGTGCCTTCCTGCCCATGAGGCATTCGGCAGGGGACCAGCTTGAGGCTGGTCTACTACCGGTCAGGGTGGAAGAGCAGCGGTTCACGTTATCAAAGTTCGGAGGAATATTCGCATGTCATCTCATTCAAAGGGCCGTCTTGGCCGTATTTTAGTAAAGCTGTCGGCAACGATTGCTGTCCTGGCTATGTTTGGCACACTCGCCGCAGCTCAGGACCAGCCTGCTCCCAAGTGGGAGATTTACGGCGGATATTCTTTCTGGCATCCCGGAGCGGACGTGCATGGCGTCCTTCCACTAGGATTGCTTCCAGTGAGCAGCCGCCTGGAACCGAATCCGCGCGGCGTTGGCGCCAGCCTTACCTATAATTTCAACCGTTGGCTGGGACTCACTCTCGATACCAGCACCCATTGGGGTAGCGGTGAACAGCCGCTTTTCAAGAGAATGGACGATGCCGCTTTCTCCAACCTCTCTCTGGGCCCGAAGATTACGTTCCGTCACGAACACTTTTCCCCATTTCTTGAGGTATTGGTGGGCGACCATCGCCTCACGCCTGATGCTTTCTACGATGTCGACAAATTGGGGTTCATGGCCGGCGGCGGTCTTGATATCAACCTGTCCAGGCACATTGCTCTTCGGCTCATCAGGGCCGACTATGTATTCTCCAATTACCGGTATGGTCCTGCAGCTTCGACTCCGGCCACTGAAATCCGGGGCGTAAGACTACAGTCTGGCCTCAATTTCATGTTCGGTGGCGGACCGGCTCCAGTGCCACCGAGCGCGGCTTGTACGGTGGAACCTGCAGAAGTCTTTCCCGGGGAGTCTGTGACGGTGCGTGCCAATGGATCTGGTTTCAATCCCAAGCGCACCATCAAATACAACTGGAGCGGCACCGGAGTGAAAGTTACCGGTACGGATGCTTCCACCCAAATTGACACCACTGGCTTGCAGCCCGGCTCTTACCAGGTGAGTGCAAACTTAAGCGACGGCAGCAAGAAGGGCGTCGCCTCCTGCTCTGCCACCTTCACTGTGAAGCAACCGCGGCCGCCTGAAATTTCATGCTCGTCGGACCCGGGAACTGTAAGAACGGGCGGTACCTCAACAATCCGCTCAAACGCCAGCAGTCCCGATAACCGCAGGCTAACCTACGGCTACACCGCGAGCGCGGGCGATATCTCGGGTACTGATGCGACCGCCACACTGAACACAGCAGGTGCGCAACCCGGTTCGATCACTGTGACTTGTACTGTAAGCGATGACCGCAGTCCTGCGCTCACAGCTTCGGCGACGACGAGCGTAACGGTGGAAGCTCCACCTCCCCCTCCGCCGGCCGCGCCTCCACCAGAGGTCAAGGAACTGGAAACGAGGCTTGCCCTTCACAGCATTTACTTTGCGACGGCTCGTCCGACGGAGAGAAATCCCGGCGGCGGCCTGGTGGAAAGTCAGCAGGAGATCCTCACGTCATTGGCCAGCGACTTCCAGAGGTATCTCACCTTCAAGCCAGACGCCCACTTGATCCTCGGCGGTCACGCGGACCCTCGCGGATCGGCTGAGTACAACAAGGGCCTTACGG
Source organism: uncultured Acidobacteriota bacterium (assembly GCA_963754855.1). Classification (GTDB taxonomy): domain Bacteria; phylum Acidobacteriota; class Terriglobia; order Acidiferrales; family UBA7541; genus Acidiferrum. Next base: position 9,635 of record CAVWHL010000016.1, read on the forward strand.
AGCGGCGTGTCGAACGTGCCAAGAGCTTCCTGGTTGAACACGGCGTCCCCGCCGGCAGCATTGAGACCCGGTCCTTTGGAGAAGAGGACCAACTAACTGCCGAGCAGGTTAAGCAACAGATGGAAGAAGATCCGGACCTAAGTCCGGAGGACCGCAAGAAAATGTTGAACAATTTGCATGTGATTGTCTTGGCCAACAATCGGCGAGTAGACGTCTCCCTGAGCACGACAGGGCAGCAGTCTGTTCGTCGGTATCCCTTTAACGCCAAAGACGCCTTAGCCCTGATCAGCACCAAGGGCGGCGAGAAGCAGCCGCCAGCCAAGAAACGGCCCAAGAAACAATAGCCGGATCAGTGGAATTCAGGGGCGGATGAATCTTCCGCCCCGACCGCCCCGCATTCCCTAATCTCTACGCCTTTTCCGCCCTTGGCGATTTTCGGAGGGTTGGCAGTTCTTCTTTTTCCTGTTCATAACTAAGCGTGGGAAAGTGTCGCGTGTTTTTGCTCTGAGACGGAAGCAAGCGCGGCTTCGAGGACGTCGAGTCCTTCGTCGAATTGCTCGTCGCTGATCACCAGAGGAACGAGTATACGCATCACGTTGTTGTATGTCCCCGCAGTGATGGTGATGAGGCCGTGCTCGTAGCAATAGTGTGCGACTTCCTTGGTTTCGGTCTCGGCAGGCTCGCGGGTTTCCGCGTTGCGGACCAGTTCGATGGCGCACATGCCGCCGAGGCCGCGCACGTCGCCGACCAGCGCCCACTTCTTCTGCCAGCCATGGGCGCGCTCCTCGAAACGTTTGCCGATGGCCGTGGAGCGTGCGAGCAGACCTTCCTTTTCAATCGTTTCAATCGCCGCGAGCGCCGCAACACACGATAGCGGATTCCCGGCGAATGTGCCTCCCAGACCTCCGACTCCCGGCGCATCCATGATTTCCGCGCGGCCGGTGACCGCGGCAATCGGCAGGCCGCCACCCAGCGACTTGGCGGTCGTGATCAAATCCGGTTCGATGCCGAAATGTTCCGAGGCAAACCATTTTCCGGTGCGGGCGATTCCGGATTGGACTTCGTCGGCGATGAACACGATGCCGTGCTTGCGGCAGATTTCCTGAAGCAATGCGGAAGTAATCGCGGGGCGGCACGACAAAACCACCTTCGCCGAGCACCGGTTCCGCAATTACCGCGGCGACGGACTCCGGCGCCACTACGCGCTTGAATGCGTCTTCCAGATGATGCGCAAAACTTTCGCGCGGTCGCGCCTTTCTCCGCGCGATACCAGTAGGCGTACGGAATCCGGTAGATATCGCTAGCAAACGGCGCGAACCCCGCTTTGTATGGATGCGTTTTGCTCGTCAGTGACATCGCCAGCAGCGTGCGGCCGTGAAAGGCATCTTCAAAGCAGATCATCGCCGGGCGCTTCGTGTAGGCACGGGCGATCTTGATGGCGTTCTCGACGGCTTCGGCGCCGGTGTTGAGGATGAACGTCTTCTTCGGAAACTTGCCGGGCGCCAACGCGTTCAGCTTTTCCGCGACGGCGATGTAGCTCTCATACGGCGTCACGCTGAAACAGACGTGCAGAAACTTTTCCAGCTGCTCGCGAATCGCGGCGATGACACGCGGCGCCCGATGGCCCACGTTGAGGCAGCCAATGCCGCCCGCGAAATCAAGAAAGCGGTTGCCGTCAACATCCTCGATCACCGCGCCTTCCGCTTTCGCAGCAAAGAGCGGCGTGGCGTGGTACGGCCCGCGGGGAATGGCTGCTTCGCGCCGCGCCATCAACGCGCGCGAATGCGGCCCGGGAATTTCCGTGCGAATCTGAATGGTTTTCATTTTCTTGTCCCTTGTCTTACGACCGGCTGCGTAGCAGCGCCCGTTCCGGAATCTAGTACCAGCCGATCGGCGTCTCGTCGAGATTGACGAACACCTGTTTGGTTTCGAGATATTCCTCGATGCCCCAGGGACCAAGTTCGCGGCCGAAGCCGGACTGCTTGTAGCCGCCCCACGGCGCTTCGACGTAGGTCGGCTGCATGTGATTGACCCACACGATGCCGGCGCGCAGCGCCTTCACCACGCGGAAGGCCTTGTAGATGTCGCGCGTCCAGACCGCCGCCGGCGAGGCCATACGGCGTGTCGTTGGCGATGCGGATGGCGTCCGCTTCGCCGTCGAACGGAATCACGGACGCGACCGGGCCGAAGATTTCCTCGCGAGCGATGCGGGCGCTGTTATCCACATCGTAGAAAATCGTCGGCTCGACGTAGTAGCCCTTGCCGAACTGCTTCGCCCGGCCGCCGCCGATGGCCACCTTGGCTTCCTTCTTGCCGACCTCGAGATAAGAGCTGACGCGGTCGTACTGCTCCTTGCTGACCAGCGGTCCCATCTTGGTGTCGCGCTCGAGCGGCGCACCGAGCTTGATGCGCTTGGCCTTTTCCGTCATGGCCTCGACGAACTTCGAGTAGATCTTCTTCTCGACGAGGATGCGGCTGCCCGCGGAGCAGACTTCGCCCTGATTGATGAAGACGCCGAAGAGCGCGCCGTCGACGGCGGCTTCCCAGTCGGCGTCGGCGAAGAAAATGTTCGGCGACTTGCCACCCAGCTCCAGCGTGACGCGCTTCAGCGTGTCCGCGGCGCTCTTGACGATGATCTTGCCCACGGCGGCGCTGCCGGTGAAGGCGATCTTATCCACGCCGGGATGCGCGACGAGCGCCGCGCCGGTCGTTTCGCCCAAGTCCGTTGATCGATGTTGACTACGCCGGGCGGCAGGCCGACCTCTTCGAGCCAATTCGGCGAATTCGAGCGCGGTGAGCGGCGTCTGCTCCGCGGGCTTCAGGACGCAGGTGCAGCCCGCGGCGAGCGCCGGAGCCAGCTTCCACGCGGCCATCAGCAGCGGATAGTTCCACGGAATGATCTGGCCGGCAACGCCGACCGGTTCCCGCAAGGTAAAGCTGAGCGCGTTCGCCGGAACCGGATTCACGTGGCCCATGAACTTTGTTGGCCAGGCCGCCGTAGTATTCAAAGCAGGTGGCCACGTCGGCGATGTCGTATTCCGCTTCGACGATGGGCTTGCCGGTGTTGCGCGCCTCCGATTTCCGCGAGCATGGCGGCGTTCTGGCGGATCTTCTCCGCCAGCTTGAAGAGAATGCGCCCGCGGTCCTGCGCCGTCGTTGTGGCCAGGGGCCGGAATCGAACGCGGCGCGCGCAGCCTTCACGGCGCGGTCCACATCGGCGCCGCTGGCGCTGCAACCTGCGCGATCACTTCTTCGGTCGAAGGATCGTAGACGGGAAACGTCTCGCCCGGCTGCGCTGCTGACCCACTGCCCATTAATGTACATCTGATAGCGTTCGAACACCTGCTTGCGCGCTGCTTGACATGACATCCTCCCAGATCCAATCGACAACTGAGCGCTCCTTGCCCGGCGCTCGCAGACTCAGACCGCCGGCGACGAGCCGCAGCCAGCTTCCGCGCGGCCTTGCGCCTGCCGTAGACAAAAAAGAAAAATGCCGCGAGGCCGATGAAAAACAGCGTGCCGCCGAACATCCATACCTCATAGGACAAAATCGACGTGATCTGTTGCGCCGGGAAAAACACCAAGGCGATTCCGAGAGTGGTGGTCAATGAAGCCCGCTAAGTCCGGCAAGAATCAGCGTGAGTCTGCTGTAATGCCCCTGCGACAAAGGATTCGCTGAACGCGATCTTCAGCAGGGCGCCAAACATGTAGAGGAAACGGAATCAATTGCAGCACCACCGCCAGCGACAGCAGCCTCTGAAATGATTCCTGCACGCTCGACCCCGGCGACCACGAAATTGATGACTACCAGAACCAACGACACCACCGCGTGCACGATCAGTGCGGCATACGGCGTGCGCGTATTTCGGATGGACCTTCCCCAACCACGAGGGCATGTAGGAATCGAGCCCCGCGACGAACGGAATGCGCGCCGAGCCACCGAGCCACGCCGAGCCAATTCCGGCGATCGAGATGCTCAGCAGGAATGCAAACGGCGCAACGATCCAGCCAACGCCGACGCGGCTCGCCATGTGGCTCACGGCCTGGACGATGCCCTGCAACACGCTGATGTCGTTCTTGCTCACCGCGACGAGAAGCGTCAGCGTCGCACCGATGTAGAGCAAGCCGGAAAGAACGCCACCCCAGGCCACGGCTCCGGGCAGCGTCTTACGCGGGTTCTCGATTTCGTCGCCCATGACCGAGGCGAGCTCCAGCCCCACCAGGCCGAAGCAGATCACGCCGAAGGAATTCAGAACGAAGCGCGGGTTCGCGGGAATACGGAAATCCGCCGCGGTCACCGTCGTCCCGAACCGCAGCCAGACAACGAGCCCGAGCCCAATCAATACGGCCGCGGCAATGACCGTTCCGATCGCGCCAAGGTTGTTGAGCCACTTCCCGACTCCCAGCCCGACAATGTTCAGCACCACCAACAACAGTCAGAAGGACGAGCGAGCCGCTCAACGCAAAGGTCTTGTTGTCCGCCAGCGCCTCATGTCCGGAGCCCGAGAACGAAGACGGAGACGCCGACGAAATACAGCATCACCGTCGGCACGTACATCATGTTGTTCGTCCAGTAGCACCAGCCGGAAAGAAAGCCGTGAAAATCGCCGAATACTTCCTTGGCCCAGAGGTAAACGCCGCCTTCACCCGGGATAGCGGTGCGCCAGTTCGATCACGGCGATGCCCTGCGGCCAGAAAAAACAGCAGGAGCGAGATGATCCACAGCCAGACGGTGACGCCGCCATTGGCGGCAATCGAGGGAACGACGTTCAGGTTGAAGACGGCGACGACAAAAAGCAGAACGAGGTCCCAGCGGCCCAGAACCCGCCGCAGGTGCGGCGCTTCTTGTGCCCCGGCGCGGCGGGCGTCGTGGTGACCTCGTTCGCCAATGTGTTCTCCCCTGAGTGTCGTGCATCTCTGCTTAGTGTCCGGCCGCGCCGACAAACGCGGCGCCGCGTTCCTGCTGTGCCTTGGCCAGCGCCGGCGCGACCTCTTCGAACACCGCGAGGTGCTTGTCGATGTCCGCTTCGGTGTGCTGCACGGAGATCGTCCACTGCTCATCCCACCAGTACGGTTGCGCAAGCACGCCGCGGTTGACCATGCCGAACCAGTAGTGCCGCCAGAGATCCACGTCGATCTTGGTCCAGTCGCGGTAGTTGCGAATTTCCTGCGGGTAAAGCATCAGCGCGCCGTTGACGCCCGGCGCTGGCAACATAGGCCTTCAAGCCCGTCTTCGCCACAATCTCGCGGTAGCCCTCCGCCAGTCTTCTTGCTCAGTTTCGCCACGTGCGCGTAGTTCTCGCGCGTCAGCACCTCGCGGAACGTCGCAAGGCCCGCGGACATCGATACGCGGTTGGTGTTGTACGTGCCGCCGTGAAAAACCTTGTGCTGCGAGATTAGGTCCATCACCGCCCGGCTCGCACCGAACGCTCCCAGCGGCAACCCGCCGCCGATCGACTTCGCCAGGCAGATCATGTCCGGCTTCACGCCAAAGATATTCGCTGGCGCCGCCCCACCCAAGCTTGGCGCCCGTCTTTACTTCGTCGAAGATCAGCAGCGCGCCGTTCTTCGTGCAAATATCGCGCAGCCCCTGCAGGAAACCAGGCTGCGGCATGCACAGCCCGACGTTCATCAGGATGGGCTCGAGGATGATTGCGGCGATCTGTCCGGGATTTTCCCGGAAGCGCCGCTCGACGCTGTTCAGGTTGTTGAACGCCGCGACGACAACGTTGGCGAGCGATGCCTTCGGAATTCCACCACCCCCGGGAACGGAATTGGGAGCTTCAGGGTCGCCCCAATCTTCGGCCTTGGGCTTCACGCTGACGAGCGCCGTGTCGTGCAGACCGTGGTACGAGCCTTCGAACTTCAGGATCTTGTCGCGGCCCGTCGCGGCGCGGGCTATGCGGCAGGCATGCATCGTCACTTCGGTGCCGCTCGAGCCGAAGCGCACCATATCCACCGGATAGCGTTTGCAGATTTCTTCGGCAAGCTCCCATTCCTGTTCGTGCGGCATGCCGAAGGTGGTCCCTTCGTGTAGTTTTTGCTCCACCGCCTTGACCACGGCCGGATGGCAATGCCCGGCCATCAGCGCGCCGAAACACAGGTTGTGATCGATGTATTCGTTGCCGTCGATGTCGCGAATCTTGCTGCCCTTTCCGTCCTTCACAAAGATCGGATAAGGCTCGTAGTGCCGGTAGTTGCTCGCCACACCGAGCGGTATACGCTCCAGCGCCCGTTTGTGCGCGGCGGCGGATTTCGGCGTGCGCTTCTCGTAGGTGGCGATTTCCTTCTGTAGCGCGTCGTGCATTTGAGTACTCCGTAGTTGCAGGTCTCTTCCCTGCGGTCAGTGTCTGCGTGGAAAAACTGGCGGGGCTTGAGCGCGGCCGTTGCCTGGTTTCTAGTGTACACCCGCCCGTTCCGGGTGGATTTGCAACGACCTTGCGGATGGCTCTTGCCGTACCGATTTTTTCGAACGTGCGAAGGCGCCCCGACCAGGTCGGGGCGCCTTTTCAACCCAACCAAATCTCCTGCGGGCTTCAGAACAGCATCTTCAAGCCAAATTGCATGACTCGAGGATCGCGTGCTTTGAGGATTTGCCCGAAGGTCGAGCTGCTCCAGTTGCCATCAGGATTTATAAACTGCGTATGGTTCCACGCGTTGTAGAACTCCGCGCGAAACTCGGTGTTCAGCCTCTCCCCGAAACCGGTCTTCTTAGAGATGACCAGGTCCGTGTTGCTGATTGCGGGGCCGCAGCAGAGCGCGTGCGGCACGTTGCCAAAAGCTCCGAGCGCGGGGTCGGAAAAATTGCTGGTATTGAACCAATAGCCGCCGCTCGTCTTCGGATTCAGGAATTGAACTGGGCCAGTCACCTGTGGCGTGTTGGCGCCTTCGAAGAAAAGACTGCTCATCAATTCCGTATCGTTCTGGCTCTGGACGCGGATCGGGAAGCCGCTCTGGTACATGATGATGGCGGAGACTCCCCATCCGTTGACGGCCTTTCCGGTGAACCCGGGTTGCTTGGGAATCGGGAGCTCCCACACCGGGCTGAATACGAAGCGGTGCTTGGCGTCCATCAGCGACAACCCCCGCGTCGCTCCGAAATTGATCGGATTGAGCTCGTTCTCGAACGAAGCGCCCTGGTCCATCGCCTTGCTCCAGGTGTACGACGCCTGAAAGAGCAAGCCGTGCGAGTAATTCTTCTCCAGGGAAACCTGCAGCGCGTTGTACGCCGAGTTGGCCATGCTGTCCTCAGCAAAAATATTGCTGAAGATGGGTACTCCGTCCGCCGGGCAACCTGCACTGGTCAACGGATTGCAATTGGGTGAGGAATAAGGACGCAGCCCAACCAAATCAATCGGCGTCCCGCCGGCTGCACCTGTAATCGTACAACCTGCTGGCGCATGAGGGTTGCCATATGGGCATGGAATGTTCGTTCCGTTGGGCCCACCCGGTATGTACGGCATGTGGAAGGTTTGCCCCGCCCCCAGGACAAACTGATATTGGCTGTCCGCGCTGAACGGCCCGCACGTCCCCGGACCTACTACCGTATTCAAGTCGAGGCAACTTTGTGGGTTCCCGTAGTTCAAGTCGTGCGAAGCCAGCAACCGATGGCCTTGCGTTCCGACGTACGCAATGCGCAGAAGCATGTCCTGACCCAATTGACGCTCGATGGTCAGGTTGTACTGATCCGCGTATTGCGTGCGCAAGTGAGGCTGAAATTCGCCGAAGAGCAGGAGCGACCGGAAGGCCGACCAGTCCACGCATCCCTTCGGACCGGCTGGATCGAAACAAGGCGTATTTGGCGTTTGATTGATGATCCCCGTGGCGTTGTTAGGAAGCTGCGAGCCATTTTGAAGCAAGAACGGCGTGTTAAACATCGGATTCGAAGCAAAAGCGCTTACACCGAAAGGCGGCTCCGCGCTGAATTGCTCGAGGACGAGCTGCTCCATGGGATTGTAGAAGATCCCGAAGCCCGCGCGGATCGTGGATCTGCCCGGCCCCCCGGTCAGCTTCGCAAGCCAGCCGTCTTTCGCACCGGGGCTCCAAGCCAAACCGATTCGCGGAGCGAAGGCATTGTAATACGTGCTCGTCAGACCGTTCGGGACGCCTTTGTCGCCCGGGAATACCAATCCCGTGGGGAAATACGCGTTGTTCGCGCTGTTCGGACCGCAGTCCCCCGGTGTCGTTCCCAGCGCCGTGGCGCTGGTTGCCGACAGCCAGCAGGGATATTGCGTGGTGTTCTGGCCGGGCCGGAAGGTTTGAATGCGGTTTTGGGTGTCGTAGTAAGGTGTGTTTAACTCCCAGCGGAGCCCGTAGTTCAATGTCACATTCGATTTCAGCTTCCAGCTATCCTGCGCATACAGATAGAGCGCAGTGTTCCGGATGTTTTCGCCCTGGGCCGCGCCCTGGCTGTAACTTGTCGGGGCTCCCAGGAAGTAATTTGGATAAGGATTAGACGCATTGTTCGAGTAGGCAGCGCCGACATCGTTCCCCGACGGATTTGCTGCGTTACTCTGAAAACTAAAATCGCCATTGATGTTGTAATACAGGAACTGGTCAAAACGATCGCGCCGGACGTCCACGCCGAACTTCGTGCTGTGGTTTCCGATGATCTTGCTGTAATTGTCCGTCCACTGGAACGTGTTGCCGATTTGCGGCAATTCACCCTCGAAGTTGTTGCCGATGACGAAGCCGCCGCTCGCCGTGATGAACGGTACCCCCATGCGTCCGGGGATGTTTGCCGTGATACCTGCTGACGGGTTACTGGGATCGGAGAAGCAATTGGCTGCAGGGACCGCTGAGCCGCAGGCATCGTGAACACTGTTCAAAGTATTCACGGGGTGGTTCAGATTGCCTTGCCCTTCGCGAAAATAATTGAAGCGGAACTCATTTACCGCGGATGAGCCGATGGTCCAAGTGTGGCTCAGGTTCCATTGTTGCACGCGGGTCTTGAAGAGCGCGCCGAAACCCGGAACGTTCGCTCCCGCCGCCTGGAAATTCGAAAAGGGGTCCGTCCGGGTGTCGTCGTTGAAGTAATAATAGACGCTGAAGCGCTGCGCGGTGGAGATCGAATGATCAAAGCGAACCGTGGTTTGATCCGCGCGGTCGGCCCGGTTCGGAGCAAACGTGACTGCACCCGTCCCCAGTGGCTGCACATACTTGTTATAAAGCGCGGCGGCCGTGGGATCAAAACATTGGGTAGGGATAACGTTGTTTGGGAAGATGCTTGCGTAGGAATTTCCCGGCTGAATGGCCGCGCCTCCCGCATTCGCAACCGCCGTGGTGCAACCCGGACGGGCATTCAGGGCGTCTGCAAAAGTCTGGTCCGTGAGCGTCCCGGTGAATGGATTGGTCGTCGAAAAATTACCAGCAGCCTCCGACGCGGTCGGCAGGAATACTTGGCCCGAGGAAATTCCCTGACGCAGCCGATTGCCCTCGTAAGAACCGAAGATAAAAGTCTTGTCTTTCTTGATCGGGCCGCCCAAGGTGACGCCGAACTGGTTCTGTTTGTAATCCGGGACGGCGGAATCGAAAAATCCCTTGGTATTGAGGACGTTGTTCCGGAAAAACTCGTAAACGTCGCCGTGAACCTGATTGGTCCCCGATTTTGTCACGACATTGACCACTGATCCGGAATTCCGCCCATATTCGGCGTCAAACGTATTCGTCAGCACTCGAAACTCGTCGATGGCGTCCGGCGAAGGCTGAATCGCCGGCCCGTTCACGAAAATGTCGTTGCCATCGCCGCCGTTCACCATGTAGTTGTTCGAACGGCCGCGGCCGCCGTTGACGGAAACGACTCCCGGGTTGTCGCTGCCGTAGAACAGGTCCGCGCCCAGCTGGGATTGCACACCCGGCTGCAACTGCAGCAATTGGTAGGTATTCCGGGCGTTCAGCGGCAGTTCCCGCACGGATTTCTCCGTCATGACCGCCCCGAGCTGCGTCGAGGACGTGTCAATCACCGGCGGCGCGCCCGTCACTTCCACTGTCTCCATCGAGCCGCCGACCTGCAGCGGAATGTCCACGCTCAGCACTTCATTCAAGTTAAGAACGATGCCTTTCCGGCTGTACTTCTTGAATCCCTGCGCTGTGACTTCGACGCTGTAGCTGCCCACGGGGACTTCGAGGAAGCTATACTCACCTGTTCCGCCCGTCTGCATGTCACGCGAAACATTCGTCGCTTCATTGATCAGTGTGACCTTCGCGCCCGTTACCGCCGCGCCGCTGGCGTCTGTCACCGTGCCGCGGATACGGCCACCGGTACCCTGCGCGCCCGCAAAAGGCGCTATGAGCAGCACTCCAAGCGCAAAAATGACCACGGAGAGAATACTGCGGCAGCACAACGAATGCAGCCGCCGGAAACGTGCTTCAACTTTCATGACCTCACCCCTGTGCCGCGGAGAATCTTTCGAGGAGCGATTCTTCGTGGTTGCTGTGCCCCGGAAACCTTACTATAATCCTGCAAACTTAGAGAAAGCCGGGAGCCGTGTCAAGCAGAAAGAATTTATCCGAGGAATCGGCCGCGCACGCGCCGCGTCAGACGCTCCGCATCAGCGAAGTGGCCCGCCGTGTGGGCATCTCCTCCTCTGCTTTGCGCGCCTGGGAAGCGCTGGGCCTCGTCACGCCGCAGCGCACGCAAAGCCGCTACCGCCTCTATACCGAATCCGATGTGCGGGTGCTGCAGCGCGCCATTTTCCTCCGCCGCGCACGCGGCCTCAATCCCGCCGCCATCGTTCACGTCCTCAAACACCGGGGCGTCGTCTCCGCCCCCGCGGAAGGCTCGCTTCTTCCCGGGCAGCGTTTCCGCCGCTTGCGCACGCGCCGCGGCCTCTCGCTCGCCCATGTCGCGCGTGCTACCGGCGTCTCCGTCGGATTTCTCAGCGCCCTCGAACGAGGCCAGATGCGTTCCTCGGTCGCCACGCTACGCCGCATCGCCCGTTTCTACCGCACCAACATCCTTTCGCTCTTTGAGCCGGCTGGCGATAATCCGCGCCTGGTGCGTCCCAAGCAGCGCAAAGTCCTCGAAACCACCCCCGGCGTGCGCATGGAACTCCTCGCCTGGGGACACACCGCCATGGAACCTCATCTTTTCCGCGTCAAGCCCGGCGGAGGCAGCGGCGAATCCTACGCTCACGAAGGCGAGGAATTTCTCCACGTGCTTCGCGGCGATTTTGAGATTTGGCTCGACGGCGACGAGCATTACCATCTGAAGCCCGGCGACAGCCTCTATTTCGAAAGCTCGACTCCGCACCGCTGGAAGAATCCGGGACGCGCGGAGACTTGGCTGCTCTGGATCAATACGCCGCCGACATTCTAAATTACAGGACGCCGTGCCCATGAAAACGCGCTCGCTTCGCCTTGCTCTTCAAACACTTCTCCTACTCTTCTGTGCGATCTCCTTCGGAAGAGCACAAGGCCTCATCGTCGAGCCCGCCGACATCATAGTCGTCCACGGCCGCGTGTATACGGAAGACCCCAAGCAGCCCTGGGCGCAAGCCGTCGCCATTCGCGGCGCGAAAATCGTTGCCGTGGGCGACGATCCCGCCATCGAGAAAATGCGCGGCATGGGCACCAAGGTCATCAATGCCGGCGGCAAGCTGGTTCTCCCCGGCTTCGTCGATTGCCACATTCATTTCCTGGATGGTTCCTTCAGCCTGGGTCGCGTGAATCTCGAAGGAGCAATCGGCGTCGCGGACATTCAGAAAAAATTACGCCAATACGCCTCGCAAAATCCCGGTGACGGCTGGATTCTCGGCCGCGGCTGGAACTACGCCATGTTCGTTCCCGAGACGCTCCCAAACAAAAAATATCTCGACGAGCTCTTTCCGGACCGCCCGGTTTTCCTCGAAGGCTACGACGGACACACCTACTGGGCGAATTCGAAAGCTCTTGCGCTCGCGGGGATCACTCGCGAAACGCCGGACCCGCCGAACGGCACGATTGTGCGCGACCCCAAAACCGGCGAAGCCACCGGTGCTCTCAAAGAAGCCGCTCAGGGCCTGGTCGCAGGGATCGTTCCGAAGCCCACCCGCGCCGACAAACTTTTGGCATTGCGCGCCGGCATGAAGTGGGCCAATGAACACGGCCTCACTCGCGTTCACAGCGCCGGCGGAGACTTCGACTCGCTTGATCTCCTCGACGAGATGCGCCATCGCGGCGATCTCAGCCTGCGCTTCTACGTCGCCTACTTTCTCAATCCACCGCAACTCAGGCCCCAGGATCTCGACGCCATCGAATCCGCCCACAAGAAATTCCATAACGAATGGATTGACGCCGGAGCCGTCAAATTTATGGTGGATGGCGTCGTCGAATCGCACACCGCGGCGATGCTCGAGCCCTATAGCGATGACCCCTCGCTTAAAGGCAAGCTCTTTTGGGATCCCGCGAATTACCAAGTTGCCGTCCAGGAGCTGGACAAGCGCGGCCTGCAACTCTTCACGCATGCGATCGGCGACTACGGCGTGCGCACCGCTCTCGACGCCTACGAAAATGCCGAGCAGCGCAATCACAAGCGCGATCGCCGCCCCCGCATCGAGCACATCGAAACGATCGACCCCGCGGACATTCCTCGCTTCGGCAAACTCGGCGTCATCGCCAGCATGCAGCCTCTCCACTCTTACCCCGATTCGGACACGCTCGACGTCTGGGCGCGTAACATCGGCCCGGACCGTGCTTCGCGCGCCTGGGTTTGGAAAAGCATTTCGGATGCGGGAGGGCGCCTCGCCTTCGGCAGCGATTGGCCCGTCGTCACTTTGAATCCGTGGGAAGGCGTGCAAACCGCCGTGACGCGCCAAACCACCGATGGCAAGCCGGAAGGCGGCTTTGTGCCGGAGCAGCGCTTGACCGTAGCCCAGACGGTCGAGGCCTATACCATCGGCGCGGCCTTTGCCGGCCGCCGGGAAAAGACGGAAGGCTCGCTCGAAATTGGCAAGCTCGCCGACCTGATCATCATTTCGCAAAACATTTTTGACATTAATCCGCACAAAATCGCGCAGACCAAGGTCCTGACGACCATCGTGGGCGGTCGGCTCGTCTATCAAGCCGACTCAAAGTAAGCAGGAGGAGCGATGAAACATCGCGTCATTCTTTTGGGAATCCTGGCGCTCCCACTCGTCTGCGGCGCCTGCAAGAAAAAAGAAGAAACCCTGAGCCTGCTTGTCTGGGAAGGCTACGCCGATCCTTCCTTCGTGCGCGCCTTCGAGGAAGGCCATCACTGCAAAGTCGTGGCATCTTACATGGGCTCCAGCGACGAACTGGTTGCCAAACTGCGCGGCGGCAGCGCCTCGAACTATGACGTCATCTCTCCCTCCAGCGACGTCGCCGCTTCCATAGCTCGCACCGGGCTCGCCGCCCCGCTCGACCTTTCGAAACTCCCCTCCTACGCTCAACTCTCTCAGAGGCTCCGCGAACTGCCCCTCGTCAAAGCCAATGGCCAAGTCTATGGCGTGCCTTTCATGTGGGGGCCGGACCCGCTCCTCTATGACACTACCGCCTTCGCCCAGCCCCCGGATTCCTGGGCCGTCTTTTGGGATCCAAAATACAAAGGAAAAATTTCCGTCTGGGACGATCTCTCGACGGTCTACATGGCCGCGCAGATTCTCAGTTACGACAAACCCGACCCCTCACAACTCTACAACCTGACCGACGATCAGCTTGCCGCCGTCAAGAAAAAACTCATCGAGCTCAAACCCAACATTCGAAAGATGTGGGCCACCGGCGGCGAACTCACCAATCTTTTCCAGAATCACGAAATCGTCGCCGCCATGGGCTGGCCCTTAATGACCAATCAGCTCCGCCAGCTCAATTTTCCGATCGGAGAAACCATTCCAAAAGAAAACACCACCGGCTGGATTGATCACCTCATGATCACCTCCGCGAGTTCCCACAAACAGCTTGCCACTGAGTTCTTGGAGTACATGATCGAAGCGCAGACCCAGAAAAAAATCACCGATGTGACCCACTACACTCCCGCCAATCCCGGCACCTCTCAATTTCTGACTCCTGATCAAATCAAGGGCCTGCACCTCGACGATCCCGATGCCTACATGCAGCGCATCTATTTCTGGCAGGACGTTCCCCGCCGCGCCAAGTACAACGAGATCTGGAACGAGGTAAAAGCCGCGCAGTGAGTCCTGCCGCCGCCAACCCGCAACCTCATTCTCCCGCGGTGCCAGCGACGCCCGCTGCGCTGCTGGAAGTGCGCGGCGTCGCAAAAAGTTTCGGCAATCGCGTTGTGCTGAAAAGCATTTCTCTCAACATTGCTTCGGGAGAATTTCTAACTCTGCTCGGCGAGAGCGGCTCCGGCAAGACGACTCTTCTGCGCCTTATCGCCGGTTTCGAGCAGCCTTCCGCCGGCGAAATCTGGATGAGCGGTCAGCGCCTGGACATGCTTCCGCCCTACAAGCGCCGCGTGAACACCGTCTTCCAGCAGTACGCTCTGTTTCCCCACCTTAATGTCCTGGAAAACGTCGCTTACGGCCTGCGCGTGAAAAACACTCCCGCGAAAGAGACCATTGGCCGCGTGGACGAAGCTTTGCGCATGGTGAAGATGCAGGAATACGCCGCGGCGCGCCCCTCCAAGCTGAGCGGTGGCCAGCAACAGCGCGTGGCGCTTGCCCGCGCGCTGATCAACCGCCCTCAGCTTCTTCTCCTCGATGAGCCGTTGTCCGCGCTCGATGCCAACCTGCGCAAGCAGATGCAAAGCGAATTGAAAGCCCTTCAGCGCGAAATCGGCATCACCTTTCTTTTCGTCACTCACGACCAGGAAGAAGCCATGGCCCTCTCGGACCGCATCGCGCTCTTGCGCGACGGCGCACTCGAGCAAATCGCCACTCCCCGCGAGATCTACGCCCATCCCGCCACCGCCTACGCCGCGCTGTTTATTGGTCAAACGAATCTGCTCCGTGCCGAAGTCCGAAGCGGCCTCGCTACCTGTGGTGCCTTGCAATGGCCCGCGAGCGGCGCCGACGGCCCCGCCATCTTCTCCCTGCGCCCCGAGGCGATTCGTTTCGCCTCCGATTCGGCACACTTGCCAGGAACCGCTCGTTTCCGTGCCGCCCTCCAGCAACAGTTTTACAGCGGCGCTAGCGAGTTGCTCGAAGTGCATTGCGCCGGCGGCCAGCTCTTGCGCGTGCGCATTTCCGCGCGCGGCCCGCTTTCCGGCGAGCACGATTTTGTTTTTTCTGCCGCGGACGCCATCCGCGTCCAGGAGTAGCAACTGCACATTTCCCCATGTACTCTCGCGCCTACAAAACGCTAGTTTCTCTCCCGCCGCTCCTCTGGGTCGGCTTGTTTCTCCTTCTTCCTTACACGCTCATGTTCGCCCACAGTTTCTGGGCTGTCCGCGAAGGCTTCCTCGTCCATCAGTGGAACCTGCGCAACTACCAAACTCTCCTTTCCAATCCCGTTTACGCCGAAGTCCTCTTCCGCACCATGCGCATCGCCGCATCCGTCACACTCTGCTCACTGCTCCTCGGCTATCCGCTGGCCTACTACTTGTCCTTCCACGCCCGCGCTCGCAAAGAATTTCTCTATCAACTCGTGATCGTGCCGTTGTGGGTCAGCTACCTCGTCCGCGGCTACGCCTGGAAAACTATTCTCGGCACCGACGGCGTCCTCAACGGCTTCCTCCAATATCTGCATCTTACTCACGAGCCCGTTGCCTTCCTGCTTTACAGTCCCTTCGCCGTCGTGCTCATGCTCACGCACATCTACACGCCTTTTGTTTTTCTGCCCATTTACGCCGCCCTCGAACACATTCCCCGCCCCCTCGTTGAGGCCTCGCACGATCTCGGTGCCGGCTCGGCGCAAACATTTCTGCGCATCATCCTCCCGCTCTCGATTCCCGGCCTTCTCGCCGGCGCAACCTTCGCCTTTGTCCTCTCCCTCGGCGATTTCCTCGCCCCGCTTCTCGTCGGTGGCGCTTCCGGCACGATGATCGCCAACGTCGTGCAAAGCCTTTTCGGTGCGGCCTATGATTGGCCGCTCGGCGCGGCCATCTCCGTCTGCATTCTGCTCATCACCATTTCCCTGCTCTTCCTCACTGAAAAACTTGAAAAACGGTGGTCCTTCAAATGACCCGCAACATATCAACCCGCCGCGCCCCGTTGCTCACCATCTACGCCGCACTCGTCTTCGCCTTTATTTATCTGCCCATCGTCGTGCTCATTCTCTATTCCTTCAATCGCGACGGCGTCGGCGGTTTTCCCCCGAATCATCTCACGCTCGATTGGTACCGCCAGCTCTTCGCCGATGCCCCCATCTGGGATTCCGTGCTCAACAGCCTGATCGTCGCTTCCTGCAGCGTTCTACTGTCCCTGACTTTCGGCTTGCTCGCCGCGCTTGCTCTCGACCGCGCCACCTTTCCCGGCAAAACTCTCTTCCGCCGCCTCGTTCTTCTGCCTCTCATTCTTCCCGGCATCATCACCGGCCTCTCCTTGCTCATGTTCGCCGTCTTTGCCGGCGCGCAACTCAGTCTGCTCACCGTTTTCCTCGGCCACGGCACTGCTCTCATCTCCGTGGCCACCACCGAACTCTTTGCCGGACTTCAAAAATTGGACCGCGCCCAGGAAGAAGCTTCGCTCGACCTCGGCGCCACTCCCTGGCAGACCTTTTGGCGCGTCACCCTGCCCAGCCTCAAACTCTCTCTCATCGCCGCAGGCCTTCTCATCTTCACGCTCTCCATGGACGAAATCGCCGTCACCTTCTTTCTCATCGGCCGCGATAACACTCTTCCTCTTGAAATCTGGGGTCGCCTTCGCCGCGGCATCACTCCGGAAATCAACGCCGTCTCCACGCTGATCTTCGCCGTTTCCGTCGCCCTCATCATCATCTGGTATCGCGTGCGCACCCGTGGTCTCGGAGCCGAAGCGCAGGAACTTCTCGAAAGGCCCTAGGAGGAGCTATGTCGCCGTCACGCCGTGATTTCATCAAGTTTGTCGTTGTGGGTTCCGTCGCCGCCGGCTGCCCGGTGGACGCGGCGCTTCTTGCCGTGCCGGTATCCAAATCAAACTCTGCGCTGCTCGTTCACGGGGAACAGTTCGAAATCTGCCACCAGATTCGCGACGGCCGCGCATTCGAACGCCCCAATGCCACCCGCAAGGCCGATATCGTCGTCGTGGGAGGTGGAGTTGCCGGTCTCTCCGCCGCCTATTTCCTTCGCGGCAAGGATTGGCTTCTTCTCGAAAAAGACGGCTACTTCGGCGGCAACGCCTATCAGGAGGAATACGAGGGCCAGCCCTTTTGCACCGGCTCTGCTTATGCCTACAGAAATGATTACGGCGACCAGCTCGCTGCCGAGATCGGCCTCCAGCTCCCCTTCGTCAACTGCCCCGATCCCACCATCGTCAACAAAACCTTCGTCCCCGATACTTGGAAGACCGGCCTTGACCAATTGCCTTATCCCAAGGAAGTCCGTGCCAGCTTCAAAAAGTTCCGCGACGACGTGATGAAAATCAACGTCTCCGAAAAAATGGCCGAGTTGGACGCTCAGCCCTTCTCCAATTTCACCGGCGCTTACGCTCCCGAACTCCAGCAGTGGTGGGATGGCTTTGGCCCTTCGAACTGGGGCGCAACGACGGAAGACTCTTCTGCTTACGTCGGCCTGTCCAATGTCCAGGATCTAATCACTGGCGGCGACGGCAAGCGCGTGATCCTTCCCGGCGGACTTGGCTGCATCACCCGCAAACTCGTCGAAGTCCTCCAACCCAAATACAAGGAGCGCATGCTGGACGACGCTGCGGTCGTCTCCGTCGTTCAGGACAAGGACGCCGTGCGCGTCACTTACCTCCACGAAGGAAAACTCTCGACCGTCGCCGCCAAAGCCGTTCTCATGTGCGCCCCCAAGCACATCACTTCCCGCATCGTCTTCGGCCTTCCTGGCGAGCAAAAAGCCGCCATGCACCGTTTCCGCTACGCTCCCTACCCCGTCGTGAACATTATCTTTGATAAGCCCGTCTACAATCGCGGTTACGACAACTGGTGCCCCGGCAATTCTTTCACCGATTTCATCGTCGCGGACTGGACCGTCCGCAACAATCCCGGCTACAAGCAGAAGCACAACATTCTTTCCTTCTACACGCCGCTCCGCGAAAATCAGCGCGCCACCCTCCTGAACGAAGAAGACTGCAAGTCCCTCGCCGCTCGCGTCCTCACCGATTTCCAGAAGCTTCTGCCCGAATGCAACGTCGATCCCGTCGAGGTCCGCATCTTCCGCCGCGGCCATCCCATGTATATGGCCGTCCCCGGCCAGTACACGAAGAACCGCATCGCCGCTGCTCATCTGATGGACCGCATCTTTTTCGGTAACTCCGATTCCGGCGGACCCGAATCGCTCACCAGCGAAGCCGTCCGCCTTTCGAACGTCGGCTCGGAGTGGGCGGAGCTCATCCTTGCCGGCAGACCCGGCGCCAAAGAGTTGGTGGAAAAGGCTCTGGCGGCAACTCCCGGCTGACGCCGAGCTTTGCGAAAAGTTTTGGTTCATAATGGGCAGGCGGCCCGTCCCCCCGCCGCTGTTATCCCTCCGGAGGATTCATGGCCGATCGCCTGGAAGACTTTCAGAAATTTCGCGCTGACCTGAACGAGGAAATTCTCGGCTGCGGCCATCTCGGCATCAAGCGCTTCTTCGCTCTTGACCACCAGGCTTATGAACCCGGCGTGCTCGGCACGAAAACCAAGGAACTGCTCGGCCTAGTCGCCTCCGCGGTTTTGCGCTGCGATGATTGCATCACTTACCACCTGGTTCGCTGCGGCGAGGAAGGCTGGAAGCGCGACGAAGTGATTGACGCGCTCAACGTGGCCCTCATCGTCGGCGGCTCCATCACCATCCCGCACGTCCGCCGCGCCTTTGCCCGCATGCGCGAAATCAAGGGCCTGCAACCCTGAAAGATCGGTCGAAGATGAGCGCGACTTCCAGCTCGGCCCCGTCGCAACACCAAGCGCCAACCGCCCGGTTTCGCAATGTTCTTGTCGGAACCCTCTTTGCGCTGGTGTTGATCATTCCCAGAATTCTCCATTTGCGCCGCAATGCCAAATCCTGGTTGCTCTTCCGCGTTCTTCTTGGTCTCGCCGGCGCTGCTTTGGTCGTGCTGCCGATCGGCTTGGGGAACAGCTATACCCTTTCGCTCGTCGGACTCGCGATGTTTACCGTCTCTATTCTTCTGCCGCCCGCGGAACTCGAGATGAGCGCCGATGAGAAGGCCCGCGAGCTTGGAGCCTTGGTCGTCGTCAATGGCGGACGTTTTCAGCCCGGAAACGCACTGCCCGCGGCGGTGCAACTCTTCGTCGGCGCGGAACGCATCTGCGTGCTCGACAAACACTTCCAGTCGCTTTTGGTCATCCCTGTGAATGAAATTACCGCCGCACAGGCGGAGGAATCCGCCGGCCTCTGGTTCGTGCGCATCACCTGGGCCGGTCACTCCGCCGAGTTTTCCTACCGTGGCGTCTTCGCCGCACATCTCGCCTGCGTCGCCGAAACCACATTGCAGAGTGTCATGCGTCCTGCTCTCCCCGTAATCTCCCGCACCCGCGCCGCCGGCGCCTGATTTCTCTCAGGCAACTTTTCTCCCCTATTTCGCGCGCGCTTCGTGAAAACTGTGTCAAACTGTATCCATGGCACGCGGATGGGAAAGCAAGGACGTTGAATCGCAAGTCGAAGCTACGCAGGCTCCGGATCAGAAATCGGCTTCCGGCTCAAAAAGTCCGGAACAAGACCTGCGCGAGCAGCTGCGCAAGGATCTGCAGCTTTCCCGCACACGCATCGTCAATGACCTCGCCTCAGCCACTCACCCGAACCATCGCAAGTCGCTCGAAGCCGCCCTCGCCCACCTCGACAAAAAAATCGCCGATCTCACCTAGCCCGTCTTTCTCACAACCAGAGCCGCCACTCTGAAACTGCGCTGTCATCCCGGGAGAAGCCGCCCGAGGTTCCGGCCTTGCCGGAAAAGATCCCAACTTCTCCACACCCCCGTCATGTCAACCTGATGCGAGCGCCGTCAGCGGATAAAATCCCCAGCGAGCCCCCAAAAATCATTCACGTAATAGTGCGACAGCACGTTCCCAAATAAATAGCAGATCCCCTGACACGGCGGAATGTCTCCATAAATCCTCTTCCCGCGCGCGAATATCTTTTCGAACGATCCATCCCGCAGCAGATTCCCTGCAACTTTGTGCAGCGGCTCGCACGGATAAAACACGTCGCCATTCGGATACACCCGCGGAAACATCGTCGGGTAGCACTCAAACTCCCCGAAGCGCAGCAGCGTCTCGATTGTCCTCGGCGTGCCGTTGATCGCCTGTGTGCCGTTGCGCCTCCGCTCGATGATCTTGTCCACCAGCGCCTGGTATCGCGTATTCCGCAGCAGCGCCAGGTTCGGCATCTTCTCCATCTGCGCGGACTGCGCCGCAAAGATGAATCCCTGCTCGCCGCACCAGTCCAGCAGCCGCTCCACTTCGCCCAGGTTCCATTCTTCGATCACCGTGCTGATGGTGATCCGCCGCGGGCTGCCCAACTTCTCTTTCGCCAGCGCCAGATTTTCCAGCACCTTCGGCAGCGCCGCCGGCTTGGAAAGCGGATTCGTGGGATCAGCCGCCAGCGCGTCCAGGCTCACCACCAGCCCCGTCACCGCCCGCAGAATCCCCGGCTTCCGGTCCAGCAGCGTGCCATTGGTAATCATCAGCAGCGACCGGTACTTGCATTCGAATCGCGCCGCTTCCGCCAATTCTTCGATGTCCGCCCGCAGCGTCGGTTCGCCTCCCGTGATCACCAGGGAGTCCGTTTCCTTGCGGATACGCTTCATCAACCGGATCGTTTCCGCCGTCGGCAACTCTTCGCTGAACACATCCGGCTCTTTTTGCGTGCAGTAGCTGCACGCCAGGTTGCACTTGTGCGTCGCGTAAAACGTGACTGCATACGGCGCTACAACCTTCGTCCGCAGTACCCGCCGCCGCCACGCGTTTCGAAAGTACAGCTGAAAATTCTTCGCCACGAACGGTGCCTGCCGCACCATTCCCCGCAGCAAATCCAGCTTCGTCGGCACACGCCTGTCCAGCGCGCTCACCGGAACGAAATTGCCGGCACCTTTGCGTTTCGCATCCACGGCGTTCCATTATCCATGAATTGTTCAAAACCTTGAGGTTCTATGTGTCTTTGCCACTCGTAGGATTGTGCCAGTTGCTTTTCACGGCAGCGACTGCTGGAGGGATGAATGATTTCTGATCTCGGAGTTCTCAGTCCGTGAACACCACGCCCACTGCGCTTTGGCCCTTTTCCGCCCCCGCGTCTATCCGTACCACATACCCGCGCAACTTCATCGATTGCAGCCCTTCCGTTCCCGGCGCTTCCATCGTCACCTGCAGCTCCGATTGCAATCGTGGCAGGTGCTGCAGCGATATCAACGCGCCTTGCAGGGATAGATCGCGCACCATCGTTTCTTCCTCGAATGGTTTCCCGCCTTCGGTCACCCCGCTAACCTTCGCGCGGAATTGCGCTTCCCGCCGCAGCGCCGTTCGCGTCCCCGGCATGTGCGCTTGCACGCGGTCCCCCGCCGCCCCCAGCGTGATCACCATGCCTTCGCTCGCCGCGAACACCGAATCAAATTCTTCGCGCGCCTGCTTCAGGATCGAATCCACCATGCGATCCGCCGAATCCGGATCGTGATGGAAAAGCACCAGTGTTTTCGCACCCGCCTGCCTCGCCGCTTTCACTCCCTCCAGCCACGAAGAGTGCCCCCATCCTTTCCGCGTCGTTTCCAGTTGCTCGGGCGTGAATTGCGCGTCATTGATGAAAATGTCCGCGCTCGCGGCCAGTTCGAGCAGGCTCTCGTCCAGCTTGGGATCGCCCGGTTCGTTGTCCGTCGCGTACGCCACGATTCCCGCTGGCGTCTCGATGCGAAACCCCAGGCAGCCCTGCGGATGATTCAGCCACCGCGCCGTAACTTTGTTCTCCCCGATCGTGAACGCCTCCCCTCCTTCCACTTCTTTGAACTTCCTCTTCGCGTTCATCGCGGACATGTCCACCGGGAAATACGGCAACGCCATCTGCGCCTCGAACACCTGCTTCAAGCTGTCACGTCCCAAAAATTTCGAGCGGAAGCTGTAAAAGTGAAACTCGTTGTTTTCCGCGTACAGCGGCGAAAAAAACGGTATCCCTTGGATATGGTCCCAGTGATAGTGCGAGACGAAGATGTGCGTCTCCGGAATCCGCCCCCCGCTCGGCGCCGCCCATCGGCTTCCCAGCATGCGCAGCCCCGTCCCGCAATCCAGTATGAATTGCGTGCCGTCCGGCGCGACCAGCTCCAGGCAAGGCGTGTTTCCCCCGTAGCGCCACGTCGCCGGATCCACCGTCGGCGTTGATCCGCGTACGCCCCAGAAGCTCAATTTGGCAATCGGAATCGTCATTTCCCCGGGTGCAAGACCTCTACCAAGACTGGTTCCCCAACAATCGACGCGGAACGCGAAGCTCATTTCATACTCGCAGCCACCGGGTGGAGCGTCAATCAATTCGAAACGGGGCCGTGTCAAACTGCCCAATAAGCGCTGGAGAGGCCTGCACAGCCTCGTTCGAACGGGTAGAATGTTCTGCATGGGCGCGCATTCCCATGGCCACGATCACTCCCCCGACAGTCATTTGCATGACCATGACCATGCCCATGCCCACGATCATGGTCACGAGGGTCACGCTCACCCCACCCTCCGCCCTTCCGTTCTCGGCTGGGCCATGGCCGCCACTCTCGCCCTCGTCCTCGCCGAAGTTTTCGGCGGCATCCTCGGCCGCAGCGTCGCTCTTTTGAACGACGCGGTCCACAATCTTTCCGATGTTCCCGCGCTTGGCATCTCCTATCTCGCCATGCGCTGGGCCGAACGTCCCGCCGACAACGAAAAAACTTATGGCTATCACCGCGCCGGTACTCTCGCCGCCTTCACCAACGCCATCGTTCTCGTTCTCCTTTCGCTCTGGCTCGGCTACGAAGCTGTCCAGCGCTTCCGCTCGCCGGTCGATGTCGTCGAAAGCTGGATGATCTGGACCTCCGTCGCGGCTCTTGCCGTCAACGGCGGCATCACTCTCGCTCTCGTCCGCGGCCGCGGCGATCTCAATCTGCGCAGCATCCTCATTCACAATTTCGGCGACGCTCTTTCGAACATCGCCATCATCATCGGCGCCGTCGTCATCCGCGCCACCGGAGCCCATTGGATCGATCCGGCTCTCGGCCTGGCCATCGGCTTGCTCGTCCTCTGGTCCAGCGTCGGCATCCTCCGCGAATCCTCGCACATTCTTCTCGAAGGCCGCCCCCGTGAATTGCGCGTCGAAGACGTTGCTCGCGCCATCCTTACCGTCCAAGGCGTGCAGGAAGTCCATGACGTCCACCTCTGGTCTCTCGGCGGCGGTCACCATGCCCTCAGCCTCCACGCGCGCATCCCGGACATGCACCTCGACGCATGCGAACGCGTGCTCGCTTCCATTCAGCAAGTCGCTTCGAAGGAATTTGGAATTGAACACACCACCGTGCAGTTGGAGCGGGCGGGCCTGCCGGCAAAGTCCGGCTACGTCATGCCGGAACCGGCCAGAAAATAACCTTCAAGCTGGCAGTCGAAAATTCAATCCGCGCTGTTCGTTGAATTGCTGCGTGGCGTCCAGGTCCAGCACGTCCTTGGCTACGCTGCGGCGCAATCCCTCATTCGTGATGTAGCGCAGCGTTCCCTTGTCCCACACATAGGCCACCGCGAAAAATACCGTGCCGTCCCGCCGCACAAATACAAATTCTTCCGCATCCCGCGGCGCCGCGCTCGCCGTTTCCACCGCCGGCTCCGGCGCTGGCTCTTGTACCACTTGGTAATTTCTCGCTCGGCCTGGCACTTCCGGAGCCTCTGATTCCGCGTCTTCCGCCGGTGGCGCTTGCTCTGCTACTTCCGACGCACTGGGTTCATAATATCCGCCGCCAAAAAATGGGAAAAAGGAGGGCGACTGCTGGCAAAATCCTCCACCGGCTGCTCCAGGCCCTGCGATGGCTGCCGCATGCGGCACATCAAATCCCAGCCCTGGCACAGGAAAGCAATTCCCGCCATTCGCGATTCCGTTCGGCATGAACTGCGGAAACGGCGTGTTTGGCTGCTCCGCCACCTGCATCGCCGGCCGCGCACGCTTCCTGCCTACCTTCACCGTCATCCTCGAAACTGGGGCATGAGGGCTTGCCGGTTGCGCCACTCGCATCATTGGTCTCGGCGCCATAGCCATGGCGTGTGGCGCCATCGCATGCGGCGCCGCGGGCATTCCTGCCCGTCCTTGTCCCTGCGCAATCAGTGGAAAGAGTACTGCAAGACCTGTGAGGAAAATGGGGCGGATCATGGGAGCCACCTGAAGGCCCGGCCTGCCGGACCTTCCAATAACCCTTACACTAACAAGGATGCGCCCAGCTCCTCCTTGGTTTCAATCCAATTTCTCTTCCCCCTTTCCCCGCACCCCCTCTTCTATAGTCCCCCAATCCCTACTTTCTCTTCCCTATCCCCTATTCCCTTCCACTGTGTTATAACCATCGAGCCGTGGAAAGCACCGCCAAGCAGCAGTTGGCTCGGGTCCAAGTGCAGCCGGCGGAAGTTGCACCTCATCCGGCTGCGACTTTGCCGGTGGGTCCGGATCCCGCCCTTCGATTCGAAGACGCTTCACGGTATTGTCCCGTCTGCTCGCAGCGGTTGGAGTCGCGGCGCTGCAAGTTGATTTGTGCGGTCTGCGGTTATTACATGTCCTGCGCGGACTACTATTAGCCGTTTTGCGGTTTTGCTTCCTTGGACCGCTCCATGATTTTCCGCGATTTGACCGCTGCCCGGTCTTCGATTACGATTCTTCGCTCCGGGATCATCCTGGTTTAATAAGCTTTACGGCTCCGGCCCGGGTTACCGCCGGATTCGCTTTCCGATGAGGAGGAAAATAACGTGGCTTTGAAGATGACTAACCGCGAAGTGGACGGCGTGTCCGTGGTGGCGCTGGACGGCCGCATTGTGCTCGGCGAGGAAAGCAACGCGCTGCGCGAAAAGGTGAAAGCGCTGATTGCCGAAGGCAAGAAGAAAATTATTCTGAACATGGACAACATCACCTTTATTGACAGCGCCGGCCTCGGCACGCTCGTCGCCGCGCATCACAGCGTGAAGACCCAGGGCGCTTCGCTGCGCCTCTGCCACCTCGGCAGCAAGTTCCAGGAAGTGCTCCAGATCACCAAGCTGCTGACCGTCTTCGACGTGTACAAAACCGAAGCCGAAGCCGTCGCCAGCTTCGCGAAATAAATCGCCTTCCTTCTGACTCAACGGCGGCAGGGCTTCGCGCCCTGCCGTTTTACCTTTTTCCCACGAAGCCCGCGTGAAGACCGTAGCCAAAGCGGCTGAAAAGTCCTTCCAAGCCACTCTCGAGCGGCTGGATTCCCGCTTGGGTTGGGTGATCGCTCGCATCCCTTTCGACGTGCCCAAAATCTGGGGATCCCGCGGACGCCTCCCGGTGAAAGGCACGATCAACGGGTTTGTTTTTCGCACCTCGCTCTTCCCCACCCGCAAGGAAACCCACTTCCTTCTCATCAACAAGCGCATGCAGGCCGGGGCTGATGCACGCCTGGGCATGACCGCCCGCTTCCGCCTCGAGCCCGATACCGAGGTACGCGTCGCCGCCGTGCCCGCCGAACTGGCTCGCGCTCTTGGTGAAGCTCCTTCGCTTCGCCGCTGGTTTGGCCAGTTGAACTATTCCACGCGCAAGTGGGTCGCCGATTGGGTTACCCAGGTCAAAAGCGCCGAAGCCCGCGGGCGCCGCGCCCAGCAAGTCGCCGAGCAGTTGCTGGCAACCATGGAAGCCGAGTGCGAACTGCCGCCCGTCCTCAAAGCCGCCTTCGCGCGCGATCCCCGCGCTCTCAAAGGATGGCATCTCATGTCGCCTTCGCACCGCCGCGGCCACTTGCTCGCCATCTTCTATTACCGCAACCCCGCGGCTCGCGACCGCCGCATCGCCAAAATGCTCGCAGACGCTCTCACCTACGCCGAACGAAAACCAAAAAAGGAAAAATAGTCCCTGAAAGCGTTCTCGACCCCCGTTTTACGCCTTCCGTTGTAGTGGCCGGTCTTTAGACCGGTGCTTTTTGTTCTTCGCCTGTGTAGTGGCCGGTCTTTAGACCGGTGCTTTTTGTTCTTCGCCTGTGTAGTGGCCGGTCTTTAGACCGGTGCTTTTGTTCTTCGCCTGTGTAGTGGCCGGTCTTCAGACCGGTGCTTTTGCTCTTCGCCTGTGTAGTGGCCGGTCTTTAGACCGGTGCTTTTGCTCTTTGCCTGTGTAGTGGCCGGTCTTTAGACCGGTGCTTTTGTTCTTTGCCTGTGTAGTGGCCGGTCTTTAGACCGGTGCTTTTGTTCTTTGCCTGTGTAGTGGCCGGTCTTTAGACCGGTGATTTTGTTCTTCGCCTATATAGTGGCCGGTCTTTCGCGGTTTGTGCTTTCGCGGTTTGTGCGTCCCGGCTCCCACCCGGCTGCCGCATTCCCTTGACGATACATATAAATAGACGTATTTATGTATAATGAATGGATCGGCGCGACCGGTCGTTTGGGTCGGCTCAAGCCGGAGAGACCTGCGCGGTTTCCCCCGCGAAGTTCGGCGCGACATCGGCCAGGCCTTGTATACCGCCCAGCAGGGCGACACCGATCCATCGGCAAAGCCGCTGCGAGGTTTTAGCGGTGGGTCTGTGCTTGAAATTGTTGCCGATCATAAAGGCGGCACATGGCGAGCGCTCTACTCCGTCCGCTATCGGGAGGCCATTTACGTCTTACACGCCTTCCAGAAAAAATCGAAAAGAGGCATCGCCACCCCAAAGAAGGACGTTGACCTCATTCGTCACCGCCTGGCTGAGGCGGAGCGCCTCCACGGAGAAAGGCAGAACTAACATGGCTATCAGAATAAGAAAACCGATCCGGGCGGAGAAAAGCAGTGGGAATGTTTTTGCCGACCTCGGTCTCCCTCATCCCGAACAGGAGCTCTTGAAAGCCGAGCTTACGCTCCAGATTTACCGCCTCATCAAACGCCGCGGCCTCAAGCAAGCCGATGCTGGCAAAATCCTCGGCATCAAGCAGCCTCATGTTTCTTCCCTAATGCGCAACCGCGCCGGTTCCTTTTCCGTCGAGCGCCTCATGGACTTTCTCACTGCCCTCGGCCAGAACGTCGAGATCACCATAAAACCCGCTCGCAAAAAACACGGTGAAGTCTCCCTCGTCGCTTAACTATTCCGAATTCCGTAGCAGCGACTCTTTACCCCGCAAGATTCTCCGCTCCCCGGACGCCGGCAAATGATGCGCACTCCTCTCAAATGCCCGCTCGCCGGTTCTCTTCGGGAGCCATTCAATATCTAGCGCGTCTTGAGCCGGACTATTGCGAAACCGGATCACGCAACGGGTTGACAACGCGGACCGAACCGTAACTCTGCCCTTCTGCCAAGTCTTCGGAATAGAGGACCGTGGCGCCGGAAGTCCCGGCAGCTTGAAGAATCAGTGCATCCCAAAACGAAATCTTGTAGCGCGATTCGATGGTCAGGGCCTGCAGGACGGATTCTGCGCTGTTGACCACCACGTCCCAGCTTGAATAGTCCTCGATCAACCGCCGTGTCTCCTCGATGGACAGCGGGCGGGCGGTCTTGCGGCGGAGATTAATGCAAAGTTCCTGAAGCACCTGCGTGCTCAGCACCCCGCCGCCGGAACTCCAGAGTTTTTCAATCAACGAGCGCGCCCGCTCGTGTTTGGCTCCCGTCCCGCGGTCATGCGCGTACACCAATATATTGGTGTCCACGAAGTATTTATCGCTCATGAAGTTCATCGCGCGAACGAGGGGGCGTCCACCCCAGATCCAGGCCCTGGCGAAGCCGCGCTAAGGCGCGCCTTCGTGCGCGATCGTACCCTTTGCGTTCTCGCACCAGCTCCTCGAGCTTCGCGGCGAGCAGGCCACTGATCGAGCTGCCCTCTTCGGCGGCCAGTATTCGCGCCTCCCGCAAGACGCCCGCGTCGAGTTTCAATGTGATGTTCGTTTTCATGGTGAGCACGCTAATGCGTGCAGCACTATATTACGTGCTAACGCATCGACCGTCAATCCCCCGCGCAAATGCCTGCACGCCAGCCTCCCTCTCGCCAAGGGTATTCCCGGAAGGCTTCCCCCGCCGGCGCCACGGAGACGATAAATCCCAAGGCGATTCCGCTTGGCCTTTGTGGTGTTGTCTTGCAGAGAGTTGATTGGATAAGAGTGAAGGCTCCCTTCGTCTTTCCCGGGCCAGTTCCACTCACCCAGCCTCCCCGACCGCTTAATCCGAAATTTCCTCAATTCACTGCTTATTACTTAACCGATCTCTACCGGCATGCTATTCTCTCCCGTGTTTGCCAAGTTCCAAACCGCTTCCCCCACCCGGCTCCCGCCTCCTCGCGCTCTTCCGGTTCGACCACCCCTACCTTCGAACTTTCAAACCTTTAAAGGTCTAACCTCTTTAGAATCCGCACTTACAGAAGTGTTCATTCTAAAGAACTTTAAATTGTTCAGAATGAACACTTATGAAAAACATAGGGGGGTGTGGGAGTTATGGTTAACCAGATTCCCGATCTGGGAATCTGTCCTCAGGAGCGTCGCGACGATTCAAGATTCCAGCCCTGCCAGAACAGATCTCTTTCCAAATGCGCCAAAGGATTATTGCCTTAAGTTAGTCCCGCGACCCAGCGATCCTTCTTTTCGTTACTTCCTTACATCCTTACCTCGTCACTTCCATCCTGGGCTGGATTTCTCAGCTTTCCACGCGGTACATGGTGATGCCGCTCATCAGCTTGGGATAAAAATCGGTGGACTTTTGCGGCATGACTTCGCCTGCGGTGGCGATTTTCATCACCTGCTCGACGTCGCAGGCATTCAGCAAAAACGAAATCTGCGCTCGCCCGCTGTCCACGGCGTCGAGCGCCGCGGCGGCTTCCCGCTCGTACGTGAGGTTGGCTTCCGCCGTGACCGCCTGCGGCGTAATCCCCAGAGCGGGCTCCAGGATGCCTTCGTGCAGCAGCACCACGTCCAGTTCGCGCTGCAGCGGCGAGACGTTCGGCAGAAGTTGCGCCAGGTTCGCGCCCTCGCGCAGCGTCAGCACATAGAACGCCCGCTTCCGCGGCTCCGCCGCAGGGTAGACGCCGATGGCCCGCTTTTCCCGCGCGTTCACCAGCTTCTCCAGGAAATTCTTCCGCGCCCCGGCTTTCTGCCCCTCGTCCGCGAACGGAAACGCCTCCGCCGCAAACCACGGCTCGAGGTGGCGGCGCATCGCAGCCCAGGAGAAATCGTGGACGTTGGCGGCAACGCGATGCCCCGGCAGAATCATCAGCCCTTCGCTCTTCGTGTTGATGAAGGTCATCATGACGCGTTCGTACGGCGCTTCCGGATCGATCTTTCCCGCCCGCGCGCGGCATTCATTCCGGTAATTCAGCGCCGTCTCATAACGGTGATGCCCGTCGGCGATCACCAGCTTCTGGTCTTCCATCGCCTTCTCGATCGCGGCCACGCGCTCGGCGCCGGCCATCACCCACAGCCGGTGCAGCACTCCGTATTCGTCGCGCATTTCCGTGGCCGGCGCCGCGGCCGCTTCCACCTCGGCCAGAATCGTGTCGATGCGCCGCTCGGCATCCGAACACAGCATGAA
This sequence comes from uncultured Acidobacteriota bacterium, assembly GCA_963754855.1. Classification (GTDB taxonomy): domain Bacteria; phylum Acidobacteriota; class Terriglobia; order Acidiferrales; family UBA7541; genus Acidiferrum. Next base: position 39,295 of record CAVWHL010000016.1, read on the forward strand.
AAGCTGTCCGGTGTGCGTTTTCGTGTGCCGCAGAAGCTCGAGGCGGTCCGCCTTCGGCCCGGAAAGCGTGTGCTCGTGCCGGAAAACCACGCCCGCCGAATATTCCTCGAGTTTCCCCGCGCCAATGAATCCGCGGCGCGTGCGGCGCTCTTCCGTTCCCGGAACGGTGTATTCCTGCGTGTAGGCGTAAAACGAGGGCGCGGGATCCTGCACCACCACCTCATTGCGAATCCAGTCCTCCAGCGCCGCGGCTGCCCGCGTGTACACATTGTTCTGTGGCGTGTCGCCCGCGTAGCTCAGCCCTTTCTCCACGGTGATGAGATTGTGCGGGTCCGCGGCGTAATACTTTTCCTGCATCGCCGGGGAAATCTTGTCGTAGGGCTGCGTGAGCACGCGGTCGAACGGCGCGCGTGCCGGGTTGTAGCGAAAAGCGCGAAAAGGATAAACCTGGGCCATGGGATCTCCGGATTCGTTTTGTGCCGTCTGCGAAGCCTTCTAGTTTACGCGAACCCGTGGAATTTCCGAAAAAGGCGGCATGTTAATTTTTGGTGGAAATTCGATGTTGGGGAGATGACTGTCGAAAAGGCGCGGCCATATTATAATGGGTATTTGATGATGCTCCCGAATCTCTCTTCTGTTCGCGCTCTGATCTTTGACTTGGACGGCACGCTCATCGATTCCCAGCGCGACCTGATCGTTTCCGTCAACGCCATGCTGCGGGAAATGGGCCGCGCCACGCTGGAGGAGGAAACCATCTCCGGCTATATCGGCCACGGCGCGCCGGTGCTCGTTGCCCGGGCCTTGGGCTCGGACGCCACGGAAGAGGAACGCGAACGGGCGTTGAAATTCTTCCTCGCGGATTACGAACAACACAAACTGGATTCCACTTGCGCTTACCCCGGCGTCCCGGAAGCGCTCGCGCAACTCGCGGAGTTTCCCATGGCCATCCTGACGAACAAGCCCGTGCGCGTCAGCGTGCGCATCCTGGAAGGGCTGGGTCTGGCAAGATATTTTCGCGCGGTCTACGGCGGCAACAGCTTTGAAACAAAAAAACCCGATCCGCTCGGCGCCAATGCCATCCTCCGTGAATTCGGCGCCGCGTCGAGCGAAGTCTTGATGGTCGGCGACTCCGAAGTGGACGTACAGACCGCGCGCAACGCCGGCACTCTGGCCGCCGCCGTCAATTACGGCTTCGGCACGCATGACCGCGCCGCCCATCCCGCGGATATTTATCTCGACCGCCTCACCGACCTTCTTCCGCTCCTCGTGAATCGTCGCGAATGAGTTAATCTCCCCTGCATTAGCCGCCTTGCGTTATCGCGCGGCAGTTGGCAGACTCTGCGCGTGGTCATCGGCCTCTTTCCCGAGCTGGATGCGCCCGGCGGGGTGCAGCGCGCGGGCCGCCACCTGGCGGCGGTGCTGAGCGAATTTGCGTCCAGCCGCGGCATGGATTGCCGGCTGATCAGCTTGAATGATTCTCCGGAGCTGCATCGGATGTCGCTGGGCGGACGGGAATTTGTGTTCACCGGATGCGACCGCGCCAAGGGGCGGTTCACGGCAACCGCGCTGCGTGCGGCGCGGCGGAAAGCCAAGCTGGTTCTGGCTGCGCACCCAAACCTGGGGCCGGTGGTACAAGCGATGCGGCTGGCAGCGCCGCGAATAAAGACCATCCTTTGCACGCACGGCGTTGAAGTCTGGGAGCCACTCTCCGGATTGCGGCGGCGCGCGCTGCGCCATGCCAATGTGGTGCTGGCGCCGAGCCAGGACACCGCGAATCACCTGGCTTCCCAGCAAGGAGTCGCACGGGAGCGGATTCGAGTTCTCCCGTGGGGGCTCGATCCGCAATTCGAAGCGCTGCTTGCGGCCAGCACTCCGCCTGCGCCGCCGGCAAATTTTCCCACTGGGCGTGTAATCCTGACCGTGGGACGCTGGCTTTCGAACGAACGGTACAAGGGCATGGACACGCTGATCACGGCACTGCCGCGGCTGCTGACACGCTGGCCGGAAGTGCAACTGGCGGCCGCAGGAGAAGGCGACGACCGCGCCTGGCTCGAGGATTTAGCCGAAAGAAACGGCGTCCACCGGCACGTCCATTTCCTGAGCGGCTTGAGCTACTCGCAGCTTGCGGGGTGCTATTCAGCGTGCGAAATTTTCGCGCTGCCGAGCCGGGGTGAAGGTTTCGGCCTCGTGTATCTGGAAGCGATGGCGTGCGGCAAACCGGTCATTGGCGGCGCTCATGGGGGGGCGCCGGAAATCATCCAAGACGGCGTCACGGGTTACGTGGTGCCGCACGGCGATCCGATTCAACTGGCCACGTCGATCGAAACGCTTTTGTCTGACCCGGCGCTGGCGCGGGAGATGGGCGCGCGCGGGCGGCAGCGCGCGGAGAATGAATTCCGCTTCAACGTTTTCGCGAAATCCCTGAAGAAAATCCTGCGCGAACAATGCGAATCCTGAAGGTCACGGAAACCTACGCACCGTTTCTCGAGTTCGGCGGCCCCCCGGTCAAAGTGCGCGCGCTGGCCGAAGGTCTGGCGCGGCGAGGACATCAGGTGACCGTGCTCACGGCTGACTGGGGCCTGGAAAAGCGCTTGGGAGCTGAACGAGAGAGCGCCGGGACAGAACGCTCACCCTTCGGCTGGCGCCGCGAAGAAAATGGAGTTCAAGCCATCTATCTGCCGACGTGGCTGCGTTATCGAGCGGTGACGTGGAATCCGGCGATCAAGCGTTACTGCCGCGCACGATTGCAGAATTTCGACGTGGTTCACATTTTCGGAATGTACGACCTGCTGGGGCCCGCGGTCGCCGCCGCGTGCAGCAAGCGGAACCTGCCGTACGTGCTTGAGCCCATCGGAATGTTTGTGCCGATTGTGCGGAATCTCTGGCTGAAACGGTTATACCATCGAATTTGGGGGCGGCGGGTAATCGAGGGAGCCAGCGCCGTGATTGCAACTTCGGACCAGGAAGCCGAGGAGCTTGCCGCAGGCGGAGTGCCGGGGAGTAAGATTGTGCTGCGCCGGAATGGCGTGGAAGCGCCTGCGTCGTGGCCCGAGCGAGGATCGTTTCGAAAGGCGCAAGGAATTTCATCCGATGCGAAACTGGTACTCTTCCTGGGGCGTCTATCCATCAAGAAGAGTCCAGACTTGTTGTTGCAGGCATTCGCAGTTCTTCCAGCCCAGATTGAAGGCAAGCCGTTGAAACTGGTTTTCGCGGGACCCGACGAAGGCGGCGTGGGGGCACAACTGGAACAAATGGCATCGCGGCTCGGAGTGCAATCACGGGTACAATTCACCGGGCCGGTATTCGGAGAGGCCAAGTGGGCGGCCTACCGGGATGCCGATGTTTTCGTGCTTCCCTCGCAAAATGAAAATTTCGGAAACACGGCGGCGGAAGCGGTTGCCGCAGGCACGCCCGTGATCGTAACGGAGCAATGCGGCATTGCTCCGCTTTTAGCGGATGAGGCCGGGCTAGTCGTGCCCCACGATTCCGGGGCACTCTCGCAGGCGCTGCAGCGAATCCTGGGGGAAGGGGAAACGCGCGCCCGGCTTGCGGCGGGATGCGCGAAAGTGACTTCGCGTCTCGGATGGAATGAACCAGTGAGCGAGATGGAAGCGCTCTATAAAAATTTGCTGCAAGGCAAGGACGAAAAGCAGGGCGCAAACTAGCGGAGTGATTTTTTGGCGACTCTTCGACATCGAATATTCCGGGCGGCGTGGTGGAGCAGCAATGCGCTGCTGGCGTGGCACGTGGACAAACGCTTGAGAATCCCACGTTTCCAATTGCGCGGCCAGGTGGCGCGTGCCGGGGCCGCTTTTTTCCGCACCGGAGATTAAAGAGTAGCGTGTGCGGCATATGCGGCGTCGCCTTTGTTCCACGCAGCACGGAGGCGGAATCGCGCGTGCGCGCGATGACCGCCGCGATGCGCCACCGCGGTCCGGATGAAGAAGGGTTCCTCTTCGGCGAAGCGCGAGCGCCCGGACTCGCCCTGGGGATGCGCCGACTGAGCATTATCGACCTGGAAGGCGGCCACCAGCCGATTTGGAACGAGACTCGGGACGTCGCGGTCATCCTCAACGGCGAACTTTACAATTACCGGGAACTGCGCGAGCGCCTTTCCCTCTGTGGCCACCGCTTTGCGACCCAATCAGACACGGAAATTCTGGTTCATGCCTGGGAAGAATGGGGCGAGGATGCGCTGACGGAATTGCGGGGGATGTTTGCCTTTGCGCTGCTTGATTTGCGGGAGCGCTATGCAACCGCCCCGATCCTTTTTCTCGCCCGGGATCCGCTGGGCATCAAACCGCTTTATTACGCACAGACGCCGGACGGATTTGCGTTTGCATCCGAGGTACGCGCGCTACTCGCTTCGGGTGTCGTACCAAAACGGCTCTCGCAGGATGCCCTGTCTGCTTATCTTCTTTTTGGCAGCGTTTCCGAACCGGTGACGCTCCTCGAAGGCGTGTTTTCCTTGCCGCCCGGCCACCGCATGCTCCTGTATTTGCCGGACCGCAGACGCACGCCGCGTGCCCGGCCGTGGTGGGATTTAGCACAATCGCCGGCGGCGCGGGACGCGCACAAGCCCCGCGACCTGGATTCCGCCGCAAAGAAGTTGCGGCCAATGCTGGAAGACGCGGTGCGCGGACATCTGATTGCCGACGTGCCGATCGGGCTGTTTCTTTCGAGCGGACTGGATTCCGGAGCCATCGCGGCGCTGGCCGCCCGCGCGCAAGCGGGAATCCAGAGCTTTACGCTTACGTTTCCCGGGACAAGTTTCGACGAAGCGGAGCTGGCACGCGCCGTTGCGAAACGCTGCAACACGCGGCATAGCGAAATACCGCTGAATGGCGAGGCCGTGCTTGCGCGGCTTGACGAAGCGACGGCGGCGCTTGACCAGCCGACGATGGACGGAATCAATACGTACTTTGTTTCCTGGGCGGCGCGGGAAGTTGGGCTAAAAGTGGCGCTGTCGGGACTCGGCGGCGATGAACTTTTTGCCGGCTATTCAACGTTCGCGGATACGCCGCGGCTTGCAAAACTGGTCCAGTTGGCCTGGTTCATACCGTCAGTGCTCCGGCGGATGACGTCACCGCTGGTTGCCGGACTGGCCGCACGGCAGAATTCGCCGGACACAGCACGCAAAGCCGCAGCGGCCTGGACGCATCCGGATGCGTTGCCGCATCCGTATTTTTTCGCGCGGGCGCTCTTCCCGCCGGGGCAACTGGAGCGAATTGTCGAGCCGCGGTTCCGGCCCAGCACCATCAGCAGCGATGGCGTGACGCTGGAGCCGACCTGGCTGGGATGGCTGGAAAGAACCGCCGATGAAGCGCGCAAACACGAGCCCGTGGCCGGTATTTCCTGGCTCGAGATGCGCACTTACATGGCCAGCACGCTGCTGCGGGACACGGATTCAGTGAGCATGGCGCAATCGCTGGAAGTGCGCGTGCCGCTGCTCGATACGCCGCTGGTGGAATTTGTGGAGTCGCTGCCGGACGCGGCGCGGCGGCGGGCGGGCACGCAAAAAGCCCTGCTTGTCGAAGCGCTGGGTGAATTGCTGCCGCCGGAAATCCTCACGCAGCGCAAGCGAACGTTTACTTTGCCATGGGAAGAATGGCTGCGCGGACCGTTGCGGGCGCGGCTCGAGGCGAGTTTCGCGGAGCCCGCGCCGGCGCTTGCGCCCTATCTGCGGCCGGGAGGAGTGCGCTCCGTTTGGAAGGATTTTCACTCAGGAAAAACGAGCTGGTCCCGCCCGTGGTCCCTTTACGTATTGAATGAGTGGTGCCGTCAGCACCTCGCCGCATAATTCGTCCGGTAAGGTACACTGACAAATTGCACGATGAACATTCTCGGGATTAATGCGTACCACGGCAACGCTTCCGCGGCGATTGTCTGCGACGGACGCCTCATCGCCGCCGTGGAAGAGGAACGTTTCAACCGCGTGAAGTATGCCGCGGGATTCCCCCTGCAAGCGATTCGCTATTGCCTGAAAGAAGCGGGCCTAACTCTGGGGGACATCCATCACGTCGCGGTGCCGCGCAACCCGTACGCGCGGCTCCCGACAAAACTTTTTTACGCGCTGCGCATGCCGTCGTTTGCGCGGGAACGCGCCAAGGTGCTGGCGAAGTTCACGGGTATTCCCGAAGCACTTGCGGAGGCCTTCGAAACAGATCCGAAGAAAGTGGCCGCGAAGTTTCACCGCATCGAGCACCACCAGGCGCACCTCGCGAGCAGTTTCTATTGTTCGCCGTTCGAACGCGCAGCTTTGCTATCCGCCGACGGCCTGGGGGATTTCGCGAGCACGATGTGGGGAACCGGGGCGGGGAACCGCATGCGCATCGAGGGAGCGGTCACTTTCCCGCATTCGCTGGGCCTCTTTTACAGCGCGGTCACGCAGTACCTGGGCTTTCTGAAGTTTGGCGACGAATACAAGGTGATGGGGCTGGCCGCATACGGTGAACCGGAGCAGCTTGAAGTGTTCCGCGACATCGTGCGTTTTGACGCGCGGACCGCCCGCAACGGTTTTCGCCTGGGGCTCGATTACTTCATACACCATCGCACCGGCCCGGAAATGAGCTGGGCCGAAGCGGACAAAACACCAACGCTAGGGAAACTGTTTTCCGAGGAAATGGAGAAGCAGCTCGGTCCGGCGCGCGGCCCTCAGCAAGCATTAGAGCAGCGCCACCGTAATCTTGCGGCGGCGTTGCAGGCGCGGCTTGAGGAGGTCTACCTCGGCATGCTGAGAAAACTTGCGGAGGGGACGGGACTCAAGGCGGTTTGCTTGGCGGGCGGAGTAGCTTTCAATTGCGTCGCCAACGGAAAGATTTTTGACGCCACGCCGTTCGAACAGGTCTATGTTCATCCGGCAGCGGGCGATGCGGGCCTGGCGGTGGGCGCGGCGTTCCATGTGTGGCACCAGATTCTGGGCAAGCCGCGGTCTTTCGTAATGGATCATGCTTACTGGGGACCCGGGTATTCGCAGGAAGAAATCCGGCGCGCGATCGATTCGAAGGGGATCGCGCGGAACGGCTATGCGGTTACTGAGTTGCGGGAAAAGGAATTAATGAGCCGGACGGCCAGCATCATCGCGGACGGAAAAATATTGGGATGGTTTCAAGGGCGAGCGGAATGGGGCCCGCGGGCGCTGGGCAACCGCAGCATCGTCGCCGACCCGCGGCGCGCGGAGATGAAGGAAGTTCTCAACCGGCGCATCAAGCACCGGGAAATTTTCCGGCCGTTTGCGCCGTCGATTCTTGCCGAAGCCACGGGAGAATACTTTGAGAAGGCGCAACCATCGCCGTTCATGACGCTGGCCTATCCGGTGCGGGCGGAGAAGCGGGAGAAAATTCCCGCGCCGACGCACGTGGACGGCACCGGCCGGCTACAAACCGTCACGCGCGAAGCCAATCCACGCTATTACGCGCTCATTTGCGCGTTCCGAGAGCTCACGGGAGTACCTGTTGTGTTGAATACATCGTTCAACGACAACGAGCCGATCGTGTGCCGGCCGGAAGAAGCGCTCGATTGCTTCCTGCGCACGCAGATGGATGCGCTGGTGCTCGGCAATTTTCTCATCACCAGATCGTGATCTTCATGACGGAAATTTCGCGCGCATGAAAATCCTGCTGCTCAATCTCTATTACCCGCCCGACACATCAGCGACGGCGAAGATGGCGCACACGGTCGTGGATGCGGTTTCGATCCACCACAGTGTAACGGTGCTCTGCGGGCGCCCATCCTACGATCCCACGGAGCAAAGACCCTGGCGGCTGTATCAGACCGAGTTTGCGGGACTGGCGCGAATCATACGAGCAGGATCGACTGCATTTCCGCGCTTCGAGATGAAAAAGCGTGTTTTGAACTATCTAAGTTACGAGGCGCTGGCGGTGCCGCGCGCGCTTTTCGTGAGGTGCGATGCGGTGCTGGCCATGACCGATCCGCCGTTTCAGGGCATCGTCGGCGCGTTCGTGGCGATGCTGAAAGGCAAGCCCTACGTGTACAACATCCGGGACATGTATCCGGACATGGCGGTGGGAGGCGCGATCGTTGCGCCAGGGATACTGGCGCGCGTCTGGGAACGGCTGCATCGCTGGGCGCTGCGGCGCGCGGCGTGCGTGGTGGTGCTCGGAGAAGACATGCGCGCGCGGATCATCGCGAAGGGCGTGGAGGCCGCGCGTGTGGAGATCGTGCGGGACGGGACGGAGATTTTGCCGGCGAACATCCCATTGCCTGCGGCCGATCCGGAGGTGGTGCGGGCCATTCGCGGGAATTTTTCGTTCGTGCTTGTGCACGCCGGCAACCTAGGATTCTATGGAGCGTGGAATACGCTGGTCACCGCGGCGCGGAGACTCGAGAGCGAGGGCGTGGGGCTGGTTTTCGTGGGAGATGGAGCGCAGCGTGCGCAAATTGAAGCCGCCGCGGCTGGCGCGGGCAACATCCGGTTTTTGGATTTCTTCCCCGTGGGGAAGATCGCGTCGGTGCTGGCGGCGGCCGACGCGCACGTGGTTACGGTGAAACGAGGCCTGGAAGGGGTGGTGGTGCCCAGCAAAATGTACGGAATTCTTGCGGCGGGGAAACCGATCGTGGCGATTGCGCCGGAGGAGACGGACGCCGTGGCGATCGGGCGGGAGAAGGGATGCGCGGTGTGCGCCGATCCGGATAAACCGGAAGAAGTTGTCGCGGCAGTGAGGGGTCTTATCTTTAACGCCAACAGATTGAAATCGATGGGCGAAGCGGCGAGAGGAGCGGCGGCTGGCTATGATAGAGTGAAAGAATTGAAGAAATTCGTGGAAATCTTCGAGCGCTTTGCGGTCAAGAGATAACTTCAGGAGGCACGGTGAGTGTGACGAACGCAGACGGGTTTTGGGCGGGAAAGACAGTATTCGTGACGGGAGGAGCGTCATTCATCGGTTCGACGCTGACCGATCAGCTGCTCGCGCGAGGGGCGAAAAGAGTGCGCATCGTGGATGATCTGAGCAGCGGTCACCTAGGAAACATCCGCCATCATCTCGGCACTGGAAAAGTGGATTTTCTGCAGGCCGACCTGCGCGAACCGGGCGTGACGCGCGCGGCGATGCAGGGAGTGGACACGGTCTTTCATCTCGCCGCGGACCATGGCGGGCGAGGCTATGTTGACCTTCACCAAGCCGGCCCGGCCTCGAACTTTTTTCTGGACGGGCTGGTGTTCGCGGAAGCGCTCAAAGCCAAAGTGAAAAAAGTGGTGTTCGCTTCGTCGGGCTGTGTGTACCCGAATTTTCTGCAGTCGGACACGAAGAAGGAAGTCTATCTCACCGAAGATCTGACGAAAGGCCCGAACGACGCGGATAACACGTACGGGTGGGCCAAGCTGATGGGGGAATTCACGCTGCAGGCGTATGCGAAGGAACACGGGCTGGGGGCGGCATCATGCCGCTACTTCACGGTATACGGTCCGCGTGGCGTTGAGAATCACGCGGTAATCGCAATGATTGCAAGGGCTTTCCTGGGGCAAAATCCATTCGAGGTGTGGGGCGACGGCACGCAGATCCGCAACTGGACGTATATCGACGACATCATCGAGGGGACGATCCTGGCGGGCGAAAAAATCAGCGATGGCACGGCGATCAATCTAGGCACGATGGAACGCATCCGAGTGATCGATTGCGCGAAAATGGTTTGCGAGATGACCGGTCACAAGGCGGAGATCAAGTTTCGACGGGATATGCCTACCGGGCCTCTTAACCGCGTGGCCGACAATTCGCTTGCGAAGAAACTGCTGGGTTGGGAGCCAACGGTGCTTTTCCGCGAAGGCCTCAAACGCACGATTGACTGGTATTACGCCACACGCGACAAAGAGGAAGTGAAGCGCATCTTCGGGCGGATGCTGACGGAGCGCTGAGTCCGGGCGTTGCTGGCACGGCAAGCCCTGGGAGAGGGAAAAAATCCTTCGCATGGGAATAAACTTGGCGCATACCAGATTATCCTGATTGCCGCGAAACAAATTTGGCAGTAATGTGTTCAGGCTGCGTGGGGCAGCCATCAGTTTGCTTGACTTGGGAGCCGGACCCCCAATCCGGCGAAAAACGCGTGAGTCACCGGCGAAACCACCCTGGCCGGAACCACCTCACGTAACAGACGAGGATGCATGGCAGCAGGCCTGCTCGCTTTTTTCATCGCTCTATTTGCATCTGTAATGCTGGTTGTGCCTGTTCGCGCCCTGGCGTTGCGTGTCGGCATGGTCGACCTTCCTGGGCCGCGCAAAGTTCATCTGACGCCGATTCCGTTGCTGGGCGGCCTGGCAATGTACGCGGCCGTGATGATCGCCGTACTCTTCGCGTTTAACGGACCTGCGCAGGCGCAGATCGTGGGAATTTTGATCGGTGCGACGCTCGTCGCGGCCGTCGGGATTCTCGACGACCGCGGTTTGTTGCATCATCAAGTCAAATTATTCGTGGGCATGCCGCTGGCGGCGGCGATATTGCTGGTCAGCGGGATTCGGGCGCAGGTTTTCAGCGTCTTGCTGGGCGGCCGCAGCGGTGATTATTTGGATGCGGCGCTCACAGTCATTTGGGTCGTCGGAATAACGGCGTCTTTCAGTATTCTTGACCACATGGACGGCCTGTGCGCGGGGATCGCGGCGATGGCTTCTGTTTTTTTCGCGATGCTCGCATATCTGAATGGCCAGACGCTCGTTACCACGCTGGCCGCCGCCGTTCTTGGCGCGGCGACTGGGTTTCTGCGCTGGAATTTCAAACCGGCAAAAATTTTCATGGGCGATGGCGGGGCCATGTTTCTCGGTTTCCTGATGGCCACGCTGGGGCTGAAACTGCGGCTCGAGAATGCCAGTCATCTATCCTCCTGGCTTGCTCCGATTCTTATTCTGAGCGTGACGATTTTCGATACCACGCTGGTGACCATTTCGCGCTCGCGCCGCGGCCTGCTTCCCTTTGCGGCACCTGGAAAGGATCATGCCGCGCACCGGCTCTCCAATCTTGGCCTGGGCCACCGTGGCGCGGTTCTCACGCTCTATCTCCTTGGTGCTGCCGGGGGGGGCACAGCGGTGCTCGTCAGCTATCTTTCCTGGCGTGGAGCATTCCTGGTTGGTTTCCTAGCGCTTGCCACCATCTTTGCCGGTGTCGCGTTTCTTGAGCGCGCGCCCTATGAGCGCCAGGCCGGCAAGATCAATCCTGCATCCTGAGTCAGCCTCATCAGCCAAAAAAGTCGGCCGACCCTGAGACCCTCGGCCTGTTTGCCAGCGGAAAGGGATTCGCTATACTTACCGGGCGCCCTCTCACCCACTCCTCGAGAAACCCCACACGGGTCGAGCGGGAAGCAGTTCAATTTTTAGGCGTGGAATCCCCTGCTGGATCGAAACGGCGGGGGCGGCGCGCCCTTGGGACGTCCGAAACTTTGGAAAATAGAGACGAGCCGCCCCGGCCGGGCCGGGGCAACCGGGAAGTTATCGTTGTCGGGGGTTCCGCGGCGGGACTCTTCACTGCCACGAGCGTGGCCCGCGGCGGGCGCGCCGTGCGCGTTTTGGAGTCAAAGCCCCAGTTTGAACCCGCGCCGCGCACGCTGATTGTGACCGATCACTTTCGCAATCAAATGGGCGCTTCCGCCCGGCAAAGCATCATCAATGAGATTCGCCGCTTCGAGTTGTTCACCGACGGCCGCTCCGCGCAGGTCGCGCTGGCCAAACCTGACTTCATTATCGAACGCTCACGCCTCATTTCCGGCTTGGCGCGAGAAGCACTGGAGGCAGGCGCCAGGCTTTCTTTCGACACACGTTTCCTGGGAATCGGACCGAACGCGCGGGGTTTGCGTTTGGAGGTGGAATCCGGCGGGAAGCGCGAGGAATTGCACGCGGACAGCGTGGTTGGTGCAGATGGGGCGGCGAGCCGCGTGGCCCGCGCTTCGGGCTGGCCAGCGGTCGAAACCGTGCCGCTTGTCCAGGCAATCGTGCGCTTACCGAAAGATTGCCCACCTGATACCACACGGGTGTGGTTCGTGCCAGATGATACGCCCTATTTTTACTGGTTGATTCCCGAATCGGCGGAGCGTGGCGCACTCGGCGTCATCGGCGAACAGGGCCGTGACACAAAACGTTGCTTCGAACGATTCCTAGAGAAGAAACACATGGAGCCGCTGGAATGGCAGGGGGCGCGCATCCCGGTGTACCGAGGGTGGGTGCCGGTGCGGCGGCAAATCGGGAACGGCGAAGTTTATTTGGTGGGAGATGCGGCGGCGCAGGTGAAAGTCTCGACCGTCGGAGGAATCGTCACGGGTTTCCGGGGCGCAATCGGAGTGGCGCAGGCGCTCTTGCAAAATGGGAAGAGCCGCGAACTTGGCGCCTTGCGGCGAGAGCTTGGCACGCACTGGCTGATTCGCCGCGCGCTGCACCATTTTCAGCAGAGGGATTATTCGCAACTGGTGGATCTGCTGGACTCTTCGACGCGCCAGTCGCTCGGAGAGATCAATCGGGACGAATCCACGCGGTTGCTGTGGAACGTGGTTCGCCGCCAGCCGCGCCTCGTTCTTCTCGGGCTGCGTGGGCTGCTGATGGGGAAAGCGGAAAATAGTTCCAAGTTATAAGTTGTGAGTTATGAGTGTTAAACGAGATGGCGTTCCGGCCCAGAAAAACAAAGTTCGCCCCGCTTGGACCCAGAGCGCAAAGGGCTTCAGTTGCCCGCTCCTCAAGCCCCATTTCGCCGGCTACCAGCACGCGTGTTTTCCGTAGGACAAACTACTAGAACAAATCAAACGAGAAGATGTGGCCGGTCGAATCACCCACATAGAATTTTTGGATATAGGTGTCGAAGCTCGGGTCGCCGATGGTTGCGCCGGCGTTGATCAGGCGATTGCCGGCAATGGCTCCGGTTGTGGGGTTGATTTTGTAAAGGTGCCCATCCGAAGAACCGACGTACATGAATTCTGCCTGTGGCGGCGAGGTAAACATGAGCGAAGACGGAGCTGCGATCGCAGGATTGACCCATCCGCCCGGAGAAACGGCAAATGTAACCGGAGTGCAGGCGGCGGCCGGGTAGCTGAGGTGGACCTTGCGAACCCCCGTGCTATTGGAGAAAAAGACGTCGTCGTTCAAGGCCGCAGTTTCGATGGGGATGGGGAAGCCAACGGGGGTGATGCCGAGGGCGCCGGAGCTTTGAGCGCAATTACTGATGTCGGTGCGGACGGCATAGAGCTGGCCGTTGTTGGTCAGGACGTACATCACGCGGCCGTCAAAGTTGAGGGAAGGCGCCTGGTCGATGTCGTTCAAATTAAATGTCGCCAATTGGGTCCCATTGATCGTGCTGATTTTCCAAAGACTAGGCTGCGCGGTGCCGCCGTTGGCGCGGCTGGCGACCCAGACTACGTTGTTGGTGTAATCGATGTACGGGGTGGCGTTGACGATGTCCATGTTTCCCGGATTGAATGTCCAGACCGTCGCGCCGGTATTTCCATTCAAGCCGATGACCTTGTTGTTGGTGGTGCTACCCGCGCCGACGTTGCGGGTGGCAACAATCACCAGATCAAAACCAAGAGTGAATCCCGGGCCGCTATAGGACTTCACCTGAACCGCGGCTGCCGCCTGAAAGCCGCTCCCAGCGCCAGTGGTCAGCACGCCCGTTTGCCAGAGCAATGCACCAGTGTCCGTGCGGAAGGCATAGACAGTGCCATCGCCGGAAGCCACATAGGCAACATCGCAGACGTTTTGACACGTCGGATTCGAAGTATCGAAGGCATTGAAGACGGCAAGACGCGCTGGAATTGAGCCGCCCGTCACGCCGGAAGTGCCGCCGGGCTGATAGGCGCGCATTCCATTCACGGCAGACATGGTGTGGACAAGGTTATCGTTTCCGCCGGTTACCACGATGTAGCCGGGGTCGAGAGCGGGCGCTGCAAGTGTGGTTGCACCGGTCTTGTAACTCCAATCCTTGTTTGCGCCGCCGCCCGTCACCGTAGAGATGCCCTGAGTCGAGGTGTTACCGAAAGAATAGTGAGGCGGAGCAGTGGAAACCGCTCCGGTGATCGTCGTGGCATCGTGCGTGTAGCCTTTGTACGTGTATTGCGTACCGGGAAGGACGATGCTGTTATCCCCGTTTTCATCGAAAGCGCTGACGGTGGTGAACGCGCCGGTATTTGCAGCAATGAATTGGCCGGCGACAGGCTGCGCGCCGGTATTGTAAACAGTTCCATCAGCAGGAGCGAAGGACGGCGCGACGCTTCCCTGCTGCTTGGCAAACAGCACGCCATCGTAGTTCGCAGACGAAGAACCGAGTGGAAATGTCCAGTTCAAGGTGACTTCCGATATTCCCGGGATAGCGGGGCTCATCGTGACATCACGAAGGTAATGAAGATTCAAGATCGGGCGATTGGCGGAGGTCCCGTTTTCGCGCGAGCCGTAGAGCGGCGCGAGGGCGCTGTTGGCCTCGGCGCCGACTGCGGTCGCGGGCTCCGGCTCGGTGTAGCGGCGCGCGAGGAAATTGTCAAAGTCGTAGTTCACCGGATCGCCGTCGTAGACAAAGAGGCCGACGGAACCGGCAGTGGTAACATTCGAATTCCCCGTTATCGTCTGCTGGAGAACGCCATTGACGAAATTACGCATCGTGGCGGGGCTGCCGAAAAACGCTCCGACAACGGTGTAGAAAGTGCCGTTGGTCCACGCGTAAGCGAGCTGTTGCAGGCTGGCGAATGCTCCGGCATTCCAGTAGGCGAGCTGCGACACTCTGTTATTACCGATGAACTGCAGGCAGGAGCGGTAAGCGGTCATATTAGCTGCGCCAGTGCCGCCGACGCGGCCAATCGGGCATCCGGTGCTTTCCAGACCTGCGGCGGTGGTCATTCGAACGTCGGCTTGTACCCAAACGTCCCGCTCGCTGGTGATGGAGCTGACGTGGATGACGTTCCGATTCCCTCCGGCAGCATTGGATTCGCGAAGAACCCGGTTCAGCCCGACATCCGCCACAACGTTCCACGGCCCACCGGCCTGAACCGTCCAGCCCGCGGGCGGCTGGTTCACCGTATCGGAATCAAAATTATCCGACCATAGAAAGACGTTGTTGAGATTAACCGGCGGAGCCGTGGCATTGGCATTGCCGTAGAAGATCGAGTAGCTGGCATCCGACCCATTCGCGGCAATGTCCGCCTGCAACTTGAACCAGATCGTTGTGCTGGTCGTGTTGCAGTTGAGGACCTGGCGATCCAATTGGGTCCAGACGTTGGCGGCAAAACGCGCGATGCGCAAATCGTTGCAATCCGAGCGCATTTTTCCGGCAGTGACGAGGGCCGCGGTATTGAAACCGGTGATCTGCACGCTATAGCCGTTGTACCCGTTGAAAGGGGCGGTGGCGCCCACAGTCACGGTAATGGGCCGAGCGAACGACCACATGGCTCCATCTTCCAACTGGTCTTTGACCAGCAGGCCGTAATTGGGAATGGTTCCGTTGACCCAGCCCTGGGGAATGTTCGTGGAGGTTGAATCGCTCAAAATATTGAAAGGAACGGCGGTGCCCACCGTCGTTCCCGAAGGCTGCGTATCCGTCGCGGTTGGATCGAAGTCGCCGCCCGGCGTGGCCCAGGCGGTGGAACCATCGCGTGTGTTCCAGGTCACGCCTGTTTCCGTCCAGTCGGTCGCACCGGTGATGCGATGCACTTCCTCGCTGCGGCTGGTAAAGGGCGGAGTAGTGGGAACGAGATTCAGGGTGGAAGTCTTCACCGCGGTATTGGAACCGAGGCCGGTGGTGCTGAGATCGAAACGGACGAGGGAACGCTGGTTGGCGTTCTGTGCGGTGTGGGTGGAAAGCGTCGTTCCTGTGCCGTCATTTGTCGTGGGAGCAGCTTGACTGATGGTGGCATCGCGGGTGGATGTGACGGCGGTCTGTTCGTCGGAGAGCAGAGGTGTAGCCGGACAAATCAACAGGAATGCCAGAAACCAACGCAGCGTGACGCCGGCATAATCCCAAAAAGCCTTGCAAGCGGCGTTCATCGGTCTTCCTCTGTCCTTGCTTCCGCCTTTGGAGGAGCTTGGGCCTGAGGAGTGGCAAGGGTGAAGGCGGAATCCAGCACGAAGCGGTCATCGAGCAATACACGGACATGCCAAGCGCCGATGAAATTACGCTGGGTGATATAGCTTCCGGCGACGGGCAGCACGGTAAGGATGGCGGAATCCCCGCGGCTGTTCATCAGCAGGGAAGGAATTCCTTCCGCATGAATCTTATTGGCGTCCGCGATCAAGTGGGGAGCGACCGGCGGTGGCGACACCTCATTCCGATGGAGCAGGGCCGCGGCAGCAACCGGCGCGGCACCACCGATCGTAAATTGCGTCTTCTTTGAGGAATAGAGGCTGCCATCGGGCAAGTAAAATTCCACGGTCTGCACGTGCTGGCCGGCGACGCCGGGCCAGACGACGAAGACAAATAGATCGCGGAGTTCAGAGAGCGCGAAGGTGTCCTGCGTGGTGCGGCAGGAGGTATCCGGAGTTTCGCAATAGAAAATTTCCGGGCCTCGGGCTTTGGGTTGCGGGGGACGAACTCGGAGATTTCCTCCGGGGGCCGGTGATTGCGTATCGGGAGAAAGCGCGATGCGCGCGCGCGGAGACTGCCCGGCGGCGTCCTGCGAGAAGTACAGGAAGAGGCAAAGGGGCGCGAGAAACAGGGCGAAAAGCCGAACGCGTTCCATATCTGCCTCCGCAGACGAGCAGCACCCGAGGGAAAACCAGAGTATGACCCTTGGTTTTAAGCTACCGGGAGCGGCTGGGGCTGTCCACCGAACAGAAGTACTAGGTTCCAGGAGTGCAAGAGTAACGGATTAGCGGCGTGGCCGGGCCCATAAACGAATGGAAATAGTGAAGTTTTGGCAAGATTGTGGGGTGGAGCGCTTTCCACGACTGGACGATTCAGTCATAATGGAAAATCGCATTTCCGCTGCGGAACGGGTCAATGCCCTCCGGATCAAATCATAGGGAGAGTTCATCTTGCGTCTTTCCGTAATTGGATGTGGATATGTTGGCCTGGTGACGGGAGCATGCCTCGCGGAAGCGGGACATGAGGTGGTTTGCACTGATATTGATCGCGAGCGCATCGATAAGCTGAATGCCGGCGGCGTTCCCATCTACGAGGAGCACCTCGACCAGATTCTCGCCTCGGCCCGCAAAGCGGGGCGGATATCCTATACCGCAGATGCCGGCGAGGCCATTCGCGCGGGTGACGCCATTTTCATCTGCGTGGGAACTCCGCCGAAGGATTCCGGGGAGGCGGATCTTTCCGCGATCGATCATGTTGCGCGGCAAATCGCCGCGGAAGCGCGCACGCCAAAACTCGTCGTCGAGAAAAGCACGGTACCGGCGCGCACCGGGCTGGAGCTCAGCCGCGCTCTTTCGGCTTATTCGCGGAACGGCAATCTGAAATTCCGCGTCGCCTCAAATCCCGAGTTTCTCCGTGAAGGCACGGCCGTCGCGGATTTTTTCCATCCCGACCGCATCGTTGTCGGGGTCGAAGACCCCTCATCAGCAGCGGAGCTGCGGGAGATCTACCGGCCGATTTTGGAGCGCAGCTTCCATTGCCCGGTGCACAACGGCGCGTGCCCTCCAGGGCACAAAGCCGAATTTCTCGTCACCACCATCAACAGCGCCGAATTGATCAAGCACGCTTCGAATTCGTTTCTCGCCCTGAAAATCAGCTATGCGAACGTGATCGCCGACTTGTGCGAAAAGATCGGGGCGAACGTCGAGGAAGTCACCCATGCCATGGGCCTGGACCCGCGCATCGGCGGACAATTCCTCAAAGCAGGGCTTGGCTACGGCGGTTTCTGCTTTCCGAAGGATGTGCAGGCGTTTATCCATCTTTCAGCTTCGGTGGGGGTGGACTTTGACATACTGAAAGCCACCGAGCGAGTCAACAAGCAGCGCATCGACCGGTTCTTCGAAAAAATCCGCCAGGCATTGTGGGTCGTGAAGGGCAAGCGAGTAGCGGTGCTGGGATTGGCCTTCAAAGCGAACACGGACGACATTCGCTTTGCGCCCGCGCTGGAAGTGGTGAAGCGGCTGCTCGAGGAAGGCGCGAATGTTCACGCGACGGACCCCGAAGCGATGTCGCGCACCAAGGGGCTCTTCCCACAAGTGCACTATCACGAAGACCCTTATGAGGCGCTGCGCGACGCCGATGCAGCGCTCGTCTGCACCGAGTGGGATTCTTTCCGCAAGCTGGATTGGAACCGCGCAGGGGAAGTGATGGCTCGCAAGCTGGTGATTGACGGACGGAATCTTTATACACCGCAGGGCATGCGGGAAAAGGGTTTCGAGTATTATTCTTTCGGACGGCAGTAGCTCTCGATGAAGAATGATCAGAAATCAGTCCTCCCAGGTCAGGAAAGCTGATTTCTGATTTCATTCACTATTTGCTGCCGACTCATCTCTTCTTGAACACCTGCTTGAAATAAGCGAGCGTAAGCTTCAGGCCTTCGTCGAGATCCACCTTGGGCTCCCACTTCAGGATGCGCTTCGCTTTCGTGATGTCCGGGCAGCGGCGCTTCGGATCATCCTGCGGCAACGGCTCAAAAACGATCGGCGGCGGATTCTCGAAATGCTTGCGAATGCGCTCGGCGAACTCCAATATCGTGATTTCATTCGGGTTGCCAATGTTGGTCGGCAGATGCTCGTTGGACATCATCAGGCGGTAGATTCCTTCGATCAGATCCGAGACGTAGCAGAAGCTGCGCGTCTGCTTGCCATCTCCGTAAATCGTGAGGGGCTTGCCGCTGAGCGCCTGATACACAAAATTCGGAAGAGCGCGGCCGTCATTCAGGCGCATCCGCGGTCCGTAGGTATTGAAGATTCGAACGATATGGGTGTCCACCTTATGATAGCGGAGGTAAGCCATGGTCAACGCTTCGGAAAAACGCTTCGCTTCGTCGTACACGCCGCGTGGGCCGATGGGATTGACGTGTCCCCAGTATTCTTCGTGCTGCGGCGAGACTTCCGGATCGCCGTAGCATTCGCTTGTGGAGGCCAGAAAGAACTTGGCCTTTTTCGCCAAGGCCAGGTCCAGGGCGTTCTTAGTGCCGGCGGAGCCTACCATCATCGTGGCGATGGGA
This sequence comes from uncultured Acidobacteriota bacterium, assembly GCA_963754855.1. Taxonomy (GTDB): domain Bacteria; phylum Acidobacteriota; class Terriglobia; order Acidiferrales; family UBA7541; genus Acidiferrum. Next base: position 58,354 of record CAVWHL010000016.1, read on the forward strand.
TGTTTCAGGTAATCGGGTGGACTGGCCGGTGAAGCAAAGTGCAGCACATAGCCCACTTTACCCGCCACCTTCAGCGGCTTGCTCACGTCGGCACGCTCGAAATGAAATTTATTGTTCTTTTTCAGGTGGTCCAGGTTGCCTTTGGCGCCGGTGATCAAATTGTCCAGCGCCAGCACCTCCCACCCCCCGGCAAGCAGCCGGTCGCAGAGATGCGACCCCAGAAATCCCGCCCCGCCCGTGACTACGGCTCGCATGCGCCCTCCTGGAAAAATCAACTTGACAGTGTAACGTGAGCGTCTCCGATTGACCAACACGCTGGCGCGGGATAGCATGCGCCGGTTCCCAAATGGCAAACCCCGGAAATTTCGCAAATCTATGGGTGACCCGCCCGTGGCGGTTTCGCCTCCTGCTGTTTGCGGGATGCGGGATTGTCCTGCTCGCCATCACTGTTTTCCTGGGTGTGGGCCGGTGGCTCGTCGTCGAAGATCCGCTTGCGAAGGCCCGGGCCATCGCGGTTCTCAGCGGACGCATACCCTTGCGAGCGCTGGAAGCCGCGAAACTGTACCGGGAAGGCTACGCGCCGGAGATCTGGCTGACGCATTCTTCCGAGCCGGGCGAGGCTCTGGAAGCCTTGGGCATTCCCTTCGTTGGCGATGAAATTTACAACACGAGAGTTTTGATTCACGAAGGAGTGCCGCCGGAGGCCATCCACGTTCTCGATCCGCCAATTGTGAATACGGCCGACGAAATGAACGCGATTGCCGCCAAACTTGTGGAGGAAAGAGAACAAACAGTGATCCTCGTGACGTCCAAAGTCCATACCAGGCGTTCGCGCCTGCTCTGGCGAAAGTTGTCCACAGGCCGGGGCCGCGCGATCGTGCGCGCTGCTTCGGATGACTCCTTCGATCCGCGCCATTGGTGGCGCACGACGGGTGATGCGCTCGATGTGGTCCGCGAAGTGCTAGGCGTGCTGAATGTCTGGGCGGGGCTGCCGCTTCACGCAACTCTGGAGCTGGACGTTTTTCCGCGAGCTTGAATGCGGCGGGCGCCTAGAAGAAGAAAAATCGTTTGCGCCGCGGCTGTGGCGTTTCATCCTCGACTTCGGGCACATGCGGCAATTCGCGCCCTTCGAATGCCGCCAGCGGATTCCCATGGAACAATGCGCGGGCTTTTTCCTCGCCGAAGTGGTCCACGACAACGTCGTAGGCGGGTTGCAACCGTAGCGGCCGCGTTCGCACATTGTGCGCGTCGCTTGCCACGAAATGGATGAGCCCTTCTCCGATCCACCGAAGCGCATCTTTCTGGGCTACCGGCCCAAACCGCCCGGTGAGCGCTCCTCCGGTGACCTGTGCAAAGCAGCCCTGCTGCACCCACTTTTTCAGGCGTTCCGGGTGTGCCCGCAAAATATTATTGCGTTCGGGATGAGTGATGACGGGCCGCACGCGGGCCAGTTGAATTTCGTGAAGCGTCTGGTCCATCGCCGGCGGGATCGAAATCTCGTTGAACTCCACAAGGAGGTAATCGCGCTGATTGATGCAGTAGCACGAAGCATCCTTCCGCAGGGATTCCAGGTTTTCCGGATCGAGATGGAAATCACAACCGGTTGCGAGTTTCAGCCGGCTTCCGATTCTGGACTGCAATTCATCCCGAAGCCGGCGCACCCGCGTAAAATTGAAGAAATACTGGCTGCTCGAGTGAGGGGTCGCGACGACATGCGTGATGCCATCGGCGATCGCCGATTCGGCCATTTCTAGCGATTCTTCGATCGAACCCGCGCCGTCATCAATGCCCGGCAAAATGTGGCAATGCAAATCGACCATCTTGCTTCTCGGCTCCCTAGCACCACCATGCGCCCAACGCCTGCCACGCGCCCAAAACAAACAAGATTCCCGCAAAAATCTGCCGCATCCTTCGCGGGTGGATCAGTTTGGCCAGTATTCCGCCGGCAATGCCGCCCACAAATATGCCGGGCATCAGCAAAATCCCCGTCTGCCACGAGACGTATCCCTTATTAGCGTAGGCCAGCAGAGCCAATAGGCCCGTGGGCGGAATCAACGCAATCAAGCTTGTTCCCTGCGCACGGTGCTGGCTAAATCCGAACAGCAGCACCAAAAGAGGAACCAGCAGAACCCCGCCACCGATGCCGAACATCCCCGAGGCAAATCCGCAGATACAAGCCATGCCGAATACACCCACGATGCGGCCGAGTCCCTCAGCCACCGGCTTCCTCCCCAGACTTGTTCGCGCTCCTGCCGTCTAACTGCGTCTTCTTCCAAAGCAACCATGCCGCCAGCATGAGGAAACAACCAAAAAGCCCCTTTAAATTCCGGGATCCCATAGGAAGCGCAATCAAGCTGCCAAGGTAGGCGCCCACCAGGATTCCCACCGCGCAAAAAATTCCTGACTTCAAATCTACTTCGCCCGAACGCCAGTAGACGTGCAAGGCGCCCAGTCCGACCGGGGGCAACAAGATGAACAGCGAAGTGCCCTGCGCCAGGTGCTGGTCCATATGCAGCAAATAAACCATGGCGGGCACTAGGACGCCCCCGCCCCCTATGCCCATAAGGCCGACCAGCACACCAACGCCAAGTCCTAGCAAGAGAACAATGACTATCATTGGATTCGGACGGCCTCGCCCAACTCAGCGGGTTCCATCGAAAGTGCCTCCCTATTTTCCACTGTCCCGGCTCCGCGAGCAACCTCCCGTGAATATGCCGTCACACTGGAAAACGGACCGCTTTTTTTGTTTCAGCGGAACCTGTTATATTTACTTGTCTTTGTCCCATTGGCCCTGCGGCCCCCCGGTTGCGATTCTGTCGCGGCCGGCCGCTGTGTGGTCTCAGACAACGCGGTATCCCCGAAAACGCGAATACGTGGAGCCGGCTCCAGCCGGTGTCACAGACAACGAGGAGTGCGACGGAACTCATGCCAATCGATCGGAAACCCGAGTATTTCAAAGGCGCCCAGCTGAAAGTGGCCATCATCGGCTGCGGCTATGTCGGCCTGCCACTGGCGCTGCGTTTTGCCGAAGCAGGGCACAAAGTTACGGGATTCGACACCGATCCCACCAAAGTGAACATGCTCAATGCCGGCAAGTCCTACATCGAGCACATCCCCCAGAACAAGATCCAGCAGTTCGTCAACAGCCGGCATTTCAGCGCGACGACGGATTTCACGAAACTCAAAGAAGCCGACGCCATCCTTATTTGCGTGCCCACTCCGCTCGATGACCGCCGCGAGCCCGATCTGAGTTATGTCGAGCAGACCGCCATCTCCATCTACCCGCATCTCCAGAGGGGCCAGCTCGTCGTGCTTGAATCCACCACCTATCCCGGCACCACGGAGGAGCTTGTTCTCCCTATTCTGGAGAAGAGCGGTCTGCGTTGTCCCATCGCATCGGGACCCGAAAATGAAAATGTCGCCTGTGATTTTTACCTGGCGTTCTCGCCGGAGCGCGAAGATCCGGGCAACAAGCAATTTGGCCTGGCGCAGATTCCCAAGGTCGTCGGCGGGTTGAACCCTCCGAGCGGCCGCGCCGCGCAGGCGCTTTACACGCAGGTTGTGGCACGCGTCGTTCCCGTCGGCTCCACGCGGGCAGCGGAAATGGCCAAGCTATTGGAAAACATCTTCCGCTGCGTGAACATCGCGCTCGTCAACGAGCTCAAACAGCTTAGCCTGCGGATGAACATCGACATCTGGGAAGTGATCGATGCCGCGGCGACCAAACCTTTCGGTTACATGCCGTTTTATCCCGGTCCGGGCCTTGGCGGCCACTGCATTCCCGTTGACCCGTACTATCTGTCCTGGAAGGCCCGCGAATACGATTTTGCGACGCGCTTCATCGAGCTGGCCGGCGAAGTAAACACCGCCATGCCGTACCACGTCGTGGATGCCATCGCCAACTCGCTGAATGACCACAAGAAGAGCATGAAAGGCTCGAAGATCCTGGTGCTCGGCGTGGCCTACAAGAAAGACGTGGATGACATGCGCGAATCGCCAACACTGAAAATCATGCAGCTCCTCCAACAGCGCGGCGCCCTGCTCGATTACAACGATCCCTATTTCCCACAGCTCCACAAGATGCGGCACTATAATTACGAGAACATGAAGTCCGTGCCTTTGAATCCCCAGACGCTCGGAAGCTACGATGCCGTGGTCATCGCCACAGACCATTCGAGCTACGACTACGCGGCCATCGTGGATGCCGCGAAGCTCGTCGTTGACACCCGCAACGCCACGCGCCGCGTCATGCGCCATCGCCAAAAAATCGTTCTCTGCTAGGCTGCAATGGACTCTTCCACCGAAGAGATTCGCCGCCAGCTCGAGGAAAGCGCTCGCGTCAAGCAGAGCTTTTCCGATGAGCTGGTGGGCAGGATCGCCCAGTTCGCGGAAAGATCCGCGGCCGCTCTGCGGGCCGGTGGCAAGCTCGTCTTTTTCGGGAATGGCGGAAGCGCCGCGGATGCCCTGCATCTGGCTGCGGAGCTGGTGGTCCGGCTGCGCGCGGAGCGCAAAGGCCTGCCTGCCCTGGCGCTCACTGCGAATCCGTCCATATTGACGGCTGCAGGCAACGACTACGGGTTCGAGCACATTTTTTCACGGCAAATTGAATCGCTGGTAGCTGCTCAGGACGTTTTGGTCGCGCTTTCCACCAGCGGCGAGAGCCCCAATATCTTGCGCGGCGTCGATGCCGGCCGCGCTCGCGGGGCTTACCTGGTGGCGTTTACGGGCGAGACCGGGGGCAAACTCGCGGACAAAGTGGACCTTCTTCTGAACGTTCCTTCACGCGATCTGCAGCGCATCCAGGAAGCGCACATCACGATTGGCCACATCGCCTGCACCCTCATCGAGCGGCTTGTGTGCGGATGAATCCTGCCGGTAAGAAGAGGTTCACAGTCGACAGTCAAAAGTTGAAAGTAAAGAAAGCAGAGAATAAGTGCGCCGGCTCAGGGCGGGAAGCCTCTTCTAACAAGGCTCTGCCATCCGAGGCTTTTTTCTAGAGTCTCTTTCAGCCGCCAAATTGTTGATTGTGGACTTTTTACTTCGCCTTCAGCAGTTCCACGCGCGCCGTCGCGAACGGCATCGTGGCCTCAAGCAGTACCGGCGTCCGCGCGGCATTATTCGCGAGGTAGAGGACAAACGACGCATCTTTCATCTCCGCGCCGTTGTCAAACACTCGAATGTCGATCCGCGAAGCGGTATAAACCCCTGCCGGAACGCTGATGTTTGTTGCTGTGCCTGCCATTCTTGCTCGCACGTCGTACAGCTTGTGCCCGTCGTAGACCGGGCTGCGCACTTCCGGGGTCTTCGCCCAGTCCACGCTCCGCAGATATTGCATCATGCCAAGAGGGTCGCGTGTCCCCGGGGAAACCCGCGCCGCGGTGGCATCGGGAGGAGCAGGCTCCTTGCCGGTTGATGTCATGCGCTGCACGGACTCGACCTTCTGCCCGCGCTCGTTCAGGTGCATCTCATACTGCAGACTGGTCAATGTTCCCGCATCACTATAGGAGTCGAACTGATCGTCGAGCGTAAACACCATGCGCAGCGGATTTTCCGTGTGCGCGAACGCTTGCAGATGCCACGCATTTTTTCCCAAAAAGCTCCCGTGTCCCGCTACCTCCAACCGCAGATTCGCCACGTTGTTCAGTTTCGCCACATTTGCAGTGTATTCGAGGACCTCTCCTGGGCGCAGGAGCGGCCCTGCATCCGGCGGCCCCGCAGCTTTTTTCACGCTGGCGGATGAGGGCGGAGTCTCTGCGGCCGCAATCACGGGCTTCTCAGCAGGCGGGGTTTCATGAAAGCTGGTGGACACCGCCGCTGCCACGTTGGACTGAGATTGTTTTCCGCGATCGTGCAGCCAGTAGAACGCCCCCGCCGCGCACCCAAGCGCCGCCAGCGCGGCGATTCCTACTGTCACTTTGTGGCTCATGCTCTTTGTGTGACGCTCCCTTGAATCCGCCGCTTGCTCGCAGCGCTTCCGTCGTACAATATCTCTTCGCGCGCGGAAATCACCCGGCCGTTTGCCGACTCGCCGCGAACTACCAGCGTATCAAAACGCGGGCCCGCCGTCTTTCTGGGCTTGCGTCCAGGACCGCGTGGGCAACAGCCGTTCGCGGTTCCGATTCCCGGCCGCTCGACGGCCATAAGTGCCAGGAGGATTTCCCGAATGCGCTACCTCGTCACGGGCGGCGCCGGTTTCATCGGCTCAAACACGGTGGACGAACTCGTTCGCCGCGGCCATAGCGTGGTCGTCCTCGACGACCTCTCATCCGGCAAGGAAGAAAACCTCGCCGAAATCCGCAACAAGATTACCTTTATCAAGGGAAGCATCTCGGACATCGAAGTCGTGCGCAAGGCCATGCATGAGGCCGAATACGTACTTCATCTCGCGGCTCGCACCTCGGTCCCGCGCTCCGTCAAGGACCCCGTCGAAACCAACCGCATCAATATCGATGGCACGCTCAACGTCCTGGTCGCCGCGAAAGAACTGAAAGTCAAGCGCGTGGTCTTCGCGGCTTCGTCTTCCGCGTATGGCGAGACGCCCACTCTGCCCAAGGTCGAGACTATGCAGCCCCAGCCGATTTCACCGTACGGCGTCACCAAGTACGTCGGCGAGCTCTATGGGCAGACGTTCGGCCGCTGTTACGGCCTCGAAAACGTTTCGCTGCGCTACTTCAACATTTTCGGGCCGCGCCAGGATCCCAGCTCTCCTTATTCCGGCGTGCTCGCCAAATTCTGCACCGCTTACCTTGAGGATTCCCAGCCGCTTGTTTTTGGAGACGGTGAGCAGACACGCGATTTCACTTATGTGGACAATGCCGTTCAGGCTAATCTTCTGGCCTGCGATGCTCCAAACGTGACCGGGAAAGTCTTCAACGTCGGCTGCGGCGGACGGGTCTCTCTCAATGAAGTCCTGCATGCTTTGGCGAAAATTACCGGCAAGACGCTCGAGGCCAAATACGATCCGCCGCGCGACGGCGACATTCGGGATTCTCAGGCGGATATCTCCCAAGCCCGGGAATATCTCGGCTACGATCCGCAGGTCGGCTTTGAAGAGGGGTTGAGCCGAACGATCGAATGGTATCGCTCGACGCAGGCCAAGCCCCAAGCAAAATCCGACGAAAACCCAGCCAAAACCAGAAAAATAACCGGGGAGCAGTAGCTTTTGGCAGGTAACGCTCTATCTCCGCGCGTCTGCCCACCAGTCACCGGTTAGCGCTTCACGGCTGAGTCGTCTTCCCGTAACTCAACGGCTCTCCCGCCTTTGGCACGTCATAGTTGTTCCAGAACCATAGCGGTTCCAGCTTCTTCTGTTCAGGCCAAACCTGATCCAGGGTGTTCCCTTCGAATAGTTCGCCGTTTTTCATCACCCAATGAATCGTGTTTGTGTTGTGAATGTCGTCCAGCGGATTCTTATCCAGAATCACCAGATCCGCCAACTTCCCCGGCTCGATCGAGCCAAGGTCCTCCGGCCGCCCGATGATCTTCGAGCCATTCACCGTCGCGCACTTCAGGACTTCGAGCGGCGTCATCCCGCCGCTCGCCAGCATCCACAACTCCCATTGATAGCCGATCCCCTGCATCTCCCCGTGGCTGCCCACGCCTACAAGCCCGCCATCGCGCACAAGCTTTGTCATTTGCGCCGCCAGCTTTGGGAATTCGTATTCATCCTTTCGGAACCATTCCGGGCGCCGTTTGGTTCTCTGGTCAATAATTCTGTGCGGCATGAAGTGATTCAACTTCGCGTCGTCGTGCACGTCACTGTTTTCGAACCAGTAGTTCTCGCCGAACGGCCCGCCGTAATTCACGATCAGCGTCGGCGTCTCCGCGATCCCCGACTTGGCGAAGATTTGCAGCACATCGTTGTAAAGCGGCGTGATCGGAAGCGTGTGTTCGTTCCCGTGGAAACCGTCGATTACATGGGTCAAGTCCAGCTTCAGGTCCAGGGCGCCTTCCGTCGTGGGCATCATCTCCAGCTCCTTCGACGCTTGCACCATGTATTGCCGCTGCCTGCGGTTGCCCACCACGTAGCTCTTGATGTTGTGCGTGCCGTAATATTTCCGGTACTTCGTCAGCACGCCTTTCACTTCTTCGGCGGAATGAAAGTCATTGTCGGAGAAAACGCCGGGCCCCGTCGAAAACGCGCGCTGCCCGATAATCTCGCCGCTATCAACCAGGTCCTCGTAGGCGAACATGTCATTCGAACCCGTCTGCACGTCCAGCCCGGCCGTCACGCCATAGGCCAGATTGACCAGGAATGACCAGTTCTGCGTGTCAAGAATACCGCGCCGGATTTCCGTCCAATGCGCGTGCGTGTCCACAAAACCCGGCACGATGGTCTTCCCGCTGACGTCGAACACTTTCGCGCCCGCAGGCACGCTGCCCTTGGCGCCCACGCGCGTGATCCGGTTGTTCTCGATGACGATGTCGGCATTCTTCAGGACTTCATCCTCTTTGCCGGTCCTCATGGTCACCACCGTTGCACCGCGCAGCACGATCGCGCCCTTCGGCGTCTTCCGGGGCACTTCCAGGTCAACGGCGATCTCCTGGACGTCTTTCTCCTGCTCCTTCAGCTTTTTCTCTTCCTTTTTCTCGTCCTTCTTTTCGTCTTTCTTGGCATCGGCTGTTTGCGCGGCGGCGTCCTTCTTGCCTGCATCCTTGGCGTCCGCATCTTTCCCGTCGCCGTCCTTTTTCTCGCCCTCTTTCTTTTCGTCCTTGGGCGGTTCGAAGGAGATGGCGCTCAGCGGCTCGCGGAACAGGCTCGCACCCACCGCCCACGTAATTGTCTTGCCGCCATCGGCCCATGCGAAGTAGTCCGCGCCGATGTCGGTCAGCCGCTTTACCGGCACGCTTGGCGAAGTCACGTTCACCGTTGGAGGCTCTCCGCCCACCACCGGCATGGCAATCAAGTACAGCTGGTTCATCACGTGCGCCAGCACCCACTGGCCATCGGGGCTTGGTTGGATGTCCTCCGCGGGAACTGGCTCTTCAAAAAAGTACAGTCCCTGTCCTTTAACCACGATGTGCGTGCGGCGGTCTGTCCCGTCATAGCGCAGGGACACCAGTCCATTCGGCGTGTCAACGTAAATGCGGTCTTTGTCATTCGTGAAATGCGGGCCGCCCGCTCCGCGCGCCGGCAGGATCAGGTTGGCATCACCACCGTCGGCGGGAATCCACACCAGGTCCGCGTTGCCTGTCTGGCCTCGGTCAAAGGTGCTGTTCTCGCGGTCATAGGCATTGCCGCGCAGCAGGACGATCTTCGTCCCATCAGGAGACCAGGCGGGATCGCTGTAGACGGCAAGCGATTTCGACAGCCGTGCGGGCGTTCCGCCTGACGCTGGGATTTTCCAGAGTTCGCCACCCTCGCTTGACCAGGTCACATAAGCGATGAATTTTCCATCCGGCGACCAAGCCGGCTCGAATTCGTGCGCGTTTCCGCTGGTCAGCCGCTGCGGCTTCCCGCCGGGCAAATCGATGATGTAGAGGTGCGCCATCGCGGAAAACGCCAGCTTCTTGCCATCCGGGGATTCCGCCGGCGCCATGATCAGCCGCACCTTCACCGGCCCTTGCTCGACCTTTTGAGGAAAATCCAGCTTCGGCCCCAGTTCCTGCGACACTTGCGCGGTAAACGGGATGATTTTTTCGTTTCCCGTGGCCAAATCAAGCCGCTTGATCTTGCCGTCCTGGTTGTAGACAATCTCTTTCCCACCTGGCAGAAAGGCGTAGCCAGGGAAAACATCGCGCGTAAAGAGCGACTCCTGGTCATCGCGCGTAACCGGATATTTCACCCAATGATCCTCGCCGGTTTCCAGATTCCGCAAGCGCAAGCCGGACTCCGTCTCGTATCGCGTCACGTAGAGGATCTGCTTTCCGTCCGGCGAGAGCACGGGGCGAAATGCGCTCTCGATCTGGTGGATGATGTCGTCTTCATCGCCGGTCTTGCGATCGCGCCGCGCGATGTGCCACGTGGGAAACTGCTGGTTGTATGCCAGCCAGCCTAGTTTCTCTGCGTAGTAGAGATATTTTCCGTCCGGGGAGGCCACCACGCCGATGGCATTGGGGCGGTCTTGCCTTTTGGTCGTGGGCGTCGGTTTCGACTTCGTGATCTGCACGCCGAGCCGCCATCCATGTGATACATCCAGATTTCGCTCGAGCCGATGCCGAAAGCCGCTTTTGAAACGAAAATGTATTTGCCGTCCGGCGACCAGCTCGGCGATGCGAATTCATTATTCGGATCTTTCGAGACCTGCTTCGCGCCTGTTCCGTCCGGATTCATGATCCAGATGTTTTCGCTGCCTTCGCGGTCGGAAGAAAGGCGATCCATTTCCCGTCCGGCGAGAACTTCGGCTGGCTGTCGAACGCCATGCCGCCATCGATCAGCTTCGCCTGTCCACCTTCGATCGGCAGCGTGTAGATGTCTCCCAGCAGCTCGAATGCGATTGTTTTTCCGTCCGGCGACACGTCCAGCGAGAGCCACGTGCCCTCGTCCGTCGTGAATTCGATTTTGCGCGCGGATTTCAGCGGCAGGCCCTTCTTCTCGTCCTTCTTGCCGTCTTTCTTCTCTTCTTTCTTGTCTCTCTTGACCGGCAGCATCCTGCCGCTTCGCGTTGGCGCTCAGGGAAAATGCGCCTCCGGAAAACACCGCCAGGACCATCGCCAAAACCGCAAACCACGCCGCTCTGCGCAGGCTGGGCTGCTTCGCTTTCATGCGTCTCTCCTTTGTATAGCCATTCAGATCGTTGAAATTGGATTCATTGATCGGCTCGCCGCAGCGTGATCGGCTTGCCGAATGACACACCCCTGTCAGCCCCTTAGCACGCCTGTCGAGTAGCACAGCAGTCGTCTTCGGCAACGCCATTACGGCAATGCACGCTCTACCACTCGGACTCCTCTTCGCCGGCTCCTCTTCGTCCCGCCTGCGCCGGCTGGGCCTCGGCCGGCACGATGTGCGGAATTCCCGCCTCGTTCATTTTCTTGTTCAGCGCCGGCAGATCTTCTTCCGCCAGCTTCTTCACCTGCGCCGACGCCTCCGTCACCAGCGGCACCAGCTCCGCCATCTGCTCCTTCTGCTGGCCGCCAGGGTGCAGCGGTGTAGCCGTCCAGCGCCGCCAGCAAGTCCTGCACCTGGTTCGGCAGCGGTTCGGGCTTCCATTCCAGTGGCGGTCCCGCGTTCCCCAGTCCCTCGCGCTCGCGGACAAATTTTCCCGCCACGGCGTCCACCTTTTTCTGCAGTTCGTCCGCGGCCTTGACGATATCCTCGGGGATCTTCGTCGCATTGGGTTTCGCCGCGTCCTTCTTCCATTGCTCGCGGGCGGCTTTCAAGGCAGTCTGTATCCCTTCAATCGTTCTGCGGTCCTTGTCCGCGGTCTTCGCCATTTCGTAGAGCTGCTCGATCGCCTCGCGCCGCGCCGCGCGATCCGCCGCCGTGATCAGCACCCGCGGGTCCTCTTCGACCGTTACTTTTTGCGTGGCTTCCTTGTCCCCGGCCTTGATCTTGACCGTGTACTCGCCGGGCTCGGCCAGCGGGCCGCGCGGCCCAAACCCGAATCCCGCCGCGACCGCTTCCAGTTGCTGCCGGTGTTGGTTCCGCCGGTGCATTCCATCGCAAATCCCAGTTGGTGCGGTTTACACCCGCTGCGCCCGGGCCCTCCAACTCCCGCACCACCTTCCCGTCCTTGTCGAGCACGGTGATTTTTACTTTGCCTTCTTTTTTCGCCGCCGCGTCCGCCTTCGCTTTGTCGTCCGCCACGTCTTTCTTGTCTTTGTCGTCTTTATTCTTCTTCGGCGTTTCTGCCTGTACCGCATCTTTCAGGTAGTAATTCAGGACCGCGCCATAAGCAGGATTCTTAGCGGTGAACATCTTCTGTCCCGCGAACCACTGCCTGCGCTGCAGATGCCACGTCGTCGCCGTTCGCGGCGGAAAGAACGTCAGGTTCGATGCGGCCACGCCGATGTCCATCTTCTCGATCGGTGTGAGGTCATCAAACAGCCAGATCGACCGGCCATGCGTCGCCAGCACCAGGTCGTTTTCGCGCGCCTGGATTTCGATGTCATCCACCGGCACGGTCGGAAAATTGCTCTTCAGCGCGGTCCAATTCGCTCCGCGATCCCACGAAGCCCACAATCCAAATTCCGTTCCTGCAAACAAAAGGTTGGTGTTCCGCGGATGCTCGCGCACCACGTGCACGCTTCCCGCCGAATCCGGTATGCCGTTGCGGATCGCTTTCCAGTTCTCGCCGTAATCGTTCGTCGCAAACAGGTAAACGTTGTAATCGTCTCCGCGGTGGCCGTCGAACGCCACCAGCGCCGCACCTTCCCCGGTTTTCGACGCCACCACGCGGCTCACGTACGTCCCCTTCGGCACGCCCGGCACTCTCGGCGCCACGTTCTTCCAAGTTTTCCCGCCGTCGCGTGTCACTTGCACGTTGCCGTCGTCCGTTCCCACCCAAAGCACATTCGCCGTCAACGGCGATTCGCTCAGCGTCGTGATCGTCGGATAATCCTGCACCCCGTCGTGCCGCGACAACGTGTTCTTGTCCGGCGTCTTTCCGAAGATCTGCAGTTTGTTGCGGTCCGCACCGCTCGTCAGATCGCCCCCCAGCCGCGTCCAGCTATCTCCTCGGTCCGAAGACTTGAACAGATAATTCCCGCCATAATAAACCGTGTTGTGGTCGTGTACGGAAATCGCCACCGGCGAATTCCACTGAAACCGATGGTGCGGCTCACCCGCCTTCGCTTCCGGCATGATCGAACGCATCTGTGTCGTCTTCGTATTCAGCCGGCTCAGGTGTCCGTCCTGTGACTCGGTGTAAATAATCCACGGCTCCACGTTATCAATCGCCGCGTAAAATCCGTCGCCGCCCGGCATCAGCATCCAGTCTTCATTCTTAATGCCGTCCCGTGCCAGCGTCATATTCGGCCCGCACCAGCTTGCGTTGTCCTGCAAACCGCCACAGATGTGATAGGGCTTTTCGTTATCCAGCCCCACCTCATAGAACTGACCGATCGCGATGGTGTTGATGAAATCCCACGTCTTGCCGGCGTCATCGCTCCAATGAATCCCGCCGTCCGACCCCGCGATCATGTGATTCGAATCCGCGGGATTGATCCACATGGCGTGGAAATCTCCGTGGATGCCGCGCACGCGCTGCGTCGAAAAGGTTTTCCCGCCATCCTCGGAATAAAACATTTGCGCACCCAGCTCCCAGATTCGCAGGTCGTTATTGGGATCAATTCGAATCTGGCTGTAATAGGAAGGCCGCGGATTCGTGTCGCCCATCTTCTTCCAGGTCTCGCCCTTATCCTCGCTGCGAAACGTCCCGCCCTTTTCGTGCTGCACGATGGCATACACAATGCTCGAATTCTTACGGTAAATATCCAGCCCGATGCGTCCCGTGTCGCCGCCGTTTTCGTACGGCAGGCCTTTCGTCAATTTCTTCCACGTCGCGCCTCCATCCGTGGTCTTGTAAATCGCACTCCCGGGTCCGCCACCGTCGAATCCATACGCCGTGCGCCGCCGCTGATACGCCGCCGCGTACAGTGTGTCCGGACTTTCCGGGTCCATGGCGATGTCGCTCACGCCTGTGTCGTCATTGATTTTCAGGACCTGAGACCACGTCTTCCCGCCGTCGCTCGTCTTGTAAACGCCACGTTCTGGGTTCGGTCCCCACAAATGCCCTAGAGCCGCCACGTACACCACGTCCGGATTCTTCGGATGAATCACAATCCGTCCGATGTGTTTCGTCGCGTCCAGCCCCATCTTCTTCCACGTTGTGCCGCCGTCCAGCGACTTGTAAACCCCGTCTCCCCACGAAGAGCTCTGCCGGTTATTCGGCTCGCCCGTCCCGACCCACACAATTGATGGATCCGACGGCGCAATCGCGATGTCTCCAATCGTCGAGACGCTTTCCTTATCGAATATCGGCTCCCACGTCGTGCCGTTGTTGGTCGTCTTCCACACCCCGCCCGACGCTGTGCCCACATACACGATGTCCGGATTGCTCTCCACCACCGCGAAATCATCAATGCGCCCGCCCATCGTCGCGGGTCCGATCTCCCGGAATTCCAGGTTCTTGAATTTATCGGTGGGATTCGGCTGGTCCGCGGGCGCGGCCGCCGCGTTTGCCGTGCACGCTGCCGTCAAAATCGCTCCAGCCAGAATCGTACGCAGAGCATTCCATGTATGCTTCATATTCCATCCCCCTGTCGGCAAGGCCCGGCATCATACTCCCGGCCGGCCCGCATCAAGCATCAAATGTTTCCGGAAAGGCAAATCCACCCCGTGCAAAGACAGACGCGCCGCCCGCTGTTCCCGTTTCACTTCGTTGCCTCCCCCATTCGTCTCCTGTCTCTGATCCCGTCGCTTTCTTTCTTCTCCTCAACTACCCATCCCATTCAACGCATGCTAGGCTATCCCACTGATTCCACTGACTGCATGCTCCGCGCGAATCGTCATCCACGTGTCCGGGTTCTTTCCGCGTTCCGCGCCCTTCTTTTCCTCCTAGCTCTGCTTTTCCTGCTCGTTCTAACTCTCACCAGCGTTTCTGCGGACCAGCAAACCAGCCTTCGTTCCCCCAAGGGCGGCATGGCCACACTGGAGGCCAAAACGCAGGGTCGCCACGGCGACGTCACCACCGCCGACGGTGACGTCGACCTTCACTACGGCGACACCCGCCTTCGCGCCGATCACCTTGAGTACAACAGCAAGACCTACGAAACCGCCGCCACCGGCCACGTTCAGCTCGACTACAACAACGAGCACCTCGACGCCGATGAGGCCCACTATAATGTCAGCACCGGCCACGGCATTTTCCGCAACGTTCGCGGCAAAATCAAAATTCTTCGCCGCCCCAATCCCGCCGTCCTGCTCACCGATAATCCTCTCTCTTTCGAAGCTCGTGACGTCGAACGTCTTTCCGGGGACGTTTACCTCGTACATCGCGCCTGGATCACCGTTTGCGATCCTTCCCGCCCCACTTGGAAGTTCTACGCTCCCCACGCGCGCATTCGCCTTGATAAATCCGTCGCCCTGGTGAACGCCAACTTCCGTCTCTTGCGCATTCCCTTGATCTGGCTTCCTTATGCCACCACTCCCGCTGGCCGCAACATCCGCCAGTCCGGCTTCCTCATGCCCGATATCGGCCAGAGTTCGCTCAAGGGCTTTATCTTCGGCGACGCTTTTTACTGGGCTCCCACACCCTGGATGGACACCACCTTTGGCGCGCAGTACATGAGCCGCCGCGGCGTCCTCGAACGCGGCCAGTTTCGCGCCAAGCCTTCCGAAAACACTTCGATCGAGTACACCTATTTCGGGGTGGACGACCGCGGCCTGCTGAATCCCGACGGCACCCGCAATCCTCAGGGTGGCGAACAGCAGCGCCTCGAGATCCAATCCCTGCTCCCCGGCGGCTGGCGCTTCGTCACTGATTACAACCAGCTTTCCTCGCTCACTTTCCGCCTGGCCTTCGCCGACACTTATGGTGAAGCTATCAACTCCGAAGTGCGCAGCGCCGTTTTTCTCACCAACAATTTCCGCGGCTTCAGCCTCAATTTTGCCGGCCTCAACGACAAGAGTTTTCTCACTCTTCCCATTCCCGCCACTTCCACCACCGCCGCCATTCCCGCCACCAGCGTCTCTCTGCGCAATCTGCCCGAAGTGCGCTTCGGCTCCGTCGAGCAGTCTCCCTGGCGCAGCGTCCCCGTCTATTTCAGCTTCGACTCCTTCGCCGGCGTGGTGAACCGAAACGATCCCATCATTGAAACTCCCGATTTCGTCGATCGCTACGAATTCGCTCCGCGCGTCACCGTGCCGCTGCACCTTGGTCCCTGGCTCGGCGTCACTACTTCCGCCGCCTTCCGCTCCACACGCTACGGCGATTCCCTCAATTCCGCCGGTCAGGTCACCACCGCGTCCCTCCTCCGCAACACCGGCGAATTCACCGTTGATCTTCGCCCGCCCACTCTCGAGCGTTTCTTTGACCACCCTTCCAGGAAAAAAGGCAAGCCCAACCGCCGGTACAAGCACACCGTTGAGCCCGCCATCACCTACCGCTACGTCACCGGCGTCAATAATTTCGCCGACTTCATTCGCTTCGATTCCGACGCCACTCTCACGGACACCAATGAAGTCCAGTACGGCTTCACCCAGCGATTATTCCTAAAGCAGGGCGACGATCAGCCCCAGGAGCTCGTTTCCTGGAGCATCTTCCAGAAGCATTACTTCGATCCCACCTTCGGAGGCGCCATCGTTCCTTGCGACCACAGCGTCGCTCCGCCCGCCCCCAACGCTTGCGTCCGCAATGTCTTTCAGGCTCTCGATTCCATCACTCCTTTTGCCTTCGCCACCGGTCCCGTCAACTGGTCGCCCATCGTCAGCGATTTCAAGATCACTCCCGGCGGCCGCTACGACGCCGAACAGATTCTCGAGTACGATCCCAATCTCGATAAAATCACCACCATCGGCACTCTTCTCAGGGTCAAGCCCTACAGCGAATTCTTTGCCACCGTCGCCCACTTCCGCTTACAGGCCGATCCCGTTCTCCAGCCGCTTTCCAACCAGGTTCGCGCTCTCTTCGGTTACGGCGATCTCAACCGCAAGGGCTTCAACGCCGCCGCCGGCATCAGCTACGACATTGCCAACAAGTCCCTGCAGAACCAGCTCGTCCAGGTCAACTACAACGGCAGTTGCTGCGGCCTCGCTCTCGAATACCGCCGCATCGCGCTTGGCCAGGTGCGCACGGAAAATCAGTTTCGCGTCTCCTTCATCATCGCCAATATCGGCACCTTCGGAAATCTCCGCCACCAGGAAAAAATCTTCTAGCCGATGATTCCCCTTCCTTTTCTTTTTCCCTTATTCTTCCCTTCTCCCTGCTTTTCTCCTCTCTGTGGCCTCTGTGTTCTCTGTGACCTCTGCGTTAAATTCCGTTCTTCCCCTGCGCGTCTCACTGCCGCAAGAACCTTGCCGGCCATTCGCGGTAGTATAAACGTATGAACGATCTCGATCTGTCTTTCGCCTCCATCGACGAAATCGGGAAACTCTTCCGCAAGCGCAAGCTCTCTCCCGTCGAGATCACCCATCTCATGCTCGCCCGCATCGAGCAGCTAAATCCCAAGCTCAACGCCTATCTCACGGTCACCTCCGAACTCGCCATCGCCCGGGCCAAGCAAGCTGAACGCGAGCTCTTCGCGCCGCGCGGCCGCAAAGGCCATCGCGACCGCGGCCCTCTCCACGGCATCCCCATTTCTCTGAAGGACAACATTTACACGGCGGGCGTTCGGACCACGGCAGGCTCAAAAATCCTGAAGGATTTCATCCCCCTGCACGACGCCCGCGTGGTCGTCCAATTGAAAGAAGCCGGCGCCGTCTTCCTCGGCAAAACCAACATGCACGAGTTCGCCTACGGCGTCACCACCAACAATCCTCACTACGGCCCCGCTCGTAATCCTTGGGATCTTTCGCGCATTCCCGGCGGTTCTAGTGGAGGCTCTGCCACCGCCATTGCCGCCGGTCTCTGCTACGGAAGCATCGGCACAGATACCGGTGGTTCCATCCGCATCCCTGCCTCTCTCTGCGGTATCACAGGTTTCAAGCCTACCTTCGGGCGCGTCTCTATCGCGGACGTACTTCCTCTCTCCCCCCGCCTCGATTGTGTCGGCCCTCTGGCGCGCTCCGCCGCCGACGCAGCCTTGCTGCTTGATCCGATTTTCGTGCGTGGTGGAACGAGCCGCGTTTGTCGAACGCGGCAAAAACTTCCTCCCGCCGCCGTTTTCGTCTTGGTTTACCGAAGGATTTTTTCTTCAAGATCGTTTCGCCGGAAGTGGAGTACGCCTTCGATGAAGCTTTGCGCCTTTTCCGGAAACTGGGCGCGAGCCTGAAACAGGTCTCCATTCCTTTGTTGCACGAAACCGAGGACGCCGGAAACCACATCGCCTGGGCTGAAGCCACCCATTACCACCAGCAGGCCGGTTGGTTTCCCTCTCGGTCCGCGGACTATGGCGAAGATGTCCGCACGCGCCTCGAACTCGGTGCCAAGGTTTCAGCTACAACCTATCTTCAGGCTTTGGAATTGCGCGATTCCTTCATCGGACATTTCCACGCGGCAATGGCCAAGGCGGATGTAGATGCGCTCGTCGTTCCCACCACTCCTATCCCCGCCCCGGCCATTGGAGAGGAGACAACTCCCTTTAGTGGCACGGATCATCCTACACGCGCTCTGCTTCTCCGCTTGAATCGTCCCGCCAACCTTGCCGGTCTTCCCGCGCTCTCTGTCCCCTGCGGCTTCACGCGGGAAGGTCTGCCGCTCGGCTTGCAACTTATCGGCGCGGTCACCGATGAAGCTCTACTCCTCCGCATCGCCCACACGTTCGAACGCGCCCGTCCTCCGCTCCCTCGCCCGCCGGTGTAGCGCAGGGCTTTAGCCCTGCGGAATTTCCACAGGTACAGCCCTCTTCTTGTGCATGATCCAACTGCCGATCAAATACCCCAGCGTTCCCGTCGCCATCCCGCCGAACACGTCTACCACATAGTGATAGCGCCCCCACACCGTTGAAACACACATGCACACCACCAGCGGCGCCATGATCCAGAAAAGCCAGCGCCGGTGCCGCCACGCTCCCCACAACGCCGCCACCGATCCCGCCACATGCTCCGACGGAAACGCCGCGCCACGCACGCGGCCAAAATGCTCGATGAAATTGATCGTCGCCGTGAAGGGCCCGCCCTGCAGCGGACCGTGCCACGCTCCCGCCATCGAAAACCACGGGCTTTCAATTGGAAACAAGATCGCGATCACATACCCGATTGCATATCCCATCGCCGAATACGTCATCACGGACCAATACGCCTCCCAATCTCTTCGGTAATACAAAACACCGCCTACGATAAGCAGATACGTGAAGTAAGTGAGATACGCGAATTGCATGAAATCATTCCGCGCTGGCGTCGCAAACTGCTCCAGCCAGACCGCCGGATGTGCGCCCGTCAGCCAATAATCCGCCGCGATCAGCTTCGCGTCTTGCCATCCCGGCGTGATCAGATGCACCAGCTTTCCCAACTCCTCAAAGCAAAAGAGAAAAAACAAATGCGGATACCAGTGCCGCCAGAAATGCCAGAACCTTGCCGAAAAGGTCTCGCCTCCCGGACTCGCGCTCTTCGCAATTCGCGCCTCCATCGCGCACAAAAACAAAATCACCGCCGCCAGGATCGCCTGCACCCCGATTAATCTCAGTGGATGCGCCAAATTCTCCCCGAACAGCGCGATCAGCACACTCGAAACCGCCAAGTATCCCAGCGCGATCCATTCGAACGCTCCGCACGCCGCCCACGCCCCCGCAATTTCTCGCGCAATCGTCCGCCTAATTCCCTCTTGCTCAGCAACAAACCCCGCCGCGCGCGCCGCGCCTTCCGCGGCCTCGGCCCGCCACAGCATCACTGCTTCAACACCTCGATAGTTCTGCCGCTCCGCGCCCCTCATCCCTGGCTCCTTGAACTCGCTTCTTTCATCACTCCTTGACTCTCCCACTGCTCATCTTTCGCTTCGCCGTGAACATTTCCTTGTGTCTCGTGCGATCGCCCGCTCACTTCGTCTCCTTCTCCCTGCGTCCTCTGTGCTAAGTTTTTTTCTTCCTGCCACTGCATGATTGGCCATCCGCGCCTTCGCGCGATTCGCGCAAGCTTCCTCGACGGATTCACCGCTCCCGCTTGCCCCACCGCCTCCAGCATCCACCGGTCGCTTGCGCTGTCGCCGTACGCAAAGCATCGCGCCATATCGAGCTTCATCTCCGCGGCCAGCCGCTTCGCCGCGCGTCCCTTTGCTCCTCCAAACATCGCCTCGCCCAAAATCTTCCCCGTCCAAGTTCCGCCCGTTTCTTCCAGCCGCGTTGCGCACACTCGAATCGCCACCGCTGCCCCGCGCGACGCAAGCTCTTCCTCCATCGCGCGAGCCGTCCCCAGCGCCAGCGGCTCAACCGTCCCGCTCATCAGTACAATCGCGTGTCCCTGCCTCGCATGCCACGCCGCGCGCTCGATTGCTTCGATAAAAAATTCCGGAGTTGGCTTTAGCCCGCTCCTTCCCGCGCGACCCACCGCCACTCCTCTCAAATATAATTTGTTCCCCTGCAAAATCATGTTGATCCCTTGCGGCGCCAGCCGCATCGCTTCTCTCATCCACAATAAATAGTTCTTTGCCGGAATCGCCTTCCGGTATCGCAGCGTTCGAAAGAATCTCCGCTCCATCGAAGGCGGTGGCACGAGCGTTCCGTCCAAATCAAAAAACGCCGCGATTCCACTGCGCATCGGCCCGTTGTCCCCCCGTCCCTTTACTTCCTGTTCTTCCCCTGTCTCCTTCTTCTCCATCATGCGGCCTCCTCCGCGGCTCTTTTCCCTCCTCGCCCCTGCCCCACGCTTCCCGCGATGTAATTCCATCCTTCCACCAGCACCGGCGCCCCGCGCACCAGGCAAAACGCCGTGGTCATCCACGTCAGCGCTTGCGCGCCCGTTCGAATCATCGCGTGTGCCTCCAACCCAAGTTCACCGGCCAGCGCCACCGGCCCGCGCGTCAGCGCCAGCTCCAGGCCCAAATAACAAAAACACAGGCATTTCATCGCCGCGTACAGCCCTCGGCTCCATCGCGACGTCACCAGCCCGCGCCCCCACCACGTCTCCAGCATCGCGTTCCCGCCCCAGCCGGAATGCCCCGCCTTCATCGCCAGACCGCGCAGAAAATCCGTCGCCGCCCCGCGCGCAAAAAACAAAATCGGCAGCCACAGCGACACCATCCCCACCACCGCGAAATAGGTGAAGTACACGTTCTCGATCATGCGGTCGCCGAGAATGTCCAGTTGCGCACCCATCGGCGTCGCCATCTTTTTCTTCCGCGCGATGTGTCCGTCCAGCGCATCCAGCGCGATCGCCGCCACCGTCAATCCCACCGCCGCTAGGTTCGCCCACGCCCCTCGCCCAAAAAGACTCACGGCCGCAAAGCCCACCGCTACTCGCAGCAACGTCACTTTGTTCGGCGTCCATTGCATACTCACCTGCCACGCGCCGCAGCGGCGCTCACTTGGACACTGGCAACCACCCTGCCAATCGCACGCGAAATAAACCCTTCCTGTTCTGTGGCTTACAAATTCTTCCCACACTCCCTCCTCGCGCCTGCGCCACCCAATCCCTTCATCTGTCGTGCTTTCACTTCCCCGCGCCTTTTCCCTCCTTCGCTGCGTCTAATCCTTTGCGGTTGTTCGCACTCGCGCCCCGCCGACCCGCACGTCATCTTGCGGCCCCGGCTTGTGTTGGGTCCGACACGAGATTCCGGCGCTGCCGGAAAGGTTCTCGGCGTAAGCACGAGAACCCTCCTGAATTATGGGAGAATGGATTTGACTGCTGCGCGGTCCTGCTGGGGTTGTCGCAAAAAAGTCTTTGCGCTGCCGGTACTGTCCGGCATTAATTTCCTGCCCGCCCGCTCTTCCGCTAGGATTGCGCGGACCGCGGCGGCAGATGTCCCGGGAACAGGATTTGAGGATGGATATTTTCAGGATGGACTTTTGATGACCGATGTCTCGCTAGCAGGAGCTTTTCTCGCCGGGCTGGTTTCTTTTCTTTCGCCGTGCGTGCTGCCGCTCGTTCCCGGCTACATCTCCATGCTCTCCGGCATCGGCATGGAGCAGCTTCGCAAAGGCGAACTTCCCCGCTCCGGCCTGTTCGCTTCTTCCCTTGCTTTCGTCGCCGGATTTTCCGTCGTCTTTATTTCTTTTGGCGCCTCCGCGAGCGCCGTCGGTTCTTTCCTTCGCCAGAATCGGGCGCTTCTCGCTCCCGTTGCCGGCGCGCTCATCCTTCTATTCGGACTTCATCTTCTCGGCGTGCTTATCAAATTGAATCTCCGCGCCGGAATCGTTCTTGGCGTCATTCTCGCCGCGCTCGGTGCCGCTTCTTTGGTCCGTCATGCTCCGCTCATCGGCGGCTTCGGCGCTCCTCACTTTTTTTCTCTCTCGCTTATCGGCTTTTTTGGCCCGTCCATGGCCCGCTGGCTTAATCGCGACGTTCACCTCCGCAGCAGCGCCATCACTCAGCCCGGCATCTGGAGCGGTTTCCTTCTCGGCTTCGCTTTTGCTTTCGGCTGGACTCCGTGCATCGGCCCCATTCTCGCCACCGTGCTCGCTCTCGCCGCCGCCAGCGACACCGTCGCGCGCGGCATTCTTCTCCTCGCCATTTACTCGGCCGGCCTCGCCATTCCCTTTCTTCTCACCGCTCTCGGCATCAGCCAGTTCATGGCCTTTTACAAAAACTTCAGAAAATATCTCCACGCCGTCGAACTTTTCAGCGGCGCCCTGCTTTTATTTGTTGGAGGCCTCGTCTTCGTCAACAAGCTGACCTGGCTCTCGGGTAAACTGACTTTCTTGAACCGCTTTTCACTTTAGAGGAGTGCGCCTGGCCAATCCAGGCATGGGAAAAATGAAAAAAGTTCTCTTGATCATCGCTACCGTGCTCGTGCTCATCGCCGCCACGTACTTCGCGGACAAGGCCACGCGCGTCAAACCCAATGGCCCCGCGAGCACCACCGCCAGGGTGGATGCCGGCTCGCCCGCTCCCGAAGTTATTTTCAAGGATCTCGACGGCAAAGACGTTCCCCTCAGCCAGTACAAGGGCAAAGTCGTGCTCGTCAATTTCTGGGCCACCTGGTGCGATCCCTGCCGCGTTGAAATCCCCTGGCTCATCGAGATGCAACAGAAATACGGCGCGAAAGGCTTCACCGTTCTCGGCGTTTCCATGGACGACGAAGGCAAATCCGCCGTCGCCCCTTTCCTTGAAAAAGAACGGTTCGACGTTAACGGCCAGAAGCTCCCTATGAATTACCCGATCGTTCTCGGCAACGATGCCATCGCCGAAAAATTCGGCGGCTTGCTCGGGTATCCCACGAGCTTCCTCATCTCCCGCGACGGCAAGGAAGTTAAAAAGGTCCAGGGCCTTATCAGCTACGACGACATCACCAAAACTATCGAATCCCAGCTTTAAGAGAGTGGGTAGACACCTTTTCCCATGAGCGTCATTGACGAAGTCCTCGCAGCAAACGAGATCTACTCGCGCACGCACGAACTGCGCAAACTCACCCCGCGGCCGGAGCGCAAGCTCGCCGTCCTCACCTGCATGGATACACGGCTCTCGATTCGCACACTCGGCCTGAAAACGGGAGATGCGCACATCATCCGCAATGCCGGCGGCATCGTCACGGACGACTCCCTGCGCTCCCTGGTGGTCTCGCATTACCTGCTGGGCACCGAGGAAATCATGGTCATCAACCACACCGATTGCGGCCTGATGCACACCACCGAACAGGATTTGCGCACCAGAATCCAAAACCGCGCTGGAACCGACGCCGTCGTTCCCGCCTTCTTCTACGCCTTCCAAAACATCGAAGAAAATGTCCGCCACCAATTGCAGAAGCTGCGCACCCATCCCTGGATTCCCAAGGATGTCGCCGTCCGCGGCTTCGTCTACGACGTCACCTCCGGCCGCCTTCGCGAAATCAAGGCAGACTGATTCCTCCGGGGCACCCCTCCAAAGTGCTGGCCCAGGAGTACTGTTTGGCCGGCCCTCTTTTCGGTACCGTCCACCTATTCCTCCCTCGGCACTGGAAATTTAAGATGACTCTAACGTTGAAATGGGCAGTCCCAGTGACTTCGCCCATTTCCAGCGCTCACTTCGGCCTTTTGTTGGTTCGCGTCCTGGGCTGGATGCTCCCTCCATAAGGGAAAGCTCAGTGGCTCGAGCAATCCCAATCAGGAGTGATGCCAACCGCCATGTCAGCTATCCACTTTCGCCGCATCGATCGCCGCCGCACCGCACGAGTTTCGGTCTTCGCCGATCTAACCGTTCAGGGTTACACGGAAACCAACGAGAAATTCAAAGTCCAGACGCGCTCGATTTCCGTCAATGGCTATGGTGGATTAACCGTTCTGGATACCGCGCTGGTTGTCGGCCAGACGGTCTTGCTGACCAACGAAAACAGCGGACAGAAGGCGGAATGCAAGGTGGTTTCCCTCCGTCCCGGGGGCGATGGCAAGAGCATCGTGGCGTTTGAATTTCTCTCTCCCCAACCCAACTTCTGGAAGATCTCTTTTCCCGCCAAAGGCGCTAAACCTCACCGCCGCGTGGAATCTGCGCACGCTGCTCCTTGACTGAGACGTCTGTTTTGGCCACCGTCGCGGCCACTCTCTCTTCCCCCTCCCCCCTGCACCAATGATCCTATTCGCCCTCCCTTGCCTCGAAAAATTCACTCATGTACCCTGAATTCATGCTTGAGGAAAAAGATTTTCAACGCAAAGCCGATGCTGCTTTTGAGGATCTCAAAAAACGTTTGCTCACCGCCGGGGACGAGCATGGCTTCGACGTCGAAGGCGAGGCGGGAAAGCTGGAAGTTCTCTTCGAGGAGCCCGAAGAGGCCAAGTTCGTGATTTCGCCGAACACGCCGGTGCGCGAAATCTGGATTTCCGCGCTTTCCACCAGCTTCAAGCTGGGCTGGAACGAATCGCGCAACGCTTTTGTGCTGGAGAAAACCAGCGAGGATCTCTACGCCGTTATGAGCCGCGTCATCTCTCAACAGCTCGGCAAGCAGGTGACGCTGTGAAATCTTCGACTGCGATTTTGCTTGTGGCCACGATGGCCCTGAGCTGTGCGCTTTCGCCCGCCGCGGGTTCTCAGGTTCCATCCGGGCGCGACGTGGTGAAGCCCGAAGTGTACGCCTCGCTCGATCCAGTGGGCCGCGGGAGTTCGTTCCAGATTGCTGTGGTGATGAAGATCCGGCCGGGGTTCCACGTCAACGCTCGGGAAAAATCGGAAGAGTACCTGATCGCCACCGACCTAAAGGCTGAGCTTCCGGCGGGGTTCAGCAGCGGCGACGTGACCTATCCGAAGGGGAAACTCCAAAGATTCGCGTTTTCCAAGAGGCCGCTGAACGTCTACCAGGACAGCGCAATTCTTCGCATGCCCGTCACGGCGCTTGGGAATGCTCCGCTGGGCGAGCAGCACATTCCGCTGAAGCTGCGTTACCAGGCGTGCAGCACGGAAATCTGCCTGCCGCCGGTCACGCTCACGCTCGACGCGGCGGTCAACGTCGCCTCCTTGGCCTCCGCCTCGAAACCTTCCCACGCCGAAATTTTCCGCTCCGGCGAAGCCAAACCCTGAATTTGAAATCCGAAATTGAGGCAAAGGGGCGGCAAAGTAACTGGTAACTCGTGCAAACCCCTCTAGGCTTTGCCGAAACTGGAGACTGCGTCGCGCAGGCGGCGGACGACGCGCTGCTGGCCGATGACCACCATGGTATCAAAGAGCGGCGGAGCCACGGCCTGACCCACGATTGCGACGCGCGTGGCGTTGATCAGCAAGCCGGCCTTCACGCCGGCGGCTTCGGCGACGGCGCGCGAGGCGTGGTCGCAGGGGTCGTGGTTCCACTCGGGGAGTTTTTCGAGCGCATCGGCAAGCTTCGCTAGCAGCTCCGGGACTTTTGGATCTTTCCAGAATTTTTCCTTTGCCGCCGGATCACGCGTGAATTCGTCGCTGAAAAACGCGCGCGACCACGACGAAAAATCCGGCAGCAAGCGGATGCGCGCGCGAAGCAGGTCCACTGTTTTCGAAAACCAGGCGCTATCGCGGCCATCGGGACCGGGAGCGGCCCCGCACGCCCACTCCGGCTTCCAGAGGCCGCTGCGCTTCAGCTCGTTTTCGACTTCGGGCAGCAGGTCTTCGATCGGAAGCTTTTGCAGGTATTGCGTGTTGAACCATTCGAGTTTCGGGCGGTCGAAAACGGCGTTGGTGCGGCTGACGCCCTCGAGCGAAAATTTTTCAAGCAAATCTTTCGTGCGGAGGAACTCTTCATCGCCGCCGGGCGACCAGCCGAGCAGGGCGAGGAAATTGCGAAAAGCTTCCGCCAGGAATCCTTCCGCGCGGTACATATTTACGTCCGTGGCGCCGTGACGCTTCGAAAGCCGCGATTTGTCCGCACCGAGAATAAGCGGCACGTGAGCGAACACGGGAGGCTTTGCCCCGAGCGCGCCGTACAAAAGCACCTGCTTGGGGGTGTTGGAAATGTGGTCGGCGCCCCGGAGGACGTGCGAAATGCGCATGTCAATGTCGTCCACGACGACGCCGAGCTGATACATGGACTGGCCGAACTGATCGCCGTTTTTTCCGGAGCGTAGCAAGACGAAATCCTCGATTTCTTCGTTCGAGAATTCTCGCTCGCCAAAAACCACGTCAAAAAATTTTGTCGTGCCGCCGGTGGGAACCTTGAAGCGGACCGCGGGATTCACGCCGGCAGTCGAAGGCTTCCCATCGCGGCAGGAGCAGCGCGCGACGCGGCGCGGCCCGGGGCCTTTCGGCTCCTCGTCCTGGGCGGGCTCGGCGTAATCTCCGCCCGCATATTTTTCCGCCGGGCAGTAGCACAAAAAGGCGCTGCCGTTCGCCAGACACTTTTGGGCCGCGGCCCGATACAATTCCGTTCGCTGTGACTGGTAAAATGGGCCTTCGTCCCAATCCACGCCCAGCCATTTCAATCCGTCCAAAATTCCCTGGACGAGTTCGGGTTTGTTGCGCTCGGCGTCGGTGTCCTCGATGCGCAGGATCATGGCGCCGCCCTGGCGGCGGGCGAAGAGCCAGTTGAAAAGCGCGGTGCGTGCGCCGCCGACGTGCAAATAACCGGTCGGTGAGGGAGCAAAACGGACTCTGACGGCAGAGGCGCTGCTGGATGTATCAGTCATGATTTATGGCGTCTTTTGGCTCAAATTCAATGGTTCAGTGTAGCGGAAGCGCATCTCTCCGTCCAACCAGCGAGGCTTGGGCGCAGGGTGCGCCGGCCAGGCATCCTCCTTTGTACTGAAAACGTTACCCCCGGGGGGCTACTGTCTCTTTGGCCACCAGTACCCTGGTACGCTTGCTTCCTGAAATTTCCATAATCCATAATCACAAGTACTTTGCTTTGTGTACCGGGGAGATCTTTCCTCGCCGCTGCACGACTGTCCTCACGTACAGGTAGCGGGATTCCAGGTACACACTGGAACGCGAAGAAGAATTGTGCCTTCGCGAGTGGTGGAGAGCCGTCCGTTATGCGGACGCAGAATTGAATGCGGCCTTGATACATCAAAGTTTCATTTCGCTGGCGCTGCTGATGGCCACCACGCTGGTGGCGGGATTCTTTGCCTACATTTACAGCATCAAGCGGCAAAGCTACCTGCTTCTCTGGACGGCGGCGTGGACATTTTTCGGACTTCACTACTTAGGTCCGGCACTCTCGCCTTGGCTGCCTGACAGTCCGATCCAGAACGCAATGGGCCATTGGATGTACGGGCTGTCGGGCGTGCTCTTTTTTCTGGGCGCGCAGCTCTATTCGCAGCGGAAGGCATGGAAAATTCCCGGGATTGCCGTGGCCGCGGTTTTGGGCTTGTGGGCCGCGGCGAATGCCGCGAATGTGCTGTCCGTCTCCGCTGTGCTTCCCGCTTCGCTGCTATACATGGCGGTGGCGGCGGTGTTCTGGCAGGAAAGCCGGCGGCAGGAAACGCTGGCGGACCGGCTATTGGGATTGTCTTTTGCGTCGTGGGGATTTCTGTGGGTGGCGATGCATCTTTTGAAGGCGACGCCGGAATTGCAGGGCGCGGGAGCGCAAGTGCTGGCGACGGCGCCAAGCGCGTTCGTGGCCATGCTCATGGTGATGGCGCTGTACGAAGAGGAGAAACGCCGGATCGAGCGCAACATGCTGGCGCTTTCGAATCTGAACCTCGCGACATCGAGTTTTGTCGGCGGAGAAATTCAGCGGATGCTCTCCCAAGCGCTGGACCGGGTGCTGGGAGTGGTGCGGTTGCCGGCCGGAGCGCTGTTCCTGCATCACGGCGATCCGCAAGGGCCGACGTCGGTGGTGGCGGTGGGCTTGAGTGATGAGTTTTGCCGGGCGGCGCAAAATGAGGGGCTGGATGATTACCTGGTGGGACTCGTCGCGCGCCTCGGCGGTTTGCTCGGATTTCGCGATTTGCGGGACGATTCGCTTTCGGCGCTGGAAAAAGAGCGGTCGATCCGGCGATTCCGGGAACTGGCGCTGGCCCAGGGATTGCGCAGCGTAGTGGCCATCAGTCTCCAGGCAAAAGAGCAAGCCTTCGGCGTGCTCCTGTTGGGAACGCCGGACAACCGGCGGTTCACTCCGGCGGAGCTGCGGCTGTTGCTGGCGCTGGGGCACCAGATCGGGATGGCGGTGGAGAACAGCTACCTGATCCAGCAGACGTCACGGCGCTCGGAAGAGCTGCACGTACTGAACGAAATTGGGCGGGCGCTGAGCTCGACGCTGAATAAGGAAGACCTGCTGCGGAAAATTTGGGAAGAGCTGCGGCGGCTCTTCGACGTGGAAAATTTTTATATCGCGGAGTTCGATCCGCTGCGCGACGAAATGGTTTTTGATCTGGAGATGATCGACGGGACGCGCATGCCCAAGCGCACGCGCCCCGCCGGCAATCACGTCACGGAGTACATCATCCGAACGCGGCAGCCGGTGCTGATCCGCGACAATTTCGCGGCGGAGATGAAAAAGCTGGGCGTGGATGCCCTCCGCGGCAAGGGCTGCTTCTGCGGTGTACCGCTGGTGGCCTACGATCATGCCATCGGGGCCATGGCGGTCTTTTCCGACAACGAGCGGAGCTTCGACGAAGGGCACCTGGAGTTGCTGCGGGTGCTGGCCAGCGAAGCGAGTATCGCCATAGAAAATGCGCGGCTGTTCCAGGAAGAGCGCACCAAGGCGCGCCACCTGTCGCTGCTGAACACGATTTCGCGGAACGCCATCGCCACGCTCAATCCCGACGAGATGCTGGCGAAAATCACGGAGCAACTGGAGGAAGGACTGGCCTACGATCACATCGGGATCGGCATCCTCGAATACTCCACTCGCGAAGTGGTGATTCAAGCGGAAGCGGGGAAACGCCGCGGCGCGCTGGGGCAGCGGCTGCCGCTGGGCGCGGGACTGATCGGGCACGTGGCGCGAAACGGCCACATGGCCGCTTATCGTGCGGCCTCGCCGGCGGACAGCGCGCTGAAGCCGCTCCTGGCCGATTCCGTCGCGGCCATGGCCCTGCCGGTTTTCTATGCCGAGCAACTGCACGGAATTCTGTACGTTGAATCCTCGGCGGCGACGGATTTCAGCGAGGAAGAAGTATTGCTCTTGCGCACATTGGCGGACCTGATCGCCGGAGCGCTGCACAACGCTCTCTCTTTCCAGAAAGCGCAGGAGCAGGCTATTACAGACGGGCTGACCGGCGTGAAGACGCACCGGTTCTTCATGGAAGCGCTCTCGGCGGAATGGAAGCGCTCGACGCGAGCGGGCCGGGCGTTCGCGCTGGTGCTGATGGACCTCGACCGATTTAAGTTCGTGAACGATTTCTACGGGCATCTGGAAGGCGATCTGGTCTTGCAGCGCGTGGGGCATATTCTGGAAACCAACTGCCGGCGGTCGGACGTGGTGGCGCGATATGGTGGCGACGAGTTCGTGATCCTTATGCCGGAGACGAACATGGAGCATGCGCGGCAACTGGCCAGCAAGCTTCGTGGATGGGTTTCCGCCGATCCGCTGCTGAGAGAGAAAAATATCAGCGCGAGCTTCGGCATCGCCTGCTATCCGTTGCATGGGTCTTCGCCTCAGGAGCTCATCCAGGTGGCGGACGCTTCGATGTATCTCTCGAAGCATCAGGGCGGCAACGCGGTTTCGACCGCCGACCATTTCGACCCGAATGAAGCGAAGAAGTGGAAGCGCGACGTCCTGGAAGCGTACCTCGGTGTAACGCTGAAGCGTCTGTTCTCGACGGGCCCCGAGGCGTTCGAGGAGATTTATCAGCGGCTCCGGCAATTCACGGAATCCCTGGAGGCCACCGAGAATGGAAGCGGCAAGTCCCCCGCGGCGCCGGCACAAGGCCCGCAGGCGCTCCCCCAAGCGGTGTTGGATACCGTGACGTCGCTTGCTTATGCCATTGACGCCAAGGATCACTATACGCAGGGGCATTCGCAGAAGGTTTCGGCCTACGCCGCCCTCATCGCCGAGGCCATGGGGATGAACGACGTCGAAGTGGAGGAGATCCGCTTGGGAGCGGTGCTCCACGACATCGGCAAGGTCGGCATCCCGGAAAATATCCTGAACAAGAACGGCCCGCTGAATCCCGATGAGTGGGAAACCATGAAGTCGCACGTGGAATTTGGCGCGAAAATCCTCGATCCGTTGACGCCCCTCGCCCGCATCCGGGAGATGGTTCTGCACCATCATGAATTCTTCGATGGCTCCGGCTATCCGAGGGCTCTTGTGGGCGATAATATTCCCCTGGGCGCGCGCATCATCGCCATCGCGGATGCCTACGATACGATTACAAGCGATCGCACGTATAAGAAAGCGCGCAATGCGACGGATGCCCTCACGGAACTGGAGCGCTGCGCGAATGCACAGTTCGACGGCGCTATCGTGGAACTCTTCGTCCGCGCGATGCGCGCGCTCCCCAACCCCATCATCGAAGCCTCGGTCACCGGCTCCCGCAATTCCTGAGAAATTTCCCTCCGCACGGATTCCGCCGTCCCACGTCTCAGTCGCCCGATGGATGGACCGGATCACTGATGAATGCGCGATCGGCCGGAGAGCTCAATAGAGACCTTCCCCCACCCAACGCCGAACTTCCTCCTCCACGGAAAATTCATTCGCAGGGTCGCTTGCGAACCGTGCGTCCAGCGCGTACGCGTGAGCTTTTATGGGTACCAGAAAATAGGATTTGGTTCGAAGAAAACCACGAAGAAATAAGCGGACATAACGTTCGATCCCCAGGACGTGGAGCTGGGCCACATGCACCAAACCATGAAAGAGGGTTCTCTCCGTTATCCCTTCATTGAAGACCACCACATCCAGGAAAGTGACCGAGGCCTTATGGCTGACATCTGGGAGGTTTGCAAATCCCATGGCCCGGGCCTCCGGATAGAAGGAGGGGTTGGCAATCCGGCGGCCCGCCAATTCGACGATTCTGACGCCAGTGAGCAGGGCAGGCGCAAAAAACCGGGCGAAATTGGCCATCCTTTCATGGCCCAGAGGTTGACCAACACGGTGGTAATGGTCTCTCCCTTCCTCCAGATACATAGTGAACCGGGAAATGGCATCGAGCATCTGCTGCTCGCTAAGGCCTGGCGTCACAGGATGCAAATAGCCGACCGAAGACGGAAGTTTTGTCTCTTCGAGAGGACGGGAATCACAAAAGCCCGCCTGCTTGGCGGGCGAAGGCCGCGGATTTTCCTTCGAGCCGCCGAGGATCGTCGGGCCATCAGAAGAGGGCAGCCGTGGCCCCTTCGACGTGCTCAACATTTTCCGCGATTCGGTCCAGATGGAAACGGACGGCGAATTCCCGTGGACCTGGGAGTTGGGATCTTTCCACTTCACATCGTAAAACACGTTCGACTCCAATAGCGCAGCACAGTAACTGCGAAGATTCTTTGAGGCACATACTTATACACTGTAATTTTAACGTTGTCAATATTACGCTGTTTGCTGATACAAATAGATGATTGCGTTCGCCTGAACTTGCTAGTATAAGCTTAAGAATGGATGTAACATCATGATTTTAATGGATCTATCTACTTTGCAAGCGCAACGGAAAGTGTTGGGATTCGCTATCCGTAATACGCCGTAAAATTTAAAGCAAAGGAACTCATCGATGCCACCGAAAACCGATCCGAAGCTAGAGGAGCGAATCTTGAAGGCCGCGCAGCGCCTGTGGAGGGCTCGAGGAGAGCAGGGCTTGACCCTCCGCTCTGTTGCGCGCGCGGCGAGCACGACTACCCCCTCGGTTTACAAACGCTTCCGCAACAAGAAAGCACTGCAGGTAGCGCTGGCCCTGCGGTTCCGGCAGGAGTTAAATGAACAGTGTCTTTCCGCGCCCACCCTGGAGGAAGTCTACCGGCAGTACCTGCGCTTTGCGGAAGAGCATCCCCATGAGTATGAACTGCTCTGGCTGACGTGGACCGAGATCTTTCACCCCGAGCGGCCGCGGCCACTGCGGGCCTGGCTTCTGGGACAACTAGCCACCCGCTTCGGCGGGAAGCCGGAGGACTACGAACGCACGTTTTATGCCTTGTTCCTTTTGAGCCACGGGGCCGCCTCGCTCCTGACGATCCCGGGGGACGAAATTGCCCACCGCGAAGTGCGCGAGAATTTTCATGCGATCTGCGACACGATCATCAAGAATGCGGAAGTATTTCGCGCGGCGATCGTGCCTTCGCGTTAGGCGGAACAAGAAATGTGAGCCTGGCCCGGCCCAGCGGTTTCAGGCGAAGTGCTTCTCAATGGCGGCGACAACTGTGGGCCAAAGCCGTGGAAGCTCCTTGCGGACGGGATCCATGCGGGCGAGCACCTGCTCGCGGGTGAGATTGTAAATGCGCCAGGTGCCGCCGGCCGTCTGCACATTTTGCAGAAAGGGCTGGATGCGGTCGATGGCGTGGGCTAGCCGGGCTTCGGGGCTCTTCTGCTCTTCAAACTCCTCCCACAGCAGGCGCACTTCCCGGCAAAGATCCGCGGGGAGCATGCCAAACAAGCGGTCCGCGCCGCGCAGTTCGCGTTCCTGCTTGGTGGCGTTCCCGGCCGAGTCGTAAGCGAAAGTATCGTCGGCATCGATTTCCACCAGATCATGGACGGCGATCATCTTTAGGACGCGCAGAAGATTGACCGGCTCGGCGGCGTACTCCTCGAGCACCAGCGCGGCCACGGCGAGATGCCAGGAATGCTCGGCGGAATTCTCGCGGCGCGAGCCGTCGGTGATCAGGGTGCGCCGCAAGACGGTTTTCAATTTGTCCGCTTCGACAAGAAAGCGGAGCTGCTCCTCGAGCCGGTCAGAGGCCATTCCAGGATCCTCACAGAATTAATAAGTGGCGCTTAGCGGGCGTCGACGCCAATTTCCTTGACGGGCACGTCCCAATGCGCGTCCAGAATTTCAAAGCGGCGCTGTTCCTCTTTTCGGTAGGAGTCCTGATCCGGATAGAGCTGTTTGATCAAAGCAGCGCTATCGAAATTATCGTTGGCGACCGAAGCGTTTTTGAAAACGATGGTGACGCGGTAATCCCAGCGGCCGTCTTCGGTGGAGTGATAACGCGGAGCAGCGATGCTCACCTTCAACATGCGGCCCAACTCGATCTCCTTCTTCAAGACGGGATAATGATTCTTCTTGAAGAGCGCCAGGAATTCCTCGGCATGGCCCCACTTCGCCTTGTAGTAATACTCAATGACATAGGGCTGCTCTTTTCCCTCCGCGGCCATTCCGTTCTGCTGCGCACGAACGCGGCCCCCGCCGTGCAAAAGAAGAGCGGCAAATCCCAGGGCACTCAAAATGTACCAAACCAAGAACCGTGGCAGCCGGTTTCGCATCTGTTTTTCCTCCTGAAAGGCCATTCCAACGTACGCGTTCCGCGGGGCAATGCAAATGAAAAAATGAGGCGGCAGCCAAGCTGGACGCCACAAACCGGCGAGCAAGCTGCTGGAACTTTTTGACAATTCGTTCCCAATCGCCGCTCCTGTTATCCTTGCCGGCAGGAGGTCGCATGCAAACCGGGACCGTAAAGTGGATTGGGGAACAGAAATTCGTGGCCACGAGCCCCTCGGGCCACGCCATCACCATAGATTCTGACCGCTCGTCGAACCACGCGCCGGGCCCCATGGAGCTGGTGCTCATGGCACTGGGCGCTTGCACGGCCACGGACGTGGTCATCGTTCTGGAAAAGAAGCGGCAGAAGCTGGAATCGCTGGAAGTGCTGTGTTCCGGCGAACGCGCCACGGAGCCGCCGACGGTGTGGACCAAACTGGAAATTCTCTACCGGCTGCGCGGGCAACTAGACGAAGCAGCGGTCAAACATGCGATTGAGTTGAGCGAGAACAAGTATTGTTCGATTGCGGCCATGCTCAAGAAAACCGCGAGCCTCAGTTGGCGCTACGAAATCCTTCCGCCAGGGGCGTGACGGTTCGCGCTCCTTGTAACGCTACGGTGCAATCGCATAATATTCAGCTTCTTCTGTAGAAGGAAGCAACTCACAAGGAGAGTCATGTCCCACCGGATTGCCGCAAAGATTACGGGTGTAACCGGCTATGTTCCCCCGAAGGTAATGACCAACGCGGATTTCGAGAAAATCGTGGAGACAAGCGACGAGTGGATCCGCACGCGGACAGGTATCCGGGAACGGCACGTCGTGGAAAAGGGCATGGCGACTTCGCATCTGGCGACGGAAGCGGCCAAGGCGGTGCTGGCGCAGACGAAAACGGACGCCGCGGACATTGATCTGATCGTGCTCGCCAGCGTTACCCCGGACATGTTTTTCCCGGCGACGGCGTGCCTGGTGCAGCATCGCATCGGGGCGAAGAAGGCGTGGGGTTTTGACCTGTCGGCGGCATGCTCGGGATTTGCTTACGCGCTGACAGTGGGCGCGCAATTTGTCGGCGCGGGGACGCACAAGAAAGTGCTGGCGATTGGCAGCGACACGATGACTTCTATCCTTGACTACAAGGATCGCGCGACTTGCGTGCTTTTCGGCGATGGAGCGGGAGCGGTGCTGCTCGAGCCGGCGGGCGCGAACGAAGGAATCCTGGATTTCGAACATGACGTGGATGGCTCGGGCGGGGAGTTTCTATATATGCCCGGGGGAGGGTCGCTGAATCCATCTTCGCAAGCCACGGTTGAGAAGGGGATGCACTGTGTGCATCAGGAAGGGTCGCAGGTGTTCAAGTATGCGGTGCGGCGGATGGCGGAGATGGCGGCCCGTCTGCTTGAACGCAACGGATATTCTACGAAGGATCTGACGTTGCTGGTGCCGCACCAGGCGAACCTGCGGATTATTCGGGCGACGCAAGAGCGGCTGGGCGTGGATGATTCGAAAGTGATGGTAAACATCGACCGTTACGGAAACACCACGGCGGGGACGATTCCGCTGGGACTTCGCGATGCGGTGGATCAAGGGCGGCTGCACAAGGGTGATTTAGTGCTGATCGTGACCGTGGGCGCCGGATACACAACGGGGGCAGTGCTGCTGCGCTGGGCGTACTGACGAACACTTGCTACGCGGCGGGTATTAGCGGAAAGAAAAAGCCGCTCCGGAATTTGCCGGGGCGGCTTTTTCTTGGACGGAAAGCAGAGCCAGAGCGCCCCTTCAGCAGGAGCGAAGCGAGGCGGCAAGGGCTAGATTGGCCTGGAGGCGGCGATCCACCTGGACGGCAGCGTAGCGGGCGCAGATCACGCGTTCACGCTCGCTCCAGGCAGCGATGGCGGGCATCTGCGTACCCACAAGAGCGTCGAGGCTTTCGACGGCGCGAAAATAGAGCCGCACCAGACCCAACCCGCCGCGATTCGGATAGAGTTCGGGTGTCAAATCATGAAGTCCCGCGAGGGTTCCGAAATGCTGGGAGGTGAGTTGGCCATTTTCAACCCGGGCAGCCGCCAGCACCCGGTCCGAGACCGGCTGGGCTGCTACTCCCGCCAGAACCGCCCGCCAGTAATACAGGGCGAACTGGGAGAGGGCTACGATGGAGATCGCAAATAGCATGGCGCTAAACATCCCTCAGCCTCATGGTGCATTTTGCCGCGAAGGACGTGCTGAGCCAATAGGCCTGGAGTACCAGCGCGGTGAAACTTATAGCGTTATCCATTTGGTAACGTCCTCGGAAATGTCTGCCGGGGCTCCGAGACGTCGAAGGGTTTGTCCGTGCGTCACACCTCGGCTATCCTCCATGCGCCGGATTCCTCATAAGGAGCGTGAACATGCGGAGAGTGGCCTGCTGGATATTGATCGCGGATGCGCTGGCCGGCATTTTCTTTATAGCGGGGCAAGGGCGGCTGCAGGCAAAGCCCGCCCAGGAACGCAGCGCCGACCGGGAAGCGATCCAGGCGGTGCTGGCGGCGCAGCAGACAGCGTGGAACCGCGGGGATGTGGACGCCTTTCTCTTGGGATATTGGCATTCCGCGGACCTGACTTTTTCCGGAAGCAACGGAGTGGCACGCGGATGGGATGGCGTGCTGGCGCGATACAAGAAAACGTACCCGGATCGCGCGGCGATGGGAGAACTGGATTTTTCGGAGCTGGAGTTCCGCTTCCTGGGGCCGGACGCGGCGCTCGTTCTGGGGCGCTGGCACCTGAAACGTGAAAAAGATGACGTTGGGGGAGTGTTCACGCTGGTGTGGCAGCGGTTCCCGGAAGGGTGGAAGATCATCCACGACCACACCAGCGCAGTGGCGCCGGCGAAACCGAATCCGTAAACGGACGGGTCCGATCGTGCAGAACGGATTTTTCAAACGGAGACTGCTCCGGCCCATTCTCGACTTGCTGCGACAAGGAGTGACGCCGGAAAAAATCGCGCTGAGCCTGGCACTCGGCATGGTTCTGGGCGTATTTCCTGCGCTGGGATGGACGACCGCGCTCTGTGCGATCGCTGCGATTGTGCTCCGGCTGAATCTTCCGGCGATTCAGGCGGTCAACTATCTTATGTATCCGGTACAGATTGCGCTGCTGGTGCCCTTTTTCCGGCTCGGTGAAAAACTTTTTCATGCGCCGCATTTGCCGATTTCCGTGCCGCAGCTTTACGGGCTGATTCACGCGAGCGTGTGGGCGGCGGTCCGGGTGTTGTGGACAACCACGTGGCATGCGATCGCGGCTTGGGCGCTGATGGCGCCGCTATTCATCGGAATGGCGTATGCGATTTTGGCGCCGATCCTGCGGCGCCTGATGCACCGGCATGTTTCGCGTACGGTGGGAACCGCTTGAGGCTGACTCGCATGCGGGAGCCCTTCTACACGATGCAGGTCAGAGAATCTCCAGGATTTCCTCGTAGCGCTTGAAGGGCGGAATGAGATAGGCGCCGGCGAGTTCGGTGCGGGCCCAAGCGAGCATTTCGCGGGCAACATCAAAGCCGCGGTCGCGCGCGTTTGCTCCGGCGGCTTCCATGGATTTCAACAATGGCTCTGGAATGACGATGCCGGGCACTTCGTTGTTCAGACGCAGAGCCTGTTTGTAGCTGTTCAGCGGCCAGACGCCGATTAACACCGGAATCGCGGGCTGGCCGCCGAGTTTTTTCAGGAAAGCGTGCCAGTGGGAAGGATCGAAGAGCGGCTGGGTCATGGCAAAGTGCGCGCCGGCTTCGATCTTGGCGTGGAAGCGGGCGATTTCATTATCGAGATCGTCGGCGACAGGATTGAGCGCGACGCCAATCGAGAAATTCGTGGCGCCACCGAGAGTTTTGCCCGCCCAGTCCGTGCCTTGGTTCAAGCGATTCAAGACTTTGACGAGGCCGACGGAATCCACTTCGTAGACGCCGCTGGTTTCCGGATAATCACCGACCGAGGGCGGATCGCCGGTGATGGCGAGGACGTTGCGGACGCCGCCGACGGTCCACGCGCCGAGAAGCGCGGCTTGCAAGCCGATGATGTTCTGATCACGGGTCGTGAGGTGCGGAACAGTTTCGACGCCGCGGGCTTCGAGCGCGCCCGCCACGATCAAAGCGTCCATGCCGACGCGAGCCATCGCGCCGCTGTTAATGTCTATGGCGTCGACCTTGCGCGAAGCCATGACCTTGTCCACCTGCTCAAAAATGCGATCAAGCGATAAGCCCTTGGGGGGATCGATCTCGACGCAAACCGAGAACTCTTTTTTCTGAAGTTTTTTCCAGAATTTGCTTTCCGGATCGCGGTGCGCCACCGGCGCCGGTTTTGAAAACGCTTCGACAGAATGCGTGGCCGGGTGGGTTTTCGCTGGGCGAAGCGACTTCACGGCCTCGGCCATGGCGCGAATGTGCGCCGGCGTGGTGCCGCAACAGCCGCCGAGAATGCGCACGCCGAGCGCGGCTGCTTCGCGGGCGAAGAGCGCGAAATATTCCGGCGAAGATTTCGGATAGACGATGCGGTCGCCTTCGCGCTTCGGAAAGCCTGCGTTGGGCATTCCGCTGACGCGAAGATCGTCAATGGCGGCAAGCTCCCCGAGGATCGGCAGAAGGGCCTGCGGGCCGAGGGTACAGTTGGCGCCGATCACCTGGACATTCTTGTTTTTCAGTTGCGCGGCGGCGTCAGTGGGGCGGACGTCGCCGTAGGTCGTGCCCTCCTCCGAGTAGGTGAGCTGGGCGACGATAGGCAAGCCGGAGAAGGAGCGAATGGCGTCAATGGCGAGCAGAATCTCTTCGATGTAGGAAAAAGTCTCGAGAATAAAAAAATCCACGCCCCGCTCTTCCAGAGCGAGCGCCTGCTCGTGAAAAATGTCCTGAATTTCTTCGGGAGCAGGGTGGCGCGACTGCACGCCGAGGCCGAGGGGGCCGATGGAGCCGGCGATGAGAACTTCGCGCGCGGCGGATTCGCGCGCTTCACGGGCGATTTTCACTCCGCGGCTGTTGAAACGCTGGACTTCATCGGCAAGACCGAGAGGCGCGAGCTTGAAGCGGTTGGCGCCGAAGGTGTTGGTTTCGATGATCTGGGCGCCGGCTTCGATGTAGGCCTGATGCACGCGAAAAACGGCTTCCGGCTCGGTGGCGTTCAACTCGTCGAAGCAGCGCTGCGCGCCAACGGCTTCATGGAGCATTGAGCCCATCGCGCCATCGGCGATGAGAATCGAATCCTTCAGGCGCGTGTTGAAGTCATGGATCTTCAAAGTCTCTTCATCCTGTCTGCTGATCAGGCGGCAAGCGGAAACACGCTCAGCGTTTTTGTTCCATGAGGCTGGCTACGGTGCTCATCAGATCGTATTTGGTAAGAATTTCAAAATGCGAGTCGCCCATTTCGACAAAGACCGCAGGGTTTTCGTGGCTGAGGATGTAGGTGACGCGTTCGACCGGGGCCGATTGCGGCACCTGCGGCAAAGGCTTGCTCATCACCTCGCGGACAACGAGCTTGCGCAGATCCTTGCCCTGCAAGGCGAGATTCAGGATCTGGTCCTCGTAGATCGTGCCGATGGGAAGGTTTTCCTCAAAAACGGGAATCTGGGAGATGTCCTGCTCCTGCATGGTTTTCAGGGCGTGAAAAACGGTCTGGTAGGGACGGGCGACGATCAGGTCGCGCACTTTGCCGGTCGCGTGCTTGGCTTTGACGACTTCCGCGGCGGTGATGGCCGTGGCCGCGTCCACGTAGCCGCGCTCGCGCATCCATTCGTCGTTGTAGACCTTGCTGAGATAGCGCATGCCGGTATCCGGGAGAAGCGCAACCACCAAGGCTTCGGGACCGAGATCTTTCGCGATGCGCAGAGCCGCGGAGAGACATCCGCCGCCGGAACCGCCGGTAAACAGGCCTTCCATCTTGGCGAGGCGGCGCGCGATGACGAAACATTCCTCGTCATTGACCTGGATGATGTCGTCGAGGATTTTCAGATTCATGGTCGTAGGGAAAAAATCCTCGCCGATGCCTTCGACGACGTAGGTCTTGGCCTTGATGGTCTGCCCGGTTTTGACGAAATCATAGTAGAGCGAGCCGTAGGGATCGACGCCGATGATTTTGACGGCGGGATTTTTTTCCTTCAGATATTTCCCGACACCGCTGATGGTGCCGCCGGTGCCCATGCCGCAAACGAAATGCGTGAGTCTGCCTTCGGAATCCTCCCAAATTTCCGGGCCGGTGGTGAGATAGTGAGCCTGTGGATTCATGGGATTGTCATACTGATTCGGATAGTAGGAATTGGGAATTTCGCGGGCGAGCTTTTTCGCGACCGAATAATAGCTGCGCGGATCTTCAGGCTCGACGGCGGTGGGGCAGACGATGACTTCGGCGCCGAGCGCTTTCAGGAGATCGACTTTTTCCTTGGACTGTTTGTCCGTGGTGGTGAAAACGCATTTGTAACCGCGCACGGCGGCGACCAGCGCCAGGCCCATGCCGGTATTGCCGGAAGTGCCTTCAATGATCGTGCCGCCGGGCTTCAGTAAGCCTTTGCTCTCGGCTTCGTCGATCATGCTGATGCCGATGCGATCCTTCACCGAACCGCCGGGGTTCATGAATTCCGCTTTGACGTAGATCTGCGGCTTGAGGCCCTGGTTGATGCGGTTCAGACCGCACCAGGGGTGTGTGTCCGACCGCTTCCAGAATGTTATTGCACTTCATCAGTCGTCTCGTTTTCTCCGCCGAATTGCTTTCAGTTTAGCATCTTCGCAGAATTTTCGGACATCCGCTGCCGCAGCGAGTGTTCTTCCGGCGAAATGGAAAACAACACACCAGGAGCCCAGAGCTTCTGCATCACGGCAGTGTTGAAATGGCGGCGATTGGATTATCCTTTGGAGTGATTTCAGGAGAAGGAGAGATGACACGACAGAATATTTCAAGCGGAACGCCGTGGGAGCCGATTGTGGGGTACTCCCGCGCGGTGAGGATCGGGAACATCATCACGGTGTCGGGAACGACGGCGACGGGGCCGGACGGAAAGATCGTCGGCGTGGGCGACCTGCGTGCCCAGACGGTGCAGACGATCAAAAACATCGAGGCTGCGCTCATCAAGGCGGGAGCGAGCCTAAAGGACGTTGTACGGACGCGCATCTTCTTGACGAACATCGCCGAATGGGAAAAAGTGGGCCGCGCGCATGGAGAATTTTTCGGAGAAATCCGGCCGGCTACCAGCATGGTGGAAGTGAGCAAGCTGATTTCGCCGGAAATGCTGGTGGAGATCGAAGCGGACGCGGTGGTCGAATGAGGTAAAGGAAGTAGAGGAAGCAAAAGACAAGCGCTCCGAGTGCAAAGGACGCGTCTCCAGCAAGTCGAAAGAAAGTATGTCATCTGCGCTATACGATTCGTTCATCGCAGACTATTACGACGAGTCGCCGATCGTTCGAGGGCGGCTGCAAGATGTGTCGTTCTACCGTGACGCCGCGCGCGATTTCGGCGATCCCGTGCTGGAGCTGGGGTGCGGCACCGGACGGATCACCATGGCGCTGGCGGAAGCGGGCAAGCGCGTTACGGGCCTTGATTTATCCGAGCGGATGCTCGAGCGCGCGGTGAAGAAACGCGCTGCGCTCTTCAAGGAAGAGCGCGAACGCATTCATCTTGTTCAGGGAGATATGGCGCAGTTCGATCTCGGCGAGAAATTCCGGCTGGTGATCATTCCCTTCCGGCCCTTTCAACACCTGCTGGAAGTGCAGCAGCAGATGGATTGCCTGGAATGCGTGAAGAAGCATCTGGCGCCGGGCGGACGGCTGATTCTGGATGTGTTCCAGACGGATGCGGAGCGAATGCACGATCCCGTCCACATGCGGGAGACGCTGGTCACGGAATACAAGACCTCCGATGGGCGGCAAGTGCGGATCAGCGAACGAGTCGCAGAATTTCATCGCGCGGAGCAGCGCAACGACGTGGAGATGATTTTTTCCGTCGGCCACCCAGACGGACGGCAGGAACGGCTGGTCTTTGCCTGGCCCCTGCGGTATTTCTTCCGCTATGAGATCGAGCATCTTCTGGCGCGGTGCGGATTTCGCGTTAAGGTGCTGTATGGCAATTTCGACCGGTCACCGCTGGCGGACTCTTCGCCGGAGATGATCTATGTGGCGCAAGTTGCGTGAGGGGATCCATTCGGGGAAAGTGCCAGCGCCCCCACTATTTTTTGTAAGTGCGGATTCTAAAGGGGTTAGGTTGCACCACAATTGTGCAACTTCGGGGGATTCCCGCGGCTCTTTCGGGTGCAAAACCAAACCGCCAAGGGTAGTCCCCGCGCCGAAAGGAAAGAGCGGCAGCAGGGCTGCCGCTCGCGAGATAATCAAAGTATGATCTGCCAAATATGCTACCAATTGGAGATAGGCGGGTCAAGAAAAAGTTTGGCGCTTACCAGCGTGCGCGGATGCGGTACTTCAGGACGGAGGTGCCGTCCTTGGCAACGGGGACGTTGAACTGCGCGGCGAAGGCCGCGGTTTTTGTGTACTTGTAGGTGGAAGAGAGCATTTCCCAATCGCCGCCGATGGGCTCGTTCACCTGGACGGTGATGGGCGTGTCTTTGTGATTGCGCAGCGTAATTTCAAATTCCATTTCCCAGGTGTGGGTATCTATGCGCTTGTAGTCGGTCTGCTTGTGCTCGGCGACAACGTCGAAGGCGTTGCCGATATGGATGTTGACGTCTTCGTCTTTGGGAGTGTGGTCGATGCGGTCTTCCCCGGCGAAGAGGATACCGCCCTTGGAATCTTTCTGGTAAACGCGGACGTTGCCCGCGGGGAGAGGGATGCCCAAGCCGTTTTTCTCCTCATTCCTGAACTTGTAATAGACCCGGACGGGATCTTTCAGCGGTGCTCCGGGAGTTTGCTGATTGCGGTAGTAGTAGTTCTGACCATTTACGACGAAGATTTTCTCGACCGGAACACCTGAACCCTGAAGCAGGCTGATCTGTTTGGTCTCTTTATCTTCGACGGAGGTCCGGCGGCCGAGGGAATAGAGATGGTATTCACTGAAAGCTTCCTGCTGGAATTGCGGGGCGGCAGCTCGATTCATAACCATTTCCTTCGCGACAAGACCACCTGCGACGCCTCCCTGTGGGATCCGGTTCAGTTCGCCGGCGACGAGCTGGAGCCGCGCATTGTGAAAGGCAGTGCCGCTGTTGTTGACAACGGTGACCCAGCCGTCGAGGTCGGCGTTCTTGTCGTCGCGCGCGACGGTAAGAACGTAATCGGCGTTCCAGGACAGATTGCCGGCCAGGTAGGAAGCTTCGATTTGCTGTTTTCGCTCGGGCCGGAATTTTCCAGCGACATCAGCAGCGTGGGGCGGTCGTAGAGATTGGCCGGCACTTCCGGAAAGCGGTAGCTCTCGGCAAACATTCCGGTCACGATGTCGTTGCCGATCTTCCAGACCGGGCCGTTGTTATCGGCGAGCAGGGTGGCCTTGATTTCTTCGTGCTTGGTCGTGCCACTTTCCTGATAACGAGCGAACCAGCGTCACTTCCTTGCCGACGTACTTGTGCAGGAGTTTCGCGGGTTCGAGCAGGTCGTATTCGTAATTCTGCTCGATGACGCCGAGCTTTTCCGGATCGGTGAGCGAGCGGAAATGAACGGTCGCGGGATTGACGGTGGCGGCGATGTCCATGAATTTAAGCGGAACGTGCCGGCCGGGAAGCAGTGAGATTGCGGACGTCGCGGATCAGGGCGATATTGGAGTTGTAGACGGTGACGTTCAGATCGGTCTGATCTTTCAGGCTGGTGGATTGATCGCCGGCGGAGCGGGCCTCTTCTTTTTCTTGCGCTGCGAAGACTCTGTTGGCGCGGACCGCAGGATAGAGAAGCACGGCACCAGTCATGAAAATGGCGAACGCGGGGACGATCCAAAGCAATCGAGTTCCTAGCATTTTCCCGGGGAGTTTCATCGCTTTCACCTCATTCGAGATTTGCCTTCTCCGTTAGAACGATGCGGGCGGAGTTTCTTGCAAGGGGCAAGCCGGGCTGGAGGCGGCTTCGGTTCATTCCTTCACGAAGCGGTTCCAGGTCCCGCCGCCGTCACTGGTTTCAAAACTTATCGTGTTCAGGGAGTTACAGACCATGGCGTGCAGGGCATCGGAGGACTGGACTCCGCCGAGGTCGTCCTTCATGGGCGAGGGGAGCAATTTCCAATGCGCGCCGGCGTCTGTGGTGAGAAGAACGGTTCCCACGCGGCCGACGATCCAGCAGACCTTGTCCGAGAGAGCGGAACCGGCGA
Source organism: uncultured Acidobacteriota bacterium (assembly GCA_963754855.1). GTDB lineage: Bacteria > Acidobacteriota > Terriglobia > Acidiferrales > UBA7541 > Acidiferrum. The sequence goes on from CAVWHL010000016.1 coordinate 101,992, forward strand.
GCAAGATCGACGGTCACACCGCTGGCCTGGCGAGACCAGGAGGAGCCACCATTTGCGGAAAACTCGATAAGACCGGCAGGCCCGGCACGCCACAGGACCCGGGGCACCCGGAGCAGCAATGAGGCGGGGTTCCGGGGCAGTCAACACGAGTTCCGAGGAACCCCCGCTTAATTGCCCTGCCGTTCCGCCGGCGGCTTGCGGCGCAGGCGGAGGTGAGGCGGGCTTCATTTTCTTCAGGGCCTCCACCTGGCCGGTGGGAGCGGGGCCGGAGAATTTAGGCAAGTTCTGGCTGGATTGGTTTTGCGATGGGGCGTTGGGGGATTGCGCTTGTGGCTGTAGTTCGACTTTCTGCTGCAGCGCGCCGGCGGCGGTCTTGGCGTCGAGATCAGGCCTGATTTGCGGAGCGAAGAGGTTCTTCGAGGGCGATCGCGCTGCACGTCTTTTCGACGCGCTGATTTCTCTCTCGGGTGAAGGCTTTGATAGCGAACCGTGCGCAAGAGAATCCTGTTTTAGAGACGGTTTTGCAGGTTGCGGTTGGTTGTGGCGTTGGAAGCAGCGAGTTCGCGGCGGCCGCTGGAGGCATGGAGGAGGAACCTTGTGCCGCCGGTGGAGCACGGCTGCTTTGCGTCCTGTGGAGAGGATGGCGCCGACTCAGTTGGAGTCTGCCGGGCCGTGACCTTGGATTCCGGTGGATTGGGCCAGCGCAGCGATTGGCTTTCGTGCATGGCGCAATCCAGACGAGCAGGCCCGCAGCGAGGGCACCAGCAGGAGCGAGCCACCGCAATCGCAACCTGCCGGGCAGGCGTCGAGCGGAATCGGATTCGGCCGCCGCATCGCGCAGGAAGGCTTCTTCCCCGGCGTTTTGCAATGAAAGTTCGTCCGTCGCTTCGAGCTGCGCGAGGATCTCCTGGCAAGGCGCGCAGCCCGCGAGGTGGGCTTTCCAAGAATTCATTTCGTGGGGAAGAAGCGAGCGTTCGTGATAGGCCGCGAGGGTTTCCGCATCGGAGACAAGCGGCGCGTTCGTCCGTGAAACCCGCCGGAAATTTCGCGGCTTCGTTGAACGCGCCGCGGAACGCAGATGGCGGGCAAGCGCTGCGTCAAAATTCCGGTCGCGTTCGTCAGGCGCCATGGGCCACTCCATCCTTAGAACGAAACTTCGCCGAATTCTTGCATGGCGCAGTCATGACGGCCGCTTTCCGGATGCCGGACCTTGCGCCTTCGCGCGCGGCAGCAATTGATCCAGATTGATGGACGCTTCTTCCGCGCTGTATTCGAAGCAGAGAGCGACTTCCGCGTCGCTCAGTCCCGGTTCCTTCGCGGAGCCATCCGCAGCCGCAAAACCACGGCGAAGAATTTTTTCCACTTCGCTTCGCAGATCGCGGCGGACGCGGTCAAGATGGCGGGAGACGCTGGACTCATGCTCGCCGAGCAGACGCCCGATCTCCGCGAGTGTTTTTTCCTCGGCATAATAGAGACGGAGTCTCTCTTTTTCCCGCGGTTCGAGTCCCGCGAGCGCGGCTTCCAGGGCGCGGCCGAAGAGAGCGACATAACGATCGCGATGCGGATCGATGAGCGGGATCTGCGGCGCGGATTGCGTTCTCAGCGGACCATCGGGTGCGTCGTCCTCGGCAAGCTCTTCGAAGCGGCGGCTGGCGCGAATGGAATCAACGTGCCGCTGAGCAAGGACGGCGCGGAGCCAGGTCTTCAACGAGCTGCGCCCGTGATAGTAGCGGAAGAGCGAACGTTCAGAACCCTTGCCATCGCCGAGGCCGTAGAGCTCCGAAAAAAGAGAATCAGCGAGTTCACAGGCCCCGGCAGAAGCTGCAGGACCGCGGAGAATCGCGGCGGCAGCAGCGCGCAAGTAGGAGCGGTAGCAAGAAACGAAATGCTCCCAAGCCGCCTCACATCCTTCCGCGCAGGCCCAAGCCAAAGCCAGGTCTTCGAGGTGCAGTGCGGCGAGATATGCTTCGAGTTTTTGTGGCGTGACTGCCCCGGCCGTCAACAATTTTTTCGCGCTGCGCTCGAGCACAGTGACAAAGCGATCCCGCGGAAGTCCCCAGTGGCCCGCACGCGACTGCGCATAGAGCCGCTCGACCAATGCGGCGGATTGCGCGAGAAGGTGAGCTATGTCACGGTCCATATTTTGGCCAGAAGAGTCAGATCTACCGGGCCGGTCTAATGCGCCTTCTTGTATTCTTTTATCAGGTGTTCCCTGTATCCCAATACACCCCATACTCGGGCTATCCTGTGCATCCTAGAGCATAAGCCCGGCGGACGGAATCTGGTGCGCAAAACTCAAACAACCCGGCCGCGATTTGCGGTATCCTAATGGAAGAGTTGCGCCCCAGACTCGCAACCAAAATCGCCTCGCCGGGTTAGAATTGGGTGCGCTACGAGCGCTCGCGGGAGCATTAGCGAATTCGCGACGCTAGTACGAAAGTCCTATTCGGACTCCCTCAGCCTCGTCAGTACTCTGGTACTGCTAGAGCGCACTTCCTGTTCGGCTAGCGAACTTGGGAGCGCTAGGGACTCCTAGACAACCCATGTTTGGTGGACGGGATTTTTACGAGGCTGCACGCGGATGACAACCATGATTGCAGATCCACCACGTAAGACGACGATGGGCGTCGGTTTTGATGCGAACCGCGGCCGTCAGAAGACCCACAAGCCTGGAAGCGCGCCATCGGGACTAAACCGTAGCAGCACGACTCGCCCTACTTCCTGACCCCAAGCCGAGCTGGGGCCGCATGGGTCTGAGCGCCGTTGGGCAACTTGCGATCCTCGCCTTTCTGCTCCTGATACCTTTGGTCAATCCAGAGCAGATGAAGACGGCCCTGAACTTTCAGGTCGTGGAGTTAATGCAGCCGGTCACGGAAATTCCGATTGCGCCGCCACCGCCACCGCCGCCGAAGATCAAGGCCAAGGCGCCGCCACCGCAACCGAAGCCGGTGGAACCGGAACCCGTGAAACTGAATCCCAAGCAGACACACGTCTTCTACGCCAAAGGCGGTACAGCCAAGGTGCAAAAGGTGGAAGCGAAGCCGGTAGAGCTCAATCCGGTTTTTGAACAAGTGAAGATCGATGTTCCGACGAATCAGCCGAAGCGGCCGAAGGAAGATGTAAAGGTCGGCAATCTTTCTTCTGGCAGCGCCGCACCGGCGACGGTGGTTGCGCCGGTCAACAAGGTGCAGACCGGCGGCTTTGGCGATCCCGAACGGCATTCCGGGAAAGGGCGATCCGAACAAGGCCACGAACGTGAATCGGCTCAGGGCTCGCCCAGCATTGCCGGGCGGACCGGGCTACGGCAATGGCACGGGCGGCGACAAAGGGATTGCGAGGCACGGTAGCGAGCACGGGCTTTGGCAATGGCACGGCTATTCCGCCGCCGCGCGCGGCAAGCGCGGCACGGTGCAGGCAACCGGGCTTTGGCGATCAGACGCGTGGCCGCCGAAGCGCCAAAGAAGAAAGCGGCCACCGGGGAAAGCGCCACCACGGCTGTTAACATCCTGGACAAACCACGTCCGGAGTACACCGCGGAAGGGCGTAGCCTGAGGATTGAAGGTGACGTGGTTATCGACATGGTTTTCCTGGCCAACGGGCACGATTCAGGTGAACCGCGTGATCAGCGGTTTGGGCCACGGGCTCGACGAAGTCAGCAACGCGCGCGGCGCAGCAGATCAAGTTCAAACCGGCAAAACGCGACGGCCAGCCGGTGGATTTTCCGGCACGCGTGCGGATTGAATTCCGTCTGGCATACTGAGGGAGAGAGAAAATGCGCAAGCTAGCAACAACGATTCTCGTGCTGATCGCTGGGCGGGCTGGGAACCGTCGGCCTCCGCAGCGACGCGCCAATGCCGGCCGATCAAGCCGCGCACGATGGACGACGTGATCGACCGCGTGATCACCAATGAAAACCGGCGCAACCAGCAGATCCAGCAGTATTCGCCGCTGGTCGAGACCTACATCCAAGACCTGAAACCGGACAAGGATCTCGGCTACGCCCCCGCCGGCGACAAGTATTTCCTCGGGCCGCGCCGATTTCTCGAAAGGCGTGTCCCTGGTTTCGCTTAACGGATACCAACGGCAAGGGAAAGAAGATCTTCGGCGTCGATCGGCAACTTCTTTTCCTTCGCGATGCAGTTTCTGCCCGGACGGCTTCCTGCAGATGATCTTCATCGACACCAACGGCTTCGACAAACAGCACTACAAGTTCGATTACGTGCGGCGCGAATTCCTCGGCGAGGTGCGCTGCCTGGTGTTCGACGTCACGCCCCAGGAGAAAGCCGGCAAGGGCCGCTTCCTTGGGCGCATCTGGGTGGAAGATCAGGATTACAACATTGTGCGATTTAACGGCGCGTACAGCGGCGGCGGGCACTCGAGCTGGTGGTTCCACTTCGACAGCTGGCGCACGAACGTGCAGCCCGGCATGTGGATGCCATCTTTCGTGTACAGCGAAGAAAAGGACATGCGCTACAACTTGACCAAGAAACTGGACTTCAAGGCGCAGACGCGGCTGTGGGGTTACAACCTCGGCCACGCCAGCCAGGAACAGGAATTGAGCAAGATCCTGGTGGAGACGCCGGTGCAGGACGACACCAAGACGTCGAACGACCTGTCGCCGATTCAAGCGCAGCGTTCCTGGGACCGCCAGGCGGAAGATAACGTGATCGATCGCCTGCAGCGTATTGGTTTGATTGCGCCACGCGGCGAAGTGGACAAGGTTCTGGAAACGGTGGTCAACAACCTTGAGGTCACCAACAACATTGACGTCGAACCCGATGTGCGCTGCCGAGTGATGATGACCACAACGCTGGAGTCCTACAGCGTGGGCCACACGATCGTGCTGAGCCGCGGGCTGGTCGACGTGTTGCCCGATGAGGCCAGCCTGGCTACGATCCTCGCGCACGAACTCGCGCATATCGTACTCGGCCATCGCCTTGATTCCAGCTATGCGTTCTTCGATCAATTGCTGATTGACGACAAGGAGACCTTCCGGCACTTTCGGATTTCGGCGCACTCCCGACGAGGAACATGCGGCGAATGCCAGAGGCCATGCAACTGCTGAACAATTCACCTTACAAGAATCAGCTGGGGAACGCGGGACTCTTCCTGACCGCATTGGAGTCGCGGCAGAAGGATATTCCGAACCTGATCAGCGGGCACCTCGGGAATCGCGTTCCGGTGATTGCCGATCTCAAATCAACGACTCCGTCGATCAAAAGCAGAATCCGCAGATGATCGCAGCGCTGCCGATCGGCGGGCGCGTGAAACTGGATCCGTGGAACGACAAGCTGGAGCTCATCAAGAGCAAGCCCGTCGGGACGGTGGCAGAGCGCGAAAAAATGCCGTTCGAAGTGACGCCTTTCATGCCATATCTGATGCGCTATGGAGCCGACACAGCTAAACCGATCGCCGCCAGCGCGGCCGTTCCGGCGGACCCGAAAGCCGGCGCGGCGACGACCGGCAAGCCGTAATCATCTGAATTGATCCGTTCGAATTCAACGGCCTGGTGACGAGATGTTCACCGGGCCGTTTCCATTGCGGCTCGCGTTTTGCCGGTTCGGAAACGTGCCTCAGCGTGTGGAAGAGAGCTCTTTGATCAGCCGGTAGTTGAAGTCCACGCCATCGTAAAAATCCTGGACGCCGATGCGCTCGTCCTTCCCGTGGGCGCGATTGTCATTCATGTCAAAAAACATGCAGGAGATACCATAAGTTGGAATGCCGGCGATGCGGGTGTATTTGCCGTCGCTGGCTCCGGTGGACATGGTCGCGATAAGAGGAACGCCGGGCCACTTGGCCTTTAGCGTTTTCTCGAAAGCCTGAGTAACTTCGGGAAGCAGCGGCGAAGGAGGGACTGCAACAACGGGCGCCACCTTCCCGTCCGGCGTCAGCTGGGGCACGATGCTGACTTTCACTTTTGGGTCGTTGGCCACGCGCTCGAGAGTCTTGCGCACATCTTCCGGATCTTCGCCGGGGAAGATCCGGCAATTGACGTTGGCGCGCGCGGTCTGCGGGAGAGCGTTTGGTGCATGCCCGCCGCTGAGCATGGTCGCAACGCAGGTGGTATGCAGGAGCGAATTGTAGTAGGGCACTTCTGAAAGCCGGCGTACCGCGGCCGCCTCGGGCGGCTGCTTGGCCACGGCTTTCAGGTCGGCGGCAACCTGCCCGGTTGTGAGCGCGGCGCTGCGCTCGAAATAGTTTCGCGTGATTTCATTGATTTCGAGAGGAAAGGAAAAGGACTGCAAGCGGGCGAGTGCGCCGGCAAGGTGATAGATGGCGTTGTCCGGGCTGGGGACGGAACTGTGCCCGCCGGGATTCAGGGATTCGAATTGATAATCGACATAGACTTTTTCGCTGGCCTGGATCGCCGCGAGCCGGCGCTTCCCGTTTTCCTTTTCGAATTCCCCACCGTCGAGGTTTATGCAGTATTCCGCTTCGATCCAGTCGCGATGCTGCGTCAGGAGCCAGTCAATGCCGTTGGCTGAGCCGCCCTCTTCGTCGGCCGTGAGCGCGAGAATCAGATCGCGGTCGGGGAGAAACCCTTCCTTTTTCAGCCGGATGAAATTCGTGACGAGGATGGCGTCGCCGGACTTCATGTCGTCGGTGCCGCGGCCGTAGAAATAGCCGTCCTTTTCGATGAAATCGAATGGATCGGAGGTCCAGTCCTCGCGACGGGCTTCCACAACGTCGAGATGCCCGATAAACAAGATGGGTTTGCGTTTTCCCGTTCCGTGAAAACGAACAATGAGATTCCTTTTTCGTTCGTTGGGGCCGGCCACGTGGATGTCGCCGCCTTCAAAGCCCGCGTCGCGCAGACGCTTGGCCATCGCTTCCGCGGCGGCCGTCACGTTGCCGACGGAGTCCGTGGTATTGATTTCGACAAGCTGCTTGAAAATGTCGTGCGAGAGCTCCCGGACCAGTTCCTCACTTTGCGCTCGTCCCACGGGCGCAGAACTCGCGAGCAAGCAGAACGGCAGGATCCAGCGTATTCCTCGTTGCATTGATTCTCCTCGGAATGGTTGATCAGGCCAAAGGCGGTGGACTCCCCGGCGTAGCCGGCCGCGCCGACAGCGCATAACGCAAACAACGCGACAGGTACGATGCGGCCCAGAAGAGCAAAATCATGCCGAACCCGCGATCCAGCACAAGGAACACGATAAAGGCGATTAATACCGCCAGCCCAATTCTATCGGGCTTCATCAAAGGCACAGGCAGGCGTCCATTAATGAATCTAGCCAGCTCCCGCGGCCACTTATAGACCCAGTACAAACCATAAACCGGGATCAGATGAAACCACGCCGCGCGCAGCGGCTTGATCGGATACGCGCCCGCCGTGGCCTGGGCGAGAACAAGATGAAATTCATAGGCACAAACCATCCAGTAGACCAGGCTGATGAAATTCGCAAGGAACAAATACAAAGGAGGAATGATTAAGGGCTCTTTCGCCAGCTCCGGATGGAGCGTAATGGCAATCATCTCCGCGATGATGGTCGCCACGCCGAGAAGGTAGCCTACCCAGATGCGCGGAAACGGAGGCAACGCCCCCGGCTGCAGCTGCTGTTCCCCTGATTCCCCGCTGGACCAATTCATTCCGCCCTCATTGAACCTTCCTTGGGAGCGTAACGGCCTTGCCGTAGATCCGTCAAACCTTTTGCGGCGGCGATGTGGTTTTCAGCTGCGGCGAGTTGCTTCGACTTGCATGCCTTGCATACACTGGCGGGGTTCTTATTGGGGAGGAAGAGATGACATCAGCGATGAAACGGGCCGCGCACATCACGCTGGGCGCGGCAATCTTTGTTGCGGGCCTCGCGGCTGGCTCGATGCACGCCCGCGGTGCGGCGGTGCAAAACCGCTTTGGCCAGCCGAAAACCGTGCTCCACGTGGTGATTTACAAATTCAAGGACAACGTTTCCAATTACGACCGCGAGCGGGCCATCAACGGCATCAAGGACATGGCCGGAAAAATTCCCGGCATCAAGAACGTCTGGCTGAAAACCGAGCGGAATCAGCTTAAGGACTTCAGCGGCATCTACGCGATCGAATTCACGAGCGCGGAAGCCGCGGCGGATTACGCGGAAAGCCCGGTTCACGAGGCGTGGTCCAAGATATGGCAGGAACAGCGAGAGAACAGCTTGTCTTTTCAGGTTTCGAATCCGTAAAGGAAAAGGCGCAGCCTTGCAGGCCTTGACGTGAAACACGCGCAACTCATGCTTCGCGCGTGATTCCGTATCTTTTGCGAATCATGGCGTCAAGAAGGCTGTCCGGTAGCAGCCGCTTCGCCCATTTGATCCTGGTGGCCAGCGGGGTGACTCCGTAGCGCGCTTTGGGCCTGGGCGCTTCGATGGCCTCCAGAATGACACGCGCGCAATCATCCGGCGTGGTCCTTGACGCTGCGCGGCTGCTTTTCGCGCCGGACCAGGACCCGGCGTAGACTTTGGCATAAGGCCCGTTCTTGATTTTGTCCTGGTAAGGCTGAGCCACTTCGACGGCGGTCTGCTGGATGTTCGTCACGATGTAGCCCGGCTCGATCAAAACGGTTTCAATACCAAACGGATAGAGTTCATGGCGCAGGGCATTGCTCAATCCCTCCATCGCGTGTTTGCTGGCGCTGTAAGCACCTTGTGTCGGCGGCGTCACGAGCCCTGAAACCGAGCTGATCATGATGATGCGGCCGCGCCGCCGCTCGCGCATTTGCGGCAGCACCGCCTGGGTTACGCGTAAAACGCCGAAAAAATTCGTTTCGAACTGGCGCCGCCAGTCCTGCATGGTCATGTCTTCCACGGTCGCCACGTAAGCCAGCCCCGCGTTGTTGATGAGCACATTGAGGGTGCCCGCTTTCTGATACACGGCAGCGACCGCTCTTTGCACGGAGTCGTCATCACGGACGTCCATTTCCAGGGTTTCGAGACGCAGTTTCTTTTCCTTACCCAGCACATCCAGTTGCGCGCGCTTCTCCGCCGAGCGGCCCGCGGCGAAAACGCGGTAGCCTCGCTCCGCCAGCAACAGCGCCGCGGCCTTCCCTAACCCATCCGTCGCCCCAGTAATCAAAACCGTCTGAGTCCCGCGCTCGGCATTCATTCTGCCTCCCTTGAAACGCAGGCTATCGTATCGCGAATTCGAATGGGCTGCGCTTGGCTGGCGGCGCCCCGAATTCGGCACAGAGTGCGCGAGCCCCACTCCTATGGGCAGCGAGGATTACTAGACTGAGTATATTCCCTACGATCGATTGCCGCCGTGTTGATCGTTCTCTTCGAAGTCGCCACGGCGCTGATCCTGCGCGCACTTAACACCAGGGGCGTCTTCGCTGAAATCATCGCCGCTCTCCTCGTAACGCGCATCACTGAACGAATCTCTCCTCCATTCGACCGCCCGCTTCCCAAGGTTTCACAGACATTTCCTCGCCTGAAACTTCAGGCCTGTTCCGTGCGTCAAATAGCTAAGGCAGATATTGCAATGCCTATTCGTTGACGGAGAAGGTGATTTGCGCGAGACTTCATGGTATCCGCAAGGTGGTGATCCCGCGGTACGTTCGTAGTTCGGATCTTCCATTCGCTCCATCACCAGGGTTCTGACTTTAGGGGGGTAAATGCAGGGGTTTCGCCTATTGGTTGGTGCGGCCTTCCATTTGTGTGTGCTCTCGGGCTTGTTTCCCGCAGGCAGCGTCGCGCAGAGAGCAGGCAACGGCCCACTCGCTCCTCCGGCAAGTTCCACGCCTGATGCAGTAGACAGCCCAGGCCTCTCGGTCCTTGTACGCGCCTCCAATGGAATCAATGTTGACACGCTTGCCGTCGTAACTCTCTATGATGCCTCCGGTCAGGCGCTGACTTCAAAGCCGACTTCTGATTCAAGAGCTTCTTTTATCCCTTTGAAGATAGGCTCGTACATTGTTGATGTCGATGCGCCTGGATATGGCAAGACTAGACTTGAAGCGAAAATCACGACTGAAGACGGCGAGCAGTTGCTCATTGTTACTCTCCGGCCGGACACCGGGAGTGGCGCAGCTTACGCAGCGACGAGCGACGTGGTGCTTCCACCAAAGCCACAGAAAGAAGTTACAAAAGGTCTCGAGGCGCTGCGAGCCAACAAGTACAATGAGGCCATCAAGCACCTGGAAGCCGCTCAGCATATGGCGCCGCGAGAGGCGGAGATCCCCACCATGTTGGGGATGGTTTACGAAAAAAAAGGTGATATCGCAACAGCCCGAAAGTTCTGGGACCAGGCGATTCAGCTCGACCCGAGACGCCTCACGGCCCTGCTCGCCTACGGCGATTCATTGCTCCGCCAAAAGGATGTCGCGGGAGCACGGAAGTACTTGGATAAGGCGGTCGAAGCTGGCCCGAACTCTTGGCGTGCGCATAGTCTGCTCGCGGCTACTCTCTTGCAGCAGAATTCCTATGCCGAAGCGGTTACCCATGCGGAGCGCGCCATCGACGTGGGCAAGGCCGAAGCCAACTCAGCTCGCCTCACTCTGGGGCAGGCACTCGCTTTCCAGCACCAGAATCGACAGGCCATTACCGCGCTCGAAGCATATATCGCCGGAAAACCCTCGCAAACTCTAGCGGACGCCGCGAAGAATCTGATCGACCGGCTGAAGAACTCCCCGAACTCCACCACCGACGCAGCAGCGGCCGTCATTGACCTTTCGAGAGCGAATTCTGCGAATGCCGGGAGCGAGGGTGATATTCCGGAGATTCCCTTGAGCGCCGCCGCTCTGCACTGGCTCCCGCCAGATGTGGACGCGGCAGTTCCACCTGTCGAGCCTGGCATCACGTGCTCACTCCTGGATGTCTTGAAAAAAACTCAGGCTCGCGTCCAAGAGCTACCCGAAGTTGTGGATCGCTACGCCGCAACCGAACTCTTGCACCACGAGAGTATGAATAACGCCGGCTATGCCGACCTGGTCGCCGATATGTCCTTTAATTACGTGGCGTCAGTCCGGGAGCTAAAGAGCAAATACGGCGAGTATCTTGACGTTCAGGAATATCGCAACGGCAGCACCGGCACGGAAATGTTCCCCGAACACATGGGGAGCACCGGCCTTCCGTCCATCGTGCTGGTTTTCCATCCTTTGCTGATTTCGGATTTTGAAATGAAGTGTGAAGGCTTGAGCCGAGCGCACGGTGGCTTCGCCTGGCAAGTTCATTTCAGGCAGCGCGACGACAAGGAAAGCCGCATCCGCCGCTACCGCATCACCGGCCACTCTTATCCCATCGCGCTCAAGGGACGCGCCTGGGTCGATGCTGACACATTTCAGATTGTTCGTCTTGAGACTGATCTGCGCGAACCACATCCCCAACTGAAGCTCGATGCCGAGCATCTCGTCATGGAATACGGTCCAGTTAAATTCAAGAGCCGCAATGAAGAACTCTGGCTTCCTTCCAGCGCGGACCTCTATGCCGTTATCCGCGGGCACAGGTTCCACAGGCGGCATGCCTTTACCAACTACATCCTTTTCTCCGTCGATGACAAAGTGAAGATCAGCGAGCCTCCGAAAGAAAAATTGCTAGCGGAACCTCCTACGGAATAGAACGCTGTGAAGCAAGTGTGCAGCGGTTCAATGTTGCCGCCGGCCCAGCCTCCTGTTTGCCATAATGCTCAAACTCCCCGAACCGGGCTTGCTGCCAGACATGCCAACTCTACTCCTGCCATGCAGTGCGCTCCTTGAGACGTCCCGACGGAGCAAGCATGACGTATCCAGGCTCTCCACAAAGACCTCTCCGGCAATTCTCATGCGCTGATACAGTTGCACGCCGCCACCAGCAGTTGACGGTCACAATCTTCGCCTGGCCATGAACGGTTCTCCTCGATCGTGTCTTCTGTTCAATTCGCTTTACAGTGGAAGGCAGCGAGATTGAAATCAAACACGCGCAGCAAGACAACAGAGGTTTTCGAATACCCGGACTCCTAGTCAGGAAAGGCCCCGCCGTCACATCTTGGTGTGACCCGCGTCACAGTAGTGTGTGGCCCGCCTCGGGTATGGTGTGCAAGGCAATCATTATATGGCACTTAATTGTACCTGTTCGGCCCCGTTCCTTGATTCAACCTTCGTAGACTCAACGTGCAACGGGACTTAGCATCGCTAGGGATTAGTTGTGGAGGTCTATCATGGCTCGGGTCCCTGCAATTCTCGATGGAAACGAGGCTGCCGCTTCCGTTGCCTACCGCCTTAATGAGGTTATTTCCATCTATCCCATCACCCCTTCTTCGCCGATGGGCGAATGGTCCGATCAATGGCGCTCGGAAGGCAAAAAGAACATTTGGGGCGCGGTGCCCGACGTGATCGAAATGCAAAGCGAAGGCGGCGCCGCCGGCGCGTTGCACGGCGCGCTGCAGGCCGGAGCTCTTGGCACGACATTCACGGCTTCGCAGGGCCTGCTGCTGATGATTCCGAACATGTACAAGATCGCGGGCGAGCTGACGGCCGCGGTCATTCACGTCGCCGCGCGCACTGTGGCCACACATGCGCTTTCGATTTTCGGCGATCACAGCGACGTCATGGCGGCCCGCTCGACCGGCTTCGCCATGCTGGCCTCGAATTCCGTCCAGGAGGCGAGCGATTTCGCCCTGATTGCGCAAGCCGCTACGCTCGAATCGCGCGTGCCATTTCTTCATTTCTTCGACGGCTTCCGCACTTCCCATGAAGTCAACAAAATCGATTCCGCTCGACGACGATGATCTGCGGGCGCTGATCGACGAGAAATTCATTCAACAGCACCGCGAACGCGCTCTTTCTCCCGATCATCCCGTTCTGCGCGGAACCGCGCAGAATCCTGACGTCTTCTTCCAGGCGCGCGAAGCTTGCAATCCTTACTATCGCGCCTGCCCGCGGATCGTGCAGGACGTTATGGACCGTTTCGCCCAGCCAGACCGGGCGGAGCTATCGCCTGTTCGAATATTCCGGAACGCCCGATGCGGAACGCGTGATCATCCTCATGGGCTCGGGTGTTGGCGCCGTCGAGGAAACCGTCGAACGCTTCAGAAACAAGGCGAAAAAGTCGGCCTCCTCAAGGTGCGCCTGTACCGACCTTTTGCGTTGGACGATTTCTTTGCCGCGATGCCGGCCGGTGTTCGCAGCATCGCCGTGCTCGATCGCACCAAGGAACCCGGCAGCGTCGGCGAACCGCTCTATCAGGATGTGGTCACCGCTTTCATGGAACGCCACGCATCTGCGGGAGGCTCGCAGGCCTTGCCGCGCATCATTGGCGGGCGCTACGGCCTCTCTTCCAAGGAATTCACGCCAGCAATGGTGAAGGCGGTCTTCGACGAGCTGAAGCAAGCCTCAGATCCCAAGAACCATTTCACCATCGGCATTCGTGACGATGTCACGCATACCAGCCTGGACTACGATCCTGACTTTTCCACCGAAGACCCGCGCACCGTCCGCGCGCTCTTTTACGGCCTCGGCTCCGATGGCACGGTGGGCGCCAACAAGAACTCCATCAAGATCATTGGCAAAGGAACCAGACAATTACGCCCAGGGCTATTTTGTCTACGATTCCAAGAAAGCCGGCTCCGTGACCGTTTCGCACGTTCGCTTCGGCCCGGACCCCATCAATTCCACCTATCTGATCTCAAAAGCCAGCTTCGTCGCCTGTCATCAATTTCAGTTCATCGACCGCATGGACGTTCTAACAGCCGCCGAGCCCGGCGCCACCTTCCTCTTGAACGCCCCGTTTGGGCCGGAGGAGATCTGGAACCATCTCCCCCGTCAGGTGCAGGAAACCATCATCGCGAAGAGACTCAAGTTTTTCGTCATTGATGCGTACACCGTGGCACGTGAAGCGGGTATGGGCAATCGCATCAACACCATCATGCAGACCTGCTTCTTTGCCATCAGCGGCGTTCTGCCGCGCGATGAGGCCATTGCCGCCATCAAGCATGCCATCCAGGAAACCTACGGAAAGCGTGGCGAGGCCGTCGTCCAGAAGAATTTTGCCGCGGTCGATCAAGCCGCTGGCGCACCTGCACCAGGTGAAAGTGCCGGAAAAGGTCACTAGCGATGTTCGATGTTCTTCCACCGGTTCCCTCGCGGGCGCCGGCCTTTGTGCGCGATGTCGTCGGCACGATCATCGCCGGAAATGGCGACTCCTTGCCGGTCAGCGCCATGCCCATCGACGGCACCTTCCCGACGGCCACCGCGCAGTGGGAAAAGCGCAACATCGCGCAGGAGATCCCGGTCTGGGATACGGAGCTCTGCATCCAGTGCGGGAAATGCGTGCTGGTCTGCCCGCACGCGGTGATCCGCGCCAAGGTTTATCGATTCTTCGCACTCTCGCCGACGCCCCGAAACGTTCAAATCCGCCAAACCCCGCTGGCGCGAGCTCGAAACCCTGCGCTACACGCTACAAGTGGCGCCGGAAGATTGCACTGGCTGCCGCTTGTGCGTGGAAGTCTGCCCGGCGAAGAGCAAGAGCGAGGTAAAACACAAGGCCATCAACATGGAAGCCGCAGGCGCCGCTGCGGGAACCGGAAAGCGCCAACTGGGAATTCTTCCTGAAGCTGCCGGAATTCGATCGCGAGCGCACTTTCGCACAGCCAGGTCAAGGACGTGCAGCTCCTTGAGCCGCTTTTCGAATTCTCCGGCGCCTGCGCTGGCTGCGGTGAAACTCCTTACATCAAACTGCTCACGCAGCTCTTCGGCGACCGCCTGCTGATCGCCAATGCCACCGGTTGTTCTTCGATCTACGGCGGGAACCTGCCCACAACGCCCTACACCGTCAACGGTCTGGGCCGCGGCCCGGCCTGGTCCAATTCGCTTTTTGAAGACAACGCCGAATTCGGCTTGGGCATGCGGCTGGCGGTGGACCATCATGCCCTCTACGCCAAGGAACTCGTCGCTCGTCTGAGCAGCCAACTCGGTGACACCCTTGCCAAGGGATTGCTCGAAGCAGACCAGTCCAAGGAAGCGAGGCATCGAAGCGCAACGCCAGCGCGTCGCCGAACTTAAGACGCAAACTTGCCTCGCTGGATTCGCCCGATGCCCGCGCACTGCTCTCCGTGGGCGACACGCTCGTGCGCAAGAGCGTCTGGTTGGTCGGCGGTGATGGCTGGGCCTACGACATCGGTGCTGGTGGGCTCGACCACGTGCTCGGCTCCGGCCGGAACGTGAATGTCCTCGTGCTGGACACCGAAGTCTATTCGAACACCGGCGGCCAGATGTCCAAAGCCACGCCTCGCGCCGCCGTCGCCAAATTTGCGACCGGCGGCAAAGAGACCGGCAAAAAAGATCTGGCCATGGAAGCCATCAGTTACGGCTACGTCTACGTCGCACGCGTGGCCATGGGCGGCAGCGACACGCATACCGTGAAGGCCTTCCTGGAAGCGGAGGCCCACGACGGCCCCTCAATAATCATCGCCTACAGCCACTGCATCGCCCACGGCTACGACATGGCGTTCGGAATCGAACAGCAGAAGAAGGCTGTGCTCTCGGGTTACTGGCCGCTGATGCGCTACAATCCCGCGCTGCGCCGGGAGGGAAAGAATCCCTTCCAGCTCGATTCGAAAGCGCCCAGCCTCTCCCTTAAGCAATATGCCTATCAGGAGGCCCGCTACACTATGCTGGCGCGAAGCGATCCGCAAGCCGCGCGCTCTCTCTTACGCATCGCTCAGGATGATGTCGAACGCCAGTGGCGCGTCTACTCCAATCGAGCCGCAATGCCCGGCCGGGCGGATTCCCCGGATATTGCCCCGCGCGAGCCGGAAGAGAATGCCGCGGAGACAGTCAAGAAGGGAGGAGACGAGGAATGAGCGACCTGACCACACCTTACTTGGGCCTCAAGCTGAAGTCGCCTCTCGTGGCCTCGGCTTCTCCCCTTTGCGAATCCGTGCCCAACATCCGCCAACTCGAAGACGCAGGCATTGGCGCGGTCGTGCTGCCTTCTCTCTTCGAGGAACAACTCGAACTGGAAAGCAATGCTTTGGACGAAGATCTCTGGCGGGGCTCGGAGAGTTTCGCGGAATCTCAGACCGTCCTCCCCAATCTGCGAACGTACAATCTTGGACCAGGCGGCTACCTGGACTTGATCGCAGGTGCGAAAGATAGCGTCGAAATTCCGGTCATTGCCAGCCTCAATGGCGTTTCCCCCGGCGGCTGGGTCGAATACGCGCGCCTCATGGCGGAAGCCGGCGCGGATGCCATCGAGTTGAACATTTATTCCATCCCTACGGAGCCCGCGGAAAGCGCCGTGGAAGTCGAAAAAGGGTACGTGGATCTTGTGCGCCAGATCAAGCGCAGCGTGCGCGTCCCTCTGGCCGTTAAGCTTTCACCTTTTTTCAGCGCTCCCGCCAACATCGCCATGCGGCTGGACGATGCCGGTGCCAACGCCCTGGTGCTCTTCAACCGCTTTTATCAACCGGACTTCGATATCGAAGCCCTCGAGGTCGTCCCTCGACTAACTCTGAGCCACCCTGATGAACTACTGTTGCGCCTCCACTGGACGGCGATCCTATTCGATCATGTTCACGCCGACTTGGGCATTACCGGCGGAGTTCACAGCGCGCAAGACGTGGTCAAGTGCATGATGTCCGGTGCCCGCGTCGCGATGATGGCCTCGGCGCTGCTGCAAAAGGGAATTCCTCACGTTTCTTCCGTGCTCGCCGACCTCGACCGCTGGCTGGAAGATCATCAGTACGCTTCCGTTCAGCAGATGTGCGGCAGCATGAGCCGCCGATCGGTTCCCGATCCCGCGTTGTTCGACCGCGGAAATTACATGCGGGTGCTCAGTTCCTACACAGCCCGCTCCGAGGCTGTAAATACCGGCTCGCCCGGGACTCGCACGATTCGTGACCCGGCGAAAAGCTGACGGACTGGGATTTATGGCTGGCGGGTCCGCGCATAGTTTCACGACGCGCAAACAGCAAGGACGGCTAGCCGGACATGGATTGAATCAGGCGCGCTTATCGAAAAACAAGAAGTCTAAGTAACTTCGCAAAGGCACGCCGCGGACAGACGCTGCTCAGTGCGCTCCCCAGAACGAAGGATCCGGCTGCGCCAATTCGAATCCCGCATCCCATGCTTCATGGCTGCGCCACACCACCTCGGCCTCCGCGTTGCGGCCGCTCTCTGCGTGGGTCAGCCGCACGCGTTTGTGTAGCGGCAGGTCTGCTCCCACCACGGCCATGCAGCCCGAATGGCTGACGTCCACCGTGACGGCGTTGGCGCTTTCCTTCATTCCTTCGTGCTCCCATTCCACCAGGAGCTTCACGCGGGAAAAGATGCGCTTATGGCTTCGCAATTTTTCCCATCGCTCTTGTAATGCGCTTGTTGAGGGGTTGCTGACGATGCTTGCGGTCATAGCCGGCCTCACTGCGGAAGTATGGCTGGGCCCAGGGCGGAGAATCCACGTTAGCTCCGCAAATCGTCAACGTCAATAGTACTTTTAAATCCGCGCCCCCCTGGTCAAGAAGCACATCGCTCCACCACGACAAGTACTCCTCGCCGCAACTTGGTTAAAATAAAAAGGCCGGTCTGATTTCTCAGACCGGCCTTTTAATTTAATCCCGGCGGTGACCTACGTTCCCACACAGTTGCCCGTGCAGTATCATCGGCCCGGCGAGGCTTAACTACCGTGTTCGGGATGGGAACGGGTGTGACCCTCGCGGTATGACCACCGGAAACTCGAAACTCGCGTGCTGATTCCCAAGCTCATCCCGAGCAAAGGATCGCGAGTGCGACAACAGAATTTGGCTGGCATTACAAGTCCGACTCGTGGTCGAACTCCACTGTGCAGAAAAGGCGTTTAGAGCCCGTGGCTCTTGCGAGCCACTTCTGCTCTTCCTCAAAGACGGTTTGAGA
>CAVWHL010000017.1:0-101216 GCA_963754855.1 uncultured Acidobacteriota bacterium
CGGAATATTTCCAGGAGAGGTATGGCTAAGAATCGTGAATAACGGCCGCGAGAAAAATTTGCCGAACACGCGCGGGAAAGTGGCGCGTCCGCACGAGGACCTGGGCGACTTCTCCACCACCCTTCGGGTCCTGCCTATTTCGGCGCTGGCCATCGGCATTGGCGCGCTTTGCGCTTTTGTGGCGTTGGCTCTGCTGCGGTTGATTGGATTGTTCACTAACCTGTTTTACTTCGGCCGTTGGAATACGACTCTCGTTTCTCCAGCCGGGAATCATCTGGGATGGTACGGCATCTTCGTTCCTATCGCCGGCGCTCTGATCATCGGCGTCATGGCGCGGTACGGATCGGAGCGCATCCGCGGCCACGGAATTCCGGAGGCCATCGAGGCGATTCTGATCGACGGCAGCCGGATCGAGCCGAAGGTCGCCGTTCTCAAGCCGCTCTCGTCGGCGATCTCCATCGGCTCGGGCGGCCCGTTCGGCGCCGAGGGCCCGATCATCATGACCGGCGGGGCCTTCGGCTCGCTGATCGCGCAATTCATGCACCTGACCAGCGCGGAGCGGAAGACGCTGCTCGTCGCCGGCGCGGCCGGCGGCATGTCGGCGACGTTCGCCTCGCCCGTCGCGGCGGTGTTGCTCGCGGTCGAACTGTTGCTTTTCGAATGGAAGCCGCGAAGCTCTGATTCCGGTGGCGCTCGCCAGCGCGTAGCCGCGGCCGCGGTGCGCCGTTACATCATCGGATTGGGACCCCTGTTTCCCGTGCCGGCTCATCCCGCTGTTCATTGGACCCAAAGGCATTCTGGGATGCGTCGCTGGTAGGTCTGCTCGCTGGCGCGCTCTCGGCGCTGCTGACGGTTTCGGTCTATGCGGCCGAGGACGCCTTTCGAAAACTACCGATCCACTGGATGTGGTGGCCGGCGATTGGCGGCTTGGTGGTCGGATTCGGTGGCTTGATTTTTCCTCAGGCACTCGGGGTGGGCTACGACACGATCGGCGCGCTTCTTCAGGGCGACATGCCGATCGAATGATGCTGGGCGTGCTGATCGTCAAGTGGATCATCTGGGCGGTCTCGCTGGGCTCGGGCACCTCGGGCGGCGTGCTGGCGCCGCTGTTGATGATGGGCGGCGCGCTGGGCGGACTGGAGGCCATGTTCCTGCCGAACGAGGGCGCGGGTTTCTGGCCGCTCATCAGCATGGGCGCTATTCTCGGCGGCACCATGCGTTCACCGTTCACGAGCATCGTCTTCGCGTTGGAATTGACTCACGACGTCGAACGTGCTTTTGCCGCTGCTGGTCGGTAGCGTGATTGCCCATGGCTTCACGGTGTTGACACTGAAGCGCTCGATCCTGACCGAGAAGGTCGCGCGCCGGGGTTATCATCTGAGCCGTGAATATGCCATCGATCCGTTGGAGATTCTGTTCGTGCGGGAAGTGATGCGCACGAAGGTCGCCATGCTTCCTGCGGCGAGCACTGTTGGCGAAATCCAGCAATCTTTGCTCATGGATATTCCTCAAACGCAGCGGCTGCTTCCAGTCGTGGATGCTGATGAACTTCTTGTCGGTGTATTGACACGCGGAGATCTCTGCAAGCGCCTCGAGCAAGAGGGCGAAGCCGCTTCTCGCCGGCCGCTTGGTGAATTGGTGCGCAAGCAGACCGCCGAAGCTTTCCCCGACGAACCGTTGCGATTTGTCGTCTACCGCATGGCGGAAAAGGGGATTACAAGGTTGCCGGTCGTTGAACGAAGCACCCGGAAATTTCTTGGACTGGTTTCGCTCGATGATTTGCTGAAAGCACGGACGCGGAACCTCGACGAAGAGAGCCGTCGCGAACAAGTGCTGAGTTTAAGATTTCTATTGTCTGGAAGCGGGGTACAGGACGAAACGCAGACCCCCGCGGCGTCGTAAAATTTCAAATCATCTTGACCCAAATCATCTTGACAAAGATACCGAGTACGCCGGCAATTCAGGGAATAAATAAGACCGGGGAACAAGCCGGGGTCAAGCGATGGGGCGCGCCCTCCCGCCGCTGGGCAGCCCTTCTGCGGGAGCGCGAGGAGCAGGTGTTCCTGGTTCTGACGCTGCTTATCGGAGCGCTGGTGGGTTTGGCGGTCGTAGCTTTCATTTTGTTGACAGAGCGATTCGGCGCGCGGCTTTATCCCGCGGGCGGCGCGGGGTTGCGAAGGCTGCTCGTACCGGTAGTCGGTTCCCTGGGCATGGGCTATCTCCTGTATCGTTTTTTTCCAGACGCACGTGGCAGCGGAGTCCCGCAAACAAAAGCCGCTCTGTATGCGAGAGGCGGCCGAATTTCACTCGGCACGGTCTTCGGAAAATTCTTCTGTACCTCGGCGACGCTGGCCAGCGGAATCCCGCTCGGGCGCGAAGGCCCGGCGGTGCAGGTTGGCGCGGGAATCGCCTCGGTGCTGGGACGAAAACTGGGATTGCGGCCGGAAAAAGTGAAGGCGCTGGTCCCTGTGGGAGCGGCAGCGGCGGTCGCCGCGGCATTTAACACACCTCTTGCCGCGGTTTTGTTTTCCCTCGAGGAAGTTGTAGGCGATCTTCATGCGCCTGTGCTGGGCTCGGTGGTGCTGGCTTCGGCGACCTCGTGGGCCATGCTGCGCTTGCTGCTGGGAAACAATCCGTTGTTCCGGGTGCCGCAATATCAGTTGATCCATCCCCTGGAATTCGGGATCTACGCGCTGCTGGGTGTCGCCGGCGGCTTTGTTTCGGTGGCGTTCACGAAGCTCTTGCTCTCGATGCGCGCGCGTTTCCTGCGGTTTCCCCGAAAAACTTTGTGGTTTCAGCCGGTGGCCGGCGGATTGATGGTTGGCGTGATGGGCTGGTTCGTTCCCCAGCTCCTGGGTGTGGGCTACGCGCACGTCGGCGAGGCGCTGAACGGCAGTATGGCGTTGAAGCTGATGGTTGTACTGCTGGTGCTGAAGCTCGTCGCTGTGGCCACCAGCTATGCTTCGGGAAACGCCGGTGGAATCTTTGGGCCGAGCTTGTTTCTGGGCGCCATGCTCGGAGGCATCGTGGGAAATGTGGCGCACGGCTTGTTTCCGAATTATGTTGCTACTTCCGGGGCCTACGCGCTTGTGGGGATGGGCACGGCGTTCGCCGGGATCGTGCGCGCGCCCATGACCTCAGTAGTGATGATCTTCGAAATCACCCGGGATTATTCCGTCATCGTTCCCCTGATGATTTCCAACCTGGTGAGCTTTTTTATTTCCGCGCGATTCCAGAAACAGCCCATCTACGAGGTGCTGGCACACCAGGACGGCATTCACCTGCCAACCTCCGAATCGCGCCAGCATACGGGCCAGCGCCAGGTAGCGCAGGCGATGCGCGACGCCACGGAAGTCCTAAGCGCGGCAATGACCGTCCAGGAGGCTCTGGAAAGGACCAAAGCGAGCGAGTTTCGCGCATGGCCCGTTCGTGATGAACGAGGCGTGGTCGGCGTGGTGAGCCTGCGGCGACTCACCTCGGTGATGAACGCCGACGGCGGAAATAAGCGGCTGAGTGAGTTTGCCGTTGCAGACGATTTCCCGCACGTCCATGAGGACCACGCGCTCCACTTGGCGCTCGACCGCATGGGAGCCAGCCAGTTGGACCTGCTGCCGGTGGTCAGCCGCGCCGATGTGCATCAACTGAAAGGCATTGTGACGTTGCAAGAGGTATTGAACCTTTACGGCGTTGGCCCGAAAGAATCGCGTCTGGAAGTTGGGTAAACCTCCTGAAATCAGCTACGGCTGACATTCGGGGAAGTTTTCGGGAGTCTCGTCGGAGAGGGGCGTAGCCGCGTCGCGGCAAATCTTGCAGCCGAAAATTAGCCACGACGGTTAGGATAGCAGAAAATTAGAAGCCGCCGCCGCCACCGCCGCCGAAGCCACCACCGGAGAAGCCGCCGCCCCCGCCGAAGCCGGAGCCTCCGGAACTACGCGGAGCCGACGCCAGTACGCTGCTGGCGCGGGTAGACATGTAGTTCAGATCGTTGGCGAAAACCATGGGATAGAAAGCGGGACCATACGAGCCGCGGTACCAATCTGGCGGCTGGGTCAGGATTCCCTGGAAGGCTTTGCTCCAGTTTTTCTCGACGCCGAGAGCCATGGCGAAGGGCAGAAACTTCTCAAACATTTCAGGCGTTTTGATCATGCGGTTGAAGCGGTCGGATTCCACGTGATTGAGGAAGTCCTCGAAGCCCAGAACGCCTTCCATCGCGCGCGCGCCCTGCTCCGTGTGCGCGGGCATAAACCAGCCAAAGGCGCAGATCACGCCGCCGGTGAGGACGCCCGCGATAGTGAACGTCAGAAATGCCATGCCGAGGGAAGAGCCCACGGCATTGCCTCCCCAAATACATAGAAAGCCAACGACGACGCCGATACCGACGTAGGAAGCACGGACGCTGTCCGGACGGCGGCGGTAGTAGCCGTGCGTGACGAGCGATTCGAAAATGCGGCTCTTGATGTCCGGCAGATTTTTATAGAAGTGGTTTTCGAGGCTGGACATGGAAATAGTTTCGTCGACGGTGCCCGCAGTGAAAAAACCGTTCAGGAGAACCTGCTCGTGAGGCTTGAGCTTCGCCCACTCGGAACGGTCTTTCTTCAATATGAAGTTGTAGTCTTTGTCGTGGACGAGGCCCAGCATGCGGTCCTTCTGATGCTCCTCGATGACCATGTATCCGCGGACGGCGAGATCCACGATGGTGGCGGTGATGTCGCGCATGTCCGCCGAATTATCAATCAAAGTGCCCGCTTCTCCCGGCGTGAGCTGATCCGGCGGCTCGTATTGCGCGGCGATGGGCCGGAGGCGCGGGTCGCGGCCGCGCGTCCACCAGAGATAGAACATGATGCCAAAAGCAACGAGAGGCAGACCGAGCGGCCAATTGCCGCGGAGGAAAAGCACGGCGTTATCGAACGCGGTAGGTTCGTGAACGAAGCCCTTGTCGAAGGCCACCGCCACCGTCAAGCCTTCGTGATAGCGGAGCGGATCGCGCGTATGCACTTCCACGCCATTACCCACGATTTCGACGCCGGCGTTGTTCGCGGTGGAGCGGTAGCTGCCGGTGAAGGAATTGGCGCGGATGTTGGTCGTGCCTTCGGGGAGAACGATTCGTGCGCTGGCGGATTGGATGGGAACGTCCCACTCATCGCCGGTCACGTTCCAGTAGAGTTCATCGTGATCTTCGAAGAAGCGCAGGGCGTCGGAAACGATGTATTCGATGGAAATCGTTTGTATGGAATCGTCGGCATTGGGGATGTAAATCTTGAGCTTGCGGTAATGGCGCTCCCGGCTGGCATCGAACTTCAGCTTGCGCCCGTCGCTGTCCGTGATGCTTTTCACCGTCAGGAAGAGCGTGTAGTTGAAGCCCTGCGGCGTGACGTATTCCACCGGGATTTCGCGGTAGAGGCCGTGCCAGGGGCCGCCGATGAAGTGCACGGTGATGTTTTCGGTGACGTCGATCGAGCCGTTAGGCGCAACAACGACTTCGGATTCGAATTTTTCGATACGCAATTCACGCGCGAATGCCGAAGATGCCAGAAAGAAAAGCAGGCAAAGAACGGAAACGGCGATCCGCAAGAATCGGCGGCGAATTCGTCCTTCCCTGCGATTCGGAATTGTGGCGTAGGTGGAAAGGGAGCGATGGATGAAGTGCTCGCGCATTTGGTGGAAGTTGGCGATCTTGTTATGCCGATGGGGCAGTAGGCGTGCTAAAACTGACCTTGGGAGCTTCGCGCTCCGCCGGAGCCGTAACCTCGAAGAACTCCCGCGTCTTGAAGCCCAGCATGTTGGCGAAGATGTTCGTCGGGAATTGCTGAATTTTCGTGTTGAGGTCGCGCACAACGGCGTTGTAGTAGCGCCGGGCGTTCTGCACGGTGTCTTCAATCTGCGATAACGAATTCTGCAGCGAGGTAAAGCTCTCGATGGCGCGCAACTGCGGATACGCCTCCGAGAGTGCAAAAAGGCTCTTCAACGCGCCGGAGAGCATGTTTTCGGCCTGCGCCTTGTCGGCAGGCCCGGTGGCGGTCATGGCGCGGTTGCGCGCGTTGATGACCGCTTCGAGCGTGCCTTTTTCGTGAGCGGCATAGCCCTTCACGGTTTCGACGAGGTTGGGAATCAGGTCGTAACGGCGCTTGAGCTGAACGTCAATATCGGCCCAGGCGTTGTCGCACTGGACTTTCAGCCGCACCAGGCCGTTGTACATCCCAATGAGAAAAACGACGATCACGACGAGGACGCCCAAAATGATCAAGCCGGTCATCGGACAACCTCACAAAGAAAAGAATAGATGCAGATTCGCGCTGCAGCTTGCGATGCTGCCAATATACGTGGCCGCCGGGTGCGTGTAAAGGGAACCCACGAGGAGCAGGGATGCGGGCGGACGTATCTCTGGCGTATCGTGTCGAATTGATTTATGCTGCCCCGGGAGCCTGCAACTTCCAATCGATCCCGGCGCAGCCGGAGTCCTTTGTAACGACAATGCTTTTCAAGACTCAGAGTGCTTCGGTCTACGGGATCGACGCCTATCTCGTCGAAGTAGAGGTGGACGTGGGATCGGCGCGCATGCAGGACTTCAACGTCGTCGGTCTGCCTGACAACGCCGTGAAGGAAAGCCGCGAGCGCATCAAGAGCGCGCTCCGGAATTGCGGGTACGAATTCCCGTATGGGCAGGGCGTGACCATCAATTTGGCCCCGGCCGATGTGCGCAAGGAAGGGTCGGGCTTCGATCTGCCGATGGCTCTGGGCCTGGTGGGTTGCCAGGGACAGTTTTTTGGCAAGCAACTGGACAAGATGATGTTTCTGGGGGAGCTTTCGCTCGATGGCAGCGTGCGCCCCGTGCGTGGCGCGCTCTCCGCGGCGCTTGCTGCGCGAGAAATAGGCTTAAACGCCATCGCCGTTCCGGAAGCCAACGCAAAGGAAGCGGCCGTGGTGGAAGGGGTAAGCGTTTTCGCGCTGAAGTCGCTGCCACAAGCCGTGGACCTGGTGAATTCGCCGGAATCCTTCACGCCGATCAAGGTGGACGCGCGGCAGATGCTTTCCGAGGCGGCGCAGTATTCGGTGGACCTGCGCGACGTGCATGGCCAGCAAGCCGCAAAGCGCGCTCTCGAAGTGGCGTGCGCCGGCGGGCACAACATTTTGTTCATCGGACCGCCGGGCGCGGGGAAGACCATGCTGGCCAAACGCATCCCGACGATCCTGCCGCCCATGTCGCTCGAGGAGGCCATTGAGACCACGCGCATCCACAGCGTGGCAGGAGTTCTCGAGGACAGCCGCGGACTGGTGGGCACGCGTCCGTTCCGGTCACCGCATCACACGATCAGCGACGCCGGGCTAATTGGAGGCGGCGCGGTGCCGCGGCCGGGAGAAGTCTCGCTCGGGCATAACGGCGTGTTGTTCCTGGATGAATTGCCGGAATTTCAACGCAACGTTCTGGAAGTCATGCGCCAGCCGCTTGAGGACGGCGCAGTGACCATTTCACGAGCTGCCGTGTCCGTGACCTTCCCCTCGCGCTTCATGCTGGCGGCCGCGATGAACCCCTGCCCCTGCGGCTATTTTGGCGATCCCACTCGCGAATGCCATTGCACACCGCCAATGATCCAGCGCTACGTCTCGAAAATCTCCGGACCGTTGCTGGATCGCATTGACATTCACATCGAAGTGCCCGCCGTGAAGTACAAGGAGTTGCGAGCGCCGTCTTCCGCTGAGGATTCCGCTTCCGTCCGGCAACGCGTGATCGCCGCGCGGGATCGCCAGCTCGAACGTTTCTGCGGTGAGAAGAACACCTACTCAAATGCACAAATGATGCCGAAGATGATTCGCAAGCACTGCGCCATCTCCGCCGACGGCGAAAAGCTCCTGGAAAACGCCATTACCCGCCTCGGGCTTTCCGCCCGCGCCCACGACCGCATCTTGAAGGTCGCCCGCACCATCGCCGACCTGGACGGCCTCGAAAGCATCGAACCCCGCCACCTCAGCGAAGCAATTCAATACCGCACCCTGGACCGGTCTTATTGGGCTTAGTAGAACAAACATGCCTGTCTCTCTTCCCAAGTCCTTAAGGAGATGACTTCTGAGAGACTGAAAGCCAAGCGGAGGAACAGCCAAGAATGCCTGCCCTACCCACGCCGGCTGCAGTACCCTGCTGCACATGGCGTGCTCCATTGACTTGAGTTCATTCGCTATGTTACGGATAGCTGCCCTGTTGTAGCGGTCTTTTCCGGCGGCGGGGCAATGCATGGGCGCTGACACCAAGCACCTCGAAATCGCTTTGGAGACGCAGGTCGAGAGCGTCAACCTCGCCGAGGAGATGTGTCTTCGCGTGGCCGAAGCGGCGGGGTTTGGCGAAGACGAGTGCTACCGCATCGGAATGAGCGTGCGCGAAGGCGTGATCAACGCTTTTCACTATGGCAATCAAGAACGGCCTGATAAGAAGATCCATCTCGCGGTCGAGCTCACCGCGGACAAGATGATCATTCACGTGCTGGATGAGGGCGCGGGTTTCAAACTGTCCGATGTCCCGGACCCGCTCGCGGAGGAAAATCTGCTAAGCACTTCAGGACGCGGCATCTTCCTTATGCGTGCCTTCATGGACGAATTCGACGTCGTGGCTGGAAAAACTGGTGGTGCGGAGATCGTCATGTCGAAGAAATTGCCCACGCCGGGAGCTGCTCCCGAAAACGGCCAAGGTGGCCAAAGCACCGCACCCCGTCAGGAAGCGTAGGGATGGCCATGTCATTACACGCAACTCATCGTGATGCCGGACAAGTTACGGTTGTGGAGCTGAGCGGCCGCATCACGCTCGGTGACGGCAGCGCCTTATTGCGGAAAACGATTCGCGGTTTGCTCGAGGAGCAGAGAAAAATGATCCTGCTTAATCTTGCCGACGTGGATTACATTGACAGCTCGGGCATCGGCGAACTTGTCAGCGGATTCACCGCGGTGAAGAATCAAAGCGGCGATCTGAAGCTGTTGCATCTGACGAAGAAAGTCCGCGATCTTCTCCAGATCACCAAGCTCTACACGGTTTTTGATGTGTTTTCCGACGAACCCACGGCGCTGCGCAGTTTTCAATAATCAGCTAACTCCGTTTTTTTCCCACCAATAGTTGACCCTTCGCTTCATTTCAAGCGCGTTAACATGTCGAAAACTCCATCACGCCCATTCACGCCCGGTCCGGTACCAGCGCTCCCGAGACCCTGGGGGTAGCCTTCCTACCATTCGTCCGTGCTGCGTGAAATCATCCAGTCCACGGGAGATGACTCACTGGCCCCCTGAAATCACTCCGCCGCTTTGTGCATTTCGACCATCTGAAAGTGATGACGGCGTTGCATCTGCCTCCAAGCGATTGAGCGTAGAGGGCTTAGCCCTGCACTAGAAAAACCATCCGGTGTGACGTTGCTATCCCGTCTGGAACTGCGGTTGCATCACTTTAACATTTAAGGGACGGAGTTATCTTTGCGTGGGGCGGTCTTGTTATGCCTACGGGACCGATTCACCCATAAATTACCGGCTCTCCCAATCCTGAATCGTCCAGCACAACAGAGGTTGGAAGCTTGGGAATCTTCTTAGGTCTCGATATTGGCAGCGTCAGCGTGAAGCTGGCGGCCCTCTGGGCATGGAACGATCTTAATCTCCTCGATGCGCTCCTCGCTAATGCCGAAGGTTTCTCCAGAGCTTCGCAAGAAGTAGAGAAGCAGCTTGGGTCGCCGGTCGTGATTTCCCGGTACCGGCGGACCTACGGCAATCCTCTGCAAAGCACAAACGAGCTTCTTGAAGAATTCCGCCGCTACGTACCGCAAGAACGGATCGAACGAATTCGTGTAACTGGTTCCGGCGGGCGTCTCGTGGCCGAAACCATGCAAACCAGGCCCGAAAATGAGTTCAAGGCGCTTGCTTGCGCCGTCGGCAATGTTTATCCGCAGGTCCGCACCGTTTTCGAGATAGCTGGCGAAAGCTCCAAATTTATCCTGCTAAGCGAACGTGACAAGAAAAATGATCCGACCCATTCTGGCTCTCTCTTGGGTGCAACTGGGATCCTCGATTATTCGACCAGCGGGGAATGCGCCGCAGGAACAGGATCGTTCCTCGACCAGCAAGCATCCCGCTTGAAGTATCGCGTCGAAGAGATCGGCCAAGTCGTGGCCGGAGCAAAATGCGCGGCGCGAATTGCCGGGCGTTGCTCTGTGTTCGCCAAATCCGACATGATCCACGCTCAGCAGAAGGGTTACGGCACGGACGAAGTCTTGAAAGGACTGTGTGAAGCGGTCGCGCGGAATTTCAAGAGCAACATCGTGCGCGGAAGAAAAGTCATTCCACCGGCGGCTCTGATCGGCGCTGTGTCTCAGAACTCGGGGGTCGTGCAGGCGCTCACGGAGATATTCCGGCTGGCGCCGGGAGCCATTATTGTGCCGGAGCTGTATGCATGGCTCGGGGCGCTCGGCTGCGCGTTGCTCGAACGAGAACAGAAGCGTGTAGGCACGGTCAGACCTGCTCCAACGCTCGTAGCGCTTGGCGAACATTCACTTCCCGCTAAGGACCGCGTTTCTTTCGATCCCTTGTCCCTCAAGAATGTCTTGCTGTTGCGCAACCATCCCCAAGCCTCCCGGACTGAGCCGCTTTCTGAAGGCGAAACGAAATCGCCCGCGTATCTCGGCATTGACATTGGCTCGGTAAGCACGAATCTCGCCGTCCTCGACGAAGATGGGCGCTTGCTCCACGAAATCTACCTCCGCACCTCAGGTCGCCCGATCGAGGTTGTGCACGAAGGACTGCAGGAAGTGGACCGGCTACTCGGCTCACACATTGATATTCGCGGCGTCGGAACGACAGGCTCCGGCCGCGAGTTGATCGGAGAACTTGTCGGCGCTGATACCGTGAACGACGAGATCACCGCTCACAAAACCGGCGCGATTTATGTTCATGACAGGTTTGTGAGGCGCCGGGCTGCTTCTGCTCTCGGCGCAGGTGACGGAGAGAACGACATCGGGGGCGTGGACACGATCTTTGAAATCGGCGGGCAGGACGCGAAATTCATCTCCATCGATCACGGCGTGGTCGTGGACTTCGCCATGAACGAAGCCTGTGCGGCCGGTACGGGCTCGTTCCTCGAAGAGCAGGCAGAGCGTCTTGGAATTCAAATTAAAGACGAATTCGCAAGCCGGGCCCTTGCCTCGCAATCGCCTGCGCGGCTGGGCGAGCGCTGCACTGTTTTCATGGAGCGCGACGTTACCGCGTGGATGCAACGTGGAGCGAGCGTGGATGATCTTGCTGCGGGCCTCGCCTATTCCGTCGCGCTCAACTATCTCAATCGCGTCGTTCGCGGCCGTAAGATCGGAGACGTCATCTACTTTCAAGGAGGCACCGCGTATAACAACGCGGTGGCCGCGGCTTTTTCCCAATTGCTCGGCAAGCGCGTGATCGTGCCGCCGCACAACGGCGTTATCGGCGCCATCGGCATGGCCCTAATCGCCCAGGAAGTGACCCGGACCAGGGAACGTGTCCGCGGGAAAGCATTTGCCGCAACCGTCGGCGGCCGATCCACTACAGCACGCTCGATTTCGACCTTCCGTGGATTCGATTTGAGCCGCACCCGATTCGCAACGCGCGATTTTGTCTGCAAAGCTTGTTCGAATTACTGCGACATGAAGGAAGTCACCGTCGAAGGCCGCAAAACCTACTGGGGCGATAAATGCTCGGACAAATTCCGCAAGCGGGCGCGCACCGATCGCAAACCGGTCATTGACGATCTGCTGGCCTTTCGCGACCGGCTTCTCCAGGAGAGATATGACGAGGCCTCGGCGAATCGCAGCATCGGCAAAGTTCGAATCGGAATTCCCCAGGCCATGTTCTATTACGATCGCTTCCCTTTCTGGCGGTGCTATCTTGAGGAACTGGGTTTCCAGGTCGTGCTCTCTGGTCCTACGGACCAGCAGATTGCGCGGCACGGTGTTGAGCTCGCCACGGCCGAGCCCTGTTTCCCCGTGCAGATTGCCCATGGCCATGTGCAGGCCTTGCTGCAGGACAAATCCGGCCGTGACCCCGTCGATTTTGTTCTGCTGCCCAACGTGATGGACATGGAAGCGCCGGATTCACCCGTTGCCTCCCATCTGTGTCCGTGGAATCAGACGCTGCCGTTCGTCGTTCGTTCCGCGCCCGAGTTCGCTGAATACGATCGGTTCTTCCTCGCGCCCACGCTCCATTTCCGCCTTGGCCCCCGTCATGTAAAGAAACAACTGGCGGACTATTTTGAGCGGCTGGGGATAGAGCATAAACAAAGCGATCGAGCGGTGAAGGCCGCCTATGCTGCTCAGGCCGGCTTCAACGAGAAGCTGATGGAAGAAGGACGTAAAGCATGTGCCGCTCTCGAAGAGAGCGGCGAGCCCGGCGTGCTCCTCGTGGGACGCGCCTATAACCTCTACGATCGCAGCGGAAATTGCGATATTCCTCGCAAATTACGGGACCTCTATGGTGTCAACGTCCTGCCTATGGATTTTCTGCCGCTGGATGCACAGGGCGTGGATGATTTGCACCCCAACATGTTCTGGAATTCCGGGCGTCGGATCCTGTCCGCGGGGCGATTCGCCCAGGACAAGCCCAACTTCCACATCATCTATGTCACTAATTTCAAGTGCGGGCCGGATTCTTTCGTGAAACATTTCCTCCGGGACGTGGCGGAAGCGCCGTTCCTCGTTTTGCAATTCGATGGTCACGGGAATGACGCCGGATATCTGACGCGCTGCGAGGCCTACCTCGACAGCAAGGGAGTGTTGCGATGCTCGTCGAACGTGTAGCCGCTTCGCGGCGGGTGCCTTCCACGCATCCGCTCGCCGGAAAAAAGACCTGGGTGCCGCGCATGTCCACCGGAGCTGCCCGCGCGTTCGCCGCGGTTTTGCGTTCCATCGGTATTGACGCCGAAGTTACGCCTCATTCCGATGCGGAAACGCTGGAGCTCGGCGGGCGGCACACCAGCGGTGAAGAATGTTATCCGCTTCGGGTGACCATCGGTGATTTCTTGAAAATTCTGGAGCAGCCCGGGACGGATCCCAATAAAGTGGCCTTCTTCATGGCCACGGGGCAAGGACCGTGCCGCTTTGGGCAGTACGTTCCCTATGTGAGATCCCTGCTCGCTTCCCTGGGTTATCCCGGCGTGACGATTCTCGCTCCAGCTTGCGAGACGGGTTACAGCGATTTTGGCGAAGCTTCTTCTCTGTATGCACGCGGCGCATGGCGCGCCATTGTGTCTTCCGACATTCTTTCCAAACTGCTTCTGAAAACGCGGCCCTATGAAACGGTCCGGGGCTCCGCCGATCAAGTTTATGAAGAGAGTCTGGGCCAACTTTGCCGGACGCTCGAAGCGTCCTATGGCTCGAACAGGGAACAAATGGAAGCACTTCAGGACTGTCTGCTGAATATCCGCATCCGCTTCCGCGCCTTGCAACTTAAATTCGATCCCGATCGGCCGCTCATTGGCGTTGTCGGCGAGATCTTTTGCCGCCTCAATAATTTCAGTAACAATGAATTGGTGCGGCGCCTCGAGGAATTTGGCGCCGAGGTCTGGCTCAACGATATTTCCGAATGGATCTGGTACGTCAACGACGATCAGCTTAGGAAACTCCAGCTTCGGGGAAGGAGTCTTTCTCTCGGCGCCCTCGGCGACCGCCTACGGAATCATTTCCAGCGCAGGGATGAGGAAGAACTCACATCCCTCTTCCGGGAGGATTTCCTCGGCTATGAAGAGCCTTCGGAAATCAGTGAGGTCCTCGCCTGTGCAGAGCCCTATCTGCCTCCGCTTGGAGCGAACGGCGAAATGGTTATCAATGTCGGAAAGTCCGTCTATTTCGCCCAAAAGGGTGCGGACGGAGTCATCGACATCAGCCCCTTCACCTGCATGAACGGCATCATTTGCGAAGCGATTTATCCGCATGTCAGCCGGGACAATGCGGGAATCCCCATTCGCAATTTCTACTTTGACGGCACGCAATCCGATCTCGAGCGCGATATCGGGATATTTCTCGAATTGGCGTGTTCTTACAAGCGGAACAAGCCCTGGCCGCGCACTTTGCCCTGCCCGGCGGTTTGAGACTCGCGTGATCCGCTCGACTCCGGCACAATCTTCATGATGAAACAGCCAGCCGATACTGTTTGGATCGTGGACCAGGCGAAGTCCTTGGGTTTCGATCTCTGCGGCGTGGTGCGCGCCGGAAAATATCCAGAACTCGAACAAACGTCGGAATGGCTTGCGCGCGGCTACGCCGGTGAGATGAAGTACCTGGCCGATCCCCGGCGAGGCGATCCGCAAAAATCCCTGCCGGGCATTCGCAGCGTCATCGTTTGCCTCCTTAACTACGACACGGCGCAGCCTCGTTCCACGGATCCCGCGCTAATGAACTCTGATGGAGAGCCGCGCGGGTGGATTTCCCGCTACGCCTGGGGAAGCGACTATCACGCGCTTTTGCGCGACAGATTGGAAGGCCTGGTCGAATTTCTGCGCGAACGGTTTTCGGAACCATTCGAGGCGCGGGCTTACGTGGACACCGGTCCCGTGCAGGAGCGCGTGCTTGCGAAATACGCGGGCCTCGGATGGCTCGGCAAGAACACCCTGCTGCTCAACCAGATGCTCGGCTCCTACTTTTTTCTGGGGGTGGTGCTGACGACCCTCGATCTCGAGCCCACGCTTGCTGCAAATGAATTGCCGCCGCCGGACTTATGCGGGAGTTGCCGCCGCTGTCTGGATGCGTGTCCCACAAATGCATTCGTCGAGCCTTATGTCATGGATGCGCGAAAGTGCATTTCTTATCTCACCATCGAATTGCACGGCGACATCCCGGATGAGTTTCGCGAGCCCATGGGCAACCATGTTTTCGGCTGCGACATTTGCCAGGACGTATGTCCTTGGAACCGGCGCGCACCCGTTGTGGCCATCCAGGAATTTCAGCCCAGGGCGATTCCCTCCCGCGAAAGAGATCAGATCGGCATGCCCTCTGCTTCCCGGGACGACTCCTTATTCCTCCCCCGGCTGGAGTGGCTTGCGGGAATAACCGAATCCCAATTCCGCGATTTATTCCGTGGCAGCCCGATCAAGCGGACCAAATGGCGCGGCCTGGTGCGCAACGCCTGCATTGCGCTCGGAAATGCTGAAATTCACCGGGGCACACCGGCCTACTCACGGATCACCGAGTTGCTGGGGCGGCTGGCTTCTTCTGCCGAGCCGGTCATTGCCGAATCTGCCCGATGGGCGCTCTCGCGCATCCAATAAGAGCGCGCGGAAGATCCACCGCAAGAGGCACGAGTCAGCCGGTCCATTGGTCTTTCGCCAGGACTCGCGGCCGTGCTCGCCTCTCGTGGGGCGTTACCTTCCAGGCCGGACAAGCGGTATAATCCACTCCGCACGTCGGCTGGCCCTCCTCGCTGCAGGGGTTCCCAGGAATCGCCGGAGGTCTTTGCTCAATACAGGTTTTGTCGGCGCAAGATTGCTCGGGGCGGGAAACGCTGCTCCCGGTCTTTTACACGCCAGCACCGCAACCGATTCGAATTCAAATCTAAAACTGGAGGATAAACCCGTGGCATTTACCGTCCCCCCTTTGCCGTATTCCTTTGACGCACTCGAGCCTTACATTGACGCCAAAACGATGGAAATCCATCATGACAAGCATCATGGCGCCTACGTTACCAACCTCAATAAGGCCCTGGAAGGCCATGCCGGTCTGCAGGCCAAATCGATCGACGATCTTCTCAAAGGCCTCGATTCCGTCCCGGAAAACATTCGCAACGCCGTCCGCAACAATGGCGGCGGACACTGGAACCATTCTCTCTTTTGGACGCTCATGAAGAAGGGCGGCGGCGGTGAACCTAAAGGTAATCTCTCCGCGGCCATCATCTCCGCTTTTGGCTCATTTGCCGGATTTCAGGAGAAGTTTGCCGCTGCCGGTTTGGGGCGTTTTGGTTCGGGCTGGGCTTGGCTCGTTGTTAAAGACGGAAAACTGGCCATCGACTCGACTCCTAACCAGGACACTCCCTATTTGCTTGCGGGAGCTCCCAAGGCCGTGCTCGGTCTCGACGTCTGGGAACACGCCTACTACCTCAAATATCAAAACCTGCGCGGCGACTACATCAAGGCGTGGTGGAACGTTGTGAATTGGGATAAGGCCGCCGAACTCTTCGATGCGGCGAAAAAATAAGCCCGCCTCGCAAGTTCGTGACAATGCAAAAAGCTCCCAAACCGGGAGCTTTTTGCTTGCCTCTAAGACGAACTTATTCTTGGACTATGCCATCAATTGCCGCTTGATCATGGGCACCAGGGGTGCGGTGCGCCGTGGCGCCGGATAACTCGTCGGCACCGGCGCATAAGTGCGCGCTTCCCTCGTCCCTACCGGGAGAGGCAATGGCAGTGCTCCCGCCGTGTGCCGCGAAGCTTCCCGCACGAGTTCCATGCGGCCGCGCACCCGGAATTTCGCCAGCAGCGAGGAGACGTGGAACTTCACTGTCCGCTCGGAGAGATTCAAATTCGCGGCGATCTCCTTGTTGGCCAGGCTCTTCATGACCCCGCCGAGAACTTCTTCTTCCCGGCGCGTCAGCTTCACCTGGCTGTGAACTGCTTTTCCCGCCTCCAACAGCTTGTGGCGTTTTTTCGTGCAGGCCTTCCAGTTCGTCGTCCTCGGCTTGCACCATCACGATGTAGTCGCTCGGCGACTGGCTTCGCACCATGCAGTGCATTGCCAGCAGCCCGGCCGCTTGGTCCACCGGAAACCGTCCGTCTGGGCCTGCTTCAACGTGGAAGTGTGCGACCCCCGTATTTTTTTCGTAGAAAAAGAACCGGTCTCGTAGAGCAGTCGTGCGGGCATTAGTCAAATGCTGCGGCTGTTCACTCCTGCGGAAAACCTTCACTTGCACCCCCCCTGAATGCAGCTTCGTGACCGAACCGAAGCCAACCATTTTTGTATTCTTCGCCCCCTCGACGAGGCGCGTTTCCCCGATTGGGTAAGCAGTCAGGCTTGAAGCCTGGACAGAGGGCTAAGGTCTCGGCGACTGATACCCATTTAACGGCAACGGGCAGGCGTGAGCGCGAACTCCCTGAAAGTTCGCCTGCGAGCGTTTGACCTGCTCGCACCAACCTTGCAGATATTCTTCCCAACTGGGGAATTCGCAACCTGTTCAGAAATAGAGCACTTACCTCGACGCTTCGCGGCGCCAATTCCCATTTGCCTGTAGGAATTTCACTGTATGCGAAATTTTTCCACCTAGGGCGAATTCTTGTGTCCGGCGGTCCAAACTTCTTGAATCTAGCAAATTACTCGAGGTCCTGTGGAAAAATGGCGAGAGACCGCATATTTCTCAAAAAAAGAATATATCTACAGGATGCGCGTCTGGTCCGCGCTGATCAGTTCGTAGGTTCTCCCGCGCCACCGGATCTTCCTTGTGATCAGCGAGTTGGCGAAATTGACGACATACAGAAACGGAATGAAGACTGTCAGCAGGACATATATCCAGGCTTGGCCCGTGATCTGAGTCCGGCCAGCCGGGACCGCTTCCGTTACACCAATCAGCCGTAGCGAGCCCCGCAGCGAAGAAAGCAGAATAGGGAGAAACGTTAGTGTCATCAGGTGAAAAGCGGGACGCTGCGCCAGCAGATTTTCCACGGTGAGGATCACTCCCATGATCAGCGTGAGGCAGTAGAGCAGATGCGTGGCTGCCGCCGGCGACCACACCTTGTCCGCGTATACGCGCGTGATCAAAATCTGGCGGTTCGTAAATTCCATTAACCCCTCGAAATCCGTCTCCACGTAGGAGAGCGTCAAGCACTCGGGGATAAACACAATCGATTGGTTGTTGCGCTCCAGCGCGCGCGTCAAGGAATAATCATCACTGACCGAGTTTCTCCACTCGTCCATGGCCCCGGATTGTTCGAACACGCTCCGGCGAAGCGCCGTTCCCCCGCCCCAGCAGAAATTCTTTCCCCTCTCGCTGAGCATGGTCACGATCGGAGCATTCCACGCGGCAAGTAGCGCCGTCGGCAGGTTGCTCCGGTTGGGAATCATCCAGCGCATGGTCGTTGTGGCTCCAATCCGCGCGTTCCCCAGCGGTGCCACGAGATGATGCAGCCAGGATTTCCCCGGGCGGCCGTCGGAATCCGTGAATACCAGCACCTCGAATTCCGGCGGAAGCTGTTCGACGGCCACACGCAGGTTGTTCACCTTTTCGCCGCAGCCCATGGGTTCCCCGGCGATCACCACGTGCGCTTTTACCCTGGTATTCGCCGCCACACGCTTGACAATGCTTGCTGCGGGGTCCGAGGCGGAAGCCAAAACAAAAAAGATTTCGTAATTCTGCCGGTCGAATTCGGTCAGCGCCACCAGATTGCGTTCGAGCCCCGGCTCAAGCCCCTTGCATGGACAAAGCACCGCCACGCGCGGCGCGTAAAAGCCCGGGTCGGTGTGCAGACGGCGCCGCACGTAGCCGAGCCACTGCAAACCCTGCCAGATGAGGTACGCCCCAAGGAGGATCTGCAACAAAGCCAGAAAATAAAAGAATGTCTCCACGTTCTTCGAGGATAGCAGAGGAAGATTGCTGGCAGAGCGCCGTTTGAACGGTTAGAATCGCACCGGTAAACGTCTCTTCCGAGGAGAAAAAATGCCACGAGTGGATGCGGGAATGGTGACTACGGCGGTCGAGCTGCCCGGCTATCGCATCGTCCGGAATTTCGGAATCGTGCGCGGGATTGTCGTCCGCTCGCGCAGCGTGATTGGAAATCTCGGGGCCGCGCTCCAGACCATCGTCGGCGGGAATATCACCATTCTCACCAACCTCTGCGAGAAGACCCGCGAGGATGCTTTTGAGCTGCTGCTGCAGCACGCGGGGGAGCACGGTGCGAACGCCGTCATCGCCATGCGCTATGACGCGACAGAAGTCATGCAAGGGGTCACCGAGGTGCTGGCCTACGGCACTGCCGTGCAGGTCGAGCGCATTTCGTAAGCTTCTGGATCGCAGGTCGCGGCGAGCCTTGCTCCAATGGTAGAATCCCGCCCTCTCATGTTCTGCCCAGCATGTGGCGCACAGGTTTCGGAGAACGCAAAGTTCTGCTCGTCTTGCGGCCAGCCCGCGGACATGGACACGGCAGCAACGCTCGCCGGCGATGAAACTACTTCCGAGGGAGAAACGATCGCCCCGGCCCCGCCTACGCCGGCGCCATACAGAACGCCGTCTTCCTTTCCTTCGCCGCGCACTCCGCGCTCCGCCACGGCAAGTAATCCACTATCGAGTTCAGACCCCATCGGCGGCGGACGTTTCGCGTCAGGCCAGATCATCGCGGACCGCTACCGTGTCGTGGCTTTGGCGGGCCGTGGTGGTATGGGCGAGGTCTATCGCGCCGAAGATTTGAAGCTCGGCCAGGTCGTTGCCCTCAAGTTTCTTCCCGAAGCGCTTTCTCAGGATGCCGCGGCGCTGTCCCGATTTCACTCCGAGGTGCGCACGGCCCGCCAGGTCTCCCATCCCAACGTCTGCCGGGTTTTTGACGTCGGCGACGCCGATGGCTCGTTCTTCCTGACCATGGAGTACGTGGACGGAGAAGATCTTGCGTCTGTTGTCCGACGCATCGGGCGGCTTTCTCCCGACAAAGCTTCGGAAATTGCACGTCAGCTCTGCGCCGGCCTGGCCGCCGCGCATGCGCGCGGCGTGATTCACCGCGACCTAAAACCCGCTAACGTGATGCTGGACGGCGCTGGCAAAATCCGCATCACCGACTTCGGCTTAGCCAGCATTGCCGCCAGCGTCCAGGGCGCGGAAGCCCGCGCGGGCACGCCCGCGTATATGGCTCCCGAGCAACTCGCCGGCCGCGAAGTCACCGCGAAGAGCGACATCTATTCCCTCGGCCTCATTCTCTACGAAATTCTGACCGGCAAGCGCGCTTTCGAAGCCTCGACTCTTCCGGAGTTGATGAGACTCCGCGAACAGGGAACGCTCACCAATCCTTCGACACTCGTCCGCGATCTCGATCCCATGATTGAACGCGTAATTCTTCGCTGCCTCGAAAACGATCCGGAGAAGCGCCCGGCTTCCGCGCTTCAGGTTGCGGCCGCTCTTCCTGGTGGTGACCCGCTCGCTGCCGCGCTTGCCGCCGGCGAGACTCCATCGCCGGAAATGGTCGCCGCCGCCGATGCATCTGAAGGCTTGGTTCCCAGCATGGCACTCGGATTGCTCGCCGTGGCCGCCATCTGTTTGCTTGTTTTCGTGCTGACCGCCGATCGCTTCAAAATCTATGGTCTCGTGCCTCTGGAAAATCCACCCGAGGTGCTGCGGGTCCGCGCCCAAGAGATCATCAAACAGTTGGGCTACACCACGCTTCCGGTAGACTCAGATTATTCCTTTGAGACGCAGGGCGATTATGTGGATTACCTGAGGACCCAGGACAAGACTATCCATCGCTGGGAGGCGCTTGCCTCTGGGCGTCCCGCCGGGATGGTATTCTGGTATCGGCAGAGTCCCCGCGAAATGCACCCTTACGGTTTCTATACTTCCGGCGGCTCCGGACAAGTTACAAGCTTCGACCCGCCCATGACCGTCACGGGCATGATTTATGTCATTCTCGATCCGGGCGGAAATCTTCTTCATTTTGAAGCCGTCCCGCCGCAAAAAAATTCTTCCCCGCAAATTTCTTCCCCGGCCGATTGGCCGGCGGCGTTCTCCGCCGCTGGCCTGAACTCCGCCGATTTTCGCAGCGTGCCTTCCCAATGGACGCCGCTCGCCTGGGGGGACTCCCGGGCCGCGTGGGAACGGCCGCTGCCCGGCCGCCCCGATATCACGGAGCGCATCGAAGCTGCTGCTTACCGCGGCAAGCCTGTTTATTTCGACGTGATCTATCCCTGGAACACTCCGCCCCGCGACACCCCTTCTACGCCCTCTACGCACGAGAAGTTGGCGATTCTGGTCGTTGTCTCACTGTTTCTTGCCTTGATGATTGCCGGTGTCGTTGTGGTTCGGCGCAATGTGCGCCTCAAACGCGGCGACACCCGTGGTGCCTTGCGTCTGGGCACCTTCGTGTTCGTGATCTTCCTTATCTCCTGGCTTCTTCGCGCGCATCACGTCGCTTCCGCGAACGAATTCAATTTTCTCATCATCGCCCTGAGCTGGGCCCTCTTCTATGCCGTTTTGGCTGGCGTTCTGTATTTTGCCCTCGAGCCCTATGTGCGCCGCCGGGCACCGCGCACGCTGATTGCCTGGAGCCGGCTCCTGGCCGGCCAGTGGCGGGATCCCCTGGTGGGCCGCGATCTCTTGATTGGCGCCGTCTACGGCACGGTCCTCACGCTTTTCGAAAGCTCTGACAATTTACTCCTCCCGCTCCTTGGGAAGCCTCATCCCTCTCCGGGCGTCGTTGCGACGGAAGCGCTCAAGGGCGTGCGCTCTTCCGTCGGCCTTGTCTTGCATTTCACATTGATCTTCTTGCTCTACGCCCTGCTCATTTTCTTTTTGCTCTTTCTCTTGAGATTGATCGTGCGCAAGGACTGGATCGCGGCCATCGTGATCGTTCTTCTTGGCGCAGGCACGAACACGGGAGGAGATTATCCAGCTGTCACCTTTGTGGCTTCCGCTGTTATCTGGATTTCGATTCTGCTGGTTCTGAAGCGATTCGGATTGCTCGTTCTGATTGCCGGCCTGGTCGTCCAGAACGTCCTGCAGGTGTTCCCGGTCACCGCGCGTTTGTCGCAATGGTATGCCGGGCCGGGCCTCGTGGGCATCCTGGCCATCGCCGCGCTAGCTGTCTATGGCTTTTACGCGTCTCTTGGCGGGAAGCCGCTATTTTCCGCGGCCGCCCTCGACGGCTGAGTCTTGATTCTTTTCATTTCCTTCAATGGGAGCGGCGATTTGGGGCCCCCGATGCTTGTGGCTGGGCGAGTTGCGCCGCCAATTCCTCGATTCCCGTCAGCGCCCGGCTGGCGGCCAGCCGGGCTTTTTCCATGAACGAGGAATCCAGCAAGAATGCGCAGCGGTCGACAAAGGGATGGTTCGCCGCTTCGAACGGTTTGCGGCTCCGCCGCGTGGTCGCCGTCCTCGCCAGCAGTTCCTCGTACATCTGCAAGTCCCTCTGAAAATCAAGCGCATCCCCCGCGGTCCAGCCCTGCTGCCGCGTCAGTGACGCCAGAAACTTCTTGCGAAATGCAGTGGCATCTCGGCGCAACATGGGGCGCGGCTTGGATCGGCCTTCCATTTGCCCCTCGTTGCAAACGATTTCCAGCGTCCGCACCGTTAACGCCAGCAGCGCCTCTCGTTGCAGCAGCCCCAGAAGATCCCGGTACAGCGCCGCGTGAACTTGCAGCGCGTGGCGCCCGTTTTCCACCACGTATGAATCCACGAACCGCGGCACGATGCGCTCGCGCAGCAGCACTTCCGTGATCTGCCGGGCCAGTTCCGCCGGTTCTTCCCTCGAATTCTGTTTTTCGCGCGGCATCTCTCGCCAACCATGTTAACAGGACTCTCTTGCCCTGCCGCCCCGCGCCAATACAAAAAGAAAAGGCCCGGCAAATTTCGCCGGGCCTGATTTGAACTTTGTGTGTAGGGGCACGATATATCGTCCTCCTACACACTTACTGTCGCATTGCCCCTCAGTGAATCGCCCTCGGAACATCCGGGCCAGCGTGCTTTGGCTTCGGCTCGGGTTCCGGCGCGATCGGCGCCACCGGTTCCTTCTGCAACGCATGTTCGAGCACTTCGTCGAGCGTCCGCACGTAGGTGATCTTGATGTCTCCGAGAATTTCCGGAGTAAGATCCGCCACCACGTTCGGCTCATTGTCGGCCGGCAGCAACACTTCCTTGATGCCCGCGCGCTTCGCGCCAAGCACCTTTTCCTTCACTCCGCCGATCGGCAGAACCACACCGGAAAGCGTCATCTCGCCGGTCATTGCCAGCCGGTTCTTCACCGGTCGCCCGCTGAGCAAGCTGACCAGTGCCGTCACCATCGCCGCTCCCGCCGACGGGCCGTCTTTCGGCACCGCTCCGGAAGGCACGTGGATGTGAATATCCTGCTTGCGGAAGAAATCCGGGTCGATCCCGTACCGCTCGCCATTCGCGCGCGTCCACGTCAGCGCCGCCGTCATCGATTCCTGCATCACTTCACCCAGATGCCCGGTCATCGTGAACTGCTTGCCGCCCCGCATGCGCGTCGCTTCGATAAAGATGATGTCGCCCCCCACCGGCGTCCACACCAGCCCCACGGCAACGCCCGGCCTCTTCACGCGCTCCTCGACTTCCTTTTCCGTGCGGAACTTCGGCACGCCCAGGAACTCGCGAACGACTTCCGGTGTCACCAGCATCTTCTCGGTCTTGCCCTCGGCCATGCGCCGTGCCTGTTTGCGTGTGACCGTCGCGATCTCGCGCTCCAGGTTGCGTACGCCTGCCTCCCGCGTGAAGCTGTGGATGATCTCCTGCAGCCCTTCGTCGGTGAATTCGATGTGCTCGCCGACTTTCAAGCCGTGTTCCGCGGCTTGCTTCGGGATCAGGTATTTGTGCGCGATGTGCAGCTTCTCTTCTCCCGTGTACCCGGGCAATTCGATGATCTCCATGCGGTCGCGCAACGGTTCCGGGATGGGATCCATCCAGTTCGCCGTGGCGATGAACAGCACCTTCGAGAGATCGAACGGCACGTCCAGATAGTGATCGCGGAACGCGTTGTTCTGCTCCGGATCGAGCACTTCCATCAGCGCCGATGACGGATCGCCGCGGAAATCCCGTCCGAGTTTATCCACCTCGTCGAGCATCATTACCGGGTCGTTCGTCTCCGCGCGCTTCAGTCCCTGAATGATCTGGCCCGGTAGTGCGCCGATGTACGTGCGCCGGTGTCCCCGAATCTCGGCTTCATCGTGCATGCCGCCCAGCGAGATGCGCACGAATTTGCGCCCTAGCGAACGCGCAATCGACTTTCCCAGCGAAGTCTTGCCCACGCCTGGGGGGCCGGCGAAGCACAGGATCGGCCCTTTCATCCCCGGCTGCAGTTTCTTCACCGCCAGGTAATCCAGGATGCGCTCCTTGACCTTTTGCAGATCGTAGTGATCTTCATCGAGAATCTCATGCGCCTTCGCGATGTCGATTTCCGCGCTGGCCGAAGACTTGCTCCACGGCAGCGACGCCATCCATTCCAGGTACGTCCGCGAAACCATGTATTCCGCTGAGGCCGGCGTCATCTTGGCCAGCCGCTTCAGCTCACGGTCGCACTCTTTCTTCGCTTCCGCGCCCATCGCCGCTTCTTCTACTTTCTGGCGCAGTTCGTCGATCTCCTGTGTCGAGTCATCCGATTCGCCGAGTTCCTTCTGAATCGCCTTCATCTGCTCGCGCAGCAGGTATTCCCGCTGGTTCTGGCTGACCTGCTCCTGCACCTGCTCGTGAATTTTTGAACGCAATTCCAATACTTCCAGTTCCTTCGAAAGCTCGCGGATCAATGTTTCCAGCCGCTTCCGCACGTTGATCGTCTCGATCAGTTCCTGTCGTAACAGAGTGGATAGCGACGGCAGCGTGCCCGCGATAAAGTCCGTCAGTCTTCCGGGATCCTCGATGTTCATCGCCACCGATTGCAGATCGTCGGAAAGCTGCGGTGAATGGCTGACGACGTCGCGGAAAAGATCCTGTGCGTTGCGTTGCAGCGCTTCCAGTTCCGTATCCGGTTCACCGGCCACGTCCGGCTGCGCTTCCACTCGCGCCCGGAGAAACGGCCGCAATCCGATCAGCTCCAAGATTTGAATGCGCTGCAGTCCTTCCAGAAAAATGACCACGTTGCCGTTCGGCATTTTGACGGTCTTGTGCACCTTCGCCACCGTCCCCACCTTGTGCAGGTCCGCCGCGGCGGGATCTTCTATCCGCGGATCCAGTTGCGCCACCACCCCGATCAGTTTTTCCTCGCCCTGCAAGGTATTCACCAGCGCCAGGGAACTCTCCCGGCCCACCGTCAAAGGCAGGACCGCGCCCGGAAACAGAACCGTATCGCGAACCGGCAGGATTGAAAGTACTTCGGGTACCACAAATTTTTTCTCAGCCATTTTATCCTCGAACTCCAAGGGCAAAGGGAATCTCCCCTCGCTCTTTCAAGTTAGATGCGCCCTGCTTCATAAGGGTGCAGAAAGATGCCACTATCACTAGCATGAAATCTGAGCTTTCTATGCTCATATTCTATCACTTCCCGTTGCCATTCGCCAAAGCAAGTCTAATTCGTTTGTGTTCAATTGTTTATGCCTGCTCATTTGCTAAAACCCACGGTTTCTACCCGCCTTCTTATCGGCTTGCTATATGCTTTACCTCTACCGCTTACCGGCGCCATATTTTTTGCGAACGAAGGTTTCCGCTTCTTCTCGCGTTCGGACCTGCCCCTCCAGTTGCGCATCCTCCAGTGTCCGAAGCATTTCGCTAA
Organism: uncultured Acidobacteriota bacterium; assembly: GCA_963754855.1. Lineage (GTDB taxonomy): Bacteria > Acidobacteriota > Terriglobia > Acidiferrales > UBA7541 > Acidiferrum. The sequence goes on from CAVWHL010000017.1 coordinate 25,376, forward strand.
ACTGCGGACCAGGTCGGAAACCCATGCTTTGCAAATCATCTCCCGTCAGCAGACGTTCGGGCCGGACCTGTTCCGGCGGGGTGGCCTCAAGGAACCGCTGGACGAATTCGAGGGCGTCCAGACGGCCATTGCTGGAAAGACAATCGAGCCGGTGCAGTGCCAAATGTTCTTCAAAGCGCGGTAACCGCACGAATCGCTTAAGTGTCGAAGCTCGCATGGCTTCTACGTCTTTGAACCGCATGTGATTGTTCACCAGCGCAAGGATCTGCTGCGTCTCTTCCGTCGAAAAGCGCAACCGCCGGCAAATCTGCTCCGCCATTTTTACGCCCACTTCCACGTGCCCGTCAAAACGAATGCGATCTCCCGTTTCCGACGCCGGTCGGAAGGCCGGCGGCTTGCCCACGTCGTGAAGCAGAACGCCCCAGGCCAGCGCCAGCGAACATCCTGCCGGAAGCCCTTGCAGCATCATGCGCGTGTGAATCCAGACGTCGCCTTCCGGATGATATTGCGGCGGCTGCGCGACACCCTTCATCGCCGCAATCTCCGGCAGGACCTGCTGCAACAGGCCCGTTTCGTCGAGCAATTCGAATCCGCGCCGCGCCGCTCCCTCCGTCAGCAGCTTCGTCAGTTCATCCCGGATGCGTTCCGCCGAGACCTGGTGGATCCCCGCCGCTAGGCTTCGCATGGCTTCGAACGTGGCTCTTTCGATTTCGAATCCGAAGCGCGCGGCAAACCGCACCGCGCGCATCATGCGCAGTTTGTCTTCCGTGAACCGGCGCGTGGGCTCGCCGATCGCGCGAATGATTCCCGCTTTTAAATCAGCCTGTCCGCCAACGAAATCGAGCACCTCGCCCGTATCGTGGCGCATCAGCAAGCCGTTGATTGTAAAGTCACGCCGCTGCACGTCTTCCTGCGGCGTCTTCGAATACACCACGCTGTCCGGATGGCGGCCATCGCTGTAGCTGACGTCCGAACGGAAGGTGGCTACTTCGACTTTTATGGAGTTCCGCGGAATCAGCACCACGCCGAATTGCGCTCCCACCGCCAGACTTTCCGGGAAGAGGCTCATGACCTCATCGGGCGTGGCATTGGTGGTCACATCGTAATCGGCGGGCTCATGATCCAGAAGAAGATCGCGCACGCACCCGCCCACCAGCAGCGCCTGGTAGCCCTTGCGCTGGAGCGCCTCACAGATCGAATTGGCCAATTCGCGCGGTGTCACGCTGTGATTATGCGACAGACGCGGCTCCGAGGGGAGATGAGTGTTGCGGCGGGTTTCTGTGTGGCTATTTGCTGCGGAAAACCAGGCACGTTATGTCGTCGGACTGGCGCGTTGCGCCGACGAAATCGTCCACGCTCTTCATCAAAAACTGAAGCGTTTGCTGCGCTTTCCACTCCGGCAGATTGCGGATTGCGCTCAGCCAGCGTTCATTGCCGAACTCCTCGTTCTTTTCATTGAAGGCTTCGACCACACCATCGGTGAAAAAAATCAGCGCATCTCCAGCCTTGAGTTCGAGCGAGGCCGTCTCATACGTCTCGTCGGATTGGATTCCCAGCGGCAGGCCGCCAACATCCAGAATTTCAAGAGAACCATTTGCGCGGCGCAGAATTGGCGCGTTGTGTCCGGCATTGACATAAGTGAGCTTCCGCGACACCGGATTGTATTCGCCGAGCACCGCCGTCGTGAAGCGCAGTCCATTTAAGCTATGCGCGCTGGCGTATCGGTTCAGTCGCGCCACGAGATCCGCCAGCGGGACATGCTCTCCCGCAATCGTTCGCAGGCTGGCTTGAAACGTCGCCATGAGCAGCGCCGCGGGTACGCTCTTCCCCGCGACGTCGGCGATGACCAGCATCAACCTCTCGCGTTCGGACGGATTCGGATAAAAGGCGTCGTAATAATCTCCGGCGACGGAATTTTGCGGGCGCGTTGCAAAGGCGATGTCCGCGCTCGCCACTTCCGGCGCCTCCGCGGGCACCAGCCAGGTCTGAATTTCCCGCGCGATTTCCAGGTCGCGCTTCATCGTGACCTTGTCTGCCAGTTCCAGCGAAAGCAGAAGCAGGAAAAGCAGCGAGGCGACGACTACAAAATTGACGTTGAATTCAAACTTGTCTCCCCACCGGAACGAGACGCCCGACATCACGAGCATGACAAACGCCGCGAGCAGGAGGACGCGCCGCGCGGGAGACATTTTCAGGAGCAGCGCCCAGAAAAACTCCCTGGCCACATGCAGCGGCCGTCGCCACCGCGGCAGTTTGTGAATCTCCTCCCAATCGACGTCGCGCCCGTAGAAACCATAGCTGGCGCGCGCGTCCGCGATGAATTGCGACCACAGGTCGTCAATCTGGCGGCCTTCGCTCACGCGCTGCCAGAAATGACGCACGCGATCCGCGCGGCTTACGGAACGGTGCGAGACGGAAACGCCGGGTGTGGGGGGTGCGCTCATTTCAGATCGTTCATGCAGGAAAAGTATAGGACATTCTAGTCAGCTTACGCTGGCTCTTAGGAATCCTCGCCGTCCTCATCGGATCCATCGCGGCTGTGCCCCGTTCCCTCAAGCCGAAGCGAGCCGCCGAATTGCACCTTGCCGAACCCGTAGCGGTCGCGGAGGCGATCCGCCGCGCTCGTGAGCTTTTCCAGCTTGGCGCGCCGCTGCGCCTCGAGCAAATCCAGTTGTTCGCCGCCGTGCGTCAGTCCGCTCAAGCCGACTCCCAGCAGCCGGACTTTTCTTTTCGCATCGCGATGCACGCGAAAGAGTTCCTGAAACACGGAAAAAATATCGGAGTCCAGTTTCATCGGTTCTGCGAGCGTTTTTGAGCGAGTGTGCGTTTCAAAACCCGCGTAGCGGATCGTCAGCGTAAGCGTTCGCGTGGCCAGGCCTGCTTCGCGAAGCCGCTTGCAGGCTTTCTGCGAAAGATGGCTGAGCATGGCGGCCATGGCGTTCGCATCGTCCGTATCTTCGCCGAAAGTGTGATTCTGTGAAATGGACTTCGGCTCCGCGTCGATCACGAATTCGTAGGAATCGCCGCCGCGCGCCTTGCGATAGAGCGCCGTGCCCCATTGCCCGAAAATCTGTTCGAGTTTCTCCTGCGGAACGGCGGCGATCTGCTCGACCGTTTCGATGCCCAGGGCACGCAGCGCGCGTTCCGTGACTTCACCGATGCCCGGAATCCTTCGAACGGGAAGCGGCGCGAGGAATTGTTCCTCGCGGCCCGGCGCAACCCACACCAGCCCGCGCGGCTTCGCTTGGTCGGAAGCGACTTTGGCGACCAGCCGCGTCGTGGCCAGGCCGCCGGAGCACGGAAGATTCGTCGTTTGCGTGATCGTTCGAAGCAGTTTGTCCGCGGCCGCGAGCGGCGGGCCATGCAAACGCTCCGTGCCCGCGAGGTCGAGATAGGCTTCGTCGATCGAAACCATTTCCACGACCGGAGAAAATTTCGCGAGGATCGCCGAGACGCGGTCGCTCCATTCCGAATATTTCGAATGATGCCCGTCGAGAAAAATCGCGTGCGGGCAAAGCCGCCCCGCCGTTCGAAGCGGCATCGCGGAATGAATCCCGTATTTTCTCGCCTCGTAGCTCGCGGCGGAAACCACGCCGCGCTGGTCGGGCCTTCCTCCCACGACGACGGGTTTGCCGCGCAGTTCCGGACGCTCGAGGAGTTCGACGGAGACGAAGAAAGCGTCCATGTCCACGTGCAGGATGGACGACTGCGCGTGAGAAGATTGCTCCTCGAGTGGGCCATGCTTCGCTCGAAATCGCGCCAGCTCCGGCATGCTTCATAGCCTACGCCGGGATTCCAACGGCGACAATGTTGCGGCTGTGGATGAAAAGCCTGACAGACTGCCGGAGCAAAACCTCAGGCCTGCAGGCCTGAGCTACAGCGATGATCACGCGCGTTCAGCGGCGATGACGCGGGGGATTCCGGCGAGATCGTTGGTGACGGCGATGTTGGTCCAGGTGGGTGCGTCGAGCAGCGGCTGAACCGCGGGCAAGCTGTTGTGGCCGAGTTCGAGGACCAGGATGCCGCCGGGCTTCAGATGTGAGGCGGATTGCGCGACGAGGCCGGCGTAAAGTTCGTAGCCCTCTTCGCCGCCGTAGAGAGCGATTTCTGGTTCGTGGTCGCGGACTTCGCGCATGAGCGTTGGGGCTTCGCGCCGGCCGATGTAGGGAGGATTGCTGACGATGAGATCAAAAAGAGGTGACTGGCGATCGGGAGCGGTTGTCGTGTTGTTTTGTAGGGGCAGGATATATCGTGGCCCTACAGAAAGCCCTTCAAGCAAACTGGATTCGATGAAATGAAAGCGGTTGGCGACGCCGTGGCGAGCGGCGTTGCGGCGGGCGACGGCGAGAGCGGCGGGGGAAATGTCCGTAGCGAAAATGGTTGCGGCGGGCAATTCTTTCGCGAGAACGATGGCGAGGCAGCCGGAGCCGGTGCCGATGTCCGCGATTTGCAAACCGGCGCCATCGTTTTTTGGCGGGCGGCCGGCGCGAATTTCGCGGACAGCCAATCGGTCGAGGGCAACTTCGATGACGTGCTCGGTTTCGGGGCGGGGAATCAGGACATCGCGATTGACTTCAAACTCGAGGTCCCAGAATTCTTGTTTGCCGGTGAGATGCTGCGTCGGTTCGCCGGCGGCGCGGCGGGAGATTAACCCGAAAAAACGCTGAGCATTTTCCGCGGAGATTTCTTCCTCGGGATGCGCATAAATCCAAGCGCGGTCGCGGCCTAGGACGTGGAGGAGCAAAAGCTCCGCGGCGAGAGTGTGGGAAGGAACATGCGCGTCGCGCAATTGCGCGAGGCCTTGTTTCAGTGCGGTGCGAATGTCCATGAGTCACCGCAACAGAAAAGAAAAAAAGGAATTAACGCAGAGGACGCAGAGACGCAGAGTGCACAGAGAAGAAAATGGATCTGATTGGACGAGAAAGTCCGCGGGCACGGCAGAGCCATGAAATGTTGCGACATTAGGCGGTGGCGAGCTCCTGCTGGAGACGCTCGGATTCATAGTGCGAGACGAGTCCGTCGACAAGCTGCGCGAGCTTGCCTTCCATCACATCGGTGAGTTGGTGGAGCGTCAGGCCGATGCGGTGATCGGTCACGCGATTCTGCGGGAAATTGTACGTGCGGATTTTTTCCGAGCGGTCGCCGGTTTTGATCTGTCCGCGGCGCTCGGCGGAGAGCGCCGCCTGGCGTTTCTCCTGTTCCTGCTCGTACAAGCGCGCGCGAAGAACGCGCATGGCCTTGGCGCGATTTTTTATTTGTGATTTTTCGTCCTGCTGCGAAACGACCAGGCCGCTGGGAATGTGCGTGATGCGCACGGCGGAGTAAGTGGTGTTGACGGACTGGCCGCCCGGACCAGAAGAACAGAACGTGTCAACGCGCAGATCTTTCGCTTCGATCTTGATATCAATTTCGTCGGCTTCCGGCAAGACCGCGACGGTGGCAGCGGAAGTGTGAATGCGGCCCTGGGTTTCCGTGGCAGGAACGCGCTGGACGCGATGCACGCCGCTTTCGTACTTCAGCTTGGAATAAACCTTGTTGCCTTGAATCGCGGCGACGACTTCCTTCAAGCCGCCGAGCGAAGAAGGCGAGCTCTCGAGGACTTCGACTTTCCACCCTTGCGTTTCCGCGTAGCGGGAATACATGCGGAAGAGTTCGGCGGCAAACAGAGCGGCTTCATCGCCGCCGGTACCGGCGCGAATCTCGACGATGACGCTCTTTTCGTCGTTTGGATCTTTCGGGAGCAGCAGGAGTTTGAGCTCGCGCTCGACAGTTTCCTTGCGCGCGATAAGTTGCTTCTCCTCGTCGTACGCCATTTGCTTCATTCCGTCGTCTTCCGCCTCCGCGATCATCTGGCGGGCGCCCGCGAGATCTTTTTCAATCTGCTTGAACTCGCGGTGCTTCTCGACGATCTGCTCGAGCTCCGCGTGCTGCTTGGCGACTTTCTGGAAGCGCGCGGAATCGGAAACGATTTCGGAAGTCGAAAGCTGCTGCGTCAGCTCGTCGTAGCGAGCGCCGAGCTGGTCCAATTTTTCGGTGAGTGTAAGAGCGGCCATTGCAAAACCTCTGTAGTTCTAAGTTGTAAGTTCTCTGTAAAGAGAAGAGAAAATGGATTGGGAAAAAAACAACCTTCATTTTCCAGACGAGTGCGGGCCCCCGGGACGGGAGCGAGAGGCGAGTCAGCTAATAGAACGTGGCGTACATCGTGTTGCTCATTACTAAGAATAACGCCGAATTCCAAATCACGCAAATCGGGGTTGCGAGTGGTTGCTCGCATGCGAGGCGGTATACTACGATGCGACTAAGACTATGAGCGAAGCGGTACGAACGATGATGCGGATGGACGCTGAAGCGGCGCAGGAGACTGCGGCTCAGGCGGATGCTGGATTTCTTTGGGATTTCTGGTATCCGGCGCTGCGGAGCGCGGAGATCAGCGGGAAAAAGCTCGCCACGGCGACGCTGCTGGAAGTGCCGCTGGTGCTGGGGCGGACCAGCGAGGGGAAAGCGTTTGCGATGCGGGATTCGTGCCCGCACCGGGGGATACCGCTTTCGTATGGGCGGTTTGACGGGCAGAGCGTGGAGTGCAGCTACCACGGATGGCGATTCGAGGCGTGCAGCGGGCGATGCGTCGAGATTCCTTCGCTGACGAATCAGGACAAGCTGAAAGTGGATCGTATTTTTGCGGGGCACTTTCCTTGCGAAGAACACGACGGGTACGTGTGGGTTTATATGAACGCGCCGGGAACATTGCTGCCGGAGACGATACCGGCAGCGCCGACGCTTCCTGTTTTCAGCGAAAAGTACAAGATCACGCATCTTTCCTGCGAGCTGCCTTCGCATATTGACCATGGGATCATCGGATTGATGGACCCGGCGCATGGCCCGTTCGTGCATCAATCGTGGTTCTGGCGCAGCCGGGGCAGCATTCACCAAAAGGAAAAACAGTTCGAGCCGATCCCGTATGGTTTCCGGATGAGCAAGCATTCGCCGAGCACGAACAGCGCGCCATACCAGTTGCTGAAGAAAATGACGGGCGAGGCGGTGACCACGACGATTGATTTCGTGCTGCCGAACATGCGTTTCGAGGAGATTCACAGCGGGAAGCTGTGGTTTTCCAGCCGCGCGACGGTGACACCGGTGCGGCGCGATTTGTGCCGGATTGATTTCGTGGCGGCGTGGAACGTTTCCTTTTTGCCGGTTTCGATTTTCCGGATGTTTGGGAAAACTTTTTTGAGGCAAGACCAGCAAACGATGATCCAGCAGGCGGAGGGATTGAAATACAATCCGCGCTTGATGTTGATAGATGATGCGGACCGGCCGGCGAAGTGGTATTTCTCGCTGAAGGCGAACCTGATCGAATCGCGGCGGACGGGCGCGGCGATGGTGCATCCGATGGATGGGCCGGTGACGCTGAGGTGGCGGTCGTAAGCCGTTTTCAGTTGTCAGTTTTAATTTGTCAGTAAAGTCTCTGGAATTTTGGTTCTTGCCGCGTAATCCGCACCAGATTTGATCCGCTTCTTCCTGAGCCGGGATTATCCGCACTCGACGAAATGACAGCGAAAGGTCGGGTGGATTCCTTATTTAACTGAAGGCCCCCCTATGTTTTTCATAAGTGTTGATTCTAAAGAAAGTTAAAGTCGTTTGTTTTGATGCACTTTTGGAAGTGTTGATTTTAAAGAGGTTAGATCCAGGGGTGGCGGGGCAGGGCCTTCTAGTTGGACGACGCGATGGCGCTGGGCAAGAGGCCAGGAGCAGGGTCGGACTTCTGGTTCGATGAAGGCGGAGCAGGTGTTGGCGGCGCAAAGGAGGAACGGATGGTACGGCGCCAGGAGTCAGTGCCAAAGGCGTTTATGTATTCATTCTCGGCGAGCTGGATGGATTGGACAAGAGTCTGGCCGAGATAGGCGAGAGTGGAGGCGGTTTTGGGTTTTACTTGCCCTTGGGCCACGGCAGTGAAGAGACAGCCGAGAGCGGAGCTGAGATCGCAGGCAGATAGATAACTGCCAGAGAGGAAAGAGGATATGTCTCGGCCAATTTCCTGGGTAGCGCGGGCTTGGGCTTCCTTGCGGGCGTGGAAGTAGCAGAGATGCGGGTGGCTGGAAAGGCGTGGAGTGCGACAGCGGCGGCCATCATCGAAAGTGAAAGAACACAAGGAAGCGCGGTCCTTTTTACGTGCGACCGCAGAGCGGTCTTTTTCAGGTGCGACCGCAGAGCGGTCTTTTTCAGGTGCGACCGCAGAGCGGTCTTTTTCAGGTGCGACCGCAGAGCGGTCGACGGAGCGTCGAGTGGACATGGAAGTCTCCAGAAAAGAAGGATTTGGGTTGTAAAGGGATCTCGCCGAGGGCGAGGCAGACGATTAACCAAAAATATTTTAACAGAGTGGTAACCAGGTTGTCAAGACAAAGATTGGTGAAAAGCGTGATGGCGCGGAAATTCTGGAGGGAAAGGAGCAGAGGGGTTTAACACAGAGGGCGCGGAGATTACAGATGACGCAGAGGCGCAGGGGTCGCAGAGGGGAGAAATGTTGAAGGGTAAGGAGTTAGCCGAGGGCTTCGAGATCGAAGATGGAGACGACATGCTGGTGGCCGGGGGCGAAGACTTCCACGGCCGCATCCGAAGAGGCGACCTCCTCGGCGGAATAATTGAGCCAGACATAGGCGCCGATGAAGGTGCCGTCGAGGTCGTAGATGGGCTGGCCGTCAACGGAGACGGGAACGATGGTTTTGTGGTCCTGGCGAAGGGCGTAGTCGAATTCTTTGTCCTTCCAGAAGTCGAGAGGGCGCGGGGTGAAACGGTCAGGGTCAGAGGAGTTTTTACCCTTTTTCTGGGAGGCGACGGCGGTGTAAGAGGGTGTGAATTCGATGCGCACACGAACGCGGATGAGATCACCGCGTGTTTGATAGTCCTTCCAGGCCTGCTGGGCGCTGTAGCCGGCGGTGTTCTGGCTGGAAAGCTCGACGATTTGGGCGTAAGGCGTGAGCAATTGGATTTCCGAGATGTAAGGGCCGGATTTGGGGAAGGGCAGATGGTGGGTGTAATCGCTGAAGAATTCCGCAAGCTTCTGGTCGGTGCGCTGGCCGAGGAAATAAGCTTCGCGGACGGCTTCGGGAGACAAGGAGTAGTCGTAGGCGAAAGAAGTTGGGGTCAGGAGCAGGGCTGCGGCGATGATGTGGCTAATGGAGCGGGCAAGGGTGCGGTCCATGGATGGCCTCAGCTTACCTCGTTGGATGACGAGAGTGGGTGGGGAGTTTCCGATGAAATATGGTTTCGAGGAGTTTGGAATTGGAACCCCTGGCTTGGCCGCTTCATGGGGCGGCTGCCGCGAGGATTTCAGATGCGGCGGGAGATGTTGGGGAAGTCGAGCCAGACTTTGATGCCGCAGAAGGGGCTGCGTGCTAGAATGCAGGCGTGTCTCATATAGTGTACAAAGTCGAGACGGAGCTTGAGGCCGACGGGCGCTGGATTGCCGAGATTGTAGACGTACCGGGCGTGTTGGCTTACGCGGCCACAGAAAAAGAAGCCGTGGCGTCCGCTCAGGCTCTTGCAATACGCATTCCCTCGCCGATCGCATCGAATCTCGAGTTCAAGCGACCGAATCAGCATAGTTTCTTCTTGCCCGGAAGCGATTCTCCCAACTTTTCTAGAATGAGGGACAGTCGGTTTTTATTTCGTGTTTCGGCACAAGATCCCTGGAAGCAAGTTTCAGGACCGGGCTTATCGAGATGATTTGCCTTACCGACGTATGTAACGAAGCGACGGCGAATTCATGAGGTAAACGAATCCTACCTTGACCACCGTCCTGCTCGGGACTTAACAGGTGTACCGTCCCTCCGTGAGCCGTGCCTAACATCGATGAATCCCAGTGCGTAGCGCGTTTGCGCGCACGGACCTGAGTCCGCGGCTTTCGGATCGCAAATGGCTTCTGACCCGCCGGAGAACACTACGAAACTCCATAATGTTGTCGTCGCGTACTGTGATTCTCTCGGACGGGATCCTCAGCCACATGTACGCAGTGAAAAGCGCAAGCAACCAAGCACGTCGCGGAAATCCACTGTATGCGGCCCATTTGAGCCGAATCCCGTCCGACCGCTCGCCCGATGGTCCCAATGACTCCAGCCAAAATCCATGCGCGAAGGTCTGATACGAGGAGATCAGAAAGAAGGTTCGCGGCGGTATCTCACCGTCAGGGCCAGGACGAACTTGCAGTAGTCTCCGATAAAACTCTTCCCTGCTGATCGGCATGCTGGTCGAGAGTATAAACCTAATGCGACCTGTAGCGCAGCCCTGTGGCCGAATGATCGGAGCCGCAAGCCAACTGAGGCGGGATTTGTATTGTGGGACGCCGCTAGATGCGGCGGGGGATGTTGGGAAAGTCGAGCCAGACCTTGATGCCGCAGAAGTGGGAGCCTTCGGTGCAGATGGGGGTGGTGATGCCGGCGCGGAGATGGCAGGGCGGGCCGATGTAGCGAGCGAGTTCGGGGTGTACTTCGCGAAGCTGGGCGATTTCGTCCATGGAGGCCTGGTAGATTTCTTCCTGGGCGTTGAAGCAGGTGCGCATGGTCCACTTGTGGAGAAGATGGAGAAGGGAACCAGATTCGTAGAGGCGAATGGACTTGGCGTTGGGGAGAAGATAGAGAGCGATTTCGGTAGGGACGCCGCGGTCGAGGAGCTGATTTTTGGCGGACCAGGCGTCGTGCATGGCGCGGTCGTAGACGTCCTTGGCGCGGGGATTGTGCGCGAGGAGCCTGGGAGTGATGTAGTCGGGTTCGCGAGTGTCGGCAAGGGTGAGAAGCGGACGCGAGCCGGGGACCATGCGATGGCGCTGGTCCTGGCTGTCGGCGGTGTGGCTGATTTTTTTGGCGAAGGTGTAATTGGCATGCTGGAGAGCGCGCATCATGGGGGCGTGGACGCCGACGTTGAGGGTTTCGAGGCGATAGAGATTGCGCGCGGGATTTAGAAGGCGGTCGAGGGCTTCGGCGTCCGGGCATTGCGCGGCAGTGAGGCCAGCGACGGCGCGATAGGATTCGGCGATGATGCGGATGGCGTTGGGGGAGTAGTCGACAAGTTTGGAGGTTTTGCCAGCGAGTTTCGAGTCGAATTCGCGGGCGAAGGATTCGCCGTTCGAAACGTTGGGCAGTTATTTCCTTCCATTCGGGAAGTTCCTCGAGAGGTTCCGTTCCAAAGCGATCGAAAAATTGGGCGTCGATTTCCTTGACGTGGGCAACCATGGCGCCGATGACGGCGCGAGCTTCGCTGGGCGTGTCCGAGGCGGCGGACATGCGCCAGAGGCGGTGGAGAACAATGCCGGAGAGGGTGTGGACCATGGTGGTGAAGGCGGCGACGGGGAGAACGTAGCGGGCGATTTCGATAGCGCGTTTTTCGGCGGAGCGCTCGATTTTCTGGAGGCGCTTGGGATGGGACATGGGGCCGATGTGCCAGATGTCGTTGAGGATGGCGCGGGCGTCGCCGATGAGAAGAGCGGAGAGTTCGCGATAGGAATTCCAGGCGCGGGCGATGGCGTGTTCGTAGATCTCTTTGCACTTTTCGTCGAAGAAAAGAGAGACGGGCGGGACGTAGGCTTGCGCGCGGTCGAGGCGGACGTAGCGCTGGCTTTGCTGCTCGGAATTGTAAAAAGGATGGGCGTGGAGGAAGGACCAGACGAACTGGCGGCTGACGTTTTCGAGGCCGAATTCGAAATGGGCGTGCTGGTAGACGGTGTGATGGCCGCTGTAGAAAGTGGCGGCGCCGATGTTGAGGCGTTGCTTGTCCGTGATTTCTTCAGGGCCGATGAGGCGAGGCGCGTAGCAGGTACGCGCGGCGGCGATGGCGGAATCGAAGGGATGGGCGAAGGCGTTGCGGAGAGTGACGCGAGGCGGGGCGGTTTCGACGAGTTCGCCGGGACGGGCATTATCGAACATGCGGGATTGGGTGGCCACGTTGGAGTTTCATTCTACACGGGAGGGAAGGAGATGGAAGTTGAAAGTCGAAAGTTCAAAGTTGAAAGGAATACAGAAGAAAGAACCAAGAGAAAGTAAAAACCGGCAGGAAGAAGATAACGCGGAGACGCAGAGGGCGCGAAGGAGCGCGGAGAGGAAGCTGCGGGGTCGTTTGCGTGATGGAAATCGCAGAGGGTCAGCAAAAAAGAGGACAGCCGCTTGTGCCAGTGTTTTGTCCAGGAAATTTCCTACAAAAGTCAGTGGACGATTGGCACGCCGACGGGCGGGGCAAGCCCCGCCCCTACGGCAATTTCCGGGGCCGAAGGCCATCGCAAGGTTTCGCATCGGGAAGCGGCGGCCCGAAGGGAAGTGTTGCTTGCAGCGGCGTAGGAAAAGCGGCAGCAAGGCCCCGACGAGAGCCGGGGTAAACTTGCCGCCCTCCCTAAGCTATTTCTTGGCGGCGCCGGCTTTGGCGGCGGCGTCGGCGTACTTCTTGGTGAAGCGCTCGACGCGGCCGGCGGTGTCAACGAGCTTCTGCTTGCCGGTGAAGAAGGGATGGCAGTTCGAACAGATTTCGACGCGAAGCATTTCGCCCTTGATGGTCGAGCGGGTTTGGAAGGTGTGGCCGCAGGCGCAATGCACCGTAACGGGATGGTAGTCGGGGTGAATATCGGCTTTCATGTGGCTCCATTCTGTCGCGTCCGGTCTGCACGGCGGGTCCGACGAGGTCGGACCACTACAGCCGCGTCGCTAGGTCGCGAGGCAATTCTTAATGATACGCGAAGAGTCAAATTCCGCCAAATAGGGGAGAGGGCAGAGGGCCGGGGAATGGGGAAGAGAGCTGTACCGGGTTCAGCTTTGCTGAAGGGACGGGTTCGGATAGATTGAGGGCGTGATGTGTGGAGCTTTATGGGAGGGACCGTGTCCATTTCAAGAAGAATCGTGCTGACGGCGGTGATTGCGTCGTTGATGGGTTGGGCGGTGAGTGGAATGGCGGCGCTTGCAGGTGCGGAGGGGAAGAAAGAGATCGAAGGGTTCAATAAGAGATTCGAAGAGGTGACGCTGCGGATGGATAACGCTGGGGTAATGGCGATGTGGGCGGAGGATGGAGTGACGCTGTTGCCGGGGATGGCGCCGGTCGCTGGGAAAGCGACGATTGCAAAATGGCTGGACGACATCGTTGCAAAGATGCCGGGATACAAGGTCACGAAACAAGAGAACGAGTTTCACGACATCCAGATGTCGGGGGATTGGGCGTCGGAGTGGGGCACGACGTACCAGGTGGTGCAGCCGCCGGAAGGGAAGCCGGTGATTGAGACATATGGAAAGATTTTGCTGGTGCTGCACAAGGGCAAGGATGGCGCGTGGAAGATCAAAGAGGAGATGTGGAACGCGGGAGCGAAGCCGTGAAGAAATCCGCGGATCTGCGCAGCGGAGCTTTCGCGCTGCGGATTGAATTTGTGGCGGGGAGCGATTCGAATGCTCAAGCCGCACAGGGGCGGGGACTGGGGCTTGCGCAGGTGCAGCAGGCGCTGCTGTTTACGTCGCGCTACTTAAGGCAGGGGATCGCGCAAAAGGGAAGCTGACGGCGATTTCGCGGAGAGGAAAAGAAGCCGCGCGATGGCGGAAAAATTTTCAGGAGACGAAAGCGCAGCCGACGCGGAAGCTGCCCTGGTCGGTTTGGCGCTTCCATACGGGCTTTAGATTGACGCGAACGGGCGGAAGAATCGGAACATGCAAGACCGCCAGAAGGCTCTCCGGAAGCTCTTCAGGGGAATCCATCTCAATGGCGACACCACCAAAGCCGAGATCCAGGACGCGGGCGCGCCGCGTGCCTTGTTCGCCGAGAACGGCGTAGGCGTTCGTGCCGGACATGGTGACGCGCTCGGCCTTGCGCTGAACGGCGAAGACGCGAGGAGCCGTGGCGGAGATTTCGGCAGAGATGCCCGCGGCGGTAGCCGAGGCGGCCGCGGCGATGGTGGTTTCGGTTTTGTCCGGGGCGCGTTTTGATTCAATGGAAATCGGAGCAGGCAAGGTAGCGGCACGCTCAGAGGGCGGGACCGGGGCAGTAGATTCTTCCTGTAAGGCGGAAGGGGGAGGAGGTTCGGCTGGCGCGGCGCCTACTGCGCTCTTGGTGTGGTTGGCGTGTTTCAATCGGTAGAGACGCTCATCGGCGATGCGAATCAGATGATCCGCCTGCTCGGCGTCTTGAGGAAAGATGGCGACGCCGTGGTCCATGCTGACGCTGATGGCGAGTTGGAGCGGCTGCAAGGTCTCTGAAAAAACAGTTTCGATGCGGCGGCAAAGGGCGAGAGCTTGCTGCGCATCGGTTTGCGGAAGCAGCAAGGCGAATTCGTCTCCACCGATGCGGAACGCGGAGTCCGAGGTGCGCAGGGCTTTCTTGAGAGTGGTGGCGGCAGCACGGAGGACATCGTCACCCCGGGGATGGCCGTGCCGGTCATTGACTTCCTTAAAGCGGTGGAGATCCAGAGTAACGAGGCCCAAGGGCAGACCATAGCGGCGCGCGCGATTGAGTTCCTTTTCGAGGGTCTCGGCGAAAAGCCTGCGGTTGTACAGACCGGTCAAAGGGTCGGTGACGGCGTTCAATTCAAGCTGCTTCAGTTGGTCGTATTCGATGATGATGGGAATGCGGAAGAAGCCAGCGGAGGAGAGGACATCCATGAGGGCAGTCTTCAAGGAAACCTGGCGGCCGAGGTTCTCGTTGAGTTCGCGGCGGCGAACGAGCATCTCGTCCCAAATTTGTACACATTGGCCTTCGCGCAGATCAAGATGAGTGGTCGCGCGGAAGTAACGTTGAAGAAACTGGCCGCGCGCCGGCAGATCAAGACTATCGAGCGTATCAGCTAGCAGCTCGAGAAAAGAGTCCTCGATCGGCAAGCGCGGGGGCGCAGGGGCGCCGGGGCTGGGCATATCCGGTAAACACCTGACCTCTGCCTATCCCCGCGGGGTTTGGGGAAAGCACATAAAGCTTTCTCTAGTTAAGGGGGAGCAAACAAGGGACCATTCGTAATGGAGCCTGCCTGTCTCACCCATGAAACGAACCTCCCGAGAAATTGCCGCTATCTTATTACAAAAGAGAGGAATACGGAAAATGAAAGTCGAATGGCACAAAGTGAACCAAGGAGTGGATATAACATAATTACCCATGAAAGCTTATAGGGTGTCAGGAAGTGGCGAAAAATTACTCTAAAGGCCTGAGGAATTCCAATCCAAAAAGGCGCATGTCGCCGACTGTGTTCTGGCGCAAGACTTTGGCAGCGATAGGGGGAGTTTCGCTGGGAACTAGGCTGGAAGAGGCCGGGGAGGGGGCAGGGATGGTCAGTTGGACGGTCTGATCGGAGCGGAGGATATGTGCTGATGTAATGCAGGCGCCTGTAGCGCTTATGTTTAGAGTCTTAGTCAACTCAATGAATTCGGTTCCGGAAGCATCCACACCGCGGACAAATACTGGCACCTGCAAGCGAATACGAGGTGAGCGCCGAGTCGACGATGATGCCAAGCGATACTTTTCCTTAAGAAGGTCAGTGTCCAAAGGGGCTCTCTTGGTACCTGGGAACTAGTACGGGAACCAGCATCTCGAGTGCCAGAGATCCACCCAAGCGTCCCAATTAAGATATGTATTTTGAGTAGTTTAGGGATAACTACGGGATGAGGGATTCCGAATGAACCATCCGAGTTCTCGGGAAATCCACTTCCTTTCCCCAAATGTGCAAATGAAACGCTTTTACCATTGACACTTCAAGATCGCTCTGCGAGGATGGGCAGCTTGATAGGGAAAATATTTACCACTTTATAAGGGAAGGCAGAATTTGACGATGGCAGGACGAATTTCTATGCCTCCCCTGTCTGAGCAGCTTCCGCGAGCTGCTCTGCCGCTATCCTCCGTGAATGGATTGCTGGACGCGCTGGAAAAAGCGCTCGTTGTGGCCGAGCGTGACGGCAATATGCTGCTAATGAATTCCCGGGCACGGCAGTGCCTTGAAGCACACGGATACAAGGAAATCTCAGGTTTAAACCTGTTCAAAGACGTGCTGCGCACTGACGCGAAGCAAATCTATGGTCAGATCGAGAAGGGCGAGCACGAGATAGAGCTCTCCATCGAGTGCGGCGGAATGAAATCCACTGCCTGGATCCAGTGGATGCCGGAGCCAGACTGGCTTGTGGTGCAGTTGGAGAAAAAAACGGAAGCGCAACCCGTTGCAGATCCCGCAACGCAGCTTACCGTGCAAGAACTGCTGCAGGAACGGGAAATTACCTACCGGAATCTGCTGGCGGCGTATCTCAAACTCCAGGAAGTAAACCGCCAGAAGACCGTATTTCTGGCATCAGCCGCCCATGAATTGAAAACGCCGCTGGCGGTGATCAAGGGCTACTACGATCTACTGCTGGCCGGGTCGCTGGGGCGATTGACGGACAAACAGCGCGACATTCTGGAGGAATCGAAGGAAAGTTGCGAGCGGCTGGTGCGACTGGTTTCGATGTTCCTGAACTATTCGGCGCTGGAGAGCGGCAAGCTGGTGCTGCAGCTTCGCGAGAATGATCTGCGGGATTGCCTGGATGAACTATCGAAGCGGTGGTCCGAGGCATTCCAGCGCAAGGGAGTGAAGCTTGAGGTGAGCTTAGACCCTTCGATTGCAACGTTCCGGTTTGATTATCAGAAAGTGCAACAAGCGGCCGCCAATCTTCTCGACAACGCGTTGAAGCACACGCCGAACGGGGGCAGCGTCATGCTGCTGGCGGCGCCGCACTTCTGGGAGCGCCGCGTGGCAACCATGGCCCCGGTGGCAGAGCGGAGAAGGTTCCGATTGCCGCGACCGAACAGCGTGGAAGTGAGCGTAACGGATTCCGGAGCGGGGATCGCGGCGGAACATCATCAGGAGATTTTTGAAGATTTCGTGCGAGTGGACCGCAATACGTCCGGGATGGGCCTGGGGCTGGCGATAGCGAAGCGGCTGATCCAGGCACACCGCGGAAAGATCTGGGTGGAAAGCGCGACACCGAGCGGAAGCAGATTCACGTTTTTGCTGCCGATGGACCAGGGTTAAGGCAAGAGTTGAGACAAAGGAATAGCTGAGACAGGAAGGAAAGAGCCGATGGCCGTGAAAGAAAAAATTCTAGTCGTGGACGACGAGCCGAGCATTCGAAAGTACCTGCAGACGCTGCTGGAGGTTGACGGATTCGACGTCGAGGCGGTGAGCTCCGGGAGAGACGCGCTCGAGAGGGTGAACAAAGGAGAGCGCCCGGACTTCATCATTCTGGACGTGCTGATGCCGGAGATGAATGGCATTGAGACGCTGAAGGAATTGATGCAGATCGACCGAAGCCTGAACGTGATCATGCTTTCGTGTTCGAACGAGGTAGGCACGGTCGTCGAGGCCATCCGCATCGGCGCGCACGATTATCTGACGAAGCCATTTGAAAAGACGGAACTGGACGCGGCGATGCTGAAATCGCGTCAGAAGAAAGAGCTGGTGACGGAAAATCAGGCACTGCGGGATTATTGCGACCAGGTGACCGAGGACCTGAGCTTCCTGGCGGCCAGCCCGCAGATGGTGCGGATCCGCCAGCAGATTCTGCAGATTGCGCCGGTGGACGTGCCGGTATTTATCTGCGGAGAGAGCGGGGTGGGCAAAGAAGTCGTGTCGCGGATGATTCATTTGCGATCGAAGAGGCGGAACCAGCCGTTCGTAAAGGTGAACTGCGCGGCATTGCCGGGAGAATTGCTGGAGTCGGAACTATTCGGATTCGAGCAGGGCGCGTTCACCGGAGCGGTACGCAGCAAGCCAGGCAAGTTTGAAATGGCGAACAAAGGGACGATTTTTCTGGATGAAATCGCGGAAATGAGCACGCACCTGCAGGCGAAATTGCTTCACGTGCTGCAGGATCACCAGTATTCGCGGCTCGGCGGGCGGCACCTGGTAGAGACCGACGTACGCGTGCTGGCGGCGACGAACGTGGATGTTCACGAGGCGATGAAGACTGGGCGATTCCGCGAAGATCTCTACTACCGGCTGAATGTGCTGTCCATCAATGTTCCGCCGCTGCGCGAGCGGACGGCGGAGATTCCGCTGCTTTTCCGCCATTTCCTGACGAAGTACAGCGAGAAATTTGGCAAGACTCCACCGGGACCTTCCAAGCACCTCCTGGATGCGGCTGTTAATTATCCCTGGCCGGGAAACCTGCGCGAACTGGAGAATTTCGTCAAGCGCTACGTGATTCTGGAGGATGACGAAGGCAGTTTGCGCGAATTGGTGGAGATGTCCTCGACGAGGCAGAGGACTTCGCCGCGGGAAGAGCCCGCTGCACCGAAGGAGCAGGGATTGAAAGCGCTGGTGCGAGGCTTGAAGGACGAAGCGGAAATGGAGGCAATCGCGGACGCCCTGGAAAAGACGCGCTGGTGCCGTAAGGACGCCGCAAAAATGCTGGGCATCAGCTACAAGGCTTTGTTGTATAAGATGAGGCAGTTTAATCTGGATACGCCGCGGACGCGGAAGTCCGCAACGGCGGCAGCGGTGGAGGAAACGGCATCCGCAGTGGGCACGCGGCACGAATAGCCCGTCGAGGGCGGGAAATTTTTGACGGTGGGTTGGTCGAATTTGAGGCCTGCTCGAGCGGCGAAGACGTTGGACTCCCTGTAAGTATTAGGATGGGAGAAGCGGGAGTCCTTCACGACGATGGGGTTCGGCAAGTGGCGCAAATGGGGCTCGGAATGGGGTCAATTCTCAAGAGGGGACGCGGTCAAGTCCAGTTAGCCGCGAAGTGTGCCGGAGGATGGGGGAAATGACGGAACGTCGTACTACTAGACGCTATGATTTATCCCTGCCGATCATCATACGGGTTCCGACGGAGCGGGCTTTAGATACGCAGCAAGGTAAAACCCGCGATATTTCGACGCGCGGACTGTATTTTGTGATCGATCAGGACCTGGAAGCGGGATCGGAACTGGACATCACGCTGACACTGCCAGCAGAAATCACGCATGGCACGGAAGTATTCGTCCGGGCGATCGGAAAAGTTCTTCGGGTGGAGCGCCGCAATGAAGATGGCACCATCCGCATGGGGGTAGCGGCGGTGATCGAACGCTACGATATTATCCGCGGAGAAGCCGCGAAGGCGTGAAGGAAAGCTGGTGAGTCCGGGGCGATGGCGGTAAGAGCCAAGCCCGGGCGATGCGGTTGCGTGGCAAAGACCTTTTACAGCTGCCAGAATCCAGGATTTCCTGTTGCAATGCTGAGCGGAATGAGCCTACCATCCCGCAACACCCTCCCGTGGAGCGTCCTATGAAAGTGACGGATCTAATCGGGCCCCGCAAGGAAGTATATTCCATCACCGAAGAGAGCAGTGTTCATCAGGCTGCGCAATATTTGCGCGAGCAGCAGGTGCGCTCGGTGGGAGTAGTGGACGCCGGCGGCAAAGTTGTTGGCGTGATCTCGCACAGAGATGTTTCCGACAAGGTCGCGGCGGAAAACAAGTGTCCGGCGTGGATGAAGGCTTCGGACATCATGACCCGAGAACTCATCACGGTGACACCGGAAATGGGACTAGAAGAGTGCCTGCTGCTGATGGAACAGAATAAGATCTACCATCTGGTCGTGCTCGATGACAAAAAGGGGTTTCTAGGAATGCTGTCCGTCAGCGACCTGCTGCGCGTGGTGGCCTCGGACGAAAAGGCACGAGCGGATTTGTTGGAAGCGTTCATATTCCCACCGAGGTAGGAAGCCAAGAAACAATTTGTTGACAACCCAGATGTTCCCTTAGCCTCAGCTACCTGAAATGAGAAGGACAGCGAGAAGCAGCGGGATAAGTGCCGCTGGCTAGACTTCGCTCAGGGAATAGTTTGTCTCCTTTGCGCAATCATTTTCCGCATGAGTTTACATTGTTGAGAAGTAACAGGGCCCTGATTCCCTTCCGGACAGGGTTTGGGCCGATAACCGCTAAGAAGTTTACAATCAATTACTTAGAGGCAGTTTATGATTCAAAGCGAGCTTCTTGAGCGGTGGCTGCCAAGCCCAGTTTTTTGGTTCTCTGAGTGCAATAGAACAAGCAGCAAATTTCACGAGGAAATAAAGAAAGATTCCGAATGGCTGTATCCGGACAAAAGAACGGCGAGCCGAAGCACAGGGCCGACGGATTGCCTCCCGAGGAAATTATCTTCGGGCAGTCGGCGGCCATGCTTCGTCTTCGTCAAAAGGTACAGAAGGTCCTTGGGGCCGACGTGCCCATCCTCATTGAGGGGGAAAACGGGACGGGGAAGGGATTACTGGCGCAATACATTCATTCGCGTTCCAGTTTTTCCTCCGGCGCATTTGTAAAAGTGAATTGCGCGGCGATTCCCGGCAACCTACTCGAGAGTGAATTGTTCGGATACGAAAAGGGAGCGTTTACGGACGCGCATACCTCAAAGCCGGGGCATGTGGAGATGGCGCACCGCGGCACGCTTTTTCTAGATGAGATTGCCGATCTGGGGCTGGGCCTGCAGGCCAAGATCCTGCAGTTATTGCAGGATGGACAATTCAGCCGGATTGGAGACAAGCAAGAGAGGCGCGCGGAAGTGCGGGTGATCTGCGCCACCAATCGCAATTTGCAGGAGGAGATCGACGCAGGACGCTTCCGGCATGACCTCTTCTACCGCATCAACGTGATCAGCTTTAGAATGCCAGCATTGCGAGAGCGGAGCGAAGATATAGGCCTACTGGCGGAATATTTTCTCAGGCAGCTAAACGCGCGATTTGAAAAAGATGCGCCACCGTTTCCCGAAGAATTGATCGAAAGCCTCTGCGCGCGAGAATGGCGAGGAAATATTCGGGAGCTGGAAAACCTGGTGGCGAGATACGCCATCCTAGGTTCGCTAGATGCCGTGGCACCCGAAGCCCCGGCCAGACGATCACCGGTGGGCACCATGAGGATGGAGACGGACGGAACGATTCCTCTAAAGCGCATTGCCAAGCAGGCGGTGCGCGAAATGGAAGGGAATCTGATCCTCAAGGCGCTGCGCGAGCACAAATGGAACCGGCGCAAGGCGGCGCAGGCGCTCAATATTAGTTACCGGGCATTGATTTACAAAATCCAGGATGCAGGGCTTTCCCAGAAGACCAGCCGCAAGAGTACTCAGGGGACGAATGACAGGACACAGAACCCGGCCGAACTGGCGGATTAGGATTTTTTTCTACCTGCATACCTAGTCTAACATGGCCGGGGCCAGGCAAGATTCCACAGCATCTTTAGAAGTTTGGGCGATCCAGCGGCTTCGGCTGGCGAGGAATCCCGGCTCTCTGCGGCGCCTTCCGCAAAGTGTATAATCGAAGAGCCAATGAAACAGAAAATACAACGTCAGACTAGCTTGCTTATTTTGAGTCTTTTCTTGCTTGCGCTGGGCTGGATCTTGGGAGCAGCAGGGTGCGGCGGGGGAAGCGCGGGTCTGACTGGCGGGGGAGGGAATCCGGGGCCGAACATTGCGAGTCTGAGCCCCACGTCAGGATTGGCGGGGACGCCAGTGACGATCGCGGGAACGAACTTCGGAGCGACACAGGGAACGAGCACGGTGAAGTTCAACGGAATCGCGGGGACGCCGACCTCGTGGAGCGCGACGAGCATCGTGGTACCGGTGCCGAGTGGAGCGACGACGGGGAACGTGGTGGTGACCGTTGGTGGTGTGGCGAGCAACGGAGTGAACTTTACGGTGACAGCGCCCGCGCCGAGTATTACAAGCCTGACTCCGAGTTCCGGGCTGGTGGGGACCTCGGTGACGATTACGGGTTCGAACTTTGGTGCGACGCAAGGGGCAAGTACGGTGAAGTTCAATGGAACGGCGGCAACGCCGACGAGTTGGAGCGCGACGAGCATCGTTGCGCCAGTGCCAAGCGGAGCGACAACGGGAAACGTTGTGGTGACGGTGGGTGGAGTGGCGAGCAATGGAATAAGCTTCACGGTCACGACCTCAGGAACGCCAAAGTTTCCGATCAAGGCCAGTGCGAACGGCAGATATTTCACGGACGCGAACGGCGTGCCTTGGCTCATGGTGGCCGACGCGGGCCACCACTTGATGCCGGCAATAGCACAATCCGCCGTGGCGGCTTACCTGACTGACCGGATAAACAACGGATTCAATGCCATCGACTTCTACTTTATGTGTGCGGGAGCGGGAACTTGTCCCGCATCGGGTGCGGCTTTCGACGGTACCTTACCGTTCACGACGGGGAGCGGCCCGTCGAGTTACGATCTTTCGACGCCGAACAGCGCCTACTGGTCAGAAGTGGACAGCGTCGTTTCGAAGGCGGCGGCTGATGGTTTGGTTGTGTTCGTCAACCCAATTCCGTGGGGTGTCGCGTTTTCGTCCACCTTGCAGAACAACGGAGCAACGAAGGACTTCAACTTCGGGGCTTTCGTAGGAAATCGTTACAAGAACTACTCCAACATTATCTGGCACGTGGGGCAAGACTTCGATGCTAGCTCCCTGCCATCCTCGACCGATCTGAATTACGAAGCACAGCTCATAGCGGGCATACGCAGCGCTGATCAAAACCACCTGATTACCTGCCAACTGAACTACGACAGCTCGTACTCACAGCAAGCCAACTCGATCGGCAATGCAACCTACAACGCGGATCTGACGACGGACTTTGTTTACACCTACTATGAGACCTACGACTACATGTTGGCTGGATACAACAGTTCTCCCACGCTCCCGGCCATCATGGGCGAGGCCAACTACGAAACAGGGAACAACACGAGCATGTTGTCCTTGCCGGCGGATGCTTTCATCACGCGGTTGGAGATGTGGTACCCAATGACGAGCGGTGCCACGGGATTTGAATTTGGTAATGAGCACGTCAACCATTTCGACTCAAGCTGGCAGACGAACCTCGACACGACGGCTACCACGCAGGTGAAATATGTGGCCAAACTTTTCAGCCAATACCAATGGTGGAAATTCGCGCCGGATCAATCGCACGCGCTCGTGACGGCAGGATATGGCAGCTACAACGGCGGGAACGGAAATCTTTACACTGCCAATTACGCAACGACGACCTGGGACGGGAGTACTGCTGCGATGATCTATACGCCCGTTTCGACGACGCTTACCGTCAATATGGCGAACTTCTCGAAGTCCATGACGGCCTTCTGGTACGACCCGACGACGGGCAATTCCACGGCGATAAGCGGCTCGCCATTTACCAACAGCGGCTCACAGAACTTCACGACGCCCAGCACGGCGCACTCGGATGGAACACACGACTGGGTCCTGGTGCTCCACTAGCCGCCAGCCTCGACTTGACGGATGAGGGCAACCTGATCTGGCTGGCAAGCCCCCCACTGCAAAGTAGTGTTCTGTCCCAGAAATACTTTCATGTTGTCGCTGGATTTTAGCGAAGATCGAATCCGATGTGCCGGGGTGGGCTCGGTCTTTGCAGGGTTGCCCCGATGTACAGTGCCGGACAGTTCCTTTGCCTGACCGCAATCTAGCCCCCTGACCAGTTTCGCCGAATTCTGCTGGCCCCTAACATTCTAAGCGTGGGGAGAGCCTCAATCCGCGTCTCGGATGACGGCATTTTTTAACGGCAAAACATTTTCTTGGGCAGATCGAGGGGAAATATGAGGGGTTTTCGCGGGCTTAAGGGAATCACGGAACGCCGAGCAACGAAGTCCATCGTATTTTCATGCTTCCTGAGCGCGGCACTATTGGTAAGCGGGTGCTCCGGATTGGTCAGCGGGAACTCGACGGGCGGTGGAGGGGGCACTCCAACGAGCCTGACGATTTCAAACGCGGTGACCGCGAATGCGACATCCACGAGCGTGGGGGTCGACTGGCAAACGAGCGCGCCCGCCACTTCCCAGGTGGAGTACGGAACGACCACGAGTTACGGTTCGACAACGGCCGTCAATTCGACGATGGTCACGAGTCATCAAGTGACCGTCTCGAACCTGAAGTCAGGAACCACGTACCACTGCCGCGTGCATTCCACGGATGCGAATAGCAACACAGCGGTAAGCGGTGATTTGGCTTGCGCGACCTCAGCATCCGCGGACACGACCCCGCCGACAGTTTCCATTACCTCCCCAGCGGCCAACGCGACGCTTTCCGCGACGGTGAACTTGACGGCTAACGCGACGGACAACGTGGCGGTTGCGAGCGTTCAATTCAAGGTAGATAACGCAAACGCAGGGCCGGCGCTGACTAGCGCGCCATACACTTACGCGCTGAACACGAATACGCTGACGAATGCAAATCACACGCTGACGGCGGTGGCGACCGATACGTCAGGAAATACGGCGACGAGCGCGGCGATTACGGTGAAAGTCAGCAACACGACGACGGACACGACGCCGCCGGTGGTAACAATGACGGCACCGGCGAGCGGAGCGGTTGTCTCGAAGACGGTTACGGTATCGGCGAACGCCACGGATAACGTGGCGGTGGCGAAGGTTCAGTTCCAACTGGATGGGGCAAACGTTGGCACGGCAGTGACGGTGGCACCGTACGCCTATTCGTGGGACACGACAAAGACGACGAACGCGGCGCATACGCTGCGGGCGATTGCCACGGATACCTCCAATAATTCCACGACCAGCGCGAGCGTCAGCGTGACGGTGAACAACTCGGCGACGGATACGACGCCGCCAACGGTGGCGATCACGTCGCCGGCAAGCGGCGCGAGCGTCTCGGGCACGGTAACCGTTTCGGGCACAGCTTCGGACAACGTGGCGGTTTCGCTGGTACAGGTGTCGGTGGATAACGGAAGCTTTTCGAACGCCTCGGGAACGACAAGCTGGAGCTTTAGCCTGAACACAGTGTCGCTGAGCAACGCCAGCCACACGTTGGCAGCCAAGGCCACGGACAGCTCCGGGAACACGACCACGAGCAGTCCCGTGTCCATTACGGTGAGCAACTCCGGAGGGACGGGCACCACTGTTACGGTGAATTCCACCACGGTGTTCCAAACGATCGACGGATTCGGGGCCTCGAGCGCGTATACCGGAGACGGAATCACGAACAGTCAAGCCGACCTCTTCTGGACCACGACCAGCGGTGTGGGACTCTCCCTACTGCGAGTGCAGATCCAGCCGGACGGTACGTATCCCGACCTGGCAACAATGCAAAAGGCGCAAGCGCGCGGAATCAAGATCTGGGGAACACCGTGGACGCCGCCCGCCTCGATGAAAACAAATGGCAGCACGACGAACGGCGGAAGCTTGATAGCCAGCGACTACCAGGCTTACGCGGATTACCTCACGAACTATATTCTTACTTTAAAGAATTCGTACGGGATCAACCTGTACGCTCTTTCGATCCAGAATGAGCCGAACTACGTGGCGACCTGGGAATCCTGCATCTGGACGGGGCAGCAGTTCCACGATTTTCTGCTGAACAATTTGCTGCCCGACTTTGCCAAGAATGGTGTGGTGACGAAGATCATCATGCCGGAGGAAACGGGCTGGTTTTTCGACTTGGCTACCACGACGTTGAACGATCCTGCGACGGCCGCGGGCGTGAGCATTATCGCGGCGCATGACTACAACAACGGTGCGGCGGCACCTTATGCCCTGGGGCAGAACCAGGGGAAGGGCCTCTGGGAAACCGAAATTTCCACATTCGGGACTTTTGACCCGAGCATGTCCGACGCGCTCGTGTGGGGACAAGAGATCCATGACTGGATGACGATTGCGAACGCCAACGCGTGGCATTACTGGTGGCTGATCGGCGATAGCGCCGGAGACAACCAGGGACTGGTGAGCCAGAGCGGCCAGGTCAGCAAACGCCTGTACATGATGGGCAACTTCAGCAAGTTTGCGCGGCCGGGATATGTACGCATCGGTGCGACGAGCAGCCCGGTGAGCGGGGTGTCCATCTCGGCTTACAAAGATCCCAACAGCGGCACGTTTGCAATCGTGGCCATCAACCATAACGGAAGCAGCGTGCCATTGAACTTCACGTTTAGTGGATTGACTCCAACTTCTGTAACGCCCTGGATCACTTCGGCGACGCTGAGCCTAGCCCAACAGTCGAGCATATCGGTGGGGGGCGGCAGTTTCAGCTTCACGCTGCCTGCGTCGAGCGTCACCACCTTCGCGGGTAACTAGCGGCGTAGTGAATGCGTTTGGCGTTCTTCAGCCTTGCCTATTAGAATGTCCGCCACCGGCGCTCGACTGCCGGATCGACTAGGGCGAGGGCCAAGGATGGGGGAGCCAGCGCGCAGTTTTTATGCCGGACCAATCGTAGTTGCGATCACGGCAACTGTGTGCGCGCTACTTCATGCAAAAAGCCAATATGAGCAGGTGTTCGGACACATTGCTAGCTATTGCAGCGGATACCTCAGACTCAACAGAATCAGACCAAGGACGAGATTGACGCGCTTACTATCCAGACGCCGGTTTCAATGGGCCTCTCCGGATGCATAGCAGCATTATCTCCTCAGTCGCGCGCCGACCGGTAAGGTCAGTGCTTTCTTTCGACGTATTTCCCCCCAACACGGGCCCATTTCCACACCATTGCCCTCTGGGACAGGGCGAACCCAACCCGCAACACTGGCCTCTTTTTCGCCCTCTGTCCAGTTACGTCAGGTTCCAGTACTTGAGTACCCTGACTGCGCATAGGGGAACGTGTTTGGCGGCGCTAGAAGTTCCGCCGGGGGAAAGAACAATGTCGAATGAAGTAGGCTTTGCAAGAAAGAGCGCAAGCAAGGGCTGGCATTCCTACGCTCTCCTAATCATCTCCATTTTGGGTTTGGGTTCAGCGGGGTGTTCCGGATTAGTGAACGCCAATAACAGCAGCAGCGGCGGAGGATCACCGACCCCGCTCACGATTTCCAGCGTGCAGGCGGCCGCGCCGTCAACCAGTGGCTTCCAAGTGGACTGGGCGACAAACATTGCGGCCAATTCCGCGGTCGATTACGGCACAAGCGCGTCTTATGGATCCACGACGCCGGTGAATTCAGCGATGGTGACAAGCCATCAAGTAGGACTGACCAGCTTGAAGACCGCCACGCTGTACCACTATCGAGTGCGGTCAACCGATGCCAGTAACGTAAGCGCGGCGAGCGGAGACATGACGTTTGCAACTGCCGGGGATACCACACCACCAACAGTTTCGATTACGTCCCCCGCGGCAAACGCGACGCTCTCCGGGACAGTGAGCCTGGTGGCGAGCGCGACGGACAACGTCGCAGTCGCAAACGTGCAGTTTAAGGTGGACAGCGCCAACGTCGGGGCCGCGGTGACCACCGTTCCCTACAGCTATTCTTTGAGCACGAACACTCTGTCGAATGGCAACCATGTCGTCACGGCGGTGGCCACGGACACAGCCGGGAATACCGCGACCAGCGCGGGAGTCACGGTGAAAGTCAGCAACACGGCGACGGCGGCCCCGAGCATCACAAGCTTGAACCCGACGTCAGGATTGGTGGGCGCATCGGTGACGATCACCGGCGCTAACTTCGGAACGACGCAGGGGACGAGCACAGTGAAATTCAACGGGACGGCGGCAACGCCGACGAGTTGGAGCGCGACGAGCATCGTGGCGCGAGTGCCGGCGGGAGCGACAACCGGAAGCGTCGTCGTGACCGTGGGTGGTGTCGCGAGCAATGCAATGAGTTTTACAGTTCAGGCAGATACGACAGCGCCCACTGTACCGACGGGATTGACGGCGACAGCGATATCGTCCTCACAGATCAATCTGTCCTGGACTGCTTCGACGGATAATGTTGGGGTAACGGGCTATAACATCTACCGCGGTGGAACCAAGATCGGCACGTCGCTGGGTGCGACCTACCAAGACACGGGGCTTGCGGCATCAACCAGCTACTCATACACCGTGGCAGCCTTCGACGCAGCGGGTAACACGTCTGCGCAATCCGCCGGAGCTTCAGCGACAACGCTCGCGGCATCGAGCGGCGGCGGACTTCCCTCAACGCTTGGCTGGTATCAGATTCCAAACACGCAGCTACAGTCTGTATGTCCGCCGGATAATTACGCGGGTTCTGGTTATGCATTCAGCTCCAATTGCAAGAACGTGGTTGCGGCCTGGAGCGGAGGAATCGCGGATACTACCAGAAACCGCTTGATCATCTGGGGTGGTGGGCATACCGACTACTCCGGTAACGAAATCTATGCGCTGGACTTGAACAGTCTGACGCTGACGCGACTGAACAATCCAGCTATCCCCGTCTCGACCGATTGCGGCGAAGCTTTGACCGGTCCAACTCCGAATTCGCGGCACACCTATGATGATCTCGCATACAGCCCCAGCGTTGACCAGATGCTGGCTGTGACCGGCTCCAAGGCGCCGTGCGGTGCAGCGTCGAACGGCACTTGGACTCTTAATTTGAGCAATCTGCAGTGGACGCAACGGACGCCCGCCGGAACGGCTCCAAACTATACGGGGGGCCTGGCGGCTACTTCCTACGACCCGAACACCAATAAGGTATTCATCCACACCGAATCGTACGGCCAATTCGCGACCTACGATTTTGCGTCTAACACTTACACCATCCTGCACAGTGGAAGCGCGACCGACTACCATGAGACCTCGGTCATTGACCCGACGCGCAAACTCTTCTTCCTCTTCGGGAACGGCACCGCCTGGAAGATCGACATTTCCGGAAACGACCCGACTTATACCTGGAAGAGCATCCAGGGCAGCGGCTGCAGCGGCTTCATGGGCCAGCCCTATCCCGGACTGGCGTTTGACACGGTGCAGAAGCTGGTTGTGGGCTGGGCCGGCGGGAATACCGTTTATTTGTACAATCCAGACACCGATTCGTGCACGTCGGTGACTTATCCGAATGGCCCGGGCGCACAGCAAGCCGCGGGCACTTATAAGCGATTCAGCTACTTCCCGGCGCTGAATGTGTTCGCGCTGGTAAACAGCGTGACGCAGAACGCGTATGCGCTGCGCCTGACGTCGGCTAGCGGCACGGGAGGCGGGTCGGGTCCGGTGATCTCGGGAGTAAGCGTAACTGGAATTACGACGACTGGCGCGAACATTTCGTGGACCACGGACGTCCCGGCGACGACGCAAGTGGAATATGGATTGACAACCGCGTACGGAACTTTGACAGCGTTGAATTCCACGCTGGCTACGAGCCATTCGCAGGCGTTGACAGGCCTGACGATCGGTACCCTATATCACTACCGGGTGCATTCGAAGAATTCGAGCGGAGTGGAATCCATCAGCGGTGATGCGGTTTTCACCACGAATAGCACGGCAGATACGACGCCGCCGACAGTTTCCATGAGCGCACCGGCATCCGGGGCGACCCTGTCCGGAACGGTCACCGTGTCGGCCAGTGCCAGCGACAACGTAGGAGTCGCTAGCGTGCAGTTTACACTGGACGGGGCCAATCTCGGGACTCCGCTGGCAGCGAGCCCATATCAAATGACGTGGGACACCACGACCACGGGGAACGGTATTCACCTGGTTTCAGCAGTAGCTAAGGACGCTGCGGGAAACACGGCAACCGCGGCTGCAGTTTCCATCACAGTGTCGAACTCCACGAGTGGCGCCGCCGCGGCAGCCTTGCAGGATTTCAACGCTCGCTGTACAGCTGCCGGGGTCGTATTCTGCCAAGCGTTCGATGACTCAACCGGATTCCAGCAGAACGTCAATATCTTCCCAAATGCCACCTATGCGGGCGTTTATCCAGCGATGGATACGACTACAGCACGTTCTGGGACCTCAAGCATGCGGATCGACATTCCGCCGTTCCAAGGTGCGAACATGGGCAAGTTCGATAGTGCATTTACGCCCATGGGTGGTGCGAACAGCGATTTCTACTTTCAGGTCGCGACTCGAATTTCACCTGAAATGCTGACGAATTTTGCGAACCGGGCGACGACCGGCTGGCCGACGTGGAAGAATCATAGCTTTTTCACCGGCAACTCGAGTTGCATCGGAATGTCGCTGGTCACGAACATCAACAATGACGGGCTTGTCCCTTCGTCTTCAATGAATTGTGGATACAATGGTTTCTACACGAATGGAGGAACCCCGCCGTACTTGATCCAGCAGGGCGATTACAATTGCCCGTACAGGGGAGAGACTCCGTCAGTGTGCTTTTACTGGCCTACAGATACATGGATCACGTTTTACTATCACGTGCACGTGGGCAACTACAATTCAGCAACGGACAATTACGACAATTCGCTCGTGGAGGCCTGGGTCTCGGTGGATGGGCAACCGTA
The DNA here is from genome assembly GCA_963754855.1 of uncultured Acidobacteriota bacterium. GTDB lineage: Bacteria > Acidobacteriota > Terriglobia > Acidiferrales > UBA7541 > Acidiferrum. The sequence goes on from CAVWHL010000017.1 coordinate 55,507, forward strand.
CAAGAAGTGGATCGACCTCCCGGGATGGTCGTTAAGCGCCAATGGCCAGAGCCAGTTCGACCATTTGGAGCTTTACCCGTACATGACTGGCAAGGATGCGACGATCGGAGGCTATCCGACAGCCCACGTCTGGTACGACGAATTGATTGTCTCGAAGCAGCCGATCGCGGCACCAGCTGTTCCTCCCGCCCTACCATAATTGGCTAGCCTGATTAAATTTTAGGTAAGCGGTTCGGCCGTTCTTGTTGGCAAGCCTGCTTTCCATTTTCAGGTGGATCGTCTTCCACGATCTGGTGCGCAGGTCACCGCCGAGAGGCATCCGGGCTTGTCTATAAAAGCTCAAGGCCAGATAATGAAGGCATGCCGATCAAGATGCTTTCGCAGACGAGCCGAGAAACATTAGAACGGATCTTCGCAGTCTGCTGCTTCCTTGTGCTCGGGATGATGCTGCTGGGGATCGGCGGATCGAGGGGCGGGGCAGCCCTATCCAAGGCAATTGAGCGCCCTACCGGTGTGGGAATCGCAAAGCTCGCTCCATCGAACAATCCTGCAGACCAAGCGCAAGATTTTCAGACGCGCTGCCACATGCCCGGAATTCTGGTGTGCCAAGGCTTCGATTCACTTGAGAACTCCCGCCCGGCTAGGTATCCCGCTTCGGGCTTGTACCCTTCAGGAGATGGCGTTTTCCGCGGGACGATTGATAAGGCAATCAAGGCTTCGGGCGACGGCTCATTGCGATTTGAGATCCCCCCCCATACGGGTGCGAACGCGGCCGGCTACTGGAAGCAATCCTTTGGGCGAAATTTCGGCCAAGGCTCTACGTTTTATGTTCAATTTCGTGAACGGTTTTCCGAAGAAATGATCAAGAATGTATTTGGCGATACGACATGGAAGCAAGTGATTTTCCATAACGACAGCCAGACTTGCACGGATCTCGGCATTACGACGGTGCAGTATTACCACAATGGATTTCCCATGATGTATACGGCCTGTGGGGCTCGGATGATCGCCACAAACGGAGGAACTCCACCCTATCTGCTCGAGCAGGGCGATTACAACTGCTGGTATCGCCGTTATAATTCGAAAGACTGCTTCATGTATCCAGCTAATGAATGGGTGACGTTTTACTATCAGATTTCCGTGGGCCATTGGGGTCGGCCTGATAGTTCCATTAACGCCTGGGTGGCTCGCGACGGACAAGCATATCGGCAGTGGATTAAGATATCGGGCTTCACGCTTCAGAACGAACATCCCGGGGCGGATTATGACAGTCTTACTCTCCTAACATATATGACCGACAAGAATCCCCAGGTGAATCATCCAACGGCGTACGCCTGGTACGATGAGTTGATTGTCTCTTCGCAGCCGATTGCGCCGCCCACTTCTTCGTCCGGCTTAAACTGACCAAATCCGAATCGTCTGGGACTGAGGGATCTGTGCATTCCTCATGCTTCCGCCAAGGCACGAAACAGATCGTGCACACCGGCCTCTAGCATTTGGAGGCGACATAGATTAACACGTGGGTGCCTACCAGCGGGACGTTGGGGTGTGACCTCTTGGAGATAATTTCTTCGACTTTGAAACCACATTCCTCGAAGCACGCCTGTGCCGATTGCCGTGTATAAGGCCGCTGGATCGGCTGTCGAATTGGGCGAATAAATTTGCTCGAGAGCCATTTTAGGAAAGCAAGAGGCCGCAGTTGCGGAAAGAAATATTCGTGCAGCTTCTGCGAAATGCGTTCTTTCACGGACATGGCGACGTGAATCAGAGCGACATAGTGCCCTCCACGTCGCAGAACTCTATGGATCTCCCGCGTGGCCATGCGATCGTCGAGGAAGTGTTCCATAACTCCAACGCTTACCAGTAAGTTAAAGGAATCATTCGGGTAGGGAAGACGCTCGGCCAAGGCAACGCAATACTCTGCTCGCGCTCGTCCCTGGGCCTTTCGCAATGCCTCCAGAGAGAGATCAATGGCGAATTTTTCATGGGCGGTAATGGCGGAGATCAGAAATCCCTCGCCGCAGCCAATCTCCAAAATGCGCGCGTGGGAAAGCTTGCTCAGCAGATGTGAAAAATAATCAATGAACTCCGGCGTTCTTCCCTGATCTTGCCAAACCCCACTCCGATTCGCATAAATCTCATCATAGACAGTGCCGATTTGGGCGCCGGATTGAAAGCGCGGGTCGCGGGAAAGCAGAACGGGAATGTCCTCTTCGTCTGAAAATTGCCCTCCGCAAGATGGGCATCTCCAAGCATCGAGTGGCTTCTTGCAATCAGGACATACATAGGTTTGCAACTTAAGGCTCTCCATCATTCTTTGCCTTCGCTCCCATTTCCAAAAACCGCAAACTGGATCTTGAACCGCGCCGTGTATCCAAAGAGGGCGAGACTCTATCTGGCCGAGTATTCTTCATCCAGGCTTTCGGTCTATCTCCTAAGGTGGCCTTCTTCGAATTCGCTCCGCTTTCCATGACTGAGTTCTTCGCCCTAGAATCGCACGCGCGATCTGTTGTCGATCTCCTCAGGCTCGCTTTACCATCTCTCTTATCAAACTTCCCTCACGCATCACTTCCTCAAATATGTGGGCCATTTCAAGGGCCTTATGCTTGCGAGAATGCCGTTCAATCTCACTGTCGCTGGCGATACGAGCGGTTCCGCTGCGTATTTGCTCCAGGAACTGGAGAAGCCCCATCGCAATTCGATCGCTCGAATCCAGCGGAGCGAAAGTGCCGATGTTTGCCTCCCGCAGCACTGCTGCTGTATCGCCGCGATCATCCACCAGGGCGAATAGGGGTCGGCGCGCGCGCAGATATTCGTAGAGCTTTGCCGGCACTGCCGGATTCGAAGTGCTTCCCTGGAACAGTAAAAGGCCATCGGCATCCAGCATTTCAGCCAGCGCTGCGTGGTAGGGGATCGCCGGCTCCAACGAGACAAGGTCGCCCACACCGTAATGAGCAATCCGCTCGCGATAATATTCGTCGTATCCCGTCGCACGAAGCCGCACCCGCAGAGTTCCCGCAGAGATTTGGCCTGCCTGCCGCAGTTGGGCCAATGCCGCCAGGAGACCGTTCGCGTCTCGGTCGGGACCTGGATAGAGCGTCCCGCTATGAATGAGTTCCAATGGCCTTCCACTCTGCTTTCGAGGACTCCTCGCGCGCTCTGCAGCGGCGAAGCTCTGTTCGTCATATCCATTCGCGACGAGCCGCATGACGCCGGCTCGCTCCGGATAGCGGTCCCGGTAGATTTTGAGCGCGCCGGGAGTGACGAACACGGCGCGCTGACAGTTTCGGATCGCGAGCTCCTCGACCCAGCTACGTACCTTGTAGAGCCGTGGATCCATTGGGAACTTCTGATGAGTATCGGGATCGATCTCTGTCATTGGATCACGGAAGTCCGCAACCCATGGCAAGCCCGTCCAGCGGTGCAGGGCAAAGCCGATCAGGTGCGCTGTCGCAATCGGAAAAGTGGACCAGATCACCTCAGGCTGCAAGTTTCGAATAAGGCGAAGTCCTGCCGGCAACGCCCCGACGAGCCAAGTTACCCATGGGTCAGGAAGAGCGAGCCAGCCCGGATATCGGCCGCGAATCCCGAGATGCCGCAACGTGTCTAGCGCAAACGCACGCTCAACAACAACGTCCGCTGGAACTGCTGCAAGCTCGTTATCGCGTCTTTCCCGGTACGCGCGCGGGTGAGCCGTCAATACGATGGGAGACCATCCCACGCCCGGCAGGTCCCGGGATAGAAAAAGAGAGCGATGCAACCCGCTGCTCGTTCCACAAGGGGGATAGTGATACGCCACCAATAGCGCTCGAGGCTTCCTTTGTGCGAGCTCCGGTAAGGGGGGCTGTTGCACGCTCAACGATGCACACTTTTCCGTAGGCGCAGCGACGCCTAGCTTCGATTCGGAAAGGAATGGGTTCGTACCCACGTCGAGCTTATCCTTCCCGTTTCAAGAGAGACTTCAACCTATGGAGCCCCTGGAGATAGCGCGCACTCCACGTCCGGCCGTACACAAAACAATTGTTGTGTTCCCGCGTGGTATTGGTCCACTTCATTTTCCATTCCTCGTCCTTGCCGAGAAAATCGATTTCGCGGGCCTTTTGGGCATAAGCCCACTCGACCAACAGCTTGCGCAGCACGAAACCCGGGTATAACTCTTGCCACTTCTGTTTGTAGCTCGTTTTGAGCAGGTAATACACGCCGGCGTCGAAGAGAGCGTAATCATAGGCCAGTGGTTCATTATCAAGAAACAAGACGGGGATGCGAAGTGTGCCTTTGGCCGCGGCGATTGGGGCATAGCGAGAGTAGAACTGCCACTGAAAATCCTGCACAGTGATAGCCGAACCCGCGGCGATCTTCCAGCTGTCACCTTCGATCTCACGGATAGCGTCGAGACCAGTCTGCCACTCTTGCGGGCTGTCGAGGAATCGCAATTCCAGATGTCCCTTTTCGCGAAGCCGTTTTTCACGGGAGCGCAACGAGGTACGAAAGCGCGGCTGAAGCGACTTCATTTTTTCATCCCAAGTCTCCTCCAGTCTCAAGTAGGGGGACCGCGCATCAGGATGGAACTCGAAAGAGTAGCCGCGCTCTTTAAGAGCGAGCGTGAAAAGCGATTCGTGTTCCTCTCCACGCAGATGCTGGGTGAACCACAGAGTCCAGTCCCCGTGCTTCCGATGAAGATGATCGAAAACCGCATTCAAGGAACCTTGCTGGTCGCGCGCAAGGAGCATCTGTGTCCCGTGCAGCGAATGGAACCAGCCGAGTGCCCGGAGAACCGGCACATTCAGCCCTTTGCGCCGCTCTGTCTCCTTTACAAAGGGAGCGATTCCTGCGATGCCTTGAGCATCGCGCAATACAAGCACGAAAAGCTCTCGATTCGACTTGTTCACTTCCCAGACAGTCTCCAGCCATTCAAACTCGTAAGCGGGGCCTAGCGAGAGCTGGTTCACAAGCCCATTCCACTCGTCACGGCAAGCGTTCAAGGCTTGCCATGTTGTGAATTCTTCGATGGCGAATTGGCTCAATGGCTATCTCCGTGCCTTCTAGCGCGGGCGGCATCACGGCCCATAAGAAGGGTTTCATGGACGTCTTCACTGATCCCCGTGCCCATGCGGACCAGTTCCCTATGCCCTGCATCCACCCAGATCTCGGCCGGGGCCGGATGGCTGAGGAATCCAAGGGGGCTCGCCGACCGTCCGTAAGCGCCGGACTGGAAAATACCAACGAGGTCGCCAATTTCGGCGCGCGGCAGCATGATCCCCCGCGCCAGAGTATCGAGCGGCGTACAGAGCGGTCCGACGATGTCCACCACCTCTTCGGCAGGGGCAGTCAGCTTATTCACTAGGACGATCGGGTAGTTCCGCTTGATCGTTTGTCCCAGATTGCCGGATGCTGCGAGGTGATGATTCATTCCGCCATCAACGATCAGGAATTTTTTTCCGCGCGAAACCTTGATGTCATTGATCCGAGTGACATAAACGCCCGCCTCCCCCACAAGAAAGCGGCCGGGCTCCACGAGAAACTGTGTCCCTTCGAAACGCGGATCATACTCAACGGTTGCGAAGAGCGTTTTCAGTCCTTCTCGAAGGGAATCGAGATTCAACTCCTGTTCGTGAGCGAAGTAGGGAATTCCCAGGCCGCCGCCGAAGTCCAAAGTCTTTAAGGGGCGGCCCAATCGCGACGTCACGCGCCGCGCAAGCTCCAATCCGTGACAGTATTGTTTCTGGAGGATGCTGGCGTCGAGAATCTGAGTGCCGATGAACAAGTGGAGGCCACAGAGATCGAGTTCCGGCTGGGAAAGGACAGCATCCAATATCTGGTCTAGGATCTCTTCATCCATTCCGAAAGGCGCCGGACGCCCACCCATGCGCATGGCTCCGCCCTCAGCTTCCGCTGCCGGGTTAATTCGTAGCGCGACATGGGCACGCCGTCCCAGGCGGCGGCATATCGCAGAGATTCGCCCGGCCTCGGTGAGAGATTCCATGTGGATCTCGCCGATACCCTGCGAGAGAACCAGTTCAAGTTCAGTTTCGGATTTTCCCGGACCTGCGAAGAGCATGCGGCCCGGCGGGCATCCCGCTTCCAATGCTTTACGAAACTCACCGCCGGAAGCAATTTCGAGCCCGCAGCCGCGACTCAGGAAATGCTTCACGACCGCAGGACATGGATTGGCTTTGATCGAGTAATAGATGGAGAAGCGATCCGGCAGCGCCGCGCGGAGCGCGTCATACTTCATATCCAATACGGCGCGGTCATAAACGAACAAAGGGGTTCCGTACACTTCAGCGAGTTGGGTAACCGGCAATCCGCCGATGACAAGCGATTCCCGGGACTGCGGGAAGTACTTTTCTACGAGCGATGCTGCGAGATCTGCCATCAGAGCCCTTCACGACGTCGCAGGGCCGGGTAATCCACCTTGCCGCTCGAAGTCTTAGGTAGCTCGCTCAGAACCTCGAAAGCCTTCGGAACCATGTAACGGGGCATCTTTTCCGCACAGTAAGCGAGCAGCGCGTCCGTCTCGAAGCCATTCCCGTCTTTTGGCACGACGAAGGCTTTTATGGTTTGTCCAAGAGTCTCGTCAGGGATGCCGATCACGGCTGCGCCACGCAGCTTGCCGCTCTGGAACAGCACTTCCTCCACTTCGGTGGGACTGATGCGAAACCCGCTGGACTTAATCATCGTGTCGCGCCGGCCGATGAAGTACAGGAAACCATCTTCATCCATCTTCACAAGATCGCCGGAATAGCAGACCTTCTCGCAATCCCCCAGTTCAGGGGGCAATAGCGGATTCGGTCGCAGCGCGCGGGCCGTGTCCTCGGGCCGGTTCCAATAACCGAGCGAAACCGTCGGGCCGCGATGAACCAGTTCACCGGGCTCGCCAGGCTTGCAGAGCTGCCCTTGTTCGTTGAGTACGAGAATCTCCGTGTCCGGGATGGCCTTGCCCATCGAAGTTGGCCGGCGATCGAGTTCCTCCGGAGGGAGATAGGTTGAGCGGAAGGCCTCGGTGAGTCCATACATCAGGAAAATCTTTGTCGCCGGAAGCACTTCTCGCAAAATTTTGAGCACGGCCTGGGGCATCGCACCGCCGGTGTTCGTGATGTAGCGCAGATGTGGCAGGGGCTGCTTGGCGAGCGAGGAATTTGGCTGCGCCAAAAGGCTCCAGAGGGTGGGCACGCCTGCAAGGCCGGTGATCTTTTCCTTAAGCAAAACTTGCACGATTTCGCGCGCAAAAACGAAATTGATGAGTACGCATGTTCCGCCCTTTTCGAAGGCGGTCATCAGCTGGTTCATTCCGGCGTCAAAACTGAAGGGAAGAACCGCAAGGATGCGCTCTTTCTCAGTGATACCGAGATACGTGGAGACGATCCGGCTGCCGGCAACGACGTTTGCATGGCTCAGCATTACCCCTTTGGGCCTGCCCGTCGAGCCGGAAGTGTAAAGAATTGCCGCGAGATCCTTCTCGATTTTCGTTTCCCGCCAGTTAACCGGAAGACTTCGCGTACAGAACTCCTCGTAACGATGTGCCGGAAGCTGCGAAGACACCTCTCCAGGACCCACCACAATCAAAAACTCGAGAGAAGGGATTTGGGGAAGCACTTCGGCAAGCGAGGCCAGCTTCGCCGCTGTGGTGATGAGCCCTTTCATTCCGCAATCGCGGGCGATGTGCATGACTTGTTCGGCGTGGAGGAGCGCGTTGATGGGGACATAGACCGCCTCGGCCCGGGAGATTCCGAAAATGGAGACCACCTGGGGGACCGAGGGCTCCAAATAAATCCCCATTCTGTCGCCACGCCGGAGCCCGGCGTCTCGCAAGCCTGCAGCTAGGCCGTCAACGCGCCGGGAAACCTCGGCGTAACTAAGCCGCTCTTCCCCGTGCACCAGGGCTTCCTTTTCCGGCGCTCGCCGGTTGCTCTCACGCAATAAATGCCAGATCAAGAAATCCATAGGATCCTTAACTTGTTCCTCTCTTCCTTGATTCAATTTCGGTGTTCCCGCGACGTTGTCCCCGCTCTTTCCCGCGCCGGATTCCTGCGGCCAGAGAGAGCGCTGCTCGCTTCACGGCGCGACCACCGACGTGGCGCGCGATGGCCAGAATTCCACGGGGGGTCCGCGGATTCAGAGCCAGGATCCCCCAACGCTCCCGGCGGTGGGACATCCAATCCCTTTTGTATGCATCGTCGCCGGTCAGGTAATCCACTTCATCAACATGGTCCACATCGATCGCATGCTCCATCAGGCGGGTCGTTAGATACGTGCCGACGGAGAGCTCACGGAATTTCGGATCGTAGGCAATCTTGTAAATCGAGGCGACTCTGGAATGCACAATCCATATCTGTGCAGCCGCCGGGTCATCATCCACGTAGGCCACGCCTAACCGCAAGGTGCCCTGAGCTGCGCAAGCCCGGATCAGCCCCGGAATGAATTCAGAGTATGGCTCAGGAACCTTCCAGCTCGCTGCGTATACTTTATTGTATGCAGCGATTCCGGCTTCCAGCCCCTCCTTCCCAGTGATGATTTCGTAACGCACGCGACCCGATCGATCAATCTTCTTGTTTTTGCTCGCCGCAATGTTACGAACAGAGGAGCGTAGACCCTGCAAGTAGTCTCGGTATGCCCGTCCATTGACAGGCTCGAACCAATTGCCTGCATAGAAGTAAGTTTGAACGACGAAGCCAGCGGCCTGAAGCTCTTCAACCAGCGCAGAAGATATTTCAGAGTTCATGTCGACAGGTTTGATGTCAATTTCATCCCAGCGCGGCTTTTCCGCAAATAGCGCGCGTGCCAATGTTCGAATGGTCTCACGTGGCTCGCCTCCAGAAGCAGCGAGGTGTGGAGCGAAAAAGCAACTATAGTAATTAGTGAGCGCCTCCAGCTTCCGCGGCGAAGGGAGCCATCTTGAATGACTGGAGCTACGCATCAGGAGCATCCCAGCGGACACTCCGCAGTTGTCACCTGTGGACAAGCCGTAGATGCGTACCTGATCCTCAGGGGCCATCGCCGTCAGAGTAAAATTCAAAAACCATGGCAATGTTAGGAAGACACTTCGCAGTCCGGGCTCCTCAAAAAGATCCAAAAGCTGTTTAGGCAATTCCTCGAGCGCCGAATAGACGCGCACCTGAGGGAGGGTTGGAGCGGCAGGCGGGGGGGGGGCTGTTGGTGCGGCACCACTCATCTGATCCTCGGACTTTGCCAGGGAAAGATTCATGCATCCATTCCGAGCTTGTTCAAGACGAAAGCGCAAAGCGTGCCCAGGCTTTGGAAATTTTCAGGCATCAACTCTTCGTCACTGATCAAAATGGAGAATTCGGCCTCCAGAAAGCTCACCACGTCCAGGATCCCAAGAGAGTCCAGGATTCCCCGTTCAATCAGCGGCGTGTCTTTCTCAATTCCGGCTTTCCGCGCAAGGGGGAATTTTTCCAGGAGAAACGCGTGGATCTTTTGTTCGATCGAAGTAGTTGTAGTTTGGTCCATTCCTTGGTCCTCGGTGTCAGCTTTCTCTGTCGCCGTGCGTCAGATACCAGTGATTGGCTGCGGAATTCTCTAGTCTTATCCTGCCGGAGATCTGAAGCAGAATGACCGGGCTGGCCTCGCGCGCGCGGAATCCACATCTTTCGAAGAGCGTCCGGGCCGGATGAGAGGATGGCAGAAGAGCGCTCAGCGTCTTGACAGTGTGACGCCGCATCTCGGCGATCGTCTCCATGAGCAGAGCCTGGCAGGCGGCGTCTTCTTCCGCCAGCATGTCCGCGACGGTGGCATCCTCCCCCGTCATTTCGTAGATAAGATAGCCGCAAAGTTTACCGGCGGCTCGCGCGGTCAGGAGATGATAGCGCTTCCGCGGATGCTGCAGGAATCGCCAGTTCAGGTACTCGGCCGTGCGTGCCGTGCAGATACCCATCCGGCGGCTCCATTGCCGCGCCGCCGCGGTAAACTCTTCGCCACACGGTGCGGATTCCTCTGCGATGGTCCAGAAATGCCGGCGCCGACGGCCGAGATCCCGGAGGCGCAGGCCCGCGTTCGCTGCAACTGCCAGACTTCGTGCGGCCATCTTACTTGGGAGCCACTGTTCCATTTTCCTGTCCGCTCTCAGTGGCTTGCCAAATCGCACCATTTTTTCACTCGTTCCAATTCCAAGCCGCTTGTAAATGGCCAGCATTGACTCGCTGGGGAAGTCAAAGACAAACCCATCCCCGGCTTCGCAGAGATCTTCGAGGCTGCGTCTCTGGAGAGCCAGAGCGGGTCCTAAGCTGCGATATTCCGGATGAATGCAAAAGTCGCCCAAGACGTAGCCTCTCACTTCACTCCCTTGACTGTAAATTCGCCTGGGAAACGCCGCCGCGACCCCTTTGATCTCCCCTCCTTCGGCATCACTGGCTACCCATGCCCAGGCTTTTCCATCAGGGTTCCTGCAATACAACCACTCGTATCGAGCAACATTCGCGTCTGGCGAAAGGTAGCTCGAGAGAAATGCTGTCAGAGGAGCTTTCTCCCTTTCAATTTCTGCCCGGCGAATGAAACAGTTCATGAGTGGCTAATTCAATGCAATAGTGCAGATGAGTGCTCAAGTAAACTCAAAGAAATCAGGCCAAACTGCTTCACGGGAATGCCGCTCGATTGCACAATCTCCACTTGACCCGCACCTGATACCGGGGGACACAAGTTCCGCATGAACTGCAAACGTGGTGCACGCTATCTGCCAAAGAGCTGAGTCATAGTATGTCATTAGAAATAAAGGAGTTAATTTAGATTTGGAGGCTCGCAAAGCCTTCCCATGCGATCCAGGCAGCCAGTAATTATTTTGGCGGACTCTCCTTGCGTAGCTGGATGGCCAGGATTGCCCCATGACAGATACTAAGCCTTTTATTTTCAATCACAAACAGCCGAGGGAGATCTCTGCCTACCCGGAGGCCCTTGGGAACAACTATTGCCGTTCTGTGTAAGTCGTTTCCCGACGAGAGAACTTTGGCAGCCTACTAGTTACATCAATGGTCTCGGTCGTTCCTATAAGTCATACAAAAAAAAAGACTTATTATTATCTTGCCGCAATCGCATCTTCGAATTCTTTGGACAGTGAGTTGCCTCTCTCAAGGTTGCGGACTTCCCTTCATTCATGAGGAGGCCTGGGTCCAGCCTGGATTCGCGAATGGCGGTCCCTGACTCGTCCAGTATGGTGCTACTTCCATAGCACCAACAGAAAGAATCGATGCTGAAGATCGGCGGTCAAAAAATCCCCACGGCAACCAAGGTCTTGGTTGTCGGTGACGCATGCTTGATTCTTGCTGGAGTATGCCTGGCGGTTCTACTGCGGCTTCATGATCTGCATTCCACAGTGAAATATCTTCATCTCCGCGATATGCCTCTGCGCTTCGGTCTCGTTTTATTGGCATGCGGTATCTCGCTCTATTACAACGATCTCTATGCCTCGCGGGTCGTAAACCGCCGAAGTGAGTTATTTGTCCTTCTGTTTCAGGCCATAGGAACAGCTTGGGTGGCCCTTGCAGTTCTCTATTTTTTTATTCCTGACCACATTTTAGGCCGAGGCATCGCCGTCATCTCGGCTCCGATCGTCCTTTTGTTCTTGCTCAGTTGGCGCCTGGTTTTGTTGGACACAGACTTTCTATTGCCGCGGCAGCAGCGGGTACTGGTTGTTGGAACGGGAAACCTCGGAATCTCCCTGGTGCGAGAGATCATCCAGCGGCCCGAACTTCATCTCAAGGTAATCGGATTTCTCGACGAGAAGGGAGAGAACATCGGCAAGTCCCTGGTGAATCCCGGCATCATCGGTGCGACCAGCGAATTGGAGCAGATTTCGACGCGTGAAAAAGTCGACCGCATCGTGCTCTCGCTCAAGGAACGGCGCGGCCAGACTCCTGTACGGGAGCTTCTGCATCTCAAGTTTGCGGGCATAGCCGTCGAAGATGCTCACACCGTATGTGAACAAATCGACGGCCGCATCCGGCTGGAGCACCTTTCCCCAAGCTGGATGATCCTCTCCGAAGGTTTTCGCAAGTCTGCCGTGCTGCTTGCCGCAAAACGAATGCTGGACATTTTGGTTTCGTCGGCTCTCTTGGTTCTCGCTCTGCCGGTCATGGGCATCGTGGCGCTCGCCATTTGGATGGAGTCTGGCAGTCCCATTTTATTCCGCCAGGAACGTATTGGATTGGGTGGAAAGCCGTTCGAGATCCTAAAGTTTCGTTCGATGAATCATAATGCAGAAGAAAACGGTCCCAAGTGGGCGGCAGATGGAGATCATCGGATTACCCGTGTCGGGCACATCATCCGGAAACTACGACTTGATGAGCTTCCTCAGGTCGTGAACGTGCTGCGTGGTGAAATGAGTTTTGTCGGTCCGCGCCCGGAACGGGCGATATTCTGCCGCATGCTCGAGGCCGAGACGCCCTTTTATGCCTTGCGCTATTCGGCCCGTCCGGGGATCACGGGATGGGCACAAGTAAAATATCAGTATGGAGCCAGCATCGAAGAAGCGAAGACCAAGCTCGAATATGATCTCTTTTATATAAAACATCTTTCGTTGACTTTGGATTTGGCTATCTTGTTTGAGACCGCGAAGGTTGTGCTTTGGCGCCGTGGCGCAAAGTAGGCAGGCGATAACGAGTTTTGAATTCTCGGCACCGCTTGGGTAATCTGTGGCGGAAAAGTCAAAATGAACGCTCAAAACAAACCCCGCCGCACAACCGATACGGCTCTTCTTGCCCTCTGGGTATTCGGATACCACACCCTTATTTGGTGCTTCTCAATGTTGCAGAGCGGAGAGAAGCTAATAGGAGGCTTTCGACGAGGCGGAAGTGCAAAGGCCTTAAAGGCTTAAAGAGAGAAGGTTCGTGAGAAACTGCAAAAAGATTGTATCAGGAGGCTGAATGGCTTCTTGCGCGGTAGAGAAGTATTCATCATCTGGGAAATTGGTTTCCTGCGCGGCGGGACAATGTCCATTGGCAGTTCCTAAGCCCTCTATATGCAACACATACAAGCCGTGAGGATTTGGCCGGGTCCTTGCTCTTGTTTCATCGCAATAAGGAAAGGAGTTTGCGCTTGTCTTCTCGGAATCTGATTTTGGGTCTCGCTCTATTGCCGGTGGCTGGCCTTGCGGTTTCACGTGCGCAGGCGACTCCTACGGATAATCTTGTTGTGGTGTTACCTCAATCTGGTCAGCCCGCTTCAGGTTCCTCCCCATCAACGGAAAAAACTGCCAAAGCAAAAGAGGAAAAACAGACCGGAGACAAGGCAGAAAAGCCGCAGGATGCCACTTCGCAGTCCGCGCTAACTCCCGAACAGCGATTGACTTATATCATCGGTGTCGAGGATGAGCTGCAGATCTCTGTGTGGAGGGAACCGGAACTCTCGACAACCGTCGTGGTTCGGCCCGACGGGATGATCACCCTGCCCTTGGTTAACGACGTAAAAGCGGTGGGGTTGAAGACTGAAGAGTTGCAGAGCCTCTTGACAGATAAACTCAAGAATTATGTAAATGAACCCCAGGTTACTGTGATTGTTCGAGGCATTCACAGCCGCAAGGTCTATCTCGTTGGCGAGGTCGGGCGCCAGGGAACTTACCCTATCAACGGAGATATGACTGCCCTGGAATTGCTCGCCGCGGCTGGAGGGCCGGGGCCTTTTGCGAAGGCTGACTCCATCTATATTCTTCGCGAGCAAAATGGCAAGAAGATCCGCATTCCGTTCCACTACAAAAAGACAGTTGCCGGTAAGAGCGAAAATGTTACGCTCCAACCAGGGGATGTGGTGGTGGTGCCTTGATTCGGGCCTCGCTTTGTCCCAAGTCTTCGAGGTGAATTACAAACAATGGGGTGCGGAGATCTCTTTCGATGGCTGATGCGGCTGGCGTTCCAGCTGATTGTTTTGAGCGTTGTCCTGCCGGTCCTGGTGTCGGCACAGGAACCGAGTCAGGCGCCGAGCAAAGACAATCCTCAGGCACAAGATTCGTCAAAAAACCAGGACAATAGCGACACTTCGCCTGCCAGTCCTATCGGCTTTTCCTGGGCGAACTCTTATGTTAACCAGATTGGGACATCGGGATTGCTTGCTGGGAACCGCTCAGGCGTTGGTTGGGGAAGTCTTTACATTCCATCTGCCGAAGTAAGCGGCATCGTCGAGAGATTTGGTGCAACGAGTACGTCTCCTGCCTCGACATTTACCGCCACTGTTCTGCAGACCACGGTAGTCTACGATCACAAATTCGGAAACAGCCGTCTTGCTGTTCAATACCAGCCGAGCATGGCCATTGCGGAGGGCCAGATCGTTAGCAACTTTTCGAACCAGAATACGACTTTCGACTTGGTTCTCTATGCCAGGCCCCGGTGGAACGTGAAATTCAGCGACGCCTTCCAGTATTACTACTCACAACAATCTTTCGGGCAACCTTATCTCGACGCGAACCTCAGTAGTGCCAGTCTGGTTACAAATGTTTTCCTGGATGGTCCGGGTCGCTGGCTTTCCGATAATGCGAATCTTTCCGTTTCATACGCTTTATCTGCGCGATCCTCGATTTCGTTTACTCCCAACTACACATTTGCCGAATCCGGGGAGGGCGTGAACTTACAGCGCGGCGTTTCTTATGGCGGTAGCTTCAGCTGGAACTATCTAACGAGTCAGAGACAGACAATTGGCCTTCAATATATGGGGCAGCTGATCCATGAGACGGCAGGGTTCACGACGGACACCGTGTTTCATACCCTGGCTGCGACCATGCAGCGGCAGATGAGCGCGACTTGGATCATCAGCGGTTCTTTAGGCGCCACCACCTCCACTGAATCTCAGTCCTCGAGACAATGGTCCTATTACGGAACCTTTGGATTGATCAAGAACTTGGGACGATCCTCTTTGGCTCTTAACTATTCCCGCGGTAGCACCCTCGCAAGCGGGCTGATCTCTAGCCAGTATGCAGATCGCGTTGACCTTACCTTTCGAAATCAGCTCACCAAAAGATTCAACTGGGGAGTTGGTGGTGGCTATATGCGGTTAGTCCAATCCGGAAACTCCAACGGTTGGTACGCATTGTCCGATCTCCAATTCCTGCTGGCTCCTAGAGCCGGCGTATTTGCGTCCTTTGATTACTACCACACGGACCAGTCCATCAACGTCAACAATCTCTTTAGCGGGAAGATCGACACTTATTCTTTTGGGCTTCGGTGGCAGCCCGGCCAAGTACCCCACTGAGAATGGCGATCGACCCTTCGCTGCGGTTTAGCTATCCAGCCAGGTGCCGGATCCATCTCAAAGGGCCAGTTTCGCCAGTCTATCCGCCGCGTAATCCCAGCCTATGCCTGGTTCGGAGAAGGAATTGGGAGAGGAAGTAGGAGAGACATTTAGGAAACGGCTTTCCTATACTCCGCTACCTACCTCCACCTGCCGAGAAGATGGCTATGCCACTCTTTTATAAGCTATTGAAAATAAATAACTTAGATTATAAGGGAGCAAGAGCCGCCAGTGGGCGTCTGGTAGAGGGCTTGCTAGTAAAGTAGTGCCGGAAATTTATTGACCGGCCGGCCAGCTTCTTGGAGGAAGATTTTGAACGAACAACCGGCTTTCAATGCTCCTGGTGACGAGGCGATTAACGTACAGTTTCGGGAGTACTTGGACCTCGTTCGCCGCCGGAAAATGTGGATTATTCTGTGCGCCTTGGGCATTTTCATCTGTGTCTCAGTGGTAGCCTTGCGGCTTCCTAGCATCTATCGCGCTGAGACGGTCATCCTTGTCGATCCGCAGAAGGTTCCCGATAGTGTCGTGCCCACATCAGTGACGGGCTCTGTTGCGGATCGCCTCTCCACCATCCGGCAGGAGGTAATGTCACCAACGCAGCTAGGGGTGCTGGTGAAAGAGCTTAACCTTTACCCCAAATTGCGCGACAAAGTATCCGATCAAGAGCTCGTCGCTCGAATGCAGAAGGCGACCACCATTGAGGTCGTGGACTCCGGCGGTCAGCGATTGAGTGCCTTCCGCATCGCGTTCACGGACGCTGATCCCAAACAAGTGGCGCCCGTGGCCAATCGCCTCGCTTCGTTGTTCATCGAACGCAATCTGAAGGCTCGGCAACAACGCTTCAACGGCACTTCTCAATTTCTCGAAACTGAGTTGGAGTCAACAAAACGCCAGCTCGAAGAGAAGGAACGCCTTGTGAATGAAGTCAGAAGCCGGTACATCATGGATCTTCCGGAATCCAAGCAGTATCACCTGGAAGCCATGAACAACCTCCGCGACCAGTTGCGAACCAGCCAAGATCAGGTGAACCGCGATCGTCAATCCATGGTTTATTTGCAGTCGATGGCTGGATTGACGGCTCCCACAATCGACCTGGACCAGCAGGGAACTGCCGCCAAGTCGCCCTACCAGGCGCAACTCCAGAAGCTGGACATGCAGCTAAAAGAAATGGAAGTGCGTTATGGACCGAACTATCCCGACGTTCGCAAACTGCGCAAGGAGATCAGCCAACTGAAGGCTAAGGCGGACAGCGAGAAACCCGTTGAAGAGGCTTCAGCTTCGCAAGCAAGCACAGACACGCGTCAGGTCCACAACCCGGTGGTTGAAGCGGAAGTGAATAAACTGAAGCAGGATATCGACGATCAGACAAAAGCGCAGGCGGAGCTTCAAACCCAGATCCAGTATCACGTTTCCAAGTTGCAGCAGGTTCCCGTCTTCGAGGAGCAGATCGCGGGTCTCATGCGCGATTACGACGCGCTTCGGAACCACTACAACGATCTCCAGGGGAAAAGGCTCTCCGCGCAGATGGCAGGCGAATTGGAGACCCATCAAGCCGGAGAGCGATTTGAGGTTTTGGATGCGGCGATTCCGCCGGAAGGTCCCGCGGGACCCAAGCGCGGGATCATGATTGTTGGCGGCCTTTTTTTGGGGTTGATGTGCGGAATCGGAGTCGCTTTTCTCGTGGAGATCAGCGACGAATCTGTCCGCCACGAACGCGAAGCAGCGCAGATTTTTGGCAAGCCCGTGCTCGCCGGAATACCGAAGATCACGAGCGATCAGGAACGCACGTGGGCCCTTTGGCGTATGGCCAGTCTAACGGCAGGCACAGCCGTCGCGGCTGTTGCTTTTGGCCTCGCGATCTCTAGATTCGTTTCATAACACGAAATGTACACAACTTTTTACAATCTTCGAGAAGAGCCCTTCCGGCTCACTTCGGATCCGCGGTTCTTCCATCTCGCAGAGCCTCATGCCGCCGCGCTTGCCACTCTCGTGGAAGCGGTCATGCGGCGCAAAGGCTTTGTGCTGATGACCGGTCCCATTGGGACAGGCAAGACGACGGTTGTCCACACCGCCCTGCAAATCCTTTCCGAGCGATCTGCGACAAACCATCCCATCTCCTCGGCCTTCATCCTCAATCCCACGCTTAGCCGTGATGAATTCCTGGAGATGATTCTCACGGAGTTTGAAGTTCCGTGCACAGCGACCAGCAAGCCGGCGCGCCTGTCCGCCCTCCAGCGCATGCTCCTGGAGACGCAGCGCAAGGGTGGCACATCGCTTCTCCTGGTGGATGAAGCGCATTTGCTTACTTCGGAACTGCTCGAAGAGATCCGCTTGCTGAGTAATGCCGACACCTACCAGGAAAAACTGCTGCAGATCGTTTTGTGCGGCCAGCCCGAACTCCTGGGCCTCTTGCGCAAGCCCGAATTGCGAGCGCTCCGGCAGCGCGTCGCGAGCAGCTGCTCGCTTCGCCCTCTGAGCTTTGCCGAGGTGCGCGCCTACATTTCAGAGCGGCTTCAATCGGCGGGCTTCCGCGGCACGGCTTCCCCGTTCTCCACGCCGGTGCTCGGTGAGATTTTCCGTCTTACCGAAGGCGTCCCGCGGTTGATCAATCTGCTCTGCGACGCTTGCCTGACGATCGGATACAAGGCGAACCGGCCGGTCCTTGATCTGATCATTGTCGAAGAAGCGGCATCCGAACTGGGATTGAACGAGACGCTGGCCGAACCCGAGCTTGAAGAAAAGAAAGCGGCCGCCGGAAACGGGAGCGGCGGCAGAGAAGCTGCGGGAGATGCGGTCATCGGGTCCGCGCTGGACCTGCTTGTGCAAGCCATGAAAAAGCGAAGCGCCTTCGTGCCGCAGGCGAATGAAATCCGCCCAGAGATGAGCATCAAGGAACAGGTCGCGGTGACGGTGAACGCGGCGCATCAAAAGGATCCCACCGGCGACAAGGTCATCGAATCCGCCGTTGACGTTTTGATTCAAGCCATGAAGCTGCGCCGCACTTCCACGATGGAGCTATAAATGAGCAAGTTTTTCAACGAGACGCAGAAGGCCAATCAGTGGGCGCAGCAGAAGCTTGCAAATCAGGACATGAACATCAAACAGATGCTCGAGTCATTGAAGCAGGGTCCCGGTGCTGATCCGCAACTTGCCGACACTCGACTGGAGGAATGCAGGCAGATCAATGTCGGCAATGGAACTGCTGCACGCCTGGTCCTCCGCCAGGACGATTCTTCACAGGCGGCTTTGGAGGCCTACCGCGGACTGCGCACCCGGCTGATGCGCATCCAGGCCAAGTCCGCAGTGCGCTCCATTGTCATTTCGAGTTCGCTCCCGGGAGAAGGCAAGACTCTGACGACAATGAATCTCGGCTTGTGCTATGCGCAGCTTCCTCAGCAGCGCGTGCTGTTGATTGATGCCGATCTGCGCACCTGCGGATTGACCTCGATGCTGGACCATCCGAGCACACCGGGACTCGCGGAGATTCTCTCTGGTGAGGTCACGCCGGACGAAGCGATCGTTGCTACCAATCAAAAGAACTTGTTTGTTCTGCCCGCCGGAGCCGTCGCGTCTCCTCCTTCGGAACTCTTCACGGGAACGCGATGGCAGGAGTTTCTGGGGCGATGCGGTGAGTTATTCAAGGTCATCCTCGTGGATTCGCCGCCGATTCTTCCTTTGACGGATTTCGAATTGATCAGCGCCGCCTGCGACGGCGTCATGATGGTTGTGCGCGCGCGCCACGGTCAGCGGGAAACGTTGCAGAAAACGGCAGGCGCTATCGACCAGAAGAAACTTCTCGGAGTCGTTTTCAATGCCACCGAGGTCACGGGACAGGACAATTACGGATACGGGTATGGCTATGGTTACGGCAAAACCTGACGCGAGGTTTTGGGAGGTCTTCCTCTGGTTTCCAAGGGCAATGGGTCATGTACCGGTACGCCATCAAATGCGCTACGGAGTTTGAGGTAAAGCGATGTATCCGAATTTGAAATTGCAGTTATTCCGAAACGCCGTCCGCCAGAACTTCCTGGCGCGTGAGCTAGGGATCGACGAGAGCATCTTGAGCAAGATCATCCACGGCTACCGTGAGCCCTCGACGGCGCAGCGACAGATGCTTGCAAACTACCTGGGCGCCGAGGAGTCCTGGCTCTTCGAGAAGTATGAGGTAGTTTCCTCATCGCGCACATCCGGCAAGGCAGGGTCCTCCGGTGGAATGAAAGATGACATCACTTAGCGTGCAGACTCCGAATTCCCTGATTCCGCATCCTCCCGAGTCACCCTCACCCGTGGTCGTGAACGCTTTTCGAAGTGAGGACGCGGAGCGCTGGGATCGCTTTGTCCTGGGACAGCGATCCGGGAGCTTGTTCCATCAGATTGCGTGGAAGCGTGTTCTCGAAAGGACGTTCGGCCATCAGGCTCAATATTTCTACGGCGAACGTGACGGCCAGATCGTGGGAGTAGCTCCCGTTTTCCTGGTTTCTAACTGGATGGTCGGCCGGTGCCTGATCTCCTCGCCGCTAGCTTCTTACGGAGGCATCTGTGCCGGGGATCCTGAAGCTGGGCAGGCGCTCCTCGAGCATCTCAAGCAGCGAGCGAAAGATCAGCAGGTCGATTATCTGGAGTTGCGAAACCAGGACGGCGGCGCGCTCTCCGGGTTCGTTCCCAATACCCGCTATACGAGTTTCTCGATGCCGTTGTCGAAGGATCCTCAAGCTGTCCTCAAGGGCCTGCCCAAAGATATTCGCTACATGATTCGCAAGGCGGAAAAAGCCGGCCTGCACATCCGGCGCGGCCCCGAGCTTCTCGACGAGTTCTACCGCCTCTTCGCCATCAATATGCGCCGTCTCGGCACACCTGTTTTCCCCCGGGCGCTGTTCGTGAACTTGCTCGAGGAATTCGGTAAGCAAATCGATGTGCTCGTGGTGTACGCAGGATCGGAGCCTGTTGCGAGCGCGGTGTCATTCATTTTCCGTGACACCATGCATCCCTATTACATCGGCGGACTTCCGGTGGCGCGCGATCTGGCGGCCAACAATTTCTTGTGGTGGGAACTGATGAAATTCGCGGCGGAATCCGGGATGAGCACTTTTGATTTCGGCCGGAGCAAGAAGGGCACCGGCGCGTACGCATTCAAGAAAAAATGGAATCCCACGATCACGGACCTCGACTACCAGGTGTTTCTCGTGAAACGCAAGACCGCGCCCAATTTCTCTCCGGCGAATCCGAAATTTGAAGCCGCAACCCAAGTCTGGAGCCGGCTGCCCTTGTGGCTGACAAACCGCCTGGGCCCGCGTGTCGTGCGATGGTTCCCGTGAGCGGTAAAGAACGTCGTTGAGCTGCCGGCAATGGACCCGCGGAGGGTGCCGGTGCGGATACCGTGACGATGCAGACCCAAATCGAATCCCATCTCGCCGCGCACTCCGTGGAAAACACGGGAGCACCGGAAGACGGCGCTCGTCTGCGTATTTTGCACATCATTAGCTATATGGGCCGCGGCGGCGCGGAGATGGGCATTCTGAAACTAGTCAAAAGTTTGGGCCAAGCTCAATTCGAACAACGCATCTGCTGTACGCGTGGTTTTGATTCTGGCTTCGTGCAATCCCGATTACAGAAAGAAGAACTGTACAGCGCCGGGAAATTCCGCACTCAGGTTGCAGTTCCCGTTATTCCGCTTGGCCCGCATCATGCGCGAGTACCGGCCCCACATCGTGCATTCCAGGAATTGGGGAGCGTTGGAAGCCGTGGTCGCGGCCAAGCTTGCCGGCGTTCCAGTGGCCATCCATAGCGAACACGGCTACGAGGTGGACATGTTTGCAGGACTCCCCCTGCGGCGGCGGCTCTTTCGACGTGCGGCGTATTCCATGGCGGACGCGGTTTTCGCGCTAACCCGCGAACTGAGGGACTTTCATGCTCGCCAGGCCTGGGTTCGAAGGGATCGCATTGGCGTGATTTACAACGGCGTGGACACGGAACGCTTTGCGCCCAGCAGCGAAAGCCGGATCGCCGTGCGCAGGGAACTCGGATTGCCAGAAGCATCCTTCGTCGTGGGAAGCGTTGGGCGTCTGGTCCCCATCAAGGATCATGCCACCCTGCTCAAAGCCGCGACTGTGCTCGTGGGAAAGGGCGTGAATGTGCGGGTTCTGCTGGTGGGCTCGGGACCCGAGCGCGAAAGACTGGAGAGCTGCGCGAAGGGTCCGCTGGCTGATCGGGTTTGTTTTGCAGGTGACTCCGACCGGATTCCGGAAATGCTGAATGCCATGGACGTGTTCGTGTTGCCCTCTCTTGGCGAGGGGATGTCCAATACTCTGCTCGAAGCCATGGCCTGCGCGCTGCCCGTGATTGCCACAACTGTTGGGGGCAACCCGGAAATCATTGAGAAGGAAGAGCATGGCTGCTTGTTCGCGCCTGGGGATGCCGAGTGGCTCGCGGAGAAGTTGAAGTTGCTTGCCAGCGATCCGGCCCTCATTCACCAGTTGGGCACGGAGGCCCGGCGCCGGGTTGTGGAATCATTCAGCTTGAGCCGCATGATGGAGAATTACCGTAATTTGTACCTGGAACTTGCTGCCCGCCGCCGCGTTGCGGCCACAAGGATGGATACGGCCCATGTGCGGAATTAGCGGCATCTTCGAGTTCGATCGCCGCGAAGCGATCCCGCAGGAAGTCGTCCACCGCATGAACGAAACCATCGTGCACCGCGGCCCAGACGATGAAGGCATCTATTGCGGCGAAGGAATCGGCCTCGGTTTCCGGCGGCTCAGCATCATTGATCTGGCCGGCGGCCACCAGCCCATTTCCAACGAAGATGGCCGCCTGTGGGTCATGTTGAACGGCGAGATCTACAATTATCCCGAGCTGCGCCGCGAACTCGAAAGCCGCGGCCACCATTTTGCCACACACTCTGATACCGAGACGATCGTTCACCTCTACGAGGAATTTGGCGAGGACTGTTTTCGCAGGCTGCGCGGAATGTTCGCGATCGCTCTCTGGGACTCGAAGGAACGGAAGCTGCTCCTCGCACGCGACCGCGTCGGGAAGAAGCCCCTGTTCTATGCAGCGGACTCCAAGCGAATTATTTTCGGCTCCGAGCTGAAAGTGTTACTTGCGGCTGATGGAATGCCTCGAGAGATCGATCGGGAAGCGTTGTGTGACTACTTCTCCTGCGGGTACATTCCCGCTCCGAAAACTATCTACCGGGCCGCGCGAAAAGTTCGCCCGGGGCATTACCTGGTGGCTTCCAACGGCAATCTTCGCGAAGTTTGTTATTGGGATCTTTCTTTCGCCAAAGTCGAAGACCGCAGTGAAGAAGAGTGGTGCGAGTTGCTGCGGCACGAGATGTGCGAAGCGACGCGGGTGCGGCTGATGAGCGATGTGCCGCTCGGCGCATTCCTCAGCGGGGGTGTCGATTCCTCCGCCATCGTGGGCAACATGAGCCGGCTCATGCAGCGGCCGGTCACGACCTGTTCGATCGGATTTGAGGAAGAAGAATTCAATGAAGCCGCGTACGCCCGGCAGGTCGCCCGGCTATTCCATTCCGAACATCACGAAGAGACTGTCCGGCCCAGCGCGCTGGAAATCATGGAAAAGCTGGTTTGGCACTATGACGAGCCTTTCGCGGATTCCTCCGCCATTCCCACGTATTACGTTTCCCGCGTGGCGCGGCGGCACGTGACCGTGGCGCTGGGCGGCGACGGCGGCGACGAAAATTTCGCTGGTTATCGCCGCTACATGCTAGACCACTATGAGAATCGGCTACGCAGCCATGTGCCGCAGTCGCTCCGCTCCGCCGTGTTTGGCCCGCTAGGCCGTTGGTACCCGGCACTTGCCTGGGCGCCTCGCGTTGTTCGTGGCAAAGCGACCTTTCAAAGCCTCGCAGCTACGCCGCTGGAGGGTTACTTCAATTCCATTTCCTACTTTCGTCCCGGCGAGAAACACCGCCTGTTTACGCCAGAGTTCCGGAAGAGTCTGGGTGGGTACGATTCCATCGAGGTTTTTCGCGAGCACTACAACCGCGCGGACACCGACGATCTTTTGTCACGCATTCAATATTTGGACATCAAGACGTACCTGACGGACGACATCCTCGCCAAGGTGGATCGCGCCAGCATGGCCGTGTCGCTCGAAGTTCGCGCTCCGCTCCTCGACCATCAATTGATGGAAAAAGTGGCGCGAATCCCCTCGTCATTAAAGCTGCGGGGCCGTTCCGGCAAGTACATTTTCAAGAAGGCCATGTCCCCGGCATTGCCGGATGACATTCTCCACCGCCGCAAGCAGGGATTCGCAATCCCCTTGGGACAGTGGTTCCGGCAGGAATTGCGGGAGACGACGGAAAAGACTCTCTTCGATACCAACGACGGCATCCTGGATCCTGGATTTCTGCGGAAGATCTGGAAACAGCATCAGCGCGGTCATTATGACCGGTCGGCGCACCTCTGGTCGGTTTTGATGTTTCGCAAGTGGAAAGAAGCCTTTGGAGCTTAGAAACGCGCAATGAGCGGAATTTGTGGAATTTGCGAGCCGGGCCGGACGTTGAATCCGGCGAGCATCCGCGAGATGCTGACTGCCCTGTCTCTGCCGGACGAATCCTCTGACGAAAGTTCGGGGGCCGATTCCATCGGGCTGGGTGTTTCTCGGCGATGGGATTTTCAGCAAGTTGCCGCCATCCCCGGTGTTCGAATTGCTGCTGACGCGGAGCTCCTCAACCGCCAGGAACTTACGAAATCTCTCAAGGCCGGAAATTTCGATCCTGCCGCTCTTTCTTCCGCTGAATTGCTGGCGCGTCTCTATCGAGAACGCGGCGCCGCGTTCGTCGCTCTGCTTGACGGGGTTTTCTCCTTCGCCCTCTGGGATGAGCAACACCGGCGCTTGATCTTGGCGATCGACCGGCTTGGTGTGAACAGTCTTTATTGGCGCAAGGAGGGCGAACAGTTGCTCTTCGCTTCACGCGTGAGCGCCATTCGCGCCGTGCAGCAGGCTCCGGTTGAGGTTAACTTAGCCGCGCTTGTCCAATACATGCTCTTTAGCGCGGTTCCCGCGCCAGTTGTAATTTATCAAGGAACCGAAAAGCTTCGTCCAGGCCATTTCCTGGTGTATGAGGCCGGACAAATTCGCCAGACAAGCTATTGGGATTTGGAGTATCCCGAAAGCGATATTCGAAGCGTTGAGCACTGGGCGCGGGAAGTGCGCGAAGGAATGCGTTCCGCCGTCCACCGTCATGTGGCGGATCTCGCCCCGGAAAAAACGGGCGCCTATCTGAGCGGCGGCACGGACAGCAGCAGCGTCGTCGCCTTCATGAACGAACGGCACTCGCCAGTCAATGCGTACTCGATTTTCTTTGCCGAGGCGGTTTACAGCGAAATCGGTTTTGCCCGCACGACGGCCAATCACTTCCGCGCGAACCATCATGAACTTAGCCTCACATCTCGCGATACCTATGACGCTATCCCCAAGATCATGCAGTATTACGACGAGCCCTTCGCCAACTCCTCCGCCATCGGCGCCTACCACTGTGCCCGCATGGCTCGCGAGACCGGCGTAACTACCCTTCTTGCGGGAGACGGCGGCGATGAGCTCTTCGCGGGCAATGAGCGCTACGCGGCGGACAAACGTTTTGCGCTTTACCACCTCGTTCCGGCCTGGATTCGCAAGGGGCTCATCGAGCCACTCACGGGGCTGTTGCCTCAAAATGAGAGCCGGTTCAGTCTTCCCCGGCGTTACATCCGCCGCGCGAACATTCCGCTGCCGCGCCGCATTCTTTCCTACCAGCTTCTATTAAGCACGCCCCCAGAAGAGATTTTCGAGCCGGGTCTGCTTGAGAGTGTTCCGCCGAACTCTTGGCTCAACGTCGCCGAGGATCACTTTCAATCCGCGAAGGCAAAGAGCGACTTGAACCGTCTACTCTATCTCGACGTCAAAATGATTCTGGCCGACAACGATCTGAGAAAGGTTCTAGGCACAGCCGAAATGGCGGGCGTGCGCGCGCGCTTTCCGTTGCTGGATTATCGTCTCGCGGAACTCTCGGGGCGCGTCCCATCGTCGTTGAAAATGCGCGGCTTTGAAAAACGCTTCATTTTCAAGGAAGCCATGAAAGGAATTCTCCCCCATTCCATCCTCTACAAAAAGAAGCATGGGTTCGGCGTGCCTGTGGCCCTGTGGTTTCTGCAGGATTCTCGGTTGGAGTCGCTCGTCCAGGATGTTTTGACCGATTCGCGAACGCGCCAGCGGGGTTACTTCCGGCCCGCATTCCTCGACCGTTTGCTCCAACTGCACCGCGGCAGTGATGCACACTATTACGGAGAGATCCTCTGGTACCTCGTGGCCTTGGAACTTTGGCATCGCCAGCACTTCGAGCGGTCTCTGGAGAGTGTCTGTGCCTAATGAGCACATTCAAGTGCGCGAGCGCCCTCGCCTCCGGTCTGAGAGCGAGCATTGGGTGGAGGCTTCTCTCGCGCGTAAATCCAGGTTCAATTGGCGGGAACTCGTCCTCCAAGGCCTGCACTATTCCGGAGCATTGAAGCTGGCTCGGCGCATTTCGCGCTCTCATGAAATTCTTCCTGGTTCCAAGCTTCCCCTTTTGCGTTTCCGGCGCGCTCCGCATCCGAAGTTTGTGATCCTCTGCTACCACGGCATCGGCGAAGCTGGAAATCCGCTCGGCTTTGCTCCTACTCCTGAAACCTTTGAAGAGCAGATGCGCTTCCTGCGTCGCCACTATCGGGTTGTCTCTCTGGATGAGGTCTATAGGGAACTTCGCGAGCCGCGAACCACAGAGCCGGGAATAGCCATTACTTTTGACGATGGCTATCGCAACGCCTACACGACGGCGTTTCCAATCCTGAAGAAGTATTCTCTCCCCGCAACCATCTTCGTGACGCTGGAATGCATCGAAACCGGCCAGGTTGCCTGGTACGACCGCGTGTTTCTGGCGATGGGGATGGCGCCACGCGGTGAGTTACATGTTGATTTGGAGAATAGTTGCCGGTTCCAGCTGAATTCTCCCGAAGATCGGCTACGCGCGGCGTTGGAGGTAGTCGCATTCTTGCGGACCCTCCCCAACTCACGGCGTGAAGAGTGCTCCGCCGCGCTGGAAAAGTGCGTTGGACTCCCACACATGGCATTGGCGAAGAAAATGCTGACCTGGGAACAGATACGCGAGATGCACCAGAACGGGGTGGCTTTCGGTTCGCATACGTTGTCCCACCCGGTTGTGAGCCAATTGAACTCTGAGGAATTGGAGCGCGAACTCGCCGATTCGAAGCGATTACTGGAAAAGAAACTCGGCAGCCCCGTCCTGGATTTTGCTTTTCCCTTCGGCAAAGCTTCGGACTGCAGCCCTCAGTCCATCGCGCAACTTTCCCGCAGCGGATACCGCTCGGCAGTGACCACCATTCCGGGTGTGAATACTCCCTGTGTGAATCCGTTCGAACTCCGCCGCATGCAGATCGGCCACGATGCTTCGCTGGCCCGGTTTGCCTTTGATTTGAACCAGGCATTTCTTCACGGCACGGATTCCGACGCGGCCGTCTCTTTTTCCCCGACGCTTTTTCGTGAGCTCCAGGATCACGTCCAGCAGAGCACCGGCCGCGCAGTTGGAGGCCGCCATGCGTGATCTGATTCTCTTTGTCATCATCGCGATTGCCATCCCCATCAGTTTTTTCAAACCTTACTTCGGCATTTTGATGTGGACCTGGATCACCTTTTTCAACCCTCACCGTTATACCTGGGGGTTCATGTATAACTTTCCGGTGGCCGCGGTAATCGCCGTTCCCACGCTTCTCGGGTGCTTGTTCACCAAGGACATCAATCGCCAGCTCCTTAAACGCGAAACTCTTTTGCTCGCCGGGCTTTATGCGTGGTTCTGCGTAACCTTCTTATATGCCATGCAGGTGCCGTTTTTTCAGGGGCACATTGACGACGCGCGGATGGAATGGATTCGAGTCAGCAAGGTTCTCCTGATTACGTTCACGATGATTTTGTTGGTGACCTCGCATAAGAAATTCAAGTATCTCGTCATCGTCACGGCCATGAGTTTCGGCCTCTTGGCCATCAAGGGCGCGATCTTCGGAATTCGCACTGCTGGTGAGTTCCGTGTGTGGGGACCCCCTGATTCTTTTATTGCTGACAACAACTCATTTGCTTTAGCCGTCAATATGTCTCTTCCGATGCTCCTCTTCCTTGCCCGAGATGAGAAAAAGAGAGCCTACCGATGGTTGTACTATGTGGCCTTTGCTTGCTGCGTGCTTTCCGTCATCCTGACTTATTCGCGCGGCGGCTTGCTTGGGCTGGCAGCCGTGCTGTTCGCGATCACCCTTAAGTCGCGCTACAAGCTAGTCAGCGTTTTTCTCGCTGCGCTGGCGTTTGTCGCTGTCATCACTTTCGCTCCACCACAGTGGATGGACCGGATGGGAGGACTTGCACACGGAAATGTGGATGAGTCTGGCCACCAGCGGCTTGTCTCCTGGGGAACCTCGTGGAATTTTGCGATGGACTACCCTATCACTGGTGGCTCCTTCAATGCTCTTCCTGACGTGCAATTGTTTCAGCGGTACCAGCCAGAGTCCTTGCCGGGAGGTTTTCTGTCATCCGGCCCCCATAGCATTTATTTTCAGACCTTGGAGGAGCAAGGTTTTGTCGGCCTTGGCCTCTATTTTTCTCTAGTTGCCAGTTGTTGGGCCAGCCTGTCCAGTCTCCGGCGCAGGGCTTCCCGGTCGGTATCTGACCAGTGGATCATTCCTTACACCCACATGATCGAAGTCTCTCTTTTTGGTTTTCTTGTAAGCGGGGCATTCTTGGGACTAGCTAACTTCGATCTTTTTTACCAACTGGTGGCAATGGTCATTCTCCTGAAGGTGCTCTTTGGCAAAGAGTCCCCCAGCACAGAACCGGTTCGAGTCGAAGAAACTGGGATTATCGCGACCGAGGAAGAGGCGCTAATCACCGAAGGTGCTACGCCCTGAGGAGCCCTGGGAATGGGTGCCAGTGTATCCCCAGGTTTGGAGAGGAGAAATGTTGGAGCATTTTACCAGAGTGATTGGCAGAGTCGGATGGCGATTCGGAAGGCCCTTCGTGGCTCTCCTTTTCTTCGCGCTCGGCAGCGGCTCTGTCTCTGCGCAGACTTGGTCCTGGACATTTGAAAACGTTGACGGAGCGGCGAAATTTACTTCCCTGGGCGTGGACGGGCATGGAAACGTACACGTTAGCTACACCGACAATTCGGTGCATACCCTGAAGTATGCTTTCCGTTCGGCGGATTCTTCCCGTTGGTTTACGCTGGAAATCGATCGAAAACTGCAAGATGTCACAACCCACCTCACGCTCGATTCTCAGGGCAACCCACATATCTGTTATCCCGACCGGCTGACGATCAAATACGCTCATTGGAATGGAACCCGTTGGATCATTCAGGAAATAGCTCCCGGAGGAACCAAGGAATACACTTGTTCACTGCTTGTCTCGTCTGAAGGCACGCCATATGTTACCTGGTACCAGACTCGAGCCGATGACGGCTCGCCTTACTTTCATCTCAGATCTGCCGTCCTGCAGGATGGGGCGTGGCTTGCCCGCACCATTGACTTTGACGGTGAGGCTGGCAAGTGGACTTCCATGGCCTTCGACGAAAAAGGCCAGCCATTCATTTCCTACAGCAGCTTTCCTATAGGGGAGCTTCGGTTGGCTCATTGGAACGGCGCCAAGTGGGAAACCAGCTTCATCGATACCATTAATTCCGATTCGACGAAGGCCGTTCGCGGGATGGGAAATTCCCTTCATCTTGGGCCGCATGGGAAACTTTACGTGAGCTACTATGGCGAAAGGGATCTTCGCTATGCCGTACAGGAAGGCGATCACTGGGTAATTCAGAAAGTCAGCGACATTACCCCGCGCGGGAGCTGGGTCGGCTATTGGAGCAGTCTCGACTTTGACCACGCAGGTCATCCGCACATCAGTTATGACGATGGCGGTGCACTCAAGCACGCTTTTTGGGATGGGAAAGAGTGGCGCATCCAGATAATCGCTGTCGCCGGAGGTGATCCCTATCGATACAGCGCCCTCAGTATCGGACCGGATGACACCATTTACATCAGTTACCGCGATCCGCAGGGCGGCTCCTTAAAGGTCGCGGTGGGCCGGCCGAACGGCTTGCCTCCTAACGCTGCGGCCCCTGCAGCGTCATCAAAGAGAAATTGAGAAGGAAGGCGAGGCTAGGGAAGTTCAGATCTGGAGCAGCATGAGATATCCGCTCGAAACTCTGTTCTGGGTCTGCGCTTTGCTCTTAGGCTACATCTATGTCGGATATCCCGTACTCATCTCGCTCCTTGCAAAGCTTTTCCCCAAAGAATTGGCTTCGAAAGAGGAATCGGATCTATCAGTCTCGCTCCTCATCTCTGCGTACAACGAAGCTCCGGTGATCGCTACCAAACTCGAGAATTCGCTGGAGCTGGATTTCCCGCCGGAACGCTTGGAAATCATGGTTATCTCCGATTGCTCGGACGATGGCACGGACGAACTCGTTCGAAGCTACGACAGCAAGGGGATAAGATTGATCCGACAGAATCAGAGATTGGGAAAGAGCGCGGCATTGAATTTTGCTGTTCCTCAGACCGGGGGGGATGTCTTGGTATTCTCTGACGCCAATGCGCTTTACCAACCGGAAGCCCTTGGCCAACTGGTCCGCCATTTTTCCAACCCTAAAGTCGGTTACGTCGTGGGAAACGCGCGGTATTACGAGAAGGGGATGGAATCTTCCTCCGCGGAATCCGAAGGACTCTACTGGAAATTAGAAACCTATTTGAAAAAAAAGGAATCGGCCTTTGCTTCCGTTGTCGGAGGCGACGGTGCAATTTACGCCATTCGCCGTGAGCTATACACTCCTCTCTTGCCCACCGACATCAATGATTTCTTGAATCCGCTGCAGATCATCGCTCGCGGCTACACCGGCGTGTTTGAGCCTGCGGCGATCTGTTACGAGGAGGCCGCGGAAAGCTTCAGTCAGGAATATCGCCGGAAAGTGCGAATCATCAGCAGGAGTTTGAATGCCTTAAAGCGCGTCCCGGCAATCCTGAACCCATTGAAGAATACTCGTCACTGGTTTCTTTTGGTTTCGCACAAGCTGCTTCGCTGGTTCGCGCCATTCTTCATGATTTTATTGTTCGCTTCCAGCCTCATGCTGTGGCGCTCCCCGTTTTATCGGGTTGCCGTTCTCCTGCAAGCGGTCTTTTACGCCATGGCGCTGGTGGGCTGGATGCGGCAATCGAAGAAGAATCCAGGAAAGTTCTTTTCTCTCGCCTTTTACTTTTGCCTGGTTAATGTTGCTTCCTTGGTTGGCTGCGTGAAATGCTTGCGCGGGGACCTTTCCGGGAAATGGACGCCACCGCGGCAGAAGGTGACGACTCGAACTCAAGTGCATATGGAATCGAAGGATTCATAACCGCCTTCGACGCTGCTGAAGCTTTGTACCCAATTTTTTTCCTTAGGAGCGCGCGAGCGGAATGAACACAGAGACACTCCGAGAGCCACAACAGAAGACGGCAGTGCGTCCCATCCGGGTACTGCACGTTCTGGATCACGGCTGGCCCGTGCACACGGGATATAGCATTCGAAGCCTTCACCTGATTGCGGCACAGAGACACCTCGGACTTCTGCCGCAAGTCCTGACTGGCCCGCTTCAATTCGTGGATGATCCGCAAGCTACTGACGCCACTGTGGATGGTGTCGCGTACTGGCGAACGCCCTGCGGCGATGGATTATCGAAACAGGCCATTCAGCGCCGCTGGCCGGGAGTGCGAGAGGCCGCGGTTGTCCGGCTCATTCGTCAGGGGATTCTTCGATTGCTGGAGCGTGAGCCGTTCGACATCATCCACGCACATTCTCCCGCGCTCTGCGGGCTGGGGGCGTTGCAGGCAGCTCGTTCGAAGGGATTGCCATTTGTCTACGAGCTCCGCGCGTTCTGGGAAGACGCAGCCGTGGACCAGAACAAGACCAGCGTTCGCGCGCTCCGATATAGGCTGAGCCGCAAATTGGAAGATTATGTTGTACATCGTGCTCAGGCGGTTGTCGGAATTTCCCGGTCCATTCTGGACGAGCTCAAAGCAAGAAAAGCGGATCCCGCAAAACTCTTTTATGTTCCGAACGGAGTCGATTCAGAGAAGTTTACTCCCACTGCGCGGGACGAAAAGCTGGCGGCAGAGCTAGGCTTGGGCCAGGAGCCTGTTCTCGGCTTCATTGGCTCGCTCTACCGGTGGGAGGGAGTTGCCTGGATGGTACGGGCCGTTGCGGAACTCCGCCGTCGCGGCACGCCCTGCAAATTGCTGGTGGTCGGCGACGGCGAAGAAATGCCCGCGATCCGCGAGGCAGTCCGTGAACTGAACGCTGGCAGCTTCGTTCTTCTGACGGGAAGGGTCCCTCATGATGATGTGGAGCGCTACTACAGCGTAATGGATGTGCTGGTCTATCCGAGGCACAGCATACGGTTGACGGAGCTGGTCACACCGCTAAAACCACTCGAGGCAATGGCCTTGGGGAAAGCCGTTCTGGGCAGCAACGTTGGAGGCATTCGCGAGCTGGTAGAACCGGAGAAGACCGGTCTCTTGTATCGTGCGGATAATCTTGACGATTTCTGCTTGCAGGCTCAGCGGTTGCTCACGGAGGAGCAATTGCGGCGCAGACTGGGGGTGCAGGCGCGTGAAGTTATTCTGCGCGAAAGGGAGTGGAAAGTCCTGGCTCAACGATATATCGCTGTTTACGATGCCGCATTCCAAAATTTAAAATGACGGTAGCTCATTTCCCAAAGCCGTGAAGACGCTGGCGCTTTTGGGCTGCGTCACTCGAGAGGGAGCGCGCCGTAAGTTCATTTGTGGTTCCATCGTCCTTCGCCCTTTCTAGATTTGAATCGCACATTTTTCTCAATGGCCTGGCATATGCTCAAGTCGATTTACAACTGGCTGGTGAATGCGGATCCACCCTGCGATGCCGATTTGATCTTTGTGCTCGCTGGGCGGCAAAACCGCAAGGCCTACTCGATTGACCTTTTTCGGAAA
This sequence comes from uncultured Acidobacteriota bacterium, assembly GCA_963754855.1. GTDB lineage: Bacteria > Acidobacteriota > Terriglobia > Acidiferrales > UBA7541 > Acidiferrum. Next base: position 87,765 of record CAVWHL010000017.1, read on the forward strand.
GGAAGGGCGCCACGCATTCTCTTCAGTGTTGGCAGGTTCGAGATTCGGCGTTTTGCGGCCCTGGACCTGCCCCAGACGATTGATCTTCTGGAAATTGCGAAAAGCATCCCGCCGCCCCAACGGCATTTTTTTGTTCAATTCACGAATGACGGATTTGAAGTGCAACGCATTCCTGTGAGGGCCTTGGGTACGTTGACAGAAATCGATGCCTTGTCGCGCTGGCTTGAATCCCATCCGGAAATTTCTTCCCTGCTTGTCGTGAGCAGCGAAACGCACTTGCGGAGGCTGCGAATTTGTTGCCGTTGGCTGCTTTCACGAAGCGTCAGAATTCGCCTGCTGGCCGTGCCGGAGGACGATCTGCGGCTCAATACTTTGAGTTGGTGGAGAGACTCGCAACAATGGAAACTAGTCTTGACCGAATATGTCAAGATCGCTTGTTATTGTGTGGTCCTGCCGCTTTGGAGACTGATCGAGCAGCCGGTTTCCAAATTAGATTAGGCTCTGACTTCCTCAAAGGCGCACGCGGTTGGCTCGCTTCGCAAAAAAAAGATTCTCCGCATCGCTAGATTCTTGACCGCAAGAACGCTTCGACTTCCGCCGCCACGGCACCCCAGTTCCGCGTGCTTCCGAGTTGTGCTACCTGCGAGCGGTTCCATACTTGGTTCAAAGATTGCTCCAGCCCGGCGGCAACGGAAGAGACATCTCGCTCGACGAGAGTCCCCAGTTTCGGGGAATTGATGATCTCGGGAATTCCTCCCACGCGCGTGGCCAAAACAGGGGTGCCGCAGGCTAGAGATTCGGAAACAACATTGGGCCAACCCTCCCGCGAACTGACCAGGCAGCTGACGTCTGCCGCGCTAAACCAAAGAGCCAGCTCTTCGTTTGGCCGGTTGCCCGTCAGAAAAACCAGGTCCTGCAATCCCTTTTCTCGAATCAGTCCTTCGAGGCTGGAGCGGTATATTCCTTCGCCGAGGACATAAAGACGGAGATCCGGAAATTTATGAGCGAGCGCCGCAACAGCGGAGATCAGCAGGTGATGCCCTTTCGATTCGATGAGTGAACCGACGGAGATGATCATCCGCCCTTCCTCGGAAAGGCCCAGTTGCCTGCGCGACGCTCTGGCGTCCAACGGCCGGAAGCGCTCCACGTCAACTCCGTTGGAGATCACCTGAATTCCGGTCTGGGGCACGCCCAACGCCACCATTTTGTTCTTCAGTTCCGTCGAGACAGCGATCGCTCCCGCGGCTTGCCTCAGTGTCCAGGTAATCATCGGGCGAATGAAACGAAAAGAAGGGTAGACGTTGATGTCGGTGCCGCGGGCAGAAACAATCACGGGAAGACCAAGGGATTTTCCCAACAGCACAGCAGCAAATCCATCGGGATAAATAAAGTGAGCGTCGATGCAATCAAATTTTGTCTCTCTATGCAGGCGCCGTGCCAGGGGCAAGCATCCGAGAAACATCAGTAATCCATGCACGGGCAGGCTGATTCCCGTTACCAGCGGATAGCGCGGATGGTGAACTGGAACGCCGTCAATTTCTTCCCGCCGGGGAACCTGTCCCAGGTTCTGCCACCGCGTCGCATGCAACCAAGATGGAAAATATGGGATTGGCGCGACTACCTGGACGAGCGATTCAGGGCGGCGGGCAAGGTGCAACACGCGCTGATGAATGAAGATTCCTTGAAGAGGCTTAACCTTGTTCGGATACAGACTTGTGAATGTCAGGACTCGCAAGCGCAATCCAGTTAGCAGAAATTGTTCCGACTTTGACAATCAAATCCGGGCGCACGGCTGCTCTCCTTTTCGGCGAGCACCAGGATCAAACCCGCATTCCGGACCGTACCGGCGAGACTAACATATCAGGGCAAAGCCTCAGCCATGTCGTTGAGGTGGTTGCTGTTTGGTGAATCCTTGCCTCTTATCCGTGAGAACAGTGAGGAAACTGTCTTCCAGAGTTCTTCTGGTTCCGAGAGAAGGTTAGGGGACCTATACCGTTTAGCGACTCTTGAAACAGTCTGATAAAATCTGTGGATACAATAACTTATATAAGGTACAGAGTCACCGAGCAGCCGTTGGCAGGTGAATTGCTGCCTTACATGAGATAGAGAATTACGATGGAACTGCCGTCCGTGCCAGAGGAGCCCGGCCAGGTGTTTGCCAAGAAATTGTATCGCCGATGAGAAACGCGCTCACCATTGATCTCGAGGACTACTTCCACGTTAGCGCTTACGCCGGACGCGTGCGGAGAGATGATTGGGACACGTATCCAAGCAGGGTGGCCCAGAACACGGATCGGTTGTTGGAACTTCTCGAGCAGCACAAGTGCAAGGCGACTTTTTTCGTTCTCGGGTGGGTGGCAGAAAAGAAGCCCGAGGTTGTTGCCCGGGTAGCAGCCGCCGGTCACGAGATCGCATGCCACAGCCTGTGGCATCGGCGTATTTTCGATTTGACGCCTGAGGAATTTCGCGAAGATACTCGGCGGGCGAAAGCGGTCATCGAAGATGTGACAGGGAAACAGGTAGTTGGATATCGTGCGCCGAGTTTCTCCGTTACGCCGGAATCGGCCTGGGCGCTGGATATTCTTGTGGAGGAGGGATTTCAGTACGACTCGAGCATTTTTCCCGTGAGACACCCATCCTACGGCATTCCTGACGCGCCGCGGACACCGTACTGGATCAATACCGCAAGTGGGCGAATCCTCGAATTCCCCATGCCAACCCTGGCGGTGGGGTCCAAGAGATCGCCGATTGGCGGCGGCGCTTATTTAAGGCTCCTGCCATATCGTTACACGCTCTGGTCGATCCGGCATCTGAACCAGAAGGAGAAGAGTCCGGTTTGCGTATACATTCATCCCTGGGAACTTGATCCGGACCAGCCAAGGATGGGCGGGAATCTATCGGCTCGGGCGCGTCACTATTTCGGGCTGCGCGGCACAGCAAAGAAATTGGAGAAGCTGTTAAGGGACGTGGAATTTTGCCCTCTCGGATCCTTGATTGACGAGTTGCCCCTCCGCGAGTCAAAAGTATCCACCTGAGCCAGGAACAATGCCAGATTTGAGACGGTCGGCTGATCGACCAGAGAAATATCCAAAATACAAAGACTGCGCCTCAAGTTTGAGGCGATTTCCCCTCTCCCCGTACCCCCCACCCGGGTGTTTTTGCGAAAGAGTTTGTAAAATGTTGAATGTAAAAGAGTTGCTCTTTTAAGAGGTGCAAATGAGTTCGAAAGAGTATGAAAATAAAGAGCTTACTAGTTTTTCTTCGAGGTCTCGAATCGTCGAACAGCACGTAAGTTAAAGATAGTGCATGTTATAGAGGCAGGTATGAGGAAAAAACAAAGCGAGACTGCGAAGCCCCCAAACGCTCAACTCTGGGGGAGATCCCAGTCAAAATTTTAGCACGGATTTGCTTCTGCCAAAGTTCTTTTTGCGAGCTGACTACGGAAGATCCCATGTTTAGGTCATGAACGAGGATGATGGTCGGGAAATCACGATGGAGGAAAATTTTTTCCCTAAATCAGTGCCGGACAGCACATTTGAGTGAAACTGGGTACCGCTAAGAGGAAAGGCAATGGATGGAGGACTTAAAGAAGGGTCGGATGCCATTGCCCGAAATTATAGTAAACCTTTATTTTACAGCAAGTTAAAAAGAATCTGGAAGTGGATCACTGGCACTCGGCATGCTAGTTCTGAGGGAGAGTCTGGGTGTCAGGCTGCCTATAGATTCTGGTACTCGTGCGGTCGAGCATTGGAAACCAGGCAAGGGGCCAAGGGCCAGGGACTCCCGGAGTTTGGCTAGCACAAGAGAAGTGGCAAGAAATTGGGAATGGTGAAATGCGGATACTAATCACAGGCCACACAGGCTACATCGGGACGGTCATGGCGCCGCTGATAGCGGACGCTGGGCACGAGGTTGTGGGGCTGGACAGCGATTTATTCGAGCAATGCACATTCGGGGAGGCTCCCCGGGAATTCCCCACGATTCGAAAGGATCTGAGGGATGTGGAGCTGGCGGACCTCAAGGGATTCGATGCAGTCATTCACCTGGCGGGGCTTTCGAATGATCCGCTGGGCAACCTGAATCCCAAACTGACCTACGACATAAATCATCACGCGTCGGTGCGGCTGGCGCGCCTGGCCAAGGAAGCGGGAGCAAGCCGGTTCCTGTTCTCCTCGTCCTGCAGCACGTATGGAGCAGCGGGCGACAAGGTTCTGGATGAGACCGCGGAGTTCAATCCGGTCACGCCATACGGCCGGTCGAAGGTTCTCGTCGAGCAAGAAGTGGCCGAACTGGCGGGGCCGGGATTCAGCCCGACGTATCTTCGCAATGCGACGGCTTATGGAGTTTCGCCGCGGCTGCGGTTTGACCTGGTACTGAACAATCTGACGGCCTGGGCGCTGACGACGGGGCGAGTGTTCATCAAGAGCGATGGAACGCCGTGGCGGCCCATCGTCCACATTGAAGATATCTCGCGGGCCTTTCTTGCGGCGCTGGAGGCACCGAGAGAAGTGATTCACAACCAGGCATTTAACGTAGGACGGACGGAAGAAAATTACCGGATACGGGAGCTGGCGGAGATCGTGAAGGAAACGGTACCAGGTTGCAGCATTGAATTCGCGGCGGATGCGGGGCCCGACAAGCGGTGCTACCGCGCGGATTTCAGCCGGATCGGGAGAGTGCTTCCGTCGTTTCAGCCGAAGTGGAACGCGCGGCGCGGAGCGCAAGAGCTGTATGAGGCGTACAAGAAAGTGGACTTGCGGGTCGAGGATTTCGAAGGCCCGAGGTACAAGCGCATCGACCACATCCAGGGCTTGCTGGCCTCAGGGCGGCTGAGCACAGACCTTCGCTGGAAGGCAGCAGACGCCGAGCACGCGTTGCAGACGAAAAGTTTCTAACGTGATCCATTCTGCGTGACTGGTGAGACTTGATTTTCACGGAGACCAAACTGACGGGTGCTTTTGTCATCGAACTTGAAAAACACGCGGACGAGCGCGGATATTTTGCACGCAGTTTCTGCCGAAAGGAATTTGAAGCACACGGGCTGAACTCGCAAGTGGTCCAATGCAACGTTTCGTCATAACAAGCAAAAAGGGACACTGCGGGGCATGCATTTCCAGGCCGGGCCGTTTGCAGAAGTGAAACTTGTGCGGTGCACATCGGGATCGATTCATGACGTCATCATCGATTTGCGGCCTTCGTCCGCGACGTACAAGCAGCACTTCGCGGCGGGGTTATCGGCGGAAAACGGAAGGATGCTTTACATTCCGGAAGGGTTCGCGCACGGATTCCAGACGCTGGAGGACAACACGGAGGTGTTCTACCAGATGTCGCAGTATTTTTCCGCGGAGCACGCGCGGGGAGTTCGCTGGAACGATCCGGCCTTCGGAATCGAATGGCCGGAGAGCAAGCGGATCATCAACGAGAGAGACGGAAATTACCCGGACTTTTCACGGTAAGAGCGGCCAGGAAGCCTTGAACGAGAGCAAACATCAAACCGGAAGCGATCCCCTGGCGGAGGGCCAGGCGATGTGCCGCTTGATCGCGGAGCTTTATCCCATTTGCCGGAGCATTACGGGAGAAGGCCTGCGAGAGACTCTGCGCCAGCTGCAGTCGAAAATTCCACTGGAGATGAGAGAAGTTCCGACGGGGACACAGGTATTCGATTGGACGGTGCCAAAAGAGTGGAATATCCGAGACGCGTACGTGAAAAATTCGCGAGGCGAGCGGGTTATCGATTTCCAGAAGTCAAACTTGCATGTGGTTAGCTACAGCGTCCCGGTGCGGCGGAAGATGCCGCTTGGCGAATTGAAGGAACACCTATTCACGCTTCTCGCACATCCAGATTGGATTCCTTACCGGACTTCCTACTACAAGGAGAACTGGGGTTTTTGTCTGGCGGAGCAGGAGCTCGGAGCCTTGCAGGAGGAAGAGTACGAAGTCTGCATCGACTCGAGCCTCGAAGACGGCCATCTGACGTACGGGGAGTATTTCCTGGAAGGGGCGACACAGGACGAGGTACTGATTTCCTGCCACGCGTGCCACCCGTCGCTGTGCAATGACAATCTTTCCGGCATAGCACTCGCGGTTTCACTCGCCCGCTTGCTGAGGTCCGAGCCGCGCCGGCTTTCGTATCGATTTCTGTTTCTACCGGGGACGATAGGGGCGATAACCTGGCTGGCGCTCAACGAAAACAAAATTCCAACGATCAAGCACGGGCTGGTGCTGACGGGCGTAGGTGATGCAGGGAAACTGCACTACAAGAAAAGCCGGCGGGGAAACGCGGAAATCGACCGGGCGGCCGCGCATGCACTGAAGCATTCCGGCCAACCGTACGAAGTGCTGGAATTTTCACCGTACGGCTACGACGAGCGCCAATACTGTTCGCCAGGAATCAACCTGGCTGTGGGAAGGCTGTCGCGAACTCCGCACGGTACCTTTCCCGGAATATCACACCTCCGGGGACAACCTGGAATTCGTGCATGCCGATAAACTGGGGAAACGCTTGCGGTTTGCGGGGAAATGCTGTCGATCCTGGAGAATAACGGAACGTTCGTCAACTTGATACCCAAAGTGCGAGCCGCAACTGGGAAAACGCGGGCTGTACCGCATGATCGGGGGCGAGACCGACCCGGGGTTGAGCGAGATGGCCATGCTTTGGGTGCTGAATCAATCCGACGGAAACAACTCGCTGCTGGACATCGCGGAGCGGTCCGGATCCGATTCAGCGCGATCTGGAAAGCGGCGCGGAGTTTGCAGGAAAACCACCTGCTGAAGAGGCATTCGAAGGCAATGCCGTCAGCGGCACGTTGATTCGAGAGAGAGAACGGGAATCGGCAAGGAAGTCTTGATGGAACCCGGAGCAGAAGAGTGCCGAGTAAGGCAGAGAAGAAGGCATCCGGCGGACTTGCGCGAAACCTAGCGGAGCGGTGGAGACGCGGAGAAGTGCGATCGATGTACGAGCGTATGTCGTTGATGCGGGAATTCGAGGAAAGATTGAAGTGGCTCGTCGAAACCGGCGTACCGGTTGGCGCGGTTCATTATTACACCGGCCAGGAAGCCTGCGCCGCAGGCGTGTGCGCCGCGCTGGAACCGACCGACTGGATTGCGTCCACTCACCGTGGCCACGGGCACTGTATAGCAAAAGGCGTGGACGTACGGCGGATGATGGCGGAACTCTACGGCAAATGAAAGGCGCCGAGATCACGGCAAGGGCGGCTCCATGCGCATTACTGACATCCGCGTGGGCATGCTGGGGGTGAATCCGATCGTGGGAATGGGAGTGACGCCACCGCGGTGGGAGCAGCGCTCTCGGCGAAAGTGAGGCGCACGAGAGCAGGTGGCCATCGCGTTTTTTGGCGAAGGCGGAGCAAGTATCGGGGCGCTCCATGAGGCGATGAATCTTGCCGCCATCTGGAAGCTGCCGGTGATTTTCGTGTGCGAGAACAACGGGTATTCGCAATCCACGCCGGTGGAGTACGCGATGGCGGTTCCGCGAGTTGCGGACCGCGCCCCGGCTTTCGCGATGCCGGGAGTGACGGTGGACGGCCAGGACGTATGCGCCGTTTGGGATGCCACGAAGGCCGCGGTGGCACGGGCGCGGGCAGGCGAGGGCCCGTCCTTGATCGAGTGCATGACTTACCCGCTATTACGGACACCACCAAGGGGATGATACGAGCCGCTACCGGACCAAAGAGGAAGAGGCGGCGGCGCGGGCGAAGGACTGCCTGAAGCGATTCCGCGAGCAGATGGAAGTGAGCGGGCTGCTGGAGCCGAAAGAGCTAGAAGCCATCGACGAGGCAAACCGGAAGAAAATTGATGAAGCCGTGGCGTTCGCAGAGGCGAGCCCTTTGCCGGAGGCCGCTGAGCTTTTTTCGCCGGACGTGTTTGTCACGGGAAACGGAAGGGAATCGCCAATGACCACCGCCGTGCGCGAACTCACGTTCGGCCCGGCGATCGATGAAGCGGATTCGCCAGGAAATGCGGCGCGATCCCACGATCGTGATCATGGGCGAGGACATCGCGGGCGGAGCGGGGCGTGCGCATCTCGGCTTTGTGGATTCGTGGGGCGGGCCGCTGCGGGCAACGCGCGGGCTGATCACCGAATTCGGGCCGGAACGGGTGCTGGACACACCAATTTCGGAAATGGGTTTTCTTGGCGCGGGAGTTGGCGCAGCCATGTCTCGGGTTGCGGCCGATTGTCGAAATCATGTTCGTGGACCTGATCGGCTGCTGCTACGACCAGATCATGAATCAAGCAGCAAAGATGCACTACATGATGGGCGGGGAAATCGAACTGCCGCTGGTGATCCGGACGGCGTACGGGACGAGGGGCTTTGACAACCGGACGTACGGAGGAGGCGCGGGAGCGCAACACTCGCAGACATTGTATTGCAGTGCTGGCGCATATTCCGGGGCTGAAGGTCGTGGTGCCCTCGACGGCGTACAACGCGAAGGGATTGACCATTTCCGCGATACGTGACAATGGCCCAGTGGTGGTTCTGGAGCACAAATTTCTTGGAGCGGCGGCGAAGGGCGATGTGCCGGAAGAGGCGTACACCGTGCCGATCGGGAAGGCCGAAATTATTCGCCGGGGTCGAACGTCACGCTGTGCGGGATCGGACGGATGACGCATGTGTGCTTGGAAGCGGCGGAGAACTGTCGGCGGAAGGCATTGACGCGGAGGTCGTAGATGTACTGACGCTTTCGCCGCTCGATGAGGACACGATTTTGGAGTCGGTGGCACGAACGAGACGCCTGGTGGTTGTCGACGAAGATACACCGACGGCCTCGATGGCGCGCGACATCGCGGCGAGGGTTGCGGACAAGGGCTTTGACAATTTGGACGCGCCGATCAAGACCGTGAATGCCCCCGATACGCCGGTTCCATTTGCGGCGGTGCTGGAAGCGCACTATGTGCCGCGCGCGGCGCGGGTGATTTCCGCGGTGCACGAGTTGTTCGGAACGGGAGCGTAACGCGTGCCGCGACCGATCGTCATGCCGAGCATGGGAATGTATACGGAAGAAGGAGTGTTGACGGCGTGGTTGCGCACGGCTGGAACGCAAGTCGCGGCCGGAGAACCCGTGGCGGAAATCACGACGGAGAAAGCGACGTTTGAGATTCCCGCGCCGGAGACGGGTATTTTGTATCCAGCAGTGCAGGTGGGAACCAATTTGCGAGTGGAAGTTTTGATGGGCTACATCCTCGCGGACGGAGAAGCTGCTCCGGTAAGCACGGCGGCGAAGACAAGCGAGACGCCGGCGAACCGAGGGATGGAGCGTGCTGCGTCTGTTCCACAGTTGGAGGGAACGTCCGGCGGCCCTTTGCGAGCCACGCCGATCGCGAAACGTCTCGCCGCTCAGCATGGCGTCGATCTTGCACGGGTGAAAGGAAGCGGTCCGGGAGGGCGGATCGTTGAGGCGGATGTGCTCGCCGCAGTGTCACAGCGAGAAAAGGCGGGAGTTGCGCCGTCAGCGGAACATCGACTGGAAAGCGCGTGCCGATGGCCGGACTGCGGCGATCGCTGGCGGATCGTTTGCGGCAGACATTGGCGACCGCCGCATGCACCACTCTGACGCGGGAAGCCAACGCCGATCCACTGGTGTCCTTTCGGCGGCGGCTGGAGATCTCGGCTGTGCGCCTTCGTACGACGCGCTGTTCATCAAGCTGTTTGCCGCGGCGTTGCGCGAGCATCCTGAGCTCAACGCGGTTGTAGAGAACGAGACGATCGTGCTGCTCGAGGAAGTGAACATCGGGTTTGCGGTGGCGATTCCCAGCGGATTGGTGGTGCCGGTGGTTCGGAATGCGGATAAGACACCACTCGCAGAGATTTGTCGCAGCGTTGAAGATCTGAGCAAGCGGGTGCGTGCGGGACGAATGCAGCCCGCTGACGTCGAGGGTGGCACAGCAACAATAAGCAACCTTGGCGGGCAGGGCATTGACGCGTTCACCCCAATCCTCAACGGGTCGCAGTCTGTCATTCTTGGGATCGGACGCATTAGCGAGCGCCCAATCGTACGCGATGGTTCGCTTGCAATCGGGCGCACCTGCGTTTTGAGCCTGACTTTTGACCATCGAGTCGCCGACGGAGCGCCTGCAGCGCTGCTGCTGGACGGGGTCGTCCGCCGGATGAATCAGCGAGAAATTCCTGGCAGCGCTGGAAGAGAAGTAAAGCGAGGCGAAAGATGAGCACCGTAGATCAGATCAGTGTCTCGGAGCTGGCGAAACGAATTCGGCAGCATTGCATGCGCATGACCGGAAAGGCCAACGCTTCGCACATCGGATCGGCGTTGTCGGCGGCGGATTTGCTGGCCGCGGTTTATGGAAAAGCGTTGCGCTATGACCCGCGGCGCCCAGACTGGCCGGATCGCGACCGCTTCATCATGAGCAAGGGGCATGCTTGCACGGCGCTGTACGCGGTGCTGGCGGAGAGCGGCTATTTTCCTGTCGAAAGACTGGAGACGTTTTACCAGAATGGATCGCCGCTCGCGGGCCACGTCATGCATAAGGACGTGGCAGGAGTCGAGCTTTCCACGGGCTCGCTGGGGCACGGGCTTCCAGTGGCCACGGGGATGGCGATCGCAGCGAAGCGAGACGGCAGGCCCAGCCGCATTTTTTGCCTGCTGAGCGACGGGGAATGCGATGAGGGGTCAGTCTGGGAGGCGGCGCTGTTTGCGCCGCAGCACAAGCTGGACAACCTGGTCGTGATTGTCGATTACAACAAGATACAGAGCCTGGGGACGGTCAAAGAAGTGATCGATCTGGATCCGCTGGCGGACAAATGGAAGGCGTTCCGATGGGCGGTGCGGGAGTTGGACGGGCATGACTTGCGCGCGGTCGAAGAAGCGGTCACGCAGGTGCCCTTCGAAGAGGGCCGGCCGAGTTGCATCATCGCGCACACCGTAAAGGGCAAGGGCGTCAGCTACATGGAGAACAAGCTTTTGTGGCACTACCGCGCGCCGATGGGCGAGGACTTGACCAAAGCGCTCGCAGAACTGGAAGAAAGCCGATGAGGACCGCATTTATCAAAGAGCTGTTTGAGCTGGCCAAAGTAGACGAACGGATCGTGCTGATCGTGGGCGACCTGGGATTTGGCGTGGTCACGCCGTTCATGGAACAGTTGCCGCGCCAATTCCTCAATGCCGGTGTGGCCGAACAAAACATGACGGCCATGGCGGCGGGCATGGCGCTGAGCGGGAAGATTGCCCTGACGTATTCGATCGCTAATTTTCCGACGATGCGCTGCCTGGAGCATGTGCGAAACGATGTTTGCTATCACAACGCCAACGTGAAGATTGTTTCGGTTGGCGGAGGTTTTACGTACGGAGCCATGGGCGCGACGCACCACGCCGTCGAGGACATTGCGGTGATGCGTGCCTTGCCGGGGCTGATGGTGGTGGCGCCGGGCGATCCGAGTCGAGGCGCGTGCGGCAACGCGCGCGATCATCGCTTATCCCGGCCCTTGCTATCTTCGGCTAGGGAAGGCCGGCGAGCCGGTTGTTCATCAATCGCCGATTGATTTTGAACTCGGCAAGGCGATTCGCATGCGGGAAGGCAAGGACGCCACGCTGATTTGTACTGGCGGCATTCTCCAGAATACCGTGCGTGCGGCGGAACGATTGGCGAAGGAAGGAATCGAGACGCGCTTGCTGAGCATGCATACGGTGAAGCCGCTGGACACGGAAGCGGTGCTGGCGGCAGCTTGCGAGACCGGGGCGATCTTTACCATCGAGGAGCACAGTATCCTTGGAGGATTGGGGAGCGCGGTTGCAGAAGTTTTGGCGGAAGCTGAAGGCATAAAGGTTCTATTCAAAAGAATCGGCGTCCCGTCAGGCTTTTCGCCGCATATCGGGAGCCAGGAATACATGCTGGAGCGCCACGGGCTCACGGACGAAGCAATTGCGAAAACCGTCGCGAGCATCTTGCGGACAGTCACCAGTTGATAGCGAAAGGGCAGGCAATGGGATCATGGACACTTTAAAAAATCGAGTCGCCGTCGTGACCGGTGCCAGCAGCGGAATCGGCAAATCGATCGCACTCTCTTTGGCGGGGCGGGACCGCCAGGAAGTTTGCCTGGTGGCGCGGCGGCGGGAAGCCCTCGAAACGGTCGCCAAGCAGATTCGTGAGAGCGGCGGGATCGGTCATGTCTGCCGAGCCGATTTGACGAGCGATGAAGACATCCGCGGGTTGGCGGAACAAGTCCCAGCGAGATGCGGGACGCGTTGATGTGCTCGTGCTTTGCGGGGGAGCTATCTTTCACGGGCCGCTGGAGCGCGCGCCCTTGGCTGAGTTCGACATGATGTATCGCGCGAACCTGCGGGGCCACTATGCGCTGACGCAGGCGCTATTGCCGATGTTGCGCAAGCAAAAAGGCCAGATCGTATTCATCAATTCTTCGGCGGGATTACGGTCTCCTGCAACCGTAGGGCAGTTCTCCGCGACGCAGCACGCTTTCCGGGCGGTTGCGGATAGCTTGCGCGATGAAGTCAACGGCGACGGCATCCGCGTCCTGAGTGTTTACCCCGGACGCACCGCGACGCCCCGCATGGCGGCTCTTTTCGAAAAGGAGGGCAAGCCGTACCGCCCGGGAGCTGCTGATGCAACCGGAAGATATTGCTTCGATGGTGACCCACACACTTTGCCTGCCGCGCACTGCCGAGGTTACCGACATCAGCATTAGGCCGATGATGAAATCTTACTAGGAAAATAAATGACTCCGACCAATCAACCTCGCTGCCGTTTCTGCGGATCCAAGCTGGAGCATACGTTTGTGGATTTAGGGATGTCCCCTTTGTGCGAAAGCTTTCTTCCGGCGGATCACCTGAACCAGATGGAGCCGTTTTACCCGCTGCACGTCCACGTTTGCGGCGACTGTTTCCTGGTACAACTGGAGACGTACGTTACCCCCGAGCACATTTTCAGCGACTACGCTTATTTTTCGTCCTACTCAGACTCGTGGCTAGCGCATGCCAAGTGCTATACGGATCTGATGGTGGAGCGATTTGGAATCAACACGAAAAGTTTCGTGGTCGAACTTGCCAGCAACGATGGTTACCTGCTCCAGTATTTCGTCGAAAAGCGAGTCCCTGCGCTGGGGATCGAGCCCGCCGCGAATGTCGCTGAAGTTGCCGTAAAAAAGGGCGTGCCCACGCTCGTAAAATTTTTCGGCAGGGAGACGGCGAGTGAACTGGTAGCCTCGGAAAACAAGCTGATTTGCTTCTGGGCAACAACGTGCTCGCTCAGGTGCCGGATCTGAACGATTTTGTGGCGGGAATGAAAATCCTGCTCACGCCAAGCGGGGTGATCACGATGGAGTTTCCTCATCTTCAGCGGATGAAGGAGAACCGAGTTTGACACCATCTATCATGAGCATTTTTCCTACTTCTCGTTTATCACTGCGAGAGATTCGCCGCCCACGGGCTAACGCTGTTCGACGTCGAGGAAATTCCGACGCA
>CAVWHL010000018.1:0-100748 GCA_963754855.1 uncultured Acidobacteriota bacterium
CTTTGCCTACACTGGCCGCGAACTCGACTCCACCGGCCTCTACTTCTACCGCGCCAGATACTACAACCCGTCTCTCCAGAGGTTTATCAGCGAAGACCCGATCGCGTTCAACGGGGGTGATGCAAATCTCTATGCATATGTCCTCAACGAGCCTATTTCGTTCCGCGATCCGACGGGAGAGTTGCTGATCGGAGCGATAGTTGGTGGCCTGACGGGCGGCATCACGGCCGGGATAGGTGCCGGGCTTCAACATGGATCGACTTCAGAGATCATTGGGGCTGTCCTAATCGGCGCTGGTACTGGCGCGCTCTTGGGTCTTGCAGATCCCACGGAGGGAGTGCTTACCGTCGGCGAAATAGCCGTAATCGGCGGGGAAGCCGGCCTTGCAGGCGACGTTTTAGGTCAGGCAATCGCTATTCATAACGACCCCTGCAAATCCTTCAACGTAGCCGAGGCCGTGGGAGCTGGTGTCGGGGGATTCGTAGGGGGATATACGGCTGCCGTGACTGCTGTGGGTGTGGCCTCCGTCGGTGGGGGAGAACTGGCGCAGTCTTTGATGGGAGCGGGAGTCGGGGCGGTCCCATCAACGCTCGGCGCACCGACAGGGGCTTTGCTCAGCCCCACAGGTACTAGCGGACGCAAGGATGGGACGCAAGGGTGCAAAGAATGACGAGGCCGAATGATCTCTCCATCATGCTCGACTACGGTGTTAGCAACAGAAGGTATTGTTCATGCTGGATTATATAGGGCGATGATCAACGTTCCTCCTCGGCGGGCCTGCTGTGACCTCACATAGCTCGAAGCAACAACTCCTTCGTTCTTATGCGGTCAATCTTGGAGTGTCATTGAAGGTGGCTAGGGGAAGGAAGTAGTTGGCACTTATGCTGGCGACGATTTCGCTGGGGCTGGTCCTTGGGAGTTGGGCGTCAGGTGCGTGTGGCTGGATTCTTTGGTCCACGCGGCCGTATCGAAGAGCCAGGAAAATGCTGGTAATTCAACTCGTTCAGCTAGCGTTTATCGTCTCGGTAGTGGGCTCGGTTGTTCTGCTTGTGACGGTCCTGGGGCGAATGGGTATTGGCCGGACACCCCAACGCGATGCAGCGTTGTGGGCCTATGCCGCGACCCTGCTCTGCGGTGCCTTCCTAGCGGGTCGGGCCGAAATCAAGTGGCGAAAGTCATTTGCTCTGGATGACAAGACTCTCATCTCATCGAGGCAACAGGACAAGAACTGAACATTGGCGGGTGGCGCAAAGACAAATAGAAAGGGCAATTCTGGGTGGCGCACCGGGTGGCGCACCCTTTGGGGGTTGGTTCACCAAAGGGTGCGGGTTTAGAGGAATGCTGAACATGGGTATAGGAGAGGTTGGCAAATTCGATTTCGGGAGTTCGGTATCTAGCACCGGAGCTGCGTACGCGTACGATCTGGCGGGGCGGCGGACGGTCGTGGGCGGAAGCTACGCCCGGACGGGCACGCCGCAGGCGGCTTCGGCGGCGTCGTACAAGGTCATCAATCAACTCACGAATTGGAACGGCATGAATCTCGCCTACGATGCCAACGGCAACCTCACCAGAGACGCGTTTTTTGCGCCCCGGATGACGGGTGGCACAGAGGTAAGCAGGAGAGATAAATTCTTGGCTTACAGCGCAGAGGTATTGGTGAGGCAGGGTCGGGGTGGCCCATCCTTGCGGGTTTTGCCCCCGTCCGGGGGCAGGCAAGGGTGGGCTCTGGGTGTGAGTTGTTCGCGGAGCAGGAGGGTGGCCGGCGAGTGTTGTTGAGGGTCGAGCACGCAATTCGGAGCAGTGATTGAGCAGGAACCGATGGGGAGTTCGATGATGCGGAAGAGAACGCTAACGGGGCTGATCTTCTTGTTCGTACTCGGTTTTGCGTCTCCGCTCTGGGCGCAGAGCGGCGCTTCGGTTCAATATGTTTATGACGCTTTGGGAAGATTGACGACGGTCATTGATCCAAGCGGGAACGTGGCGACCTACAATTACGATGCGGTCGGAAATCTGCTTTCGATCACGCGAACCACGACTTCTCCGAGCGCGCTGGCGATATTTGGTTTCAGCCCGGCACAAGGTAGCGTGGGACAAACCGTAGCCATTCAGGGGCAAAACTTCAGCGCCACGCCCAGCGCCAATACAGTGCAATTCAACGGCACCGCGGCCACGGTAACCGCAGCCACGGCAAACAGCCTGACCGTGACGGTACCCGCGAGCGCGGGGGCCCGGTGGAAACTCCACCGTTCCGCCGCTCGCGCAGCGCCGTCAGGGCATCGCGTGCAACAGGGCGGGTGTAAGATGCTAACAGTGCGCCATCCTGGAACAAAATGGTAAACACCATTGCGCGATTACGCATTGCAAAACGAGGCCATGAAGTGTACAGTCTCTCCTACCCTGGATTCTAAAGGGAAAATTCCACATTAATGAAAATCTTACTGTACAACCCAGATAACGGCGTGACCCGCAACTTCATGCCGCATCTTTGGATGTTCCTGCTGCAAGCACTGACACCGCCTGGCCACGAAGTGGTGCTGATTGACGGCAACGCGCAGCCCATGGATGAAGAAGGCATCGCGCGCTACGTGCGCGAACAAAATATCGAGCTGGTCGGCATCGGCGCGATGACCCGGATGATCGCCAAGGCGTATCGCATGGCGGACGCGGTGCGCGCCGCGGGAGTGAAGGTCGTGATGGGCGGCCCTCACGTTACCGAAATGGCCGACGAGGCGCTCGGACGAGACGGCGGTTCGCGCCATGCCGACGCGGTGGCTCTTGGCGAAGCCGATGAGACCTGGCCCAGAATCGTGGAAGATGCCGCGCGCGGCACGCTCAAGGATGTCTACGCGCCAGTGGATGATTTTGGCCAGGAGCGCAAACCGTCGCTGCAGCCGTATCCGGAGATTCCCTGGGACAAAATCAAGCTCGACCAATTCAATTTGCTCCCCGGCATATTGCATCCGCTGCTGAAGCGCGTGGGCGCCGGCTGGGGAACGTTTCGGATTATTCCGGTGGAATCCGGGCGCGGTTGTCCTTACGGATGCGAGTTTTGCACGGTGACGGGATTTTTTGGCGACTCCATCCGCTTTCGCACCAATGAAAGCGTGGTGAACGAACTATTGCTGCTGAAAGCGCGCGCGCGAGAGGAGGGCGGCCAAATTGCCGTATTCTTCATCGACGACAATTTCGCCATCAACGTGAAGCGCACAAAATCATTGCTGCGAGACATCATCGCCGCCAACGCGCAAGTGCATTGGGTTGCGCAGATCAGCGCCAATCTGCTGCGCGATGAGGAGCTCGTGGATCTGATCGCGGCCGCGGGAGGCAAGTGGATCTTCATCGGGATGGAATCCATCGATCCCGACCAACCTTGCGGACGTAAAAAAAGGCTTCAACAAGCCGGGTGAGTATGCCGCGGTGCTCGAGCGGCTCGCGCAACGCAACGTTTTTGCGATCACGTCTTTTATCTTCGGCATGGACAATGACACACCGGGCGTAGCGGAGCGGACTCTGAAGGAAATTCGCAGCTGGCCTCCGGGGCTGCCGATCTTTGGCTTGCTGACCCCGCTGCCTGCGACGCCGCTCTACAAGAGGCTGGAAGCCGCCGGGCGGCTCACGCGCCCAAGCATTGGCAGGAGTTCATACCCTTTGCGATGGCGCATACGCCGTTGAAGATGACGCATCGACGAAGCCCATAACGAGGTACGAATTGGGTGGGCCAACTCTTACAGCCCGGAGGCCATCGAACAGGCGGTGGATTCGCTGAACCACAAGCCGCTGGGTTATCGCATCAACATCCTTATCGCGCGCCTCTGTTTCCGCGGAATTTATTTCCCGCAAATGGGCCGCTTCGCATGGGTGAAATCGATTCTCGAAAATCGGCGGACAATTATCAAACTGATCAGGCAGGGGTTCGGAGGGGGGCTGCATGCCGCGGCGCCACCTGTTGCGATCCAGCCAGTCACGGAGCAGCAGCCTTCAAGCTAGCGCTTTTCACCGGAAGATTATTATTCACAGAAGGCTGTTTTAACCCAGGGCAAGTTTTCCACTCCAGGAGCCACCACTGAGAACGCAACTAAAGATTTGTACCGAGGCGGATTACTTGCTGGCCCACCTAACGGTGATTGAGGGAGAATCTCGCGTCAGGAACCGGACTTTGCGCACCATCAAACAGCGGGTAACGCCGGTACTGAAGAAATGGATTTTGGGCGGATGGCAGACCATTCGCGGTTTGGAAAAGTGGGGCACCCCTTTTCGTCATTCGATGAGAAACTTCCGCAGCGGAATACTCCAGCCGCGCTCGCTAAATTAAACTCCATTCAGAGTCAGAAAGGATTCTCCGCCAGCCTGCGGGTGGGGATGACGCTTACTTCTTGCCGGGTTTGAACATGCCGGCGGCGGTTCGGGTGACGAAGCGGCGCGGGACGAGGCGCTGGCCGTGCGCGCCGAGGTAATTCCCGAGCCCGGAGATGGCGTAGCTTTTTCCGGCCGCGAGCGCCTTGAGGCCGGTGTGCGCGACTTTTTCGGCGGTCTCCGCGTTGCGCTTGAATTCTTCCTGCCCGGCGACGGCATGAAACTCAGACTCCGTGGAACCAGGGCAAAGCGCGCACACGCGGATGCCATGGGGCTTCATTTCTTCGGCGAGTCCCTCGGCGAAGAGCAAATCAAAGGCCTTTGTTGCGGCGTAGGTCGAGATATAAGGAACGGCCTGGAACGAGGCCGTGGATGCGAGGATGAGGATATCGCCGCGCTTGCGCTGAATCATCGGCGGGAGAAAGAGGCGGGTGAGGTGCACGACGGAGGAGCAATTGACCTGGACCATGTCGAGGAGGCGCTGGGCGTCCTGCTCGAAAAATTCGCCATAAGCGCCGAAGCCGGCGTTGTTGATGAGGAGGTCGATGTCGAGACCTCGATCCTTGGTGAAGGCGAATATATTTTCTGGAGCAGAAGGCTCGGCCAGATCCGCGGCAAGAACTTCAGTTTGCACTTTGTAGATTGAGGTCAGCCGCTGAGCTAACGCGTCGAGGCGGTCTTTGCGCCTTGCGCTCAGCAAAAGGTTCGTTCCGCCGCGCGCGAGCTCTTCGGCGAAAGCGACGCCGATGCCCGCGCTGGCTCCGGTGATAAGCGCCCACTTTCCAAACCACTTTCCCGCCGCCGGCGGCATGCGATGAGACAAGGGGCCCTCCGTAAGAAAGGTTGTTACGAGCGATCATTTCCCCTGGCGCAGAACCACATCCCGCAAGCGGCCGCCTTCGCGCTTCATGCGGTCCATCAGCCGCCGCGCCCAGACAAATTCGGCGGCGAGCAAACCGAGCCCGAGAAAAATCGTGAGCATTCCCGGTCCCGGCGTGACCAGCATGATCACACCAGCCAGCAGCAAGGTGAATCCAGCGAGGACGAAGAAGACGCGGCGGACCTGCTCGACGGTTCGAAGGATCATGGACCTTTAGGGAAACAGCTTTCTGGCGGAGAGGGTGGGATTCGAACCCACGGTACGGTTTCCCGTACGCTCGCTTTCGAGGCGAGTACTTTCAACCACTCAGTCACCTCTCCGCGGTGGTTGCAGATTCAATCGTAGCAGAGGGTTCCATTTTTCGGCAATGCACGAGCGGACTATCTGCAAATGGTTCGTGAGGAGCGGACCTGAAGTTGCGTGATCAGACGAAGGGAATGTGGTTGGGGGGGATTAGAAGAGGACAGGCTGAAGACTGTCCTACTGGCGGCGTTCGGCGAAAAAGGACTGGATGACTGCGGCGCAGTCGGCGGCGAGGACACCAGGGGCGACTTCGACCTGATGGTTGAGGCGCGGGTCGGACAGGATTTGGAAGCAGGAGCGGACGGCCCCGCCTTTGGGATCATCGGCGCCGTAAACGAGGCGTGGGACGCGTGCCTGGATGATTGCGCCAGCGCACATGCTGCAGGGCTCGATCGTGACGTAGAGAATGGTTCCGGCGAGGCGGTAATTGCCGAGGAGGCGGGCGGCCTCGCGGAGGACGACGATTTCCGCGTGGGCGGTGGGGTCATTGTCGCGGATGGTGCGATTGCCGGAACGGGCGAGGATTTTGCCGTCGTGGACGAGGGCGGCCCCGATGGGGACTTCGCCAGCGGCAGCCGAGGCGCGAGCTTCCTCAAGCGCTGCCTGCATGAATTGGATATCAGTTTCCATGTTCATGGTGAGAATAGCATGGTGCAAGAGAGAGTAAGGAAGCAGGGATACAAGCATGAAGACTGAGAAGCGGTTGCTTGACAATTACGGAGGGGGGAAACAAACTACAAAGCATGAGGGAGCTGCTTGAGCGCTTGTTTCAAGTCGACTTTTTGAAGGGCCTTGCGGTCACCTTTCGAACGCAGCATCCCAAGAATATTGTGACGGAGCAGTATCCGCTGGAGCGGCCGATGGTGGCGGAGCGCTATCGCGGCGCACCACGGCTAAACAACAATCCGGAAACGGGCGAGACTTTGTGTATCGGCTGTAATTTGTGCGCGCTGGCCTGCCCGGAGAACCTGATCGTGGTCGGCTGGCTGCGCGATGACGCGACGCGGCGCAAAGTCCTTACGCATTTTACCTACGATACCTCGCGATGTATGTTCTGCGGACTTTGTGAAGATGCCTGCCCGACCGACGCGCTGGAATTGACGCAGGATTTCGAAATGGCGTATTACACACGCGAAGGGGCGATCTGGGACCGTCACCGCCTGGAGCAGGGACCGACGCCGGCACGCTACACTCGCTGAAGATACCGCATGGAACTCCGAAGAGATCCCATTACACAAAGCTGGGTCATCCTGGGGCAAAGAGAAGCACTCAACGAAGCGCCGGAGGAATGCCCATTGGAGCCGGCGAAGATCGAGAAATTGCCGGCGATTCTGACGTGGCCCGCGGAAGGGCCGTGGCAGGTGCGCGTGCTGCCGCATCCGGAGCCGTTGTACCGCGTGGAAGGCGAGCCCGGCCGGGTAGCCGAGGGCATGTACGACAAGATGGGAGCGATTGGCGCGCATGAAGTGGTGGTTGAAACGCCGCAACATGACAAGCCCATGTCGCAGTTCAGCGACGAAGAGATCGAGCGAGTGCTGTGGGTGTGGGCGTCGCGCATCGCGGATCTAAAGAAGGATGCGCGATTCAAGTACATCAGCGTATTCAAGAACCAGGGGGCGCTGGCGGGGGAAGAGTGGCCCCATGCCCATTCGCAGGTGACGGCGACGATTTTTGTGCCGCGGCGAATTAAATATGAGCTGAGCTCGGCGCACGAATGGTTCAAAGACAAGGAGCGCTGCATATTTTGTGATACGGTGCGCCAGGAAGAGAAACAGGGAAAGCGCATCGTGGATGTGCAGGGCGAGTATTATGCGCTGTGTCCATATGCCTCGCGCGTGCCATACGAGGTCTGGTTGTTGCATCGCCGGCACAATCATCTGTTTGAGCAGCCGCGCCCAGGATCGAACCGACGGCAATTGGCGGCATTGCTCGGCCGCGTGCTGAGGCGGTTGGAGAAGGTGGCTCCGGCGTTCCACCTGGTAGTGCATACGGCGCCCAGCACCAAGAGCAAAAAGGGAGAATTAGCGGGATACTGGAAAACGCTAGCCGACGATTATCATTGGCACATCGAAATCCTGCCGATCGTGGAGAGGCGCAGCAAGTCCTACAGCATCAAAGAAGTGTACTTCAACGCGGAACTGCCGGAGCAGGCGGCCGCGAGCTTGCGAGCGTTGGACCTCAATTCATGAAGCAGCGCGGTGCGAAGGAAGCGGAGCGGGGCGGCATCCTGGTCAACCTGATTATCCTGCTGTTCATCGTAGTTTTTTGCGCAGTTTTGTACCTGGCGCGCCGACCCATACTTCGCTTCGCTGCGGAATGGTGGATTATCGAGGACCCGCTTGAGCGCGCGGACGCGATCATTGTCATAAGCGATGACAATTTCTACGCCGACCGCGCGACACGCGCGGCAGAGTTATTCCGGGAAGGGAAGGCGCCGCTGATCGTGGCCAGCGGGAGGCGGTTGCGGCCGAACGCGGGAATAGCAGAATTGATGGAGCATGACTTGGTGGAGCGCGGCGTGCCGAGAGACAAGATCGTGCGATTTGTACACGACGCGGATAGCACGAGCGGTGAAGCGGAAGCGCTGGCGCCGTTTGTAGCGCAGAGAAAATGGCACAGCGTGATTGTGGTGACTTCGAATTATCATACGAGAAGAGCGCGCTATATTTTTCGCCGGATTTTTCCACAGGGGATAGAGGTGCGCGTGGCGAGCGCGCATGACGGCGATTTCGATCCGCAGCATTGGTGGGAGAAGCGTAAGTCAATAAAAGAGTTAACGCGAGAGTTCGCGGGAATGGTGGTGGCGGTGTGGGAGTTGCACAGCCGAGGTGAGAGACGTGAGACATCGCAAGGGGTAGTGGGATTGAGAGAACCAATTCCTCAATTACTAGTATAGACTTACAGGAAACACCCTATATTTGCTACCCGCCATTCTTGTTTACAGCCGCTAAGTCGTGTACTATCTTCACTCTTCTGAGTCGCTGGTCTCCAACCAGCCCTGCGATGAGCGGCTTCGAAAATCCAATTTTCGATGTCGAGGTGTCTGATGTGGAAGAAAGAAGATGCGAAGCCACAAGCGGCGCAGGATAATCCCGCAGCCCCGCAGATATCTGTGCCTACGCCCGCAGTCACGCATTCCAGCAGCCTCGCAAGTCTCAGCGCACCCCCGGTGTCACCACGAGCGGCGGCGTGCATCAGCCAGGGAATTAAAATCAAGGGAGAGGTCACAGGCAGCGAAGATCTGTTTGTGGATGGCCACGTGGAAGGAAAGCTGAATTTGGCGAACGGCAGCCTAACCATCGGCCCGAACGGAGACGTGAAAGCGGACGTGCACGCACGCGAAGTGATCGTGCGCGGAAAGATCGAGGGAAAAGTCACGGGCCGGGATAAAGTTCAACTCTGGAGCACGGGGCAAGTCACGGGAGAAGTGCAGACGGATCGGCTGGCGATCGAGGAAGGCGCGATGTTGCGGGGCAAGGTCGAAGCTGGCAAGCAATCGAATAGGCCCGCGGAGACGAAGGCGGCCGCAGGGGCGCTAGGGAACAAGTCCACCGAGGCGATTTCTCTGAGCTCGGGAACGGCGGCTGTTTGATCCATGAGTTTCCTGCATAAATTTGGGATAGGTATCGGAATGGGGGGCGGGACCCTTCGGGATGCGTCACGATCCATGCCCTCCAATTCTCATCCACGCACGCCCGGCAATCCGTTGAGTGCGACCGGCGCCACTCGCGGGCCGGACCCGCTGGAGACAACGCGCGTTTCGAACGGATTGAAGGAGTTCTTGTGGAATCTCGACGGCCTCGGACGCGGCACGCTGCTTGATCTAGGGCCTGCTTGGCAGACAACGCTGAGCTTTTTTATTGAGCGCGGGTTCCGGGTCTCTTCGGAAGACCTGCTTCGCGGATGGAAAGCGTTTCTCACCGAGGAAGAGACACGGCTTAGGGAGGACGCGACGGCCCGGGAGACACTCGATATGACGCCAGCCGGACGCGCGACGCGCTTCTTGGCGGAGAATCTGCAGTATCCGCGTTCGTCTTTCGATGCCGTGCTATTGTGGGATTTGCTGGACTATCTCGAGCCGACGCTTGTTAAGCAAATCGTGGCCAACTTGACTGAGCTGCTAAGGCCGGGCGGGGTGGTTTTTGCCATGTTCCACAGCAAGAAGCCGGAAGGCTTCCAGCGCTACCGCGTGGCGGATTCAAACACGCTGCAAATGATCACGACGCCGGTAATCTGTCCGGCGCAAAAGGTTTATCAGAATCGCGAGATCCAGGATCTTTTCGGGCGCTACCGGACGATGAAATCCTTTGTAAGCCGCGACCAACTGCGTGAAACGCTGTTCATCAAGTAAAGCCAAAGTTCAATTGCTGTGGACGGCATGACGCCTTGCCTTTCGTGTGTTCACCAACTCTTCGCTTGCATTCGACGAATTGGAGGAGTAGAAGCGAGGTGTGAGCTCATCGAGCTCCGGAGGGACTATGACTCCACCGGGCTTAGAGCCGCACCACCGCTGATCACACCGCTCTTGCGGTGCGCGTCGCCCGTGAAACATACGTGCTTCTAGCGCGCTTCCGGGACGACACAGCAAATTAGCAAAAGGGGGAGCCGCCAGGCTCCCCCTTCTGCTTTTCAAAGGGAGATTGTCGAATCGGCTGGCAGTTCCCTCCGTCGCCCGCCGGCGCAGAATTCTCCGATGATCGGGCGCGAGCATGCGCAGCGGATTGCTGGTCCGTCGCTGGATTTCATCAGGGCGAGAGGGGGCAGGAACAGATCCGGTGACGGCGGAATCAACTCCCAAATTTGAGTTGTTCGAGCCACTGAATAGATTCGCGCTGATTGGCGATGATCTGCGCTTGCCAGACGAGGGCGATGGAGAGGAAAGTCATGGTAATGACGCAGAAAATGAGCACGATGCCGATGTTGGACTCGTGAGTGGGAATCCGAAGAGCGCGACGAAGCCAGGCCATGGTAAGAGTTCTCCTAGTACTTGATTCGCTTGCGTTGATTTCTTTTGTGCGAATCCGAGCCGACAGGGCTGGGGACACAGCTAGCTGCCGGGAGTGCTTGGGGCAATCAGAGGGCCAGGAAGGAGTTAGGGCTACGAACTTCTATCAGATGGAAAACAAGGGACTTGTGATTTTCGGCCTGGCGAAGTGGATTGAGGTTGGAAGGGAATGTGTGCAAACCAGGACGAATTTCAGGCATTTGTTTCCAAATGATTTTAGTTCTTTGAGGTGAGTAACTCGAAAATGCGCTCCCAGGTATCCGGGGACTGGAGCGGGAAGCGCTGGGACTTTGCATTGTTGTCCTCCTCGGGAGAAACATCGCCCGGTTTGCGCTCCGTAAGCAGGATGGTCCGCTCGCAGAAGGGGAAGAGGCCGGGTGCCAGGCCAGGAGTAGCGATGCCCACGATGTGAGCATGGTAGCGCAAGGCGCGATCGTAGAGCTTTGAGAGCTCGCGAATGCATCGTTGAACGCTGGCACCAATGGCAACAGACCAAAGAACGCCGTGCTGGCGGAACTGCAGATTGCGATTGCGGCCCGCGGCGAGAAATCGCTCGATCTCACCTTCAGAAACGCCGGCGAAAAAGAATACTTCATCGAAATCGCGCTGGCGGGCGAGCTCGGCTTCGCGAGGAGGAAGGCCAGTATTTTGAGCGAGCTCGCGGGGGGATAGGGAGCGAAGGGTCACAACAGGCACTTCGGTATCTTCAGAGAGTGTTTCCAGGGCCTGGACAGCCGCTGGCAGGGCTTCCGCCACAGGGATGCAAGTAAAACGGCCGAGTCGTAGAGTCGCGGCCTTTTGCGCACGCGAGCCAGCCGATTCTGGACGCAGATGGAAATAATCCTCCGGAAGATAGACAGCGCAGCCCTCTTCCGCGATGAAGGGATGGCTGTGGCCATGCTTGCGGCGTGGCTCGTCGAACTGGAGACGCGAGCGGCTGGTCAGCCATACGGCAGGGACGCCTTCGTGATCGAGGGCGGCCGTAAATTCATCAAGCCCCGGAATGCTCTTGCCGCGGACCGGGATGAGGCCGTCAACTGTGAGATAGAGAACATTGGATGTTTGGCGCAAGCAGAGCTCCGGAATGCCGAAGCTCATTTTATCCGAATTCGGCGGTGCGCCGTGTTCGGGACAAAGAAAAAGGCGGGCAGAGGCATCTGCCCGCCCCTTAACGTGCCCGGCCAAAACAGGCAGGACACTTCTCTGTGAATTTAGTTGCCAGACTTCGTGCCGGAGGAAGCCAGCTGCGAATTCGCCTTCGGGACGCTGATGTACCCGCTGACGGTGTTCTTGCCCACCTTGTTGATGACGATCTCTTCCGGGATCTTGGTGCCGGAAGTGTAGAAGAAGATGGGTTCGTTGAGGGCGCGGTTCTTCTTTTCGAAACGCTTGTCTTCAACGGTCATGGCCAGGTTGAACTGGTTGCGCTTTTCATTGACGCCCTTCAGCTCAACGGTGACGTTGCCCACCTTTTGCGGCTTGTTCTTGCCGACGATGGTGAACTCGACGTAGTCGCGCTCGCCGAGGCGGCGGAGTTGGTCGATTTCATCATGGTTGCGAGCAATGAGCGTGCCCATTTCACTGCGCGCCATTTTCAGGTCTTCGCGGGTGGCGTCGAGATCAGTCTTGACGCCCACAACCTTGGTGTCCACGGTCTTGACGTCATCGGAGGTAGCCTTGGTCGAGAGTTCCGAGTGAACCGAGGTATCGAGCGCGGTCAGTTTCTGGCTGGTCGCGTCGTTGAGCTGAGCCGCTTCCATGCGCGCCTTCTTGAGCTGGCCCTGTGTAATCTTGAGCTTGGTGGTGACGACCTTTAGATCGCCTTGAAGATCGGTATTGGCCTTCTCATCCTGTGCCAACCGGTCCTTCAACGATGACAGATCCTGCTGCACGGACTGCTGCGTCGCTTTCAGCTGCGTGGCAACCGCTTGCTGCGTGGTGTCGAGCTTCGATGATGCATTCCAACCAAAAGCGAGACCCCCGATGGCAATCAACCCGAGCACGATAATCGCGGGAAGCTGCCATGAAGAGCTGTTCCTTGCTTCTACGAAATGTTCCTCTGACATATTTGACCTTCTCCTCATCCTTTTGGGATAGATGCCGTGTTAATCGGCCTGTAACAAGAAGGTTGCATGCGCAGAGCCAAAGCTGATGACTCGGTGGTGTCGGTAAGTTATAGAGGGAAGGAAGGTTGTTGGCGAAACAGAATCGGGGCATGGTACTAGTCCTGGCAAAGTTTACGCGAAGAGAGAGCGAACAACGGATTTTTTGCTTGGCCCTAGTTTCAAGCGAATTTGATGCCGAGGTTCTGAAGGTCAGTCTGGAGCTGTTCGGGCGATTGAAAGACGATACCCGTCAAGCCGGCGCGCTGAGCGGCTTCGGCATAGGCGGCGACGTCATCAATGTAAACGGCTTCCTCCGCGCGGACCTTACAAGCGCGGAGAGCCTCCCGGAAGATGAGCGGATTGGGCTTGCTGACTCCGACGCGGAAAGAGTAGATGCGCACGGGAAAGAACCGCAAGAATGCGAAGCGCTCCTCGACGTACGACATGTGGATCGGGTCGGTATTCGAGAGCAGGGCAAGGCGGTAGTTTTTGGCTAATCTCTCAAAGAGGGATTCCGGCTGGATGGGCTCGGGATCGAGCGCGCGGTTCCAGATTTCGGCGAATTGATCGAAGGTGAGCGAAGCACCGAGGCGCTTGGTCAGATGTAGATACCAGTCGTGCGGAGCGATACGCCCTTCCTGCCAGTCGAGCCAGCGCGGGTCATTTTCGATAGCGGACCAGACTTCCTGAGGCGAAAGTGAGAGGCCGGATGCGAAGCCCGCCATAGCGCGGGAGACGTCCACGCGGATGAGGACGCGTCCGATATCAAAGATAATGGCGCGGAACCCCGGCGAAGGCACTGATCATTCCCCTTTAGCGCGGGAAATCGAGGCAGCGCGCCGTGCATTGAGGACATTGAGCTTATACCTGGCGCGCAGGATGCTAAGGATCGCAGGCATGACCGAAAGCACAATGACGACGGCGATGACGTAATGGATGCGCTGCCCGATGCCGGGAACCGAGCGGCCCAGGGAGTAGCCGCCGAGGATCATGGCCCCGACCCAGAAGATGGCTCCTAGAATGTCAAAAAGCAGGTAGCGCAAATACGGCATTTTTGCCGCGCCGGCGACCGGGGGGCAGAACGTTCGAATGATGGGAATAAAGCGCGCGAGGATGACCGCCCGACCGCCGTATTTCTCGTAGAAATCATGGGCGCGCTGAAGGTGGCTGCGACGGAAGAAGAAGGAATCCTCACGGCGATAAAGTGCAGCCCCAGCCGAACGGCCGATCCAGTAACCGATCTGATCACCTACGATGGCACAAAACATGACAGGAAGGAGAAGCCACTTCAGGGGAATCACACCGGCAGCGGAAAAAACGCCGGCGGTGACGAGCAGGGAATCACCGGGAAGAAAGAAGCCCACAAAGAACCCAGTTTCGATGAAGACGATGGTGCAGATGAGAGGAGCGCCACCCGAGCGGATCAGCTCCTTGAGTCCCTCGGGATTGTAGAGCGAGTGGAAGAAATGAAGGATGGCGTCGAGCACTCGGCGTTGTTCCTCGCAGCGGGAAAATGGATAGAGCTTCTTACCGGCACCGGCACGAGCGCGCGCGAGCGTATGTTCGTGAAAGCGCCCAATCCTATACGGTAGCAGAAAACCGCGAGATCCTCTCCACATTCATGCCAGAGAACAAGCGGAATGGAGAGAGCCGCGAGGAAAATGCCAAGACGGATCATCGGAGGGCCTCCGCTAGCCAGAGGTAGCCTTGATCTTCGGCCTCATTGTGGGTCTCATTACCGCGCGCGGAATCTGCCTTCTGTTCAATAAGTTTGTGTATCCGTGGAAGAGCTCGGCGGGCAGCGGCGGCGCCGGCTTCGATGGCTTCCTCAGCGCGATCAAAATCATCCCAGGCGAGGGATTGCACTTCGGGACGGAGGATGAGATTGGCGTGGCGCTCCCAGATCTCGAGCTGATGCTTCTGCGCGGCGCCAACCGCGCGGCTGACGACTTGAAAGATGTTGGTAGGAGCGCCACGGTGGCCGTCCTGCATGCCGACCGAAACGCCGATGACGCAGGTTGCGCCGAGGTCGCGCACGGCCCGCGTGGGAACGGGCGCGACGAGACCACCGTCGGCAAGGCACCTCGTGCCGATCTCAACGGGTTCGAACAACCCGGGAAATGCGCAACTCGCGCGGATGGCGTCAATGAGGTTGCCCTGCGTGAAGACCACCGGTTCACCCGAGGAAAGATCAGTGGCCACCACCGCGAGGGGAATGCGCAGCTCTTCGAACTGCCGCGATTCGAATACGCGCTCGATTAGATCGCCGAGCCGCTGGTTGCTGGCCAGGCCCAGGCGTGAGACGCGCCAGCGAGCGATATCGCGAAAACGAAGCGTGCGGCAAGTAGAGATGATGCGCGCGAGAGGAGCACCGCTGGCGTAAGCGGCGCCGAGGATGCTGCCCATGCTGGTCCCAGCGATGTGAGTAACAGGGATGTGATTCTGCTCGAGAACTTTCAGAACACCAAGATGCGCGAAGCCGCGCGCGAACCCGCCCCCAAGGGCAAGTCCGACGCCTGTACTCTCAGACGGGTGTGCCACATTTTCAGTCGCAGCCTTGGGCGCGGAAGGGTCGCGATGCGTCATGAGCCGAGTATGGCTAGGGAGCATCTCTACACCAATGGGCCAGGTGTCCCGCCAAAGCAGTACCAATGTACCGTCATGGAAACTCATCGCGAATTCGTCGAAATAGCGCTGGCAGTACCTTCTTACTAGTCCGATACCCTCTCTGTACCATTGTGAGGCCCGGCGCCGCGCGGCATTCTCTCGGTGTCACGCTGAAGTTCTGAGGGGGCCAAGAATGGACGACGCGTTCAAAACCTGGATTGGGCATCCGGTGGTTCTGCAAGTGGCGCTCGGGGACATCAAAGTGCCGCTGCGCGGGAAACTGCTGAAGGATGGCGGAGAAACGGTAAGGATGCGGATTGGCGAAGGCTGGGACGTGGACATCTATAAGGCCATGATTCTTGCTGTTGAAGAAGACGCGATGGTTCTTCTTCCAGCGTGAGGGGTGCTGCCATGAAAACAGAAGAACTGAAATACGTAACGCGCCGGCGTGCATCAGTGTTGCTTGGAATTTCGGAAAACGAATTGAGCCGCATTTCGAATGAATCGGGATTTGGACACAAAGAGGTCGCAGGCGAGCAGGAAGAGACCTATTTCACTTACGAAGAGTTGCGGCAGATTTGCCTGTTGGCCGTGCACCAGGTGCACTAGGCGTAAAAGAGTTTCCTCCGGCCCCCCTCGGCAATACCCCCACCCCGGGTCGCTCCCCCCAGCGATCCGGGGATTTTCTTGCTAGCTACGATTCGCCCCTGGGCCTTGCGGCCATTTCGCCGGTTTAGAAATCCTTTGACAGAGGGAGTCGAGGCAGACAGACTTAGCGCCCGTAAAGATAGGAAGAGGGTGCTATGTCATCGGCGTGCTTTCGTGCGAGCGGAAAGCTGGCAATGGGAGTGGTGGCGCTGACATTGCTCGGCGTGGGATTGTCCGCCGCCAAACATGCCGCCGGCCGCGAGCAGGCCTTTGATTTGGTCATTTCGAATGGAAGAGTCATGGATCCGGAGTCGGGTCTGGACGCCGTGCGAAACGTGGGCATCCGCGGCGGAAAAATTCGCGCCATCTCCGCGCGGCCGCTGATTGGCAAAGTGTTGCTCGACGCGAAGGGACTGGTGGTTGCGCCGGGGTTCATCGACCTCCACCAGCACGGCCAGGATGCGGAAAATTACGCGGCCAAGGCCGCCGACGGAGTGACCACGGCGCTGGAATTGGAAGTTGGCGTGGGCGACGTCGACCGTTGGTACGCCGAACGTGAAGGCAAGGCGCTGATCAATTTTGGCGCCAGCGTTGGCCACATCCCCGTGCGCATGGCGGTGATGCACGATCCGGGCGCATTTCTGCCGAGCGGCGATGCGGCCCACCGCGAGGCAACGCCCGCGGAAATCGAGGAGATGAAGTCCCTACTCGAAAAAGGGCTCAAACGCGGCGCTCTGGCGGTGGGACTTGGCCCGGCTTACACCGAAGCCGCGACCAATTGGGAAATCATGGAAATGTTTCGCGTGGCTGCCAAGTATCACGCCTCCTGCCACGTGCATATCCGCAGCTCGATTCCGGGAACTTCAGGAAGTTTCAGCGGCTTCGAGGAAGTGATGGCTGCTGCCGCGATCACTGGCGCTCCGCTTCACATTGTGCACATTCAGAGCACGGGAGGACCGAACGTCGCGGAAGAGTTGCGGATGATCTCGGAGGCGCGCGCGCGAGGCATGGATGTCACGACCGAAGCTTATCCTTACACCATGGGCATGACTGGCATCCAATCCGCGCTGTTCGATCATAAAGAGAATGAGCCCGATACGTATTACGCCTCGCTGCTCTGGCCGGCCACGGGCGAGCATCTGACGCGCGACTCTTTTCTTCGCTATCGGAAACAAGGCGGCATGGTCATCCTTCCCGGCAATACGCAGGAGAATGTGGATGCCGCCGTGGAGAGTCCGCTGACCATGATTGCCAGTGACGGCTATCTTTCGAAAGGCCAGGGCCATCCGCGGACCGCGGGGACGGACGCACGCGTTTTGGATTACTACGTCCGTGAGAAGAAGGCGCTGGACTTGATGACGGCGCTGCGGAAGATGGCGCTCATGCCCGCCGAGCGGCTGGAAAAGCGCGCGCCGGTGTTCAAGGACAAGGGGCGGATTCGTGTGGGTGCGGATGCGGATATCACGGTGTTCGATCCGGAGCGCGTCATTGATAAAGCGACGTATGAGAAGCCGATGCAATACTCCGAAGGAATTCAGTTTGTGTTTGTCAACGGAGTGGCGGTCGTGAAGGATGGGCGGCTCGTGGAGGGCGCGTTACCGGGGCGAGCCGTGCGCGCACCGGTTTCCCCGGCGACGCACTGAGCAAAGCTGCGAGCGGCTCCTTTTCAGGGGGAAATGAAACTTGCACCTGACATTCGCGGATTGGGCCGCAATCGCCGGGTATCTCCTGGTCACGTTGGCGCTGGGATTGTGGTTCAGGCGGCGCTCCGGGAGGAGCACGGAGGACTATTTCGTTTCCGGGCGAAACGTCTCTTGGTGGCTCGCGGGAACCTCCATGGTGGCCACAACGTTCGCGGCGGATACGCCGCTGGCCGTTACCGGACTCGTCTATGCGAACGGAGTAGCAGGGAATTGGTTGTGGTGGAGTTTTCTGCCGTCAGGAATGATGACGGTGTTCCTGTTCGCAAGGTTGTGGCGGCGTTCGGGACTGATCACCGATGTGCAGTTCGCGGAATTTCGCTATCACGGAAGGCCCGCGGCGTTCTTGCGAGGGTTCCGCGCCGTTTATCTCGGGTTGCTGATGAACTGCCTGATTCTCGGCTGGGTAACCAAGGCGATGGTGAACATCATCAGCACGGCGATGGGCGTGAGCGACGCGAAGGCGCTGGCCATTTGCGTTTTCTTCCTGATGCCTTTTACGGGAATTTATGTTTCGCTCGGCGGGCTGTGGGGCGTGCTCTGGACCGATTTGTTCCAGTTCATTCTGAAAATGGCGATCGTGATCGCCGTGGCTTGGTTCGGAGTGCGCGCCGCTGGCGGCATGGCGCAAATGCTGGCGACGCTTGCGGTCAAGCGCGCCGTGGCCGGGCCGGGAGCCAGCGATATCACCGCCCTTTTGCCGGATTTTTCGCGCGGGCTGACCGGCGAGGCATTATGGACGCTCCCCGTTATTACATTTGTCGTGCACTTGGCGGTGCAGTGGTGGGCGTTTTGGTATCCGGGGGCGGAGCCGGGCGGCGGCGGATACATCGCCCAGCGAATCTTCAGCGCGCGGGATGAGCGGCATGGATTGTTGTCCGTGCTGTGGTTCAACCTGGCGCACTACGCACTGCGGCCCTGGCCATGGATTCTGACGGCGCTTGCGGCAGTTGTTCTCTATCCCGGGCTGGCGCAGCCCGAGCGCGGTTACATGCTTGTGGCCACGCGGCAGACTCCTCATGCGCTGCTGGGGATTTTGCTTGCCGGATTCATGGCGGCGTTCATGTCCACGGTGGCTACGCAGCTGAATTGGGGCAGTTCGTACCTGGTCGAGGATTTTTACCGGCGCTTCTTAAAGAAAAACGGAAGCGAGCCGCATTACGTCAACGTTTCGCGAGTGGTGACGCTTCTTCTTGTTGTAGCGGCGGCGTGGGTTTCCGCACAACTGACTTCCGTCTCCGAAGGATGGAAGATCGTGCTGGAACTCGGCGCAGGAACGGGCGGTGTGTATCTGCTGCGATGGTATTGGTGGCGCGTGAATGCCTGGAGCGAAATTTCCGCGATGACCGCCGCGCTGGCGACAGCGCTGGCGCTGCATTCGCCTCCGTTGTGGATGACGATTGTCGGGAGGGCGCAGCCATTCCAGGGTTCCGACGCGGTCATCTTCGCGAAGAGCACTTTATGCACTACCGCAGTAACAACGCTCGTCTGGGTTGTCATCACTCTATTGACGCCCGCCGAGCCCGCCGAGACGCTCGTGAAATTCTACCGGAAGGTGCGCCCGCAAATTACGGGATGGGGGCCAGTCGCAAAACTCGCGGGAGAGGTCCCTGTCACACGTGATTTGGGCAGGAATCTTCTGAACTGGCTGTTGGGTTGCATTTTTGTCTATTCGACGCTGTTCTGCATTGGGGAGTGGTGCTTCGGCCGTTATCAGCCGGGTTTTTATCTTGCGATTCTGGCGGCCGCTTGCGGGCTGGCCATTTTGCGGCTGATGCCCAAATCTACGGAGTGGCAGGCAAACTAAAATGATGGATGCGACGAAACCATCTCGTCCCGGAACGCATCATGCAGTCCTCGCCGGATTTCTCGGCTGGACCCTGGATGCTTTCGATTTCTTCATTGTTGTATTTCTTTTCGACACGCTTGCCCATCAATTCGGAGTGAGTAAGAAGGATATCGTTCTGACGACCACCGCGACTCTCGCCATGCGCCCGGTTGGAGCGTTTTGTTCGGGCTGCTTGCGGATCGTTTCGGACGCCGCATTCCGCTGATGGCCAACGTGATCTATTTTTCGGTGATCGAATTGGTGTGCGGTTTCTCGCCGAACTTTACACAGTGTTCCTGATTCTGCGCGCTCTTTTCGGCATCGGCATGGGCGGCGAGTGGGGCGTGGGCGCTTCGCTGGCGATGGAAGCGGCGCCGGTGCGCTGGCGCGGAGTGCTCAGCGGGATTTTGCAGAGCGGCTATTCGATCGGATATTTGCTGGCGGCGGTTGCCGCGCGATTGTTCTGCCAGCTTGGGGATGGCGTCCCATGTTCTGGATCGGCGCGCTGCCCGCGCTGTTGGCGCTTTATATCCGCACCAAGGTGCCGGAATCGGAAGCGTGGAAACAGCACCGCGCGGCGAGCACGGGGCAGGTTTTGCGCGTCGTGGCTGAGCGAATGGAAGCGCTTCGCGTATCTGGTCGTGCTGATGACCTTCATGATGTTTCTCTCGCACGGCACGCAGGATCTCTATCCCGACTTTCCTGCAGGAAGTACACAAAGCGACCGCCGCCATGCGCGCGAACATGGCCATCCTGTACAACGTCGGCGCCGTGGTCGGAGCCATTATCTTTGGCCATTTTTCGCAACTGGCCGGGCGGAGAAGGAGCATGGTCACGGCGCTCGGCTTGTGTCTGTTGGTGATTCCGATGTGGGCGTTCAGCGGACATCTTGCCACGTTGGCGATCGGCGCCGTGCTGATGCAGAGTCGGAGTGCAGGGAGCGTGGGGCGTCATTCCCGTGCACCTGAACGAACTGGCGGCGGATTCGGCGCGCGGCTTGATGCCGGGGCTGGCGTATCAATTAGGGATTCTTTTTGCTTCGCCGACGAATTCGATTCAATACGCTTTGCGCGACCGCGTCGGATATCAGTGGGCCATTGCCGGGTTCGAAATCGTGACCATTCTCACTCTTACCGCGCTGCTCTGGCGCGGCTCCGAAAGGCACGGCAGGAGTTTTGTGCACAGCACGTCTCCGGAAACCGGCGAAATGAAGCACGGATCGCGCAGTGTCTGAACGGAGCCATCTGGTGAACTGCGCCGGCTAAAAGCCTGCTTGGACCCTGCTTGTAAATTGAATTCCGCCGCATCGGCTGTATGCGCCACGCAGGCCTGTGTTAATATTTATTTACTGCGCGCCCGTAGCTCAGTTGGATAGAGCGTCTGGCTACGAACCAGAAGGTCGGGAGTTCGAGTCCCCCCGGGCGCGCCACTTTCCTGGGGTCCAACCCGGAGACATGGGTTACAGAATGTACCGGCTACATAGGTAACAACTTTGGGCCGAACGGATTCTCGAGCGGTTCCAGCACTCGAGTATCCAGATCGAAGTACCCCAAATCATACTCCATAAAGCTGACCAGCCAGATATCGTCGTGAACTTCTTTGATGCCGACGGCCTGGCCGGCAAAGACCGTGCTGAAATTAATTTTTTTGCGGCCCAGGCAGATGCGGCCGCAATTGGTGACGACAATGATCCTGTCGTGGAAAGGATAATCGATATCAGGCAATCCCTTATAGGGGCGGGTAGAGGGCTGATAGACCTCAGCCGGGCACTTCATGTCCAGAGCTTCGTGAGGGCGTTCCGTGTTGAAGATCTCGATGAAGTCATCGAACCTGGCCTGCTGCTGAAGAAAGTTTAGACCGACTGGCTTGGTGGTTTCTTTCTTCAAGGTGAGATGCATGCGCTCATGGCGGCCGTTTTGCTGAGGATGGCCCGGCTTAATCCGTTCAATGCCGATGCCGAGCCGGAGCCACCAGACCGCGAGCTTGCTCAAGTTGAACAAGGCGTGGGCGGAAGCGAAAGGAACACCGTTATCGCTGCGGATGTTCGACGGCAGGCCACGCTCCTTAAAAAGCCTTTCAAACACTGTAAAAGCGTAGTCTTCTTTGGTGGAAGAAAGAGCCTCACAGGTGAGGAGATAACGGCTGGCGTGATCGGTGACGGTCAGCGGGTAGCAGTATTGACGATTGCCCAGCAAGAACTCGCCCTTGTAATCGGTGCACCACAGTTCATTGGGATGCTGGCCCAGGGATAAAGCGGTTCCCTGAGCACGATGACGCAAGCGACGGCGGCGTTCCACCAAGCCGTGGCGATCGAGCACTGCATGGATCGTGCTTTTGGCAGGGATCTTGATACCGGAGAACCTCCGGATCAGGCGCTCGCGGATTTTACGGGCACCCCAAGTGGTGTGTTCGCGCTTCACGTTCAGGATAAAGTTCTCCACCTGGAAGGGAAGTTGGTGGGCATACCGATAGGGACGCCGGCTCCTGTCCGTCAGCCCTTGAACCCCGCATTCCTTGTAGCGATCGAAGATCTTGTAGCCTGTTTTGCGGGAAATCCCAAACTCCTTGCAGAGGTCCGCCATCGCCTCGCCGGCTAGCCGGCGAGCCACAAATTGAAGCCTTTCGTCCATTACCGAACACTCCTTCCACGGCATCACTTCCTCCCCAAAAAGGGGAAAAGTGTAACCTATGTGTCCGGTACGATCTGTCACCTATGTGTCGGGTCACTCATGGCCATTTCTTTTCAATAACTTCCAGCTTCACCCTTAATGTCGTTTCGAACTTGTCTGGGTTGGTCAATCATCGGTGAGTTCCTATTTGTTCGGTTAGCGCGTTAATCAGGACTCACACGATTATTTCCGAGTTGCCGACAGCACGGGAGCCATTCTCGCTTGGCAACTCGAATCGAGATGCCAAGTGCGGCCGCTTCTACTGATTGTGCATTTAGCGTCTGCAGTCATTTCGAGCTCTTACTCGGAACGTTCTTCGAGCTCCCGGGCGGCTTGGAGTCTCCTTCCCGGCAGAGGCATGAGCATCGAAACGCCGCTGCGATAGATGCGGTAGGACTCCCCATGGAAGGTGACGAGATCGCGCTCTTCCAACTGGATCGCGACTAGGATGTAGCCGGTGCACATAGCGGCAAAGAAAAAATGGCCGCTGGTCATTCTGGGCGCGCTCCAGAAGGCAATGAGAAATCCCAAGTACAGCGGATGGCGTATCAGGCGATAGGGTCCAGGGGTGCTGAAGGTCGGCGGTTGGTATGTCTCGTTGCGCCAATATTTCCAGACCTGCTTGAGACCGAACAGATCAAAGTGGTCGATCAGCACCGTACAGGTGAAGAGCAGCGACCAGCCGAACCAAAAGAGTACCTGCAAAAGCATCACTGCGGCAGGGTTGCGCACCGTCCAGATCACGCCCGGCAGGGGCTGCCAGAATTGAACCACGGTCAGAAGCACAAGACTCGCCACTAGTACGTACGTGCTCCGCTCCAACAATGGCGGCACAAATTTGGTCCACGCGCGCTTGAAGCCCTGGCGCGCCATTCCGCTGTGCTGTACCGCAAAGGATCCGAGCAAAGCCGCATTGATCAGCAGGGCGCGGCTCAGCAGGGATTGCGGTGCGAGGCCATCCATGGTCCAAACGAACCAGATTGCGCGCAAGAAGACGCCAAGAAAAAACAAATAGCAGAGTATTCCATATGTGAAACCGAGCGCACGATTCATAACTGCCTCCGGCGAAGCATTCTCCGCATGTCATCTCCTTTTCCAGACAAGATGCGTTAAAATCGCTGGCATTCGCCGCGCTAAGAGGGCAGCACTAGGACCGCCAGCGTCCGGGCATATTGCCGACCCGGGGCTTGGAATGTCTTTGAGGAGTTCTGAAAGATTTTTTACGAAGTTCTTCCGGCGTGGATTTAGATGAAAGCAAAGCGCTTATACGGATTCGGTCCTTACCAACTCGACGGTGTCGAGCGGGTCTTGCTGCGCGATGGCCAGCCCGTCCTTGTTCCCCCAAAGGACCTGGAAACCCTACTCGTCTTAGTCGAGAGGGCGGGCCACATCCTGGAGAAAGAAGAACTGCTCGAAAAGGTGTGGCCGGGTGTTTTCGTCGAGGAAGGCAATCTGGCCCGGCGCATCTTCAATCTGCGGCAGGTGTTGGGCGATCCCGAAGACGGACGCAAATACATTGAGACCATCCCCACGCGTGGCTACCGCTTCGTTGCCGCGGTGCAGGAAGATACGGAGTCGGCCACGCCCGAGTTGGCGGCCACGCAGGTCTCTGAGCAAGCGCAAACCACGGCAAGCTTCGGCCAAAAGAGGGGTTTCTGGTTGTGGCCGCTGGTTTTGACGGCGGCGCTAGCCGTAACCGCCATTCTGGTATCGCGGTATTTCTGGCCGCTGCGAAACCCTCCCCATAAAAAAATTATGCTCGCGGTTCTGCCCTTTGCAAATTTGAGCGGGGACATGCACGAAGATTATTTTGCCGATGGTCTCACGGAAGAGATGATTGCCCAGCTCGGCCAGCTCCAACCCACCAGGCTCGGAGTGATCGCGCGAACCTCCACCGTACGCTACAAAGATACCAAGGAGACCGCTGCGCAAATTGGCCGGGAACTGGGCGTCGGCTATTTGCTTGAAGGTAGCGTTCGGCGCGGCGGGGAGCGCGTGCGAGTGACCGCCCAATTGATTCAGACAGCAGAACAGACTCATCTCTGGGCGGAAACCTATGAGCGGCCGCTCACGGACGTCTTGGAGATACAAAGAGAAATCGCTGAGAAGATCACGCATTCTCTTTCCATTCAGTTACTGCCGGTGGAGACAAGCACCTCTGCCCGCTCGCATCTCATTCTCGAGAGCTACGACAAGTATCTCCTGGGCTTGCATGCGCTCGGAGAAGGCACGCGAGAGAGCGTGAACAAGGCGATTCAGTACTTTCAAGAGGCCATAGACAAGGATCCCAAGGACGCCCGCCTCTACGTCGCTCTTGCCGAAGCCTACAATACGTCAACCACGTATTACAGTTCTCCGAACGAGGTAATGCCGCGAGCCAAGGAAGCAGCGCTGCGTGCTTTGGAGCTCGACCCCAATTTGGCCAGCGCGCACGTGACGCTTGGCAATGTGCGCCTGCTTTTTGACTGGAATTGGCCTGCGGCAGAAATGGAATATCGCCGGGCGCTCGAAATCAATCCCAACTCGCCCGAGGCGCAATTGGGTTATGCCACCTACCTGGCGACGCTGGGGCGCTTCGAGGAAGCGATCTCGCGCGTGCATCAAGCGTACCTGTTCGACCCGCTTGCCATCGAGAGCCGCAACGAAGCGCTTTGGATCTACTACTTCTCGGGCCGCATGCCGGAGACAATTGAGCAAGCCCGGATAACGATTGAGCTGGAACCGGAGGCGGGTCTTCCTTATGCGATGCTCGCAATGGCTTACGCGCGGATGGGCAAACGTGCCGAAACGCTCGTGTCTGCCGAGAATGCCATCCGGTTTGCAAACAGCCCGAGCATCATCACCGCCACGGCTTCAGCACTTGCACGGGTGGGCCAGAGCGCCGAGGCCAAGCAGCTTCTCAGTAAAGCGTTGGCACAGGCCAAGGACCGTTATGTCTGCCGTTTCCTCGTGGGGGCCACCTACGCCGAGTTAGGTGAAAAGGAGAAGGCTTTCGAATCCCTCGAGCAAGGATTCCTCCAGCGATCGACTTGAATGCCATGGATCGGGGTGGATCCCCGACTGAGCCCGCTCCGAAGCGATCCGAGATTTCAGGATCTGGTCAGGCGCATTGGACTTCCTCGCAGTTGAACTCGCGCCTTATTCAGTCTACGGTCTGGTAACGCACAGCTAGAAAGCAATTCCACTTGCCTGGTAAGTCGTGTGGGCTCCAGAATAGGCTACCGGCTCAATCCAGCGGGGAAGTCAATCTGGGGCAAGGCTGCCACGAAATCGCCGAGAAAAGTTCTAAAATCGTCCCCCGGCGCGCCACTTTTTTAAAAAAAAGCTCCGGTTTCACGGAACGCCCCCATAGGGTCGCATTTCAGCTTTAGCGCCGCCTATGGCCTCACGCCTGCTTTCCGCAGGATAGCCATCATCGGACACCAGTTGGTGAAGGCCGACTGGAACAGATTCAGCCCCACGAATGCCGTGAAAAGATACCAATACGGATTCACCCAGTAGCCGAGCGCAAGCGAAGCCACAACAAATCCTCCTGCGATCATCCTCAAGTAGCGATCTACAGTCATGACCTTTCCTCCTAATTATTCTTTTGCCGGCTCGAGCGATTCGCCGGCCGGCGGTACGATTCGCCGGTTATTGCGTTCGCTCATGTAATAGAGAACCGGGACCATCATGCGAGAGAGGACCGTCGAGGCCACCTCTCCTGCCATCAGCGAAATTGCCAGACCCTGAAAGATCGGGTCGAAAAGGATCACGCTGGCGCCGACAACAACGGCAGCGGCCGTGAGCAGCATCGGACGGAAGCGCACCGCGCCCGCATCCACCACCGCTTCTTCAAGAGACATCCCATGCGCGCGCCGCAGTTCGATGAAATCCACGAGGATGATCGAATTGCGCACGATGATGCCCGCTCCCGCGATAAACCCGATCATCGAAGTTGCCGTGAAAAACGCTCCCATCAATGCATGTGCAGGAAGGATGCCCACCAGCGTCAGCGGGATCGGAGCCATTATGACCAGCGGCGTCTTGAAAGACCCGAACCAGCCGACCACCAGAACGTAGATCAACACCAGGACGGCCGCAAACGCCAATCCCAGGTCGCGGAATACTTCAACGGTGATGTGCCACTCGCCGTCCCATTTCATGGAGTAGCGGTCCGTGCTTTCCGGCAGCACGGTTCCGGAATACACCTTGACCTGATCGCCTTCGCGCGTTTGCAGTTTTCCGATTGCCTCGTTCATTTTCATGATGGCGTAAACCGGGCTCTCCACCACTCCCGCAACATCTCCGGTCACATAAACAACCGGGCGCAAATTCTTGCGATAGACGCTCGTATCAATCGTCGTTTTTTCAACGGTCGTGATTTCCCGCAAGGACACCTGCTGGCCCGAGAGTCCGGTCAGTTTCAGATTTCGGAGATCTTCGATTCCGGAACGATCTTGCCGCGACAGCCGAATTTCCACCGGGATGTCTTCCCGGGAGGATGGATCATGGAGGAGTCCGGCCGTCCCGCCGCTCAGTCCGACCTGCAGAGTGCGCGTGATGTCTCCGGCTGAAATTCCGTGCAGAGCGGCCTTGTCCAGATCCGCTTTGATGTCGTATTTCGTCTGCGGGTCCTCGACGTACCAGTCCACGTCAACGACGCCCGGCGTCTCCTGAAAGATTTTCTTGATCTTGGCGGCCAGTTCGATCTGACCCTTGTAATCCGGGCCGTACACTTCCGCGACCAGTGTCTGCAGTACCGGCGGCCCCGGCGGCACTTCCGCTACTTTAATCCGCGCTCCAAACGGCGCCGCGATTTTGTCCAGTTCAGGACGCAGCCTCCGCGCGATTTCGTGGCTTTGCGCCGTGCGGTCGTGCCGCGAGAGCAGATTCACCTGGATGTCGGCCTGGTTCGGCTGGCGCCGCAGAAAATAGTGCCGCACCAGGCCATTAAAATTGTAGGGACCGGAAGTGCCGGAATAAATCTGATAGTTGATGACCTCAGGCTGTTCTCCGAGATAGACGCCCAGAGCTTGCGCAACCCGCGTCGTCTGTTCGAGCGTCGTTCCATCCGGCATATCAATGATGACTTGAAATTCACTCTTGTTGTCGAAGGGTAGCATTTTTACTTGCACCCACTTCAGCGGGACGAACGCGACAGCCCCAAGGAGCAGCACCACGACGATAGCAAGAAACAACCAGCGTCGCCCCGCGCTTTGGATCAGCGGATTCATCAGGCGGCGATAGAGTCGCGTGGTCCATCCTTCCGCTTCATGGCCGGCATCCGGGCGATCCGCGTAATGACGCAGCAGTCGCAAGGCTGCCCAGGGAGAAACGACGAAAGCCACGATGAGCGAGAACAGCATGGCCGAGGAAGCGCCCACGGGAATGGGACGCATGTACGGACCCATCAATCCGCGCACGAACGCCATCGGCAGTATCGCGGCGATCACGGCGAACGTGGCGAGAATCGTGGGGTTGCCCACCTCATCGACGGCCTCGACCGCCACGGTGGCCAGCGGCCGCCCGCGGCTCGACGGCAGCCGGAAATGCCGCACGATGTTTTCGACCACCACGATCGCGTCATCCACGAGTATGCCGATGGAAAAAATCAGCGCGAACAGCGTGACGCGATTCAGCGTGTAGCCGTAGAAATAGAAAATCGCCAGTGTCAGTGCCAGCGTCACTGGGATCGCTAGCAGCACCACTCCCGATTCGCGCCAGCCCAGCGCCAGCGCGATCAGCAGCGTCACGGAAAGTGTGGCGATGAGCAGATGTTTGAGCAGTTCGTCGGACTTGTCTTTGGCGGTCTCGCCGTAGTTGCGGGTGACGGTGATGTTCAAGTCTTTCGGCAGCGTGTTTCCGCGCAGGGAATCGATCTTTTCCAGCGCGCGTTCGGCGATCATCGTGGCGTTCGCGCCCTTGCGCTTGGCCAGCGTGATGGTCACGGCCGGAAAATCCGCGCTGCCCGCGCCGTGTGTTGTGCCGCGGGCGTTGGCGAAAAGCACATAGGAATCCGGTTCCGCGGGGCCGTCTTCGATTTTTTCCACCACGTCGCGCAGATAGACCGGATGTCCCGCATGAACTCCGACGACGACCTTTTGTAGATCCTCCTGGCCGCGGAAAAAATTGCCGGCTTCGACCTGGAATTCACGATTTCCACTCGCGAAGCTGCCGGCCTGCCCGCGCGTGTTGGCCGCCTCCAGTTGCATCATGACGCCGCCCGGGCTCAGTCCGTACCCTGCAAGACGTTGCGTATCGAGAATCACGCGCAGGCTGCGGGACTGCCCGCCAATAATTTTCGTCTCTGAAACATCGTCCAGTTGCTTCAACGAGTGATCGAGTTCACCCGCCACGCGCCGCAATTGATACGCGTCGTAGTTCTTGCCCCACAGCGTCAGCGCCAGGATGGGTACGTCGTCGATCGAGCGCACTTTGATCAGCGGCTGCGAGACTCCCTGGGGAATGCGGTCAAAATTGGAGTACAGCTTGTTGTACGTCGCGACGATGGCGTCTTCTTCTTTGATGCCCACGTAAAACCGCACAATCACCATGCTCAGGCCCGGATGATTGATGGAGTAGATGTATTCAACGCCCGGCACTTCGCGCAGCAGCTTTTCCATGGGAACGGCTACGCGCTGCGCCACTTCTTCGGCCGATGCGCCGGGCATCTGCACGAACACATCGAGCATGGGAACGACGATTTGCGGTTCTTCCTCGCGCGGCGTTTGCAGAATGCTGAACGCGCCGAGTAGCAGCGCCGTGATGATGGTCAGCGGCGTCAATTTCGACTGGATGAACGTCCGCGCAATGCGCCCCGCCAATCGCAGCGGCGCTCTCTTGTCGTTCGGAGGGG
The DNA here is from genome assembly GCA_963754855.1 of uncultured Acidobacteriota bacterium. Classification (GTDB taxonomy): domain Bacteria; phylum Acidobacteriota; class Terriglobia; order Acidiferrales; family UBA7541; genus Acidiferrum. The sequence continues at coordinate 28,937 of CAVWHL010000018.1, forward strand.
AGGAATCGCCGGTCATTGTTTCACCAGCACGCGCTTGCCGCCCAATTCACGTTCCCCCGGCGCAACGATCAGTCTTTCGCCTTCTTGCAGGCCGGAGAGCACTTCCACCTGCGGCCCTGCGGATTTTCCCAGCGTGACGTATCGCAGATTCGCCGTCTCGTTCTGGTCAATCACGTACACGCCCTGCAACTGCCCTCGTACGACAGTAGCTGTGCGCGGGATTAAAACCACGGAGCGCTCTCCGCGCGCGAAGTTTGCCCGGCCGAAAAGGCCGGAGCGCAGCTTGGCGTCGACCGGGAGGTCGATTTTCACGATAAAGGTCCGGCTTCCTGGATCGGCTGCGGGAACAATCTGCGAGACTTTGCCCTGCATCTCTTTGTCATCCAGTGAATCCACGGTCACCGCAACCGTTTGTCCGGGACGGACGAGGCGGATATCACTCTCGTCCACGGAAGCTTCCAGGCGGTAGTTGCGCGTGTCCTCCAGCGTGAAGATAGGTAGGCCGGGCGAGGCCAGCGTCCCCGGGTCCGCCTTCCTGTCGGTGACCAGGCCGGAAAATGGCGCGCGAATGCGGGTGTAGTCATACGTTTTCTTTGCCTGGGTCAGCGCAGCTTCGGCTTGCGCCTGGCCCGCTTGTGCCATTTCGTGCCGCGCTGCCGCCGTCTGAAAGCGCGATTTGACCTCATCAAATTCCTGTGGACTGATGGATTTCTTATCGTAGAGCTGCTGATAGCGTTTCATCGTGGCTTCCGCGAGCGCATTCTCCGATTCCGCTGCCTTGACTTCCTTCCTCGCCGCTCCTTCCGCGGCTGTCGCCTGTTCCACCGCGGCCTTGGGTTGCGACTCATCAATCAGCGCCAGGACTTGCCCTTGTTCCACACGGTCTCCCGCGCGCACCCGGACTTCCACGATTGTGCCCATCATCTGGCTGGCAAGATCGCTGGTGTGCGCGGCGCGGACCGTGCCCACGGCTTCCAATAAGTCGGGCACCGTCGCTTTCTGCGTCGTCAGAATGCTGACATCCCGGATGGTTTCCTGTGCCGGTGTCGCTGCCGGACGTTCGCTGGAACACCCTGCGAATCCAAGCACTACCAACGTGATCGGCAAGGAAAGATTTGCAACTCTTGAATTTCTGCGGCTCATGGCGTCACCACGGGGGATTGAGGATTTAAGGTTCCACTGGCGAGCTCCAGGTTCGCGTATCCGACCTGGTAACGGTAGACCGTGTCCCAATAATCGGTCTGGCTCCGGTGCTCGGCATCTTCGGCGGTGAGCAGATCGGTGATGGTTAAAAGCCCCGCTTCGTATCGATTTTGGACAATGCGTAGGCTTTCCTTGGACTGCTCGATCGTCGCGCGCGCCACTTCCACTTGCTGGCGCGAAGCATCCACGTCGTAGTAGGCCTTGCGAACTTCCAGCCGCACTTGATCTTCGGCGGATTGCTTGAAGGCCAGGACTTTTTCCTGGAGCGCTTTTTCCTTTGAGAGTTGCGCGCGCTTCGCGCCGCCCTCGAAGAGGTCAAACTGCAGCTCGATGCCGCCAATCCAGTTGTTTCCCCCGCCGCCGGCTACAAAAGTGGGATTATCGGCTTCCCAGCTCGCGAAGGCGTTCACGCGCGGGCCGAACGCGGACTTGGCCATGGCCACGCTTTCTTTTTGCGCTTCTTCCGATGCCCGGATTCGTTTCATGTCCGGTCGCATTTCCACCGCGTGCTTTTCCAGTTCTTCGAGGGACATCGCTGGGAGGTTGCGTTCCGCGAGAACATCCGCCGGTTCGTATTCCGTTTTCGTGGATATCCCCATCACCGTATTTAGTTGCGCCAGCGCCATCGCCAGATCGTTGCGCGCGCGGATCAATTCTTCCTGCCGCGAAGCCCATCTCACTTTCGCGCTCAAAAGGTCGGATTCCACGACCAGTCCGTTCTCGAAGCGGTTCTTGCTCCGCTCCAGCACCGCTTGCGCCGTTTGCACGGATTGCTCGGCAACTTCGATTTGCTTCCGCGCTCGAAGCACTCCGTAATACGAATCCACGGCCCGAAACACGATTTCCTGGTCCGTGCGGTCGAGTTGATTCTTGGCCGCCGCTTCCATCTTTTCCGCGCGCCTGATTCCTCTCCAGCTCGCCGAGGAATCAAAGAGATTCCATGTGCCGCCGAATCGTGTCGAATAATTGCCGAATGGCGTCGGAGCGTTCAGCACATTGAAATCAGCCGTCGTAAACCGCTGCTGCCGCAGCTTGCTGCCGAAGACATAGACGGGATCGTTGCCGCTCGTGGCCGTTTCCGAAAATGTGACGCGCGGCAGCAGGAGCGACCGCGCGGACCGCACGTCGGCGGCGGCCGCCTTGGTGTCCGCCATCATCGCTTTGCGTCCCGGATTTTTCTCCAGGGCGATATCCACCGCCTGCCGGAGCGTTAATGGAGAAGGCTTCTCCGCTTGCTGGGCAGATAGAACGCCCGGGCTGCACAAGACAAGCAGTGCACCCAGCAATAGGGGTGATTTCGATCGGTAGACGCCGGTAGATTTCATGGAATCAAGACCTTTCGCAGATGCAACAGTCACACCCTTTCTAGACTCTCCCGTGCACGATGGACCGTCTGTGATGGGTATCACAAGCAGGCGTGGACTTTATCACGTCTCATGCTTGGACTCAGCTTTGCGCTTCTGCCAACACCGGATTCATCCACGGCGTTTTCTCTTCCTGGATTTCATAAGTGGTTACCAGACTTGCGGTTTGCTTCACCATCGCCCCTACCGAGCAGTACTTTTCATCGGAGAGTCGGATGGCTTCCTCGATCGCGGCCGGATCGATGCCGTACCCCGTGACAATGTGCCGGATTCGAACGGTGGTGAACACCTGCGGAGGACGATCCGCTTGGTCCGCTTCAACCTTCACCTCGTAGCCGGTTACTTTCTGGTGATATTTCTGCCGCAAGACCGTGATGACATCAAATGCCGTGCAACCGGCCAGCCCTACCGCAACCAGTTCAATGGGTTTTGGTCCGCTGGCGCCGGCTGTATCGTCAAGGAGCAGGTGATGATCGCTCCCGCTGGTTGCGACGAACTGCCGGTCTCCCCTAAGTGGTTGAGCCAGCGTGACTTTGGCGGTAATCATGATTCCTCCGCGGCCTCCGGTCTCCCGGGGTCAGACGAATAAATGCAGTTGCCGGGATTTTGTTACAGAGGAGTTCGCAGTGGCCAGGAGGGTGCTTTACGCTGTTAACCAGTTCCGTTTCGTGCCAGTGACCTTTTTCATCGTTTCCTGGTAGCGGGAAAGGAGTTCGCGTCGCAACTTGGCCGCCCGATGGGGGTCGGGAGATTCCTTGGGCGTTCGACGGCACTGCTCGACCGTTTGCTCGAGGCTGCTGAGGAAGGCAATGCAGGGCTGGCAGCCATTCATGTGTTTTTCGAGCTCCTCGCAAAGAGAATCATCCAATTCATCATCGATGTAGTCCGAAAGTTCCGCAAAAATCTGTTTGCATCGCCCATCGCGTGCAGACATTGCAGGTTTTTGAAGAGCCGGTTGTTTCGCCATTTCCGCGTGGACGGGATGTTTTGCATGCCGGGCAAGCTCTTTCCTCACGAATAGTCGCGCGCGATGAAGACGTACGCGGATCGTGCCGGCTCGAAGACCGGTAATTTCGGAAATGTCCGAGTCGGAAAGCTCTTCCATGTCGTGCAAAATGAGAATAAGCCGGTAATCGGGAGGCAGCTTCCGGATCGCTTCGCGCAAGCGCCGGGCATCCTCTTTGTGCATCGCCTTCGATTCTGGCGAAATGGCCTCCGTGCCTTGAAGATGCGCAAGCTCTTTTCGGTCGGGCATCAGTTCGTCGAGCGAAAGCTCCTCTTTCGAAGCGAATTTGCTCTTGCGCCGGCTCATCAGGCAGCGGTTTTTCGCAACCTTATACAGCCAAACCACCAGGGCCCTGGGGCTTTCGAACTTCGGCAGAAACGGAAGCGACTTCAGCAGAACCTCCTGCATGGTGTCTTCGGCGTCCTGCCTCTGCCCGCAGACTTTCATGCTGAACGAAAAGATCGTCTCCTGCAGCAGCGCAAGTGCTTCTTCCAGTGATTGGGGGTCGTTCCGCCGGGCGAGTTCAACTACTCTTTGTATCTCAGGCCGCACAAGCAGAACTCTACCATGCGCTAGTCGGGCGCGGAAACCGCAGGGCAACCCTTACTTACCGGAGAAATCCGCCGATTGCGGGCCGAGCCTCGGGACGCCCGCGAAATCTCAATCGGATGCATCAATTCATTGCATTTGCCATGCGCGGACAACCTGCGCAGAATCGCTCCCACTGAGGGTCATTGAGTCGATACGTACCATGCGATAAGCACGCGCACCTCTCATGTATTCGTTTTCACGCGGGACTTCTCATGGAGGAGCCAGATGGATTATGTGAATCCGGTTGAGCTTGTTCAGGAAGCTCTGCGGGTGGCCAAGAAAAAAACCGCGCTTTCGACGAAGGATCTTCTTCTTCGAGGTTTTTTGGCCGGAGCGTTCCTCGCCTACGCCACCTCTCTCGTCATGATCGTTCTATCTCAGTCGCTGCCGCCGGTCGTGGGCGCGCTGCTGTTTCCAGTCGGTTTTGTGATGCTGGTGCTCCTCGGGCTCGAATTGGCGACCGGTAACTTTGCCTTGTTGCCCGCGGCGCTTGCCGCCGGAGAAATTTCCGTCGGCAAAATGTTGCGGAATTGGGGCTGGGTTTATCTGGGCAATTTAATGGGGAGCGTTTTCTACGCAGCGCTGTTTTATCTCGCGGTAACGAATTGCGGCGCTTCGAATGGCGGAGCGCTGGGTGACCTGTTGAAGCAGGCTGCGCAAAAAAAGACTCTGGCCTACATGGCCTTGGGCACGAGCGGATGGACGACCGCATTCATCAAAGGAATTTTGTGCAATTGGATGGTCACGATCGGCGCGGTCCTGGCGATGGCGTCCCGTTCCACGGTGGGGAAGATCATCGCCATGTGGCTGCCGATCATGACCTTTTTTGCGCACGGCTACGAGCACTCGATCGTTAATATGTTCATCATTCCGGCGGGCATGTTTTTTGGCGCTCCGGTTTCATTAAAGCAGTGGTGGCTGTGGAACCAGCTTCCCGTGACACTCGGAAATGTCGTGTCAGGCGCGCTCTTGACGGGGCTGGCGTTGTACTTCACTTTCAGAACTAAGCAGCCCCGCTCTGGTGCTGAGCCTGTTCCGGTTCCTCAAATTATGAGTGAAATCAAATTGGATCAGACCGCGGAAGCCCGGGTGACTTGATGCCGCTTTGTTCCATTCCTCGAAGGGAGCCACGATGACGCAAAAGCTCGTGGTCGTGGGCAACGGCATGGCGGGTGTCGCGTGCGTCGAGCAGATTTTGAAGCACGCGCCGAAATTTGAAATCACCATCTTTGGCGACGAGACGCATCTCAATTACAACCGCATTCTGCTCTCCTCGGTGCTCGCCGGCGAAAAAGCGGCCGATGAAATTGTCCTGAACGGAATCGAGTGGTACCGGAAACATGGAATTGAGCTGCGCCTCGGCGTGCGCATCACGGACATTGATCCCCAACGCAAGACAGTGACCGGCGATGATGGCAGCGAGACGCCCTTCGATAAACTCCTGATCGCAACCGGAAGCGCTCCGCTGATCCCTCCGATGGATGGCGTGAAAAAAGAAAACGTATTCGTCTTTCGAAACCTCGACGACACGCGCGCTTTGCTCGATCACGCCGGACCGGGAAAAAAGGCTGTAATCATCGGCGGCGGCTTGCTGGGACTCGAAGCCGCGCGCGGCCTGCAAGTGCAGGGCTGCGATGTAACGGTGGTCCATTTGATGGACACGCTGATGGAACGCCAGCTCGATTTCACTGGCGGTGGCTATCTGAAAGCGAAAATGGAGTGCCTTGGCGTGAAGGTGCTGCTCGAGCGCAACACCGCGGCAATTCTCGGAAACGGCAAAGCAGAAGGTGTGGCCTTTAAGGATGGCAGTCGTATCGAAGCGGATTTTGTCGTGATCGCGGCAGGCATTCGTCCGAACGTGGAACTCGGACGCAAAGCGGGGTTGCAAGTGAACCGCGGCATTGTCGTCAACGATTACATGGAGAGTTCGAATCCCGATATTTTCGCCGTTGGCGAGTGCGTCGAGCACAACGGCATTTGCTACGGCCTGCTCGCGCCGCTGTTCGAACAGGGAAAAATTCTTGCAGCGACGATTACCGGAAACAAAGGCCCGGTTTACGGGGGCACGATCCAGGCCGCCAAGCTGAAAATCATGGGCGTGGACGTTTTTTCCGCCGGTGATTTTACCGAGAAATCTCCCGGCACTGACGCCGTGCGCTACGAAGATCCCGCGCTTGGAATTTATAAGAAACTGACGTTGCGCGACGGCAAGCTTGCCGGCGTCATTCTCGTGGGAGACACGTCGGAGAGCCATCGCTACATGGATTGGCTGCGAGCTGCGACGGACCTGACGGCCATGCGGCGCCAGCTTCTTTTTCCCGGCCCCGCGGAAGATACCGGGCTTGACGTCGCGGCAATGGCGGACAGCAAGATTGTTTGCGGGTGCAACGGCGTTACCAAGGGCACGATTATTCAGGTAGTGCATGAAAAAGGAATCAGCACGCTGGCACAATTGAAAGACTGCACGCGCGCGTCCACGGGCTGCGGAAGCTGCACGGAAGTTTGCCAGCAACTCTTGAAGGCCGTGGCGCCGGAATTTCAGGAAGAATCCAAAAAAACGCTTTGCAAATGCGTTCCGTTTCCCGAGGACAAACTCCGTGAAATTCTGCGGAGCCAGCGGTTGCGCTCCGTTCAGGAAGTGCTGGAAATTTACGGCAACGGCGTGGGCTGCGAAGTGTGCAAGCCGGCGCTGAGTTACATGGTGGACATGCTGTGGTGCGGCGATCATGACGAAGACCGCTCGGCGCGATTTATCAACGACCGCGTGCACGCCAACATTCAGAAAGACGGAACGTTTTCCGTGGTGCCGCGGATTCGCGGCGGCGTCACTTCCGCCAGGGAATTGCGAAAGATTGCGGACGTCGCGGAAAAATACAACGTGCCGATGGTAAAAATCACCGGAAGCCAGCGCATCGATCTGCTGGGCGTCAAGAAAACGGATCTGCCAAAAATCTGGGCGGACCTGGGAATGCCTTCGGGCCAGGCGTACGCGAAAGGCGTGCGCATGGTAAAAACCTGCGTGGGCACGGATTTCTGCCGCTTCGGCGTGCAAGATTCGACCAAAGCCGGGATCGAGCTGGAGCGGCGGCTCGAACATTTATATACACCGCACAAATTAAAGATGGGTGCGGTGGGTTGTCCGCGCAATTGCGCCGAGGCCACGGTGAAGGACATTGGACTCGTCGGACAGGACGGGACCTGGCAGGTCGTGGTCGGCGGCGCGGCCGGCAAAAAAGTGCGGAAGGCGGATTTGCTGATCACCGTTGAATCCATGGAAGAAGCGCTGCAAGCGGCCACATTGTTTTTCCAGTATTACCGCGAAAACGCAAACTATCTCGAGCGCACGTACGATTTCGTCGAGCGCACCGGCATTGAAAAAGTGCGGCGCGACACGGTGTATGCGCCTCTTGCGATCCAGCAGGGCTTGCGTGAACGGCTGCGCAAGGCCAAGCGACTCGCGCGCGACGCCTGGCTGGAAGGCGATGCGCCGCGGCATCCGACGCAATTCGTGCAAATCGAACCGCTGGAAAAGGTGCAAGCATGATCGGCAACAAACAATGGGTGCGCATCACGGAGACGCAGAATATTCCGTTGCGAGAAGGGCGTTCCGTGAAAGTGGCCGGCCGGGAGATCGCCATTTTCAATCTTGGCGACTGCTTTTTGGCGGTGGACGCGCGATGTCCACACAAGGGCGGGCCTTTGGCGGAGGGAATTGTCACGGGGACAACGGTGGTTTGCCCGCTGCACGCGTGGAAGATCAACCTCGAAACGGGAAGCGTGGCGAGGCCGGATGCGAATCCGCCGTGCGTCACGACGTATCGGACGCGCATCGAGTCCGACGTTGTTCTTATCGAGATATCGAAGCCCGCGGGCGAGAGCCAAGTAATTGTTCCTCTTTGCGGCGAACAGAACTGGCCCGCCACGGGCAGCGCTGGTACTAACAGCGCGACATAGCAAGGGCCGCCCGCAGATCAAACTGGCGGCGCGAACGGTTCTGACCGACAATTCACTGTCATGAGCGGATTTGCTGGATTGCGAGTGCTGGCGCTGGAAAGCCGGCGCGCGGCCGAACTTGCCAAATTGATTTCCACGTATGGGGGACAACCCGTCGTGGCGCCAGCGATGAAGGAAGTGCCGCTGGAAACCAACGAGGAAGTGCTGGCCTTCGCCGCGGGGCTCCTCGCGGGTGAATTCGACATAGTGATTTTCTTGACCGGCGTCGGCGCGCGCGCGCTGCTGGCGGTCATCGAGGCGGCTCACAAGCAAGAAGATTTCATCTCGGCGCTGCAACGCGTGAAAGTTGCGGCGCGCGGACCAAAACCTGTTGCCGTTCTGCGCGAACTCGGCGTGACTCCCGCGATCACCGCTCCCGAACCCAATACCTGGCGCGAGCTTTTGAGCGCGCTGGATGAGGCAAGCAATTCTTCGCAACAAATTGCTTTGCGCGGCGCGCGCGTTGCGGTGCAGGAGTATGGCGTCTCGAATTCGGAGCTGCTTGCGGGACTCGAAGAACGCGGAGCAAAGGTGACGCGCGTGCCGGTCTACCAGTGGGCGCTTCCGGATGACCTCGCGCCGCTTCAATCCGCGGTGAAGGCCATCGCGGATGGCAGCATTGATGTGGTCCTCTTCACGACCGGAGTGCAGGCGGCGCATCTCTTTCAAATTGCGGCGCGGATGAACCTTGAAGAGGCGCTTCGCCGGGGGCTCCGACGTACCATTGTTGCTTCCATCGGGCCGACAACCTCTGAAGAGTTGCAGCGGCGAGGAATTCAGGCCGATCTCGAACCTTTGCACCCGAAGATGGGTTTCCTGGTGAAGGAAGCTGCCGAGCAAGCCGGTGAGTTGTTGAGGCGGAAGCGGCAGGGAAGCGGCGAGTGAAGAGCAGTGAGTTCCGGAATGGGAAAAGGGGTAGTGACACCCGGCAGTTTTTGTAAAAGCGGAATCTAAAGGACTTAGAGCGTCACGGTGACGGAGTGCTTTTGTATGTATTGATTTAGAAGGAGTTGCGAGGACGGACTTTTCGTCACAGTGAGGGATGTGACCCCGACCCGGCCGGGGCAGGCGAAGGCGAGCGGGGCGTGGTTCGAGATTTGAATGCCGAGACGGCGGGCGACCGGGAAGGAGGGGGTACGCCCCCCGATGAAAATGGATGGTTATCAAAAGAAAGGAGTTGCGGGAGGGGCATCGCGCAAGTGGTTGAAAAGAAAAGTAGATGCGCGACGGATTTTTGGGCGTTCCCAGTCGAAACAGGTCGAGGCAGGCGGGGTAGGAGCCGTGCGCAGGGAGAGCGCCGGGAAGCAGGCGGCAAAAGGGCGCGGCGAGGAATAGGGATTTCAGGTAACACGGGAAAGAATAGCATGGGAGTATCAACTGGTTAAATATTATGCAGGGAACGGGGAGAAATGAGGATTGGACGGCTACAAAGGCGGGATGAACGGTTCTCGTGGACGCAGGACGAAGCGAGGAACGGCCCACCCTTTTCCCGAACCGTCATCTGGGACGCAGAAAGCGAGCATGAAGCACATTTGAAAGGGTGGGGCACTCTTGTGGCTTATGTTACCCGTTTAGCTTGCCCTGGTTCATGCAGGAGAACATGGAGTAGACTGTGGGCATGAAGATTCATCTGCGGCCTGAGCTGGAAGAGATGATCAAGCAGGACGTGCAGCGCGGGCCTTACCAAACCGTGGATGAGTTCGTGGAGCACGCGATTTCCCTGCTCCACGAGCAAGAAGCTTGGCTGGCGGAAAACGGCACCGAGATTCGAGCAAAAATCGAGCAGGGCTACGCGGCTGCGCAACGCGGAGAGTTGATCGACTCCGGCCAGGTTCGTACCAAGATGGATGAGAGGAAACGTGCCTGGCTTGCTGAAAAGCGCCAGGCATGAACAGTTACCAGTTCACGCCGCAAGCTGTAGATGATCTCTTCGGAATCTGGAGTTACATCGCAAGCGACGATCTTGATGCAGCCAATCGCGTCGAAGAGGCGATCCATGTCGCTTGTGCCTTCCTGGCAGATACTCCGCTCGCTGGCCGGGTTCGTGAAGACCTGACGGCCCTGCCGTTGCGCTTCTGGCTCGTGCAACCCTACCGGAATTACTGGATTGTGTACGACCCGGAGAAAAAACCACTGCGGATCATTCGGATCGTCCACGCGGCGCGGGACATTCCACCCCTGTTGAGGTAGGGTGTTGCATCGACCGATTGAGCTCGTACGACGTACCAGGCACTTGGACAAAGGCGCGGCACAGGCATAAAGTTGAGCAGTACAAGTCATGCGAAAAGTCGTGGCAATAGCGGCGGCGCCCGGCCTTATTGCAGGTATCTACATCTTCATCGCCAGCTTTTTTGGGCTGACAATGGACAAATTGGGAGCGAAAGCAATTCTTCTCCACATAGGGATTTTCGCGCTTTTTATTCCCTTGGTCATTGTTGAGCGGTGGTCTAAGGGTGGAGACCCGTTTCGAGGGAAGCCCCGGTGGGTCGTCCGCAGTATGCAAATGCTCTTTCTCTTGTTTGTTACGGTCTTTCTCTCATTCCTAGCTTTGAGTCATGCCGCTTCCCCGGAAATCGTCAACGGGGAATATGTCTTAAACAGTCACGGAAAAATAGTAGGGTACGTCTCAGAGAGAGACTATCTTGCCCTCAAAGGTTGGGAATTGCGCTTATTTGCCTCAGGTTGGATGGTGTTTTACTACGCACTGATAATGTATTGGTGGTTCCCCCGGCAAGACGAATGGACTGTGGTGATGCCTGATTAACGTTGCCGGACAAGTTCGAAACGGCATTATGGGTGAAGCTGGAAATTATTGAAAGGAAATGACTGGGAAAGTGGCGCGCCCGGAGAGACTCGAACTCCCGACCCTCTGGTTCGAAGCCAGATGCTCTATCCAGCTGAGCTACGGGCGCACAAACCCATTATACCTGTCAACACAACCCGCCTAAGGGGCGGCCACCCGCCTTGTGACGCATCCGCACGGGCGGCGTTTACCCCGACCCAGTGGGGGCGATCCTGTGGCACCCGGCTAAGCTACTTCGATTGAGGAACGGATAAGTGTCGCCACGATCCCTCCATCCCGCAATGGTATCCCGGACGCCCCGGTAGGAGTTGCGCTAAACGCCAGACGCGAAAGTGGCCGCTAGACAAAGAGGAAGAGAGATTCATCCCGCAGAATTCGCGGGATGGAGAAGAGGTCCTCACATCCGCAGGCCGACCCTTTTGCAGGAGCGAAAGGGGAAGAAAAAATCGGCCTGCTCCGTTCGGAATGACGGGTTGGGTGATTGCGGGATTCGGTGCCCGGTGATTTCGTTGAGGGCTGCTCAGATGACAAGTGCTTTTGCGGAAGAGGAAATGGGATTCAAGCGAGGGTGAGGCAAGGATTCTTCTGGTGTATTGGACGGATGGAATCTTTCGATTGGACTTGTCAGCCACTCGCTGTCACATTTTAGGTGTGTAGAGTTGAAGGGCATGCTGCGTAGGAACGTGTGAGTAGAACCCCGAAGTTCTCTCCTAAAACCGGCCCTCACGTATTACGCAATTCGGTTAGTTCGCAGACCTCGTCGTAGCGAAGAGAAAAACAGCACCAAGCGATTGGCGCCAGCAGCAGAGGCCTGCCCGCCCGTCGTTCCATTCAAATTCAAACAGGAGGGATTCGACATGAAGGGAATGCGTATGTTTTCACTCAGACAAATTTTGCTTTTGGGGCTCATCATGGCAGGTGGCGCGGCAAACTCCGCGCACGCGCAGGAGACGGTACGGGGCAAATTTACCGTCGCTTTCGAAACGCGCTGGGGAAAGGCCGTTCTGCCCGCCGGGAGCTACACCTACTTCATCGAGCCCATCGGGATAATGCAGTCGCTGGGTTCCATCCAATCCGGAACACATCCGGTGCTGGTTGTGGTGCGCTCGGAAAAGAAGGATGGACATTTTGCCAGCGTCATAGCAATGGCGACACCGCAAGCCTCCGGGAAGAATCTCGATGGCTTCGTTTTCGAGCCCGGGGTCGAAGGAGAAATCGTCCGTTGTTTGTACTTGCGTAAGCTGGAGCTTGAATTCGATTTCAAACCGCCGAAGACCGAAAACATGATGCTTGCCCGGGGGCCAGAGCCGCCGCCTTCGGCTTCCGGGTCGAAAGCGACCGACTAGACCGAAAACGCGATTGCCGCGGGCGGGCCGGGATATCGGCTCGCCCGCACTTCGCCGTGATTCCAAAACGGGAATCCTGAAAAAACAATGCTCATGCCGAAAAATTTCAATTGGACAACAGTTCCCGGGACCGTTAGCGTTGAATCATGAAGAATGCAAACAGTGTTTTATCCGTGGAGGACCGCGAAGTAGATTTACTGCACGAAATTGGCAGCCGCATCGCAGCCGCCGATCCGCTCCATGAAGTGCTTGGGCGCGTGGTTGAATTCATTTCATCGGTGGTGAAATCCGATTCCTGTTTTATCTACGTGCTGGAAGGGAATGAATTGGTGCTGCGGGCATCCAAAAATCCGCATGCGGAGATTATTGACCGGCTGAAGATGCAAGTGGGCGAAGGCATCACCGGGTGGGTAGCAGAGCACAAAAAGCCAGTCGCAGTGCCGCGCAATGCGTTCCAGGATCCGCGATTCCAGGCTTTCAATGAGCTGCCCGAGGACCGTTACGAGGCGTTCTTGTCCGTGCCGGTGCTAAGCCGCGACAAGCTCGTCGGGGTCATAAACCTACAAGACCGCCAGCCGCACAGCTACAGTCAGCACGAGATGCAGTTGATTTCGACCATCGGGTTCCTGGTGGGAGCGGAGATCGAAATGGCGCGGCTGGAGAGCGAAAATACCGAGCTTTCCGAACAACTGGAGACACGGAAAGTGGTGGAGCGGGCCAAAGGGATCATGCAGCGGGAATTCCGGTTCAGCGAGGAAGAAGCTTACCTCATGCTGCAGAGGCAAAGCCGGCAGCGGCGCAAGTCCATGAAGGAAGTCGCGGAAGCCATCGTGCTGACCGAGGAGATCAAACGCAGCCGGGTCAAACCCACTCCTGGCGAGACATCCCTCTAGGCTTTTCAGGCCTGGACCGGGGTGTCTGCGAGGTGAAGGATCTCTTCGTGGGGATGGGGGGGCGTCGCGGAAGATGGTTTTGTGGCGTTCTTAGCGGGCTCGGCGAGATGCAAGGGACGAGCGACCTCACCGATAATGAGGAGCGAGGGAGCGGGCAGACGCGGCTCCAGGGCCAAGCCGTGAAGCGTGGTGCGATGGATCTTCTGCTCGGCCAAGGTGGCCTGGGAGACGACGAGGCAAGGTGTTTGAGGGTCGAGGCTGCTCGCGGTCAATTTGGCTGAGATTCCGGCGTAGCTTTCGCCGGGCATGTAGACGACCAGAGTGGCGTCCTTGGAGAGGACGTCGTCCCAATTCGTGGACGAATCTCCCGCCGAGTGATTGCTAAGAAAGACAAGTTTTGAGGCGTGGCGACGATCCGTCAGCGGAATTTTTGCGGCGGCGGCGGCTCCCATGGCCGAGGTGACGCCGGGGACGACCTCAAAATCGATTCCCGCGCGCGAGAGCGCTTCCATTTCCTCACCAACGCGTCCGAAGAGCAGGGGATCGCCACCCTTTAGGCGAACGACCTGGCGGCCTTCCCGGGCAGCGGAGATGAGCAGGGAATGAATCTTTTCCTGGGACATGCCGGCCTGCCCGCAGCGCTTGCCCACATTCCGCACCTGGGTCCAGGCGGGGATCAGATCGAGAATTTGCGGAGCGACCAGGGCGTCGTGCAAGACGACTTCGGCAGAGCGGAGGATCTGCAGCGCCTTGACAGTGAGGAGATCGGGATCTCCCGGACCGGCGCCCATGAGATAGACTTTGCCTTTCGTTGCTGGCGAATTCATATGGTGCATTTCCGCCGCCGGAATAAACGGGCGGCTATCCCCGGTTGGGATGGAAGAGGATTCGCTGGTGGAATGCCTCATTGAAAGGCTAGCACGCGGCGGCGGGGTGACCCGTGCGGAAGAATTCATTTTGTGAATCGAAATAGCTGATAGATACCGGCACAAAATGGCGGGTCTTGCGGTGAATGGCGGGAGGTCACTCCGGGAGGTTGGAAGCGCGGCGTTTGCGGAGGAAATCCTCGAAAGCTTCCTTGCTGGCTAGGTCGTGGAGCAAGCGTTTGCGTTGCTCGGAATCCATTTTTTCGGAAAAGAGCTTCTCGCGGACGGCGCCCAAGTGTTCGATCCAATCTTCGTATTCCGGGCCGAACTGTTCCTCGAGTTGTTTTCTGAGGCGCTGTGCGAGACCCGGGCTTTGCCCCGCCGTGGAGATGGCAATCTGCAGCGCGCCGCGCTGGACGACCGAGGGATAGTAGAAATCGCAAAGGTTGGGGACGTCCACGATATTGCAGAGAACGGCGCGGCGCGCAGCTTCCCGGAATATTTGTTCGTGGATTTCGGTGGAAGACGTGGCGGCGACGACGAGAAACATTCCGGCGAGATCATCGGGCTGAAAAAGACGCGGATGCCATTCGATTTTGTTCGATTGCGCCCAGGAGCGAACGTGGGGAGTGGCCTCGGGCGCCACGACGCGAACCTTGGCGTCCGCTTCGAGAAGACTGGCGATTTTGGATTCGGCGATGGTTCCTGCCCCGACGACGAGACACGCCCGGCCTTTGAGTTTCAGAAACATCGGAAATAGCTTCGGGGACGTCATTTGTCTGCGAAGGTCCGGTGCCTTTCGAATCTGATCGGCAAGATGTGCATTAAATCTGAGCTGCATCCGCCCATCGAGTCAAGTTGCGGGAGTGCGGAAAGCGGAGTCAAGACAGGCGTTCCGGAGTGAGGAGAGCGGTCATTTCCAGGACCTTGCGATAGTAATCGCGCTGCGTGAGTTGCGAGGCGGCAGCATCATCAATGATGAAGGTGACGTCGGGATGGAGTTGGAGGGCAGAGGCGGAGACCGCGGAGGCGATGGGGCCCTCGATGGATTTGGCGACAGCGGCAGCTTTGGATGCGCCGCTGGCGAGAAGAAGAATTTTCCGGGCCTCGAGGATAGTGCCGATGCCCATGGTGATGGCGCAACGCGGGCTCTCTTCGCCAGGCGCGAAGAACTTAGAGTTGTCGTCCAAAGTTTCCTGGCTCAAGACTTTCAAGCGCGTGCGCGAGCCGATGCTGGAAGTCGGTTCGTTGAAGCCAATGTGGCCATTGCGGCCGATGCCGAGAAGCTGAAGGTCGATTCCGCCGGCATCGCGAATGGCGTCTTCATAGGAGGCGCAGTACTGACTGTAGCCGCCGCGGATGGAGCCATCGGGAACGTGGATATTGCGGGGAAGCAGGTTGACGCGGGCAAAAAAGTTTTCCTGCATGAAATGATGAAAACTCTGCGGATGAGTTGGGGAGAGACCGAGATACTCATCGAGATTGAAGGTGGTGACGCGAGAGAAATCGAGGGATTGCTCTTTGTGCAGCCGCACGAGGTGCTGGTAAACGCCGAGCATAGTGCTGCCAGTGGCCAGGCCGAGAGAGAGAGAGGGTCTCCTGCGAATGGCGCCGGCGATGAGCAGGGCGGCCTGGAGGCTGATATCCGCATCGTCGCGCTTCAAGATAACCAGCATGCCAAGTCCTCTCTGAGTCCGTAGGAAAAACCAGGAATCGCCGGGCGACGGGTCATTTGTCGAGTTGCGCGAAGAATTCCTGCGCGAGATGAAAAGCGGAATTTGCGGCGGGAACACCGCAGTAGATGGCGGATTGCAGCAGGACTTCCCTGATTTCGTCGCGCGTCACGCCATTGTTCAAGGCGCCGCGCAGGTGCAGGCGAAACTCGTCGGGCCGATTGAGCGCGACCATCATGGCCAAGGTGAGCATGCTGCGGGTCTGGCGAGGAAGACCGGGGCGGCTCCAGATTTCTCCCCAGGCATAGCGGGTGATCAGGTCCTGAAAGCCTTCGTTGAAGTCGTCGCGATTTTTCAGCGATGCGTCCACATGGGCATCGCCGAGCACGGCGCGGCGGGTTTTCATGCCTTGTTCATAGCGCTGGCGTTCGTCCATGGATTGGCCTCCTCAGGCGTGAAGAAACGCGCTGACAACTTGGGTAAAGCGATCGTGGTCTTCGATATTGGAGAGATGCGCGGCGTTGAGCTCGGCGTAGCGTGCGCCGGGAATGTGAGCTTCGAGGAAATGGCCGTCGGAGGGCGGCGTGGCGGGATCATGCGTGCCGGAAATCACGAGGGTGGGAGTATGGATGGAGCCGAGTTTTTCGCGGTAATCAAAGTCGCGAACGGCGGCGCAACACGCGGCGTAGCCCTCTGGGTTGGCATCTTCGAGCATCTTCTGAGTTGCGGCGATGATGGCTGGAGCGTTCCGGCGGAAGGCGGGGGAAAACCAGCGTTCGACGACCGCGGCAGCAATCGGTTTCATCCCGTCTTTTTGAACCGCTTCGATGCGGACGTTCCAAGTCTCTGCATTGCCGATTTTCGCGGCGGTGTTGCAGAGGACAATCTTTTTGAAGCGATCGGGCGCATGGGCCGCAAGCCACATGCCGATCATGCCGCCCATGGATAAACCGCAAAAATGGACGCGGTCCAGGCCGACGGCGTCCAAGAGTGCGATGACGTCGTTGGCGAGTTGCTCGATGGAATAGGGCCCGGGTGTAACCGAGGACTGGCCGTGGCCGCGTGTGTCATAGCGCAAGACGTGGAAGTGCTTCTTGAATTCGGCAAGTTGCGGGTCCCACATGGAATAATTGGTTCCGAGGGAGTTCGAGAGCACAAGCACCGGTGCGCCAGGTTTTCCTTGGAGATTGTAGTGGCTGCGAGCAACACCCAAGTCAACGAAGGGCATGGAAATTATTCTTCTCCCGCAGGGATTGTGCCGCGGCTGGCGGCCACCACGCGATAGACATATTCTTCCGCGGCGCCGAGATAATTCCGGGGATCGAACAAACGATCCAGATCGGTGAGCGAAAGATGGGAGCCGATCTTGGGGTCCGCGCTGAGGATGGTGCGGAGATCGCGCTTTTCCTTGAGCGCGCGGGCGCAAGCTGCCTGAATGATTTCGTGAGCCTGAGCTTTGCCGATTTTTTCGCCGAGGGCCATGGTCACGGCTTCGGCAAAAATGAGACCCTGTGTCAGGTCGAGATTCCTGCGCATGCGCTGGGTATCGAGCTCGAGATTCGGAACGATCATGGCGAGGTGATGAATGGAGCCCGCGGTGAGTTGGACGATATCGGGCAGGATCTCCCATTCGGCGTGCCAGCCGCCGAGACCGCGTTCGTCCTCCTGCACCATGGCGGAGAGCAAGCTGCTGACCAGTCCAGGCACGCGCAGAGCCGCCGAGAGCATCACTGCAGAACTGACGGGATTGCGCTTGTGGGGCATGGTGGAAGAGCCGCCGCGGCCTTCGCCGGCGGGCTCGAAGATTTCCGCGACTTCGGATTGCATGTGCAGAGCGATGTCGCGGGCAATTTTGCCGGCGGTGCCCGCGCAGAGACTGAGCGTGAGACCGACCTCGGCCATGCGATCGCGATGGCTGTGCCAGGGAAGATCGGGCAACCCGAGGCTGAGTTCGGCAGCGAGCAAGCTGGCGACGTCCGGGCCGCGAGTGCCAAGAGCGGCGAGTGTTCCCACGGCGCCGCCGAATTGCACGACGAGGCAGCGCTTTCGTGTTTCAGCGAGCCGTGCGCGGTGGCGGACGATGGCGTCGAGCCAGCCCGCGAATTTCATTCCGAGCGTTGTAGGCAGAGCATGCTGCATCCAGGTGCGGCCGGCGATGAGCGTGGAGCGATGCTTTTGCGCGAGCGCGCCGAGGGGCAGGGCCAGGCTATCGAGATCACGGGCGATCAAATCGAGCGACTGGCGCAATTGGAGAACGCGGCCGGTGTCAATGGCGTCCTGGCTGGTCGCGCCCCAATGGACATAGTGAGCGGCGCGCTTGTCCTTCTTGGCCACGAGAGCGGTGAGATGTTTCACGAGAGGAATCGCGAGATTTCCGGCGCGCGCGGCAGCTTGGGCGAGCGCGGCGGCGTCGAAGAGCTCCGCGCGGCACTTTGTGCCGATTGCGGAAGCTGCCGTCGCCGGGATTACGCCAATGCGCGCTTCGGCGCGCGCCAAAGCGGCTTCGAAATCCAGCATGCCCTGCAGAGTGGAGCGGTCGGAGAAGACGGCGTCAACGGCCGGAGAGCGGAAGAGTGGATCCAGCAGATTCATGCGAAGAGTGTAACCGCTCCTAGCATTCAAAGAAAATGGACTCCTCGGGCCCGGACACAAAACACAGCGCCTTTCCAATGGCGGCGCGCTCACGCTTCGTAAAAGTCCGGCAACAACTAGACACGTTCCAGAATCACGGCGATGCCCTGGCCGACGCCAATGCACATCGTGCAGAGGGCATATTTACCGCCGGTGCGCTGGAGTTGATAGACGGCAGTGGTCACCAGGCGCGCACCGCTGGCGCCGAGAGGATGCCCCAAGGCGATGGCGCCGCCGTTCGGATTGACGTGCGCGGCATCATCGGGAATTCCTAAATCGCGGAGGACGGCCAAGGCTTGCGAAGCGAAAGCTTCGTTTAATTCGACGACGTCCATTTGGCCGATGGACAAGCCGGTGTTGGCCAGAACTTTGCGCGAAGCGGGAGCCGGGCCCACGCCCATGATTCGGGGAGCAACGCCGGCGGCGGCAGCGGCGAGGACGCGAGCTTTCGGAGTTAATCCGTGACGCTTCACGGCGGCTTCCGAAGCCAGCAGCAGAGCACAAGCACCATCATTCACGCCGGAAGCATTTCCGGCGGTGATGGTGCCATCGGGTTTGACGATAGGCTTGAGTTTCGAAAGCGCTTCGAGGGTCGTGTCGGATCGAGGATGCTCATCCTGTGAGAAAAGAATCGGCTCGCCTTTCTTCTGCGGGATGGGCACCGGAACGATTTCCTGTTTCATTCGCCCGGTGCGCATGGCTTCGGCGGCGCGCTGCTGGCTGCGCAGAGCGAAGGCGTCCTGATCCTGGCGCGAAATATGGAATTCTTCGGCGACGATTTCACCGGTCTCCGGCATGGAATCTACGCCATACTTTGTTTTCATGAGCGGGTTGATGAACCGCCAGCCGATGGTCGTGTCTTCCAATTTCATGGAGCGGGAATAGGCGCTGTCCGACTTGCCTAAGACAAAAGGGGCGCGCGACATGCTTTCGACGCCGCCGGCAATCACGAGATCGGCTTCGCCGCATTTGATCGCGCGTGCGGCGGCGGCTACGGCATCCATGCTGGAGCCGCAGAGCCGGTTCACCGTCGTGCCGGGAACTTCCTTCGGCAAACCAGCCAGGAGGAGCGCCATGCGGCCGACGTTGCGGTTGTCTTCGCCGGCCTGATTGGCACAGCCGTAGACGACGTCGTCGACGGCGTTCCAATCCACGCCAGCATTGCGCTCGATCAGGGCCTTGATGGGAATAGCGGCCAGGTCATCGGTGCGGACTGCGGCGAGCGTTCCGCCGTAACGCCCGATCGGCGTTCGAATGGCATCACAGATATAAGCAGTCTGCATGGGCGTCCTTCGGAATTTATTGCCCCCCTATCTTATACGGAAGAAAGGTGGCGCGCGCTACCGGAGTCGTGCTCAATCGATTTAATGCCATCACATTTTTATGGAAGGAAGGGCGGGCCTGAAAAGCAAGATGGCGTGCAGAGAGGAGATGGGTAAAGGAACAACTGCCCTGCGGAATCCATCCGGATTCCGCAGAGCAGCGAAGCCCATCAGCTACTTCTGCTTGATTTCGACGGGTCGGAGGAGCTTGAAGTCCAGGGCAGTTTCGGCACGCAAGGTGATATCACGATTGCCCGTGAATCCGGCGCCACCGGTGCCGGCCGCCGCACCGATCAATCCTCCAATGACCGCGCCTTTGCCTCCGCCCGCGAGTCCGCCGATGAGCGCTCCTCCAGCGGCGCCGCCACCGACCATGACGGCGGTGCGCTTGCCTTTGCCTTTACTGGACATCGTGGGATCTGAAGTCTGAATTTCGTAGTCCTTCCCACCAACGGTAACGCTCGTCAGCACGAGAGAAAGCACGGCGCCACCCTTAAAGCGGCCCGCAGCTTTCGCATCCTTGACGATTCCGTCGGCGCGAGCACCTTTGGGGATGGCGACCTTTCCTTCGACTTCAACGGGAGACTCGACAGTGGCGGAGAATGTATCTCCAGATTGGTTGGTTTTCGAACCGATGGATTGATCGAGAACCACGGCCAAAACGGTATCCGCCGGAACTCGCAAAGGTTTTGGCTCCAAAGCCCTGTTCACCGCCGATTTAGCTTCATCGGCCATGGATGGGGAAGAAGTGGCGTCAGAGCCAGCCTGTTGGTCCGCTGGTTTTTGACAGCCGGCCACCAGAAGGCCGAAGCAGAGAGAAGAAAGCAGGATTGAAGCGAAGCGATGATTCATCAAATGCCTCCGAGCGATAAATGTGGGATTCTTTAAACATACACTCATCCGAGACGAAGTCAATTTCGCTTGCTCAAATGCAAAACGTGGTGGCTGGCCCATTCGTTAATGTGGAGCAAATTCCGCGCGGTGGTCCCGTTCTTATCCAGAATGACTGCCGGGATTTCCCGATGCTGCAATATGCAGGGTGGGAATGACTGTTTGTGCGCGCGTTCCAAAATGCCCCTTAATCCCCTCTTGAAACCTCTTCTCCTAAGAGCGGCCCTCTCTTTTCCTAAATCCATGGCTAAGTGATTGATTTTGCTTGGCTTTCAAGTCCTCCAATATCCAGCAAGATGGTTCCCTTCGTGCACGCAATCCCTCTGCACCTTCGAAGGTCGCAGGCGTCCATCTGGATTCTGGCCACTCCAGACTCGCGGGCGATGCTCTATCCACTAAGAAGACCCAGATCGTGACCGCCAAAAATGAAGCCCGGGCACCAGAAACTCGCATAAGCGGAAATGGTGCGGGCGCTTTGACAGGTCCGCGCATTACTCGAGCGTTGATTGTCGACGATGAACTCTCCTTTCGAAACGTATTGGCAGTGATGCTGGAGCAAGGTGGTGTTTCCTGCCTAACGGCTGCCACTGCCGAAGAGGCACTCGCCATCCTGGAAAAAGAACCCATGGACGCCGTACTCGCTGATCTTCAAATGCCTCGATTCTCCGGAATGGAGTTGCTGGCCGAGGTGCGACGACGATACCCCCATCTGGTTTTTCTGATGGTCACGGGAGTAGACGATGTCCGAGTGGGCATGGAAGCCGTGCAGAGAGGGGCAGACGACTATCTTGTTAAACCCTTGCAGTTGGACACAGTCCTGGCGAGCATCGAGCGGGCCTGGCAGAAAAAGCGTCTGGAACAGGAAGTGGAAAACTATCGCCGGCACCTGGAGGAGATGGTCAACGAGAGGACCGGACAACTGCAAACCGCCCTCCGGCAGATCGAGCGCAGTTATGAGGACACCCTGGAGGCTCTGGGGGCAGCGATCGATCTGCGCGACAGTCCAACGGCTGGGCACTCGCGACGCGTCTTGTATTACTCCATCAAAATTGCCCAAGCGATGGGTGGTTTGGAGCACGAGCTCAAAACCATTGCCATCGGAGCTTGGCTGCATGACATCGGAAAACTGGCGACACCCGACGCCATTTTGCTCAAGCCCGGAGCCCTCACCGGAGAAGAGCGCACCATAATGCAGCACCACGTGCAGATCGGCTATGACCTGGTCAAGCGAATCCCGTTCCTGGCCGGGGCAGCGGAAATCATCCTCACGCATCATGAGCGTTGCGACGGCAGCGGCTATCCGCGCGGCTTAAGAAGAAATGAGATTCCGACTGGAGGGAAGATTTTTGCCGTGGCCGACACCGTCGATGCCATGACGTCGGACCGTCCCTACCGTCTTGCTCTCCCCTTCCAAAAGGCACTTGAAACCATCGAGCGCGAGTCCGGACGGCTGTTTGATCCTCAGGTGGCGCGCGTCTTCCTGAGTATCCCGGGCGAAACCTGGGAAGCCCTTCGCACGCAAACCGCGGCGATCCAAGGCAGCACCGCGCTATCCGCTGCCAACTCCAATCTGCTCGGATGTTTAACAGGCCGCGATGTGCGCGCCCGGGGCGGTGATCAGATATGAATAAAACAAAAGTGAAGGGTTCGTCCGGCGAAGGTATCAATTCGCCGGAATCAATAGGAGCGCATTTCCGCCGGATTGAGAAGCGCGAGTGGTGGATGTGGACGGCAGCGGCTATCGTTACTTTGCTGTTAACCGCCGGCTTAGCTTCTTTTTTGTTTCCCGCGATGCAAACCCACGAAGATGTCTTTTCACAATTTATGGTTCCTCAGGCGGTTCGCGGTCTCCTGGGTCTGGTGCTGCTGTTCGATGTGTATACCCTCTACCAGCAACTGCAGATTCACCGGATTCGCCGCAGATTAATCCAGAGAGAAGAGATGTTTCGGCTCATCAGCGAGAATGCCGCCGATATGATCGCAGTTGTCGACATGGAGGGGAATCGCATTTTTAACAGCTTGTCTTACAAAAAGATTCTCGGGTACTCCCCAGAGGAGCTAAAGAGCTCATCCTCCTTCGATCAGATCCACCCCGATGACCGGGAACTTGTAAAAGCGGTTGCTGAGGAAGCCCGTCGTACGGGGATAGGCCGGCCGCTGGAGTATCGAATCCGCCACAAGGATGGGACGTGGCGGGTGCTGGAATCGACCGCCAGCGTAATCCGCAACTCCGGAGGAGAGGCGGAAAAATTGGTGATCGTCAATCGCGATGTCACCGAGCGGAAACGGGCGGCTGAGGCACTGCTGCAATCAGAAGCGAGCTTCCGCTCCGTGGTTGAGGGCGCACCGTATGGCATTTACCGCGCGAGTCTCACAGGCCAGTTATTGCTGGTCAACTCCGCTCTGGTAAGTATGCTCGGCTACGAATCGCAAGACGAGCTGTTCAAGATCAACCTCGTTACCGGCATTTATCGCGATCCGAAAGAGCACGAAAGACTGATTGCCATGCTTCCCGATGACGAAGGTTTCAAGGACCTGGAAGTCGACTGGAAACGTAAAGACGGGACTCCAATTACCGTGCGTTGCAGCGGCCGGCCGGCAAAGGACGCAAGCGGCGCGGTGGCATATCTCGAGGCCTTTGCCGAAGACGTGACCGAGCGCCGCGTGCTCGAGAGGCAGTTGCGCATGGCACAGAAGATGGAGGCCGTCGGGCGGCTCTCCGGCGGCATTGCCCACGACTTCAACAATCTGCTCGGAGTCATCATCGGTTACAGCCAGGTGCTGAAGCGAACCCTCGGTCCGCAGAGTCCCTCGTATGAGCATGCCGAGGAAATCGAGAAAGCCAGCCATCGCGCGGTGTCATTGACAAGGCAGCTGCTGGCCTTCAGCCGTCAGCAGGTTTTGGAACCCACCATTTTGAGCCTGAACACGCTCGTGTCAGACATGGAAAAAATGCTGCCTCGCCTGATTGGCGAGGACATCGCGCTGAATGTCACGATGGGCTCGGATCTCGGCTTCGTAAAGGCGGACCGCGGGCAACTCGAACAGGTCATCATGAATTTGGCGGTCAACGCCCGGGATGCCATGCCCGAGGGGGGTAACCTGACGATTCAGACCGCCAACGTGGAGCTAGACGTGGTCTACACCCGCCACCATCCGGGATCAAAGCCGGGCCGCTACGTGATGTTGTCCGTCACGGATACCGGCACGGGCATGGACCCGGAGGTCCAGGCGCAAATCTTCGAACCGTTCTTCACCACCAAGGAACGAGACAAGGGAACGGGGCTGGGACTGGCAACCGTGTACGGAGTAGTAAAACAGAGCGGCGGCTACATCGCCGTCGATTCTGAGAAGGGGAAGGGCTCCTCTTTCAAGATTTACCTGCCGCGAGTTGAACAAGTTGCCGCAGTTCCGGAGGCAAACAGCCCCGTACCCCCAGACGTCCATGGATCGGAGACCATCCTGTTGGTGGAAGACGCCGAACCTCTTTTGAAACTGGCCAACATGTTCCTGAAGGAAAATGGATACAAGGTATTGACGGCGAGCGAAGGAACCCAGGCCCTGCAGGTGGCCCGGGAGTTTGCCGGACCGATCCATCTTTTGCTGACGGACGTGGTGATGCCGGGAATGAACGGCCGTGTGCTGGCCGAACGTCTGACCCCCTGGCAGCCCGGGATGAAGGTGCTTTACATGTCCGGTTATACCGATAGCTTTATTGCCGGCCACGGCGTTCTGGAACCGGGCACGCACTTGCTCCACAAGCCTTTCACTGCGGAAACGCTCGCGCAGAAGGTGCGCGAGATTCTAGATACAAATAAAGATGCAGGAAGGGCGGACAGGGCAGCACCCGCGCCCACACCGGTACTCATGGGAGCCGACGTCAGTTCGAAACGATAGGGGACACCACGGAATGCAAAGACTATTGATTGTGGATGACGAAGACGCCATGCGGCGCCTTCTGCGAATCAACCTCTCGGACAGTTACGAAATCTTTGATACGGGCGACCCCAAAGAGGGACTGGCTATGGCCATGCAAAACAAACCCGACGCCATCTTGCTCGATTTGAGAATGCCGGAGTTTTCCGGCTTCGAGCTGTGCCGGACATTTGCTTCCATGACTTTTACACAACTGATTCCCCTTGTAGTCGTCAGCGGAGAAGCGGGCGCAACCACAAAGGCGCTCTGTAAGGAACTTGGCGCCACGGCTTACTTTGAGAAACCCGTCGATTTTGACGCCCTAAGAACCGGGCTGGCGGATCTTTTGCGTGCCAAGCGGCCGGAGCGCCGGCGTGAAATCCGCGTTCGCCTGCGGGTCCCGCTCAAGCTGCGGGGAACCGACATACAGGGAAAATCCTTCGAGGAACTGAGCACCACGGAAAATGTCAGTCTCAGCGCATTCCTCTGTGGCTGCACCGCCGTGCTGGAGAACGATTCCATCATGGAAGTTTTTCTAGCAAGCGGAGGGGGGCAATTCGTTGGCCGGGCGCGCACGGTCCGTTCCGAAGCCGCCGAGACGCCGTATCCGCGGTATGCATTTCGATTTGTCGAGAAAGTTGGGGATTGGGTTTTGCAGTAGAACCTTTTCGAGGGCTCTTCGCCCGCTGGACGTCTCGCTCATTCGCTTCAGAATCGCTTCCTTGGGCGCGCCAAGAACTGGAACCAATGGCAGGCAGCGCAACAGTATGGAACTGTACGAAGCCATCCTTGTTAAGTTCTCGTTACGCGCGGCAGTCGAACGATTTGCGGTGCGGCTTACGAAGGGGCCTATTCTTGAGAGGAGCTGCTCGAACCGGCCTCCGGCGGCCTGCCATCCAGCAAGCCCAGTATCGCGGCATGCTCTCTGCAGAGGAAAAGATTCAGATACGGATTTTTGCAGGAGCACCACTCGCTCCAGCGATGCTCCCAGTCCGGCCGCCGGTAATCGCAGGCATAGTCGCCAAGAATCTTTACGGGCCGCGGTTCAGCCGCCCGGGTCTTGGCATAGAAAATAAGTTCGGCGCGGCAGTCTTGCTTAAGAGATGCGTCTATCGCCGGGGCTTTCTTCACTTGTTCCAAGGGATTCATTTCTCCGCCGGCCTTAGCAGAAAATAAACCAAAGTGAGGGCCAAGGAGCAAAAGAAGGCTCCTGCGATAATTTGGCCGGGTGCTGCCGCGATCGGGTGAGAGACAGAGTCATAGAGGAAGAGTATTCCGAGCAAGATAAAAGTTAGGGCCAGCAGCACGGCGAATCCTTTAAAAAATTTCAAATCTGAATGTGCCCCCTCTCCGGGAATGACTGCTATTCTTCGTCTTGCTCTGCTTGATTGAACCGGGGTGAATCCAAGGTGAGAGTGGCAAGGGTCTGGATACCTTGCCGCGCCTCTCTTCCGGCCGGGTGGATTTTCAATTCCGGCCGGACATAAGGTTTCTTCATGATACTTCCACATGAACATCGCGGGTTCGCAGCGCCCTCCACTTCGCTCGATACGATGACCAGGATTTCGCCCTGGCATTCTTGATTCTGGCAGTGCCAGCGTTCTCCTTTTCGGATTGCCACTATAAGCAGCCCTCCAGGGCTGAACCTTGATCAGGACCTGGCCCTCAACTGAAAACCAATATTGTTCGAAACGGGGAGAAAAGAGGCGATTGATGGCGGATCGCTTGGGATTGCAAGCGCAACGGTCTAGATCAGTGAATTGACTCCGCAGTTTTCGGCAGAGTGTATAAGAGGCGAAATGCCGTGGCGTGGGGCGCGGAAAAGGAAGAGAAGCGTTACCGCGAAGAGATCCAGTAAGCGAGGAAGCCGCCGGCGCACCAGGAAGCCTGCGGCGTGAAGGCCAGAAGGGCGAAATCGCAATTGCCTGATGCCACGGCGGAAGTCACGCCAGGGGAGTAAGCGCGGCAGTTCGTTGCGCGAGTAAGCTTGCACGCGCGTCGCGATTCTGTCCGCAGTGGAGCCACTTCTAAGGATTCCGAGCGCTTCAAGAATTTAGAATCAAAGTAGAGCGTTCAGCGCCGAATATTGGTTGGGATACCAACCATACTTCAACTAAATGTGCGCCAATCGGCTTTACCACTTAGGCTAGCGAAGGTTCGCGGGGGAGTTTCGCGATCCAATGTTTCCCTCATCCCTAATTTCTAGAAGGAGGAAGGTATGTCCAGACTGAGAGTTCAGGGCCTCGTCTGCAGGTTAATCTTGTTCGCTGCCGCAGTTATTTTTGCGAATGTAGCGAATGTCGGTTCTTCGAGCGCGGGAAACCTGAGTTTTCTGCCTCTAGCAGCCGGCACAGCAGGTATGTTGACGGCAGATGGTACAGGTCCGCAACCGATTCCGCCATCGTTGACGGCGGATGGTACAGGTCCGCAACCGATTCCGCCGTCGTTGGCGGCAGATGGAACAGGTCCGCAACCGATTCCGCCATCATTGGCGGCGGACGGAACGGGGCCGCAACCAATACCGCCTTCGCCGTCGGTGCTCGCGGTGGGTTCCTAACGAAAGAACTTGACGAGGGGGAAGGAACCCTTCACCGTCCCCCTCGCTTATGCTAGGATTGCTCAACAGCAATCTAGTAATCAGGCGTGCCGGGAGGAAGATGCTGGGCCAAGCCATTTGGTGGGGTGGGATTGGACTTGAGCTCCTGTTGCTAGTTCGAAGTGTGCGAGGCAGGCTCCTGGTTCGTTTCCCTGTTTTTTATGCTTACGTTCTCTTTGTGTGGCTGCAGGAGCTCCTCCGCTTTTATGTCTATCATTTGCACCCGCAATCTTATTTGCCGGTTTACTGGATCACGGAAGGGCTGGGCGTATTGATTGGCTGCGGGGCTGTGTTCGAGATTTATCGCGTGGGGCTTCGCGCGTATCCGGGAACTGCACGAATGGCCCGGAATGTTTTGTCTTTCATGTTCGCGTTGGCGTTAGCCAAAGCATTCGTGGATACCTCGAATGATCCCCGCTGGTGGTTGATAGCCACGAATTACGACCTCGAGCGAGCCTTACGGACTGTGCAAGCCCTTGCGGTGGCAGCGGTCGCCATTCTCTTCGTGTCCTATTCGATTCCTTTTGGGAGAAATCTGAGGGGCATACTCCTGGGCTATGGTTTATTCGTGGCGACCAGTGTGATTCAGCTGACGTTTGTCGTGGACAGCGGAAGCGGGTTTCAACAGTTCTGGTCTATCTCCATCCTGCTTCGTATTTTGTGGTTCTTGGGTTTGGGTCACGCATCTGTGGTCGTATGCCCCAGTCCCGAGCCGAGAAAAGCCGTCCAGCTTGAACAGCAGTATCAGATGCTTGCCGCGGCAACGAACCAGCGGCTTCGCGAAATGCGCGGCTACTTGGCGAAGACGGTGCGGCCGTGATCAGCGTCTCGAGCGCCTTGATCGGAGCGGCTTTGCTTTTGCTGGTGATCCTTGTGTGGGTCCGTGCGGGAGCGAAATTGCAGGAATCCAACTCCGCCTGGGACCCGGCGCCGCCGCAGGAAGATGAGAGCGCCGAGGCCTGTGCGTCAGAATATGTCTCGCGGATTTTCTCAGACGAGGACCTGGATTTCATCGCGCGGCTGGAATCGCCCTATCTGGAAAGACTTTTCCGCCGGGAACGCAACGCCGTGGCGCACCATTGGGTACACCGGACGTCGGCGGCCATCAGCCAAATCATGCGGGAGCACTTGGAGACGAGCCGGCAGAGCCACGACCTGGAGTTCGCAACGGAGGCGGGCATTTTCCTCCGGTATGCGGAACTCAAGCTGATTTGCGCGGTTCTGTCCGCCGGGATCGAACTTGCGGGCCCGCAGAGGCTGCGCGGGTTGGCCACTCATGCCGACAGGCTCACCCAGGGCATTGGTGATGTGCAACGGGCATTGGCCGCCGCAACGCAATCGCGTGAAATTGGCGGAGCAGCACCCCGCTAAAATGGCATGATGATCGAGCCTCATGGAATTTCGCGCGGATGAACGCCAGCATCAAACTCGTGCCCGTGCAAGAGGCGTACGACGATCTCCTGCAGCGAACCCTGTCCCGGATTTCGTGCGATCTGGGCCGCCTGATTTATCTCGCTTCGATGCGGGACTATAACTCCGGCAGCTACCACCACGATGGGCTGGCCGTGCGCTTCGACCCGAACACGGCGAGGAAGGCGCTGGAAATCGCGCACCGGCAAATCTTTTACAGACTATCCGCGTTGTCGCTTGAAGATATCGTCGAGGAGATTGAAATCTACCTGGCGTCCACGCGCGAAAATCCCGACGAATTCCTGCGCGCATGGGAGAAGCTGGAGCCCTACCGCATCGCAATCCCGCTGGATGTGAATCCCACGGTGGCGCGGCTTTTTCTGTCCAACATCAGACTCGCCTTGGCAATCTTGCGTTTTCGTCAGCAGCCGAATCATCCATCCCGGTAAGCCTCATTGCCACCGCCGTAACCTGCCCGACAATTTCCGCGTCCGTTCCAAATTTGAATTTGCGGACGCTGCACGGAGAAAGAGGATGGGGAAGCAGCAGGAGTTGGTCGTCCAGAAGGTCGCACCAGGAACAAGCGTAGCCGTCGCGCAGCTCGACAAAGTAAATGGGGCGGTCAAATTCTGTCCGCCAGCGGAGGGGTTGCACCTTGCGGATGCGCGAATCGATCTGCACGAAGGAGCCCGGGCGGAGCAACGGGTGAAGGGTGAAATCGTGCAGCCCCACATAACCGTACTGACTGTGGCGGATATCCAGATGCTGGATCAAGGCGATGGGGACTTCTCCCCAGAGCTCCACCATGCGTGAAAGAAGATTGGTGCTGTCCAGATCGAAGGACCTGTCAAAGCGCACGGGAAAGGAGACGGTGCGGTCGGCATCGTAAACTTCCAGGCTGGCCAAGTGCGTGTGGGGCAGAGGCGCGGCGAGCTGGTGCAGATTCAGCTTTTGCAGGTCGAGTCCATAAAGACGGAGCATGTCGGTGAATTTCATTCGGTAAATGGCGCTCAAGCTATAAAGCTTGAAGATGCTCGGAACGGAGTCGGAATTCTCGATTTGCGTGAGCCAGGCGTTGGAGATTTGAAATTCTGAATTGCCCTCGGCTTCGGCAATCCTCTGGCTGAATTCAGCGACATCGCGCGTGGTGATGCCCAATCGTGAGCGGAGATCCTTCAGCTGCTCATTGGGCGGAAGGGGAGTCACAGCGTCCTATCCTACTCCATGGAGAAAGAAAACGTTAGTCCGTTGGCCCGCCCGGCAGGGCGGATCGTTTCCGCGAACGAGCTAAAGTTCCCAGAATTCGATGAAATGGATCAGGTTCGCGTTGAACTCTTCCGGATATTCGCGATAGTGGAAATGCCCGGCCTTATTGACGATGAACATGCGAGTTCTCGGGTTTTTCGCGGCGATAATGTCGAAGAGGTCCAGGCCGCGGGCAAGAACGGCGGAGGGATCGTTACGGCCCCAGTAGAGGAGGACGGGCATCTGCAGGATGCCTTCGTTCTTAACGCGCTCGTGGATTGATTTCTTCCACTCGTTGAATTGTGAAGCGAGCGGCTCGCCGGCGCCGGCTTTGATTTTTGCCACGGTCTCCTGTGATTTGGGAAGGCTGGCCATGTATTTTCCAGCCTCCCAGAACTCATCATCGAACGCGACCTCGGGTTTGAAGGAAATGGCTTCTAGTCTGCACTTCCACTCCACCCAGTCGGGCTCCTTGGGGCATTTTGCGAGAGTTTCCTGGCGCGTGTTGGGGCCTTCCGGGGCGGCTGTCAAGGAATCGATGATGACCAGCGTCTTGACGATTTCCGGGTGCGCCACGGCGAGAAAGAAAACGCAGCCGCCACCGCGCGACTGCCCGACTAGATGGACTTTGCCGAGCTTCATGGTCTGAATGAACTGGTACATGTGCTCGACTTCACCCTGGAGGTTGTAGTCCTTGTCGTCGAGGGGATTGCCGGTCATGCCGGAGGCGAGCTTATCCGGCGCGAATACATGGAAACGCTTGGCAAGGCCGGGGATATTTTTCGACCACGTGTTGGCGCTGGAATGGCCGGAGAAACCTTCTCCATGAACGAGCACCAGCGGCTCGCCCTGCCCCATTTCGTAGTAGCGCGTCCTGACGCCGTGAACGTCGACGAACTTGGCGGTGAGGCCGGCGATGGAGCCGTCTTCTTTTGGGCTAGCGCTCCAGGCCGGTGATTGCGCGCCCAGGAAGATGAAAAGCAGTGCAACGGCAGAGACGGAAACTTTCAGGGCGCGAAGCGGACGAGCGGTCAGCGTGAGCATCAGTTTCTCCATCCTTGGTTTTCCCGCGGAAGAGTATATAGCAACGGGAAAATAGACATTGGCTAGCCTGGAGCCGGCTTCCGCCGCGGCAGCCGACCCGCGAGCTGCGAACCTGGCCAACCGTTGCCCTGAGCCTGTGCTGCTGCCCGCGTTGGCCGTGCGCGCCAGGCGCGGGGATGCGCATTCCGCCAACTGCTGTCCACATTGCCTTGACACTCTTCCGCGATCCGGCGAAACTGATCCTACCCCCTTCCAAAATCTACGTCGTTTGTGTGAGCCGATGCGCATTCTTGTCGCCGAAGATGACGCGCCGCTGGCTGAATTCTTGAATCAGCGGTTGCAGCAGGAGCAGTTTTCCGTTCAAGTTGTTTCCGATGGAAGGGAAGCCCAGCGGCTGGCATCTGACCAGCCTTACGATCTCGTCCTCCTGGATCTCAGTCTGCCCGGAGCGGGCGGGTTGGATGTTTTGCGGGGGATTCGCTTGAAAAAACCGGACTTGCCCGTGCTCATTGTGACCGGAGCCAGCATGGTGGAAGAGCGCGTTCGCGGCCTCGACGCCGGCGCGGACGATTACCTTGCCAAGCCGTTTGCCTTTGCCGAACTGGCGGCGCGCATTCGCGCCGTTCTCCGCCGTGGCAATCGTCCCGCACGCTCGGTTCTGCAGATTGAGGATCTTGAGCTCGACCGCGTTGCTCACACCGTGCGTCGTGGCAACCGCGATATCGAGCTTAGTCCGAAAGAATTTGGCTTGCTCGAATTCCTGATGCGCCACGAAGGGCAGCCCGTTTCCCGGGCGGCTATTGTTGAACAGGTTTGGAAAGTGAACTACGACACCATGACCAACGTCGTGGATGTCTATATCAACTATCTGCGCCGCAAAGTGGATTCTGGTTCCGGCCTCGCGCTCATCAAAACTGTTCGTGGTGTCGGTTATCAGATCGGCGGAAACGGCAAGCCCATCTAGCCCGCCGCAATTACACGAAGCTGAGTGGAAGACTTAGCCGGTTTCCGCTGCGTCTCTTGGCCATTCTGGTCAGCGTGTGAATTAGCGTGAACTGCCCACGCTGCCGTCCGCGGTTCTGGCCGCAGGTTCGAACGTCAGCAGGCCTTCCGTCGCGGAAACAGCCACGAGCGCGCCATTCCGCCGCGTGTGTACTACAGGGAAATATCCCTGTGCCAGCGGATCGCTCACGTGCTGCCAGGATTTGCCTGCGTCGAAGGAAACAAGCAGTCCATGTTTCTGCAGTGCCACGACGATGGCATTGCCGCTAGCCGCCACGTCCTGGAATTGCAGATCACGTACCTCCTCGCGATTCCAGTTGCGCCCTGCGTCGTGCGACGCGTACAGCCCCATATTCGTGGTGATAAAGAGATTCGCATCGTCCACGCGGCGAAGATGCAAGTTCCCGGCCGAAGCAAAGGCGAGGTCCTTCGCGTCCCAGTGCGCCCCTCCATCCGCTGAGTAAATCAAGGTATGTTGAGAAATCGCCCAGACTTGCGATCCGTCCGGCGAAGTTTCCAGAGAAGTCGCCGCCTGCTTCAGAAAGGCATCCCGGCCCGCTGATTTCCAGATTGTGCCGCGGTCTTTAGAAACAAGCACGCCGCCGGTTGTCGCTGCGTACCATGCGCCGCCACCGAACGCCATGTCGTTTACCTGGAACGGCACGAACGATGCCGCTCCGGACTTGGCTGCTGGGCGCCTGGCCGCCGTACCTTTTTTGCCCTTCGTCGAAGCGGCCACGGGGCCGGAGTCCGCAACGTACAAGCCTGCCTTGACCCACTTCCCGCTGCTCTCCTCATACTTCATCCAGCCGCCGTTCACCAAGGAAGCCCACCAACCCGTTGGCGCGGCATACACGTGCTTAAGATCGGTGCGCTTCAACCCCGCGCCAAGAGGGGCCCAGGTCGCGCCGCCGTCTTTCGTTGCCAGAAATTCGTTGGTGTCAAACGTCAGCACCACCAGCGCGCGCTCCGGATGGTCATTGTCCATCGCCACATCCAGAATGTGCTGATGCTGAAAGCCCTTGTTTGCCGCGGTGAACGTTTCGCCGGCATTTTCACTGATTTGCACGCCTTCGCGCTCCGTGCCCAGAATGATTTTATTGGGATTCTTGGGATCGATCACGATCGCGTTGACGACCCAATCCACCGGCGTCATACGCTTGAAGTCCTTCTCGTTGGTGGACTTCCAGAGGCCGCTGGTCGTTCCAGCGTACAGAATCTGGGGATTCCGAGGATCCTGCCGGATCAGCTGTGTGCGCCGGTAGACAAAAGGAATACCCTGGTATTTCGTCCACTGCTGCGCGCCATTCACGCTGTGGTAGATGCCGGAGCAAGCCGTGGCATGCACGTTGTTCGGATTGGCCGGGTCCACAATGATGCTCATCACATCGGAGTCATCGATCATGCCCGTCGGAATCGGAAACCAGTCCTTGCCCCCGTTGGTGGTTTTCCACGGCAGGTGATAAGTCCCTGCGTAGATGATGTTTTCGTCGTGGGGATCAAAAGCCACGGAGTCAAAATTCTTCAGGTCCGGGTGGTTCGCCGGAGTAATCCGTTCCCAATTCGCGCCGTCATCCTTCGAGCGGTAGACTCCCGTCAGCGAACCGGCTACAAGAATTTTAGGATTCGTCGGCGCCTGCGCCAGCGCTCGAACCGTTTCATGCGCGAGCCCGATGATATGCCAGCTTTTTCCTCCGTCATCGCTGCGGTAAACGCCGCCGCCGCCGGAATAAAGTGTCCAGGTGCTGGCATAGAGGCGATTTGCGTTCCGCGGATCGAATAGGATGTGGGTGATGACGTCGTCCTGGCCGGTTCCGATCCGGCTCAGCAGTTGCCAGTGCCCGCCTTCGTCATTCGAGGCAAACACGTGCCCGTCCGACGTTCCCAGGAATAGCCGGTTGACGTCGTGCGGGTCAGCCTCCAGGGAGATAACCGTTCCGCCGGTAGGTCCCGCCTGTCGCCAAGTCTGCGCAGGCACAGACACCGCTGCCGCCATCGCTACTGCCAGGGCACCTAGCCATTTCGCCTTCATAAGCATACGATTCTCCCAGAGCGCAGAAGCGCCCACAACAACGGAGTGTAGAAAAGTCAAACGTGGAAAGCGCCTGTTCTAAGGGACAGATTTCGGGCTATTTACTCCCAGGAATAGTCCTAGTACTAGCTAGCCACAGGTTGCATACGGCTGGGCATCTTCTAGGGCAACTTCTTTGCCAACTCCGGGTTCTACTCAATGGGAGCTAAAGGATGCTAGGCTCCCATCGGCTAGAGAGCCTTCAGGAGAGTTTCAGGCAGTGAGCCCTTCTAGCCGAGGACAGGGGTTCACCATGACGAAGACCATATCCACCGGAAGGCCCCGTGTAGACCGCTCGGTGGCCCGACGGACGAGCATTTTGCTGCTTTGCGTGGCCGGTCTTCTTTTCTTTGTGTCGCCGAAGGCGCGGGCAGACGATGAAAAAGACCCGCCTACGCGCGTCGCGCGCATTAGCTATGTAGATGGTTCTGTGTCGTTCCAACCAGGCGGTGAGGGTGACTGGGGTAGTGCAGCCAAGAACCGCCCCGTGACCATCGGTGACAAGATTTGGGCGGATAAAGACTCCCGGGCCGAACTGCAGGCCGGCCAAGCTTCCATCCACATCGGCAGCATGACCGCGCTTTCTTTCCTCAACCTTGACCAGAGCATTATCCAGATGCGGCTGGCCGAGGGTAGCCTCAATTTCCGAGTCCGCGAACTGCGCGAAGGCGACCTTTATGAAGTTGATGCGCCCAACATGGCTTTTACTGTAAAGCAGGCCGGTGCTTTTCGCGTCGACGTGAATGAAAACGGCGACTCCGCTCGCGTCACGGTGATTCGTGGGGAAGGCGAAGTTACCGCTGGCGACAAGACCTACGACGTTAACGCCGGCGAAATGGCTGAATTCGATGGCACAGACAATAATATCCAATACAGCCTCAACAAGGCCCCCGACCCGGATGGACTGGATAATTGGGCTGCTCAACGCGATCTCAAGGAAGAGAACTCCGTTTCGGCGCAATATGTTTCGCGCGACGTGCCCGGTTACGACGACCTCGACGACTACGGCACATGGAGCGAAGTCCCGGACTATGGTCCGGTGTGGTATCCCTCTCAGGTTGATCCTGGCTGGGCTCCCTATAGCGTTGGTTACTGGAACTCGGTCGGCCCGTGGGGCTGGACTTGGGTTGACGATGAACCTTGGGGTTTTGCTCCCTTCCACTATGGCCGCTGGAACTATTTCGCGGGCGGGTGGGGCTGGTGCCCCGGCCCAATAGGCGGATATCCCATCTATGGCCCCGCTTACGTCGGCTTCCTCGGCGGCGGATTCGGTTTTGGCGGCGGCTTTGGGTTTGGCGGTGGCTTTGGTTTCGGCGGAGGAGTTGGCTGGTTCCCGCTCGGTTATGGGGAACCTTACTATCCATGGTATCACTGCGGCGGTGGCTACCTCCGCAACGTGAACATGAACAACACTTACATCCGCAACACCAATGTGTTCAATCGGAACGTTAACAACTTTAATTACAGGTACGCGCGCAACCCCAATGCCGTGACCGGCACGAATCGCAATGGGTTCACCAACGGCCAGTCCGTCAACCGGGGAGCAATGCATCTCACCTCAGCCGCACTGAAGGGCGCCCGGGTCACCAACAATGCCGGCCTCCGGCCAACCCGTCAAAGTTCGCTCGGTGCCGCAAACATGCGTTCTCACGTTGCAAGGCCTTCCGCCTCCGTGCAGAACCGCTCGGTCATGGCACGCACCGCGCCGGCGCAAGCCGCCTCGCATATGCCGGTCCGGACGGTGAACCGCAACAGCCTGAGTCCGGGCCACTTCGGCAATTCGCCCGCCAATGGCGCCATGAATCGAGCAGGGAACGGCACGATGAATCGCCCGGCGAATGGCGTGATGAACCAACGTTCCTCCGAGCAGAATAGTTCGGACCGCAACACTCCTGCAATGAACGGCCGCGGGGCCAACTTGCCAAATTCGTCCGCGACAACCTCCCGGCAGAGTCAGTTGTCGCAGAACCGCCCGCCTTCCTCTATGTCCAACTCCGGGCGCACCCCCAATGCCGCGACAAATAACAATGCTTCCGGGCGTCCCGGCAACAATTCGCGAGTCTGGGCAGCGCAAGGTAATAGCACTGACCGGGGCCGCGCCCCGGCCGGTTTCGGCTCCTCAAATCGTTCGGCCAACTCCAACACGAACGCGCCCACGCAATCGGCGCGCACGGCGCAAGGTGATCGTCCGCCCTGGGCCCGCGCCTCGCAAGGCGGCGCGGCTTCGTCCGGGCGGCAAGGCGGTGTCAATTCGCCGTCCTCGCGCCAGGGTTCCTCAAACTACGGCGGCAACCGGTCCTCATCCTCCAGTGGTGGCCGCAATTATCAGCCCCCGCAGCGCGGCGGTTCATCTACTTACAACAGTCGTGGCTATGCTCAACAGCCTTCCTATGGCGGCAACCGTGGCTATTCGCAGCAGCCTTCCTCTGGCAACCGCGGCTACTCGCAACAGCCTTCCTCTGGCAACCGCGGCTACTCGCAACAGCCTTCCTCTGGCAACCGCGGCACTCGCACAGCCTCCCTGGCAACCGCGGCACCGACAGCCTTCCTATGGCGGCAACCGCGGCTATTCGCAGCAGCCTTCCTATGGCGGCAATCGCGGCTATTCGCCATCTCGTTCCTACTCCGCTCCGTCTCGTTCTTACTCTGCACCCAGCCGTAGCTACGGCGGAGGCGGCAATGGCGGGTACCGTGGCGGTGGTTACACCGGCGGTGGTTCCCGCGGTGGAGGTGGCAGCTATGGTGGCGGAGGCGGTTACCGCGGTGGTGGCGGCAGCTTTGGTGGCGGAGGAGGTTCTCGCGGCGGCGGCGGTGGCGGAGGCTCCCGCGGTGGCGGCGTCTCTCATGGCGGCCGGCATTAATTTCTTTTCCCCTGAGAAAGCCCGCCCGGAATTCCCGGGCGGGCCTTCTGTTTTTGAAGTGGGAAATTTCCTTCCTTCTCTTCTCCGCTGACCGAGCTGAAAAGATCCCTTCGATTCCTCCTGCATCTCCATTCGCTCCGGGCTTCCGTGCCGCGTTTCACACAACTCTTTCATCGGTAGAGTGTTTGATCGAGTAGTGCAGTTCGTACCAGGCATTTCCTGTTTCGACATGCGAAAGAAGCTCGGGCAACTGCCGGGGAGCGGTGGAGTGCTACTGTTTGTCTAAGCCCACGTTTCCCACAAATGCAGAGATCATGACGCGGCGCAACGGAAGGCGAGCCGGTCATGTTTCAGGAGAGATTTCGAGATGAGAAAAGACGCGCTCAAATTCGCTGCCCTGTTGAGCCTCGTGCTGGCCGCCGCCCTCTTTGCGCCGCAGCTCGCTTCAGCCGATGAAGATGATCCATCAAGCCGCGTCGCCCGCCTCGGCTATGCACACGGGACGGTTTCGTTCAACCCCGCGGGCACCGATGACTGGGTTTCCGCCGTGCTCAATCGCCCCCTCACTACCGGCGATAAACTCTGGAATGACAACGGTGCGCGTTCGGAATTAAATATCGGATCCGCGGTCATCCGTCTGGGAAGCATGACTGGCTTTTCTTTCTTGAACCTCTCCGACAACACCACCCAGGTTCGCCTCACCGAGGGCACTCTTAACATTAGCGTCCGCAGCCTGGACACGGATGAAATTTTTGAAGTAGATACACCCAACCTGGCTTTCTCCGTCCTTCGTCCGGGCAGCTACAAGATCAATGTCAACGAAAACGGCGACGCTACCATTGTCGTCGTTCGCAATGGTCAGGGCGAAGTGACCGGCGGGGGCCAGGCTTACACCGTGCACCCCGGTGAAATTGGCACTTTCAGCGGAACCGATCAACTGAGCGCCGATATCCAAAGTTACGGCGACGACGATGACGACGACTTTGACCGCTGGTGTGCCGATCGCGACCGCCGCGCTGAGCATTCCGAATCGGCGCGATACGTGTCCCCCGATGTGGTCGGATATGAAGACCTCGACGATTACGGCGGTTGGCGTCCGGTCCCCGAGTACGGCACCGTCTGGTTCCCTCATACCGTCGTCGTCGGCTGGGCTCCTTATCGCTATGGCCATTGGGTTTGGATCTCTCCCTGGGGTTGGACGTGGGTGGATGACGCTCCCTGGGGCTTCGCGCCTTTCCACTATGGACGCTGGGTTGTCGTTCGCGGTGTGTGGGGCTGGGTGCCGTGCCCGCCGCGTCCGGTCGCTGCTGTGGCGTATGTCCGCCCTGTCTATGCGCCGGCTCTGGTGGCCTGGGTTGGCGGCCCGCATTGGGGTGTAGGAATCGGCGTTGGTGGCGTTGCCGCCGGGGTCGCCTGGTTTCCGCTGGGTCCGCGCGACGTTTTTTGCCCGTCCTACCATGTTTCTCCGCGCTACGTGGAGAATGTCAACATTTCTAACACCACGGTCATCAACAGAACCTACGTCACCAACGTCTACAACAACGTCTACGTCAACAAAACCGTAAACGTCACGAACATTAAGTATCAGAATCAGTCGGCGGCCAATGCCGTGACGGCCACTTCTCATCAGGCCTTCACCTCCGCCCAGCCTGTCGGTCGCAACATGATGCATGTGGATGCCAGAGAGGTCGCCTCCGCTCCTGTCGCTCCGCTCACTCCCACCGTTGCCCCGCAGCAGCGCAGCGTCCTTGGTGCCGGTGCCGATGCTCGCGTCCGCCCGCCCGCCGCTCTCCAGGGCCGCGCGGTCGTCGCCAAGACGCCTCCGCCTCCCGCTCCCGTTTCCTTCGCCAAACAGCAACAAGCGATTCAGGCCAATGGCGGAAGGCCGCCGGCCCTTTCTCATGTTCGTCAAATACAGTCCGAAGGCGCCGAGGCAGCGCGCCCCAACATTCGGATGGCTCCTCCGGCCCGGCCGGCGGCGCCGCGGAATGTTCCATCCAACGCTAATCGGCCGGGCAACGTGCAGAGCAACGCCCCGGTCCGTCCCGCCGCGCCGAACAATCCGCCCTCGGCAAATCGAGGCGACCGCCCGGGTAATCCGCCTTCGAATACGGGCGCTCCGCAACCCCATAATGATCGCCCGCCATCCGCGCGCTCGGGCAACGCCGGCAATGTAAATCCGCAGCTCGACCAAAAATATCAGCAGAACCAAGAGCGTCTCCGCCAAAAGCAGGATCTGGAGCGCCAGCGCGTCGAGCAACAGCAGCAGCAGGATCGCCAGAAGCTGCAACAGAAGAATGCCGATGCGCAGCGGCAGCAACAGTTGGATCAAAAACATCAGCAGCAGCTCGAACAGCTCGAGCGCAAACACGACCAACAGCAGCAGAAGCTGCAGCAAAAACAACAGCAGGATCGTCAAAAGCAGCAGAAACAGCAGCAGTCCAAGCCGCCAAAGGACAAGGAAGACAGGCCTCCCCACCGCTGAGCGGCTCCAGGCTCCGGGTGCACGGTTCGGGGCGAGGCGTTTGGAAGGACCCAAATGCCTCGCTCATTTCGTTTTTTCGAGGGCCGCATCTTCTCAGGTGAAACCTTTCGAAGCCTCGCGTAAGATTTCTCTTCCGCGCTCATGGCCAAACGACCCACACCGCTCTCTTCTCCGAAGGAATCAGCGCCCCGCGCAAAAGAGCTGCGCTTGTTTCGGATTCCGGGACTCCCGGAAATTCGCCGCGGCCACGACCTCTCCAAACTCATCAGCAACGCCGCGCACCGCGCGGGAATCCATTTCGAACAT
Source organism: uncultured Acidobacteriota bacterium (assembly GCA_963754855.1). Lineage (GTDB taxonomy): Bacteria > Acidobacteriota > Terriglobia > Acidiferrales > UBA7541 > Acidiferrum. The sequence continues at coordinate 68,454 of CAVWHL010000018.1, forward strand.
GGCGATGTCCTCGTTATCGCTCAAAAAATTGTCTCGAAAGCGGAAGGCTCCGTGCTCCGTCTTACAAAGTTAAAACCTTCGGCCAAAGCCAAAGAGATTGCCCTCAGGATGAAGAAGGACTCGCATCTGGTGGAAGCCATTCTCAAAGAGTCGCGGCGCCTCGTTCGCAGCGATCACGTCCTGATCGCCGAAACGCGTCACGGCTTCGTTTGCGCCAACGCTGGAATTGACCATTCGAACGTCCCCGGCCGCGGCTTGGTGACGCTGCTTCCTCGCGACCCCGATCGTTCCGCAAAAAAGCTCGCCGTGGCTTTGCGCAAACGAACCGGCAAGCGCCTTGCCGTCATCGTCAGCGACACCTTTGGCCGCCCTTGGCGGCTTGGATTGACAAACGTGGCCATCGGCGCTGCCGGTGTTCCCGTGCTTCTCGATTTGCGCGGCACCCGCGACCGCAACGGAAAACTTCTTAACGCCACGATTCTCGCCGTCGCCGATGAGCTTGCCGGCGCTGCCGGTCTTCTGATGGACAAATCCGGAGGCTCGCCCGTCGTCCTCGTGCGCGGCTATCGCTACAAACCAGTCCTCGATCCCGCCGCCCGCATCATCCGCCCCGCCGCCGAGGACCTTTTCCGCTAGTTTTTCTTTCCTGTTCTCTTTTCTTAGCTACTCGGCGTCCTCTGTGTACTCTGTGCCCTCTGTGTTAGATTTCCTTGTGCACTTTGCGATGACTTCCAAATGAGCGCTCGCTTCCACGCCGCCGCTCCTCACCCGACTTCGAGTCTCGAAGTCGATGAAGTCCTGGCCAACACCCGCGAAGGCCGAGCCATCGATCGCGCCGCCGCGCTTCTGCTTGCCACGCAAGCCCCTCTCCAGCCTCTCCTCGAAGCCGCAACGCAATTTCGTGCGCAAGGGAAGGGAACGACGATCTCTTTTTCCAAAAAGGTCTTCATCCCCCTGACCACCCTTTGCCGCGATTACTGTAGCTACTGCACCTTTCGAAAAGATCCCGGCCAGCCCGGCGCGCACTTCATGATCCCGGAGGAAATTCTCGCGCTCGCCGAACAAGGCCGCTGCGCCGGCTGCAAGGAAGCCCTATTCAGCCTCGGTGATCAGCCCGAACGGATTTTCCCGGAAGCCCGCGAATTTCTCCGCAAACAAGGCTTTGCCCGCACGCTCGATTACCTCGCAGCTATGTGTGAACTCGTCCTGGAAAAAACAGGCATGCTTCCTCACGCCAATCCCGGCGTCATGGACCGCCCCGCTCTCGAGCGCCTGAAAGATTCGAACGCCAGTGTCGGCCTGATGCTCGAAAACGTCAGCCCTCGCCTGATGCGTGATGGCTTGCCCCACGCCAAGGCCCCCGACAAGGTTCCCGCGCTCCGTCTCCGCACCATCGAAGAAGCGGGGAAGCTCTCGATCGCTTTCACCACGGGAATTCTCATCGGCATCGGCGAAACCATGGAAGAGCGCATCGACTCTCTCTTTGCCATTCGAACGCTCCACGAAAAGTACGGACACATTCAGGAGGTCATCATCCAGAATTTCCGCGCCAAGCCGGAAATTCCCATGGCCGCCCACCCCGATCCCTCTCTCGACGACTTGTTGCGGACCATCGCCATCGCTCGGCTCATCCTGGGCCCGCAAATGAACGTGCAAGCGCCACCGAACTTAAGTTACGGCGATTTCCCGCGCTTGCTCGAAGCTGGCATCAACGATTGGGGTGGCATCTCTCCCGTCACCAGGGATTTCATCAATCCGGAAGCCGCCTGGCCGCAGGTTGCACTCCTCCAATCCGAAACCGAAGCGCGCGGATTTACTTTGCGCGAACGCCTGGCCCTCTATCCGGAATATGTCGGCCGCGACGCATTCCTCTCATCGCACGTCCGCGACCGCGTCGAAACTCTCGCAGATGCGCAAGGATTTGCTCGTAACGCCAGCCGGACCGTCGGCATCTGACTCGTCTATGCGTTCCGTCAAAAAACAGAAAATCACTGCCCTCGCTGGCGGCGTCGGCGCCTCAAAATTACTTCTCGGCCTTTACGACGTCATGGATCCACGCGATCTGACTATCATCGTCAACACCGGCGATGACATCGTTCTCCACGGCTTGAAGATTTCTCCAGACCTTGACATCGTGACTTACACGCTCGCGGGAATCGTGGACGCCGCCAAAGGCTGGGGATTACGCGGGGAAACTTTTCACGCTTTGAAGCGCTTGGCCGTATATGGCCGCGCGAATTGGTTTAATCTCGGCGATCGCGATCTCGCTACGCACATCCATCGCACCGCGTTGCTCGTCGAAGGGGAAACGCTCTCCCGAGCGGCCGATTCCATTCGAACGGCGCTGGGAGTGAAGTCGCGCATTCTTCCGATGTCCGACAATCCCGTTCCCACGATGATCGATTCGAACGAGGGCCCGCTGCATTTCCAAGAATATCTTGTGAAGCGCCGCGCCGACCCGGTTGTCCGCCGCATCCGCTTCGTCGGCGTGGAAAGCGCGCGGCCCGCTCCGGGTGTCCTCGAAGCCATCCGCGATTGCGGCCGCATTCTCATTTGCCCCAGCAATCCGCTGATCAGCATCGGGCCCATCCTTGCCATTCCGCAGGTTCGCGATCAATTGCGGGCGAGCAAGGAAAAGGTGTTCGCTGTTTGTCCCCTCGTCGGCGGAAAATCTCTGAAAGGACCCTCGGACAAAATGCTCGCCCAACTCGGTTATGATCCAACGGCTCTCGGCGTCGCTGGGCTTTACGCCGATTTCACGGGCACGTTCGTCATCGATCCTGCCGACGAAGCGCAAGCGTCCGCGATTGCCGCGCTCGGGATGAAAGTCGCCATTCTCCCTACCGTCATGAAAACGCGCGCGCAAAAGCGCAAGCTCGCGCGTGGTCTTCTGAGTTGTAAACCGGATTGTGCGGCAGGGAAGAAGCGTCGTTACAAAGGCAATCCCGTGATTCGAATCCCGGCGCTGTGCACTTTGTAGCGCATGTTCAATCCCACCAGCAGCGCCGTCAGCGATTCCACTATCCGCGCATTCTCCAGCTTTCCGCCGTTTAGCGCGCGCGCACCCGGAATCTTGCTGACCAGTTCCGACGCCACCTGCTTCGCTTTTTCATCATCACCACACACCAGCACGTCGCATTCGACCGGCTCGTCGCGTCCGAGCAATTCTGCTCCCAAATTCTGTAGCGCTGCCGCAAGAGTCACGCCCGGCGGTAAGAGCTCCTTGGTCTGTTCCGCCGCCGATCCCTGCCACACGCCAAGCATCCGCGTCGCCGCTCCGCCCACCGTTGCCGCGAGCGGCACGGTCGTGTCGATCACAACCGTTCCCGGCTTCCACACGCTCTTCAATTGCTTCAGAAGTGCCGCCGCGCCGGAGAAGGGAACTGTCAACACGGCCACGTTGCAGTTGGCCGCCGCGGCCGGATTGTCCATCCCTTCGATCTGCGCAGCTCCGCCAACCCGCGCACGCAACAGTTTCGCCGTTTCCTGCGCGCGGGCTGCGTCGCGCGAGCCGATCAAAATGTGTTCACCCGCCTTTGCCAGCCGATACGCCAAGCCGGTGCCTTCCGCTCCCGTTCCCCCCAATATTGCAATCTTCCTCGCCATTGCATTTCTCTCCGTTATGGAAGTTCGTTACGGGTCAGGGTTAGCGGTAAGGGTTAGCGGTCAGGGTTGCCGGAGGGCCGCGTGGACTCCGCCGAATCGCCCATCTCTTTGCGATGGCTCTTCACTTCGCGCAGGGCATAAATCGGCTTGTTCTGCGATTCATAATATGTGCGTGCGATGATCTCTCCCAGCAATCCCATGGAAATAAACTGCATGCCGCTGATGAATAGCGCCACGGCCAAAAGCATCAGCGGGCCGTGCTCCGCCATGATGGCCTTGTGCTGATAGAATTTTTCGTAAGCCAGATAGCAGCCGAGCAGGGAGCCGATGCCCGCTCCACCCACGCCCAGCAATCCGAAGAACTGCAGCGGCCGCGTCGAGTAATCCTGCAGAAACTTTACGATGATCAGATCCAGAAAGACGCGGATGGTTCGCCCGATTCCATAATTGGACTTGCCGCTCTTGCGCTCGAGATTGACGATGGGCACTTCGGCGATCTTCGCGCCTGCCGAGCCCGCCAGGGCCGGGATAAACCGGTGCAATTCGCCGTAAAGCTGTATTTCCTGGATGATTTCCCGCCGGTAGGCCTTGAAGGTGGTTCCGAAATCGTGCAGCTCGACTCCGGAAAGTTTCGCCATCATCCAGTTCGCCGTGCGGCTCGGAAGCTGCCGCATCAGCCAGTGATCGCGCCGTTGGGAACGCCACCCGCTCACCAGGTCGTAGCCTTCTTCGATCTTTTCGAGGAATCGGGGAATTTCTTCGGGGTCGTGCTGCAAATCGCCGTCCATCGAAATGACGATTTCGCCCCGTGCAAAATCAAAGCCCGCCTTTAGCGCCGGCGTCTGCCCGAAGTTGCGACGCAGCCGCACCAAGTTCACACGCCGGTCGTGCTCATAAATTTCAGAGAGGACCTTGAACGTGTTGTCCTTGCTGCCGTCATCCACGAACACCAATTCATAGGGTTCGCCGATCGTGTCCATCACCTCCGTCAGTTTCATGTACAGAGGCGGGATATTCTCCTGTTCGTTGTAGAACGGGACGACGATCGAATATGCAATAAGTGAATCGCTTACCATGTTTTTGCTTTTCGGCAAGAGCCTCTTCTACGCTTCTTGGGTCACGAAGCCATAGTCTATCAGGCGAATCCCCTGCGATGCGACAAGTTTTCGAATCCCCTTGTCCGTTAATATCTCCAGTTCCGTTTGCCGCGAATCCTGCAGTCGCGTCGCGGTTTTCTGCAGCGCGGCGTCCGCGTATCCCGGGTGGCACATCAGCTCCGTCGTTCCTTCCGGCAGGCTCTTCAGGAATTGCGCCACGCCCTCCCGCGTAAGCTCGCCGGTTTGCGCAATCCCGCAAAAGTAATCGGCCGTCGCGATTCCCGCGCGCTCCGCCTTCTCCTTCGCATCCCGCGCAAGCAGCTTCAATCCCCGCGCCTGCACTCCCTGTTTCATCACCACGCCGGTGTGCTGCTTTTGCCCCGCCGCCAGCGCTGCGCGCAAGCCGGATGCCTCGTGCGACACTCGGATCGCGGCGATCCCATGCCGCTTCGCCAGCCGCAGCGCAACCTCAAACAATCCCGGCAGCATGTGCACGTGCTTGTGCCCGTCGAGATGCGTCGGCTCAATCCCCGCCTTACGCACCTTCTGGATCTGCGCGTCCCACTCGCGCTCCACTTCCTCGCACGACAGCCCGCGCCGCACCCGGCGCAACAGCAGGCTTTCCGGCCCGCCGGCAAATTTGCCTTTATCATTCAGCAGGCTGGTCAGCGTTTCCCTCTCTGCCACCGGCGTGCCATCGCTCAAGTTCAGGTGCACTCCCACGCCGAGTCCCGGCGCGGCATGCGCCAGCGCCACGCCCTCCGCGAACGCCCCGCCATTGGCCAGCAGCGACGTGCTGGTGACGATGCCGTTACGAAACGCCTCCAGGATTCCCCGGTTCACTCCTTCCGTCCAACCCAGGTCATCCGCATTTACGATCAAATTCTTCACTGCCTGTACCGCTCCCGTTTTCTTACCTGTCCGTTCGTACAGCTACTCTTTAGCGCGTCCCGCCGCATTCGTACCATTGACCCTTTTTCTCCTCAACTCTAGCATGGCGTACTAGAGGGAAGTATGTCCGTAAAATTGCGCGAAGCCAGGCAAACTGAGGCACACTGCCGAGAAAAGCGGCGCGGGCACCGCATGAATTCGCGCGTTCCCGTGCGTCTCGAGTGGAATGACGGCTCCGGCAAGCGCCTTAGCGTCGAAGCGCACACGCGCATTGTCAATCCCTACGGCTGCATGGTGGTGCTCCCCCAGCCGCTGGAACTCGAGCATCGCATCGCGCTCACCAATCTCGCCACGCAGTCCAGCAACGCCGCGATCATCGTCTGGAAGGGCAATGCGCGCCCAGACGGCTGGGAATACGGCGTCGAGCTGATCGCGCCGGAAATGGATTTCTGGGGTCTCGAACTGTGAAACCCGTGTCAAACCTGAAGCCGGGTTCGCACCTTAAACCCGGCGACGGCCCCGGCGGTTCGCCCCGCCTTGACGCGGCAGCCCACCGCCGAAGAGCGCCGCCGCGCCCAGCGCGTCCTGCTGCGCATGCGCATCGTCGTCCACATTACTGGCAAGCCCAATCCCATTGAAGGCTTTACCCATACCGTGAGCGCCACGGGCGCCATGATTATTCTTCCCGAAGGTTTAGCCGCGGGCACCAAATTCGTCATCGAAAACCCCAAGACGCAGCAACGTGTTGAGGTCAACGTCGTCCGCCCCGCCCAGCTCAATCCGGAAGGCTCGCTCATGCCCATCGAGTTCCTCTCCCCGGCCCCCAATTTTTGGAATATTTTCTTCCCGCCAAATATCAATTGACGATCCGATCTGGATCGTGGCTCCCATCCGCAAAGACGGACGCCGAACATGGGAGTGGTGTTCCAAAATGAGAAGAATGGATCGTCACCGGAGTGACACCCGGCATTTTTCGTAAGAGCGGATTCTAAAGGGGTTACCTCGTCACGGTGACGGAGAGTTTTTTTATGTGTTGATAGGAAAGGAGTTGCAGCGATGGATTCTTCGTCACGGTGACGGTTGTGACGCTGACGGCAGGCCCAGCGGAGAAGAGGTGTGGAATACACAACTCACGATAGCATGGAATTGTTAGCTTGTCAATGACGTAAATGAGAAGGTACTAGAGCGAAGGGCAAAAATTGCTGGTGGAAAGCCGGCAAGCGGGCAGGAAAGCGCAAGGGAAAGAAGGGTTTAGCCTGAAATCCGAAATTGAAGAGGGATTTCTCCGCTCCGGGACGGCCCCGACAAAAACCGTCGTGGCAAACGCCAACCGCCATCCCCGCGGTCGAAAAGACGGATTTGTTGAGGAACGGATAAAGGAGAAGCGGTTCCGAAACCCCGGGGCCGCTTCGTTTTAAAGGCAGTGGTGCTAGTTGATCGTGAGGCTCACAGTGCCGCTGGCGGTCGAGGCCCCGGACGTCCCAGTGATCGGCAGGGACGCGGTGCCGGTGATAGTGATGTTCAGCGTCCCTGACGTTGACGACGCCGTATTGGCATCGCCGAGGTACTGTGCGGACACGGCATGAGTTCCGACCAGTTGCAGGAAGGCCGGCGCTTGCGCAGCCGTCAGCGTGATGCTGCCTGTCGTTCCGTTGGCGACTGGAACTGCGCTCCCGAGGGCGGTGCCGTCAGCAAAGAACTGCACGTTGCCGGTGGGAGCCGTTCCTGTCGAAGTTACGGTGGCGCTCACGGTGATGCTTCCGTTCGAGGCGACCTTGGTGCTCGAGACCGTTAGATGTGTGGTTGTGGAGGCAGTTCCGCCGCTGCCGGCGCTGCTGCTGCCACCACAACCGATCGTGAAACTTAGGAGGCAAAGGAGGCCCAGCCCCAGTGCGGCCCGGTACCGTTTCCTGCCGGGGAGGAAGAGGAAGAACAGCGCCGCGAACCCCGTTCCGCCGCTCAGCGTCCACCAGCCGGTTCTCGCTTTGGGTGCAAGGGGAAAATTGGCGGCCCAGAAGTTCGAGTCAGCGGGCAAATTCATGGCCGTGGTTGTGGAAGAAGGCGCGGCCACCTTGATCGGCAGTTGGCTGGCTGCGGCGCCGGCACTGACGACGTTGATGCTGAGAGCGCCGCAGGTCACTCCTGGCAAGGAGGAGCCGCAGGCGATCGTCACCGTTCCGGTGAAGCCGGTGTTCGGGGTCACCGTGATGGTGGAATTGGCGGTGCTCCCCGCCGCCACAGTCGTGGGTGTGCTACTCAGCGAAAAGTTTCCGCCCGTGCCTTGGGCCACGGTTACCTTAGCGGAGATAGTGCTCGAGGAACTCGCATAGTTTGTGTCGCCTGAGTTATAGGCCGCGCTTATCGTATCTGTTCCAGTCGCCGCAAAGGTGGTTACAAGCGTTGCCGTCAAAGTTGGGGGTGTTGGGGGCGTGACGTTGAAATTTGCCGGAACGCTAGTGATGGTGGGCGTGCCGGAGATTGCCGTGCCATTGGCCGAGAAAACCACTGTTCCTGTCGGTCCGGCGCCATTGCTCGTCGGAGCCGTCACCTGGGCCGTCAGCGTCACGGTCTGTCCGGTCGCAACCGATGTGGGGTTCGCGGTCACGGCCGTGGACGTCGCCGCTGCCGAAACCACAACGGTATCCACGGGCGACATGCTTCCCGTATAGCTATTGTCACCGGCGTAGACGGCTTTCAGTTGATTCGTGCCGCTTGGCAATTGAATCGGCTGGTCCTCGAGGTAGCCCTTATTGTTGAGAAGAGCAGTCCCCGAAGTTGGCCCGGTATTTGTGTGGAGAAAATCGGACAGTGGGCTGCCGTTGTCGGTGAGCGTCACATTTCCGGTCGGGCAGGGGATGACCGGCGGCGTTGCCGCCGAGCATTTTAGACCCGCGCTGTTAGTAACATCCACGCGCAGAATGTACGGAGATCCGTAGACGAGCGAAGTGGCGTTTTGGCCCGTTACCGCTCCGGTATTCGGGTCGAAAGTCCAGATGCCGACCGCCGTAAGGCTGCCAGATTGGGTTACGCTCACGGTCGCTGGCGTCGTGGATTTAGTCGCAGCGAATTTGCCGTCGCCCGAATATTGCGCGTAGACGGGATAGCTCGTCCCTCCCGGCAGCAAGGTGGTGTTGATCGTTGCAATTCCATTGGTCAACGTGAACGGCCCGATACTCGGCTGCGCGCCCTGCGTGGTTCCTGTGGGCTGAGCAATCAGGCTGACGTTTCCCGAGGGCGTCCCTGAGGTCGATGAGACCGACACCTGAAACGCCGCGCTCTGGCCAAGGTTAATAGGGTACGTGGTGGAGCTTGAGATCGCTACCGTGGGGGACGTCAGATTCAACGCTGAGGACCAGTTCGTCACCAGGTTTGTGACGTTGATCGTTCCCAGGCCCGTTGCCATGTCGTATCCCGCCCCGGCCATAAATGCGGGAGTTGTTCCGCCCGTGGCCGTCGTGAGAACACCAAACTGGCCGGCGGTGCCGTTGCTGCAGTTTGGCGAGCCTCCCTGGCATGCCACCGAGTTGTTTCCGGTGGTCACGTCGTTAAACGTGCAGGCGGAATTGGGAGGCGTCGAGGAAGCGCAATTCAGCGAGCTTTGCTGCTTGGCGAGTTGGTATAAGGTGTAGTTCGCATTGCCTTGCCGATGGCCGGTCTTCTGATTTACCAGCGCCATGATTGCAGCGAACGACGGGGCCGCCGCCGAGGTCCCGCCAACCGCTATAAAATTGTGATTTGGCGAGGTTTGGCTCGTCGCCAAGCTGCAACCTCCCGAAGTGGGGTCCTGGTCGGATTCGCAGATGATGTAGAAGCTGCTGTTCAACCCATCAGCTGAGAACAGCGACACATCCGGTATGTCGCGGTTGGCATCGCCGAAGCCCGTTTGCCAACTGGGCTTCAGCGCGCCTACGTACACGGAACTCGGCCCGCCGCTTCCCGCAACGAGATCCTGGCCATTGGAGTTCGGCGAAGCGCACAATCCCGAAACTTTTCCACTCGTCGCCGTACTCGCGCATGAGTCGTTCCAAGGTATTTCAGGGATGTAGGACTTTGCGGAGGCCGGTATCGGCGGCGCCGTGGTGGTAGGAGTTGTGTTCCAGTACGTGCTGAAATAATTCGGCAGGCTGCTGTTGAAGTCCGTTCCCCCTAGCGCGACATCATAGGGCGTCGAGGCAATGCCATTTACTGCCACGCCCTGCGTAGCCACGTTTTGATTGGCCGGAGGCGTCCCTGGATCGCACCCAGCGGCTCCATTATCCCCAGCGGAAATCGAGACAGTAATTCCCTCGGCTGCGGCCTGCTGCCAAAGGTTGTTGTAGAACTGATTCTCCGTATTCCCGAGGGATGACTCGCAGCTCCCAAAACTTTCGCTCATGACCGGGGCGACGTTATTGTCAACGATGTACTCAGCTGAAAGGTCCACCCCGTCCGATGAGGTGCTTTGCGTGGACTCCGAAACCACCAAATTGATGGTTGCGCCCTGGGCCACCGCTCCCGACCACTCGACGTCGAGGTCCGCTTCCGTTTCATCTCCGGAAACGAGACCTGGATCCGGCCCGTTCAGGATAATCACCGGATCGTTCGCGGGCAGACCAAACATGCTGCGGAAGTCGCGAACGTCCTGAATATTGATGTTGGAACGCGCGACAATGGCGATGTTCTGCCCGGTTCCGTTTACGCTCGTTGGAACGTTATAGATCTTGGCAAAATCTGCCGGGCCGAGGGCAAAGAAGGTGCCATTCGAATCGGTATAGGTAAATAACGGCTTCAGCTCGCCCGTGGCTTTCGTTCTCTGGAAAGTGCCCAGCAAGTGAGCGTAGGACTTCCTCCGGAAGTTATGCAGCGATACCACGCCCGCCACCACGGGTGCGAGCGCGGCGGGAATCTGAGGATCTGACATGTTGGCCATGTGCGCTTCGCCATTCGTCAGAAGGTGGTGAATTTCCGTGTGGAAAGCAGTGCGCACCTGCCTTGCGTTTCCGGAAAATTCGATCACCGTGCGTCCGGCGCTGACCTTAATTCCCTGAAAGCCTTGCCGGGTCAGCCAATCCGTTATGGCTTGAATGTCGGCGTCCGCCGGGCCAAATTGCGCGCCGAACTGTTGCGGGTTGAGCCAGTTGTGAAAATTGGATGAATTTTTGTTCTGCTGGCCTTCGAGCAGTTGCTTCAACTGAGTTTCTTGCTGCGGGCTGCGCTGCAGGAGCAGCAACATGCGGTTCAGCGGCTGAGAATCCGCGACCAAACCCTGGTCAAACTCCGGCCGCGCGAGCGGGTGAACGTTGCCTTTCAGGCGCACCAATTGGGTATCGTCAATGGCCTGGGTGATTCGCGCGGGGACGGCTGGCGCCTGTAGCTGTGGCGAAGTGGCGCTATCCGGCTTCGTTTGAGCCGCGGCGCGAACTCCGGTCAATGCCGCGATCACCGCAACAAGCAAAAGGGAACTGCGAACCGCCGAAATTTGGAGTTTCATATCCCGCCCACGCCGCAGATTTGAACTCTATTGAAGCAAACAGATCCGGCCCGAAGGCGCCCATCGTTCCGACAGAAGGATAGCTCCAAGGAATGGCTTCCCGCGGGCTGGGGCATGGACCGGAAAAGTTTCACGGTCGAACGTGTTAAGGCTATCACAAGTGATGGAAAGACACTCTAGTACCCGATGGCCAGAGCTTGCGCCATGAAACGATCCCGAAAAGCCCCGTCAAACGCCACCCGGCGGTCACCCATATTCCGATGCTTGCCCGCTTCTCAGGGATGCTCTCGGTTTTTTTCCCCGCGCGCCGTCTGGTTTCGGCCGCCATGCGCTGCCCGGCCGGCCCACGCAGGTGCCAAGGCTTTACTTATTCTCAACCACTCTCCCGCTTCTTTTATTCCCCTCTGCTTCGCTTGCGGTTCCCGCAACTCGTCTTCCTTTTCACTTTGTCTTGCGTCCCCGATTTTTCGCTTGCTACGCTCCATCCGCAAGGCCAGCGCAGACACTTTCCTAATTGCCGATGTATAATCTCCCCCCATTCGAACTGCTTGAGGAGGCAACATGTCCGAGCCATCCTACGAAGAACTCAAAGCCCGCGTCGCGGAACTCGAGAAGCAAGGCCCCGGCCGCCGTACCGGCTCGCTCGAATTCCGCGTGGGCGAAAAAGGCGGGGTTAGCGTGTATGGTCTTGGGCGTTTCCCGGTCACGCTTTACTACGAGCAGTGGATGCGGCTTCTGGAAGCCGCTCCGCAACTCCGCAAATTCCTCGAAGACAACAAAGCCGAAGGCAAGCTCAAGCTCAAGGAAAAGTAGCCTCTGACGGCAAGCCCTGCTCGTTGCTCACGCTCTCGCGCTTGTTCAAGCTCGCTGGCGTGCCCGCAATGGGAAAGCCCCGGGAGCCTGTGGGGAGGCGCCCGGGGCTTGGGGGGTGATGCTTGAGGGCAGGCAAAGCTTTTTCGGATCTCTCCTATTTAGAAGACTGTGCGGCCAGCAGGCAGAGTCTCCTCAGCTCCTCATAGGTAAAAACCATCTGCTCGCCTCGCTCGTCATTTTCGAGGTGGCCGAGCCCAGACACCAGCGAGTAACGCCGGATTTCGGCCGCCGGCAGGCCCAGCAGCACCGAGGCTCTCTGCTCTTCGACTCGATCTTGCAGATTCGTGGTCATCTCAAACCCATTTCTTCCACCTTCAGGAAGAGCAAGGCTTAATCCAAAGCCCCGTCCGGTTAAGTCCTTCGCTTTCTATAAGAAAGTCCTGGCCTGCACCCCCTTTTGTCGATTCTGCGTAATCCCTTGCACAAACAGTGCACCATTTTGGACCACGCCTTTGGAGTGCGGCAGCCCAGCTGTCGCTTTTCCTTCCACTCGCCTCTGTCTCCCAATTCTTCCGCACTTGGCCTACAACGCCTTGCCGCCGCACCCGGCCTTCTCCACTCCAGCTCCGTGGAGCAGACTCGGAGTATCTTGCGGCGCGGTGCTTTCTTGGAGGCTCTTAATGGTAGACTTATAGTCGTGGGGTCACCCGTGAGGGGTGATCTCTGGGTTATTCGTTCGAGTTCGACGCTGCCAACAACGTCCTCTTATGGGCGTTCGATGATGTAGTCACAGACGCTGTTCTGCTCGACGGTCTCGCTGCCGCCGCCAGGCTCCTGTCCACGCTCCCCCCTTGCAGCGGGATTACGGATTTTTCGCTCGTCTCGTCCTTCGAAGTCTCAAACGACACGATCAAAAAACTCGCTCGTACGCCGTCGATCTTCCCGGTTCAGTCCGCCCGCGTCATCGTTGCCCCCGCAACCTACGTTTACGGGATTTCGCGCATGTTCTCGATTCTCAGCGAAGATCTCCGCCCCGAATCTGCACGTTGTTCACACCAGGGACGAGGCCTACGCTCTTCTCGGGCTACAATCGCCCCAGTTCCGCCCTCTCATCCACAACAACGCCACCACCCGCTAGCCCCCAGCCTTTATCCGTCGCAACCAGTTATCAGCTTGCACATCCTCGATGACGTTGCTCTCGGCTTTCCATCTCTGTCCGGAACCATAAATGACTTGACGGATACACCAACACTCTTAGAATGCTCAGCATGAAAACGCTTCTCGCCGTCACCAGCTTGGTTCTCATCCTATGGGGCGCCGCTGCCTTTCCGCCTCCGCCATCAAGTGTCCCGGCCAACCGCGCCCCTGCGCCGCCTCCGAAAGCCGGACCTGCAGCGATTTATCCGGACTCCTCGCAAACGCCCGGCGCGGTGAATCCCACGATCGCGCAGAGCAACATCAAAGCAAACATCTGCAATAAGAAGTGGTCCACGGACTCGGTTCGTCCCGGCACCGGCGTCACGAAGCGCATCAAGCGCCAAACCATGCAATCCTACGGCTTCGTGGACTCCCCCACGCACTATGAACTCGACCATCTCATTTCACTTCAAAATGGCGGATGCCCTGACTGCGTGGAAAACCTCTGGCCCGAGGCCTATGGCGACGCAAACCATCCCATGACGCAAAACCAGCGCGCGGCCTGGAACAAGGCTCACCCCGGCTCGACAAGCGTGCTTCCCGGCGCCTTGGAAAAGGACACGGTCGAGAGTCATATCCACGATGAAATCTGCTTTGGCATTCCGAACGCCAAAATGAGTTCGCTCAAGAAGAAGTTTCCTCCCACCGTTACGATCACCCTCCAGCGCGGCCAAGAGATCCTCGCCACAGACTGGTACTCCTGCTATCTCAACATGATGGATGGCAACAAGCCCTGTGACTGACTTGAAGTTGCGTGGCGCCGCCCGGGTGAACGAGCAGATTTTCCGCGTGCAGAAAACTTGCATAAGGCAGTTCTTCAGGTAACGCGCCGCGTGAGCCGCGATACGAGTTGCCGTGACGGGCGTCACGGATTGCGTAGCGCCGGTGCCGCGATAATTTTCAATGCATTCAAGCGCTAACAGAGGAAACACCTATGAAACGAGTTGGAGTCTTCAGCACAGCAGTTCTGTCATTGCTTCTGGGAGTCTCTGTCTTTAGCTATGCAGAGCAGGAACAACAGCAAGACCAGAAGAAGCAGCAAGACCAAAAGCAGGAAGACCAGAAGAAGCAGCAAGACCAGAAGCAACAGCAAGATCAGAAGAAAAAGCAGCCTGCCAAACAGCAGCAAGGCAAGGACAAGCAGCAGCAACAACAGCGGGTCCAGCAACAGCAAGACCAAAAGAAGCAACAGCAACAGCGGGTCCAGAAGCAGCAAGATCAAAACAAGCAGCAACAGCAGAAGCAGGCCCAGCAGCAACAAGACCAAAACAAGCAGCAACAGCAGCAGCGGGTCCAGCAGCAACAAGACCAAAACAAGCAGCAACAGCAACAGCGAGTCCAGCAGCAACAAGATCAAAACAAGCAGCAGCAACAACAGCAGCGGGTTCAGCAACAACAAGACCAAAAGAAGCAACAGCAACAGCGGGTCCAGCAGCAACAAGATCAAAACAAGCAGCAACAGCAACAGCGGGTCCAGCAGCAACAACAGCAACAGCAGCAACAACAGCGGGTCCAGCAACAGCAGCAGGTTCAACAACAGCAGCAGCTAGCGCGGAATAGGCAGGAGCAGCAGCGCATCTGGCAGCAGCAGCAAGAGCAGGTATGGCAGCAGCATCGCGCCCAAAGCTGGGAGACCGAGCACCGCACCTGGCAGCAACGCGGCGGCTACAACGGCTATCGCATTCCCGATAACCAGTACCGCAGCTACTATGGTCAGAATCATTCGTTTCGCGTCTACAACCAGCCCTTCATGGAGGTGGAGGGGCGTCCGAACTTCCAATACGGCGGTTATTGGTTCAGTCCCGTTGACCCGTATCCGGAATACTGGGGAAACAACTGGTATCAAACCGATGATGTTTACGTCGACTTTGCCGATAACGGTTATTATTTGTATAACCGAAGGTATGCTAACCGCCCCGGGATTGCAATTACCATCTCGTTTCAAGACCCAAATATGCAGCAGCGCGTTTGGCCGCAGCATCGCGCCCAACGCTGGGATTCCGAGCACCGCACTTGGCAGCAACGCGGCGGCTATAATGGCTACCGCATTCCCGCCACCTATTACAGCAACCACTACGGTCCACGTCACTGGTTCCGGCTCTCCAGCCGCCCCTTCATGGAGATGGACGGATACCCGCGCTTCCAGTACGGCGACTATTGGTTTAATTTCGTTGACCCGTATCCAGAATACTGGGGAAACAACTGGTACGAAACCGACGACGTTTACGTCGCGTATGTCAATGACGGGTATTACCTGTACAACCGCAGGTATGCTGGCCGCCCCGGGATTGCAGTTAGCATCTCGTTTTAAGCGGTCAACAAACCGAAACGGTAGTCCTTTGGTTGGGCTAAAGAAGACCCGCCAACACCTGGCTAAGCCACAGATCGATTGGCAGCTGCGGTTCAGAATTTTGCCGCGCGAGCGCTTGCGGATACGGGAATAACGGCGCGGACGAGGGTGCCGCTGGTATCAGATTCTATTTCCAGGCGCCCTCCCAGCTCGCGCATTCGTTCGCGCATCCCAACGAGGCCGATCCCAGCCCCTGTCCCGGTTATCTTGAAGCGATCCAGTAGTTCCCGGCTGATCCCCCGGCCGTAATCCTCCACTTCGAGCTTCGCCTCCCGTACGCCAATTTCAAGTCGAATGTCCACCGACGAGCTTTGGGAGTGCCGGTGAACATTGGCCAGACTGGCTTGTAATACACGGAACAGTGGAAGCTCCACGGAGCGGGGCAACCGATGGGAACCGCTCGAGAGGTCAAGATTCACCTTGATGCCGCTGCGCTCGGAAAACCCTTCCACATACCATTTGGCGGCGGAGGAGAACCCGAGTTCATCAAGCAGCGGTGGATGCAACAGATACGAAATAGTACGAGTTTCACTAATGCAAATGTCCAAGAAATGGGACGCTTTGGACAGGAGTTCGGTCTGTTCTCCCGCTAATTCGGCTTGCCGCAATCGAGCGATAATCATTTTTGTGATGGCCAGGTGCTGGCCCACGCTGTCGTGCAACTCGCGAGAAATACTTCGATGCTCTTCATCTTGCAAGGTCAGAATTTTTAAGGAGAGTTGGCGCACCGCGGCAGTACGCTCTTCGACGCGCCGCTCGAGAACCTGTTCGGCCTGCTTGTCGTCATCAATGTCGGTGCTGGAACCAAGCCACATGATGGTCTTGCCTTCGGCATCACGGATTGCGTGAATGCGGCTTAGGTGCCAACGGTACATCCCATCGGCGCGGCGGAACCGGTGTTCAAAAGTGTACGGTTCACCGGTATCGATGGAGTGCCGCCACCGCCGAAGGTCCTCATCGAGGTCTTCAGGATGGACGAACTGTGTCCAGCCCCAGTCGCGAATCTGCTCGAAAGAGAGCCCGGTAAACTCCATCCATTGCTGGTTGAAGTAATCCACGTCGCCGTTGGGTTTGGCGGTAAAGATTTTCTGCTGCATGGCCTCCGCTATGAAGCGGAAACGTTCGCCGGCTGCGTGCGCCTTATCTTCGGAGCGTTTGCGTTCGGTGAAATCGCGCGTGATCTTGCCGAACCCTCGCAGTCTGTCCTTTTCGTCCCGGAAGGCGGTTATTACGACGTTGGCCCAGAAACGGGACCCATCCTTGCGCACACGCCAGCCTTCATCTTCGAATCGTCCTTGCGCCGCGGCAGTCTTCAATTCAAAGGCCGGCTTTCCGCGCTCCACATCTTCCTTTGTATAGAAACAAGAAAAATGCCGGCCGATGATTTCTTCGGCCCGGTATCCCTTGATGCGTTCCGCACCTTCGTTCCAACTGATGACGCGGCCGTCAGGGTCCAACATCAAAATGGCGTAATCCTTCACATTCGACACCATAAAATGAAAGCGTTCTTCACTCTGGCGCAGCGCCTCCTCGACCCGCTCGCGCTCGGTAATATCACGAGAGATGGCGGGGAGCCCTTGCACTTCACCTCTCCGTTTTTTGTGGGCTTTGAGAGCCATCAAGTCCTTGTTTCCAATGGCAGCTTGCAGTATTCAGTGGAATCCTTTTAGCTCAGGCGCTTCCGCGAACGCTGTGACGCAAATCACGGATAGCAGCGACGCGGCTTACAATAGCGTACCGAGAGTTCCTCAGCCACGGTCTGTCCTTGCTGGACTGTACCATTTAGCGCTAGCCACAACCCTCTAGCCAGCAGGAGGCCAATAGCATCTTAGGGACGTGAAATGGTGAAAACGGTCCCAGGCTCGTCATTAGGAGCCTTCGCAGTCTTGATTTGGAGTGACTCCCGACATTCCCAGGTGTGATTTTTGTCACAGCCACTATAGGGCCGCCAAGTGTATGAATGGGGTACTGGAGCTGACACATGAACGCGATTGCTACGGCAACGGAGGTTTCACTCAAGAACATTTTGTGCGCCACGGCCTTTTCGCCGATGAGGGCAAACAACGTAAACAGAACGCAGAAAGTCGGTGTTTTCACTGCCCAAGCCTTCCTCGATTTCGCGGGCGTGGCAAGGACAATTGCGGAATTCCAGAAGAAGGACACCATATTCGCCCAGGGAGATATCTGCAAAGACGTGATGTACATTCAAAAAGGAGAGGTAAAGCTCTCTGTCGTCTCGAAGACCGGCAAGGAGGCCGTCGTGGCAATCTTGAAGCCCGGTGACTTCCTCGGCGAAGGCGCCCTGGCAGGGCAGCCGGTGCGCGCAGACACGGCTACGGCAGTCACCCCTGTTACGCTGCTCGTGATCGGCCTGAAAGAAATGATCCGGGTGCTCCACACGGAACACGCACTCTCGGATCGCTTCATCACGTATATTTTGAAACGCAACATCCGGATTAAAGAAGATTTGGTCGATCAGCTTTTCAATTCCAGCGAGAAACGGCTGGCGCGAACTCTCTTATTGCTTGCCGGCTACGGCAAACAGGACAATCCCCAATGGGTCCTTCCCAAGTTATCTCAAGAGACGCTGGCGGAAATGATCGGCACCACGCGGTCGCGCGTCAATTTTTTCATGAATAAATTCAAGCAGTTAGGATTCATCGAGTACGATGGCGGGCTCCACGTAAACGATTCTCTGCTCAGTGTTGTCCTGCACGACTGACAAGCGGTATATCCGGAATAGGATCGATACTGTTTTCAGGGCGTTTCATCTTGTAGAGAATGGCCGGATAACGGAGCACGCACCTAAAATTTCCCATCAACCTTCTCACCGTGAACTACCAACCGAGGACTGCCGACTAAAGTCAGCTCCATGGCAGGGAAGAAAGGTCCACATTTCCGCCGGAGAAAATCACTCCCAGCTTCGGCGCGCCGCCATCAGCGCGCCTTGGCAAGTTCAGAGAGGCTACGACGCCTGGCTTCAGCAGCGGCGCAATCGCCACCGCGCTCGACGGCTCAATGATGATTTTCATGCGCTCCCACACCAGCCGCGCCGCCGCGATGATTTCCTCTTCGCTCACCAGCAGGATGCGCTCCACGTTCCGCCGCAGGATGGCAAAGGTGCGCGGCGCCAGCGAAGCCCGCAATCCATCCGCGATGGTATCGCTCGATTCGAGCGATTGCAGCATTCCCGACGCGAGCGAGCGGTACGCGTCATCCGCGCGCTCCGGCTCGCATCCGATCACGCGCACCTCCGCGCGAATCCCTTTCGCTCCCAGGCACGACCCGCTCAGCAATCCGCCGCCGCTCACTGGCGCAAACACGGCGTCCAGATCGCCCACCTCTTCCAACAGCTCTTTCGCAGCCGTGGCCTGTCCGGCAATAATGCGGTCGTCATCGTACGGATGGACCAGCACCGCGCCGGTTGCCGCTTGCACGCGGTCGCAGGTCTCTTGCCGCGCGGAAACTTTCGGCTCGCAAAAGGTGATTTTTCCGCCGTAGGCTTCAATCGCCTGAATTTTTACTTTCGGCGCGTTCCGCGGCATCACGATGTATGCCGGAACGCCGCGCCATGCCGCGGCGCAAGCGACGGCGGCGCCGTGGTTTCCGCTCGATTGCGTGACGATTCCCCGCGCGGCTTCCTCCTGCGTCAGCGAAAGGATCGCGTTCGACGCCCCGCGAATCTTGAACGAGCCCGTCTTCTGCAGGTTTTCGCATTTGAAGAACAGCCGCGTCCCGGTCATGGCATCCAGCGACGCTGACGTCAGCACGGGCGTGCGGTGGATGCGCGGCCCGATTCGCGCGTGGGCCGCGAGGATGTCCGCCCAGGCAGGTGGCCGGTATTCGGCAGCTTCAATCGATGGAACTGTAGTCATAATTGGCGGTTTCATTTCAGCGCACTGGCGCGGAATTCGATCTTCTCCTGTTTAGCGCCGCGTTTGCCGCTCTGGAAGAGCCATTTTGACACATTCAGTCTTGGCACGCCTGTTGGGTATTTGAAAGCGGAATACCTCAGCATAAGTACTGGTATTCATTGGCTAGACAATGTTTGGTACTTGACCCTTCCTCTAGCTCTGTTACGCTGGGATTCCCCTCCCTAACCAGCGAGCGACCGCGTCCGATACTTCCTCGCGCGGCGGAGGCCAATATGAAAACATCGGAACGGCGCCAACTAACCCGGTTTAGCCTTCGGACCCCATTGCGGTTCCGTGCTCTCGGCGTAGCTTCGGATAAGACCGAACATTTCACCGAAGCGCTGAATGTCTCGCGCGGCGGCTTCTACTTCGCCTCTTCCGCCCCCCTCCAGGTGGGAATGCCCCTCGAGGCCACTCTCCGCATGCCCGCGGAAGTCACCGGAAACGCGCCGCAGGAGACACGTTGTACCGCTCGTGTCGTCCACGTCCGGAATGAACCCTACGGGGACGGGCGCATCGGCTTCGGCGCGGAAATCGAAAAATTCCAGGTAGTCAACGTCCAAGAACGCTGGATGGGCTGAAGCTAGATTTTAGAAGTTGGGACTTAAAGGTTAGAACTTAGAACCAAACGCAGCCGTGCCACCCACAATTCGCCTAGCTGGCCGCTGCAAATTTGTGAAAGCAAACTTCAGGGTTTCACGGTTGGCACAGTGATTGTCGTTTTCGCGCTCCCGGCATTTTCAAAACGATCGTAGGCGCGCACCGCAATGGTGTGTTCTCCTTCTCCGAGCCCGCTCACTGAAAATTCGTAATGTTCTTCGGGCGCATCGTTGATCCCCCCCAGGGGCGCGACCAGGATCCACTCTCCGCCGTCGACGCTGTACTGGGCGCGCTCGATGCTGCTGGCCGCATCCCGCGCCGTGAATTTGATGAGAACCGTTTGCGCGCGCGGCGGAGTTGCGTTGCGCGCCGCCATCGCTGCGTCGAGATGCTCGATTGACGGCGGCGTGTTATCCACTTCGAATCGCTCGCTTTCCCGCTCCGTCTTTAGCGTCAGGGCCGGGGGATTCGAAATCGCATCGGTTACGACGATCTTCAGATAGTAAGCCCCATCCGGCAGCGTGGTGGTATC
Source organism: uncultured Acidobacteriota bacterium (assembly GCA_963754855.1). Taxonomy (GTDB): domain Bacteria; phylum Acidobacteriota; class Terriglobia; order Acidiferrales; family UBA7541; genus Acidiferrum. The sequence continues at coordinate 88,924 of CAVWHL010000018.1, forward strand.
CCAGGAATAAAATTTCTGGTCGAGATTTTCCTTCAGCAATTTCCACTCGTGTTCGTTCTCACCGCGGAAGTAGACCGCGTATCGCAATTCGTCATCGTTGTCGTCGTGCGCGCTCCAAAGCACGGATTGATACCCTTTCTGTTGCGTGCCTTGCGGCGGCTGTTCGAATCGCGGTGCCGCGGTGCCTTGCGTAATGATGAGGCCCGAGGGGCTTGGCGCCTGCGGCATCTTCAGCGTTACCGGTGCGGGCTGGCCCGTGGCGATTCCCATCTGACTCTGCGCGCGCACGCCGGGATCCTGCAGCGCGATTCCGTCGATTACCGGCGCGACGTTGCGCGGCAGATAGGCAAGGTTTACCCAGTCGATTCCATCGCCAGGGCGGCCATCGTGGATAACGGCCTTCCACTGGACAAAACGGGCCGACGGCGCTTCCAGAGCGGCGCCCGACTTCGTGTACGGGCCGAACCAGCGCGACCACTCCTTGCCGGGATCGTCGGTGTTGCCGCTGCGAACGAAAAATTCGAGGCGAGGGTCGTTCGAATGCGGGTCGTTGGCATGCGAGTCATTCGAATGCAGCGCGTTTGAATTGGCGGAAGATTTTGCGGGGGCGGAAGGCGGAGGGCTCCACCATTCGAGGCGGCCCCACTGCGAGAAGAGTTGCGCGTCGAATGAGCGGGATTCGTAAGTGCCTTCGGCTTCGTACTCGGGGCCAACCGAAAAAACCTTGCCGGGGTTGGCGGTGCACAAGAACACTTTGCCGGCGGAATTGCGCGTGATGCCGGTGATTTGGGCGGAGCCGGATTTGGCAAGTTGCGCGAAAACGCCGCGGCCGTCGATGGCGAGAAGCGCGCCATTGTTGCCGGTGCCCGCGAGGAGGCGGCCATCGGAACCGAGTCCCAACGCGTAGACGACATCTTCGCGGGAAGTCCAAAGTTCTTCGGGCGCACCCTCGGGGCTGATGCGATAGATGCTGCTGGAAAGAAGCGGAGGAAAAGGAACAAAGGAAGGTTGCGCCAGGGCCTGGCCCGAACCGATTACGCCGCCGGTCATGATTGTCGTGGTGCCCTGCGAGGTGGTGATGACCGCGCCGGGAGTCTGAGCGCCGGGACGCTGCTTTTCGCCGATGGCCGACGCGTAAATCGAGCCATCCGCGCCGACAGCGAGCGCAGTGACTTCGCGCTTTGAGGTTTCGTAGAGGACAAAACCCTCGGCGCTGGTCGGGTCGGAATCTTTCGAAACTTTGCGCGCCGCTTTCGCCTGTGGGCGAGAAATACGGAGGATGCGGCCGCTGGGTTCGGTGCCGGCGATGACGTTGCCTTTGGAATCGAAGGCGAGGACGCGAATGTGAGCTTCGTCGCTGGAGTAGAAAAGTTCACCCTTGCCATCGGGCGAGACGGCGAAGAGCTGGCCTTTATCCCCGGTGGCGACGTAGAGGGTGCCGTCGGGAGAAAAAGCGAGATCCCAGATGTATTTCGTCTTGGGGTCGAAGAAGACGGATTTCTCGCCGGAAGCAGAGACGCGGTAGACCTTGCCGTCCGGAGAAGTGCCGACATAGAGCGTGCCTTTGGAATCGAAGGCGATGGCTTGCGCGGATAGATCGGCGGAGTCAAAAACGACGGAGTGCTTGCCGTTCGCGCCGAAGCGGAAGACTTTTGCGGGAGAGCCGCCTGCGGCATAAAGCGTGCCTTGGGAGTCGAGTCGAACGCTCCAGAGATAGGAAGCGTCGGCGTCGGCGAGCAACGCGAATTTGGGAGCGAGTTCGAGGCGGCCGTCGCTGCGCACCGCGACGCCATGCGAGGTGCCTTTGAGAAATTCGTCGTAAGTGGACTGGCGCCAGCGGCGCGTGTGTTCGGCAAGAAGCGGCAAGGAAACAAATAAATAAAGAAGCAAGGAAAAAGAAAAAACGCGCAGTGTGACGCGAGCGAAGAAAATACTCTGACGGCCATGAGAACTGATCATAAGAATGTTCACCGGATTTGGAGATTGAGAGAGACGACGCCGGAGACGGGGCCGCCGAGCGGAATGGAAGCTTCACTGGCCAGCGACTCACGCAGAACCTGGACACTGCCGGGAGCGGGGCGGCCATCAATGACGTTGATTTGCGAGAGCGGGATGTTGGGAAGCTCTTTGTCGTCCCAGAGGAGCGTCGGCGCGGGAACAAAGAGTCCCACATAAAGACGGTCGTTGCGGCGCTCGCGATTCAAGAGGGCGATGAGCTGATCGAGACCGGCGGGGCCACCGCCCGCGCCAGCAAATGCGAATCCTCGAGACGCGCGATTGAGGAGATCGGCGTCGCTGACGAGAATGCGAAGGGCCGTGCCGCGGGCGACTTGCTCGGGAACGCGGACGGCGGTTTCTTCTACCCGGGCAGGACCCCGATAGGGACGAAGCAGGACGCGGACGCGAAGAGTCTCGCCGGGAGCGGCTTCGCTTTTTTCGAGCCAGGCGCTCTCAATGGCGAAGGACTGGCGGCCGGGGACGCTTTCGACATGCAGCTCGATGCGCTCCACTTTCGTGGGCTCAAAGGTGTTGGTGAAAAGCCGTGTGAATACATTTTGCATGGATAAAGCGATGGGAAGCCCATCGGGCAAAAAGGAATCGCCGGGAGCAAAAATATTTTCGATCAGAACAGCGGGATGACCCTGGAGACGAATTTCACCGGAAAGATGGAGGGTTGTGCCTTCGCCGTAGAGCGAATTTTGGGTGAGGCCATTGAAGGTGGTGAGGGCGACGAGCAGGGGGGTGAGCCGGGGATGATTGACGATCTCGAAATGGAGTTTTTTTTCAACACCTGCCACCTGGAGGGTGAGGTCCAGGGGAATCATCGCGGGAGGCGCGCCGAGCTTGCCGGTGACAGCGGTGAGATGATCGCCGGTGATGGTGCCGATCGGGCCGCCGACGCTGACGATCTTGGTGGAGGCGAGGTCAGAGGAGAGGGTGGTGACGACATGGGTGCGGGCCATGGGAAGCTGGACATCCCCGAGGCTCATGAATGGATGGCCGCAGAGGAAGACGCGATCGGCTTGCACCGCGGTGACGGTGCAAGCGGAGTTGATGGAAGCGTCGCCCTGGACCAGGACCATGCCGGCCATGTCGCCGGCAGCGAGATGGGAGTCTTCGGGGCGAGGAGAGGCGGTGCCGCCCTGGGCGGCGACGAAGCCGTAGCCTTGGATTTGATTGGCGAATTGCTGAAGGGTGGCCGGTTGAAAGCCGGAGAAGACCAGGGGCGTCTCGATGGGTTCGAGAGCGGAGCCGGAAGGCAGTCCGGTGTGCAGGGAAGCTTCACTGGGAAGCCCAAACTGCTCCGAGACAGTTTGCGCCGGAGCCGGTTGCGAGGAGGGATTCAAGACGTCTTGAATGGGAGTCACTCCGGCGATGGGTTCCTTGGTGAAGATGCCCAATTTTAGAGACAAGGCACCGGCGAGTTTGCCATCAAGGTAGACGGGGCTGCCGCTCATGCCGGCCACGACGCCGGTGTGTTCGACCTTCGGTCCCTTTAATTGGACGAGAATTATGGATTGCTTCGGGCCGAGAAAATTGTCCAGGACGCCGAGCACTTCGAGATTGAATTTTTCGACCTGGTCTCCGGCAAAGATGGTGTAGGCGTAGCCTTGCATGCCGGGGCGGACCTGGCTGAGCGGAAGAATTTCTGGCGATTCCTGAGCCGCGGCAGGCCAAGGCAGCAGGCACAGGCCAGCTATAAACGCCAGGAGAGCGAGGAGAGAAGAGCGGTGAGACTTAGACAGATAACAAGGGGCCGTAAGCATGAATCGTCAATGATACGCGGCAGCAGTACTAGAGGCAATCCGACTGCCGGAGGTTGCCTGGTAGGAGGAGGCGGCTAGGCGTTCTATAACCTGGAAGGAGGGCGAGGGCTGGGGCACCGCGTATTAACACGGCAAGAAATCAAGGCTAATCGTGGTGGTGCATAGCGAAGATTTTGTCCAGGGAATTTTCGTAGGGGTAGACGTGGACCATCCAGCCGAAGATGGAAGGGCGGAAGCGGCCCCCGGCGGCGTCGCAGGCTTCCGAGGTGGCGATGGAGCCGCGCAGGCCGAACTTGGTCCAGTCGGCGGTGCGGAGTTGATCGCGGGGCGGCATGCAGAGATTGGTGTGCAGATGCCACATGGCGACGCTCAGGGGAACGCGGGCGTTGAGCTGATCTTCGGTGGCGCGCTTGGGCATGGTGTACATGGCGCCGACGAGCTCGTAACCGTCAGAAGTCTTTTTGTAGAGAAGGGAAGTGGGGCGCGCGGGATCGAAAGAGAAGGCTTCGAGGAAGCCGTTCCAGTAACTGGTGAAGTGATATTCGGGCTGCGGGATATTGGGGAGGAAGATTTTGTAGCCGTCGTTCAGGGCCACGTGATAGTCCTTGTATTTCTCGATGCCGGAGCGGAGCTGCGCGACGATTTCGCTGACGCGCGCGGAGTCATCCGGAGTCTGCGGGCGCATGGCGGTCATGGTCATGTGCATGCTGTGGGCGTTGTGGAGGCCGGGAGTCATGTCCTCGACGGCGGCGTGCTCATTGGCTTTGGCGTCGTCCATACCCATGCCGGGCATGCTGGAGTGGTCCATTCCCTGTGATTCCTGAGGCTGCGAGCCTGAGGATTGCTGCGAGGATTGCGACTGCTGTGATTGCACCGCGGGAGCGCGATGGCCGGGGATGGCGGCAAGAAGAACGCTGACAACAAAGAGAGCGCCGAAGAGGATGCCGGCTTTGGCGGCGAGATGAAGTAACGTGGCTGCGCGCGGACATGACAATTCTCCTCACCTAATAATACGTCTGGCGCTGCCGTGATGATTTCGGCGCGTAGTGCAGGGAGTGCCTCGATTAAAACTGGCCAGAGGGACAGGGTGAGGAGGAGGTTCACAGTTGAAAATTAAAAGTTGAAAGTGGATGAGGGAAGAAATTGGGGATTTCGGGCGCGACGAGGAGGGACGGCAGCGGAGATGGTCGCATGGGGATTCGGAGGGCCGCAGGCAGCGTGTTAGAATTTTGCAGGTGAAAAAGGAAACCATTCAACCTGCGAAACACCTGACCGGCGGGCTGGAGCTGCCGGGGGACAAATCCATTTCGCACCGTTACGCCATGCTGGCGGCGCTGGCGGAAGGCACCAGCGAGTTGCGTCATTTTTCGGCGGCGGCGGATTGCCACAGCACGCTGCGTTGCATGAGCGCGCTGGGCGCTGAGGTGAAGATCGACAAGGATACCGTGCGGGTGACCGGACGCGGGCCGCGCGGATTGAAGAGCAGTTGGCGGGCGCTGGATGCGGGAAATTCCGGAACGACCATGCGGCTGCTGGCGGGAATTCTTGGCGGGGCAGGAATTTTTCGTCCAAACTGACGGGCGACGATTCGCTGCAGAAGCGGCCCATGAAGCGGGTGATCGCGCCGCTGCGGGAAATGGGCGCGGACATTCGGGCGCGCGAAGATAATTTCGCGCCGCTGGAGATTCGCGGGACGAAACTGAAGGCCATCGATTACAAGATGCCGATGGCCAGCGCGCAGGTGAAGTCCGCGGTGCTGCTGGCGGGACTGTTTGCCGAAGGCGTGACCAGCGTGACGGAGCCGGCGCGCACTCGCGATCACACGGAGCTGGCTCTGGAGGAATTTGGCGCGTCGATCGAAAAAGACGGGCGGACGATCCGAATTCACGGGCTCGCCAACGCCAATGGCGGCGGCAAGCTCGTCGGCAAGTCGCTCGACGTCCCCGGGGATTTGTCTTCCGCGGTGTTTTTCATCGCCGCGGCGTCGCTCTTCCCGGATTCGAACGTGCTGATTCACAACGTGGGCTTGAATCCGACGCGCACCGCGATTCTGGACTTGTTCGCTTCGATGGGCGCTTCGATCCAAATGCTCGGGCTGAAGAGCGCCCACGGCGAAATCGTTGGCGATTTCTCGGTAAAAGGAGCATCGCTGAAAGGGGGCGTGATCGCGGGAGAGCAGATTCCACTGGTGATTGACGAGTTGCCCATGCTGGCCGCGCTCGGGACCGTATACGGAAGAGGGAATTGAGATTCGCGACGCCGCTGAATTGCGCGTAAAAGAGAGCGACCGCATCGCCGCGCTCGCGGAAAATCTGCGGCGGATGGGCGCGACGGTGGAGGAACGTCCGGACGGATTGAAAGTGCTGGGCCGCGGCGCGCGGAAAGTTGCACGGTGCGGAGATTGAGCCGCGCGGGGATCATCGCATCGCGATGGCGTTTGCCGTCGCAGGACTGGCGGCCGAGGGGAAGACGGTGATTCGCGACGCGGATTGCGCCGGCGTTTCGTTTCCAACTTTTTTCGAGGAATTGAACCGCTTGGCGGAGCGTAAACGGCTAGGAGCAAAGCCAATCGCACTAAGGGCGCGCTCAGTGTTCTTCTGAATCGCCTGGTGCAGGAGGCGCCTTAACCCGCGGCGGCTTCGGCGGAGCGGGAATGTCCGAACTGGTTCGGCGCAGCGAAATTGAGCCGTAGCTGGTCTTCAGGGTGATCTTCGGGCCGCGCCCGCTGCCGTACTTGCCTTCCAGGTGTGAATCGCCCGACTGGGTGGAAGTTTTCTTCAGAGAGTCCGCGGAAAATTCGGAGTCAATGTCGCCGGAATGGCAATCGGCGAGGATTTCGAAGCTCGACGACTCCGGCAGGCTGAGAGTGATGCCCGCGGAAGAATTATTGATTTCGATGTCTTCTTTTGGAGGATTGGAGAAGCGCACCTCGACGTTGCCGTTGCGATTGTCCACCTTCACTTTGCCGCCCGCGTTTTCGATGGATGACATCGTAGGAATTCGTGCGCAGAGATAGATTTCCGGGAGCATCAGCAATCTCGAGATTGCCGGAACCGGTTTCCATGTGGCCGTTGAGCTGGGTGAGAGTCAGGTCGGTGCGTTGGGAGATGAAGCGCACGCCTTTGGCGACTTTATCGGCGCGGATGGGACCATAGAATTCGCCATCGATGGTCAGGCCGCCGGTAGCGGTGGAGACGTTCACTTCGCCGCCGTGGCCGGAAATCTTGATGTTGCCCTTGGTGTCGGAGACTTTGATGTCGCCTTTACGCGTGTCAATGGCGACGTCGCCGCCGGTATCTCGGACTTCGATGTCGCCTTCGGTGCTGGTGATGGCCACAGGCTTGTCCATGTCCGAAACGGTGATGTCGCCTCTTCCGTTGCGAATCGTAAGGGAGGAGGTCTTGGGAACCGCGATTTCCAGGTCCAGGCTGAGGCGCGAATCGCCGGGATTGACGCCGGTGGGATGGATCTCGTAGCCGTCACCATTCTGGACGATTTCGACGAGACGCGATCGGCAGCGCCTGGCGTCGGCTTCATTCCAGGCTTTGGCGTTTTTCTTTCCGGAGATTCGAATCTCCGATTCATCGGAGGGGCGCACGCTGATGTCTCCCCGGCCGTTGCGGATCGTGATGCGGGCATCCGCGAGGAACGGTTTTTGGACCGACATCCAACAAGTCGAAGTCAAACTTGTCCCCATCCCAAATCGAGATTCGCCGGGGAAATGCTTCTTCAGCTAGTCGACCCCAACCACGACGCCGAGAGGACGAGAAGCCCGAGCACAAGAAAAATCTCTCCGGGGAAATACGTGCCGATGCCGGGATCGCCGGCGCGGCTGGCGGCGGTGCGCTCATAGAGTTTGAGTGGCGCCCCAAATGATCAGGATCAACGGCCACCAGCGGCCGATCACGTGAGACGTGAGACCGTGGTAGTTGTGAAGGAGCAGCAGCACGCCAACGAAGAGGAGGACGAGACCGGCGAAGAGTGAGCTGCTGCGTCGGTCGAGGATTGGCCATGAGATCTTACTGCCCTTGTCCCTGACCGGGAAAGTGCCCCTGGGGTCCGGCGGGCATGGAGCCCGGCGCGCCCGGAGCGGAGGAGGAGCCGAGCCGGAAACGTGGCCCTCCGTGGAAGAGAGCGCTGCGGAAAGATTGACTGCGCCAATGACCAGGAGGATAACCGGCCACGTGTTGGAGAAGGAGAAGTAGCCTCCACGCATCTGGTCCAGGAGAAAGAGCACGCCGACGGTGATAAGCACGGCAGGACCCATGAGGCCACGCAAGTGCAGCGGCGGCATGTGCAACGGATACGGTCACTCATCGAAGTTCATCCTCCAGAACAGTGCTGGCTACGCACGATTGCCCAGACGCTTGCGAAACATCAGGATGCCGGCAGCGATTAGAATCAGCGGCCACAAACGCCCTATGCGGTAAAACGGAAACCAGTTGAAATTGTTCAGAAGAAAAAGCAGCCCTAGAGCGATCAGGATAATCGGGCCGATGGGGCGATTCTTGCTCCAGGATTCGAGCGGGTCCACGGGAGTTTCGCCGAGATTCCTGGCCTTGGCGGTGCGCATGGCGTCAAAAGCCATGTAGAGAATGAAGCCTGAGAGGAGCAGCCCAAGAGCCGTGTCAGCGGAATCGCCAATGTCGCTGCTGAGGCCCACGATCATGGCCGCGAAAACGACGATGTGGATCAGAGCTTTGTTGTATTCGCCGTTGTAGACGGCGCCAAGCCCTGGAAAAAGGCCGAGAACGAAGGCGATCCCCGGGCTGCTCGTGGAGCGGCCCGGAACAGTTGCCGGCGGAAGAGCCGGTGGCGCGGAAGTTCCAGCAATCGGGGCAGCAGTGGGAATGCCCATGACTGTGGCGAGGCAATCCTCGCAGTAGAGAACGTCGCGGACAGGGCGCACGCAGATGGAGCACATGGCCTTCCCGCAGTTGCGGCAGTAACCGACGGCGTCCGCCTCAGAATGGACGGCACACTTCATGGCAATCTCCTTCCGTCAAAAAAGCCGCTAAAGACCGGGACTCCCGCAGCGAGAACTTGAAGATTTCTGCCGATGCCATTAGCGCGGTTCTGCTGTCTGGGCGAAGAAGGATTCGTGCCGTCGGTACGGCCGGGCTCTTTGTTCGGAGAAGATCGTGGGATGGTGTCTTCCGGCGTAGTTGGAATCTCGTTGTCCTGGCGCAAGCGGGACTGGATTTCGTAAACGACGCGAAGGTCGCTGACGAACTTGGTGCCGCGCGCATAAACGAGATGGGCCTGGCGGTCGGCGTTGCGATAGATGGTGACAGGATGAAGATCGGCGAGCTTGGGCTTGCGCCAGGAGAAACCGGAAGCCGTAAGAAGAACCATAAAAGTGGCGGCGACGGAAACCGCGCCATAGGCAACGCGCGGGGACGCCAGGCCGCGGAACCAGGCGAGAACAGCACGCCAGCCGGTGACGGTTTCGCGGGGGCCGAGGGTTTTATCGAGAATGGAATAAACGAGCCGCGGAGGACTCTCGAGTTCTTCCATCGAATGCAAGTTGATGAGGAGATGCGAGACGCCGGCGACCAGTGGAGAGCAGCGTTCACAGGAGAGGACGTGCGTATCGAAGGCGGATTGCTCGGCGGGATCGAGCAGCCCGTCGAGATAATCGCTGAGGCGTGCTTCGGTTTGTTCGCAAGTCCAGGTCATGGCATTCATGATGGGCGCACTCCCATCTGTTGCAGAATACGCGCCAATTCGATGCGGCCGCGATTGATTCTTGATTTCACGGTTCCTTCTGGTACCGCCAAAACGCGCTGGATTTCTCCATACTCGAGTTGCTGCAAATCCCGGAGAATCACGGCCTCGCGCAGTTCCGGCGATAGCCGCGTGAGCGCCGACTGCACTTGATTGCTCAACTCGCCGAGGAGCGCCAGTTCGTCGGGGCGGCGGCCGGCGGACTCCTTGTTTTCGACCACCGGCATGGCGTCGTCCAGGGAATCGGTGATGCGGTCCCGCTTGGTCCTGCGGTAGTGGTCGATCAACAGGTTGCGCGTCACGCTGGTCATCCAAGTGGCAAAACCACCATGCGCAGAACGATAGCTGGCCAGGGTGCGGTAAATGCGGAGGAAAACATCCTGCGACAGATCTTCGGCTTCGGTGCGGTTGCCGGTGAACCTGTAGCAAATGTTAAAGATGCGGCGCGTATGGCGACGCACAAGTTCCTCCCAGGCCGACCCGTCGCCCTGGAGGCATTGCTGGACCAGTTGGGCATCCTGCTCCAACGCTTCATTAGCCTCGAATCCTGCTGCGGTGCAAACGGTGCCGGCCTGCGACCCACTCCCTGATGGACCGTCAGCCGGCTGATTTCAGCCTGCACAGTATGGAACGTAAACTGCTTGCGAAAAGTTCCCCAAGTGAATAGACCATACAACCGACCGTACTGAAGTGAATCTTACACAGCACACCGAAGAGTCACAAGAGAATCAGTCTGCTCCGGCGAGAAGCTGGAGGCAAGCGTGTGGGAAATGTCGAGCGCAACTCAGTCGAGGGCCGCCACCCCCGAGGGCGGCAGGGCTAAGAGCCGTCACCGGGGTTAACCATAATAACCCCCCTATGTTTTGCGTAACTGCTCATTCTAAGTGGGTTAAAGTCACTTCTTTTGATACACTTTTGCAACTGTTGAATCAAAAGGACTTAGAAGGAAACATAATGTTTGAAAATTTGCCGCTTTGCGGGGCCGTGCGACCTTCTGGAGTGCAATCTGAAGAGAGGCTGGCCTGCCCGGAGAGGGCGGAATCGCTGAAAGGAGAAAGTGGGAACAGAGCTGCCGCGCTCCAAGCGAAGTTTTACACACCAAGACTATACCGAAAAAGTTAACCTTAGGCAAGTGGCATTCTGGGATGGTGTGCTCTTGTGCGGGAGCAGGAGAGATGCTTTAGGCTGCAAGAAAAGCGACTCCGGGGATAACGAATTGGGACTAAAGGAGGCGAGGGAAGAGAATCGCCGCTGCCGGAAGAGGTGAGCTGCATCTGCCAGTAGCTGGACCCAGCGGCAGGTCGAGGGAGAGGTGGCGTGCCCCGAACGCCCTTCAGGAATTCATTGCCCTGCTTGACGCGAGTGGCGGCTCCCGTTAGGCTGGCCAACGCATGCAAACATCGTCGAGGAAGCTGCTTGTCGTCCTAATCGGGCTGCTGGTGCTGGGATTTGTCATCTACCGCTCGAGCGGCATGATTCATCTTGCGGACTTCAGCGGAGCGAAACTGCTGCATGCGATTCGTACCGCCAATCCATTCCTGCTGATTATTTCCGTCGTAGCCATCTATGGGTGTTACGCGCTGCGTTCGCTGCGGTGGAAGGTTTTTCAACAAAATCTTGGCACATCGCGCTTCGGGACTATTTACTCAATGACCTTGGCGGGATTCGCCGCGGTTTTCTTGCTGGGCCGCGCGGGTGAGCCGGTGCGGCCGCTGCTGCTGGCGCGGAAAGAAAAGCTGCCGGTTTCGGACATGTTCGGAGTCTACGTGCTGGAAAGGCTGTTTGACACCGCCAGCACGGCCGTGATCGCGGCCATCGGGCTGCTGCTGTTCGAATCGCACGCGCATGTGGGAGAAACGGCGGGCAACCTGGCGACGGCGGCGCGGACGACGGGGTCCGTGCTTATCGCGGGAGTGATCGGCGCTATCGCCTTTCTGGTATACCTGCGATTACACGGCACGGCGCTGCTCGAACGGCGGACGCAGGGATGGCTTCTGGCGCACGGATGGCGGGCGAGCGTGGCGGGCATCCTGCTGGGATTCGCGCGGGGCGTGCAGACGATTCGAAGCTGGAGCGAACTGGTGCTTACGTTTTTTTATTCGGCAGCGCACTGGTTTCTCGTGCTGATGGTTTATCTCTGGGTGTCGCACAGTTTTGGCGGAACGCTCGCGACGATCGGCTTGGGCGATGCGATGCTCGTGCTGGCGTTCACACTGGTGGGCTCGGCGGTGCAGTTGCCGGGGGTGGGCGGCGGATCGCAGGTTGCTTCGTTCCTTGCCTATACGACGATTTTTGGAGTAGAAAAAGAGCCCGCGGCCGCCGCCGCGATTG
>CAVWHL010000019.1:0-56188 GCA_963754855.1 uncultured Acidobacteriota bacterium
CTGCCGGGCACCGGGATCCGCCAGCCGGCGGTACTTGTCCAGCTTCAACTGCTCCAGGTTGCGCCGCAGGAGGATCCAGTGATCCACCTTATCGAGCATTACCCGCTCCGGCGCTGCTTCCTTCAGCAGTCCTTCGCAAAAGGCATGAAACGTCGCCAGCGTCACTTGCTTCCCGCGTTCCCCCCGTGGCTCGCACCACGCGCGCTTTCATCTCGCCCGCCGCTTTATTGGTGAACGTGAGGCCGAGAATGTTTTCACCGGAGAGCGATTCGTTCGAATGCAGCAAGTGGCGGATCCGTTCCGTGATGACCCGCGTTTTTCCCGTGCCCGCGCCCGCGATCACCAGCAACGGCCCTTCCCCGTGCGTGATCGCGCGCCGCTGCGCGTCATTCAGCTTTAGGCCGCTCTCTCCGAGCGGCTCCATTTCGAAAAGCGTCGCCATGCTTCATGCAGGGTAGCGGATTTTCAGGCGAAGAGGAAGCGAAGCAGTTCTCTATGCCAACGATTGCAGGATTTCTTCGCTTGTAACGCCCTTGTGATTTGCCACTAGCCTCAAGATGGCGTTTAGAGTTCCGATTCGCAATGATTTGTGGGCAGGGACTGGTATACGTTGATGGCTGGGGTCTTCAGTCTGAAGGATGATATGACTTCCCGTCTGATGGATTTCACGGTACGCCCAGTGGCGGCAGAGGCCTTCAGCAAGCTCGCGCCCGCTGAGGTCCCGCGGTGTTTTCATGGCATCAGGAGAACTTCGTTCCGGACAAGACGCAATCGAATCGCTTTGGGTTTTCGCCCATCAAAGAAATAGCCTTCGACGGCATCCTTCACGTTTGCACGAAGCTCATCCCAGCTGTCGCCTTGCGTGACGATACTCTCGGTCAGGCACTCTGCCACAAAGCCACCATCAGTCTCTTCTGTGACTTCGAAGATCAGCTCGCCTCTAGCTGTACCGCTCATCTGCTTCTCCACTGACCCCAGCCTAACATGGGGCCCCATTCCCGGCAACGCACACCCACACAGCCCTGCCCGGTCACTTCTCGGGTAGCCAGCGCCCGGGCTTGCAGCCAGCGGCGACGTCGGCGGTGAACTGTCTCGATTGGCCCCGCGGAACAGTGAGCGCCTGCCACTTGGGGCCCGCAAAGAGTTTGGCGAGGTACACGATTTGCCCGACATGATACGCGTAGTGGCCGATCTGCCGATTGATGGCCTGCATCACCGAATGCGGAGTCGTTCGAATCGTCACGGTGCGCGCCAGGTCCTCCTCGGTGAGCGGCTGCATCGCGTCGAAAACAGATTTCCAGCCGCGCTCCCACAGCGCGATCAATTCGGAGCGCGTCTTCGGAGGCTCTTCGAATTCCGTGTCGCGGTTGCGGTCCGGCTTCTCCCCATCGGTGGTCAGAAAATCGGTCCAGCGCGAGCGCATGTTTCCTGCTAGATGCTTCACGATGATGGCGATGGAATTCGAATCGGCATCGAGCGTGGTGAAAAGCCCTTCATCCGGGCACTGCGCGAGGGCCCTCTCGCCAAGCTTTTTGTAATAGTGAAGAGAGGTCCGAGCAGTCCTTTACGTAAGAGGTCGTGATCTGGTGTGCCATGAGCCTATTCTGTCTCCTCTCCGGGAACTGTCAACCCGAAAGCTGCGGCTCGGAAGAATCGCGGGATTTCCAAGTCACCGATTTGCCGGGCCGCGCAACTAAGCAGGGCAGAGGTAGCGAAGAGGCAAGCGGGGATCCACGGAGGACGAAGAAAGCTCTTGACAGTTCGCTTTTTCTTCGCCTATGATTTCTCGCTGCAACTTCAATATTCTTAAGGAGGCCGTCATGACCATCGGACAATCGATGTTGCCGGAGTTCGATCAGGAGATGCAGGGCACCCGCAAAACGCTCGAGCGAGTCCCCGACGAGAAGTGGAATTGGAAGCCGCACGAAAAATCGGGCACGACCGGGTGGCTCGCGGGACACATTGCCACCATGCCTGGCTGGGTGGCGGTGACGATCAATACGGAAGAGCTGGATTATGCGCCGGTGGATGGACCGGGCTACCAGCCTCCGAAGATAGACAACCGGAAAGAGCTGCTCTCCGTGTACGACAAGGGCGTCGCAGAAGCTCGCGCAGCGCTCGCCAGCGTGAGCGACCAGGAAATGATGAAAGGCTGGAAGCTGCTCGCCGGAGGCAAGGAAGTTTTTACGATGCCGCGCGTGGCGGCAATCCGGGGAATGATTTTGAACCATATCATCCATCATCGCGCGCAGCTCACGGTGTACTTCCGATTGCTGGGAGTGCCGGTGCCCGCGCTTTATGGTCCGAGCGCGGATGAAGGGCAACCGGGCCCGGCGGAAGCCGCGGCTGGAAATTAAGCTCCAGCTCACCGATCGGGGGTGGAGATGCGTCCGCCCCCAAAAATTTAGCGCACGCAGACGCCTCCCCGGCATCGCGCTATACTAGTGCTCGTCGCTCCTCTGCAGACTCACCCTTGGAGGATTACCATGAGCACGGAAACTCCCGTCATTCTCTCCGCAGTGCGCACCCCGATTGGCAAATTTCAAGGCGGCCTGGCCGGATTCACGGCCCCTGAACTTGGCGGCAAAGCGGTCGCGGAGGCGATTCGGCGCACGGGCCTCGAGGCGAAGCAAGTTGATGAAGCCATTCTCGGAAACGTGGTGCAGGCGGGGCTCGGTCAAAATCCCGCGAGGCAGGCGGCGCTGAAGGGCGGCTGCGACGCGCGCGTTGCGGCAATGACCATCAACAAAGTTTGCGGGTCGGGACTGAAAGCGGTTGCGCTTGCGGCGCAGGCAGTGCAGCTAGGTGAATCGGAAATCGTCGTTGCGGGCGGGATGGAGTCCATGTCGAATTGCCCGTATCTCCTGCCGCAAGCGCGCACGGGTTATCGCATCGGCAACGGGCAGGTCGTCGACTCGATGATCGCCGACGGGCTCTGGGACGCTTACGAGAATTTTCACATGGGCATGACCGGCGAATTGGTCGCCGAAAAATACGGGATCACACGCGAAGAACAGGACCGGTTCGCGGTGGAAAGCCATCAAAAAGCCGTTCGCGCGAGGAAGTCGTGCTTCTTTGAGGCGCAGATTCTGCCGATCGAAGTGCCGCAGAAGAAAGGCGAGCCGATCGTATTCAAGTACGACGAATCGCCGCGCGAGGACAGCTCGATGGAAGCGCTCGCGAAATTGAAACCGGCGTTCAAGAAGGACGGCACGGTCACCGCGGGAAATGCCCCAGGGACGAACGATGGCGCGGCGGCTTTGGTGGTGACGAGCGAACGCAACGCGTCGCGGCTCGGGAAGCAGCCGATGGCGCGGATCGTGGCGCAGGCGGTGAGCGGCGTGGAGCCCAAGTGGGTGATGATGGCGCCGGTGGATGCGGTGGAAAAGCTACTGGCGAAAACCGGCTGGGACCGCGATAAAGATGTGGATCTCATCGAACTGAATGAAGCGTTTTCGGTTGCGGCGATTGCGGTGACGCGGCAGCTCAAGCTGAATCCCGAAAAGGTGAACGTGAATGGCGGAGCGGTCGCGCTGGGGCATCCGATTGGCGCGAGCGGCGCGCGGATCCTGGTCACGCTCCTGTACGAGCTGCAGCGCCGCAACCTGAAGCGCGGCATCGCGGCATTGTGCCTCGGCGGAGGGAATGCCGTGGCGCTCGCCGTCGAGCAGTACTAGCTCAGGCTTTTCACTTTCCTCAGAACCCATCCAGGTTCGACGCAACGCGGCGCCCCAATTGACAGGCGATCTGCCGCGTGCAGGCCGTAGTGTGCGCTGTCCGGGGAAGAGATGGGAGCCGTCTGGATGGCATGGTCTTGCGAGTTCCAAACTGGGAATGAGAGGAGGATATACCCCCGTATTTTTTGTAAAAGCGGATTCTAAAGGACTTAGAGCGTCACGGTGACGGGAGCGGAGGCCAGAAGAGAAATCTAAGGCAGAGACGCCCCGACCGGGTCCCCGAGATGATCGGGGCAGGCGCGGTAGAAGCCGTGACCAGAGGATTCGCAGAGGAGAGAAGCAAAGGCAAGGATGTGAGGTGGCAAACACGGGGAAGCATAGCACGGGAGTATCAACTGGTCAAATATTATGTAGGGAACGGGTAGAATTGAAGGTCGAACGGCTGCAAGGGCGGGATGAACGGTTCTCCTAGACGCAGGAGGAAGTGGGGAATGGCCCGCCCCTTGCGAAAACCGCAAACGGAAGGCCACCCAGATCGTCGCAAGGGATTGACCTGGGTCCATATATGCTCCCCTCATTCCGCACCGAAACCGGCGCATGGGGCAGATTCGGATTCCGAGGTGATCTACCGCCAAAGTGAGCCATTTTGAACAGACACGATCCGAGAATAGTTTTAGCCTTGCTAGTGTGATGTCCCGCAAATAGCGTACTTATCTTTGTAGCCGGGCGCGCGGGGCAAGCCCCGCCCCTGCAATGTCTTACCGGCAGCGAATTTTTGAGAATTATTTCTGGGATGCGACATTAGATTGGGATTTCAGACGGGAAGCTCTTGGGTAAATTGTCAGCCACGCGGACTCCAAAATAGAAATTCTGGTCGAGATCATGATTGCTATGTCTACCCATCCGCTCAGCCCGTGAGAACGGACCGAGCCTAGCTGGCGAAAGATAATTGGTCGAAAGGAATCAAACCATGCGCATAATTTCCGTTGTTCGTTACTTGTTTTTCGCGCTGTTACTGCTGGCCGCTTCCGGTGCTTCGTTCGCACAAATTGGCATTGGCATTTCGGTCGGTTTCGCGCCGCCGCCAATTCCCGTTTATGCACAACCCATTTGTCCGGGTGACGGGTATATGTGGACTCCCGGTTACTGGGCTTGGGATGGCGATGACTACTACTGGGTTCCGGGCACCTGGGTGATGGCTCCGGAAGCCGGCTTCTTTTGGACGCCAGGGTATTGGGGATGGGGCGACGGCGGCTATTTCTTCAATCAAGGATACTGGGGCCCGCAGGTCGGCTGGTACGGGGGCATCAACTACGGCTACGGCTATTACGGCCGGGGCTATGAAGGCGGCCGCTGGGATGGCGGACACTTTTTCTACAACCGCTCCGTGAACAACGTGAACATTCGCGAAATTCATAACGTCTACAACACGCGGATCGAAAATAACAATTCGAGCCGCGTCAGCTACAACGGCGGACGCGGTGGAATCAACGAGCGGCCCTCGGCGCGAGAAGAAGCTTATTCGCGCGATCGCCATACTCCACCCGTCGCCGCGCAAAACCAGCATGTTCAGGAAGCACGCGGCAATCGCGAATTGCGCGCCTCGGTCAATAAGGGCAGGCCCCCCATCGCCGCCACGCAACGCCCTGGATCATTTAGCGGCTCTGGTGTTGTTCCCGCCAGGAAAGCTGGCGGACGCTACGAGCCTCCAGCCAATCGCGGCGGCAATATCAACCCGGCCGGCCGAGATAACAATGCCAATCGTCCGCCAAACGCGGGAAACAACGCCAACCGTCCACCCGTCACCCACGCCAGGGATATTGCGCCCTACGAGAGGCCCGCTCCTGCCAACACCGGCAATCCCAAGCGGGACCAGAAATACCAGCAACAGCAACAGAAGCTCTATAACAACCAGAACCAGCAGATCCAGAAGCTCCAGCAAAAACAGGAGCAAGACCACCAGCGCCTCGCCAAGCAAAATGCAAATGAAGTCAGAAGGCAGCAGGTCGAACAGCGCCACCAGCAACAGACCCAGCAGTTGCAGCAGCGCCATGTCCAACAACAACAGCAGATGCAGCAGAAACAGCAGCCACAGCGTCAGTCCGGGGGCAAGCCCGGCCGTCCGTAATACCTTCGAGACAGACGCCTGCTCACGGGGACATCTGCGACATACCGTTCCTGCGTTTGAAGTGGCCGATCTTCCGGTTGGCCACTTCCTATTTTGGTTCGGTTGTTTTCGGATCAGTGGGGGGAGGAAGCATGGCTTGACCCTGATTTATGTACCAATGCTTATTAGGGTCGGTTGGTCTTTTGATCGGACTGGTGGCGGATGGGGTTTAGCGTGGTCCGGCCCAGTTCAGCGGCGAATTCGGCCGGCGCCGTTTATAAGATCCCGCTGTGCAGCAGTTCCTGAACCCAATCCTGTTTGCATTGCGCACGCAAGACCGGCGCTTGGGGCACCAGGGGGAAAGCAGAGCCGGAAGTGGTTGCTCGATGCAGACCGCCTCCGGGCATCTGAAAAAGCAAGACTGTTTCAAAGTGAACAGATTTGTCCCTCCAAGACTTTTAAACTTTTCTTGCGTGATGATCTTCCATGGGTGGCCATCCACCCTAAGCGGGGGATGAAGTTGCCTGATTTCCTCGCCTAGACTTAAGGAGACAGAAACATGCTTGGATTAATCGCATTGGTTTTAATTGTTCTCTGGTTGCTTGGGTTTCTGGCCTTTCACGTAAGCACGGCTCTCATCCACGTTCTGCTGGTCATAGGTTTGATCCTTCTCATTTTGCATTTCGTGAGGGGCAGTGCAAGAACCGCCTGAGTGGACCGCCGGGCCGGTTCCCAGTCGCGAAACGAATAAGATCGTGGTGTCGCCGATTTTGCCGACTCACGACGCCCGGGCTGCTCGCCGATCACAGTGGTGATTTTTGGCGCATGCAAAAGCACAGCCCTGCTCGGCGAGTCCAGTGCAAGCAAGAATGGCAGTGTCACACTAGAAGCTGTTGCATAACCTAGTACAGGCTCCCGAAAAGAAAGTAGTTGAGTTTTCTCGGATGAGAGATAAGCAAAGTCAGCAGCGCCGAAGGAGGGCCGATGGCCCGGTCGGGTCCGTTGCTGACGGAAGTGCAGTGGAAGAAAATCGCTCCCTTGCTTCCCAAACCGCTCAAGCACTGCAAGGGTGGCCGTCCGTGGATCGAGAACCGTCGCGTGCTGGAAGGGATTCTTTGGATTCTGCGGAGTGGGGCCCGCTGGCAGGATTTGCCCGAGGAGTATCCGCATCCCTCGACCTGCTGGCGGCGGCTGCGGGACTGGGAGGAGCAGGGCGTCTGGATGAAAGTCTGGCGCGCGTTTCTAAGCGAATTGAACGAACGCCAGCAATTAAAGTGGAGCGAATCCTTCTTGGACGGGAGCTTTGCTCCCGCGAAAAAGGGGCTGCGGAGTCGGAAAAACCAAGCGGGGCAAGGGGACGAAGTGGATGGTGGTGGTCGACGGCCGCGGTCTTCCTTTGGGAGAGTACCTTCACTCTGCATCCCCGGCGGAAGTCCGGCTCGCGGAAACGACGCTCGCGACGATCCGCGTAGGTCGGTGTCATCGTGCAGGGCGTCCCCGGCAGAAGCCCGTGCGGGTGATTGCCGACAAAGCCTACGACAGCGATCCGTTGCGCGAGCGGCTGGCACGGCGCGGAATCGAACTGATCGCGCCGCATCGCTCCAACCGCAAGAAACCGGCGACGCAAGATGGCCGAGCGCTGCGGCGGTACCGGCGTCGCTGGATCGTCGAACGCACCAACGCCTGGCTCGGAAACTTCCGCCGCTTGGTGGTGCGCTACGACCGATCGCTCACGATCTATCGCGCGTTTTTTCATATCGCCTGCTTCATGATCGTCTTACGGAGGGTTGTGCAATAGCTTCTAGGGAAGAGCGGGCAGAGCCGCCTTGCATCTCTCCAGAGAGCAAACTTGTAGATTGGCTATTTGCGAGCAGTGGTCGAAGCGCTGCCGCTGCCTGCGGCATGCGCTTTAACACCTCGGAACTGGCAGGGAATGCATTGGAGCGGGATTATCCAACCTTCATTTATTACCCGCCAGAAGTGCGTGGCTTGAGCAATATGGTGCAAAACTGGGCAACGAAGACGGAAGCTGCCGCCCTCCATAACATCATTAGGGAGTTCTGGCTGGATATCCGCCACAAAGTCCTTCGCCAGAAGCAGTGAATCCACGTGGTGGGCAAAATCTGTTAAGTGCGCGCCTCCCGCGACAGCAAGAGGGACAGGCTGGTATCGATCGGCGCCGGAAGCTGAACACCTAACGCGGACTCATAAACCGGACATCCGTATTAGCAGGATCAAGTTAGATACGAAGGAGAATTTCAATGCCATACATTACTGTCGGCCAGGAAAACTCAGGCAACATCGATCTCTATTACGAAGACCACGGTAGCGGCAAGCCGGTCATCCTCGTGCACGGTTGGCCGCTGAGCGGACGTTCCTGGGAAAAGCAGGTGCCAGTTCTGCTCGATGCAGATTACCGGGTCATCAACTATGACCGCAGAGGATTCGGCGACTCCAGTAAGCCGGTGTCGGGCTACAACTACGACATTTTCGCCGAGGACCTGCAGAAGCTCGTGACCAAGCTCGACCTCCGTGAAGCGACACTGGTGGGTTTTTCAATGGGTGGGGGCGAGGTGGCTCGTTATCTGGGTACCTACGGAAGCGAGCGGGTGAGCAAGGCCGTCTTCATTTCTGCGATTCCGCCATTCCTGCTGAAAGGGAAGGACAACCCGGCTGGCCTGGACGGCAGTGTCTTCGAGGGGATCAAGAAAGCAATCGTTGCGGACCGTCCGGCGTTTCTGTCCCAGTTTCTCTCGAATTTCTACAACGTGGACGTCCTGGGTGGCAAATTGATCAGCGATCAGGCTGTGCAACTGAGCTGGTATATCGCAGCCGGCACCTCGCCCAAGGGCACTCTGGATTGCGTTTCGGCGTGGTTGACCGACTTCCGAAGCGATCTCGCAAAAATTGACGTGCCCACACTGGTCATTCACGGTGATGCCGACCGGATTCTCCCCATCTCCGCCACAGGAAAGCGCACACATGAGTTGGTCAAGGGCAGCCAACTGGTGGTGGTGGAGGGCGGGCCGCACGGCTTGACGTGGACGCATGCGGAGAAAGTCAACCACGAGCTGCTGAACTTTCTCAAGCAGAAGAGTCCGGCCACCCAGAAGGCAGCCGCGAGCAGGTGAGCGCGCGCACCGCAAAAACTCCGGCTGCTCGCGGCGAAAACAGACGAAGTGCAAGCTAGCGGGATCGTTTGCGAGCTCCGTGGAACGACTCCGATGGAGTGAACGATTGGCGCGGCTTTGGGAATTCACCAGCGGCGGATGATTGGTAGTAAAATGAATTGCGTTAGCGGAGGCTGCGGAGTTCGCGCGTGGCTTCCTTGTAGATCATCGCTGCTGTAAGTTGGGTGGCAGCTTTGCGCAACACCGCGGCGGGCAGCGAAGCGCGGGCGCCGCACAGAAAGCTCCTAAGGCCGCAACTTACGAGAAAGAGGCGTTTATGTCGTCCGCTCCCGTTCCTGCTACAGAAGGATCGTTTGTGGTGCTGTGGGCCGGGGAAGATCCAATGCTGCATTCCGCTCTACTGGAACAACTCGACGCTGCGGGCATCCCGTATGCGGACAAGTCCCTGGGTGAAGATCAAGTCGCTCCCACCGCTGACCCATTTCCCATTGACTGGAAGCCGCGCTTCGGTTTCGAGGTGGCCGTTCTCTCGACGGATCTTCGCGCCGGAAAGGCGATTCTCGAGCCGCTGCTCGAGCGCGAGCCCGTCGACGTTGAGCTTCCGGTGAAGGATACGGAGGCCACTGGCACATCCGCGGAAATCGCGCCGGCTTGCACCGAGGGAAAACCGACTTTCCAGGTGTGGTCCAGTGACGAGGAGAAGCTCGCGCAATTCGTCACAAATGCTTTGCGAGAAAACGAAATCCCCGCCCGCACGGAAATCTTTGACGAGCTTACCGCCGTCTTTGTCCCGCCCGCGTGCGAAGCACGCGCCCGCGAGATCATTCGCGAAGTCCTGGAAGCGACGCCACCCGCCTAGCTCATTCCCTCACGGCCGATGGACGGGGCAGCCGGGTCGATCGAGTTTGGTGTGGCTTGCCCGGTCGCCACTCCCACAGCCAGCTCATACGCACAATAAGGGCAATACTTATCGGTTTCGACGATTTCGCGCTTGCACTGCGGGCAGGAGGGGTGCAGGTTGCATTTGCAATTGGGACAGAAATTGAAGCGCGCGCCGACGGTGTTGCCGCACTGCGGGCAGGGATAGGGCATGGGCTCGCGCATGAGGAAATAGATGACAAAGCCGATGAAGCCCCAGGCGGGCAGGAGAAGGATGACCAGGATGGTCCAAAGGGCGGCACTCATGCCGCGGCGTTTGGCGTCGCGGTTTACATAGGCGATCAAGAAAATGAGGCTGGCCATGCACAGGCTGGCTGCGGTCACAATCCCGGCTAGAGCCAGTGACGCCAGCGCCGGGTCGCTCTTCAATTCCGGCGGAAAAATTTCGCCGCCGTGGCGAGCGGCGTCTAAGTTAGCGAAAAGGGCGATGGCTTGCGCGGCGAGGAACAACACGATGACCAGCACGACCAGCCATCGGGGTATGATGCGAAACTCGTCCCAGAAGCGGAGGTTTTCCTTTTTTCTGCGGAGGCGGATGAGCCGCATTCTTTCGTTAAATGAACTTGTCACCTTTTGTGAATAGTCCGACATGCTTTTCCTCTCTCTTCTGCCACCCAACACGCTGGAACAAAGCCCGCCACGGAAAGCATAAGAGCGGGTCTAAAGACCCGCCACTACAACGGCCGGCTATGACTCATCTCCTCCGGTTCGTCAGTCTGGCGGGCGTGTTCCATCAGCAAGACGATCGCGGCGAAGAGCGCGGGGATGGTCCACCAAAGTCCGAAGCCCAACTGCAAGACCAGCTTCGGAACCCCGGCGTGCTGGCCGAACCATTCGAAGAAGCGCCACACGTAGGGAGCACTGGCCACGCCAAAAATCCAGGAAACGGCGCATGTGAACCAGAGCATGCGGCGCTTGGGTTCGCGCTCGCGCAATTCCTGGGCGCGCAAACGGACGCGAAATTGGGTGCGGCTGGCAAGGCCGGCGGGGAGGGGAATGGCTGCGGAGCGGAGCGAGCGCAGTGCCTGATCGGTTTGGCGCGCGTGTTCGGCGCATGCCGGGCATTCCTGCAGATGTGCGGCAAGTGAATCTCGCTCGGATGGGGAGAGGCCTGCGACGCGCTCTTGCGCGATCAGTTGTTCGGCGCGTACATGCTGGTTTTCGCTCATATGGCACCTCCCTGGAGCGCTCCGCGCAATGCTTCGAGGCCGCGATAGAGCCGCGACTTCACGGTCGAGACCGGGATGCTGAGAACGCCGGCCATTTCCTCGATCTGCAATTCTTCCTGGAAACGCAGGACCAGCACTTCGCGATAGATGGCGGGGATTTTTTCTAGCGAAGCCTGGACGTTTTCTTCCTTTTCATGGCTGAGGACTTGTTGCAGGGGCGAGGGCTTGTTCTCTTCGGGGAGTTGGAACGGGTGTTCCTGATCGGGATCGGTGAGCGTGTCAAGGCTCTGTGGTTTTCTTGAGCGCTGCCAATCGATGACCAGATGGCGCGCGATGGCGAAGAGCCAGGCTTCGAATTTCGATTTTCCGTCGTACTGATGGCCGCGTTCGAGCACGCGGATCCAGGTCTCCTGAAAAAAGTCCTCGGCGCGCTCCTTGTTGCCAGTGATGTAGACCAGGTAACGGAAGAGCCGGTATTGATATTGCTCGATCAGGCGGTCGAGCAGATCGGGATCGCGGCGGTGGAGGCCGCGAGCGATGGACTTGGCTTCATCGGTCATCAGCGTGGAGAAGAGCAGAGTAGCGCCCGAAAAGGTAGGGGCTACAGAGAATCCCAGCCGGTGCGCGGTTAGACATGGAGTCGTGGCGCTCATTCTAACTGGTATACGGGCGAGAGTCCCAAAAAGACGCAAATTCGGGAGCCAATGACAAAAGTCAATGAATCAATGGGTTAGAGTTTCTTGGGATACAAAGATTGCTGCGCGGGATCGCGCGAGAGATTGCCCATGGCGGACTGCCGGAATAGGTTGGCTGCAACATCCCCTGCGATGCTGTAACATCTGCGAGATGTTCATGGAGAGCGAACGATGAGCGTGGAAACGATCAAGACGGTGGCGGTGCTGGGAGCGGGGACGATGGGGAACGGGATCGCGCATGTGTTCGCGCGTGCCGGATACAACGTGATCCTTCGCGACGTCGAGCCGCGCTTTCTTGACCACGCGCTCGAAGTTATCGCAAAAAATCTCGACCGCGAGATCAAGAAGGGCAAGCTTGCCGAAGCGGAGAAACTCAACGTTCTTGCCCGCATCGACCTCGTCACGGACATGGGCGAGATCGCCGCCGCCGATTTCGTTGTGGAAGCCGTTCCCGAGAAACTCGATATCAAGCGCGCCGTCCTCACGGAAGCCGACAGGATTTTGCGGCCGGAGGTGATCCTCGCGAGCAACACGTCTTCGATTTCCATGACCACGCTGGCGGCGCTGACGAAGAGGCCGGACCGGTTTGTGGGGATGCATTTCATGAATCCCGTGCCGGTGATGGTGCTAGTGGAAGTGATCCGCGCGCTGCAGACGAGCGACGCAACGTTCGAAACGACGATGAAGCTGGCCGAAAAGCTGGAAAAAAAGCCGGTGGCGGTGAATGATTCGCCGGGCTTCGTTTCGAACCGCGTGCTAATGCCGCTGATCAACGAGGCGGCGTACTGCGTGATGGAAAGCGTGGCCACGGCGGAGGCCGTTGACGCGGTGATGAAGATGGGGATGAATCACCCAATGGGCCCGCTGGAGCTGGCGGATTTCATTGGGCTGGATGTTTGCGTGGACATCCTGCACGTGCTGCAGGAAGGGCTGGGCGACCCCAAGTATCGTGCGTGCCCGCTGATGAAGAAGTATGTGGCGGCAGGCTGGCTGGGGCGGAAGAGCGGGAGAGGGTTTTATAGGTACCCCTAGACGCGTACCCGCGTTGAGACTCCCGGGTGGGTGATGGGGCGCAAAGGCGGCAGCAGGACCCCGGGGAGGAGCCCGAGTAAACTGGCCGCATTCCAGAGGCGAAGATAAGACGAAAATAGTATTTGCTTTTTGTTCGCCATGATGGTAGTTTGCTCCTCGCCGTTTTCAACAGGTGCCCTATGCGCGGTTTTTCGAGCAGTGTTCTAAGCTGTCTGGAACGTGAGAGACTCGAAGAGGAGCTCTCCGAGGCCCGTGACCGGGGGCGGAACCTTTGCCGGCTGCGGCGGCTGACCCACCGGGAACGGGTGGCGTTGGACGAGCGCGAACAGGCGGCTCAGGCACGGCTCAGAGACCACGACGCGGAGCACGGTTGCCAGCGGTAGATTGGGTCGAGCGCATCTGATGTTGGGATCCTTCGGCCCCGACCGGAGTCGGGGCCTCAGGATGACAGCGCGAGTGCGGCGATCCAGATGAAAAGCGGAGTCTGCAAGAAAAAGGGGATGGCGAAAAGGTGAACCGAGTGATAAACTCCACACTTCGTTATGCCCCCGGCGGTCCCGAGGGAGTTGGGACCGCAGTTGAAAAAGCAGGATCATGCGCTTTCCCGGCGCAGGCCCGCGAGATGCGGCCCCGCAGGCCCAGGTTCCTAATTTCCTCCACCGAGGTGTGACATGACAGAAGAAAAAGATAGATTGCTTGCAGCGGCGATATCGCAGATCGAAAAGGACCACGGCAAGGGCGCGATCATGCGCCTGGGCAGCCGGGACGTTCTGGTGCCCGTCAGCGTGATCCCTAGCGGATGCCTCTCGATTGATGCCGCGCTGGGCGTTGGCGGATTTCCGCGCGGGCGCGTGATTGAGATTTACGGGCCGGAGTCGGGCGGCAAGACGACGATGACGCTGCACGTGATCGCCGAAGCGCAGAAGCTCGGCGGGCAGGCGGCGTTCATTGACGCGGAGCACGCGCTCGATCCCGTGTACGCGCGCAAGCTGGGCGTGGACGTGGACAATCTGCTCGTCTCGCAGCCGGATAATGGCGAACAGGCGCTGGAAATCGCGGAAACGCTGATTCGCTCCGGCGGCGTGGACATCGTCGTGGTGGACTCCGTCGCCGCGCTGGTGCCCAAGGCCGAACTTGAAGGCGATATGGGCGATCCGCAGATGGGTTTGCAGGCGCGGCTGATGTCGCAGGCCCTTCGCAAGCTTACCGGCATTGTGTCCAAATCGCGCACCTGTTTGATTTTCATCAACCAGATTCGCGAAAAGATTGGCGTGATGTTTGGCAATCCGGAAACCACCACCGGTGGACGCGCGCTGAAGTTTTACGCTTCCATGCGCGTGGACATCCGGCGCATTCAGGCGATCAAGGAAGGCGACAAAGTGGTCGGCTCGCGCACGCGCGCGAAAGTGGTGAAGAACAAGGTGGCCGCGCCCTTCCGGGAAGCGGAATTCGATATCGTTTACGGCGAAGGCATCTCGCGCGAAGGCGACCTGATTGATCTCGGCGTCGAGAAGGGCGTGCTCGAAAAGAGCGGCACGTGGATCAGCTTCGGCGGTGAGCGCATGGGCCAGGGCCGCGAAAACGCGCGCATCTTCCTGAAGGAGAACAAGGACCTTCGAGACAAGCTGGAAAACGTGTTGCGGAAGAAGCTCGAAATCCCGGTGCCCGGCAATTCGAGCGCGGCCCCCGGTGCGAACGGCCACGCGGCTTCCGGGCAAGCGGATAAGCCGCCCATGAAAACGGCTGCCGCAGCCGTGGGCGCCGACGCTGCGAAGGCTCGCCCGGCGCGCTAACGGTTACGGTAAGAATCCAGCCGCGAGAATGGGCCCTTCCGTGATAACGCGGAAGGGCCCATTTTTCGGATCGCGCATGACACCTTCCTTGGCGCTGGGCGCCAGAGATGTTCCTTCCCGCGCGGGCCGCTGCTAAACTGCCAGTTGGCAGATCCTGAGGGGAAACCGTGTCGAGTCACAACGAAATCATCCGCGAATCGTTCACCACGCAAGCAGAAACGTTTGCCGCAAATCCGTGGATCACGAATGAGGAGCGGATCAGCCGCCTGGTGGCGGCGGCGTGCCTTGCCGGGAACGAGCGTGTGCTCGACATCGCCACCGGGCCGGGCTATATCGCGGAAGCTTTTGCGCGAGCTGCGCGGGAAGTCGTCGGCCTGGATCTGACGGCGGCGATGCTGGCGATCGCCGAAGAGCGCACGAGGCAGCGCGGCATCACTAATATTTCGTTTCGCACCGGCGATGCGCAAAATCTGCCGTTCGAAAGCGGCGAGTTCGATGTGGTGGTGTGCCGCCTCGCGCTTCATCACGTGCAGAGCCCCGCGAAAGTGGTCGGCGAAATGGCACGAGTTTGTCGTTCCGGCGGCACCGTGCTCATCGAAGATATCTATGCGAGCGAACATCCCGAGCGGGCGGCTTATCAAGACCGCTGGGAGGTCCTTCGCGATCCCTCGCACGTTCGAACGCTGCCGATCAGCGAGTTCCTGCATTTGTTCCGTGGCGCGGGATTAGAGACTGATCGCGTCTTGACCTTTGACGATCTCTGCCCGGAAGTCGAGCGCTGGCTGGCGACGACGAAGGCCCCGCCCGCCGATGCTGCGGAGGTGCGCCGCCTCCTGGAAGAGGATCGCCTGCACGACCTGAGCGGCACCCAGCCGTTTCGTGACGCGACAGGGGAATTGCACTTCCATGCCCGAACCGCAATCCTGGGTGGCCGCAAGTTCAGGCCCCTGTCCTGACGGTCAGCCGTTCAAAACAAAGCACATAGCCGCGTACTGGAGCCGGATGGCTATTGCCGAGGTACGCTTCCGCCCAGTAAAATGTGTTTCATCCTGAGAGCCGGTGTTTCTCTTGGGAACAGCGGCGATAAGGCATCGCGCCGCTAAGTTGCATCTAATCAGCACGCTTTCATTTGGCTGATCGGATGCAATGATATGGCCGAGCGCACCTGCGCCACTCCGTCATGGCACGCCATGAGCGGCGCGGAAAGCGAATCACAGTTGACCGCAAGGACAGCGTGAGGTAAAACACTGGCCCAAGCAATTCGAGTGGGGCGGGCTAAGACCTGAGGTGCGGATAGTGAAGGAATTGGGAAGAGCGACTCTCGCGATATTGCTTTCGACATTTTGTGCATTCCCTCTGCCGGCTGCGCCGGCCGCGGGAAAGCCGGCCTCGCGCACGCGCCGGGCGGCTTCGCGCTATCGGGGGGTTCCGACTTTCGCCGATTCTGCCAGCGCCGATGACAGCACCTACGATGATCCCATCGTTCGTGCGGCGGCTGTTTCCGCTCTGGGACGCTACAACGGCGCCGTCGTCGCGGTGGACCCGAATACCGGGCGCATCCTTACGGTAGTGAATCAGAAAATCGCGTTCGGTGAAGGCTACATTCCTTGCTCGACGATCAAGCCGACCATCGCGCTCGCCGCCCTGGAAGAAAACGTGATCACGCGCGACACCATGCTTCGCGTCGGGCGCCGCAAGTACATGAATCTGACCGAAGCGATGGCCCACTCGAACAACGAATTTTTCGAGCAGCTTGGCTCGCGCATGGGTTTCGAAACCGTTTCCAAGTACGGCCGCCTTCTCGGCCTGGGCGAACTTGCGGGCTACAACCTGCCCGACGAGCACCCCGGCTCCTTCCCGATGTCGCCGCCAGCCTATGGCGGTGTCGCGCGGATGTCCAGCTTTGGCGAAGGGATTCAGGTGACTCCGCTGCAACTCGCGGCCCTCTCCGCGGCGTTCGCGAATGGCGGGACTCTTTATTATTTGCAATACCCGCACAGCCCTGAAGAAGTCCGGAATTTCACGCCGCGCGTGAAGCGTGAGCTGAATATTGCTCAGATCCTTCCGGAGATCCGGGAAGGCATGCTCGCTGCGGTTTTGTATGGCACCGGTCGTTCCAGCTTCGACCATGGCGGCGACGAGATGCCGCTTGGGAAAACCGGGACGTGCGATGACCACACTACACCGTCGAAAATCGGCTGGTTCTTGACCTATGCCGATGAAGCGCATCCGAGAATCGCGCTTGCCGTTCTGTTGCGGGGGAACACGCGCCGAGTGAAGGGACCGATGGCCGCCGAAGTGGCAGGGCGCATCTACCGCAAGCTTCGCGAACAGAACTACTTCGCTAACGCCGCTCCCCAGGCCACCTTCAATTCCGGCAACTGAAGCAACTCACATCTTGCATTTTGATTTTTGGCGCCGAGGGCGGACTCCTTCGGCGCTTACTCATTAGCCCGGATCCCTAATGAGAACGCCGCGCCGGGAATGACAAGAACCGCATTTCGGTTTTTCTGAGCCATCTGGTGAGGAAGAGCGAAAAATCTCGACGGCTACTTCTGGGAGATCGCGTAAGTTGAGTTCCTTTCCGGCAAGGCCGGAACCTTCGATCGGCGAACCTCATTGGTTCGCTTCAGCATGACAGCGCTCTTTGAGAGTGTGGGCTGTAATCGCGAGAAATCCGGGTTAGCGCCGCACATCCGTCTCGGGCCGGAAGGGGCGGGGTTTCACGTGAATGCTGATCACCGGCTCGCCGGGATACTTCGCATGCTCGAAGCACTTAGCACACAAGTTCATGCAAGCCTGGTCCTCGCTTCGTGGACGATAGGTGCAGTGACATTCGGCACAGGTCGCAAAGGCGGGCAATTCAAGCTTTACTTGGACATGGCCTTGGACGGTTGGCATGGGAACCTCCGTTCTTGAAGAAGGCAAGCACCGTGCCAGTTCGGAAGCCGGGGTTTCCGCAGAAGGGAAAGAGCTTAGAGGCGCGCGAGTCATGGCATGTGAGTGGTTTCGCGCATCTCTCCGCCGCCAATGGCGGCAATTTAGCAAAATCCACCAGTTGGACAGTTGAGCGCAGGCGCTCTGAATCTCGTTTGACGCAAAACATAAGTTGAGCCACAAGAGAGTGGTGCGGTAACCTGCCAAGGCAGCGAAAGCGACCCGGCCCAGCGGGTTGTGAGCATCTTTTGCAGGTCGCAGTGAGTGACTATGGGGGGAACGTGAATCGTCGTTTTGTGTTCTTGGTGCTGTTCGTGTGCGCTGCTGGAGCTGCGACTCTAAGCTACGTCTTTCAGCAGCGGCTCTCGACCGCCGGGGAATTCGATCGCCAAGTCAGACTTGCCAAGGTGGAAGCCGAGCGCATCCGCGAGCAGGTGATCCTTCCAACGGAGAAAAGAGTTCCCGCCGGAGAAAATTTCGTCGCGGCCCTGCAGAAGTTCGGGCTGAGCCCGGAAGAGGCGTCGAACGCGTCGGCGGCGGCGCAGCACGCCTTCAATTTGCGGCAAGTGCGCGCGGGCAATACGATCACCGTGGGGCGCACCGTGGAAGGCACGCTGCGGGAGATCGATTATAAGATCGATCCGGACCGCATGCTGAAGATCGTCCCGGAGGACCGTGGGTTCACGGCGCAGGTCAAGGAGATCCCTTCGAAAACGGAGATCGCGGCGGTGACCGGACGCGTTGACGATTCGCTGTTCAACGCAGTGGAAGACGCCGGCGAATCCGCGGAGCTGGCCATGCGGCTTGCGCAGATTTTCGGCTACGACCTGGATTTTTATACCGATCCCCGCAAGGGCGATACGTTTCGCATCATCCTCGAGAAAAAGAAATATTCGAATGGACAAACCGCGGGCTACGGAAAAATTCTTGCCGCGGAATACGAAAATGCGGGTAGGAAGTATCAGGCGCTGCTCTTTCGCGATCCCGCGGGGCAGCCGGGATATTACACCGCGGATGGAAAGTCACTGCAGAAGGCGTTTCTTCGTTCGCCTTTGAAATTCGGCGCGCCGGTTACCTCGCATTTCAGCCGGGCGCGTTTCCATCCGATCCTGAAAACGTATCGTCCGCACATGGGGACGGACTATGGCGCGCCGGTGGGCACGCCGGTGCAAACGATCGGCAGCGGCCGGGTGGTTTTCGCGGGGCGCAAGGGCGGCGAAGGGAACCTGGTGCAAGTGGCGCATGCGAACGGCTACGAGACGATGTATCTTCATTTGTCGCGCATGTTTGTGCGCACGGGCGAACACGTCGAAATCGGCAAGACCATCGGCCTGGTGGGCAGCACGGGCCTATCCACGGGGCCGCACCTGGATTTCCGCATCCTGCAAAAGGGCCAGTACAAAAATTTCGAGAAACTCGGATTGCCTCCCTCCGACCCCGTTTCCAAGAAAAGCTGGCCGGAATTCACCGCTGTGCGGGAGAAATGGCTGCCGCTCTTGAAGAATCCGGGACTGTTACAGGCGAGCGTGGCGTCCACCGGAGCGAGCGGCGCCGCACTGACACCGGCGCATCAAGATAGAGCCCGTTATCTTGGGGCGCTGCATACTTCTGGATGAGCTGCCCCGCGAGCTTCCCGCCTTCGAATTCCGGGATGATCACTTCGTCCGCTCCGGAAGTCCGCATGGCCTGGGCATAACGTTCCTGGCCGGCGCGAGTGATGGTCTTCAGATTGGGATTCAGAGATTTCGCGGTGACCGTGATGTACAGATTGTCCGCGTCGTTGTCGATGACCACGCAAATGCCCCGAGCGCGTGCGATTCCGGCTTCTTCCAGCACGCTGTGGCGCTTGGCGTCTCCGTGGATGACGAGGACGCCTTCCTGCAACAATTGGCGGTAAAGGCCTTCATTGGTTTCGATCAGGACATAGGGAATCTTCGCGGCGTTGAGCTGTTCGATGACCGTGCGGCCTACCTGGCCGTATCCGCAGATGATGAAGTGATCGCGAACGCGCTCGAGGTTCATTTCGTTGAGCATGGATTTCCAGACCTCCCGGCCCTGATGGCCGATAAACGTCAGCAGGATTCGCTCCGCGAACCAGATTTCAAAGGCAAAAATCCCGATCGACACGAACAGAGAAGAGCCATTTCGTCGCCGTCCGCACCTGCGAATATCCTATGGCATACGGATGCGCGACCCAGAACAGGGCATCGGTGAAGCGCAGATGTTCGAGGCGCTTGTAGGTGAGACACAGGCCAGCACGAAGAGCAGGAAGAGCAGGACCGGTCCTACCAAGCGGCGGACGAAGATCAGGACGGCGCGCTCGAAGATAGTGGGACGTAAGGCGCGGCGTTGCGGAACGGCGCGGCCGGGGAGAGCTGATGCACGTCCCGCCCCTCCTATAAGCGTGACAAATAATAGCGTATTTTTTGATAAAAAGCGTTAGGGGTTCGCAAGCGGTGCCCCGGCCTAGTCTGGATGGATCGGGTCTTCCCAGCCATTTCGAGAGATCCGGCGCTGTGTCTCAATAGATGATGGGAAGTTTGGTATAGTCGGCGGCCGTCTCTTCCGTCACTCGGAGGACTACCAGCGTGCGATCGTCGTGCGGAGCTACGCCCGCGCCGCTATGGCCGTCCGTGGCCTGAAGTATTTTTTCGGCGATCGTTCGGCGGAATCCTCCGGAGCGAGTCTCGAGAGTAGCGTAGTCAAACGCTCCGAACCGAACTCTTCCTGGGCGGCATTTTCCGATTCAAGAATACCGTCGGACGCGAAGAGGACCACGTCACCGGGCTGCAAGTCGACACCGGTTTCATCATATTGCGATTCAGGAGCAGCCCGAGGGGCACGCCTTCCAGGCGGATGACCTCCACCCGGCCGTTGCGCACGACGAGGGGATAGGGTCCGCCGGCGTTGGAAAGTGTGAGCCGCCGAGTCGGCGCATCGTAAACCGCGAACGCCATGGCGATGAACCTTGAATCGAGCCGCACCCCATGCAGCCGCTGATTGAGCAGCCCCAGCATGCAAGCCGGTTCGCAGTTGCGGTCGACGACGATCTCGCGAACCGTGCCGATGGCCAGCGAAGCGTAGAGCGCGGCAGCTGTGCCCTTGCCGGATACATCGCCCAAGGCCAGGGCCAGGCGGCCCTCGCCATAGGGAAGAAAATCATAAAAATCGCCGCCCAGTTCGCGCGCGGGAACGTAAGCGGCGGCGAGATCGAGCCCCGGCACTTCGCGCGCGCCGGTGGGAAGTAATTGGCGCTGGATTTCTCTCGCCGTATCGAGTTCGCTCCGCAATCGCCTCTCGCTCTCGCGCGATTCTTCGAAGAGCCGGGCATTTTCAAGCGCAATGGCGATGTACGAACCCAGCGTGGTGAGCATTCGTTCATGTTCGGCCGTGAACGAGTGGGGATCGGCGCTCTCCAGATCGATGACGGCGACCAAGCGGTCTTGCAAGAGCAGCGGTACAACGAGTTCCGAACGCGCTTCCACCCCGGTTTCGCAGCGGATATAACGGGGATCCTCGGTGACGTCGTTCACGCGCAGGACGCGGCGCTCGCCGGCCGCCGTCCCGGTCAGGCCCTGATAAAGAGGGAGGCGGAGGCGTGCGGGAATGGAATCTTCATAGCGCATGGCAAAGACGCTCTCCAAAAGCTGTGCTTGCTCATTCCAGAGCATGACGCTGAAGACGTGGTAGTTGACCAGCTTCTTGACGCGCTCGGCGACGCGGCGGAGGAGCTCTTCGCGATTGAGAATGGAGGTCAGCTCGCGGCTTACCTCGTACAGGAGCATGAGGGTCTTGGCCTGCTCCGGGTGGGAGAGGAAAAGGCTCTGCGGTACCGGGTCCGCATCACCCAATAAGGCAAAAGCTCCGAGGGTAGTAGGGTCGTCCATGCGGGGCGCTCCGTATCAAACCTCTATTGGATGTAGCAAAACTCCAGAGGTTTCACAAATGAATTCCGGTGGAGATCGGGCAATTCCGAGCCCTGAGAGGGGAGGAAAAAAATGAAAACAGACGCCGGAGGCAGAGCCTGGGGCGCCTGTTTTCAGGCTTAACTTTGTTGCAGAGAGCGGACCTACTTCACTTCCCAGGTATCGCCGGCGCTGAGGAGTTTGCCGAGATCTCCGGGGCCGCGTTTGGCGATGACTTCGTCGATTTGCTCCTTCATGACATCCTCGTAGCGCGGCAGGTCGTCCCAGGCGCGGAAAACGCCGATGGGAGTGGGGAAGTCCGGCCGGTGCTCCATGTGGGACAGGAGGAAGGCGTAGGATGGCCGCGGGTGATGGGCGTCGTGAACGATGAGGTCGGCCTCGGTAATGCCGTTGCCAAGATGGACGACTTCGATATCGCCGTCGGATTTCCGGCGGATGCCTTTGTCGCGGTTTTTGCCGAAGACCAACGGCTTGCCGTGTTCCAACTGGAGGATGTGCTCGCTACGCGCATCTTTATCGGTCAGCGAAAACCATGCGCCATCATTGAAGATGTTGCAGTTCTGAAGGATTTCCACGAAGGCGGAGCCCTTGTGTGCCGCGGCATGCCTGAGGGTATCTTTCAGGTGCGCCTGGAAGACGTCCACAGAGCGCGCCACAAAGGTGGATTCAGCGCCGATGGCCAGCGATACGGGATTGAACGGCCGGTCGGGTGAGCCGTAGGGCGTGGACTTTGTCACCTTGTGAAATTCGGAGGTCGGCGAGTATTGGCCCTTCGTCAAGCCGTAAATCCGGTTGTTGAAGAGCAGAACTTTGATACCGACGTTGCGGCGAAGCATGTGAATCGTGTGGTTGCCGCCGATGGCCAGCGCGTCACCGTCCCCGGTGGCGATCCAGACTTCCAGTTCCGGGCGGGCGATTTTGATGCCAGTAGCGACAGCGGGGGCGCGCCCGTGGATGGAATGGAATCCATAGGTGTTCATGTAATAAGGAAAGCGGCTGGAACAGCCGATGCCGGAGACCACGACGAAATTTTCACGCTTGATCCCCAGCTCGGGGAAAACGGATTGCACGGCGGAGAGAATCGCATAGTCGCCGCAGCCCGGGCACCAACGGACTTCCTGGTCGGTCTGGAAATCTTTTTTTGTGAGTGGTGGCGGAATAGTCGCGGTGCTCATTGGATGTTCTCCTGAAGACCCAGAACTTCATCGAACTTCTGTTCGAGTTCGGCTTGCTTGAAGGGGCGGCCCTGGATTTTGTTGAGGCCGATGGCGTCGACGAGATACTTCGCGCGCAGGACCCATAAGAGCTGGCCCATGTTCAGTTCCGGCACCAGCACTTTCCTGTAGCGTTTAAGAACTTCGCCGAGATTCGAAGGCAGTGGATTCAGATAGCGCAGATGCAGATGGCCCATCTTGCGTCCCTTCGCGCGTTCGGCCTTGACGGCGGCGGTAATCGAGCCGGCCGTTGAGCCCCAGGAAACGACGAGCAGATCGCCTTCGGGATCACCCTCCGGCAGCACGTTCGGAATATCCTGGGCGATCGCCGCAACCTTGGCAGCACGGATGCGCACCATGTTTTCGTGGTTGAGCGGCTCGTAGTTGACGTTTCCGGTGCCATCCTGCTTTTCGAGGCCGCCGATGCGGTGCTCGAGGCCCGGAGTGCCCGGAAGCGCCCAGGGGCGTGCAAGCGTCTGCGGGTCGCGTTTGTAAGGCAGGAAGCCATTCGGATCCGTCGCGAAACTGATAGGGATGGGTGGAATATCTTCCGTCTTGGGGATGCGCCACGGTTCCGCGCCATTCGCCAGATAGCCGTCGGAGAGAACAATCACCGGCACCATATACTTCAGTGCGATGCGTGAAGCTTCCAGTGCGACCCAGAAGCAGTCACCCGGCGAGGAAGCGGCGAGAACGGGAATTGGCGCCTCGGAATTGCGGCCGAAAAGCGCCTGGAGGAGATCCGCCTGCTCGGTCTTCGTCGGGAGGCCAGTCGACGGGCCACCGCGCTGAATGTCGCAGATGACCAACGGAAGTTCAGTCATGACGGCCAGGCCGAGCGCTTCGGTTTTGAGCGCCATGCCTGGGCCGGAGGTCGTTGTGATCGCCAAGGCGCCGGAATAGGAAGCGCCGATGGACGAGGTGATCGCCGCAATCTCATCTTCCGCCTGAAACGTGATCACACCGAAGTTCTTGTACTGTGAGAGCTCATGGAGAATGTCGGAGGCCGGGGTGATGGGATAGCTGCCCAGGAAAAGACTCAGGCCCGACTTCTGCGAAGCGGTGACGAACCCAAGAGCCAACGCCTGATTGCCGCTGACGTTCCGATACAAGCCAGGAGTCAGCTGCGCCGGCGGAATCTCGTAGTTGGTCTGGAACGCTTCCGTGGCTTCGCAGTAGCTGTAGCCGCCCTTGAGAGCCAGCTGATTTGCTTCCATGAGCAGCGGCTTGTTCTTGAACTTTTGTTCGATCCAGCGGACCGTCGGTTCCATCGAGCGGTTGTAGAGCCAGTAGCACATCCCCAGAGCGAAAAAGTTCTTGCAGCGATCCATGGCCTTGGCGTCCAGGCCGAGATGCTGGAGAGACGCGCGGGTGAGCCGCTGGAGTTCCACGGAGAAAACGCGGAACTTGTCGAGCGAGTGGTCTTCGAGAGGATTGCTCGTCAACTGCGCCTTGCGAAGATCCGTTTCCTTGAAGCTGTCCGAATTGACGATGAGGATTCCGTTGGCCTTGAGATCCGCCAGGTTCACCTTGAGCGCGGCCGGGTTCATGGCAATCAGCGCGTCGATCGCATCACCCGGCGTGTAGACTTCGCTCGAGGAGAAATGTAGCTGAAAGCCGCTCACGCCGGGGATGGTTCCCGCGGGAGCGCGAATCTCCGCCGGGTAATCTGGAAACGTCGCTATATCGTTGCCGTATAGCGCGACCGTGTTCGTGAACTGACTGCCCGTAATCTGCATGCCGTCGCCAGAATCGCCGGCGAAGCGAATCACCGCCCGTTCAATCACTTCCTTTTTGTGCTTTACTGGGGGAACTTCCGTGAGTGTAGACATTCCGGTGCCAGACCTCCACTCTCTGATGGACTCCTCTTTTTCACGCAGAGGAGCGCGGCTCAATCGAAGGATGAGGCGGCGCGGTGAAAGGATGGCTTCTGAGGCAGACCGCCAAGAGCCGACAGACACAGGATACCACATTAGCTGTAGAGCGGCGTCGAGAGAGTCCGCCGGGAATCCGTCCGCAAGAAGAGCAAGTGGAACAAGGGATCTCCGTGTATTCATTGCGGACGTATCGAGGACGGGAGCCCGCAGGGAAGCCCGAAGAAAAACGAAACGAAATGCCGCTTGACGTTCGCTTTCTTTTCGCCTAAAGTTTCTGTGGAAATCTTTCCTGCGGAGGCGCGGCGATGGCCCTCACCAAACGGCAAAAAGAAGTTCTCGATTATCTGGTGGCGTTCGAAACCAAACACGGCTATGCGCCGAGTTTTGAAGAGATCGGCAAGGGCCTGAAACTCACTTCGCTAGCCACCGTGCATAAGCACATCACCACGCTCGAGAAGAAGGGCTTCATCCGCCGCGGCTACAACCAGAGCCGCTCCATCGAAATCGTGCAGTTGCCCAAGTCCGTCAAGGAACAGGTCATCGAGCGCAAGATTCAGGAACTTCCACTTGTCGGCAGGATCGCCGCCGGCCGCCCACTCGAAGCCGTGGAAGAGCGGGAGACGCTTTCGCTCGGAGACTTTGCGCGCGGCGGCAATTCCTTTGTCCTGCAGGTCAAGGGCAGCTCCATGATCGAGGACCACATCCTGGATGGCGATTTCGTCGTCTGCGAGCAGACCCAGGTGGCTAACGCCGGTGACATCGTCGTGGCCCTGATCGGTGGGGAAGAAGCCACTCTCAAGCGATTCTACCGCGAGGGCCCAGGCAAGATTCGTCTCCAGCCCGCGAATTCCGAGATGGATCCCATCTTTGTTCCCGCCGGCGACCTGAAAATTCAGGGCCGCGTTATCGGTGTCCTCCGGAAATACTAAACTCCCCGGCTTGGATCACAACCCAAATGAGTACGGCGCGAAACGCCCGGAATCCAGGCTGCTTCTGCCTTCCCTGAATTGACGTTTTCCCCGCCTCCGGTTCCGGCCAGCCCACGCCGGCCCCCCGCTGGCACATTCAAAATCCCGCCACTATAATGAAATTTCGCCGGGGAGCCCTCTTTCGGAAAATTTGCCACTTCCGTGGAGCTAAGCGCCGGCGGCGAGAATCGGAAAGGGCCAGGATTTGTCTTTTAAGCGCGACAGCATTCTGATCGTGGATCAGGACGAAAATTCCCGGCGGCTGCTCGCTGATCTCTTGCAGGCCGCCGGTTACGGCGTCTCGGTTTCCGCTTCTCAGGATGAAGGCTTCAAGATCGTGCAGGAGACCGGCGTCGATCTTCTGCTTCTTTCCGCTGACCTCTCCGATATTCAATGTTGCAATGCCCTCGCTGAAGTAAAAGGCAATGCCGCCACGGCCGCCACACGCGTGCTCCTCTTAACACGCGGCGGCGGCCCGGAACGCGCGCGCGGCCTGGACCTTGGCGCCGATGACGTCCTCTCGCCTCCCTGGGAACCGGCCGAACTACTGGCCCGCGTGCGCGTCCAATTGCGCGACAAGCACTCCCTCGATGAATCCCGCGAAAAGGCGCGCATTGCCGACGAGGGCCGCGAAATGGCGCAGACCGCGTTCCAGGCCCTCGCCGTCACCGAAAAAATGACGCGCGACGCCTTTTCCCTGGAACGCGCCCTGAAGATCGGCGTGTCCGCGCTCTTCGCCGTCGCGTTGCTCATCGCTGGAATTTTTCTTCTTTATTCCCGCCGCGCCGACAAGGAATCTCGCCGCGCCTATTCCGTGATTTCCCAACTCGAGCGCGGCGCCCACCGCCAGGAACAATTGCTCGCCGAGGCCCGCAACGCGCGCGCGAATCTCCAGCAAGACGATATTCTCCAGCAAAAGCAGCAGCTTCAGCAGCAATCGGCGGAATTGCGCCAGAAGCTCTCCGCCGCGGAGAACGGAGAAGTCTCCACTCTACGCAAGCAACTGGACGACACCACCAGCCGCCTGCAGCGCATGGAAGCGGAATCGCAAACCGCCGAGGAAGTGATCCGCGCCTATGCCCCAAGCGTTTGCCTTCTGCACGTCTCCGTCTCCTTCGTTGACCGCGCTTCACTCCGCCCGCTGCGTTACGGTGGAATCAATCCCGATGGCGAGCCGCTCAAGGACAGCGAAGGCAATCCCGTCTACACTCTTGAAGGCCGCGCGCCCGAAGTCCGGGCGGATTTCTTCGGCACGGGTTTCATCGCCGGCGACGGTCGAATCCTTACCAATCACCACGTAGCCCAGCCCTGGTGGAAGAACGACGAGCTCAACTCGGTCCTCGCGCAGGGGCTGAACCCTGCCATTGCGGAGATGGAAGCTTACTTTCCGGAAGCCGCCGCCGGTGTGCCCGTCAGTATTTCTCAAATCTCCGGCGAAGCGGATCTCGCCGTGCTCAAGGGCGATCTTTCCGGCCTCAAGCGGCCCATTCTCAAGCTCGATGCCCGAAGGGAGGCCGCCATCAGCGGGCAGCCGCTCATCTCACTCGGCTACGCCACCGGCCTCAGCGCGATTCTCGCGCGCGCTGGGGAAGAGACAGCGAACGAAATCGCCAAATCCACGGGCGGCGATCCGGACAAGGTCGTCAACGAACTCATGCGCCGCAAACTCGTCCGGCCTCTCGTAACCCAGGGCCACATCGGCGACGTCCTCGCCGACAAAATCGTCTACGACGCTCAGACAACTTCCGGCGGTTCCGGCGGGCCGCTCCTCAATCGCGACGGAGAGGTGATCGGGGTGACCTTCGCCGTTGTTCGAGGCTTTGGCGGTTCAAATTTTGGTGTCCCAATTCGCTACGCCCAGCCGCTTCTAAAGCCCTGAGCGGCTAGCCTGCTAGATTCTGCCGCGAGAATTTGGGACGAGGTCTCCGTTATTTCACCGCATTCTTTGCCTCTGCCATTCCCAATGGAAGTCGGCGCCGCCCGCTCCGGTCGTCCCCCGAACTTCAAGCGAATCACATCGTGGAATGCGAAGCAAAATTCCTTAGAATGGTAGCTATGGAAATGCGTTCCTCATTCAGGACATACGTCACAAGCTGCAGCGCTCGTCCTCGTGCGGCAGCAGGCGCGCCGGCCGGGCTCCAAGATTTCTGGGTGAACACCGCGCCGTGACCTCCGGACAGCTCCGAAAGCACGAACAGTTTCGCTCGCGCTTCCTCCGTAACCAGCGCGACCTCATTGTTTATACGCCGCCCGGCTATCACGCCCAGCCGGGGCGTCATTTTCCCGTCCTTTATCTCCACGACGGCCAGAATCTTTTCGATGGCGCAACCTCCTTCATTCCCGGACAGGACTGGCACGTCGGACAGACCGCGGATCATTGCATTCAGGCTGGCGCCGTCGAGCCGCTCATCATCGTCGGCATGTACAACACTACGGCGCGCGTCCGTGAATACACTCCGACGCGCGTGCCGAAACTCGGCGGCGGCCGCGCCGACCGCTACGCTAAATTCCTGCTGGAAGAAGTAAAGCCCTTCATAGACCGCGAGTACCGCACGCTTTCCGGTTCTCAAAGCACCGGCATCGGCGGCTCGTCGCTCGGCGGCTTGGTTTCTCTCTACCTGGGTCTCAAGCATTCGAATGTGTTTGGGAAAATCGCCGCCCTGTCGCCCTCGGTCTGGTGGAACCAACTGGTCATTCATCGCTTTGCTCAGGCTGCCACGGTCGAGCCGCGCCCGCGCATCTGGCTGGACATCGGCACGCGCGAAGGCCCGCGCATCGTCCACGACGTCGAGAAATTCCGCGACGTGCTCCTCGAAAAAGGCTGGCGGTTCGAAAGCGACTTGCACTACGAGCGCATCGAAGGGGCTGAGCACAACGAAGCCGCCTGGGCCCGGCGCGTGGGGCCTTTCCTGCAATTTTTGTATCCCGCGCGCTAGGCCGCTGTATAATCCGCGCTCGCCTCAATGGCGATCGGCCATCTGGCTGTCATCCGCGGCGAAAAGCTGGCAGGGGGCATGGAATGCACCAGGATCGGCCTCTCACCATCCTTTGCGTAAGTTCCTATGAAAAAGGACAGGAGTTCATCCGTACCTGCAAAGCGATCGGCTGCCGCGTACTCCTCTTGACCGTCGAAAAACTCCGTCACGCCGACTGGCCGTTCGATTGCCTCGACGATGTCTTCACCATGCCGGAAGAGCTTCCATTGCAAGGCCTGATCTATTCCGTGAGCTACTTCGCGCGCTCCCGCCAAATCGACCGCATCGTCGCCCTCGACGAATTCGACATGGAAAATGTCTCTGCTTTGCGCGAGCATCTGCGCATTCCTGGCATGGGAACCACGACCGTCCGTTATTTTCGAGACAAGCTGGCGATGCGCGCTCGGGCCCGGGAAGCGGGCATCCTTGTTCCGGAATTCGTCCACGTTCTCAATTACGACCATCTTCGCGAATTCATGTCGCGCGTGCCGGGCCCCTGGCTGCTCAAACCGCGTTCGCAAGCCTCCGGCGTTGGCATGAAGAAAATCGAATCTCCGGAGGAGCTCTGGCCGTGGCTCGACCGGCTTGGCGATCGGCAATCCTTCTATTTGCTCGAGCAATTTATTCCGGGTTCTGTCTACCACGTTGATAGCGTGGCCTCCGAGCGCGAGGTAGTCTTCGCGGAAGCTCACGCCTATGGCACGCCGCCGCTCGATACCTCCCATCACGGCGGTGTTTTCACCACGCGCACGCTTCCGAGGAGTGCGGAAGACACCGGGACGCTCCACCAACTCAACCGCAATCTGCTCGAGGGGCTTGGATTCGTTCGCGGCGTCACCCATGCCGAATTCCTGAAATCGCACGCCGGCGGCAAATTTTATTTCATTGAAGTTGCCGCGCGCGTCGGCGGCGCCTATATCGCGGACGCCATCGAGGCCGCAACCGGCGTCAACCCCTGGCGTGAATGGGCGCACCTCGAAGTCGGAGCAGGGAAGCACCCTTACCGGCTTCCCGCCGTGCGCCGCGATTATGCCGGGGTCATTCTATCTCTTGCCCGCCAGGAACACCCCGATACCTCCGCCTATACCGACCCTGAAATCATTTATCGCGTCGCGAAATATCACCACGTCGGCTTCATTCTGAAGTCCCAACGTCCCGAACGAATTCAGCAGTTGCTCGATTCCTACGCTCAACGCTTCCGCGATGATTTCATGGCCACCCAGCCGGTTCCGGACAAGCCGGCTTCTTAATCCCGCCCTCGCCCGATGCTTCGCTTTACATTTCTTTCCAATTCCAGCAAACTTCTTGCGGTTCGCCTACCCAGTCCTGGCACGCCCTGTCCCGAAGTCTAGTTACTGTCTGGAACAGCGCATTCACACTTTGTTTGCCGCGCACCCTTCAGGGGAATAGAGTTTGCTGTACCCCGGCCGGAAACCTGCGTGGGGTGGAGCTGTCCCTTTGGGAGGTCCGATGTGGGGGAATAAGAAACCGGATGCACCGCAAGCAGCGCAACCGGAGCACAAAAATTTACCAACGAATCAGTCGCCGAAGTCTGCTCCGGCGACCTGGGAGGGAACAACCGCGATGAGTACAGATGCGATGCGTCCATTGGGTGCAACCGCGGACCGCGCCACGGCGCGGCTCGGGGCCAGCCTGCACGTAAAAGGCGAGATCTCCGGCAACGAAGATCTGCTGATCGATGGTTCGGTCGAAGGACTGATCACACTCGATGAGCGGAAGCTGACTGTCGGGCCCGCAGCAAAAGTCACCGCCGACATCATCGCCCGCGAGGTGGTGGTGTACGGCAACGTGAAGGGCAATCTTCGCGCGAAAGACCGCATTGAAATCAAGAAGGATGGTTCGGTCAATGGTGACCTGACCACGGCGCGCATCATGATCGAAGACGGCGCCTACTTCAAAGGTTCCATCGAAATCGATAAGAGCGCGGAAAAGGAATCGAGTAACGCTTTCGCCCGGACTTCCTCGGCTCCTGCCGGCGCCCCGGCCACGAAAACAATTTAAGCTCAGGAACAGCTCAAAGATTTTTTGAGCGCGGCGCGGACTGCCAGTCCGCGCCGCTTTGTTTTTAACTTCTTCGGTATCCAACTCTCCATGTATTTCTTAACTTGACAAGTATCTTGAATAGAGTAATGCTTCAACGGGCTTTCTCTTGAAAGCGCGCGCGGCCGAATCCCGTTTCCTGCGTCGGTACCATGCCCTCGGCCGGCGGCGCGGAATGCTCGTGGGGTCATTCGATGGGACGGTTACGCCATGGCGTCCCGCTCGCGGCGCTTTTGCTCCTCCTGGCTTTTTGTGCCGGTTGCGGTGGCGGCTCTTCCGCCGTTCAACCCCTGCCTGCTTCGGACTTTTCCATCTCCGTTTCCCCTAATTCAATTTCCGTCGCCGATGGCGCGGCAAGTTCTCCAGTGAGCTTCTCCATTACTCCGGCAAATGGCTTTTCCGGCGCCGTCCAGGTAACTCTGGCCGCGCTCCCCGCTGGTGTCACCTCGAATCCTCCAAGTCCCTTCACCATTGCCCCTGGCGCAAGCGCCTCCATTATCTTTGGCGCTTCTTCCAATGCGGCCACCGGAAACTTCACCATCTCCGCGCAGGGAACCAGCGGCGCGCTCTCTCATTCCGCAAATCTTGCCCTCACGGTACAAAGCTCCGCGGTCTCGGCGCTTCCTCGCACCACCTACGCGGGGACGGATTCGACTTCCGCCTCCGATGACCCTTTCGGGGAGCCGCATCACCGCCACATCACTTACGATGCCGTCAACAAACATGTTTTCATCGCCAACCGCGCCATGAATTGCGTCGATATTTTCTCTGCGATGGACCAAACGCGCGTTGCAAAGATTTCCATACCCGGCGCCAGCAGTGCGGACCTCTCCGCCGATGGAACAATCGTATGGATCGGCACCTCCTTGGAGGAAATCGTCGCCATTGACGCTGCTTCGCTTCAAGTCAAAAACCGCTGGCTGATGCCCTCGCTTGCTCCCTTGCCGGGCACGATTTTCAATCGTCCGGTCGAAGTCCTCTCCCTTTCGAATGGAAAATCGATGGTTCGTCTGCGCCAGCCCGCTTCTTCGGAAGCCTTGCTCGCCCTCTGGGATCCCGCCTCCAATTCGCTGACGGACTTGACTTCCACTGCTCCGGCGCTCTTCCAGCAAGGCGTCGGCGCTCTGGCTCGTTCCGGAGATCATTCGAAAGTTGTTGCTGCCGCCAACGACTCCAGCGCCGAAATTGGTGTCTACAGTGCAGCAGGGGCGCTCATCGCGGGTCCGCTTACACTCGGCACGGGCTTGATCGCCGGTGCGGCCGCCAACTCCGACGGCAGCCGGTTCGCCGTAGTCTTCTCCGCAGGCGGAAACACGCAACTCCTGCTCCTGGATGCTGCTCTCACGCAAGTTGGCGCGTACGTTCCCGCAACCACCCACGGCGTCATGTTCTCGCGCGACGGAAATCATCTGTACGTCAGCGAGTCTTCTTTCGGGGCATCCTTCGTTACCGTTCTTGACGGCCACACCGCGCAACTGATCGGCCGAGTCCCGGATGCCTCGATACAAGGCCTTTCCTCGGAAATCGAGGACGCCGACGAGACCCAGCTGCTTTTTGGCCTCTCCAATCGCGGCGTCAGCTTCGTGGATGCGGCCGCGCCCGCTTCACTGCCGCTCTCGGCTCCGGCACTGGCAGTCGCGCCTAGCCTGCAACCTTCGGAAGGCCCGGTCGCCGGTGGAACTTCCGTTGTTCTTGCCGGACAGAACTTCACTCCCTCCGCGCAACTGAGATTCGGCGCGCAATCGGCAGCGAACGCCACCGTTTCCGGCTCAACTCAAATCCAGGCGAACTCCCCGCCAAGCGTCACGAACGGTCCCGTCAACATCACCTCCTATTTCCAGAACGGCTGGCTGACGCTCGCTCCCGGCGCTTTCAGCTACGGCCCGCAAATCCTGCAAATTCTTCCAAACGCCGGCGCAAATTCCGGTGGAGACTCAGTGCAGATTTACGGCTACGGCTTCGGCAACGACCCAACAAAAATCGCTGTAAAAATCGGCGGCGCGAACGCAACCGTTCAGAAAGTGGAGAACGTCACTGGCATCGTGCCGTCTCTCGGCCTGGATGCGAGCTACCCTTTTTCGCTCGAGCGCATTACCTTGCAAACGCCTCCCGGCTCTCCCGGCAAAGCTGACCTTTTCATCTCCGCTCCCGCGGGCTCCACTACATCCGCCAAATCATTCCAGTTCATGCAGAGCGTTCAATCTTTCTCGAAACCAGGTTTCTACAAATTCCTCCTCTACGATGAAAATCGCCAGCGCATCTACCTCACCAACATTGATCACATTGATGTTCTTGATTTGCAGCAAAGGATATTTCTTGCGCCGATTGAGCCTCCGGGCGGCCCTCCTCCGAACGCTGGCTTGCGCGGCCTGGCGATGACTCCCGGCGGCGCGCAACTCATCGTCGCCGATTTCGGCGCGCAAACTGTTTACCTCCTCGATCCGGTGCAGGGAACCGGCGCTTCCGTTTCCGTCGGCGGTGTGCCCGGCTTCACCAACTCCGGCCCCGCGCGCGTCGCCGCCACCAGCACGCAAACCGTCTTCGTTGGTCTCAGCGGTGAGGGCGGCTCGTCTGGCGCGTGTTCCACCTGCCTCGCGCAATTGAACCTGACGGCTAGCCCTCCAACG
This sequence comes from uncultured Acidobacteriota bacterium, assembly GCA_963754855.1. Taxonomy (GTDB): domain Bacteria; phylum Acidobacteriota; class Terriglobia; order Acidiferrales; family UBA7541; genus Acidiferrum. The sequence goes on from CAVWHL010000019.1 coordinate 33,129, forward strand.
ATTCAACCCGCTCCTCAGCCGGAAGTCACCTCTCTAACCGGCGCTCCCCTCGTTCAGGGGAACGCCGCGGGCGATCATGTTTTTCTTGCCTTCGGTTCCGCACCGGGAGGTCCCGTCGCGATTTGGAGCGCAAGTTCGCCCAACCAATTCGTCATTTCGCCCGGCTGTGCTTCCGCTACGGATCTCGGCGCTTCCGCTGATGGCACGATGTTTGCCCTCCAAGCCAACGGCGCGACGGAAATCCGTGCTTCAGACCTTTCGCTCACCGCGGTTCCTATTTCCGCCGAGTTGCTCCAAATTCCGGGACGCGTGGGCGTGCCCGGTGTCGCTCTCCATCCTTCGGGCGCCTTGATCTATCAGCCATTTCTCACCGGCGCCCCGGGAAGCGCGGGAGTGAAAGGCGGCATTGACATTCTCGACGCCCATTCCGGCGCGCTCCGGTTGCGCATTTTTCTTCCACAGCAATTCATGACCGACGCCGACGGCCTTCATGGCAGCTTCCTCGCCACGGATGAAAATGGACAGCGCCTCTTCGCCATCACTTCCTCCGACGGCACAGCGCAAAACGCCGCGCTGACCGTAATCCAACTCGCTGCCGTTCCGCTGGGAATCGGGACCATTTCTCCATCCACAGTTTCCGCGGCCGGCGGGACCTCGCTCACCATTCGGGGCAGCGGCTTCCAAAGCGCCATCACGCTCACAATCAACGGAAAAACCGCCAGCGTCACCTTCAAGGACGCCAACACTCTATCTGTCGTGACCCCCAGCCTCACGCCCGGCTCACAGCAAATCACCATCACCAATCCCGATGGCGAATCCATTTCGCTGGATGCGGCCATCGTCGCGAACTAGACGGCTTCCCGAATTTTTGTTTTGGCGCGAGTCCCTGCTAACCTTTTTTTCGCAGCTTTCATCCAATTGGGAGGAAAAAGAAGCGAGGCGGCTCGCCACGGGAATTCAAGCCGGCCGGCGACGCCATGAGAGGTTTGCATGGAAACGAGGAAGCTCGGAAATTCAGACATCAAAATCACTCCCGTGGGCTTCGGCGCCTGGGCCATCGGCGGATCAGGCTGGGAATTTGCCTGGGGCCCCCAGGATGATACGGATTCGATTGCCGCCATTTTGAAGTCGTTCGAAATGGGCGTGAATTGGATTGATACCGCGGCGGTGTACGGCACGGGACATTCGGAGGAAGTGGTCGCGCGCGCTTTGAAAGAATGGCGAGGCGCCCGGCCGCACGTTTTCACGAAGTGCACCTTGACGTGGGACAAAAACGGGAAGGTCACCCCGAACCATTCGGCCGAATCCGTGCGCCGCGAGTGCGAAGAAAGTCTGCGCCGCCTGCAAGTCGAAACAATCGACCTCTATCAAATGCACTGGCCGCCTCCCGACAACGGCCCTTCGCTTGAGGAAGCCTGGCGCACCATGGCGGAACTCCAGAAGGCAGGGAAAGTCCGCTGGATCGGCGTCTCCAATTTTGACGCCTCCCAGATGCGCCGCGCGCAAGCCATCGCACCCGCGACTTCGCTCCAGCCGCCTTATTCCATCATCCGCCGGGCCATAGAAGCCGAGACCTTGCCGTATTCCTTGCAACAGGGAATCGGCGTCATCAGTTACGCCCCCATGGCCTCGGGATTGCTGACCGGAGCGATGACCCGGGAGCGCGCCGCCGCTCTGCCCGCCGACGATTTTCGCAGCCGCAATTCCGAATTCCGCGAGCCTCGCCTCTCGAAAAATCTCGAGCTGGTCGAGCGGCTCCGCAAAGTGGGCGCACGTCACAGCCGGGGGCCCGGAGAAGTGGCCATTGCCTGGGTGCTTCGCCATCCGGCGATCACGGGGGCCATCGTTGGCGCGCGCAATGCCAATCAGGCCGAGGGCGTCATGCGCGCCGGGGAGCTGAAGCTCTCCGCCGAAGAGATCGCCGAGATCGAGGGCGCAGCCGCCGCAGCCACCGCCGGTTGAGATTCTCCGCGCTGTGCGGAGACGTGGCGAGATCTTGAGTGCCGCGGTTCTTTTTTTCCAGACCATGAGGCGCCACGGCACCTCCCCGCAACTTTCTCCACGCGGCGGCGGAACTACGCGCGCAGGTAATCGGGCTTCCAATTCTTGATGAGTTGCTTGATGGTCTTCCGCTCCGCCAGCTTTTCATCCAGAACTTTTCGCGCTAGCGCCGGCAGTTCGGCATCGCTCGCGAATCGCAAGGAAACGATTTGCGAGACGCTGAATTCGCCGATTCGAGGCCGCAGGTCCGCCGGTAGCAGTCGCTCGTAACGCAGGCGTTCCTCCAGGCGTATCACGCGGTCCTGCACGCTCAGCGCGAAGAGGCGCGCGCTGAAGAAGAGCACGACCAGGGCCGCAGCCATCAGCACGCCAAAAATTCCCTCAAACGTCAGCCCCAGCGCCTTTAACCGGTAGATGGACCAGCCCACGTTCACGATGAATATAGGCATGGCGAAAAAATGAAACGGCGGGACAAACTTTGCATGATTCGCGAAATTCTGTTCACCCATAAATATTCCTCCGTTGTGGCGCCCCAGATCCCGGCGATCCCCGTGATTCAACCCCACAGCAACCCTTGAGGGCGGCTCCCAGCTTTTGATGCACTCTCTGCTGTCCCGTTACTTGCGATTGCAGGTACCAAGCCTGCCACACGCGCATTCAATCGCGTGCGCGTGAGGCAGGGAGCATGGCGCGCTCCTCCGCGCCTTCTTACTTCGCGATCTCGTTCTTGAAGACCGAACCATCGCGCATCACAAACCGGACGTGCTCGAGCTCTCCAATGTCCTTCAACGGGTCACCGGAAACTGCGATGACTTCCGCGTACGCGCCCGGAGCGATCACGCCAATCTCACCTTTCATGTCGAGCAGTTCCGCGGCGCGCGAAGTTGCGGATTGAATAGCGTCCATGGGCGCCATTCCGAGCGAAACCATGCGCGGGAATTCCTGCGCAATCGGTTCCGTCCAGGGAATTCCCCCCATGTCTGTTCCAAAAACAATTTTCAGATGAGCTTGCATCGCCTTTCGGAAAGTAATCTCATGCACCGCGGCCCGCGCGCGGTCGCGCTTTCCGGCTGGAGTACCCGCCGGCGCCCAATCGTCGTAATAGGGAGAGAGCGTCGGGCAATACCACGTGCCTTGCCGCTGCATCTGCGCGATCTGGGCGTCCGTTATTTCCAGGCCGTGCTCGATCGAATCGCATCCGCCATCCAGCGCGCGTTGCATGCCGATTCCGTTGTACGCGTGGCACGCGACTTTCTTTCCCCAGCCGTGGGTCTCGTCCACAACGGCCTTCAGTTCCTCGAGCGTCAGCGTCGGCTGTGAAACCAGATTGCCCTGCTTGTCCACCCACGAGCGGTGCGTCATATACACCTTGATCCAATCCGCGCCGTGTTCGAGTTGTTGCCTGGCCGCCTTGCGTGCTTCCACCGGGCCATCGACGAGCTGCGCGCCCTTGGGCATGTCCAGTTCCGGCGCGTAGCCTTCGAGGTTGTATCCTCCCGTGGTCGAAATCGCGCGCGTGGCGCCGAAAATTCGTGGCCCCGGAATCGTTCCTTCCTCTATGGCCTGTTTGATTTCGATGTCGCCGTACCCAGCGCCTTCGGTCTCCAGGTCGCGCAGAGTCGTAAAGCCCTGTTCCAGAGCCCGACGCACCGCGTAAGTCGCGCGCGCCGCCCGCAGGGCGATTCCCGCGTTCAGGATGTTTGCGTCGTAGCCGCCCTTCGCCGGGTCCTCTCCCCAGAGAAAAATATGCGTGTGCGAATCAATCAGCCCGGGCAGCACCGTGGCGCTCGAAAGATCGATGACCTTCGCTCCGGCGGGGATGGCCGCCGAAGCATCCGCAACTTTTTCGATCCGCTTGCCTCGCACAAAGATAAGTTGGTTTTTCCGCGGCGCTTCGCTCGTTCCGTCGATCAGTGTGCCCGCGCGGATGACAGTGAGTGGCGCTGGCGCCTGGGGCGCGGACTGACTCCGTGCACAAACACAGCAAAGAGATAGCGCGAGCGTGAAACAGGCAAAAGAATGACGCATGGTGAGCTCCTCAACAGCGTCCGGTAGCTTGCCGCAAAGCGGCATGCGATTGCAACCATTCCGCGCAGCGCCAACACCTGTGAGGACCGCAGAGGCTGTTGGTCATGACGGTTTCTTCTTGGGGTCGGGCTCTGGGATGGAGGGATTCCAAGTGTTGAGGGTGCCGGGAACGGGAGCTGAGTCTGAGCCGGGAAGTTTGTCAGTGGCGAGGAGGGTGGAATGTTCAGCGGGGGGCTTGACGGGGAGTTTGGTGGGGTCGGTGATTCCGGCGGCATTGTCGGCGTCGATTTGCGGGAGGGTGCGCAGAAGTAAACTACTGATATAGGAGAGGACGGCAGCACGGCGAGGCGAGATGCGGTTCTGTGCGAGGAGCGCATAGAGGTTGCTGAGGGAGTGGTTGATGCCCTGTGCGGTCTGGAAGCATTGGAAATTCCTGATGAGGTCGAGGTAGTGATCGGCCGCTTGCTCCTGGTTTTGCTCGGCGCGATGCCGCGGACAGAGACCGGAGTGCGGGTCGGAAGCAGAGAGCCGGCATTGGCGGCCGCCGGGAGTGCGATGGTTGCAACGAACGGATAGAACGGCGGAATTAGCAGTTTGTGGTTTCATTTTGATCCTCGATTAGAGGGAAGGGGGTACCCCCACCCCGGGTGTTTTTGCAAAAGAGTTTGGAATTGCGTGAAAACAAAAGAGTTGAGATTTTGGGGAGGGCAAAAGAGTTCGGAAGAGTGTGAAAGGAAAGGGGATAGGTTGAAAAACGTTGGAAGGTTGGGAGGTCCCGCAGATGCGTCCGGAATGCCCCGACCTGGTCGGGGTGAACGCCATGCGCATTTGAAGATTGGGATGTTGAGGGGAAAGAGGTTAAAAGTTCCGACCCGGTCGGGATCTTCGATTCAAAGTCTCGAGCCGCTCGGGATTTCCGATTGCAGGGGCAACTATTGCGTTGGTGGAGTCGAGAATTCACGACTCATGATACCGTATATTATGTACATTGTCAAGTAAATATAAAGTATGTATATGGAGCAAGTTAGCGCGTCTTTCGAATGGGCGGGTAAGAGAAAGAAAATAAAGAGGTAGAGCTCACTGGGGGCGGGGAAAAGTTTGTATGGAACGGCTACAGGAGGGATGGACGGTGTTGACGGGCGCGAGACGAAGAATGTCCCGTCCCGGGGGACCTTTCTTGCTAGGCAAGCGCGATACATAAAATATCGGGCGGGTGGGGCGGCCCGTGCCAGGCGTTTGGTTCTTGCTGTTGCAACCGAGATTGTCAGGGCAGGAACAGTTGTGGCGGGCGGTGGTCATCGTTAATAGCAAAGGCACGGGTCTAAAGAGGAGCCGCAAGGGAAAGACAAAATGCGCGGGTGTAGAGAGGCACCGCAAGAAGAAGAACAAAAGCACGGGTCTAAAGACCCGCCACTACAAAAAGAACGAAAAGACTAAAAGCACGGGTCTAAAGACCCGCCACTACAAATGCCCACGGGTTTCGAGAGGCGCCGGTAGGGGAGGCGGGTGTAGTGGCCGGTCTTAAGGCCGGTTGGGTGCAATGAGCAGTCTTTACATTGGTTCGGGGGTTTTCCATGGGGCGGACCAGGAGACGCCTGAGGCGGCGCGTTTGATCCAGTCCATGGTTTGGGAGCCGGAGTAAGGGAATTCGCGGGGATGCGTGCACAGCCTTTTGCGGACGGGATTCCACCAGATGTAGCACGCTACGTCTTCGATGGAATCAGCAGGCCGAAGGACGTGGTCGTAGTAGCTCATTTCCCAGAGAGGCTTGCGGTGAGATTTTCGAAATCCGAAGGCCGTGCGTTGTTTGAAGAGGCGGATGAATTCGAGCAGATCGCAGCGGGACTCGGCACCTTCGGCGAGGAGATGAAGGTGGTCGGGCATCAGACAAAAGGCGTGCAATCGGAAGGAATGGCAGGCCGCGCATTCGAACAAAACATCGAGGACCCACTGGGCGGTGGCTGGTACGCGGAGATAGGGAAGGCGGTGGTCACAGCAGAGGGTGATGAAAAAGGTTTGGCGACCGAGGTAGTTTTCCCTGGCGAGACGCGCGACTCTGCGGTAGGTAGTCATACCGAACGGTAATATACAGTAAAAGGAAAATAAGAAGAAGACGCGGGCGATAGGGCAGAAAACGGAGTGAATAGAGGCTCGGAGACGAGCACCGGGCTAAAGACCCGCCGTAAGAAAAATAAGAAGAGTAAGAAGAGTAAGAAGAACGAAGAGCAAAAACGAAGAGTAAAAGCGAAGAGTAAAAGCACGGGTCTAAAGACCCGCCACTACGGGGCTTACCCAATCAACTGCGTCCTGGTAACGTCGCGGGGCTGATCGAGCAGGGCATCCACACGTTCGAGGAATCGCACGGTATGCGGCAATCCCGCGTGGACCTGGAATGCCGTTTCGTCCACCCACCGCGAATGAATGTAAAAGAGCCGCCGGTCGCGCATCGACCGGAAGATGTGGAAACTCAGGCAGCCGGCTTCCTCCAGTGAAGGCCCTGTCACTTCGCGCAGTGCCTCCTCTACGGCACTTTCCTGGCCCGCACTCGCGTACAGCCGCACAAAGACGTATTGCTCCACGGCTCCTCCCGCTGCCGGCAAAAAGAAAAGACTAAAAGCACGGGTCTGAAGATATCACGCAAGGAAAAGACAAAAGCGAGGAAAAGAGCAAAAGCACGGGTCTAAAGACCCGCCACTACGGGATGGCCTCAAGTGCCGAGAAGATTGGGCTGGAGGCGCGAATAGCCGTGTTCGTGCGCCCAAAGGGACAAAGGGATGGCGGCGAGGTCATCCACGAGGGGCACGGCGTTGCCATCTTTTGTGAGGTCGATGGTTCGCAGATAAAACATGCAGGTATCGCAGGCCTCGACGCGGATGTGGGGAAATTGCTCCGCCACATACACCGGCAATTTGTTCTCGGTCTCTTCGCCGCAAGTAGGGCACAAGATCCGGCGGAACTCCCATTCCCGCGAGCAAAAGGAACACAACAGGAACCGTTTTCCGCCATCCCCTTCGGGCCGCAGCACGCCGAGCAGCGGCCTTGCTCCACAGAGCGGACACAAGCGCAGCGCTCCCATCAGCGGCGGCATCTCGCTCCAGGCCGCCAGGAATTCCGCGTTAGGCTGCAGAAACGCGCGAGGAAGGAACTGGGCGAACGCTCCGACTTGCTGGTCGTGCCGACCCGCATGCTCCCAGTACGCTTCCAGGCTTGCGATCCAGGAATCGGAGGAGAGCAATGACATCTGATGGGCGGATTCGCCGAGCGCAGAGGGGGCCTTTTGCTCGACCAGCGACAAAAAACCGCGGAAGTGCGGCAAGAGCACGGTCAGGTCGAGCTGTCCTCGAAGCCCCGCTGCAGATGCGCCGCCCGGTTTCGCTCCCGCAGCCGCAATATTCGCGCGCAGGGTCTTCTGGAAGGAGGCAACATGCTTGTAGAAATCGAGGAACTCCGAGGCAAAGGGGTAAGCCGCGGAAAGCCGCCCGGCGCGGCGGATCCTGGCGTCATCTTCAGCAATGCCGGTTTGCGGCGTGCTCACTTGCGCGGCGCGGACGAGCCGCCGACGATCTCGTCATACCAGCCGGGATGGTAGCGCTTGGCAAAAGCCATGGAAACATCGCCGCGGATGACGGAGCCGAACGCTCCGCGCTCGGCGAAAAGGCCCATGTAGAGATGGATCATGAAGAGTCCAATCGTGAACAGGGCGGCAGCAGGGTGGATGATGATCGCAATGTAGCGCAAGAAGCGGAGATTCCAGGGAATGTACTCGGGGAACCACAACACGACTCCTGTCAGCAGCAAGGCCGCGGCGGACCAGAAAAATCCCCAGAAGAGAAACTTCTGCCCCGCGTTGTATCGCCCCGCGGGCGGCATTTTTTCGTCTTGATTCGTGCTGTAGTACTTCACCGCTTTCCACCAGGCTTTGTCCACCGAAGTGGACTTCATCTGCGGCGCCCACATTACGTACATCTTCCAGACGGCGGCAAAGAAGATCAGCCCGGCCCAGGGGTGCAGCATTCTCGAAACCGGCGCGCCGCCGAGAATGACCGCAACCCAGAAGAGCCAGGGCGACCAGAAGGCCAGTCCGGTTCCCAGCAGATAGATGTAGGCCGCGGCGGCAACCCAGTGCGTCAAACGTTCGCGCAGGTTGTAGCGGAGGACATGCCCGTGAGGAATGATTTGTTCAGGATGGCTCACGATTTTGTCCCTCCCGGATTGATATCCTCTTCCTCGCGGGCCTTCGGGCCGTAGCGCAGGTAGTGAACAAACAAGCCAATCAAGCCGCCGATCATGGCCGCATTGCCCAGCCACTTCAGCGGTCCTTTCCACAACTTTACCGTCCACGGGATATGCGGATTGGCGGGCAAACCGCCGTACAGCTCCGGCTTTGTGGCGTCATGCAGCACGTAGATTACTCCCGTGCCGCCCACACCCCGCGGGTCGTACACACCGGCGTTCGGGAAATTGGAATGCTCGCGAAGCTGCTTGGCGCGCCGCTCCGCGAGGTCCTTCATGTCGTCCTTGGTGCCGAAGTGCAGGCACCCCGTCGGGCAGGACTTGATGCAGGCGGGCTCGAGCCCTTCGCTGACGCGGTCCGTGCAGAGCGTGCACTTGAACACCCGCTTCGTTTTCGGATTTAGTTTCGGAATGTCAAAGGGGCATCCGGTGATGCAGTAGCCGCAGCCGATGCAGTTAGCCTGCTGGAAATCGACGATGCCGTTGGTGTATTGCACGATGGCGCCGTCGGCGGGGCATGCCGCGAGGCACCCTGGCTCCGCGCAATGCATGCACTGGTTCTTGCGCATGAGCCACATGCAGCGAGCCGTCTTCGCGTTCGTGCTCGTTGAAGAGGATGAGGTTCCAGTAGTTCCAACGCGTCTCCGGCATGGTTTGATAGGTGTTGCCGAAAACGGTTTCGCCGAGAGGGCAGGTCGTTCCACTCGATGCAGGCCACTTCGCAGGCCTTGCAGCCGATGCATGTGGTGGTGTCGATGAGTTTGCAAACGGTGTATTCGCGCTGCGTGTCCTGGCCGGGAACGGTCCCCGCGTGTGCCGAGATTTTCTGAATGCGTAGTGTGGCTTGGCTCATGGCTGTTCCCCTACGCCTTCTCGACTTTCACGAGGAAGCCCTTGAATTCCGGAGTGAAGGCATTCGGATCGATGACCGTCGGCGAGAGCAGATTCGCCAGAGTCAACGCGGTCTTGCCCTCATCTTCCGCAATTCCGCGATAGCCCCAGTGAATGGGGATGCCGATCTGATAGGTCTTTTTTCCGTCGATCAACATGGCCTTAATTCGTTTGGTCACCATGGCCTTGGCCTGGTAGTGGCTCGGGCGCTCGTTACCTTGAGCACCTCACCGCCGCGGATCCCCATCTCATCGGCGAGTTCGGCCGGAACTTCGACGAACGGCTCCGGCACTAACTGCACGTTCATCGGATTGTTCTTGGTCCAGTAGTGGTAGTGCTCGGTCAGACGGTAGGTGGTGCAGATGATGTTGTACCATCCTTGGCGTGCCGTACTTGTCCGCTTCGGTTTTGAACTTTTTCACGACGGGATTGTTTGCCTGATTCGGGTGCAACAGATTGGCCACCGGGCTCTCGATCGGCTCGTAGATGCTCGGGGAAGGGTCCGTCGGCGACCGCGCCGAGGGAACGAAAAGCCGCCCGACGCCTTCGGGGTTCATGATGAACGGACCCATGTGATCCTTCGGGTGGCGAGTCGGCCTTGAAGTCGGGCACATCGTTGCCGACCCACTTCTGGCCCGCCTCGTTCCACCAGACCTGTTTGCGTGAGGCGTCCCAGGGTTTGCCTTCGAGATCGCAGGAAGCGCGGTTATAAAGCACGCGCCGGTTCGCTGGCCAGGACCACGCCCAATTGCCGTAAATCCCGAGCCCGGAGGGATCGTCAGTACCGCGCCGCTGCGCTTGGGATCCAGCTTCGGTCCAGGAGCCCGAATAAACCAGTTGCCGGCCATCGTAGTGCCGTCATCCTTCAACCAGGCAAAGCCAGGAAGCTGCTGTCCGGCCTTGATCTGCTGTTTGGTCTTCGGATCTTCCAGATCGGCAAGGGCCTTGCCGTTAATTTCCTTGGCGATCTCGGCCAGAGATGGATTCGAGGATCGGTGTAGCTCCAAGAAGCATTAAGAATCGGGTCCGGGAACTTGCCCCCTTCTTCTTGGTAGAGTTCGCGGATCTTCAGGAAGATGCGCGCCAGAATTTCTTGGTCGAGTCGGCATCGCCCGGGACCGGGAGCGCAGCGTTTTTCCACTGCAGCCAGCGGGCGGAATTGATGAACGTGCCATCTTTCTCCGCAAATCCGGCGCAGGGCAGACGATAGACGGTGGTCTGGATCTTTTTCATTTCGTCCGTGGTAATGCCGGGGGACTTCCAGAACTCACTTGTTTCATCCGGATAGATCTCGCCGACGACCAGCCAATCGGCCTTTTTCAGGGCATCGATATTCTTCTTGCTGTCTGGGCCGATGGCCACGCCGTTCATGCCAAAGGCGAAAAGTCCCTTGACGACGCCGCGGTACATGTTGTCCCAGATAAACGTCCAGGAATAGTTGCGGTCCACCTTGGGCAGATAGTGGAAAGCCCAGTCGTTTTGTTTTGTAGATGCGTCGCCGTACATGGCCTTGAGGAAGCTCACCGCAAACTTTGGGGTGTTGGACCAATAGTTGAAGGAATCCCAGATGTGTGGCTTGGCCGCTTAGGAGTAATGCGCTCGAGGTAGGTTTTGAAGTCCGCATCCGTCGGAACAGGTACTTTCAAATAGCCCGGCAGAATGTCGAAAATACCGGCCATGTCTGTTGCGCCCTGAATGTTCGAGTGGCCACGGAGGGCGTTCATGCCGCCTCCGGCGCGTCCGATGTTGCCGAGCAAGAGTTGGAGCATCGCGCCTGTTCGAATGATTTGCGTGCCGAAGGTGTGTTGCGTCCAGCCCACGGCGTAGATAATGGTGGCGACTTTTTTCATGTCGCCGTCCTTGCGGACGGAGGTAAAGAGGTCAGCGGCTTTGAGGAAGCGATCTTTGGGAATGCCTGTAATGCGCTCGACCATTTCCGGGGTGTAGCGAGAATACTGCTGGCGCAGCAACTGGAACACGCACCTGGGGTGCTGCAGCGTGAGGTCGTAGGCCACATTCTCAGGAAGATGCGGTGGCGGCGCGGGCGCCGGTTTTCCATCCTTGGCAGCGGCGGGCTTTGCAGCCTGAGCATGCGCGGTGCTGGAGGCGCTCGCGGCCTTCCCGCTAAGGTCGCCACCTTCTTCGTAGTTCCACGTGGACTTGTCGTAGACCTGTGTCGCGGGATCAAAGCCCGAATACAGCCCGTCTTCCGGCAGCTTGAATCCGTCCTTCACGACAAACGCTGCGTTTGTGTAGTTGACGAGGTAATCTTTCGCGATGCGGTTGTTCTCGATCGCGTAGCGGATCAATGCCGCCCAGAAAAGCGATGTCCGCCCCGGCGCGAATCTGACAGAAAAGATCCGCCACGGACGCAGTGCGCGTAAACCGCGGATCGACCACGATCATCTTTGCGTTCCGATTGCGCTTGGCTTCGATGGCCCACTTGAATCCGCAGGGATGATTCTCGGCAGGGTTACCGCCCATGATCAGCATCATGTCGGTGTTCTTGATGTCGACCCAGCCATTGGTCATTGCGCCCCGGCCAAACGTTGGTCCCAAACTTGAGACCGTGGGGCCGTGTCAAACTCTGGCCTGGTTTTCTAGATGCACGACCCCCAGGCTGCGCATGGTTTTCACGACCAGGTAGTTGAACTCGTTGGTGTCCGTGCAGCCGCCGGAGAAGGCAATGGATTCGAGGCGGTTAACGGTGTGCCCCGCGGCATCCTTCTCGATGAAGGTATCGTCGCGAGTCTTCTTGACCTTCTGGGCGATTTCGCTGATGGCCTGGTCCCATGAAATATCTTCCCAGTCGGTTCCGCCGGGGCGCCGCACTTGCGGTTTCATTAGCCGCCTGTCATTCAGGATGTCTTGTTCGAGCGACGAGCCCTTGGGGCAGAGCGTCCCGCGGTTGATCGGATGGTCCGGGTCGCCCTCGACATGCACCACTTGGGGGGTCACGTTTTTCGCACGGTCGCCAATCGTGTAAATGATTACACCGCAGCTCACCGCGCAGTATGGACACGTCGACCGCGTTTCGTTCGCTCGGGCAATCTTCAGCGTCCGGAGCTGGGCATAGGCTGGCTTCAAGTCGAAGCCAAAAACAGCGGCTGCGGCTCCGCCAATGGCCGTAAGTTTCAGGAAATCACGGCGAGAAGGGTTCATGCTGGGACCCCCATTCGCGAGTAGTAAGGTAGGCGAGCGCTCGCGGAATCCCTTAATAGAACTTACAAGCCCATGTGTCAAGAGATCATTTTAGAAAGTCCGGGCCGGCACGGGCCTTCGCCAGAATCCGTGTGCCTGCTGCGTTGGCGCGCGCATCTTATTTAAAATACCCGAGATCCGGTCCGTCCGGGGCCCTCCTGGACGCCTAGATCAGGTTGATGGACTTGGCGTGGTCCGCCAATTGTTCGCGGAAATTCGGATGCGCGATGCTGATCAGCAATTCCGCGCGTTCCTTCGTGGCTTTTCCCCTCAAGTTGACGCGGCCGTATTCCGTCACGACGTGTTCGACGTCCATGCGCGTGTCCGTGGCCATTTGCACGCGCGGCACGATGCACGAAATCGTCGCGCCCTTTGCCGCTGACTTCAGGGCGATGAACGATTTTCCGCCTTTGGAAAATGCGGCGCCCTTTACGAAGTCAAACTGCCCGCCGGAACCGCTGTACTGGTGGCCGTTGATGAACTCCGCGTTCACTTGCCCGTACAGGTCAACCTCAATGGCCGTGTTCACGCTCATCAGCCGATCGTGCTGGGCGATGACGCGGATGTCGTTCACGTACGCGGACGAGTAGCTTTCCATCGCCGGATTGTCATTCATGAAGGCGTACATGTCCGCGTCGCCCATGGCGATGGTGAACACGTGTTTTCGCGGGTGGAGCGTCTTGCGCTTTCCGTTGATTACCCCACTGCGAATCAAACCCACAAAAGCCGGGCTGAACAGCTCGGAATGCACCCCCAGATCATTCCGTTTCGCCAGGTAGTGGGCCACCGCGTTCGGCAGGTTGCCGATCCCGAGTTGCAGCGTTGCCCCATCCGGGATTTCGTCCGCTATGTATTTTCCAATCTTCAACGAATCCTCGTCGGGTGGCCGCGAAGGCACCTCCGGCAGGGGCACGTGATTCTCGACGATGGCCTGCACTTCCGAGATGTGCACCAACGAATCTCCGAAGACGCGGGGCATATTCTTGTTCACTTCCACGATCACCCGGTCGCACTTCCGGATTACCGTGGACGCATAGTCATTGTTTGTTCCCAGGCTGAAATATCCCGATGGATCCATCGGCGATACGGTTACCAGAAACGTGTTTACATGCACATGTTCGGTAAGCGCGCGCGGGATCTGCGAAAAATTGCAGGGAATGTAGCTCAGATATTTTCGTCCTTCATGGATCCCCTGATCGATTAATTTGCGGTCGGGATCGCCGATGAAGAAATTCCGCGCGTCCACCTTCGCCAGCACCTCTGGCCTCGCGAAGGTCTCGCCAGCGTATTTCATGGAGTGCTGGTAATACAAAATCAGGTCTTTCAGTTCGTCGGCAAGGACGCGATCGGCGAACGCTCGGGCCAGCCCGGAAGGCATCCCAACACCGAGCGCGAGGCAGAGAACGCTTCCGTTTCGAATCGTCTCCACAGCTTTCGCGGGGGTGGTGAGTTTGCTAGCGTATTCGGCCTGGGGAGTGTGCGCGGCCATGGTCATCCTCAATCTCGGACTTCTCTCGGCGATCCTGCCCACAAGGGGAGCGGATCCGCGGGGCAGTTAGCCTGACTTAGCCGAACGAGTTTTGCAAGCCCGCCGGCGAAGAGGTAGTGGGTCAGTTTCAATTTAAGACCGATTGACTAGTTTTCGCTGAGTGATAATATGCGAACATGGCAAAAGAGAAAGCAAAGAAGAAACCAAGAAAAAAGAAGAAACCAAGAAAAAAGAAGAAACCAAGAAAAAAGAAGAAACCAAGAAAAAAGAAGAAACCAAGAAAAAGAAGAAACCAAGAAAAGAAGAAACCAAGAAAAAAGAAGAAACCAAGAAAAAAGAAGAAGCCTGCTCCAGCTAGCGATGAAAACGAAATTGCCGATGGCTTGGTGAAAAAAAACACTCAGGCTTAGGCTCTTCAGTTTCTCCTATTGTTCTAATCTTTTCGCCTCCAGCTTTGGCTCTCAATATCATTCGTTTAACCTCCGAATTTGCATGTGAGCTATAGACCTGAGTACCCGGATGCTGTTGGGGAAAAACCCTAAAGATCTCATCAGCAAAAGCCTGTCCAATTGATTCGACTCCTTCAAAATTGAAAATAACTGTCTTAAATAGCTCAACCCTGGCAACGACCCGCTTGGCCTGTGATCTCGAAATTAATTTGTCATCGCCGTATTGTGCCAGCCTCACAGGAACAACAGTTTTGTTAAAACCATAGCTGTCTCCCGAACTATACTTGTCGAATATTTTTGTAACGGTTCGCGCAGTCTGATTGTCCAATTTCATCCAAACGGCAGTGCCATGCGCGTATTGTTTCGCCTCCAAAATCCAATCTTCCGAATCCCCAAAATAATGCGTGAAAAATACACCGCCAGAAAGAATATCGAAGGAATCAAACATCCTAGATGAGAAGAAAATGCCTTCGCCTGTGTGTCTTTCGGGATCGGTGGTTAGTTTGCCTTTCGACAGCTCAAGGACAGCATGGCGCTCATCCAGGAGGTTTAAGGCATTCTGAATCTTTTTGAAAATCCCAACCCCATCGTCATATATGGCCATTTCTGTAGTAGCTGCTGTTTTTTTGATGTGAACGGCAATGTTGCTTGCGCCGGAATGGTCAATCGCGTTGTTGAACATCTCAGAAAAACCGTAGAACCAAATATCGATTACGTTTTCTGGCATTTTGCCAATCATCGGGGAAATATCATTTGTCCAAATCACGTCCTCGGCTAATTCCTTGTTCACTGGGTATGTCTTTCTCCATTCAACCAACGGCGCTAGCTTGTAAGATCGATTTCTTGTTTTTCCAGATTCTGCAAGGGCATGCTCGCTGCGTAATTTTTGGAGATGCTTATTGACCGCCTGACGGGAGATTCCGAATTTGTCGGCTGTGACTCTGCTTATGTCTGATGCATGCTTCTCTACATTCTTTAAAATGAAGTGCCTAATCTCTTCTCCCCGCGTTCGTATGCCAGTGGTCATTGGAAATCCTCCCTCGAAACATTGTCAACTTTGCTCTTGACAATTGTCAACCATGAACCTTATGATTGTCAACTATTGAGTGGAGATTGTCAACCATGAATCGGTTAAGCCAGGGACAACGCGTGCAAGTGATAGCAGCCTTAGTAGAAGGCAATTCGATTCGTGCTATTGTGCGTATGACTGGTGCGGCCAAAAACACTGTCGCAAACTGACCCTCTACCGGCGAAGGGCGTAAGCTTGCCGCCCGCGTTCGCAAAGGCGCGATGACCGTCGGGGATTTCCTCCGTCCCGATCTGGCTCCCCGCGCGCCCTGATGTTTTGAAGATTCTCTCAGGCAGACACCCGGACATCTCCTTGACGCGCTGGGATATAGCCACAAAGCGCCCCCTCGCGCAATAAAAGACATGTGCCACCAGGCGGGCATTCCTCATCTGTTACATTTACTAGCCTCTGGCCGTAAGGTAGATTTGAGATCTCCGCATCGAAGGAGCGGGAGCGCGGATGGCGACTCCACCAGATTCCCCAAGACCAGACCTGGGATCGTTGCGAATCCAGGAAGGGCAGCGCAGCAAGACTGGTACCGGCAGGCGCATTCTTTATGCTGCCATACCCGTCCTGATCCTCGCGGCCATCGTGGCCGCCTTTGCGTTTCGAAATCAAAAGGCGGTGGTACAGGTCGCTACCGTGGCCAAGCCCGAAATTGGGGGCCGGCAGGCGCTCCTGAATGCCAGTGGTTACATCACGCCGCGCCGCCGTGCCACCATCGCCGCGAAGATCACAGGCCGCGTCACGGGTGTTTTCTTCGATGAAGGAACCCATGTGAAAGAGGAGCAATTGCTTGCCACCCTCGATGATTCCGACTCCAAGCGCGCCTGGGACACCGCCAAGGCGGACCGTGACTCCGCCGAGGCCGCGATTGCCGATTTCGAAGTGCAGCTCCGCAACGCCGAAATCGAGCTGAAACGCGCACAACAGCTTCACGATTCGGGAGTGCAGACCCAGGAAGCTTTGGACAATGCCCGGACCGCGGCCGACAGTCTCCGCGCGAAGATCGCGCTGGCCCGGCGGCAGGTGATTGGCGCGGAGGCGCGCATCCGCGAAGCGCAGCAGGCGGTGGACAATTGCACGATCCGCGCGCCATTTGCCGGAATCGTGGTCTCCAAGGATGCGCAGGTGGGCGAAATGGTTTCGCCCATTTCCGCGGGCGGCGGCTTTACGCGCACCGGCATCGCCACGATTGTTGACATGCACTCGAACGAGATCGAAGTGGACGTCAACGAAGCTTACATTGCCCGCGTGGAATCCGGGCAACCCGTTACCGCGACGCTGGACGCTTATCCGGACAAACCCATTCCCGCGAAGGTTCGCACGGTGATCCCAACAGCCGACCGGCAGAAGGCCACCGTCAAGGTCCGTATCACCATCCTTGATCTGGATAAATACAATTTCATTCTTCCGGATATGGGTGTGAAGGTCGCGTTCCTCGAGGAGGAAAAAGCCGCCGAAAAGGGCAAGGGGAGCGACAAAGTGAAGAGTCCGCAGGCCGTGGCATTCATACCCAAGAGCGCGGTGCGCTCAGACTCCAGCGCCAGCTTCGTGTTTTTGGTTCACGATGGGAAAGTCGAGCGCCGGGCGGTAAGCCTGGGGATGGACCGCGGCACGGAAGTCGCCGTCTTAGCAGGCGTTTCCCCCGGCGACTCTCTTGTCGTCAAGGGCCCAGAGAATTTGCGCGATGGCGACAAAGTCGAAATCCGCGAGTAGGAGCACAAAATGATTCGAGTGGATGGGCGCGACGATTCTCCCAGCCTGATCCGAGTGCGCGGTTTGAACAAGACTTACAGCCGCGGCGGCGAAACGATTCAGGTGCTGCAGGGCCTCAATCTCGACGTGGACAAGGGTGATTTCGTGGCCTTCATGGGACCCAGCGGCTCCGGCAAGACCACCCTGCTCAATCTTCTCGGGGGCCTCGACGTGCCCTCGGCTGGAAGCATCACCGTGGCAGGCGACGAGATCACGCACATGTCCGCAAGCAAGCTGACCGAGTGGCGCGCCCGCCACGTTGGATTCATCTTTCAGATGTACAACCTGATTCCTGTCCTGACCGCTTACCAGAACGTCGAGCTTCCGCTCCTTTTGACCAAGCTCTCGAAATCCGACCGCCGGCAGCATGTGGAGACCGCTATGGCCGTCGTCGGCCTGGCGGACCGCATGCAGCACTACCCCCGCCAGCTTTCCGGCGGCCAAGAGCAGCGCGTCACCATTGCCCGCGCTGTCGTGTCCGATCCCACTTTTCTTCTCTGCGACGAACCGACCGGCGACCTGGACCGCAAGAGCGCGGATGAAATCATGGCACTCATGGAAGAGCTGGTGAGCAAGTACGGGAAGACTATCCTAATGGTGACGCATGATCCCGTGGTGGCTACGCGGGCGCACACCACGTTGCATCTGGAGAAGGGTGTATTAGTGGAAGGCGCGCGATCGAGAGAGGGCGTGGCAGGAGGTCCCGCATGAAATTCTGGCGGCTGATCCTGGCGAATCTGTTTCGCAAGAAAATCCGGCTGGTGCTGACGATCGGCTCGTTTGCGGTGGCGCTCTTCCTGTTCGCGTTCCTGGCGGTGGTAAAGGACGCATTCGGGCGCGGAGCGGACGTGGCGGGAGCCGACCGCCTGGTGATCATCAATCGCACGTCGATCATCAACACCATTCCGCTTTCTTACCGCGACAAAATCCTGCGCGTCCCGGGCGTCAAAGTGATTACGCATAACAACTGGTTTGGGGCCATCTATCAAGAGGAAAAGAATTTTTTTCCGCAATTCGTGATCGATCCTGAGAATCAGCGCCAGGTCTTTCCCGAACTTGTCGTTGCCGATGACCAGTGGAACAATTTCTTAAAAGACCGCCAAGGGGCGATTGTGGGCGCCCGGACCGCGGAGCGCTTCCATTGGAAAATCGGCGACCGCATCCCGCTGAAATCCACGATTTGGGGCGCCGACAATTGGGAATTCAATATTGACGGGATTTACCACGGCAAGCGCCCCCAGGACGACGAAACGCAATTCTGGTTCCAGTGGGATTATTTCCAGGAGCACGTGCCCGACCGCATCAAAGGCCAGGTCGGCTGGTACGTCCTGCGTCTGGATTCGCCTGACGACGCCGTGCGCGCGGCCAAGGCGATCGACGAGATGTTCGCCAACTCGCCGTACGAGACCAAGACGGAAACCGAATCGGCCTTTGCTGCCGGTTGGGTGAAGCAGTTCGGCAACATCCAGTTTCTGATCGTGACCATTGGCATCGTGGTTTTCTTCACATTGCTGCTGGTCACGGGGAACACCATGGCCATTTCGGTGCGCGAGCGCACGTCCGAGTTGGCGGTTTTCAAAGCGATTGGGTTTTCGGACCGCGCCGTTCTTTTCTTTGTCTTGGCCGAGTCCCTGGTGATTGCACTCTTGGGAGGGCTTTTGGGGCTTGGACTCGCGATTGCAGCAGTTCCGGTTATGACAAAGGCCTTGAGCGGAATGCTGCCCAATCTGGTCCTTGCGCCTTCGGTTGTGGTTCTCGGACTGATCGTTGCGGTGCTCGTCGGCCTGGCCAGCGGTTTTCTTCCTGGAATGGGCGCCATGCGCCTGAGAATAGTTAACGCGCTGCGGAGAGTTTAGGCATGGTATCGAAGCTGATCTTTGGAATCGTGGTGACGTTGGCGGCGATTGCGGCGCTGCTACTGATTCTAATTGTCGTTGGCGGCATTGTTGCAGGCCTGCTTGCGCCTTTCCTTGGCTCGGTGCCCGTTTCACTACGGCGCATCCTCGGTAGGCTCACCTAACGATGCCAGCCTGGAGGCATGCAAGAAGCTCGGTGAACGCGTCGGCAAACTCGTTAAGAAGCTGAACAAATAGGGGAAACCATTTTCTCCCCAAACCCGCGCTTTACCTTCATGGCACCCAAAGCCGTCGACAGCATTCTGGACGTGATCGGGAATACTCCATTGGTGAAACTACACAGGGTCGTCCCCAAGAACGGCGCAGATATCTACACAAAACTCGAATATCTCAATCCCAGCGGCAGCTATAAGGACCGCATCGCCCTAGAGATGATCCGTTCCGCGGAAGCGGAGGGTAAACTCAAGCCCGGCTACACAATCGTCGAAGCGTCCACCGGTAACACGGGGACGGCCCTGAGCCTCGTCGGGACACGCCTCGGCTACAAAGTCGAGATCTACATGCCCGAGGGCATGACCCGCGAGAGAATAAAGATCATGGAGAGCTACGGCGCCAAGGTCCACGAGATGAAGATAGAAGGCCTAGACTCGAATGGGAGCGTCGCCGGTGCGGAGGTCGAGTTCATCCCCCGACAAAAATGCCTCGATCTGGAGCGGAGCAACCCGAAGATCTGGTGGGCGAGGCAGTTCAGTAACCCAGCTAACTGGAGGGCACATATCGGCACAGGGAACGAGATCCTCGAGCAAATGAACGGAAAGGTCGACGCCTTCGTCGCCAGCATTGGTGTAGGTGGTACCCTCTACGGCGTCGCCAAGGCCCTGAAGGAAAAACTTCCAAAGTGCAAGGTCATTGGCTTAGAACCAGCATCCGCTCGGTACGCGATCAGTAATGGCATACCCTCCCCGCCGGGAATGAGCAAGGGGATATTGGTCGGTGGCATAATCGAGGAGATAGATGGAGAGCGGCCTGATCGACGAAGTCGTCAAGGTCACGAATGAGGCCGCGATACAGACCTCCGATCGCCTGGTTCGGGAGGAGGGACTATTCTGCGGTATCTCTGCAGGCGCCAATGTTTACTAATCAATAAAGGTTGCCAAGGATCTTGGGAAGAGCAAGCGCGTAGTCACAGTCCTCCCGGATCACAGGACAGGTATCTTAGCGAGAAGAAGTACACAACCTAGCTTCCACATTTCATAATTTATCCAGAAATTTACTCGTGATATTTTTAACTAAGA
Organism: uncultured Acidobacteriota bacterium; assembly: GCA_963754855.1. GTDB lineage: Bacteria > Acidobacteriota > Terriglobia > Acidiferrales > UBA7541 > Acidiferrum. The sequence goes on from CAVWHL010000019.1 coordinate 53,399, forward strand.
ATAGGAACATCATGGTGTGTCTTCCCAGGAAAAATTAGTCGACGCTTTTCTCAATCTGGATGAACTCAGAACACGACAGGTAGTCAAATCGATGTTGGATAAAGGAGTGGACCCAGTTGAGATCCTTGAAGAATGTAGAATAGGAATGCTCGAAATCGGGGAGCGCTTCGAGAGGGGTGACTTCTTCCTATCCGAGATGATCATGGCCGCTGAGATCTTCAAGCAGGTGACAGATCAGATTAAGCCACACTTGGTCGGTTCAGACTCAGCTAGAGGTACGATAGTAATCGGGACGGTTTCTGGTGATGTTCATGACATCGGCAAGAACATATTCATCTCGCTACTCGAGGTTGAGGGATTCCGCGTTGTCGACCTTGGTGTTGACGTACACTCAGAGAAGTTTGTCGAGGCTATCTTGGAACATAAGCCGGAAATCGTGGGTATGAGCTGTCTTCTCAGCAACTCAATCGATGAGATGAAGATAACCGTAGACGCTATCACCCAAGCGGGGCTCAGAGATAAGACGAAGATCATTGTCGGGGGAGGAAGACTCGAAGGGGATGCCGCCGAGTACATCAAGGCGGATGCCTACACAGATAATGCAGCTAAGGGTGTGAAACTGTGCTTGGAGCTGCTGAGAGGTGAAGATGTTGAGTGAGGACTTCGAGGAACTCTACAGACTCCGTCAGGAGAGGATCAGCCGAGTTGTACAGTTGAAGGAGCCTGACAGGGTTCCTCTAGTTGAGAGTTATGGATACTTCGCTGCAAGATACGCTGGGATAACCAGTTACGAATTCCTCTACGACTACGATAAAGCGCGGGAGGCCTCTGTAAAAACCGCGGTCGACTTCGGTTATGACACAGCGGGTGGCATGAATACCCTCGGAGCACTTCCATTATCAGTGGCTTTCATAGGCGAGTTCGACGGGTTACCTCCAAGCTTCGTCAACGGACCTATGCATGACATCCTTGGTGTTAGGTACGCTAGGTTCCCTGGGCGGGAGCTCACAATCGACTCGCCTTTCCAATTCATTGGTGAGGAATACATGAAGGCGGACGAGTATGATCAATTGGTTGAGGAGCCAAAGAAGTTCATTGCTGAGAAGCTTCTTCCACGCACGCTTCGAAGCCTCGAGAATCCCGGCTCTGCGAGGGCTATGTCTGCTTTGTACCGATGGGGGGTCGAGCACAGGAGGAGCTCGGAGGAGGCGGCTAGACTCAGGCAGGAACTGAGGATGTGGGGTTTCGCGGGCTTCACTGAAGGCATCTCATACGCGCCACTTGACTTCATAGGCGACTTCATGAGGGATCTAAAGAACACCCTGCTTGACTGCTACAGGCAACCCGACAAGGTGAAGCAGGCAACCGCAGCCGTTAGGGGCCTAATCATAGAGATGGCGAGGATCACGGCAAAGACTACGCCAAAGGGCGCAATCGTCTTCATTCCTCTGCACCTGAATGAGTATTTTTCGCCAAAGCAGTACAGCGAGTTCTATGGCCCACATTAAAGGACGTCATTAACGAGCTCATCAAGTTAGGAATTACACCAGAGGTCTTCTACGAGGGACAGGACGACGCACACATCGAAACCATACTCGAGTTCCCAAGGGTAAGACTGATATCGCGATTTGAGAAGACGGAACAGAATAAGGCGAAGGCGTATAAGTTTGGTGACCACTCCTGCATCATAGGAGGCCTGTTGACTACACTGCCATGTCAAGCAGCCTTGGGGCTACCGAAAAAGAGATACTGCTTGAGGCACTTCGCCGACACGATTACAACCGCCTGGCGGCTGCTGCAGCCCTGGGTATCCATAAAAGCACCCTGTTTCGTAAACTGAAGAAATATCAGATCACTCTGCCGGAAATCGACGGACGTAGCGGTCGCAACGGTCAGGGGTGACAATCGCATTACTGCGACCCAATGCAGTCGCAATGGGTCGCACGTTTGCTATTGTAGCTCGCCTTCAGCCACCTTCAATAACTCCTGTTGTTTGTATATCGTATTAGAACGGAAGGGAAATTGCGAATAGTTCCGGATCTGGCGCAGTCTTTGCTGGTCTAATAACGATACTCATCAGGGAGCCGCAAAAATCCCTGTCGTCGTCGGTTGGATACAATACTGTTCTGTGCGCTCCCAAAAACTCCGCCATGAGGGTTTGGCCACGGAATAGGGAACCGGAGTTGCTGAAGGCTGCAATTCCGGTTTTTTGTTTTCCATGGTGCCAGGTTATTTTGATGGGGCTGTCGGTCTTCCTGTGAAAGCCTAAGCACTTTTCAGATGATATTGGTCATGAGGAGAATGGCGGTAACCACCGCAATGCCAACCCGGTAATAGCCAAAGATCTCAAGACCATGGCGATTCAGGTATGCGACCATCCATTTAACTGAGATCACCGCGGAAACAAAGGCAAAGAAGAGACCAATGGCAAGCGATTGCGGAGTAAATATCTGCAGCATTGCCTGGCCGTGTTTCAGGCCGTCGTAAGCTGTGGCGGCTCCCAGAGTGATGACGCCGAGGAGAAAGCTGAACTCGACGGCCGCCGGCAGGCCAAGCCCGACCAGTACCCCACCGACGATGGTTACCAGGCTGCGGCTGACCCCGGGCCACATGGCAATGCATTGGGCAAAGCCGATAACCAGGGCCATTTTCCAGGTGAGATTGTCAAGTGCCACGCCAAGACGTACAGCGGGGTTGTGGCGGTTTCGGTAGCTGACCGCAAGAATTGCCAGACCACCGACCAGCCAGGCCACCACCACCGGCCAGGGCCCAAAGAGATATTCCTTGATA
>CAVWHL010000020.1:0-57208 GCA_963754855.1 uncultured Acidobacteriota bacterium
GCAAAGTCGCTCGGCCTCAAGGGCGACGAACCTACTCCATCGAGGGGATGAAGGGACTGAGGCCCGGCGTCACGCTCGAAGCGACCGCAAAGTCGAACGGCAGAGAGGTGAAGTTCAAGCTAAAAGCGAGGATCGACAACATGGGCAGAGATGAACTACTTCGAGAGCGGGAGGGGTCCTCCCCTACGTCCTCAGCAGGCTGGCTGGCTGACGCCCGACTTCTAGCGGTCTTTCAGCAGGATTACGCCTACAACTATTGACAGGATTCCGACCATGCCAAGTCCGTATGTCTCGATTTCCGCAAAGTAGACGGTCCCTGCCTCACCAAGACCTGGAGGGTGGAGCCGAACAAGAGACCGTTGCGAATCCCTATCCCAACCGCCACAAACAGGACGATGACGCCCAGCCAGACCGCGACCAGCCCTCCGTTGCCCAACTGCAGGTCGAACTCGTGCCGGATCAATTTTAACCATGCAAGGGCATGACGACGCGAAGAACGACGGCGCCGTTCCCCCGCAAGTTGACAAATCGGCCTCACAGAATTCTTAAATAACTCCTTCAATCGATGTTTTTTTGGGTCCTTTTAGAGTGTATTCTAGACCTATGCTAGGGTCAAATATGGATTGGAGCGCGACTTTCTGATGCCGACGAAAGCCAAGACTACGCGGGCGAAGAAGAAGGAAGAGGAACTCCCATTCAAGATAACCGACCACCTCCTCGTGCCCAAGCACGAGTTGATGGCCCCAGACCAGGCCGCTGCCGTTCTGAAGAAGTACAACTCGTCTCCCCACGAGTTCCCGTTCGTGCTTTCTACCGACCCGGCCGCAAAGTCGATCGGTGCGAAGGCAGGGGATTTCGTGAAGGTGACAAGGGCGAGCGAGACCGCGGGGGCGAGACGACCTACTACAGGTACGTGGTGGAGGCATAGAGAGAATGGCGACCACCACCGAGCAGCTCGACTCGTGGGCAGTCCTCCGAGACATTCTGCAGAGGGAAGGCGTCGCAAGGCAGCACCTCAACTCGTACAACGAGTTCATCCAAAGGGTTTGCAGAGCATCATAGACGAAATCGGGGGAACCGATATCGAAATGGTCGGTACGCCCTATAAGGTGAAGTTTGGAAGGGTCGAGCTCGCCGAGTCGTGGAAATCGACGGCTCTGTAAGCAACATCTTCCCCTGGAAGCCAGACTTCGAAACCTAACCTATGCTTCGCCTATATTCGTGGACATGACCGTCGAAGAAGACGGCATGTGAGGGAGGTCGCAGGAACAGCACATCGGAGACCTCCCGGTGATGGTAAAGTCAGACAGATGCCTGCTCGCAACCATGACCAGCAGCAGCTCGTGAAGTCGGAGAAGACCCGAACGACCCTGGAGGATATTTCATCATCAACGGCTCGGAACGTGTGGTCGTCGGTCTCGAAGATCTCTCACCCAACAAGATTCTTGTCGACTAGGACAAGGTCGGCGGAGTCACAAACTACAAGGCGAAAGTTTATTCTTCAATCGTGGGTTACAGGGCAAAACTCGAACTGACGCTAAAGCAAGACGAGTCAATCAGCGTAAAGCTCCCGAGCTCCGGTCGACCTACCGTTCGTTATCGTGATGCGCGCGCTCGGCTTGAAGACCGACAAGGAGATCGCCGACGCGGTATCCCCCAGAGCCAGATCAGGACAGGCTCGAGGTTTCCTTCGAAAAGGCAGTCGAGGCAAAGACCACGAAGGACGCGCTGATGTACATCGGGAACAGGGTCGCGCACGGAATGCTCGATGAGTTCAGGATTGAGCGAGCCGAATCCGTGTTGGACTGGGGTCTTCCTTGCCACACCTCGGCAAGCCAAAGGACGACAGATACGACAAGGCAATCTTCCTGGGCGAGGCGGTTTGCAAGCTGCTCGAGTTAAGGCTGGGCTAGTTGATCCAGACGACAAGGACCACTACGGCAACAAGGTAATCAAGTTCGCAGGTCAGATGATGCGAGATCTCTTCCAGCACCGCCTTCAGAAACCTCGCGCGAGACATGAAGTACCAGCTCGAGAGCGCTGGACAGAGAGCGGAGTGAATGTCGTTGGCGCCGCGATCAGGACGGGAATTATCACTGACAAACTGAACAACGCAATTGCGACCGGAAACTGGGGAAGGGGAAAGGTCGGCGTCACGCAGCTGCTGGACAGGACAAATTATCTCTCCACCCTGTCTCACCTCAGACGGATTCAATCACCGCTTAGGAGGCCAGCCCAACTTCGAAGCAAGAGACCTCCACGCGACTCACTTTGGCAGAATCTGCCCAGCGAGACTCCAGAGGGCGTCGAACTGCGGTCTGGTGAAGAATCTTGCGCTGTCAGCCCTAATTTCCGTCAGCGTCCCTCCGTCGCAGGTGGAGGAGCGGCTGTAGGATTTGGGGTAAAGTCGATCCGCGACAGACGAGAAGATAGTTGGACGGTTGCAAGATTTTCGTTGAAGGTAGATTCGTCGGATTCGTCAAAGACGGCGCAATCCTCGCCAACTCCTTCAGGAAGCTCCGCAGGGAGGGCCAGATCCACCCCACGCGAGCGTATGACTACCCGGCGGTACAAGAAGGGGTATCAGAGTCTACATCTCCCCGAACTCGGGAGAGTCCTAAGGCCGCTGATCATCTGCGAAGATGGAAAGCCGCTTCTCTCCCAGGAGATGATCGGCAAGATCGACTCCAACGAGCTCAACTGGAGAGACTTCGTGCAGATGGGCGTCATCGAGCTGATCGACGCGAACGAGGAGGAGAATTGCCTTGTTGCAATGTCGCCGGAGGAGGCCACGACAAAAGCACACGCACCTTGAAATGTACCCTCGAGCAATGCTCGGGATTGCCGCATCGATCATTCCGTATCCTGAACACAACCAATCTCCAAGAAACACATACGAATCCGCGATGGCAAAACAGACCCTGGGTTTCCCGACCCCAACCTATCCCGTTCAGCACCTATGTCAGAGAACATCTGCTTGTCAACCCACAGCCCCCGATGGTCGCGCACCAAGAGCACCGAGCTGCTCGATATGGACGAGAGACCCACGGGACCAACGCGGTCGTTGCGGTTCTCTCCTTTGAGGGATACAACATCGAAGACGCAATCATCTTCAACAAATCGAGCATCGACAGAGGATTTGCACGGTCAATCTTCTACCGATTCTACGAAGCGGAGGCAAAACAATACCTCGGCGGAATGAAGGACACATTCGAGGTTCCAGGAGCAGACGCAAACATGCGAGGATACCGCGGAGAGAAATACTATCGCCTCATCGAATCTGATGGCGTCGTGATGCACGAGGCGCAGGTAACCGGCGGCGATGTCATCATCGGAAGGACTAGTCCCCCACGATTCATGGAAGAGTACAAGGAATTCGAGATCAAAGGGCCCTACAGACGCGATACATCAATCGGAGTTAGGGCAAGTGAGACTGGAGTCGTCGATGCAGTCTTCATCACCGAAAACGAAGAAGGCGGTAAGATGTACAAGGTCAGAGTCCGAGATATGAGCATGCCGGAAATCGGTGACAAGTTTGCCTCAAGACACGGACAAAAGGGAGTCATCGGGCTCGTCGTCAATCAAGAGGATATGCCGTACACCGAAGATGGACTAGTTCCAGATGTCATAATCAACCCGCACGCTTTCCCATCCCGAATGACTGCTGGACAATTCATTGAATCGCTAGCAGGCAAGGCTGCGGCTTTGAGAGGCAAGCCAGTTGACGGAACTGCCTTCACGGGAGAAACCGCCGAATCTTGGAAGATACCTTGAAAGAAAACGGATTCGCCCCAACCGGAAGAGAAGTCATGTACGATGGGAGAACGGGAAAGAAGTTCGCCACAGACGTGTACATCGGCGTCGTGTTCTACCAAAAACTGCACCACATGGTCGCTGACAAGATCCACGCGAGGGCAAGGGGACAAGTTCAGATGCTCACGAAGCAACCAACCGAAGGACGTGCCCGCGGCGGAGGTCTCAGATTCGGAGAAATGGAACGAGATTGCCTCATCGCATACGGCGCTTCGATGGTTCTGAAGGATCGTCTGCTGGACGAGGCCGACAGGACCGAAGTCCACGTCTGCGAAAAGTGCGGTCTCATCGCATACTTTGACGCAAAACAGCGAAAGTACGTCTGCAGAGTGGACGGAGATACTGCCAGGATTTCAACAGTGGTTATCGCGTACGCATTCAAGCTGCTGCTTCAGGAGATGATGAGTCTCAACATCGCTCCAAGGCTACAGGCTCAAGGACAAAGTGTAAGAGGAGTTAGGGCAATATGTCACTAGAAGAATCAATAAAGGCAGTCGGCGGAATTAGGTTTGCCTTCCTCTCGCCGGGCGAGATAAGGAAGTACACCGTGGCCGAGATCACCGCGCCAGAAACCTACGACGAGGACGGAATGTCTGTTCAGGGAGGACTCATGGACAACAGACTCGGAACTCTCGAACCGGGGCAAAAATGTGCGTCGTGCGGAAATACGGCGCCGAAATGCCCGGGACACTTCGGTCACGTCGAACTGGCGGAACCTGTCATCCACATCGCATTCGTGGACGAGGTTCACAAGCTACTGATTTCAACATGCAGGGCATGCGGACGATTGTTGCTATCAGAGGAAGACATCGCGGGTACAGAGAAGCGACTGGATGAAAGATCATCATCTTCACCAATGCTGATTGAGATCATTTCTCGCGAAATAATGCTAAAGGTAAAGAAAGCAAAACAATGTTATTTCTGCGGCAAGGGACAGTACGAAATTGAATTTACAAAGCCGACAGTATTCCACGAAATTACTGAAAGCGGCGGTGCCACGAGACTTTTACCGGTCGCGATCAGGGAAAGGCTCGAGAGAATCACCAGCGACGATTTGAAGCTTCTTGGTTACGATCCTTCAAGCGCAAGACCAGAGTGGTTCGATACTCCAAGTATTGCCAGTTCCGCCAGTGGCAGTAAGACCGTCCATTACACTGGAATCAGGAATAAGATCAGAAGACGACCTGACTCACAAGATTGTCGACATCTTGCGAGTAAATCAAAGAGTCAGGGAGAGCAAGGAGTCTGGAACCCGCACCTCTGATCGTTCAAGACCTGGTCGACTTGTTGCAGTACCACGTAACCACTTATTTCGACAACGAGGTGTCAGGAATCCCGCAGGCTCACCACAGAAGCGGTCGCCCTCTGAAGACCATCAGCCAGAGGCTCAAGGGAAAGGAAGGAAGATTCAGAGGGAGTCTGTCTGGTAAGCGCGTTGACTTTTCAAGCCGAACAGTGATATCACCAGATCCTTCGCTTGATATTTCCGAAGTGGGAATTCCATACGAAGTCGCTAGGAAATTGACGATACCTGAAAAATCATCTCCGTGGAACATCGAGTATCTCAAGAAGCTGATTCTGAATGGTCCTTTCAAGCATCCTGGCGCTAATTACATCATCAGACCAGACGGCATCAAAATCAGATTGGATTATGTAACTGACCTGCAAATGCACGCTGATTCACTCGCGCCCGGCTTTATCGTTGAGAGACATCTCGCCGACGGCGACATTGTGATTTTCAACCGCCAACCTTCACTTCACAGGATGTCGGTGATGGCTCACTACGTCAAAGTGCTTCCATACCGGACTTTCAGGCTCCATCCGGCTGTCTGCCCTCCTTACAACTCTGACTTCGATGGCGACGAGATGAACCTCCATGTCCCGCAGAGCGAGGAGGCTAGGTCTGAGGCACTCACGTTGATGAGAGTGCAGGACCAGATACTCTCGCCTAGATACGGAGGTCCAATCATCGGCGCCATCCGGGACTTCCTAACCGGCGCCTACCTTCTCACTCGCGAGGAGACCATGCTGACGCCAGACCAGTTCTCCAACCTCGCCCTTCAGGGCGGATACGCAGGAGACCTCCCCGAGCCGAAGACGAAGGGCGCCAACCCGCTCTACACGGGGAAGCAACTCTTCTCGCTCTTCCTCCCGAAAGACATGAACCTCGTCCTCACGTCGAAGTGGGGCAAGGCAAAAACCACTTCGATGCGTTCCGCTTGAGCAGATCGAAGAACACCCTTCCGGGCCAGCAACGATCGAAAACGCGGAATCGGATCCCGCTTCTTGGCGGCCGCGTACTCTGCCTTTTTTCCGTACACCTCAATCGCTTCGTGCTCGGGGAACTGCGTTGGAACAGGGGGCACGGTGATGGCATTGCCGTGGGCGCTCAAGCGGTAGAACTTCGCTTCGATCAGGCTCGGACCCTTTCCGCTTCGCGCGCGGGCAACGGCATTTTCGACTGCTGCATAGACCTTAAGCGGATCGGTGCCGTCCACGGTTACTCCGGGGATGCTGAAGGCTTGCGCCTTTTTTGCAAGCGGTTCCCCCGCCAGGTAGTTGGCATCTTCCAAGCTGATGTGCGTGTACGCCTGGTATTCGTTGTTTTCAAGAATGTAGACAATCGGCAACTTCCAAACCGCCGCTAGATTCAGCGATTCGTAGAAAGCTCCCTGCTTCGTGGAACCGTCCCCAAAGAAACAGTAGATCACCTGCCCAGTGTTTTTGACTTGCGCCGTCAGCGCGGCGCCGGTTGCATGGGCAATGCTTTGCCCGATGATCGCCGAGGTGCCCGGAAAATGGTGCTCCGGATCGGCCAGATGCATGGAGCCGCCAAAGCCTCCGCAAAGACCGTCCTTCCGGCCGTAGATCTCCGCCATCATCTTTTTCGTAGAGGTGCCGAGCACAATCGGGTAACCGTGACACCTGTAGCTTGGCATCGCGAGGTCATCTCTTCTTCGGGTTGCCAGCGCTCCCACGATGGTGGCTTCGGCGCCGTCGCCAAGATGTGTATGTCCTCGAATTACGCCCGGATGCTCGATGAAGGTGCGCTTCACGCGTTCTTCAAACTCCCGGATGCGTACCATCTGCGTGTACATCGAGATGAGCCGGTCCTTCGCGAGGGATTTCTTCATTTGCATCGCTCGATTCTCCTGACTTCAAAACTCCGGAAGAGGTTCTCCCGGCTGACCGATACAGCACAGCGGATCGCCGACGGGAACTTCCGCGTCCACCGCCGCCACGATCTTAAGCAACACACCGGCGGCAGGCGAGTCGAGCTCGTAATTGACCTTATCGGTCTCCAGCTCCACGACGGGCTCTCCCTGCTTGACCTTGCCGCCTTCCTTCTTGAACCAACGTACGACCCTGGCCTTGGTTGTTGGGATCCCACCCGATTTGGGAACTCGTAAAATCGTAACGATGTCCGCCCTCCTGAAGCGGCAACCTCTGGATCGCCGCCGCAATATTTTGACTTTACGGTGCCGATGGTGCGCGCATCTGAATTCTCCTCAGTGTGCTGCTTCAAGAATGGTCACTGCGCACGCCGCCAGGTCATTGCCGATCAGCCCCCCGCCGTTTTCCGCAAGCCCGATGCGGGCATTCGCCACTTGCATGGCACCAGCCTCCCCACGCAGTTGGATGCACAATTCATTCAACATCATAAGTCCGGTGGCGCCGATCGGATGCCCTCTCGAAACCAACCCGCCTGAGGGGTTCACAGGTATCTGACCCTCTCGGGCGGTGGCCTGCGAGGCCGTGAACGGGCCGCCATGGCCGCGCGGGCAGAATCCCAGATCTTCCACTAGGTGGATTTCCGCGAAAGACGTCGCGTCATGAAGCTCAACCAGGTCGATATCGTCTGGCTTCAGTTGGGCCATTCCATAAGCGCGCTTGGAGGCCAGCACCGGAGCACGTTCATCCTCCCAGGAGGCGCGGAAGCGGCCGCCAGCGACGGCATGCCCGCGAACACGCACCGCGCGGCTGCGAACTTTTTCGGGCATGTTCCGCAGCGTCGCGCCGGAACAAAGCAGCGCGGCGGCAGCGGCATCACCGATCGGCGCGCACATCGCGCGCGTGAGCGGCTCGCAGACCATGCGGTCTGCCAGGACTGCTTCGACGTCCATCGGAAACCTGTATTGGGCGCGAGGATTGCCAACGGAGTTCGTGTGGTTCTTTGCGGCGGCACAGGCAATCTGCTGCGAAGTCGTGCCATAGCGCGCCATGTGCGTCTTCGCCCAGAGCGCGTAAATATCCACGGCGAGGGATCGTTCGGGACTCCGCTCGAACCTGGCACCGCAAGCAGCGGCCATGCTCTTGTAGAGCTCGGTCCAATCCTGCGGATCGAGGAAGTCCGTTCCCTTTTCGAGCCGGACAAAAAATTCCGACCGCCGCGCCGGGTCGTACATTTTCTCCATCCCGATGGCCAGCGAAATGCCGCACTGCCCGGAGAGGATATCCTTCCACGCGCCGTTGAAGGCAAGACTGCCGCTGGCGCAAGCCGCTTCAACATTGGTTGTAGCCACACCAACGGGAAGCAATCCCTCTTCCACCAGCGGCAAGAGGCAGACTTGGCCTTTCACGTTTGGTTGTCCCCAGAAGTCCAGCATCATGTTGCTGAACCAGACGTGGCCGATACCACGACCGTCGATGCCCGCATCTTCAAGTGCGCCCAGATAGGCCTCGCGCACAAGATTCTTGGGCGAGCGCTCCAAGAAGCGCCCCGTTGGCGTGCTGTAAATCCCGAGAATGAAAACATCCTCAATCATGGTTGACGTTTTTCCAACCTACTCATCTCGAGCTCTTTTAATGCACGGACCGGTCCGCTCCCGCCCAGAAGGGTTTTCGGATCGCCTTCTTGTCAATCTTGGCGGCTGGGGTCTTTGGAATCTCACTCCAGAAATCGGCGGATTTAGGCGACTTCACGCCACCAAGGCGGGCCTTGCAATGAGTGATGATCGCCTCTTCGGTCAAAATTTCGCCCTCGCGAAGAACAACCACGGCTTTCACTGCCTCGCCCCATTTCTCGTCCGGCACTCCAACAACCGCGCATTCGCGCACCTGCGGAAGCTCCATGACGCAGGCTTCGACTTCAGCGCAATAAACGTTGAAACCGCCGGTGATAATCATGTCCTTCTTGCGATCCACGATGTAGAAGAAACCATCATCGTCTCGATAGCCCACATCACCGGTGTGGTGCCAGCCGAACGTCCGAATTTCCGCCGTTGCTTCCGGCAAATTGAAGTAGCCGGCTGAGACAAGCGCGCCACGCGCAACGATTTCGCCGGTTTTGTGAGGAGGCAGGATTTGGCCGTCGTCATCCATGATCGTCAGCCGCACCGCAGCCGTGGGTTTGCCACAACTCCGCAATCGCTCGGGATGATCACCGGCAGCCGCCGCGGCAAGGGTTTTGGTGTCCAAATAGGTCATGTACATGGGCGCTTCGGTCTGCCCATAGGATTGGCACATGCAAGGTCCGAAGACTTCCACTCCCTTTTTGAGCTTGTCCGGCGAGACCGGCGCTGCTGCTAGCAGCATTCTCCGCAAACTCGAATAGTTGAAATCGCCGAGCTTTGGGTGTGCCAGGAGCGCATAGAACGCGGTAGGAGGCAGAAAAAGGTGCGTAACGCGATGGCGCTCGATATTCTGCAAGACTTCGAGCGCATCGAAGCCCGGCATGACAACGTTCGTTGCTCCAAGCGGGAACATCGCAAAGGCAACCACTCCGGCGGCATGCGAAAGGGGTGCGGTGCTGAGGCAGACCGGCTCGATGTCATCGCAGCGCAAACACTGATTCGCCGTCTCCACCATGGTTCCCCAGGAGAGGCTGGTCACCATGACGCCTTTGGCCGGTCCTGTCGTCCCGCCCGTCGGCACAAGACCCACTAGACGCTCCAGATTCCCGCGCGGATCGCCCCAGTCGAGTTCCTCCCCTTCCACGCCGCGCTTCATGAAGGAATCCAACGAGGGATCACCGTCATTCTCCGCATCGATACAAACACAGTGACGCAACGACGGCACAAGCGCCTTGATCTCACGGACCTGCTCCTGAAAGCTGCTGTGATAAAAGAGCCAGGAGGTCGCCGAATAATTCAGATACTGGACGTTTGCGTCCAGGGCATTCCTGTAGTTAATGGGAACCCAAACCCCTCCCGCCCTCATCATGCCCAGCATGCAAAGCAGAACCCGAGCGTCGTTTAGCGAGAAGATCGCGACGCGCTCTTCGCCGCACAATCCGTCTGCCCACATGGCCCGCGCTATTCGGTAGCTGGCTTCACTCGCTTCACGGTAGGTATATTGCGTCCCGCGATCAATGATTGCTACTCTGCCGGGGAACGCTTCGGCTCCCTTATCGAAATAATCTATAGCCCGCATCTTGCCTGACTCTCCCCACCCTTGTTGCCGGCCCTCAGAAGCATGACTGAAGATAGCGATCAAACTACTGACGGCGTCTACTAGAATTCCAACCGCGGTTAAGAAGAAATCTTCGCCTTCGAGAGACCGTGAGTCTCCAGAGCATGCAGGAGTTCCCGATGACCGAAAGCCTCGCAAGGCGAGGCAAAACCGACTTTTCGCGGTGCGGAAAGCGCGAGATGATGAGCCGCAAACGCCTGCACCAGTCCCGTCTGCCGGTAAGCGCAGGTCCCAAACATCGCGCACTGGACAAAACTCATGCTCCCGCGCCCCAGGACTACATCGATCGTGCGGTGCACTCTCGTATTTTCACGTGGGGGCGTTCCGGCCTGCACCGAATTGGCCATTTGCGCGAGCTGGCGTTCCTGCTCATCCTTCGGCAAGGGACGAATTTTCTCCTCGAAATGTCTTTCCGTGGCTACGACAGTTTCCATAATTTGCCGGTCGAGCAGCCCGCCGAGAGTGCGGACATTCGCGACGTGCGGATGGTCCTTGAACCATACGGGATGCGGGAAGCCGCCCCAGGGCAATGCCAATTGCGTTTGTATGGACCCGGGCGCGACCACCTCATAGGACGTGGCACGCGGCCAGGGCTTGTATTGGTTCTGGTCCAGGTAACAGGCTTCGGTCGGAATGACGGCGAAAATCGTCTGCGTGGAGCCGAACGTCGGCATGCCTTTGAACATCGACAGGATCTCCAACGTATCGATTCCCCCCATTTCCAGACAGAGGCGGGAGGCAATATCACTTGCTGTCGACATATACGCCGTGGCGGGCGCGGCGACTAGTCCCTTTTGCGCAAATTTCGCGCCCCAATTCTCCGCCACTTGCCTGACCCAGGCCTGCTCGCCGCTAATGTCGAGGTAGTGGCATCCGGCTTTCAAGCTGGCCTCGATAACCTGAGGGCCGTAATAAATCAGCGGGCCGACCGTATTGCAGACGACCTTGGCGCCGGTGAACAATTTCGCCAATTCATCCACCGAACCGCCGACTTCGGCGATTTCATAGTCCGCCGTCTCAATGCCGGGAACGTGGCTCAGTACTTCCTGGATCTTTCCCCGGTTCCTGCCCGCGGCGATGAAAGGAACGTTGTATTCGCGGAGGAATTCCGCAACCAACCGGCCAGAAAAACCGCTGGCGCCGTAAAGAATTACAGGCCTCTTGCCCATGAACGACAGCCTCCCATACCCTTCGTGCGGCTAACGCTTGAAGTTACTCTTATACTGGTCAAAGGGCCGATAATAGGCTAAAGTTTCTTTTTTGCTAGTAGGCACCTTTTTGTAACCTAGTATTAAGGAGAATCCCTGATGCATGCCGACGATTGCCCGGTCCTTCTGACAACCAGCATCATTGGCGGAAAATGGAAACCGCTGATCCTGTTTTATCTCCAAAGCAAGACACGCCGTTTCAGCGAACTGAACAAGTTAATCCCAAGCTCGACCAAGAAAATGCTGACGCAGCAATTGCGGGAACTGGAGCGCGACGCCATCATCCATCGCAAGGTCTACGCTCAAGTGCCGCCGCGCGTCGAATACTCCGTCACCCGCCACGGCCAAAGTCTTCGGCCCATTCTTCGACTGATGTCCGCCTGGGGAAAGAAACATCGCACGCGGTATGGCGGGAATCCAGAATGGTTTCACAATTCTTAGCGGCCGGCGCAGTTAAGCGCTGTGAGTTAGCTTGGCTGGCGTTTGACATTTCGTATCGAACCGAAAGCTTTGCATGAAAGCGGAAGCTCCGAATGGATCCCACATCTTCCGCATGCCAGCCCTCATCGCCGGTTACGGTTCAGAAGAACTCACCTCAAAAACATGCAAAGCTCTTGTGCCGCAGCCCTGAGATGATGAAAAAACCTCGTCTGCAATTCCTGGATCGAGACGCGCTGCGCATGCACGCCGACATTAAGGGCAGCGACAACCTTTCCTGCAGGATTCCGAATCGGGACGGCCAGGGCACGCAACCCGTGCTCCAATTCCTGGTCAATGATGGAGTATCCATTGCGTTGCACCAACCGGAGAATCTGCCGAAGCTTTTCTCCGCTGACCACTGTGCGCTCCGTGAATTTCTTGAACACGATTCGCGGGAGAAGGTCTTCCACTGTTTCTGCTGGCAAGTTCGCCAGTAACACGCGCCCCATGGTGGTGCAAAATGCCGGCAGACGGCTACCGACGCCCAGATCGATGGACATGATTCGCGTCACGTTTGCGCGGGCGATGTAAACGATTTCGAGACCATCCAGCGTGGCAATTGAGCACGACTCACGCAGGACGTGGCTGACGTGATCCAGAATCGGCTGGGCCGCAACTGCCAAAGGCATGGAGGAAATGTAGGAGTGGCCCAGCGTCAAGACGCGTGCCCGGAGATAAAAGTGTCGGTTATCGTCAGAACCAGCAAAGCTCAACTTTACAAGTGTGTAGAGGCAGCGGCGCACAGCCGCGCGGGAGAACCCCGTCTTACTGCTGATCTGTGAGATGGTAAGCTGATGTTTTGTCTGGGAGAACGCCTGGATCACTGCGAGACCCCGCGCAAGCGAGGTCATGAAGTTGGGATCACCGCTCTTTTCTTTCGGGGGTGCCGACGGTGTCGGTAGAGGCTCCAATAACTCGGCGGGTGTCGGCCCCCGGCGCGACTGCTTCTTGAAACCCGGGTTCGTTTCCAACACCGGCATAGGCATCCCCTCGAAACTCCGGCTCGGCCGGGAGAGCATACACGAATTGACCGATATGCGCACATCATTTCGATAATCGGCCTTGACATCTTGTACTTCTCTGCTTAGATTCCACGGTGCGCTGGGAAAAAGATTTGCTGACGATCACAGCCGGAGGCAGTTTCGCTGCCTTTTGCTGATCTTCATGCACGCATATCCGCATTTCGAACGATTCAGCGAGGGCCTCGCAAGCTCTTTGAACATGCCCGTTTCTTTTCCCTGGACTCGATAAACAGGAGCATCCCATGACCAGCATCGCGGGCTACCGGCGTCCCTATCTAGGTACACAGCCTCTTCACCTGCACGCTCCTTACGTGTCCTCGATCAAGCGCGCTCCCACGAAGCCGCTTGTGTATCTGCCATACACACTTTCCGAAGTGACGGGCCCGGTATTTGGCAAAGAGTCCGTCGACGGCAAAGCTTTTGATCTGACGCGGCAACATTCCGGCGAACCGCTCGGCGAGCGCATCATCGTAAGCGGGAGAGTTCTGGACGAGAACGGGCAGCCGGTTCCCCATACGCTCGTTGAAATGTGGCAGGCCAACGCCGCGGGTCGCTACTTGCACAAGAGAGATCAACACCACGCGCCGCTGGACCCGAATTTTACCGGTTGCGGCCACACACTGACCGATGGGGAAGGCCGCTACCGCTTCGTCAGTATTCGGCCGGGCGAATATCCCTGGCGCAACCACCACAACGCCTGGCGCCCGGCACACATTCATTTCTCTCTTTTCGGGTCGGCCTTTGCCACGCGCCTCGTCACGCAAATGTACTTTCCGGGCGACCCGCTTATTCCCTACGATCCTATTTTCAATTGCACCGCCGATGAAAAGGCGCGCAATCGGCTCATTTCCCTCTTTGACTGGGAAAGCACAATTCCCGAGCACGCGCTGGGCTACCGCTTCGACATCATTCTGGCCGGGCGCGAGGCGACCCCCTGGGAAGAGCCGCGCTCGAACGGAGGGAAATGACATGAGCCTGCAAGCCACCACGTCACAAACCGTAGGGCCCTACTTCGCCATTGGCCTCACGCGTTTGAATAAACACAACCTTGCTGGGCCTGGGGTTTCGGGAGAGCCGGTGACGATTGCGGGGCGTGTGATTGATGGCGACGGCAATCCGGTACCGGACGTTGTGCTCGAACTCTGGCAAGCTAACAGCCAAGGAAAGTACGCTCATCCTGAAGACAAGCAGGACAAACCACTCGATCCAGGCTTCCAGGGCTACGGGCGAATTCCAACCGAAGCGGACGGGAAATTCAGTTTTGCAACGATTAAGCCGGGCTTGGTTCCTGGTCCGGATGGAAAACAACAAGCTCCGCACATTGTCGTGTCCGTGTTTGCACGAGGTCTGCTCCGTCGGCTCGTGACGCGCATCTATTTTCCGGATGAACCGACCAACGGGAACGATTTTGTCCTGAATCTCGTCGAGCCCGCGCGGCGGGGGACGCTGATCGCGAAGAGAACCGCAGGTCAGGGCAACGCTCTTGAATGGAACGTAATCTTGCACGGCACTGACGAAACCGTTTTTTTTGATTGTGGACTTTAGTCCAGGGTGTACTTCTCGCCCTCTAATTCACCCGCTCTACCGGCACTCGCGCGAGGGCGAACCTCTCATTTAAAAGGGATACATCCGCTTTCCAAGCTGGATGGTCACCCACTTGACTTCGGTCATCTCCTCAATTGACCAGCGGCCGCCTTCGCGGCCCATCCCGGAATCTTTCACGCCGCCAAAGGGTACGGTGGCTTCGTCGTGCACCGTCGGTCCATTCAGGTGAACCATGCCTGCTTCCAGCTCGAGCGCAAACTTCATCGCGAGTTGCATGTTGTTCGTCAGAACGGCGGACGACAGGCCATACGCCGAGTTGTTGGCCAGCGCGAGCGCGTGGTCGGCGTCGTTTGCCTTGCTCACTGCGGCCACCGGCCCGAACAGTTCATCGCGGAACGCCGCCATTCCCGGCGTCACGTCGGCCACAACTGTCGGATGGTAGAAATTGCCTTCGTACTTGCCTCCGCAGAGCAACCGCGCGCCAGCCGCCACCGCGTCCTTCAGCTTCTTATCAATCATTGGGCACTGCGACGACCGGATCAGAGGGCCAATCACCGTATGCGGATCCCGCG
Source organism: uncultured Acidobacteriota bacterium (assembly GCA_963754855.1). GTDB lineage: Bacteria > Acidobacteriota > Terriglobia > Acidiferrales > UBA7541 > Acidiferrum. Next base: position 15,052 of record CAVWHL010000020.1, read on the forward strand.
GGTCGCCCACTTTCAGCGTTTGCGCTTTCGCCGCAAACCGCTTCAGGAATTCTTCATATATAGGGGCCTCCACGATAATTCGCGAGCCCGCCATGCAGATTTGCCCCTGATGGATGAACAACCCGAAACACGCCGTGTCCACCGCATAGTCGATGTCCGCATCCTTCAGCACGATCAGCGGACTCTTGCCGCCCATCTCCAGCACGACTCTCTTCCCGCGCTTCGCGCACTCCGTCGCGATGATTCTTCCCACCTTGGTAGAGCCTGTGAACGAAATCAGCTTCACGCGCGGATCGTCATAAAGCACCTGCGCCATCTTCGGTCCGTCGCCCGGGACCACGTTGAATACGCCCGCGGGCACGCCTGCCCGCTCAAAAACCTCGGCGAGTTTTAGCCCAATCAGCGACGTCTCCTCCGAAGGCTTCAATACGAAGGTGTTTCCCGCCGCAAGCCCGAACGCCACTTTCTTCAGCGAAAGCACGATAGGAAAATTGAAGGGAGAAATCCCTGCCACCACCCCGAGGGGCCTGCGAATGGCCATCGAAATCAGGCCGGGAACGTCGGATGCCATCACGTCGCCGTGAATGCGCCGCGCTTCTCCCGCAATCGACCGTACCATGTTCGCCGCAAAGGGAACTTCGAAGTGCGCTTTGCCGAACGTCGATCCGCCTTCGTCGATCAGCAGCTCCACCAGTTCCGGCGTGGCTTTCTCCAGCTCATCCGCCGCGCGATGCAAGATTTTTTCACGCCCGGCCGGGGGCATGCTCGCCCACGCTGCTTTCGCCGCGTCGGCAGCGTCGATGGCCGCTCGCATGTGTTGTTCCTGCGCCATAAAAATTCGCGCAAAGGGCTTTTGCGTGGCAGGATTCACCACATCCGTGAGAGCAGACGGCGGAACATCAATGGGCTTTCCGGCGATATAGGGCGTTGAGAACATGGCTCCCCCTCAGGGTCACTCAGCTGAAAGAAACTTGGGATGGCGCGTATAAAGTGCCCCGCAAAATGCGCTGAGCGCTAATCGCACACTCGTGCGACGCTACAAGTGCGGATTTTTCGCTACCACCAGGGAAAGTCAAGCGCCGGCGCTTGTCGCTCCGCCCCACACGCGGCGTGCGGTGTCCACCACGAGTTTCAGCTTGGCCCACTGGCTGTCCTCGGTAATCAGATTTCCTTCCGCCGTCGATGCGAATCCGCACTGCGGACTCAGCGCCAGATTCTCCATGGGAACGTAACGCGAGGCTTCCTCGATCCGCTTCACCAGCAGGTCGGATTCTTCCATTCGCGGAAGTTTGGAACTGATCAGTCCCAGCACCACGGTCTTGCCGTTCGGGATGAACCGCAGCGGCTCAAACGTTCCTGAGCGCTCGTCGTCGTATTCGAGCAGGAAGCGGTCCACATCGAGCGTTGCCAAACATTTTCTCGGCGATCGCGTCGTAGCCACCTTCGGCGTACCAGTGGCTGCGATTGTTGCCCCGGCAAAGATGAATCGCCAGTGTCACACCGGGGCGCCGCGCAGCCTTGAAGCAGGCGTTGTCGGCTTTGATGGCTTCATCGAGCGCGGCATCAGGGTCGATCTTCAGTTCCGTGCGGATCCACTCGCGCCACTTCGGGTCCATGTAGTAGCTGTAGCGCGGCGCGTCAATCTGAATGTATTTCACGCCGTCAGAAGACAGTTTCGCGAGGTCGCTCTTCATGATCTCCACGATGTCCCACAGCAGGGCGGAATGATCCTTGTAAATCTTGTCGGTGACACCCGCCTTGAACGCAATGGCCGGAAATTGCGTGGCGCTGGGCAGCGTCATCTTGATGGCTACTGTGCTGTTAGCTTTTAAGAAAGGCAATTCGTGGCCGGTGAGCGGCCGCATTTGACGCAGCTTCTTGGTCACGATGCCCGTCACGCTGCTGACCGGCGCCGCCTTCGTTTCTCCCGCTTTCCAGTTTCGCGCCACCGCATCGCCCATGTCGAAACCTTCGACCGCGTCCGTGAAATCGCTCATGAAATTCCGGCGGCGCAATTCGCCATCCGTGCAAATCTCGAAGCCAAGTTCTTTCTGCTTCGCGAGGACTCGCAGGATGTGCTGGTCCTCGATGGCCCTCAGCTCCTCCGGGTTCTTCGCCGTGCGCCTGGCTTCCAGCAACTCTGGCGGCCTCAAGAAACTTCCGACATGATCCGCCCGGTATGGTGTAGACATCTTTCTGCCTCCCCTCTCCGATTTAAACTAGCGCTTCAGCTGCGCGAACGCCTCGCTCCACGGGGCAAGATTTAGTTTCTATTTTCGCGAATAGCGGGCCATTCAGGACGCTGCATATCCCAAGCCGCGCTCGCCCAGGGCTGCGGCGATTTTTGCTGCAGTCTCCTTGGCCATCGCTATTTTCTGAGTAAGCTCTTTCCCTTGGAAGCGAAGTGTAGGTCCCGCGATCCCCACCGCGGCAACAAGACGATTTCCTCGAAACAAAACCGGAATCGCCACGCCGCTCAACCCTCTTTCCAGTTCCTGCTCATCAAGAGAATACCCCCGCTGGCGAATGAGCCGAAGGTTTTCCTTCACTTCGGACATTCGAGTACGCGTCGAGGGCGTGAATCGTGGCAAGCCTTGTTGAAAGAGAATCGCGTCCGCTTCTCTTTGCGGCAAATAGGCCAGCACCGCTTTACCCGCCGCGGTGCAGTGTGCGGGAAATCGTCCGCCAATCGGCGTACGAACGGTGATGACGGTGTGCGCGGAATCGACTCGGTCGAGGCATATCACTCCGCCGGGATTTGGTACTGCAAGGCTTACGCTTTCCTTCGTGCGCTGCGACAATTCCAGAAGAAAGCGCCGCGATTCGCCTGGCAGCGTTCTTGATTCCACGGCCCGCGCACCCAGTTCGTGCAGCTTCAGTCCCAGCCGGTATCTTTCGGTATCCGTGTTTTTTTCGATCAGCGCAAATTTTTCCATGGCGTTCAGAAGACGGTACACGGTCGTCTTGTTCAAGCCCAACGCCGCGGCCAGTTGCGTGACCCCCATCTCTGCGCCGTTGGTTCCCATGTGAAGGAGGATGCGCAGAGCCTTTTGGAGCGACTTGCTCGATCCTGCACCTTCGCTAATGCGCGCGCTGACTTTTCGACTGCGCATCGAAGCAACTGGCAAGTTCGCCCCCCCCCCCATGAAATCCGGCTTCCAAGACTTTGAGCTTGACGCTGGCCGCATTGTAGATAGAATCGCGGTGATGTCAATATGAAACTATATTTCATATTATGAAACACCGCAAAAAGAAGGAATACCGCTGTGTTCTTACATGACTTCTGGTACGCCGTCGCTTGGGACCACGAGATCAAGCACGCCCCCTTTGCACGCACCGTTTGCGGCGAGCCAATCGTCTTTTATCGCCAGACTAACGGCGCACTTTGTGCATTTGAAGATTGCTGCCCTCATCGCCTTCTTCCCCTCTCCATGGGATACCTCAAGGGCGATCATCTGGTCTGCAAGTACCACGGGCTTGAATTCAACGAATGCGGTGACTGTATCTGGATGCCCGGCCAGCCTGGCGTTCATCGGGAAGCAAAAATCCGCACCTACCCCGTCGCGGAGCGGCATCGCTTCGTCTGGGTGTGGACGGGAAGTCCTGCACTCGCCGACGAGAGCAAGATCCCAGCCATGCACTGGTGCTCGGACCCCAAGTGGGTTTTCGAGGGCAGCACTTACCACGTCAATTGCAATTATCAACTCCTAGTCGACAATCTCATGGACTTGTCGCATGAGACGTACGTTCATCCGTCTAGCATCGGCCAGCACGAAATCGTCGAGGCGCCGATCAAGACCACGGCTGATGAGACTTCCGTGACCGTCACCCGGTGGATGTACGACATCGATCCCCCTCCCTTCTGGGCGGCGAATCTCCGCTCTCACGAAAAATGTGATCGCTGGCAAATTTGCCATTTTTCCTTGCCCGCTAACGTCATGATAGACGTTGGCGTCGCACTGGCTGGGACGGGCGCTCCGGAAGGAGAGCGTTCGAAGGGCGTGACCGGCATCGTCGTAAACTTGATGACGCCGGAGACGGAAACGTCCACCTGGTATCACTGGGGAATGGTCCGCAATTTCCAAACGGAGGACCGCGGTTTAACCTTCCGCATCCGCGACGCTCAGGCTTCCGTGTTTGCCGAGGATACGGATATCTTGGAGGCCCAGCAGCACAACATTCTTCGCCGGACCGATCGCAAGCTCCTGGATCTGAAGATTGATTCCGGCGGAGCGTACGCCCGGAGAATTACCGAGCGCGAACTGGCGCGGCGGGCTCACAATGCGGCGGCTGATTAATTGTTTGTTCCGCCGGTCTCTGAAAGTCATAGTCGAGGAATTCACTTTCAGCGATTGACGGGAGTTCCCGACGGAGTAACCATTGCCAGCACCAACCAGACGTCCGGAAGAATCAGAGCTTTTCTGAGGTAGAAATCATCTCGTAAATCCACAAACGGAGGTCACCATGATCCGCACGGCCCCACGTTGCATCATTTTACTCATCGCTGTGTTCCTTTGCACTGTCACCCTCGGCTTGGCCCAGGAAAAAGAAAAGACCGTGAAGAAAGCCCCAATTCAAAACACTTCACCAGCTTCAGGCAAAGAGATGTTCATGTCTTACTGTGCCCCTTGCCACGGGAAAGATGCAAAGGGTGGAGGCCCCGCCACTGCTGAGCTCAAAACAACTCCCCCTGATTTGACAACCCTTGCCAAACGCCACGGGGGAAAATTTCCAGAGGATTACATGGCGGGCGTACTGCGCAACGGAGTTAAAGCCCCAGCACACGGCAGCACCGACATGCCTGTTTGGGGGCCGCTTTTTGGTCCTGTTAGCGGAAACGATCCCTCAATCGTTAACATGCGAATCTCCAATCTGGTCCGCTACGTTGAGTCGTTGCAGGTGAAATAGGCAGATTGCCGGATGCGGCGGGTTTCTGCGAAGTGCGCTCTGGGAGCGGGTTTCCCCAATGCTCTCGGATAGATTCTCGCCGCCTTCCACGTTTGAATTCGAGGCACGCAGCGGACGCTTTTTTGTATCGCTAATGATTCAATTTCTCTTGTAGCGTACAGTTTCGAGTGCGCTGGGGGAATTCGTCACTCGAAGTTGCGGCAACGATGGCTGTGTGAGGCTGCAGCAGCATCAATGGTTCTAAGGTGAAACCCGATGTCTCAAACCACAGTGGACGCCGGCCTCTTCAACAACGTCGAACGATATAACCACTTCATGGAAGTCGTCCGCAGCCGGATGACCAATCGTGCCTTTGCCCCGTACGAAGTCCCCCGCGAACACTTTGAATTGATCCTGGAAGCTGCGCGCCATGCTCCTTCTGGGGCCAACTCTCAGCCGTGGCATTACATTGTGGTGACGGATCCCGTCACGAAGCAGGTCATCGGGAAATCATTCGTCGACGAGCAGCAGCATCGCGCGCGCTTGCACATGGGCTTTCCCACCCCGAACTACAATGGCGTGAAGACCGCCCCGGGATTGATCGTAGTCGTTGCCGATTTCCGTTTCGTACGAGCCTTCCCCGTCCTGAATGACGGTTCGGATCTCGACCTGCTCTATCAACAAAATGCGGAGCGGATTTTGCTCCAATCCGTAGCAGCTTCCACCATATCGGCACACCTGGCCGCCGCCGCGCTCGGTTATGCGGTGTGGTGGATCACGGCCATCGGCCAAGAAGACATCCAGCGCAAGCTCAAGCCCCTTCTCGGCGTGCCGAACGAGCTTGCCATCGTGGATGTAATGTGTTTTGGCCCGTCTCTCAAGCCTTCCTACAAACGTTGGAAGAGAAGTCTCGAGCAGATCATGAACTGGGATCGTTTCAATCCGGCAAATTTCATGACCCTCGCTCAAGTCGACGAATGGATCAAGAACATGCGCCACAAAGTCATGTATCGCGATGAATCTAAAATCGACTGAACCGCAAATGACCTCGCGGCAAAGCTTCTATGGCTGGAAGCTGGTTTCCGCTCTCTGGTCCCTCGATTTCCTCAATATGGGTTTCCCGCTCTATGGCGGCGCGGTCATCAACACTTACATGTTGAAAGAGATCGCCATGAGCCGGAGCATGTTCGGCTTGGGTTTCACGCTGTTGAATCTTTTTGTCGGTCTGCCGTCCATGATGGTCGCAGCTTCGATTCTGAAGTGGGGCATCCGTAAAACATTCGGGATCGGCTCCGCATTGATTCTGATCGGGGCACTCTGGCTCTCGCTGATTGCTACCCGGCCTGTGCACTACTTGCTTGGTTTCGGCGTGCTCATCGGCACCGGGATCAGTTTCGGCACCATCGTTCCCGCTTCCACCGCCGTCACGCGATGGTTCAAACGCTATCGCGGAAGGGCCATGGCCGTCACGTTGAGCGCTTCCGGTTTCGCCGGCTTCATCGGCGCTCCCCTAACCAACAGGATTCTCACGGCCAATGGTGGAAACTGGCGCCAGGCATGGGCCGTGGTCGCCGGCGTTGCCATCTTTTCTGCCGTCGTCGCTTTCCTCTTTGTCAAAGAAAATCCGGAAGATCTCGGCCAGGCCGTGGATGGCGGACCGGGTCCAGCCGCTTCGGCCCAGGCTTCGGAGGCTCATGCGTTGGTCACGAAGTTCCCCTGGACACCGAGCCAAGCCTATGCGACGCGCTCTTACTGGATGATTGTCCTCGGCGGCATGGCCTCGCAATTTCCGTTCTTCTTCTTCACCGCCCACTGGCTCCTGCACCTTAAAGGTGCAGGCATCCGTCCTTCCGACGCCGCCTTTGCCATGGGGCTCTTTACCATGGGAGCTGTGGTGGGCCGGCTGATCGGCGGGTGGCTGATGGATCGTCTGCCCGCGCGCTTTGCTTTCATGATGGGGCTATGCTGCTATTTTCTTGGCTCAGTCCTGGCAATGAAGGTCAGCCCGCACGCGCTCTGGGTTGCGTATAGTGCCGCGATCTTATATGGCGCGGGTTTTGGTTGGACTTTCATCTGTATGAACACGGCAACAGGACATTTTTTCGGCCCCGCCGCTTTTCCCAACCTGAATGGCATGGCCATGCTCTTGACCGCAGTTTTCTGCTCGCCGGCGGGCGTCATTGGCGGAAAACTCTTCGACATCCATGGAAACTATGCGTTGGCTTTTGAAATCAATATTGTGATCGCCGCTCTTGGCATCATGGCGCTCTTTTTCGCCACGATGCCGCTTCCCCCGGAAATGAAGAGCCCTGTTCCTCACGCCACGGCAGTCTCCACAGACTGAGTTCTCCGCGACCTCCCTGCTTGAGTTTAGGGCTGTGCTCTTGGAAACTGCACCAATCCGGTGATCCACAGCAATAGAAGACCGGCGCATTCAGAAGTGCGTCAATATAAATAAAGAAATGGCTGGGAGGCCTGGACTCGAACCAGGATAGCCAGATCCAGAGTCTGGAGTCCTACCGATTGGACGACCTCCCAGCAGTTGAGTTGACCGCCTTGCGGTCACACCCGAAGGGAACAAAAACGAATCGCGGCACGTTCCCGAGGATCGGGACAGCCACGATTCTACTTATCTAATTTAGTCGGGATTCCCGAAACCGTCAACCGGGCTACCGTTGGGGCCGCAATCAAATGCATTCTCACGAGCCGGGAAGATGTGTGGCCGGATTTGTCCCTGTCGCTCCCCCGCCAACTACGGGGACCATCTGTCCCTTTCGAATTACGTACTCCAGATTGCCCCACTTGACGCGGTTCGACCCAAAGCCCCCCAGCCAGATTGCAAAGTACAGCGCATCTCGCAGCGGCACCAGCCACAGCCTTCGCCGCAAAAGTTCATCTCTAACACCCCACACGCCGACGGTCCACGCCATTGTCATGCGCAAAACCAGGTACGCCAACAAATAGCTCCCCGCGATCCATTTAGTTGGCGCAACGATTGCCGCAAGCAGAACCCACGGCAGTCCTTGCGTAAACAACAAACCCACATACGATAATGGTCTGCATAATCGTACGGTCCTTGCCCATCGCACCTGATGATCCCAGAACCCTCGTACCGTTTGCGCAGCGTACATCGTCCATACCGCCTCGCGCGACAGAACCACCTCGCCTCCGGCCTTGGCAATGCGGCGGCCCAGCTCATAGTCGTCTGCAAGCATATCCGCAATGGACTCGAAGCCGCCCATTTTCCCTAGCCATTCTTTGGTCGTCGCTACGGATGCTCCCAGCGTGAAGCGTATGCCTTCCGTCCACTGCGCCATCAAAACTCCGGCGAAAAAATCGCTTGAAGCGCCAACCGCCTCAATCTCCGCCCACAGGTTCTTCTCGGCGATAGCGCGGTAAAACGATGTCACCGCTCCTGCATCTTGCTGCGCCAGCGGAGCGACGACTTCCCTCAAATAATGTGGTCCCACGCGCACATCGCCGTCCGTCAGCACCAGCACTTCATATTGCGACTCTCGAACGAGGCGCACCAGTTTGTTCACCTTGCGGTTGGTGCCGATCTGCTCCGCTCCCACAAGTATTCGGATTTGCCTCTCGGGGAATTCCGCCATGATTCGCTGAATCAGCGATATCGCCGGGTCCTGGTCATCGCTCACGGCAAATAAAATTTCGAATTCGGGATAGTCTTGCCGGCAGAAACTAGCAAAATTCTCATGCGAGCCGAAATCGAGTCCGCGCACTGGCTTGAGGAGGCTTACAGGAGGAGTGTACTCCGGCAGAATTCTTGCCCGTTCGCGACGGAAGAATCGCAAAGCCGCCATTGTGGCCAGAACGTAGTAAGCCAGCGGAGCGGCCGCCAATAGCAGCACCGCTTCTCGCCACAGTGCGTAGTGTTGAGTCATGCGGTTCTGCGCGTCATCCCTTCAGGATTTCCGTGAAAAGTGTCTTCGACGCTACTGTAACAGGTTGCCGCGAAATGGGAAATTCGCTGCTTATCTGATAATTTGGGGAGGACAAAGTGTGGTAGAAACTTGGGGGGAGACTCCTTCCCGCGGAGCTCTAGCGGTCCCCGTTGCGTTACTACAGGCCCACCGGCATTCTTTCTTTTCTCATGCTTTCTGAACTTGCAATATCCACGCTTGCTCCTCGTGCAGTGCCTGCTCTTCGCGGCCCGGCGCTAGGCAATGGATCGAGCTGCCCATTTTTCACCCGGTAAACCAGCCCTCGCCACACGATCTTGCCTGAAAGAAATCCACCCACCCAAACAACAAAGCTGAGGGCATCGCGCAACGGGACTAGCCACAGCTTCTTCCCCGTTCCCGTGTCGCCCAGTCCCCAAACTCCTGCAACCCAGCCTAGGCTCAGGCGCAACGTGAAGTACGCGAGCAGATAAGCGGTGGCAATTCCCTTCCAACTCGCTCCGGCCGCAACCACTGCGACGACAACCGCCCATGGCAAGCCATGAGTCAGCAACATCCCTAGGTATCCCGCCGGTCGCACGTTCTTCAACCCGATCGACCAGCGCAACTCATGACGCAGATACTGCCCCATGGTCTCCCGCGGAAACACCATCCAGACCGGCTTGCGCATCAATTCCACACGGTATCCCTGGCGCGCAACGCGGTTCCCCAGCTCAAAATCATCCGAGTGATAATTTACCATCGCTTCCCAGCCGCCGATCTCTTCCAGAACCTTCTTCGTTGTTGCCATCGTCCAGCCGTAGGCGAACTGCTGTTTCTTTTCGAGCCGCCGCGCCACCAAGGCTCCAGGCACGGAGTCTAGGCACATTCCCAAGGCGCTCAAGTCCGCCGCGAGGCCGCCCTCCGTTATGCAGCGGTAAAAACTCGTGACCGCGCCTACTTCAGTATCAGCGAACGGAGCCGCCACTTCTTTCAGGTAATCTGCTTCCACCCGCACATCGCTGTCGCTCATCACCAGGAGGCCATATTTCGCCTCCTGCACCAAGCGGCAAAGGCTGTTCACCTTGCTATTGGCGCCAATCTGCGGCACGCCCCGGATCAGCCGGATTGTGCAATAAGGAAAATCCGCCTGCAATTTTTCAATCACCCGCACAACGGCGTCATCCGCCTCTGCTACTGCAAAGATAATCTCGTACTCCGGATAATCCAGCCGGCAATAGCTCGCGAAATTCTCGTAAGCTTCGTGGTCTACCCCGCGCACGGGTTTCAAAATGCTCGCTGGCGGTGTGAAGGTCGAATTCGGGCTCTGCGATTTCCGTGACTCGCGGAAATGTCCTAAGACACAGTAAAGCGATAGAAGATAGTAGGCCAGTGGCGCGGCCGCCATAAGCAGCACGATCCAATAGAGGAAATGCAGCATCATTCCAGTCGCCCCGGATCCCTATTGCAGAGCTGACACTCAGGCAAAGAGAGTCCTGTCCGTCACGCAGGAATCTTGAACGGCAAATTACACTTTCGACTCAGATGCCACCGTACTTCGATTGGTTGCAACGGGTATGACCTGGGATTACTCAGACAGTTGCCAATCCCTTGCGTTAACTCTATCACTACTCTCAGCTTAGCTGATGAATATTTAAGGGAAAGGACTCTCGGACCTCAACCCGCCGCCACGAGCGCGACCCCCGCGCAGACCAGCACGACGCCCGCCCAACGGGCCGCGCTCACTTCTTCTCCCAAAATGTACTTGGCGCCAAGAGTCCCCACCACGTAACTCAGCGCCGATGCGGGAATCACAAAACTGATGGGCTCCCATGAGAGCAATACCAACAACGAATAAAAGGAAAGCGCCATCAACGGCAACCCCACCCAGAACCATCCATTACGGACAGCACGCCCCAAGAACCGAAGCAGCGCCCGCGGCCTCAAGCGCGCTGGCTCCCCGGTCGCCTTCATTCCATGCGTGATGGCGATCTCGCCTCCCGTGCTGCCCAAGATCAGGACCGCAAGCGCAAGAATCACGCGCATCATGCCCCTGCCTCGCTGGCCACCTGGGTTGTCCGCGGTTTCGTTTGCCCCACCAGAAGCACGCCCACGCAGATTAAAACAACCCCGATCCATCTTCGTGACGACACTGATTCATGCAAGAAAACAACCGCCAGCAAAGTGAGCAATGCATAGCCGAAAGCACCGGCAGGCATGACGTAGCTGTAGTCCGCCCAGCTTAGTACGGTCATATAGCTCACCATAAAGCCGATCAGAAAAAAAATGCCCACCCAGATTGTCCCGTTTGTCATTGTCAGGCGGAACGCATGCACGACTCCGGAGGGAGTGAGTTGCACTGGCCCGATCTGCAACATCCCGCGCTTCAGCATCAGGTCTCCGGTATTGGCGCACACCACCATCGCCAAGACCATGACCAGCGTCTTGATTCGCAGCCGTCGCTCGCTTGCCATCTTGTGAGATTTAATCGTTTCCGGAAGCCGAAGACGCGCCGGGTACCGAGACCATCGGCTTGTCGTAACCCTCGCCGCCTTCGCGGGCCCACTTCAATCGCTCCGCGCGCAACTTCAGGAACTCCGTCGCCTCATGATACAACCGCTTCCGTTCATTGCTGTCCCAAAGCGCTTCCTTCACGATGCGCCACACCACTTTTGGCCGGAAGTAATACTCGTCGTAGAAGCGATTCACTCCCGCCATCATCTCCGCTTTCGACAAGTGCGGGTACTCGATGTGCGGCAGTTGGTGGCCTCCGGAATCCGCCAGCGCCTCGACCTTCAGGAAGCCCTGCGTCGCCATCGTGTCGTGCAGTTCCGTTCCCGGCATCGCATGCGCCAGCGAAACCTGGACCGTCTCGCAGTCCAATTCCTTCGCGAAGTCGATCGTCTTCTGGATGGTCTCCTTCGTCTCGCCCGGCAGCCCTATGATGAAGTCGCCGTGGACCCTGATCCCCACTTTGCGGCAGTTCTTCATGAACGTGCGCGCCATCTCGACCGTCGCGCCCTTCTTGATATTCTTGAGGATTTGCGGGTCGCCGGATTCGAAGCCCACGATGAACAGCCGCGCGCCCCCGTCAGCCATCGCCTTAAGTGTTTCGTAATCGCTGTGTACGCGCGCCGTGGCCGACCATTGAAACTTCAGCGGCTTGAACTTCGCGCAAAGATCCAGCACCCGGTCCTTGCGGATATTGAAAGTATCATCGTCGAAGAAGATTTCCTTCATCTGTGGGAAATATCCCAGCGCTTGCTTCACTTCCCGCGCCACGTTTTCCGTTGAGCGCGTCCGCCAGGCGTGCCCGGAAATCGTCTGCGGCCACATACAAAAGGTGCACAGCGCTGGGCAGCCCCGTGTCGTGTAGAACGACACATAAGGATTCAGAAGGAACGGCACGTTGTAGCGCTCGATCTCCAGGTCGCGCTTGTAAATATCCGTCGCAAACGGCAGCGCGTCCAGCTCTTCCGTATGCAGTTGCGGCCGCGGCGCATTGTGTACGATGCGGCCGTCCTTCCGGTAACTGACCCCCAGAATCTCGCCGAGAAGCCTTCCGTGCGCGTATTCCACCACCGAATGGTCGAACTCCCCGCGCGTCACAAAATCGATGTCTTCGCTGGCCGCCAGCGTCTCGTCCGGTTTGATGTGTCCGTGTGGTCCGACGAAGGCAATCTTCAGGCTCGGGTTTGCTTCCTTGATTTTCCGGATGAGCTTGACGTCGCTGTCGAACCCCACCGTGGACGTAAAAAGGATCAAAAATTCGTAGTCTTTGCAGATCTCGACCGTCTGTTTCCAGTTGACTTTATGCGGCGATGCATCCAGCAGCCGGCTTCCGGGGATCATTCCCGCCGGATAAGTCAGCCAAACCGGATACCAATACGATTCAATCTCGCGCGTCGCGGGCCACCGCGAACTTGCCCCGCCATCGAAATTCTCGAAACTCGGCGGATTCAACAGCAATGTCTTCATCACATCCGGCATTCTTCACCCTCAGCCTTCAATATACAAATCGGGCGGTGCAAGACTTCTCATGTCTTGCATCTCGCTCACAGCCCATCCTGGCTGTGATCACACTCGAGCCCCTGGCCCTAAACCATGCTTAATAGTTTACCCGAGTTCGCCGTATCCCCTTACAACCTTTCTGTCAACTGTTGCTTTCCTGCACCGAAACGCTAAATAACACATTAAGCGGGGTTTGCGGCCTTCTCGGATGGAGCGGACAGTCCAGGACCACCCATAAATTCCGTTAGAGGCGGCTTTACGCCGCGACCCTCCTCATCCTGGGGGGATACGTGAGTTCCCGTCGCCCACGAGCTGCTGCAAGGAGAGTGACAGCAATTCCCAGATGCGTTCCGACCAATCGTAATGCTCCGGCTTCATCAGAACGGAACGCAGGCACGTCAGCGTTTCGCGATCACGCCTCATCGCTCCCGGATTTTTCTCCCAGAACTTCACCGGCGACTCCGCTACGGCCAGATGAAGATCGCGTTTGGCAGCGGCATCGAATAAACGGCGCGACAGCGCGGAGGCTTCGCTGACGCTCGCGGCGTTCGGCGCGAATACAACGATGTCCAACTCCGGAGCGAAGGCCGTCACGAAGCGATTGTCGCCTCGCAATTTCTCAAACAGCGCCAGCGCCGCCTTTCTGCCGCGTTCCAGTCCTCGGGCGAATTCCCCGCCCTTTTTCAGGGGCAATAATCTTTGTGTAGCCCATAACGCCGCCGCCGCTGCCCCCGGCCGTGAACATTCCAGGCTGATCTCACCCAAATGCAGCTCGGCGGAGCTGAAATAGGTGTAAGGCGAATCGTGCTTGTACAAGCGGCCCACGCCCGGATCGCAAAAAAGAACGCAGCCGCAGCCGTAGGGCTGCAACCCGTGCTTGTGCGGGTCGATCACGATCGAATCCGCCTCGCCAATCCGCGTAAAAGCTAGCCGGGTCTCTTCCTCGAGGTTTTCCGCCAGCACAAAGTAGCCGCCATATGCCGCATCGGCATGAACCCGGAATCCATATTTTCCACGCAATTCCAGAATTTCTGCGAGCGGATCTATCGAACCCGTTGCCGTCGTCCCCATCGTCGCCACGACGGTTCCCACATCGCCGCGCGCCACGCGCTTCACGAGCGCTTCGGCCTCCATCCGCCCGCTTCCGTCGCAGGGCACGGCTTCGAATGCCAGTTGTAGCACCCCGCTGATACGCTTGTGCGTATAATGAGCCTGCTCACTGGCCAGAATTGTCTTGCCGGGATGGAGTTGGCCTGCGACCCACAGTGCTTCGAGATTCGCCATCGTCCCGCCGCCGCACAGGTGCCCCAAATAATTTTGCCAGCCGAACATCGCGGCGATCTCCGAGACCGCTTCCTTTTCCATCGCGGATGTCGCCCGCCCGCCGTCCAGCGCATGATTGTTCGGATTAATCCACATGGCCAGGGCGTACGCCAGCCGGGCCACCGGGTGCGGTGGTTTCAGCATCTGCCCGGCATACAACGGATGAAAATACGGATAATTATCTTTCAGCCGCTCCGCGGTCTCCTCGACAACCGCCCCAAACCTCTCCATGCCTGGAGTCTTATCCTCGTAGCCGGGCAGCCGCGCGAATCCATCGTTCATCTTTCTCGCCGCTTCACTCAACACCCACAGACTTTCCAGATCGAGCATCACGGGTCACCAGTCACAATCACCGGTCATGTTCTCACTGCCACACTTTATCCAGCTGGCCCGCCGTCTTCAGCAATTCCAGCTGCGCCTGCTGTTTCTGGAAATTTGCGTCGAGATACGCCATCCACTTTTCATTCTCATCCAGCCGTGCTTTCTCCACCTCGCGAAGATTCAGTTTCCCCTCGCCAAATTGCGCTTGCAGCACCGCCACGTTCTGTTGCGCCAGCTGCAATTCAAGCCGCGCCACTTCCTTCGCCGCATCCCTCTCCCGGACCCGCCGCGTCCTCTGCCTCACATCTGACGTCACTTCGGCCTTCTTGTTTGTCAGGGTGGCCTTTGCCGCCTCCAGGCTTACCCGGGCAAGTCCCACCGCCGCCTTAACCCTCGGGCTGAAAATCGGCATCTGCATGTCAATGCCCGCATTGAAATTATTCCGCTGGAACGAGTTGAAAAATTGAGAATAGTTGTTGAACTTCGCCAGCACGCTGTACACGCTGACCAGCTCCAGCGTTGGAAAATATCCTCGCTTTTCTCCCGTCAGCCGGAACTCCTTGGCTCGCACGTCGGACTGCGCCAGTTGCAACCCGGCATTATCTGTCAACGCCATCGCCACCAGGTTTTCTCCGGCCTGCTCGGCTTCTCCCGGCAACTCCTCGGGTGTAACTTCGATGGCCTGTGTTTCCGCCAATCCCAGCTGGTATCTCAGGAACGTCTCCAACTCATCCTCGCGTCCTTCGAGCTGCAAAATTCGCTCCACCACTTGCGCCTTCGTCAGTTGCGCCTTGGTCACTTCCACCGGTAGCTCAAATCCTTCTCCCTGCCTCTCTTGCGTTACCTGAAGAATTTTTTCTGCGCTTTCCTGCTCCTTGCGCAGGAGCTCGAGCGAATGTCTCACTTTCCCCAGTTCCAGGTATGCCATCGCAGTCCGCGTGATCACGCTGTTCCGCATGTCTTCGAGTGCGATCTTCTGCGCTTTCGCCTGCTCCTGCATTTCCTTCGCCTGGCCCCGCAGCGGCTCGTTGAAAACCTGCTCCGTGTACGTCACGCTGAAGACTGAAGGTGCGCGTCCGCCCGGCGTTTCCGGTATGCCGTTCGTGTATCCCAATCCGGAACCTGCGTACAAATTCGGCATGAACTGCGACTTCGTGATCTGCGCCGCGTGGTCCGCCATGCTCGTCTGAATCTTTGCCACTTGAATGTCTTTGCTGTTTTGCAGCGCCAGCTCGATTGTGCGCTTCAGCGTCAGGGCCATCGGCGCGGCGTCGCTCATCGCCGGTGCAGGCTGCTCTTGCGCTCCTGCAAACCCGCCGCAAAGAGCCAGAAATGCCGCCATTCCCGCAACGCGTCCTAGTGATCGCATTTTAAGCTCCTTCTTCGCCATTCCACTTTAATAGCCTCGCTTCATCAAACATTTATGGTGTCTCGCTCAGTAAATCTCCGAACCTCGCGCAAGATCTTTATCTCTGGAAACAAAAAAGGCTCCATTGACCGCCCGTCGGTTCACGCTGGATCTAGCCCCTAATCCTTATCCTTTGCTCTCCATCCCCTTCTTCTATTCATACCGAAGTGATTCCACCGGCTGCAGCTTCGCCGCCTGGTTGGCCGGCAAGTACCCGAAGAAAAGCCCCGTCGAACACGACACCACGAAAGCGATGATCACGCTAAGACTCGACACGGGAACCCGCAGATTCCCCGGCAGGAAAAACTGAGCGACCACGGGCACCGCTATCCCGATCAAAATCCCGATCACCGCGCCGCCTCCGCTGATCACAAACGCTTCGATCAAGAATTGGTACATGATCTCCCGGCGCGCAGCTCCGATCGCCTTGCGGATCCCGATCTCTCTCGTCCGCTCTTTCACCGTTACCAGCATAATGTTCATGATCCCGATTCCGCTGATCACCAACGCTATGAACGAGATCACAATGAGCACGATGGTTAGCGCCAGCGAAATGTTTTTCGCCGCGTTCAAAATGGCCCTCAGCGTTTGGACTTTGTACTCCGCTTCCGCCGGATGCCGGCTTCTCAGCAGTTGACCGACCTGCCGCTCCACCGCGGGCACGTCCTCTGCCTGCGCCGCCTGGACGTCCAGCAGCCGCACGACTTCCATCCCCGTGTAATACTTCATCAGACTGAACGGAATGATGACCGAGTTTTCCTGAATATCCGACAGGCCAAACGTTTCCACTCGCTCGCGGAACACTCCGATGACTGTAAATGTCAGTTCGCCCATGCGCACCGTCTTGCCGATTGGATTCTCTTGTCCGAAAATCCGGTCGGAGAGTTGCGTCGTGATCAGGCAGACTTTGCTCCGCATTTCCATGTCCGCGTCATCAAAATACCGTCCGCGAACGATGAGCAGCCGGCGAATCGCCTGGTACCCCTCCGTTACCCCCACCAGATTCACCGGGCGCTCCGCCCCGCCCACTAGGACAGCCATCGGCAATTCGCGTGTTCCTGCTACTTCGATCACATTGGGGATCGACGCTTTGATGGCTGCCATGTCCTCCAGCGTCATTTCATAACTGAGCGGTTGCGCCTTGTCCGGCCTTTGTACCACCTCCACCCAAACCAGGTTTGAGCCCACGCTCTCGATTTGCGAAATCACGAATTTCTTGCTGGTCAGCGCCACCGTGACCACTAGCACGATTGAAGCGCTTCCGATAATCACTCCAAGTGACGTCAATATCGCGCGCAGCTTGTTTGACCGCAACGCATCGATGGCCACCGACGCCGTCTCTCTTAAGTGCATTCTTGTCCTTCACTCGTACTTCTTCGCGCCCATTGCTCCGGGGGGGCGAATCTCTTGCTCGCTTCTGTCGTTCAATTCCTCTTCAGCTTCTTCAGCGCCTCTTGAGCCATCTTGTTCTTGGGATCTAGCTTCACCGCTGTTTCGTACTCCGTTTTGGCTGATCCCACTTGGTCCTGCCTCTCGAAGTTGCGTCCCAGCCAGTAATGCACTGCGGCCGGCCGGGGAAATCCATTTCTCACCGGCGCCACCCTCAAATACGCGCGCAGCAGAATCTCGGCATCTTCCGGTTTTTCTTTTTTCAGGATCAGTGCCACGCCCCGGTAAAATTTTCCCCTCGGGTCACTTGGGGCTACTCGCTCTCCCGCCTCCGCTACTGCCAGCAGTTGCTCCGGCTGGCTCCGTTTCACCTCGTAATCCCCGATGTCGTAGATCAGCTCCGCCGATTTCGGATTACTCTCCAGCGCCTTCGTGAATTCCTCGTCCGCCACGGCTAAATCCTTTTTCTGCCGCCGGCAATTTCCTGCCGCGTAATGTCCCTCAGCCGCGTCCATTGCCGCCAGCTCCCGGATCTGCGGCTGCGCTTTCTCTTCTCCGCCTCCTACCATTCCTGGGGCACTGCAGTCGAATTCGATCAGCGCCTGTCGCGCCGAGAAATTCCTTCCATCCAGTTGCACCGCGGTCTCGAATTCCTTGCGCGTCTTCTTCGCCAGCGATATAGCCGAAAACCAGTTCGCATGGTCCGCTTTATCACCGTAAGCCCGGCCCAGCCACTCGTGGTACACGGAATTCTCCGGCTCGATCGAAACGGCCTTTTCCGCGCTGTTGATCGCCGCGTCATGCTGCTGCAGCTCCAGGTAACTTTTCGCCAGCAGCAGTTGCACCTCGCCGTTCCGCGAATCTTTCGCCGCCGATTCCTGCAAGAATTGAATGGCTTTGGAGTATTCGCTGGCTTCGTACGCCCGCCGCCCCGCGTCCAGCTCCGCTTCCTGCTTCAGGTTCGCCGCTGCGGTTGCCGCTGTCGCTCCGAACACAATCGCGAGCACCGCCGTTCCCGTTCTTCCCATCTTTAGGTTCCCCGCGTATTCCCCGTATCGACATTTACGACGTTGACCGTCATTCCGTCGCGGAAATCTACATCCCCTGGAAGCGCGACCATCTCCCCTTCCTGCAACCCGCTCACGATCTCGTAGTTCGTCGCATCCGCAATACCCACTCGAATCTCTCGCTTCTCCAGCGTCGATTTCCCTACTCCGAGTTGACTATTTTTCACCACGAACACATACCGCCGCCCGCCTTCCGCCTGCACCGCTCCCCGCGGCACGGACAGCACTCCAAGCCGCTCCTTGGCATTGATGCGCACGTTCACATTAATATTTGGCAAAAGTTCCAGCTTGTCGTTGCTCACCGAACACAAGAGCTCCCCCACGCTCCTCGTCCCTCGCGCTACTACCTGCTTGGGGATGAGCTCCGTTTGGCCCACCCAGCTTCGGTTCGGCAGTGCGTCCCATGTGATCTTCACTGGCTCGCCTGGTTCCAGCGTGCCCAGCTCCGGCTCATCAATGAACGCCCGCACGCGCACCTTGTGCAGGTCCGCCATCTCCGCCAGCAGGTCTCCCACCTTGACGTAATCTCCGGCTTTCACCGGCAACGCATAAAGAGTCCCATCCGCAGGGGCTATGATCCGCCCGTCCCGAACTTTTTCTTCGAGTGCCGCCACTTCGCTCTGCGCTTGCTGCACCTGCAATGCCGCGCGCTCCGCATCCAGCTTCACGCTGCGGCTAAACTCCTGCTTTGCCGCCGTCAGCCTCCATACTTCCGCCTGGGCCTTCGTCAATGCCAAATCGTTCGTTGCCAGCTCCTCTTGCGTCGCCGCCTGTTGCGCGATCAATCTTGTGAGCGCGTCGTGATTCTTCTGCAGACGATCCTGCTCCGCTGTCATCTTCGCCAGGTCGCCCGCAACCCGCGCTGCTTCATCGGTCCGCCCGCCCGCTTTTGCAGCTCGCAAATCGTCCTGCGCGCGCAGCAGCTTTGCCCGCGCTTCCGCGAACTGCGCCGCCGCATCCTTCACGTCCAATTCCAGCAGCACCTGCCCTTTCTTCACCGCCTGTCCTTCCCTCGCTTGCACTTTGTCCACAAACGTATCCAACTGCGCTCGCATTACGTACGGCGCGAGGGGCTCCACTTTTCCATTGCTGCTGATCGACGAGATCAGATTCTCCCGCTTCGGCGTCACCGCCGAAATCGCCGGCACCGGCTTCCGGCCGCTCAGCTCCAGCAAACCGTACGCCAGCACTCCCGCCAGCAGCAGGAAGATCAACACCCGGTTTCGCAGCCTGCGTTCCATAATTTCCTATTCTGCGCGCTCCCGCACCTGGCTCTCCGTCGGGCACAACAGCGCATCTGTCCGGCGCAGCATTTCTTTTGCTTGTCCCTGGCTTGCTGGGCCCCGTCTGGTAGGCGCCAAAGTACTTCATTCTAGCAAGAGCCGCGCGGCTTTCTCCATATCCCTTGCTCTCGCTGCCTTCCCCGACTTTCACGCGGAATCTCTCCGTAGGAGCTTCCGCCTCTCGTCGGGAAAACTTCTCCCTGTTCCTGCCTAGCCCTTCCGCGCTTGACCCGCTTCCGGATTCCGGCATTCCCCACATATAAAGGATGCACCCCATCCGTCCCGGGGATGCCGTCTTCCTTCTTTAGCAGTGCTCTCTCCGCATGTTAGCATTGCACTATGTCCACCGAGACTACACCTGCGAAGACCACCTCTTCCCCTCCATCAGTTGCGCGCAAACCGCTCCAGTCCGTTCCTTCTCCCAGCCCTGTCCTCCATCGCGTCTGCATCCAGTGCAACAACATGTTCCGCGTCTCGCCCGACAACTTTGATGCCAAGCAGTGCCCCACCTGTCACAAAGGCTGACGACCCGGAGAGGCTTGAGGCGAAAGTCGCCGAACTATCTTTGGCCCCCGGGGCCGCCGCGCCCCGCGAAGAATTTCAGCGACTCAAGTGTCACAAAACCAAACCTCTTCTTCCAATCCTTCCCCCTGCCAGTTCCCCCCTAGCCTATCTTTTCCCGATCTCTGATTGCTCATCCATGGTCCCTGGTCCCCTTCCCCGTAACATTTCCCCGCCCTCTGCGTAGTACACTGTGAACGCTCTGTGCCCTGTCTCTTAATTCCAAATCGAGGGCCCTCCTGATGATCGAAGCTCGTGGGCTGTGCAAACGCTTCCAGGACAAGAAACGCGGTGAAATCCGCGCGGTTGATAACGTCAGTTTCACCTGCCAGCCCGGCAAGATTTATGGCCTCCTCGGCGCTAACGGCGCCGGCAAAACCACTACGCTGCGAATGCTCGCTACCATTCTCGAACCCACAGACGGTACCGCCCTGATCTGTGGCTACGATATCGTTGAGCAACCCGAAAAAGTACGCGCCAACGTCGGTTTTCTTTCCTCCGCTACAGCGCTCTACGACCGCCTCACCGCCCAGGAAATGGTCGAATATTTCGGCCGCCTCAACGGCCTGGACGAAGCCACGCTCAAGAAACGCGTCGGTGACATCTTCAACCGCCTGGACATGAATAGTTTCCGCGATCGCCGCTGCGACAAGCTCTCCACCGGCATGAAACAGAAAACTTCCATCGCTCGCACCCTCGTCCACGATCCTCCCGTCATGATTTTCGACGAGCCCACCCTCGGCCTCGACATCATGACCGCCCGCACCATCATCGAGTTCATCCGCGAATGCCGCGACCGCGGCAAAACCGTGATTTTCTCTACTCACGTCATGAGCGAAGTCGAAAAGCTCTGCGACGTCATCGGCATCATCCAGTCCGGCAAACTCCTCGCCGAAGGCGCCCTTCCCGAGCTTCGCCACAAATACGCCGAAAACGACCTCGAGGAAATTTTCGTCAAAGTCGTCGCTCCTCTTTACAACGCGGAGGCCCGCTGACATGTCGCTGCGCAATATCGCCGTCGTTTATCGCAAAGAGGTCACCGAGTGGGTCCGCGACCGCCGAACTCTCATCTCTACGGTCCTCATCCCGCTCCTTCTGTTCCCTCTCTTGATGGTCGGCTTCAGCTCTCTCGCAGTCGTTATGGTCGGCAAAGCGCAGCAGGAAATCCCCAAGGTCATGATTCTCGGGGGCCAAGACTCTCCACAGATCCTCGAGAAACTCCGCTCCATCGAGAAGCTAGAGATCGTTCCCACTGCGGATGACTGGAAGCATCAGATCTCCGAAAAGCAAATCCGCGCCGCCGTGGAAATTCCTCAAGGCTTTCAGGCTGCTCTCGAAAATGGTACTTCGAAAACCGTCAAGATTTACTACTATGAGGGCGAGCTGAAATCTTCCTTCGGTGCCGACCACCTCGAAAAATTCTTCAAGGACTACCGCGACTCCGTCATCACCGGCCGCCTCGCCGCCCGCAACGTCCCCGACTCCATCCTCAAGCCCTTCGACATCAAGCAGGAAAACGTCGCTCCCCCCGAAAAGGTCAGCGGTGCCGCCCTGGGCGGTCTGGTCGGTTACATGGTCATCATCCTTTGCATGACTGGCGCAATGTATCCCGCCATCGACATCACCGCTGGTGAAAAAGAGCGCGGCACCATGGAAACGATTCTTTCCAGCCCCATCTCGCGCACCGACCTCGTCTTCGGCAAATTCGCTCTCGTCCTTTCAGCCTCTCTCGCCACCGCCACTCTTGCGGTCATTTCCATGGCCGTCTCTTTCTCCGCCGTCGGCAAATCGCACATCCTTAAGAAGACTTCCGGCGCCGCGGCCATGCAGCTCAAGATCGGTTTGGACTCCGCAGCCACCGTGTTTTTCATGGCTTTGCCCCTCGCCATTTTGTTTTCCGCTTTGCTCCTCACCATCGCTCTATTTGCCAAGAGCCACAAGGAAGCGCAAAGCTACGTCACTCCTATGACATTCCTTGTCGTCATTCCTGCCGTGGCCTCGCTCATGCCCGGTGTCGAGCTAACCCCCAAGCTCGCTCTCATCCCCATTCTCAACACCAGCCTTGTTTGCAAGGAGATCATTTCCGGCACGTACCACTGGAGCTCCATCGCCATCATCTTCCTTTCCACCTGCGTCTATGCCGCCGCCGCCCTCTTCCTCGCCGTCAAAATGTTC
The DNA here is from genome assembly GCA_963754855.1 of uncultured Acidobacteriota bacterium. Lineage (GTDB taxonomy): Bacteria > Acidobacteriota > Terriglobia > Acidiferrales > UBA7541 > Acidiferrum. Next base: position 37,376 of record CAVWHL010000020.1, read on the forward strand.
CAGCGCGAATCTGTCCTCTTCCGCTCCTGATCTTTATCGCATTGTAGCGGCCCGCCACACTCCGTAGTTGAGTGTGCGGGCTTTCTCAATGGACCTATCGCCCATTCGAATGAAGAATGCAAAATACTCTCCAGGCCAACCCATGCACACCCGAATCATGTACATCGACCGCAAAACCGGCGGCATCATCGGCCCGCAAGAATCGGCCGCGTGTCATTCTCCAAATCCGGTCGGTCCCTCTGCTACCACGGACTCCACCTGAAAATGTTTCGCGGCGGCTTTAAAGCAAACTTCATTGACCTTGAATCCGGCGATGAGTATTGGATCAGTGGCTGCAAGAAGCGTGGCGGCGACAGGCTCTACCCCAGCCGTATCAAAATCGATCCCGACGTCAGAGAAGAATACTGGAGGGACATTCGCGGCTTGTCCCCAAAAATGGATCAAGCCCTCATCCAGTGCACCAGAAAGCACCGCGGTAAGCCAAAGTAGCCCACAGGTCTAACCCGAATGCTGTTCGATCATTGCGAAGGCGTCGTCAAGAGACACCTCTTTGCCGCAATGCCCTGCAGCACGGCTTGGTGGATCGCTCTTCCTCTAGTACGGGCGCTGATAGTTCTCAGCCACTGCGGAGGCGATGGGTTCCGCGTTCAGCCGCGAAGTCGCGCGCCAATCCACTTCGGTTACGTCCACTGAGCCCGTTGCCCCGCTCGGCAGCACGTAACTCACGCTCCCGCCGTTGATCCGGTACTTCGTCACCGCGTAAACACTGTCCGATTTCAGCGCGATCATCTTCAGACGCACCGGCTTTGCAGCCGTCGCCGCGGTCGATTCCGTCGCTTCCGCATTCGGCGCTACATAGGCGGCTTCAGCGATATTCTCCGCCGGCTTCTCGGACGTCGCCGGCTGCACAAACGATTGCCGGCGGTAGGACGCCGGTGGACGGTCATAAGACGCGGGCTTGTCGTACGAATGGTACGCCGCCCCGGTGCGCGGCACTTCGATATCATCCATCAGGCGCACGGTAATCTGCGACTCCCCCTTCAGCGCTGGACGCGGACCGCGTGCGGGTAGCGTCAGAACCTTCCATGGCCACAGCGGAGGCAGCAGCCATTCCACTGTGTCCCGTGTCGCGTGCCCCTTCCCCACGATATCTCCCTTCTTGTCCACCCGGTATCCCTTGGCCGCGATCAGTTTGCTGGGCACCGGAAGATCCGTCGTTGGAAAGCCGATGCGGTCGAATTCGATCTTCAGATAACCCTTTCCGACAAAATGCCCTGGCTCCTTGTCGGCTTCAAGGTGTCCGCCGAGATAACTTCCGCGCGGAAATACATTCTGGCCGAATTCCCGCAGGCTGCTCAGGTGGCAGACCACCGGATCCCCGATATCGGCGGTCGCCGAAGAAAAGTTTGGTTCGTCCAGCGTGCAGCGCAGAAGTGTGCCTGCAGGCACCACGATGTTTTGCGCTTTTGCGCTCCCCTGCACCCACAAAAACACTCCCAGAAAAATCAAACATGCATAGATTCGCCGCATTGTGCTACCTCCTGATTTTGCAGGCCGGGCAGCACGAACCGGAACCCCGGGGACATGTGGATAAACGCAAACGGAGAGCGAGGATTCCATTGCCGGGACCCGCCTAGATGTTTCTCCCCGGATTTCATCATCCGAGGTTCAAGCGGAACCTACTCCTTCGCGCCTCGCCATTCAATAGGCAACATTTACACTCCCCGCACAAAATATCCCTGCTCCTCGTCCACACCAATCCTTAAACCCACAAACACACGTCCTCGTCATAAGTTGCACCCCAAAATAGCTCTTCCACTCGAATTCGCCGAGCGTGACGCACTCTCTGGCGCTTGTTTTTTAAAGCGCGCCTTTTGCGCTCCGGTCGGTTTTGCTGAGGGTGCGCTTTCTGTTGCTCCCTGTCATTTCCTTCCTCGAATAGACGGCACCCACGCCGGTCTTGCGCTTCTTTACTTCGAAAACTTCCGCAACGGGTTCTCCTTGCCCTCACCTTTCTTCCTGTTTTCGCGTTGAAAGGTGGTTGGCCGGCTCGCGCCCCGCGTCCCGGCTCAATTGGCGAACGTGTCGCGAAGTGAACAGACACAGGGTTTCTAAGCAGCTAGCATCGCTTTAAGTGTGGTCATCCCTGAGCGCGTTCTCTGCGGCCGCACGGCGGGCAACTCTACTTGCTACCGTTTAGCGCTCGACAAAAGCAATTTTCGCCAGAGAGGTCGGAAATGAATCGATATCTTGTCGGTGCAGTATGCCTGACGTTTGCTGCGGGTGCTGTTTTCGCTGCAACTAAAGAACAAAAGCGCCTGAACGATTGCGGCATTGTGATGCAGGAAATTCTGGACATCCCGGACAACCTTCCCCAGCAGGTCCTGCAAAAGGCCGAGTGTGTGATTGTGTTTCCGCATGAATTGAAGCTGGCCTTCGGAATGGGCAAGGAATATGGCCGTGGAGCGATGATTTGCCGCAGAGGCAAGAATTTCAATGGACCGTGGGGCGCTCCCGCAATGTTTGCGCTCGAGGGCGACAGCATAGGAATGCAAATAGGCGGCGAAGCCACCGATCTGATTCTGTTGGTCATGAACCAGAAAGGCGTAAAGTCGATTTTGAGCAGCAAGATCAAGCTGGGCGGAGACGCTTCCGCGGCTGCCGGTCCCAAGGGACGCGATGCTTCCGCGGACACCGATGCGTGGATGCAAGCGGAGATTCTCAGCTATTCGCGTTCGAAGGGACTCTTTGCCGGTGTTTCGCTCGAGGGTTCTACGCTTCGCCAGGACCATAAAGCAAACCAGCGCATCTACGGACGCAAGATTACCGCCAGAGAGATTTTGCTCGCCAACAACGTCCGCATTCCCGTGAGCGGTAGGCATCTCGTTCACGTGCTGCAGAAGAATGCGCCGCGGAATGAATCGAAAGAGTCCGCCTCCAACTAGTTGGCGTTCAGCCAAGCAAGCCGCTGCCCCTGACGCCGGAAATGCCCGTTACTGCTGTTGCGCCCATAGAAACCTCACTGCCGTTTCCACCCAATTCCCGCGCGTCTGTTTCAAAATAGAACTAGCCCCTGACGCGGGTTACTCTCCCTGCCCCCTGCGTCCTTTGCGGGCCTACATTTGAACGCTTAATAACGCTCGAAAGGAAGGAATCCGATGAAAAAGCTGATCTTGTTGGGCTTTGGGCTCTTCTTCTTCGCCGTTCCGTCGCGTGCGCAGTCCGTCGACGCTTCTTTAGGCTACTCCTATTTTCGTCTGGGGGGCTCCGGCGGCCTTAACCAGAACGGCGTCAGCGGCTCCGTTGCCTATAACCCCAACAGCTGGCTGGGGGTTGTCGGCGATTTCGGCGCCTACCACGCCTCTCCTTCCGGCGTTTCTCTGAACACCTACACTTTCCTCTTCGGTCCCCGGCTGTCTTTGCGCAACCCCACCAAGGTCACCCCCTTCGTCCAAGCCCTTGTGGGCGGCTCGCGTCTCAGCGCCGGCTACGGTGGTTCATCAGCTTCCTCTACCCAATTTGCCTATAGTCTCGGCGGCGGCGTTGATCTCGGTGTCCTCCCGCACCTGGCTTTGCGCCCCCAAGTGGACTACGTCGGCCTCCGCAACTCCGGCCAAACGCTCAATTGCACGCGCGTTTCGCTCAGCTTGGTCGCCCATTTCTGATCCTGCCGCTTAGCACTGTCATTCGGACCAAGGCGGCCGGTTTTCCTATTTCTTACGGCACCGGATGCTGCCGCGCTTCCCATTCTTGGCTCAGACGCCGGACGGTCTCGCGCAGTCGCACCGCGAGGGCTGCGATCGTCTCGACGCGCTGCTCTCCGCCGTGGGGCAGTTTTCCGTCTTTCTTCCGTCTGATTTCTACTAGCAGGAGCTCGGCATTCCCCAGGATTCCCGTCAGCGGGTTGTTCAGTTCGTGGCGAAGCACTTCTCCAAAATCCTCGTTCTCGTCCCCGAATTGTTCCGGCACGCTCTCGGCGGCGTGCCGCGCCTGGTCCAGCCGCCGCTGGATCAAACCAAGCGCTACAGGCAGAAATTTTCCCTCGCGCGGCACGTAGTCGGCGGCTCCGGCCGCGATTAACGTCGAAAGCTCGACCGGCTGCTCTGCCACACCGATGACGACGACCGGCGCATGCACCGCCAGGGAGGATACCAGCTCATCGAGCCTTGGCTGGATTCCTCGCGCCCCTTCCGCTTCCACCGCGGCAGCCGTCTCTTCGAACAGGATCACCGCGGGAACCTCCTCCTCGAGGATGCGCCGCGCGGCGGCTACGCTGCTCACCGCCGCCACTCGCAATCCCGCGCTTCGCGTTTCGAATTCCCTGCGGACCGCCGCGCAAAGCCCTGCGTCGTTGCTCACCAGCAGAATGGTTTGCTCCCCGGTTCCCATGGTTTCATCCATTCCCTGCTACATTTTTTTGCGACACCGCCGTTGGTCCTGGCGGCACTTTACTCTCCAGCACGCGATGCACCTTTTCCGTCAGTTCTTCGACGCGAAACGGTTTGGCGACATGCGGCAGTTGATTCTGCCGCAGAAACTCGTGCGTGTGCGCGGAGACCACGTCTCCCGTCACAAACAGAAAACGCTCTCGCAGGGGGCTACCCGAGCGGGCCAGCGATTTATAGAAGCGTTGTCCATCCAGCCCCGGCATCTTCATGTCGCAGATCACCAGGTCGTAGGATTCGCGTTCCGCGCGTTCCAGCGCTTCGCGGCCGTCGAGCAGCATGTCCACCTGCAAACCCTCGTCCTCGAGCACATCGGCGATCAGCCGGGCGACCGTCGGCTCATCCTCCACAACGAGCACGCGGGCGCCGCCGTTTGCGTAGCTGCTGGCAGAGCGGTTCCTCCATCCGGCCGCCGGCGCGGCATCATAGAGCAGGCTTTCTTTGCCCTCAGACTCGGAACCTTTGTTCTCCTTCTGCAGCAGAGCTTCCGCTGCGGCAGGAAGCTCGATCTGAAAAAGAGCGCCTCCTTGCGGCGGGCTAACAACTTGCACTTGGCCTCCGTGTTCGCGCACGATACTCAAAACGATGGCCAGTCCAAGCCCGGTCCCGATGCCCGGCGGTTTCGTGGTGAAAAAGGGGTCGAAGATCCGCGCCAGAATGGCCGATGGTATTCCCGGACCGGTGTCCTGGACCTCCAGCTGCACCCGCTGTTCGCCGATTCGTTTCGTCCGCAGGCGGATGGTTCCTCCTTGACCCTGGTGTTCGATAGCTTGCCGCGCGTTGCCCACCAGATTCATCAAGACCTGCTGCAGATGGCCGGCGTCGCCATACACGAATGGCAGAACCGGCTCCAGATCGATCTCCACGCGGATTTTTTCGGCGGCGAGGCTGAACCGCTGGAGTTCCATCGCCTGCAGCACGGTTTGATTCAAAGAGACCAGACGCCGTTCCGGCAGGGTCTCCCTGGCGTTCTGCAGAAGTTGACGCAGGATCGTGCTGGCCCTCTCCGCCTCCTGGTAAATCTGCCGCACTTCTTCCTCCCGCACGGAGACGTCCTGGCGAACCAGAAGCCGCTGCGCGTAGCCCAGAATGCTGGTCAAAGGGTTGCTTAATTCATGCGCCACGCCGCTCACCATCTGTCCAAGCGCCGCGAGCTTTTCCGTCTGCAGTAGTTTCGATTGGAAAACCCGCTGGGCGGTTAGGTCGCGATAGATTTCCACCCGTCCCAATTGGCGGCCGATGGCATCGAGCACCGGCCGTGCCGCCCGCTCAAGAATCCGCGGCACCGGACGCATCATCTGCAACTCTTCGCGCATGCCGCCTTCGATTCCGCGCGCCAAGTCGCGCCAACGAGCCGCGAAGCTCTGGGGCTCCGCCGCTTGCTCCTCGAGCCGGCGAATCAAGCCTTCCAGCGTTCGAATCGTTCCCGACTCTTCCGGAGAAAGCCCCACGATCTGTTCGAATCTGGTGTTCATCGCGCGGACATTTTCCTGCGCATCGAACAGCACAACTCCTTCTTCCAGCCACTCAAGAACACTCTGCAGCTCGGTTTCGGCGCGGGACCCCTGCCCCGGGCCTTGGCAAGCCGTCCGGGGATCGAGAAGGATGACGTAGCCCCAGCCTCCCGCGGGCGTTGCCATTCGAACGCGCACGCTCACCTCATTGCACAGCTCCCCCTGCAGCGAATCCGCACCGGCGGATCGCATCGCTGGTTCATTGCCGAGGCTCCTTTGCAGCCAGGCCTGGACGCCTTCCCGGTCCCGCCCGCGGAAGAGTTTCGCAAAATGCTCTCTCGGCGGTATGCCGGCCGGTCGCGCGCCTTCTCCGGCCAGAGCCTTGCCAGTGAGTTCCCTCGCAGCACGGCTCGCCGCGACAATTCCTCCGGATTCATCGAGAAGGATCAGCGCTTCGCTGCTCGACTCGATCAACTGTCGCTGCCGGTCCGTTTGCCGCGATTCCTCCATTTTCCGATTTCGCAGTCCGAGTGCGGACGCCGCCAGTGCCGCGCGCAACTCCAGCCGTTCGAGCGCCGCGAGGGATGCCTTGCCTCCGGGGAATCCTGCGACCAGCGTCCCAAGGAGCCGCCCTTCTGACTCCAGCGGAAAGGCCACGACTCTTGCGACGACTCCTTGCGCCCAGGACAGCGGCGGCTCGCTTCCGGCTACCCGCCGCGTTTCCAGTGCCCGGCGCCACACGCTTGCCAGCGGCTCACTCTCGATCGTGCGCATCCAAGCCTCGTCTCCGCTCCTCCACTGAAACTCGATTCCATCGCTGCCGCCCGATTTTCCGCTGGGCTCCGGCAAAACCCCGATGACCGCGAACGCCGCGCCCAGACCATCCTGGTGCGCCGCCATTGAGACGCAACTTCCGGCCAAGTTCGAAAGCACTTTCTCCACGGAACTCTCGCCGCTCAAGTCTTTCAGGACCATCCGGGCAAAACCCAGATCCACATTTTTCGCCCGGGCAATTCTTTGCGTTTCTTCCAGTTGAAGGGCTAGCGCCAGCTCTGCCGCGACTTCTTCGGCGCGTTCGCGAAACATCACCGGGTGGTTTTTCCGGTTTCCCGCCAGAATGATGCCTCTCATCTGCCCCTTGCTCTGAACCGGGACCCACAGCACGCGACGCAAACCGACGAGGGGACCAATGATGGTCTGCTGCGGATCGCCGGCCAGGTCTTGTTCGACACTTCTTCCTCCCAGAACCAATACCTCCGGCAGCGGTGCCTCAACCGAAAGATGCGCCCACTCCCTGGGCATCCCGGCAATTTCCCGGTCCCATGCCAGTCCGCGGAATCCTCCGGATGCCTCGCTCTGCCCGTCCGAGCCCTGCTCAGTTTCGATCCAGATACCGACGCGGTCCGCGCTTCCTTCTCTAGCCAGGGCGTTGAGCGCCTCTCGAAGGAGCTCTCCGTGGGACGCGCCGGCGGCGGCGATGCACGCCAAACCTTTCGTGCCCGCCACTTTCTCCGTCTTGCTTCCCCAAAACTTCATTCCCTTGCCTCGAGACTCGTTCGCTTCGTGGGCGCCTCGGACAAATCCTCCGGGAGGCACAAAGACATCGAAACGAGATGCCGTCCCTGAAGGCATTGCACCGTCAGGCCCATCGCTCGGAGCTGATTTGTTCTGATAAATCAATGAGTTAGAGGAGATGAAGAGTGATTCGAGACGGGAGGCAATTCCATGTCGAGACTTTGCCAGGAGTTCTTCCCAGAGTGGACCGGAGAGGATGGGGTGGTGACGGAAAGAGAGGAAAAATAGAACAGGAAGGGGTCTGAAATTTTAGGAGGTGCGAAGAGGGATGCTCAGCAGTTTGCTAAAAAACTCCTGAGCTTGGCTCGGATGAGATCCTTCGCTTTGATCAGGATGACAATTGCCAAATCATTCTCCATCTGCGGCCGCCCGTGGGACAAGCTTTTCGCTAGCTCATGCGGGAAGGCCAATTCCTACCGACATGGCGGTAAACTTCGGCCACTTGGCGCGCAATGGCGAATGCCAGCGCCTTTTCAGCAGCCTGTAAAAGCGCTCAGTCAGCCCGGCTCGTCCGGCACCTGGCTCTTGTGGAGCGGCCCGGCTGCTGGGTCTTTCAAAGACCTCTTTCGATCTCTCCCTCCTCCTATTGTTGCGCTGTTTGCGCCATATGATACTGCTTCAACTTGCGGTAAAGCGTGGTTTTCCCAATCCCCAGCATCCGCGCCGCGGCTAGTTTGTCGCCGCTGGTTTCGCGGAGAGTCCGGAGAATGGCGCGGCGCTCCAATTCCTCCAAGGGCAAGATTTCATCCTTGATGGGCAAGCGTTCACTCGTAGGAAACTGCAGGTTCGAGGGCAGGTCCGCTACATGCACAATTGGCCCAGAGCCGAGAGCGACGGCGCGCTCGATGGCGTTCTCCAGTTCGCGCACATTCCCGGGCCAGTCATAAGCGATCAGGCGCCGCATGGCATCCTCGGAAATGGTGCGCACGGATCCTTGCGCGCCGGGGAATTTCTCCAGAAAAGCGGTCACCAGAAGGGGGATGTCGCTCTTGCGGTCGCGCAACGGGGGGAGCTTGATCTGAACGACATTGAGGCGGAAATAAAGGTCCTGGCGGAAAGTTCCCGCGCGGATCGCGGAGTCCAGGTCGCGGTTGGTCGCGGCGATGATGCGCACGTTGATGTGGCGGCGCTCGGTTGAGCCGACGGGTTTAACTTCCCGTTCTTGAAGAGCGCGAAGCAGCTTGGCCTGCAGGTCCACGGGCATGTCGCCGATCTCGTCGAGAAAAAGCGTGCCGCCCTGGGCCGCCTCGAGCAAACCCTGCTTGGCCTGCACCGCGCCGGTAAACGCGCCTTTGACGTAGCCGAAAAGCTCCGATTCGATCAGCGTGGCCACCAGCGCCGAGCAGTCCACCGGCGCGAACGGGCGCTCCTTGCGCGCTCCGGAGTAATGAATGCTACGGGCCACCAGTTCTTTTCCCGTTCCACTCTCCCCCAGAATCAGCACGGGATATTCGTGCTGGCTCACTTTTTCGATCATTTTGTAGACGCGCTCCATCTTCATGGAGACGCCGATAAGCCCGCCGAATCCAGGCCGCGTCCGCAATTGTTCGCGGAGCAGCTGATTTTCCTGCTGAAGATCGAGAGCCCGCGCGACGCGCTCGAGCCGGGAGCGCAACTCCTCGATGCGAAAGGGCTTCGTGACATAATCCACGGCGCCCATACGCGTGACCTCGACGGCGGATTCAATCGTGCCGTACTGCGTCAAGACCACCACGGCAACCTGCGGATGCACATTGTGAACCTGCTTGAGCAGCTCCACGCCATCGGTTTGCGGCAACTTCAAATCCGTCAGCAGAATGTCCACAGGAAAATGCTCGAGAACCTCCAGCGCGTCTTCCGCGGTGGCCACGCCGACGGCCTTCATTCCACATTGCTCGGCCACCGCCGCACAGGTCTCACGGATGGCCTGCTCGTCGTCCACAATGAGGATGTTCATCGGCACAGGTTCACGCCGCACTGCCGCTTCTTCCGCCACTGGGGAAATCTCCTTATGGAAGGACATACAACCAAAGTGGGAAGCATCTTTCGTACCATATGCGGAAATTACTCTATTTACTGGACATATATTTACTTACCTAGTTTAGGCCGTTCCTCTTTTATTCCACTTTGGGATAACTGTCAAGGAAAACAATAGAAACGACGGGATAACTTCTTTCAATTCTTGGCAGTGCAGAATTGGGAGGGGAAAAAGATTCAAATCGGGAATGGAACGGCCGTCTTTCAGCCCGCGCCATTCCCCATGCCTCGCGGCATCGTCCGAGGCAAACACGCAGCCGTCAGCGGTTCCCAGATAAACCCTTCCGCCGCCGGGCCGCGAACCGCCTGAGGACGAGCGATCGGGGTGGTGCACAGGACCAACCCGAACGCCAGAATGGCCCGCCGGACGATGTGGATGGAGATTTAGCCTTTCACCAGCATCGGAGCTTCTCATGTTTCACGCACAAAACGGAGCGGGCTCTCTGGAGATTTTACCAGAGAGCCCGCCGGTTATTTATTGTGGCGCCTGGCGGCCCGTCCAGAACGACGAGCCGGTGGTTACGCCGTTTAGTAGGTTGCGCCCTCGGGGACGATCACGAAGTCGACACGGCGGTTCTCTTTCTCCATGCCCTTTTCCGCGGAAGCGCTGCCCGCACGAGTGCTGATGCGCGAAGCATCGATACCCTTCTCGCCGAGGTACTTCTTCGCGAGTTCGGCGCGCTCGAGCGCGAGTTTGGCGGCCTTGGGCTCCTTGGGATCGGCATAGCCAACGATCACGAGCTTCGCCGTGGGATCATTCTTGAGGCGCAGGGCGACGTCGTCGCCGACGCGCTTGCAGGCGTTGTCAAAACGGGAGGCGCCGGGTTTGGTGTAGCCGCAGTCGCCCACCTTTGTCGCTTGCGGTGGCGGTGGCGGCTGCTGCACATCCACATTACCAGAGGCGTCGCCGGTGCCGCCGCGCCCGTCGTTCACGGTGCACTTCACGGTGTAGCTGCCGGGCTGCAATCCGGTCGAATCAAACTGCACCTTTTCACCGCTGCCGGCAATTTGCCCGCCGGTTGTCGTGTAGCTGTAGGTGAGCGGATCGTTGTCGGGGTCGGTTCCGGTGCAGGTGATGCCGGTGCGTTCGCCCGGCATGATCGGGCTGCGCTCCACAGCCAGAGTAGCGGTCGGAGGATGGTTCGGCTTTTCTTCCACCTTGATGTCCGCGGCGCAACTGGCAGTGCCACCCTTGCCGTCGTCCACCTTGACGTTCACGGTGTAGCTCCCGACGGCCACTCCGGTGGAGTTCCAGCGCGCATCCGGGCCGGTGCCCTCGACGGCGCCGCCTGTGGCGGTGTAGCCGTACGTGAGCGGATCATTGTCGGGGTCGCTGGCGGTTACGTGCACGGCCACGCTGTCCCCGGAACCCGCATAGACGGAAGCCGGATTCACGGAACAGGCCGCCATGGGCGGATGGTTTACCGGGGGAGCCGGATGGGGAATTCCGAAGCGCAGGACCAAGCCGGTCGCGGCGCGGAAGTTATTCTGCCGGGCGCTGGCTCCGAGGCCGGCGCCGGAGAAAGTGGTCATCAAGTAATCCAATTGCGCGAAGCGCCAGGCCAGATTCCTGGTCAGCGCAATATCGACGCCGCCGCCGGTGGCCAACGCAAAGGAATTCAGGGAACTTGTTCCTCCGGTGAGTTGGGAACCGCCGTGGACGCCGCCGATCAGAAATTCGCCGAAGGGAATAAAACGGTCAAACTTACGCAAGTTCAAGCGCGGGCCAAAGAGATAGCTGGTGGTGCTCCCGGTAGCCTCCTGGCTGTTTAATGGCTGGAAATTGCGCGTGAAGTGATAGCCGCCCAGTTCAGCGGTCAGCCCGAGCCACTTCGAGGCGTTGTACGTGAAAGAACCCGCGCCGCCGTGGTTATTGAAATTCGAGAACGGGTCGCCGGGCATGAAATTCAGATAGTCGTACGTTCCGGCGATTTCGTAGCGCGGCACCAGAGTGCCCGGCGGAGTGGTGTCCTTGGCCGCAGCCGCGGGGTCTGGAATAGGCTTCGGCCGCGGAGTGGCCGGCAAAGCGAATACGTTTTTGGCAGGCACGGCGCTCACCGCTTCCGGCGCGTTACTGCCTGCCGTGGTCTTCGCGGGGCTGGCTTCATCGCCTGCTGCGGTGCTCTTCTGCTGGGCATCCAGCGGCAGCGCCAACAAGACACCCAACGCACCCATTGTCAATAATGCACACCAATTGCGCATTTTCTTCCTCCCTGAACTCCCTCTCCGTAATTCCGTGTGATTCACGCGCCCGCCCATGGATTGCTTGCTGCGCTTGGACGGAATTCTTTGGTGCCTCGCAGCTCTTCAAATCGTCGCTTCTTCGACGTGCAGATGGTTCTCCCGGCACATGAATTCCCACAGCCAGGGAGAATCCCCGAGAAGCAAGGGGACGCGGCGCCATAAGGTTATTCCACCTCTCCCTTTTTCCGCAACTATTTCGTTATTTTGATATTTTTTAAGGCCGCTCACCTGCTGCTGGCACGGGGCGGCCTAACAGCGGGTTGTCAATCGCCATTCCGCCGGCAGGTAACTGCGCTACACTATTTTTGTATGCACTCGATCACCACACTCGACACCAATTGGACGGGCCGCCCGCGCTCGATCGCCGCCGCCCTGCTCGAATCGGACGGTCGCCGCGCGATCGTGGACCCGGGTCCAGGTTCCACGCTTGAAAATCTGCGCCAGCAGCTCCGCGCTCGCGGCCTCACGGTGCGCGATCTCGACGCCATTCTCCTGACGCACATCCACCTGGACCATGCCGGGGCCACGGGTTCGCTCGTCCGCGAAAATCCGCGTCTTGCGGTGTACGTGCACTCCAAGGGCGCGCCGCACATGCTTGATCCATCCAAGCTTCTCGCCAGCGCCCTGCGCCTCTGGCCCAACGAACTCGACCGCCTCTTCGGAGAAGCTCTCCCCGTGCCTGCGGAAAACTTGCGGATCCTCGAGGGTGGCGAGACCATCACGCTGGGCGCGCGCAAACTCAAAGTGGCCTACACGCCCGGTCACGCCTCGCATCACGTCAGCTACTTCGATCAGATGGAAGGCGTCGCCTTCGTCGGCGATACCGCTGGCGTCCGCATCGAGAATTATCCATACGTCATGCCCGCCACGCCGCCGCCGGACATCGATCTGGGCATCTGGGAATCTTCGTTCGCGGCCATTCGCGCGCACCAACCTTCGCGCCTTTTTCTCACCCATTTTGGCATGGCTGAAAATCCCGGCGAGCACATCGCGCAGTTCCGCGAACGCCTTCATCAATGGGCGGCGCTCACCGCGGAAATTCTTCGCTCCGCACCGAGTGAAGCCGCGGCGATGGATTCGTTCATGGCCGCCACCCGTGCCGAACTCGCCCGGCACTTGCCTGCCGAAGAAGTGGAGCATTATGTCTTCAGCGCGGGCCTCAATCTTTCCTTCCTCGGCTTTGCCCGCTATCTCCGCAAGCGCGCCACCTCGGCTTCCTGAATCCCGCGCTATACTTATTCGTTTGTTGAGCCGAAAATATCCGGTGTTCGCAGGCCTGCCCGCGAGCGGAAGGATGCGCAGATCCTATGCCGTGTTGCGCTTCGTGTAAGGAGAGTGCCTAGCTGGCCGTATCCGGGGATGAGACTTCCGTCGAGGCTGCTGCTTCAGCAACCGGCGCGGTCAACGCTTGCAGGCGCGCGGAAAGAGCCTCGACAAGCAGATCAACAAGCTTCGTTGCGCCGCTGCCGTCGGGATCCTTGACCGGGTTGTACTGCGCAACGTCCAGCCCGAGCAGGTTCTTGTGCTTCACAAATTCCATGAACGCGGCGCGCACCTCGTCGAATCGCAATCCGCCGCTGCCGGGCACATTCACGGCCGGAAATTCTTCCTCGGAGATGACGTCCACGTCGAGATGAAGGGCAAACTCTCGAGCATCGGCATGCATGTGCGCCAGCGCGTCCTGCGCCGATTTGTTGCCGCCCTTGAACTGGATGTCCCCGGCATAGAAATGCCGCATCGGCGACCTGCCAAGGAATTCCTGCTCCGGAGGATCGAGCCGTTCGAGCCCGAACAGCGTCACATCCGGCTCGCGCACCAGCGGCGGCTCACCCCAGAAACGCACCAGCTCCGGCGCGCCTTTGCCTATGATGTGCGCCACAACCATGCCGTCAATGCGGCCGGAAGGAGTTGTCGCGGGCGTGTTCAGATCCGCGTCGCGATCGAACCACAGCAGATTGACGTGCCTGTAGTAGCGCCGCGCGCCCGTCAGCAAACCAATCACCTGCGCGCAATCGCCGCCGAGAACCAGCACCAGCGCTCCACTCTTTACCGCAAGCTCCGCGCGGATCTTCAGATCGTTCAAGCCGGCGACGATTTCGGTGAGATTTCGGGCGCGCCGGTGTTCTTCGTCATCCGCAAAGAGGCGTGGAGAACAATCGCCGTGATCCGTGACTTCATAACCAGCGGCTTGCAGTTTTTCGACGAGTCCGGCGGCTCGCAAGGCCTCCGGAGCTTTCTCGCTCCCCGCGGAAAATGCCGCCGCGCTCGACGGCGCGCCAATCAAGGCAATCTTCTTCGGCTGACGGACGATTTTGACCGCCAAAATCAGGCTCCTTGTGCTGTATTCCCGCCTAACTTGCCAGGCTACAAAGGACCGGAAACCCCTGCAACTTGTTCCGATAAATCATCCCGGTCAGGAATAACTCTTACCCGCCGGCCCCTGCAAACTCTTTAGCGACGCGGCGCCGGAGCAATCGTCGCCAATTCCGGTGGGAGCGTAAAACGCACGTCCTCGCGGATTAAATCCAAATCCCGCTGGTCGGTGAAACCGAACTCCGCCAACCGCTCGCTCACCTGCTCGACGAGGACTTCGGGCGCGGAGGCACCCGCTGTCAGGCCGACCCGCGAAACGCCTTCGAGCCATTTCACATCGATGTCTTTCGCGGAATCGATCAATTGCGCCTTGACGCCGCTGCGCTGCGCCACTTCGACCAGCCGGTTGGAATTCGAGCTGTTCGGCGAACCCACCACCAGAATCAGGTCAACGTCCTTGGCCACCTGTTCGACCGCTTCCTGACGGTTCTGCGTGGCGTAGCAAATGTCGTCGCTCGCCGGGCCCTTGATCGCCGGGAATTTCTGGCGGAGCCGCGCCACGATCTCCTGCGTGTCATAGAGGCTCAGGGTGGTCTGCGTCAGGAACGAAAGTTTTTCAGAATCTTCGACCTCCAGAGCGTCCACTGCGGCAACCGAATCCACGACGATCGTGCGATCAGGCGCTTCGCCGGACGTACCGACGATCTCCTGGTGGTCCTTGTGTCCGATGAGAATAATGGTCCGCTTCTCACGGGCAAATTTCAGAGCCTCCAGGTGAACTTTCGTCACCAGCGGGCAGGTGGCATCGATCACTCTCAGCGCACGAGACTTGGCTTCGTCGCGTACCGTCGGCGGCACGCCGTGCGCGCTGAAAACCAGCACGGCCCCGTGCGGGACTTCTTCGATGGCTTCGACAAAAATCGCGCCGCGCCGCCGCAACTGCTGTACTACATAGGTGTTATGGACAATCTCATGGTGTACATAGACCGGCGCGCCGTAAGCTTCCAGCGCCAATTCCACGATGTCCACGGCACGCACTACTCCCGCGCAGAAGCCCCTTGGCCTTACCCTCAGCAATACTTTTGCATTCTTTGCAGTCTGCATTGTCATCCTAATCAGTCAATTTCCGAAGACTCTATCATACCTTACGCCGCGCGCACCCCGCATTCCGTTTCCTCCATTCCAATACTACCCCAAGAATGTGGCCAATTTGGCGCTCGCGGGACGAACCGAATGGCCCTTAAAATTCACTACATGACGACAAAAATGACCGTGACGCCGGTAACGCTGGAAGGCCGGCACGTGCGGCTGGAGCCGCTGGCGATGACGAATCAGGCAGGGCTGGCTCAGGTTGGTCTGGATGAAGATTTGTGGCGGTGGATTCCCACGCCGGTTCGAACCATCGATGAAATGGCCGCGTACATCGAGGCCGCACTGGACGAGCAGGCACGGGGGTTGTCCTTGCCGTTTGCGATCTTCGAAAGGGCCACGAGCCGCGTCATAGGAAGCACACGCTACGGAAATATCGACCGTACGCATCATCGCGTAGAGATCGGGTGGACCTGGGTGGCACGCCACTGGCAGCGCACGGCGGCGAACACCGAGGCCAAGTACCTTCTGCTGAGACATGCTTTCGAAACCCTGGGCTGCATCCGCGTGGAGTTGAAAACGGATTCGCTCAATGAGCGCTCGCGCGCGGCCATCTTGCGCATCGGGGCGCGGGAAGAAGGCACCTTCCGGAATCACATGATCACGGCGAGCGGGCGCATCCGGCATACCGTTTATTTCAGTATTGTCGATTCCGAATGGCCTGTGGTGCGAGAAAGGCTGGAATCGATTCTGAAGCCACACTGGCCCTAAACTCGAAGAGCCTGGCCCGCCGCTGCCGTGCCGTATCCCTTGCGCAACGCCTGGCCTTTCGGCAGCGTTCTTCAGCCAGGATGTAGGGTAAAATTCCACTCAGATTACAGATTATCCGATTCGTTTGAGTTTGCAGCCTCGGCCGGGCGGAAAGCGGTTCTTTCGCTGCGCGGTGGTCCCGTCTCCCGGCCACCGGTAAACAAAAAGCCGGCAGAAAACCTCGGGAACAGAGATTCGAAAGACAATCGTGGGTACTCCTTCCAATCCGATTAACCGCCGGCGCAGCGAGCGCGTCATGCTCCAGATGAAGATCACGGTGATCGTCGAAGACCTCCAGCGCAAACCGCGCCAGGAAGAAGCCCTGACGCAGGTGGTCAACGCCCACGGGGGCCTGTTAAGGATGAAAATGGATGTGCACGTCGGCCAGTCTATCCTTCTCTTGAACCCCAAGAATCGCGTGGAGCAAAGCTGCCGGGTGGTCCGCGTGGAAGACACAATGGATGAATATTTTTCCGTAGCCTTCGAGTTCAATCAGCCAAATCCCAAGTTTTGGCCAGTCGTTTTTCCGCCCACGGATTGGGAAGCCCCGCGCTCCTGAACGCGCGCCAGCATCATCGCTGCTCCCGCGGGGCGCTGACTCTCCAAATTTAAAGCAGCCTGCGCAACCGTCCGCGGCCGCAACTCTTCCAAGAATTCAGGGTTTAAAAACGTGATGAAGTTTGCTTCGGAGGGCGGTTCCATGGGGCAATGGATGAAAGGCGACAGAAAATCTCTGCTACTCGTGGCTTCAATCCTGATTGGCGGGTTGCTGCTCGCGGGTTGCAACGACCACATCACCGTCGTTCGTAACCTGGACGTCCCCATCCCGAAAGGGAGCACCTGGGCCTGGCGCCCCATCGCGCCGCCCAAGGATGCGGACAAGCGTCCGCTGGTCTCCCGTGACGTGATTTCGCGCGGGGAAAGCATCGCGCGCGATCCCGCGGGGGACAGGGAGGTCGTGCGCCTGCGATTCCGGACCGCCATCGAGCAGACGCTATTGTCCAAAGGATTGAAGCAGGTAAGCGATCCGCAAGCTGCGGATTTTCTGGTGGACTATCACGTCGCGGTCCGGCGGCATGACGTCACCGTGCAGCGTGTATACCCCGGCGGCTATCCCGGAGTTGTTTGCGGACCGTTCGGGTGCTGGGATTCGTGGGGCTGGGGACCGCCCGAGGTGAGCTACCAAAATATTCGTTTCCACGAAGGCACCGTGGTTTTTGACCTCGTGAAGCAATCCACGAAACGGCTGGCCTACCGCGCGATTGGACAGAAGCCCGTGCACCGCGACACGTTTTCGCAGGACGAAATTTCTGAATTCATCCATCACATGCTTGGGAAACTGAAAACCAGCGGGTAACCCTGACCGGGCGCCGCAGAGGAATCTTCTCCGGAAGATCCTCGCGCCGCCCGGACGCCATAACCATCCTCGTTTCAAGCTCCCGTGGCTACTAAAAAATAACCTCCATTTACCTTTGCGCCATACCCTTCTATGCTATTGCCCCATGCCTGAGCCAAGACTAGTTGTTCTGATCACCGGCGCGAGCAGCGGTTTCGGCCGGCTCATCGCGGAAACGCTGGCGCGCAAGAAGATGGAAGTGTTCGCAACGATGCGCGCCGTGAACGGTCGCAACGCGGCAGCGGCGCGTGAATTGCTCGAACTTGCGCGGCGCGAATCTCTTCTCCTGCACATATTGGAGCTTGATGTTACGGATGACGGCTCGGTGGAACGGGCCGTAAATGAAGTGGCGGCGAAGTGCGCCCGCATCGATGTCCTCGTCAACAACGCAGGCTACGGCATCATGGACTTGTCCGAATCCGTGACCCTGGCGCAGGCGCAACGTCAATTCGACGTCAATTTTTTCGGCGTGGTGCGGATGAATCGGGCAGTCCTGCCATTGATGAAGCGCCAGGGGAGCGGATTGCTGCTGCACGTAAGCAGCGGGGCCGGACGCTTGGTGGTTCCCGGGATGGGAATGTACTGCGCCAGCAAATTTGCGATGGAAGCGCTCGCGGAAGCCTACCGCTACGAATTGGCTTCATTGGGAATTGATTGCGTGGTGCTCGAGCCCGGAGCGTATGCCACGCCAATTCTGGAAAAACTCGAACGAGGCGATGATCCCCGCCGCAAGCCGGAATACGGGGAAGTGGCGCAAGTCCCCGAGAAGATCCAGGCGGCCCTCCGGAACTCCCGGGCAAACCCTCAGGAGATTGCCGATGCCGCCCTGCAAATCATCGAAACGCCGGCGGGTCGGCGGCAACTCCGCTATCGAGTTGGACCGGGCGGTCCCGGGGTCCAGCGCATCAACGCCCTGACGGATGAACCTCGGCCCCGGCCCAATCCTGGGAATTGCAGAGTCCGCTTCCGGCGGAAAACGTGACGGCAATCGGCTTCGCGGACGCGAGCGTCGGATTGCTCGGCAGTGACGGCGGAGCGATTTTTCGCACGAGTGACACCGGGCGAAGCTGGATCACAGTCCGTGTCGGCGATCAGTCGGGTCCAATTACGTGTGTCGGCTTCGCCGATTCGCTGAATGGCTGGGCGATTGCCGATGCCATTGATAATGTCCTGCATTCCACGGACGGCGGCCTGACGTGGCAAGTCGCTCTTCTTGAAAATTCGTCGCGCTTCCGTTGGCTGCATTTCACGAGCCCGGCCGACGGATGGCTGATGAATTGCTTTGCGATGTGGCGCACGCGCGATAGCGGAGTCACTTGGGATTCGGTCTCCGCTTTCCCCGCGTCGTCGTGCCCCTTTGCCGCGTTCTTCCTGGACAGCCTTCACGGCTGGTACGGCACCGACATTCCTGCGTCTTCGATCGCGTCCACCAGTGATGGCGGAGTGACATGGAACAGCCATCCGCTGGCGGAAACCGAAGTCGCGGTGCGCGGTCTTTGGTTCGCCGACACTCTGCGCGGGTGGATGAGTTCGGTCACCTACCGGGAAGTCGAGGGCAGCGTGACGCCGCAGATTCAATACACCACTGACGGCGGGATCACCTGGAGCGTTCAGTATACCGACACCCTGATTCCCCTCGAAGGCATCGCCTTTCTCGACGGTACTCACGGCTGTGTCGCAGCCAGTGGAGGAATCCTCCAGACTGGCGACGGCGGCCAGACCTGGCGCCGCACTGCAAACGTTGGCGATATTTGCATGAGCGCGGTCACCCCCGCCGGAACCAGTGGCTTTGCGGCTGCCGGCGAAGGCGGATTAGTTCTATATTCTTCAACCACCAGTTCGTCGTGGCGGCAAGCCTCCAACGGCCTCGCCGTCCCGTGGGCGGCGGTCGCCGCCCGCGACCCCAATCACGCCTGGGCTGCCGGGGGAGCGCCTCTATTCGAACGAGCGACGGAGGGGCGCACTGGGAGTACCTTCCGCTCCCTCCGCAATGTTGCGCCGTGGACATGGTGTGTGTGGACAGCCTGTCCCTTCGGATTGCATTTCCCGGAACCGATCAGTTCGGGGGTAACGTGTATCACACCATGGACGGAGGCTTGACGTGGAGTCCCCAGTTCGCGGATTCGGTCGGCCCGGTCTATGGTCTTGCGTTTCCCACCGCTTTCGACGGCTGGGCCGTTGCCAGAGACTCGATTTATCATACCACCGACGGTGGCCTTACCTGGGCCGCGCAAACGCCTCGGGACGACTGCGAAGACATCTTCTTTCTTGATTCGCTCAATGGCTGGGTCTGCGGAACGCAACCATGGGTTCTGCATACTTCCGATGGCGGATCAAACTGGCAGCACCAGCCTACTGGCCTCGTGACACCGCTCCACGATATTGGTTTCTTGACACCGGATATCGGCTGGGCGCGGACAGACTATTATTTCCTCGCTTACACACAAGATGGTGGCGCCCACTGGAGTCTTCATCAGCTGCCCGATTCGGA
>CAVWHL010000021.1:0-183885 GCA_963754855.1 uncultured Acidobacteriota bacterium
GAAAACGTCCCGTCTGGAACGTGTGAAGAAATTCAGTTTTCCGGAAGTCTCGGGCCGCTCGATGACGGCTACACCACTCCTTTGCAGATTTCCGAGGCCGCATTCCGCGCGTTCCATTTGTTCTTGACCGTTGCCACACGCTTCATTTCTTACGCCATTGTCGCGACTTGGGCTTGCAGCGACCGCTGCAGGCCGAACCAGCGCATGAGGTTGTAGCTAAGGCACGCCCAAGTCGCTTCCATGGTGGCTTTCAGTCGGCCCCGGCAGCGGAATTGCCGCAACCCACAGCGTTGCTTGATCCAGGCATGCGGGAATTCCGCGATGCGCGAACGTTGTGCGTAGATTTGCTGTGCGATTTCCGTCTTCATTTTGGCTTTGAAGGCTGTCGTCGCCGCGGGCTCTGCGAGCCGCGTGATCGAGCGTCTCCAGGCGGCCCGTGAATTTGGTGGAGCGCATTGACTGCGCAGCGGACAGCCGCGGCAGGCATCCTTGGGAGCGCGATACACGTGGGTACGCACACCGTGTCCGCGATTTAGAACCGCGCGATGGCGCAGCGTTTCTCCCGCAGGGCAGAGGTAACAGTCCTGCTCCGCATCGTAGGGAAAGGCGTTGCTCACAAATGCGGCGCTACGACCCAGCGCATCGCGTTCCGTCGCTTTCCAGCTGTTTTGCCAAGACCCGTAAAAATCTACGCCATGCGCGGCGGCCGCCTGTACCGACGCATGATTGGTGTAGTCGCCATCGGCGACAAGCTGCCGCGGTTGCCGTCCCAAGCGTTGCTGGCAGCGCTGCAGAGCGGGTTCCAGTTGGCGATAGTCAATGGCATCGGTGGTGGCTTCTACGTTCACCACCAGTCCGTGCATGGTGTCAGTTACCAGCTGCACGTTGTAGCTGGGCACCGTTCCTCCGTCGCCATTCCGCATCACGTGGGCTTCCGGGTCCGTGCATGAGGCGCGCGCCGAAAACCTTTTGCGGTCGTGTACCTTTTCGCGCTGCAGCCGTTCTACTTCGCGCAAAGCCGCTTCCAGCCGGCTGGCACGTTGTCGCGCGGCACGTCGCCGGGCGCTGGCTTGGCGTGCCGCCAGCTTTTCTTCGTCCGCGGCTTGCGCGTTCAGTATGCGCACCTGCTCGCGCGCGGCTTCCAGATGCGCCGCAATCTTTTCCTGGCGGCGAAAACTGTTGCCGCCAGCATTGGCTTTGATCTTGGTGCCGTCCAGCGTTACCCGTTCCAGAGTGATCAGGCCCTCGGCACTCAGTATGCCCAGCACCTGCGTGAACAAATCGTCGAGTGCGGTTTTGTTGTCGGAGCGGAAGCCCGACAGCGTGCGATGACTCACCAGCTGCAACGCACACAGCCATTGGCAGCCCGGTTCGTATTCGCACTGTCGTGCTAGTTCGCGCGCCGAACTGATCCCGCGGCTGTAGGCGTACAACCACAAGCTGATCAACAACTGCGGGTCGGTGTGCTCGCGTCCAGCGCTACCCTCCACGGCGGCGATCTGTGCGTAATATAAGCGCAAATCTAGTCGCCCTACCAACTCCCAAATGGAGCGCACAGGATGCTCTGTCTTCTACCAACTTTTCTACGTCTACGGTTCGTAGCAGCAGTTGCCGGCGATCAATCGCTACCATTCGAGGAACAGGGGTCTCGTGGCTGATCATGCTCGCAGTCTACACACTACCGCCCCTCCGTTGCGTCAATTTCTTCACACGTTCCTGTCCCCGGTTTCCCAAAATCATTCTTGCATCTTACGTCCGGGCCACCCGTCCCACCCGTCCGTGTTGGAATTTAGCATAAGCACTCTTGTTCGCTGTCCTAAGCAATTGCGCATCCCTTGAGCTTACTTAAGCGTTTACGCCCCTGCTCGGTGATGCGGCCCGTTTATTATTCAGGCCATCCGTCCCCTGCGCGGGCTTGGTGAGCCGTGCGCGCCATCTCACTCAAGGAATGTGTCGCCGGGCCGTCTGCCGTACCAAAGTCTCCATCTTCCCGGCATAGTGGCGTCCTGCAGTAGGTCGACAACTGTGAGAGGCATAGGAACTTCTTTGGTTCCAACCAACTCCGATTCGCCCCGTTGTTGCGCTTCGGTCGTATTTATGCGCAGAAGCATTACCAATTGACCTTGAACGGGTTGGCCGTCCTTTTGGGCTGGATAGAATTGCCAGTCAATAAACGCTGTAGAGAGATGGGCAGGAAGATCGGCCATGCTCCCGTCGATCCCCTGAAAACTGGCGATCTTGCCTTGAGTTGTGATCTGGGCACGAACCAACAAATGTGAAAAACGCCCCGAGGTTTCTCGAGGGAGTTCGAGGTCTCGAGGAAAATACCTTAGTACCGGCGCGGTACCCCAGCCTGGAAGGGTCCATGTTTGGGTTTGCCCGTCCGCGAGCATCACCCGCAAAGCGATAACCTTCGCCTTAGAAGGGCATCTCGAGACGATCACGAACCCCTCTGCGTATAACCGCGTGCTGTCCCCAGCCGTGAGAGGTCTTTTTAGGGTCTCCGTATACTCAGGAAACAAAAGGAGGGGAAATCTTTGTTTCATCCTAGCGGTTGCCGCCATATACGGTAGCTGTACAAGTGATTGACCCTCTTCATTTTGATATTCGAGGATGATCTCTATGGCTTCGATTGTGGAGTGCAAAGGGTTCCTGAAGGAAAGCGCACCCCACGAATCCTTGAGTTTGGAGGATATGAACAGATTACTCAAGATGCTTTGATTCAACACGGGACTGGGCATAGAAACAGGCACATCCTGGACTTGACACAAATTATAGTCGAATCGAGGGGCCTTTTCTTGAGCACTCAGGCTCGGAGTCAAGGCCGTGGACATTAAGATGAATCCTAGGATGCTCGGCTTCCCCATAAGACCTCACTTCGCACAAATGCCGGAGACAGTCGCCTCGAGATCGTCCTTTGTACCGTCAAAGCATTGATATTTTCCTTTGACGGTGATTGTGCTGCCTTTTTTGCTGGGCCAGGCCCGGTAATCAACGGTCCAGTTGAAGAAATTAGGTCCGTGATACGGATCTTTTGTAATTGTGATGCTCCCTTGCCCCTTAGTCGTTAGGCTTATTGTGGCTGGATTGACTAGATTCACTGTCCCCGCTAAACGCACAAATGCCCCGTTCGTTCGGATATTGTCGCAAAAGGGCTTTGGGGCACTAACGCTCAATGTTAGCTTGCAGGATGTTTGTGCGCCGCCACCGCCACTACTGCTGGGAGGATAGCTGCCACCGATCCCGCAGAAGGGACTTTCGAAAGGATCGCAACCACACGCGACGTTGTCCGCCGGGTTACAAGGCCAGTCGGCTGGGATCTCGACTTTGAAGTTGAACAGGCCGGTGGGGTCGATGTTGTTGATGGGGTCGCCCAGTCCGTAGGAGAAGCGGTTCAAGCTTTGCGGATTGCTCGTGCCGCCGTGAACGGGGTCGGCCATGTGGAAGCGCCCGAGTCGTGCGGAATGCTGGCGGTGGACAGCGTAATTCAAGAAGGCGGAGCTCGCTTCGGTGTCCTTGTTGTAGCTGGTGAACTTTTTGGTGATGCTGGGACAGGCCATGCCAGTGTCATACCAGGTTTCGCCGAACGGGTAGTGGCCCTCGAAGCTGGCGTTGCTGGCGAAATTGTCTGCGCTCATGCGGGTGGTGAGGTGGTCGCTGAACTGATAGAGCATCAGGGATACGGAGTAGGCAGGAGCCTGCGCCGGTGTGGTGCCGGAAGTGTACGTGGTTGCCGAGTAGTCCGCGAATTCAGAGATTACGTCGGTGCCGTCATAAAGGTGGTAAGTCTGCAGGCTTTCCATCACTTGCACCTTGATGACGCGCAGACCGTTACCGTCGAAAGAATAGTAGGCAATCGGTGTCCCGAGGCATTTTGCATTCAACTTACTTCAAAAGGTCGATTCCAAACTAATGCTGCTTGACCGGTCTTGCAGTTGGTCCAGTCTCTATAACGTTTATACCCATTCTGCCCTCCGCCAAGAAACCTCCGTAGTAGGGTGTCCAACTACCCGGTGTTCCATGAAGGGGTTGAAATGTAACCAACGCAAATTTGCTTGGATACGTCGCTGCGTTTTCCAGAAAACAAGAGCTCAGGGGAATGGAGTTTTCCGGAAGAAACACTGCGAGAAGGAAGAGGTCAGACGGAACCGCATAGCCGTTTTTAACGCTTGGGAAAAAGCGCCATTGCCCAAGTTGTTCTGAGAGAACCTGTAATTTTTCCCGAGTGATGCCCACACGATCACCTTCCAGCGCTGGTTGGACGTCGAGTACCCGACCGTATTCGCTAATTCGCATCTTCAGGAATGTTTCAGCTGGCTCTGTGAGGGGAGGCAATGTAACCCGTATTTCGCCGGGCGTCTCGACAAGAAGCGGATCCGTCTGAAAGCCGTGCTGGCCAATCCGGTCACTCACAGACGAGCTGTCCTCGTAATACTTTACAAGCCAGTAGATAACCTCCGCGGAACTGGGCACCGTAGTGGTGCTGAGGAGGTTCGTCCCCGTCAAAACAACTACTTCTCCCGGTCTGACTGGTTCATTTAGGTGGAGTTCAAAAAAAGGACGAACATTCCGGAACTCGTTTCCCTCGTTTGGAAGATTTGCCTGATATGGAATGGAAAATAGGAGGGAACCATTTGCATCAAGATAGTTAACCATTACCGTGATACGGGATAGGGACAGGTTAGTTTTGTTGCGGACGGAGATTTCACCTTGCATCGTGCCCTCGGGTGCTGTTGACAACCAACTGCCTGTCACCTCGAACTCTTTCGATGAACCCAGGTGGAGCGGAATCTTTACTCTCTGGCAGGGAGAGGTACCATCAGCCCTTCCTCCATTAACAAGAACAACAAGGAGCGCCACCATAAGAGTTTTGAGGTGTCGACGAAGCTTCATTGTTGAACTGCACATCCCATCTTTCGCGTTAGTGAATTTACTTGGTACCTCTTCCCATGACACATATAGGTGAATTCCCAGTGGTAGGAGTATCCTCGAGGTGGGATGATTCGCTTGAAATAGAACGACGTTTCGAACTCATATTCTCCAGGAGTCCCGGGAGTAATCAGCGGGACTTCTACTATCCCATTACTCGGTCTGAATTTTGACTCTAGTAATCCCACCCCCATGGGAACCTGTCCGCCGTTTGGAGCCGTCAGGCGCCCATGACTCGTGTATACCTTTTCCGTGTCACAATCTACCGCCGACGGGGAATATTTGTCCTCTCTTGCCGCAAGTTCACAGGGGTCGCCAGAACCGCCGCCACCGCCACTATCGCTGGGAGGATAGCTGCCGCCGATCCCGCAGAAGGGACTTTCGAAAGGATCGCAACCACACGCGACGTTGTCCGCGGGGTTACAGGGCCAGTCGGCTGGGATCTCGACTTTGAAGTTGAACAGGCCGGTGGGGTCGATGTTATTGATGGGATCGCTCAAGCCGTAAATGAAGCGGTTCAAGCTTTGCGAATTGCTTGTGGACCCTTGGACGGGGTCGGCCATGTTGAAGCGCGTCAACCTCCCGGTTGAATCTGAATACTCTACCCAAGTGATTTCGCGTGAAAAGGTCCACTTCCTGAGCGTCGCAAGCTTTCGGATTTCTGCAAGCAATCTAGTTGGGCTTGGGCGCAGTGTCATTTGAGGAGCGGTCCTGACTTCCTGCTGAGGAGAATGGCCATCCCAACGCTCGCGGCAGCCGAGGTCACGAGCAAAATGATGGTCATCCTTCGTGAAGCTACCACATAACTCCCCGCGAGGCGAAAGTGTAGTTCGTTGCCAAACCGAGTTGCTATCAAAAGTGATCTCAGCAACCCCACAGCGAGCGTTAGGGCAAGGCCAGAGAACCATGGCGCCAAGAGCCAGTAAATGCAGTAAGAAATATATTTAGTGTTTAGCATGGGCGTGACCATATACAGGGCAAACTTCCTCCTAGTGTACGGGCGCAGTCTCGCAGCTTGTTAAGGCGTAAGTCGTCTCTCCCCCGATATTGATTTCAATGGAGTTTGTCTTGGGAGGGCACTCCTTGCCGTATTTCGATGCTTGTTCGCAACCTTTTACCTTCACCATCCCTTCGAGTAGGTACCGTTCACTGGAAATGTATGGACCAAAACCGGGGGCAGGTCAAGACCAGTACTGCATCGCCCGGCGGACCGGGCCACGGAACATCCAGCGAGGAGGCGCCCGGTAGAGTCAGTTGGGCGTGAACCCAAAAGGGCGAGGACCATAGACGATTACCCATTCGGTTGGTGTGGCGTTAGTTTGGACAAAATCAACGATGACGGTTGGCTCCCTGATTTCCTGTGGGGAGACCCATCCCCAATTTTCCTTTTTTTTCCGACCTTCGCGATCAAAGCGCAGAAGAATGTCGAGCTCGGAGTCAGACGGATTGCCGTTCTGGAGGGCGGGATAAAAAATCCAGCTTTCGAGCGTTTTTCTCAGGTTATCCAGACATGCCCAGTGAGGAAAAGCTAGGCGTTGAATGTTCGAAACCCTTCCTTCACGACTAACTCTCACTCGCAGATACACATCGGTGCTTAGGTTGTTTGATTCGCATAAAAACTCGACGGTCAATGGAAGGTCCCTGATTACCGGCTCGGTTTTCCACCCGCTCATCTCCCACTGGGCAGTTCGGGCATCTTCGAATAGGATGTGAAGAAACATGAGGTTTGCCTTGACCGGGCAATTCCTTACAACGGTAAAGCTCTCCCCAATCATATAGAGGGCCTTACTTGGAGGTATACCCTTCTTCAGTTCTTTGGTTGCCTCGGAACGCAATTGCCCGTGAAACTTCTGTTGAGCATCTGCTGTCGTCGCGATATAGGAAATCTGCGCCAGGGGATGGCTATTTTCGTCCAGGTATTGAACGAGTAGTTCAAGCCCCACAATCTTACGTTTGAAAAGGTTATGAAACGTCAATCCTCCGGAACTATCTCTTAGGCGGGTGGACACGAAAAACATAGATGAAGCAGTGCCGTCCGGTACGCCCGGTGGAAGTGATAGCGAGAGATTGGGCGACTCGCAAAGGTAGTATCTTTGCCCCGGCTGTGCTTTCACTGGGAAGCTGATGAGGAGAAGGGGAATTGGAAGAACTATAAGCCTTAGTAACAGATGATTCATCGTTTGCGTCCGCCATCATTTCGGGCAGTTTATTGTGAGAGTACCGGTCGCCGGCTGCGACGCTCCACCGCCGCGGCATGAATATTTTGCTGTGAACGTTATGCTGCTAGGTTCTTTTGAAGGATAGGCCCTGTAATCTTGATACCAAGAAAAATTGCTCTGCAAAAAGTCGCCTGGGCCTTCTCGAATAACTGAACCGCGGCTCTTAACCGTCCACTTAACGGAACCGGGGTCGACTGATTCAAATGGACCACTGAGTCGAGCCGTCGCCCTACTCAATTCGCGATTGCAGAAGTATCCGGCCGGTGGGATAGAGCCGACGACCATCGTCAATGAACACGAAGTGGGACCGCCACCGCCGCCACTACTGCTGGGAGGATAGCTGCCACCGATCCCGCAGAAGGGACTTTCGAAAGGATCGCAACCACACGCGACGTTGTCCGCGGGGTTACAGGGCCAGTCGGCTGGGATCTCGACTTTGACGTTGAAGAGCCCTTGGGGGTCGATGTTGTTGATGGGATCGCTCAAGCCGTAGGTGAAGCGGTTCAAGCTTTGCGGATTGCTCGTGCTGCCGTGAACCGGGTCGGCCATGTGGAAGCGCCCGAGGCGTGAGGAGTGCTGGCGGAAAATGGCGTAGTTGAGGAAGCCGGTTCCCGCTTCAGTGTCCTTGTTGCAGCTGGTGAACTTTTTGGTGACGCTGGGGTAGGCCATGCCGGTGTCATACAAGGTTTCGCCCTGCGGGTTGCGGAAAGGTTTGCGAGTTAGATGGTTGAAGACCGATGAACCAGAATCACGGACTGAGCGGCGCTTTCTGCCTTGATAGGGGGCTCTTCTCCTCTTCAAGACCGGATTGCACAGGTGCTGGTCTGCTTCCATACCATGCCCTCCATCGGCGGTTGTCTTGGGGCCAAGGGGTAAGTTGAATCGCGACAAGCGGGGCTGGGACTTCATCGTCCGTCAAGTAGTACGGTTGAGCCGTGCTGTTTACGCGCAAGAGAATGGGCAGCTCGGATGCGACGGGATGACCATTTGCCAGTGCTGGATAGAAAGTCCAGCCCTTCAACTGCTCAGACGCGTAGACGACGATTGAGGAAACTGCACTAGCAGAAGGCTCGACAGAAGCCACGTGTCCTGAGGAGTCAATCTTGAGGCGGAACGCGGTGCTGGATCTTGGCAGGGCCTCAACCGGGGGGCTTTGTACAAAAAAGGGCGAGTCCTTTAGCATCGGCGGAAACGTCCAGTTTCTCAGGTTAAAAGTGGCCCTTGATCCATCTACAAAAACGACTTCAATAAATGTTGGCCGTAATCGAACCGGGCATGCGGCAGTCGTAGTCTGGCTGAGACCCGTCATGGTCAGCCCGTTTCCCTGTCGAATTGGTTCGGCAATATGATCGACAAATTCCGGGTGAATCCCAGCTTGTGTATCAGACCCAGGTTTGTCTGTGGACGAGTGGAAGGCCACGGACACGAGAACTTCGCCAGACGGCCCGATGTAATCCACGACCGCGGTAGCGGACCGAATGGCTTTCGAGAACCTATTGAATAGCTTGAGCTCAGCAAAAGAGTGAGAAGCTGCAGAGCTGTAGAAGAATGGCTCCCTTAGGTCAACTCTGTCGTCCGGGAATGATTGCTCCACAGATATGTTCTGCGTTGGTTTGCATAAGGCAGGAATTCCGGCATTGAGTTCGCTTTCCCGTTGTGTGAAAAGCCAGAGGCTTAGGGTCAGGCTTGCTAACATGAGCGCTCCTAGTAGCAGTATGCGACTGTGGCTAAGGGGTCGAGATTGTACTGTCCACCCAGACAGGAATAGCTGATATGCCATTGAATAAATGCGCTGTCGCCCTTCTTCCCCGGTTTCGTAAACTTAAAGGGCACGTCCCAGTGGTAGCGAAGTCCAGAAGGGACTGCTGGACCGGTCGTTTCTGTGACCGCTTCATCGATTTTAGGATTGCCGTGTCCCTCCGCAGTGACCTTCAGCTGTGTCACTTGTCCATACCCCTGAACAACGCCTGGACCGACGAGCCCTAAACCTGCGGTCCAGTGAGATCCCCTGCAGACGTGAATTCCCGCGTCACTTGGAATGGCCTTTATTTGGCACTCATGAGGCACAGATCTGATTGGACCGCCGCCACCGCCGCCACTATCGCTGGGAGGATAGCTGCCACCGATCCCGCAGAAGGGACTTTCGAAAGGATCGCAACCACACGCGACGTTGTCCGCGGGGTTACAAGGCCAGTCGGATGGGATCTCGACTTTGAAGTTGAACAGGCCGGTGGGGTCGATGTTGTTGATGGGATCGCTCAAGCCGTAGGTGAAGCGGTTGAGACTTTGCGGATTGCATATGGACCCTTGGACGGGGTCGGCCATGTTGAAGCGCCTCAACCTCCCGGTTGAATTTGATTACTCTACTCAGCGACTGAGCAACCTCGGAAGAAGCAACGAGGCCACCAACCCGACACCACCAATGCCGGCCAGCGCTAGAGATACATAGCGCATCCACGACGAGAAACCACGGTAGCCTGCAATCCCGCTCTCGATAAGCAAAAGATAAGGTGTTATCGCCAGAAGAATGATTGGAAGTAAGGCAATGGATGCAGATGAGCCGCGACCCATCCGAAGGTCCCAGCTGCCGCCGGGAGAAAATAGAATCGTAGCGAAGGCCGCAAGACCTAGGAGGAAGCCCATCCGATTGGCGCCCCTAGTGATCAGAGGGCTCCTCCACAGCAGAAGAAACGCCAGTCCTATCGCCGCTCCAGCGGTTATGAACAATAGTTTCATGGGTTCTCCGTTCCCGCAGTAGTTTTCGACCCGCCCCCCGATCCACCGTATGCTAGGTCCGAGGCTCAAGCAGTTTCGTGTCAGAGTGAGCCGATCATTCAGTTTATTATCGACATAGCGGTGAGGGCCATATGGTACAAGGTGGCGAATACGACCCGTACCCTCCAACTGCGCCTTGGTATCTAACCGGAACGGAGGACGCCCTCAATTGTGATATATGAATTCAATCATGTATTGCAATGGCCGGAGCACTTGCGAGCACTTCTTGACCCCAAAATTGACCTCTGGCCGGAAATCTGTCGTAGAAAATCATCCAACGTCCTTTTAGATTCGGGATCGGCGCAAGCGTTACGATGACGAAAGTACTCGGATACTTGCTGCCCTCGCCAATGAAGCACTCTCTCGTCGGCGGATCGCCCGCTTTCTGAAACCGAAGAAGTATGAATAGTTCGGAATTTCTAGCATACCCATCGAGAATGAAAGGAAAGAAACGCCAACTCCGAATCTCATCCTTCACAGATGCAGGGATCTGGTGTTGCGATTCCGCCTGAGAAGCAGAATCCACGTGTGTAATAGTGCCCCTTGCGTCGATACTCAGTTTCAGGAGGACTTCCTGGGGTAGGTCGTCAAGGGTGGTTTCTAGTTGAAAATAATCAAGCGGCGTCTGTTCGAGGATAGGGTCTGAACGGAAGGGAGCAGGCCCAGTACGGACTATATTTGTATCAGTAAGCTGAAGATTTACCGTCGATGCTACTGCCCTCGCTGGGATTCTTGTCGTGGTGAGGAGGTTTGTCCCAAAGAGACTAAAAACCTGGCCTGGCCGTATCGGCTTCGGGAACGTAAGTTGATAAAAGGGTCGGACGTTTGTCTCGGTGTTGCCACTACCTTTGACATTTCCCTGGTAGATTATCGTAAAAATCGTGCGCCCTTCTTCGTCCTCGTAGTTTACAAGTATCGTAACTCCTTTTATTTCGCTCCCGGTTTCGTTTCGCAGATACAACTCACCCTCGGCGTCGGGGTGAAACGCGAGGTAGTGGTTGACGACCTCAAGCTTAGAATCTGGCGCGAAGCTGAGCGCGATCCGCGTACGTTGGCATGAATCCGTCGGGAGGCTGCGTTGTTGTCCAAACGTTCCGGGAGGAAGTGGAAAGGTCGAGAGAAAGAGGCAGATGATCAATCGTTTCATATGGTCCCCAAACAACGCATGCGGAGCGCAGGTGTTGAAACAAGGTACGTTTGTCCGTGACAAGTATAGGTAACTATCCACTTAATGTACCCACTGTGTAAATAACGATAGTTTCCCGCAGAAGATACGACAAACCAAGCTTCAAACTTCAGGTCGGATGGGATGCTGGCTCTTGTCGCTATTCTTACGTTTGCCGAGGTCTGTATTCCATAGGAGACGTTAGTAGTCGGCGGCAGATTGCCTGTCGAATCTCTTAGTTCCATCTGGCTGAAGTACGAAGTAATTCCGTCACATTTTACGGTACCCGGCCAAGTTCCACTAAGGTGCCCCAGGCAATTAGTGTCATATGTGCCTCCGCCACCGCCACTACTGCTGGGAGGATAGCTGCCACCGATCCCGCAGAAGGGACTTTCGAAAGGATCGCAACCACACGCGACGTTGTCCGCGGGGTTACAGGGCCAGTCGGCTGGGATCTCGACTTTGACGTTGAAGAGCCCTTGGGGGTCGATGTTGTTGATGGGGTCGCCCAGTCCGTAGGAGAAGCGGTTCAAGCTTTGCGGATTGCTCGTGCTGCCGTGAACCGGGTCGGCCATATGGAAGCGCCCGAGGCGGGCGGAATGCTGGCGGTGGACAGCGTAATTCAAGAAGGCGGAGCTCGCTTCGGTGTCCTTGTTGTAGCTGGTGAACTTTTTGGTGATGCTGGGATAGGCCATGCCAGTGTCATACCAGGTTTCGCCGAACGGGTAGTGGCCCTCAAAGCTGGCGTTGCTGGCGAAATTATCGGCGCTCATGCGGGTGGTGAGGTGGTCGCTGAACTGATAGAGCATCAGGGATACGGAGTCGGCAGGAGCCTGCGCTGGTGTGGTTCCGGAAGTGTACGTGGTTGTGGAGTAGTCCGCGAATTCAGAGATTAGCTCAGTTCCGTCATAAAGGGAGTAAAAGCGGGTGTAGGTGGGGGCCTGAGCAAGAACCTTGATGACGCGGAGGCCGTTGGCGTCGTTGGTCATGTTGAACCCAGTTTGCTCAGTCGAAGGAGCCGACATTGTGACTTGATTAGCTGCCGATGCAATTTTATTCTAGCATTATAGCCAACCTTGATGCGGGTCGGTCCCCATACCAGACTCTCCATTTATTCGGTAGTTCGGGCTCCGGAAAAACGTCTACCACGACTAGAGTGTCAGGCACTTCCGCAGGGTCGACGACGTGCCAGTTCGCGTTCGGAGGCTGCACGCGCAGGAGCATGTCGAGACTTGCCCTAACCGCTCGTCCATTGACCACGGCCGGGGAAAAGGTCCATTGCTCAAACTCATCTTTCAGGCATTTCATGGAGTCTGAGGGAACTTGTGTCGCAGTGGTGATCGTTCCCACGCGTCCATTCGAGCCGATCTGGAGCTGGAGGTGGGTTGAGAAACCCGGCTTTAGGTGGTCGCACGGAAGATTCGAAAACATCGGGGAATCTCTTAGAACTGCATTCGATGCCCAATTCTCAGTCGACCAGCGGATGTCCGTGCCGTCCGCATAGTGGATGCGGACCAACCGAAGCTGGGAGTGCTTCGGGCACCTGGTGGTTGTTAGAGAATTAATGCCTGATAGGTAGTAGGTTCCCCCTGGAGGAATGGGAGCCTTTAGCATGTCAGAAGATTCTTGGTTGGGTAGTGATTCTTCAGATGCTTGGGGCTCCAACTGGCCTGCGGCATACGTAACGGAGAGTACGCTTTGTCCGTTTGAGTCATAATATTCCATCAGAGCTCTGACGCTGGCCACTGGTTTTGGACTGGCGTTCTTAAACCTGATAGCTCCCCAAAAGTCGCGACCTATGTAAAAGACTTGGGCGCTAAAATGCGCGTATGGTGGTTCTTCACCCGTGACCGGAATCTCCGTATATTCACAAAAATCTGGGGATTGAGTTAGCCGCGCCGTTGATTGAAGCGAAGTGCTTCGCGAAGCTGCGGATTGATTGCAGAGGGTCAAAACCAGGAAAAGGATCGTGCTAATCAGCGTTGGGATTACCACAGACGACCTGCTTTTCACGCTGAATCTCCTTATCGTACTTTTTCCCTTTGCAGGTGTACAAGACATGCCGTGTTACGGAACCTGTGGTCTGGTACCTAACGGAGGTTTTCAGGTGGAACCAGACTTCCCACGAGGTGTTTACTCCCGGAATTACTTGTTTCGCTCTTCCTGAGGACTCCGCAACGAACCAATCCTGACCCGGACGGGTGGCCCGGCCGGGTCCCTCTTGGTTTTTTCTTGACGGGACGGGTGGCCCGGCGGGGTCCCTCTTGGTTTTTTCTTGACGGCGACATGTGATGAGAGGATACCACTTTTGTAATTCACCGTGGGGTAGAATAACGAGGGTGCCCCACCCTCGGGTTTGTGAGGGTGGGGGTTTTGGTGTCTGCCATGCCGAAGGGATTGAAGCGTTACTACGGTCAAGGCCAGCTTCACTTTGTCACCTTCAGCTGTTACCGGCGTCTGCCGCTGCTAGGGACGGTACGCGCGCGAAATCTGTTCGTGAAGGAACTCGGCAGAGTACGGCAGGAGTACGGATTCCTCCTGGTGGGATATGTGGTGATGCCGAATCATGTGCACCTGCTAATCAGCGAGCCGAAGAAAGGCACACCCTCGACCGTGCTGCAAATGCTCAAGCAGCGCGTCTCTCGCAAAATGAGGAAGAATAAGTACGCTGCGCCGAAGTCGCAGCTGCCGCTCCTGTTTCCGAAGTTCATCGCTGATGTGCCGCAGTTCTGGCAGCCGAGGTTTTACGATTTCAACGTGTACAGCCACAAAAAGAAGAAAGAAAAATTAGACTACATGCACGCAAATCCGGGGAACCGCGGGCTGGTGAAGCATGCCAAAGATTGGCCGTGGAGCAGTTTTTCGTATTATGCAAAAGACGAAGCGGGATTGGTGGAGCTCGATCCGGTGGATGTGTAGTGACGGGGAATGGAGAGAAAGCGAAGAAAAAGCCCCACCCTCAAAAACCGAGGGTGGATTGGATAAGAGCGAAGGCTCCGTTCGCGTAGCCGAGTATGCTTCTGGTTGGAGGACCGAAGCGATCGGTAGGAAGGAGCCTTCGATGATTCTTATTGGATGTGATTTTCACCCCAGTTGGCAACAAGTTTCGTGGATGAACGAGGCGACGGGAGAGGCCGAGACGACCGTGAAGCTGGATGCACGGCCCGGGAGAAGTGGAGACAGTTTTACCGGCAGTTTCCGGCGCCGGCGCGGCATCGGCATGGAAGTCCACGGGAATTGCCAGTGGTTCGTGGAGCTGCTGCGCGGCCTGGGGCACGAAGTGTGGATCGGCGATGCGGCGAAGATTCGCGCCAGCGACACACGCCAACAGAAGCACGACAAGCGAGATGCGCGGTTGCTTGCTGCAGTTGCTGGCGGAAAAGACGGTTTCCGCGGATCTGGACGCCGTCAGCGCGAAGCAGCGGGATCTGCGGCAGTTGCTGATTCACCGGCGACAAGCTGGTGCGCATGCGCGTGCAGGTGAAGAACGGATTGCAGCACCTGGCGATGAACCAGGGCATCACTGAAGAAACACAAGCTGTGGAGCAAAGCGGGGCA
Source organism: uncultured Acidobacteriota bacterium (assembly GCA_963754855.1). Classification (GTDB taxonomy): domain Bacteria; phylum Acidobacteriota; class Terriglobia; order Acidiferrales; family UBA7541; genus Acidiferrum. Next base: position 14,647 of record CAVWHL010000021.1, read on the forward strand.
GCAGGCGCTGCGCGAGTTGCCGCTGGCGCCATGGGCCAGCCGGCGGCGCGAAGACCTGTTGAAGTTGAAAAGCGAACTCGACGAGCAGGATCAGCTTGCTGGACCAGGCGGCAGAGGAAGCAGCGGCGCAGAACGAGCAGGCGCGTTTGCTGATGACGCAGCCGGGAGTGGGGCCGATCACTTCGCTGGCGTTCGTGCTGACGCTGGGAGATGTGTAGCGTTTTCCGCGCGGCAAGCAGGTGGCCAGTTATCTGGGGCTGATTCCGCGGGAGTACAGTTCGGGCGGGCATCAGCGGTGTCGGTTCGATCAGCAAGCAAGGGAACCAGTTTCATGCGCATGCTGCTGGTGGAAGCGGCGCAAAGCGTGGTGCGGTATGATCCGGGATTCCGGAACGAGTATTTGCATCGCTGCCACAGCATGAAGCCAAAGGCATCGCCAAGGTGGCGGCGGCAAGGAAATTGACGATTCGACTCTACTGGATGCTGAAGACGAATACGGCGTATCCAGAGATCGTTCGTGTCGAGAGCAGCTCGCGGGTGCCCCTGGTCGGCGCAAGCTAGATCGAAGGATTGATTGGGCGCTCTCGTCCCGGTGAAAACCGGGATTCGGATAGAGGAATCATGGTCGCAGGTTTAGGCCGTATCGATGGATGGTGGAACGATCCGCCGCAGAGATGATTCACCGTGAGAGTTTCAGAGCTTCGGTCCTCCACCACTCTGAGCATCCACGCGGTGCTGAAAAGCATTGCGGGGGAGAAGTGTGCTCTTGACAACGCCTTCGCTCTTATCGAGGGGCACCCGAGACGTGGGTGCCTTCGCTCCTATCGAGCGGCGCCCAGCGTTGAGTCCAGGCCAAAATTTAACGTTTGCGGCGGGGGCGGAGGGAGGGCCAGCGGGCGAAGACGGAAGTGGAGAGGCCGCCGCGGGGAGTGAATTCGCCGCGGACGACGCACCATTCGGGGCGAACGGCGGCGACGATATCGCGGAGGATTTTGTTGACGGCGTTTTCGTAGAAGATGCCGAGGTCGCGGTAGGCGAGGAGATACATTTTGAGGGCCTTGAGCTCGATGCAGTCTTTCTTGGGCATGTATTGAATGGTGATGGTGCCGAAGTCGGGCAGGCCGGTTTTGGGGCAGACGGAAGAGTATTCGGGAAAGCGCGTGGTGATGACGTAGCCGGGGAACTGATTGGGCCAGGTTTCGAGCGGGGGCAATTTGGCGTTGATGCCGGCGCGAGCGTGCTCGGTGGTGTATTGGGGCATGTGCGTTCCTCGGGGTGATTATATCGTGACGGGACAGTGAGTTCATCTTGCAGGCGCCGACGATTCTCGTCTACTCTTGCGGGGGAGAGAGCCTATCGGCGCCAGCCCGATCACTTGCCCGAGTTGCCATGCTGACCAGACCCGGCGATCCAGGCGCCGGTCATTGCGGGACTATCTACGCGGCGTAATCGGCAGCTTGCCGTGGCGCTGCAAAGCGTGCGAGGCACGGTTTTACGCGCGAGTTGTGCCGATGCGCAATCTTTTGTATGCGCATTGCGGTGTCTGCGGGAACCTTGAATTGAAGCGAATCTCTGCGCAGCATGTTCGCGGGTTGAGCCCGAGGATCTGGCGGGTGCTGGGAATACCGGCGATGCGGTGCGAGCCCTGCCGGAACAAGTTTTTCACGATCCGGCCGGTTTACCAAGAAGAGAGAGGGGCGTGAGCGAGGCGCGGAACGAGTAGGTTAGGTACCGAGTTCGTACCTCGCATCGCACTGGAGTCGCCAGGCCTCAAGAAATTCTGCTGAGCGTGGGCCCCGGCGAAATTCATCATCCGTCCTGCCGCAAAATTCTGCCTTGCTTGATCGGGTTGATCGTCCATGCGAAAATAGTTGTCTATACTGCGAGATTGAGTGCAAACTCTTCCGTGAATGCTCCGCGGCGATATCGTCTAAGGGTTAGGACGTAGCCCTCTCAAGGCTAAAATCCGGGTTCGAATCCCGGTATCGCTACCAACCATGCCCACGTTTTTTGGACGAGCCGGATTTCACCGCACTTTGAAGCCTTGGTGTCTAGAGCCCACAAGAACAAGCAACTTCGTCCAGCTTCCCGCTCGCCTCTCGGCGCGATTTCTTCCCGTGCCATGGTGCGGTTTTAGAAACGGCTGGAGGCATGGCGTGCGGATTAAAGGAACTGTTGCCGAACAACCCGTCCTCGACAGAGGCCGATGGAATGTGCAATATTCCCCCCCGGTGCTCCAGGGGCGCGGAAACTAGGGAAGACGAGTGGCACGTTGAGGAGGAATGTCATGAAAGCAATTCGCAGGCGAACAAACACACCGAAAATTTCTGCAGGGTTGGCCATACTCCTGGCCGCGGCGGCGATCTTCGTGTCCGCGGAAGCGGGCAGCCCGCCGCCCCCCGCGAACGATATCCCCGTCGGCGTCGTTCTGCCATTGACCGGCCGTGAGGCCAAGCCGGGCCAGTATCAGAAAGAAGGAATTGATCTGGCGATTAAGCAGTTGAACGACAAAGGAGGCATATTTGTCCGCGAGCTGAACAGGAAACTTCCAGTGCGCGAAGTTTTTTATGACGACGGCTCGGACCAAGCGAAGTCGGCGGGGCTGACGGAACGAGCGATGAGCTCGGACAACGTGGTCGCGGTGCTGGGAGGCTACTCGACGGCGCTCGGCGAAGCGGAGTCGGTCATGCCCGATCGCTATCAAACGCCATGGATCACGACCGGCGCGGCGGCAACGACGATTTTCAACCGCGGCTATCAATGGATCTTCGGCACGCTGAGTCCGACCGACTTACTGGGATACACGACGGCCGAATTCCTTGGCACCTTGGTCGATGCCGGGAAACTCAAAAAGGGCTTGAAGATCGCCATGGCGCTGGAGAACACGGACCACGGCGTGGACTACGGGAATGGCATCAAGAAATGGATCCAGGAGCATAATGGATATTTTACGGTGGTGTTCAGCGAGTCGTTTGACCTTGGCTCGCCCGATTTTTCCGGGTTGCTGCAGAAGGTGAAGAATGCCCATGCCGACATTTTTCTTGCCGACGCGCATCTGCAGGATTACATCACGATGCACCGTCAGTATGTGCAGAACGGAATGCACCATATTTTGATCAGCTACGGCGCGCGGGGGCCGGAGACTGACGCGAGAAAAGCGCTGGGTGACGCGACCGATTATATTTTTGCGGGAATCTGGTGGTCGAAGGAGTTGCCGTACCCGCAAGTGAAACAATTCGTGGCGGATTACCATGCATTTACGGGAAGAGATCCGGATTCCTGGTATCCGGCGACGTCCTACGATGCCATGCGCGCGCTTGCCGCGGCCATCGAGAAGGCCGGGACATTGAACAAAACTAAGATCCGCGATCAGTTGCGCGCCCTGGAGCTCCACGGCTCGCTCTTGCCGGGCCAGGTCCTGAAATTCGGCAAAAATGGGCAGATCAACACGCCATTCGTGATCGTGCAGAACAAGCCCGGCGGCAAGGTAGATCTGGTGTTCCCGAAGGACGCAGCCAACGGGGAAGCGGTTGTCCCGCCGTCCAGGTAAGAACAGGGGCTCATGGAAGCTGCCGATTTTCTGAATCTGCTGATATCCGCGTTCCTTCTAGCCGGCATCTATGCGGCCATGTCCGTGGGCATGACGGTAATCTACGGCGTAATGAAAATCGTCAACTTGGCGCACGCCGGATTCCTCATGCTGGGCGCCTACTTTGTCCTCGAGCTCTACGAGCGGTTGAACGTGGATCCGCTCCTCGGTGCGGTGCTGGCTTTTCCGGCCTTCTTTGCCGCCGGCGTATTGGTGCACTGGCTCCTCGTCCGGCGAGTTCCGGTCAGCGACCAGCCCACGCTTGCCTCATTGCTTCTAATGTTTGGCTTGTGGCTGGTTTTGCAGAATCTTGGTTATCTCATCTGGGGAAACACCGATCGCTCGATCCTAACGCCGCGGACTCTTTCTTCTTTCGAGATAGGCCCCATTTCATTTCCCACCGTTAGGCTGGTGGTCTTCGGCGCGGCGGTGGCTTCGCTCGCCATTTTGGAGTTTGCGATGCACCGGACGTGGTTTGGCCGTTCGGTTCGCGCCCTCATGCAGAACCGTTACGCTGGTCGCCTGGTCGGCATTCCAGTCGAGAAAACCGCGCGTTTGACTTTCGGCGTGGGCATCGGCTTTGCCGGTTCCGCGGGAGGATTGCTCGCGATGCTCTATTCCTTCAGCCCGGATTTCGGTCGCAGTTTTCTTCTGCGTTCCTTCGTCATCATTGTTCTTGGCGGTTTGGAATCTTTCTGGGGGACGGCGGTGGGCGCGGTGATCCTCGCGCTGGTGGAGACCTTCAGCATTCTTATCCTCCCCGCTGGGTACCAGCCGGCCATTTCATTTTCCCTGCTGGTGCTTGCGCTCCTTATCTTACCCGGTGGAATCGCCGGAGTCTTCGCGAAGAAGCACCGTTGGGTATAACTGTGGCGAAGATTCACGTTAACCCATTGGTTCGGAACCTCTCGCGAATTCTCGGCGCGGCATTTTTTCTCGCGCTGGGAGCATTGCCCCTGTTCGGACTCAGCCCGAATCTTACCCGCCTCTTGTTCACCAGCCTTGTCTGGATGACCGCCAGCATTGCGTGGAATCTGCTGGGAGGCTTCGCGGGGCAGGTCTCATTTGGCTTCGCGGTATTTTACGGGATAGGCGCCTACACAACGGCGATATCCATCAATCAAGGAATAAATCCATTTCTCGCGCTTCTGATTGGCGGAACGGCCGCTGCGGCGGCTTCTCTCGCCATCGGACTTCCGACGTTTCGCCTTCGCGGGCCATATTTTGCCATCGCCACCATCGGCGTCAGCGAGGCCGTGCGTGTCATCGCAACAAATCTTCACGTGACGGGAGGAGCGGGCGGCTACAGGATCGCCGAGCATGGGCCGTTCCGTCCGCTTGAGCATTTCTATACCGCGCTGGGCCTCGCGGCTCTGGGCGTCGCCATCTCGGCATGGATTCACCGCTCAAAATTCGGCCTCTCCTTGCAGGCGGTTCGGCAAGACGAAGAGGCCGCAGCCGACGTGGGAGTCAATCCCCTGGCTTCGAAACTGATCATTCATTTTATTGCCGCTGGGCTCACCGGCATGGCCGGCGGCGTCTTTGCGCGCTATGCAGCATTCATCTCTCCGGAGGGAGTCTTTGGCTTTCACGCTAGTGTCGAGATCCTTCTGATGCCCATCATCGGCGGAATCGGCACGGTTGCCGGCCCGGTGATCGGCGCTTTCTTCTATGGATTGGTCCAGGAGGAGTTGGTGGCCGCGTTTCCTCAATTCCATCTCTTGCTCTATGGCCTCCTGCTCGTCATTATTATTCTCTTCGAGCCCCGCGGCATCATGGGCTGGCTCGGCAAGCTTTACGCTTTTCTAATCGGAGTAAGGAGGAAAAGTGCCGACGCTTCTGTCCGTTGATCACCTGAGCAAATACTTTGCCGGGCTGGCCGCCTTGAAAGACGTGAGCTTCCAGGTAGATGAGGGCCGGATCTGCGGATTGATTGGGCCGAACGGCGCGGGGAAGACGACGCTGTTCAGCATCATCGCGGGTTCGGTGACGCCTACTTCCGGCAAAATATCCTTTCAGGGCAAGGACGTCACAAAGTGGAAGTCGTTCGCCGCGGTGCGCGCCGGCGTGGTGCGCACGCACCAAGTCACGCGTCCTTTCCGCGAAATGACGACACGCGAAAACGTTGAGGTGGCCCTGCATTCCGGCCACGGGCGCTCAAGCGCTGCCGCGGCCAGCGAAGTCTCGGAAATTCTCGAGCAAGCCGGACTGTTGCGCGTTGCCGGTTCGCCCGCCGCGACCTTGTGTGTAGGCGACCAGAAACGCCTAGAGCTGGCTCGCGCCATCGCCACGCGGCCGAAGCTTCTGCTTTGCGACGAAATCTGCGGCGGATTGACGGAAAGCGAGATGAATGACGTTCTCGAATTGCTCCGCCGGATCCGCAACCAGGGAACAACGATTCTCTACGTCGAGCACAACATGAGGGCCATCATGTCGGTCTGCGATCATGTCGTCGTCCTCAACTTCGGTCAGAAGCTGACGGAAGGGCCTCCGAGGAAGATCCAGAAGGATGCCGCGGTGATCGAAGCTTACCTCGGGAAATCTTCCGTAGACGGAATGGGCGCCTGAACAATGCAAGAAGCTCTTCTCAAAGTGGAAGATCTGGACGCGGCGTATGGCGCCGTGCAGGTCCTCTGGGGCATCGCGCTGCGCGTCGATCGCGGCGCCGTTGTGAGCCTCATCGGGCCGAATGGCGCCGGGAAAACTACAACGCTGAATGTCATTGCCGGCCCACTGCCTGCCCGCGGAGGCAAGATCCTCTTTCGGGGAGAGGATATTACCGCCAAACCGCCGCACGAACGGGTCGAGATGCGCCTCTGCCTGATCCCGGAGCAGCGGCAGTTGTGGCCGCGGATGACCGTGGAAGAGAATCTCTTGTTGGGGGCCTTTCCGCGAAGCGTCCGGGCGAAGGCCGGCGAAAACCTGGAGAGCGTCTACGGCATGTTTCCGAGGCTGAAGGAGAGGAGAAGGCAGTACGCAGGGACGCTGTCCGGCGGCGAGCAGCAAATGTGCGCCATCGGCCGCGGATTGATGGCCGCGCCGGAATTGCTGATGCTGGATGAGCCCTCGCTCGGGCTCGCGCCGAAATTGGTGGATGAAGTATTCCGCTTCGTGCGCGAAATCGCGTCCCGCGGAGTGACCATCCTGCTGGCCGCGCAGAACGCCAACTATGCGCTGCAATTTTCTGATTATTCCTATGTTCTGGAGTCCGGCCGGATCGTGCTGGAAGGCCCAAGCGCGCAACTCCTGCGCAACGACAATGTCCGCCGCGCCTACATGGGCGAAGTCTGAATTTGTCTAGGAGTCAAGGATGAGCGTCGGAAGGCCTCGGCGGGGCGCAAGCGTGGCCCAGGAAATTCACCTGGATCCGGCCAATGTGGACGTGACCTGTGCAATTTCTTGGATGCTTTGCATCAGGTCTTTGGATTGACGCTCGGAAGAGCCGCGCGATACCCTAATGCCTGGCTGGCCGGTCCCTGACCTCCCAGAGCGAACCCCAGAGCTTGAGTCTTATCCCATTTTGAGGAGATTCATGTCGAACGAACTGCGTAACTTCCTAGCCCTTTCCTATGACGAGCTCGAGCAGTTGAATTTGAAAGCCAAGGAGCAGCGCAAGAATCGCGTTGCCGCGGACAAGATTCAAGAAGAACGCCTCAAGTATTTGACGGATGAGAAGCGGATCAAGGCTGTAACCGTGCTATTCAGCGACCTTGAAGGCCGACTGCACATGCTCGATTACGACAAGAAATTTCTCATCAAGAGCTGGGACAACTTGACCTTCGACGGCTCTTCCATCCGCGGCTTCACCGCGCAGCGCGAAAGCGATCTGCGCCTGGCGATGGATTGGGGGTCGTTCTATTGGGCGCCCGCCGATGTTTTCGGCTCCGGCAAAGTGCTGGTGTTCGGCGAAGTGATCGACAAGGACGGTTCGCCGTACACCGCCGACATTCGCGGCGTTCTCAAGGGTTTCGCGGAGCAGATGCACAAGAAGGAAGGCTACACGCTGAACGCCGCCAACGAAATTGAAGGTTTCCTCTTCAAGGGCGAAAACGCCGAGCGGGTCTATCACGAGACCGGCAAATTCGAATACGTCAACACCGGCGGTTACTACCACTCGCTGCCGGGGGATCCGCTGCGTAGTTTCATTGATACAACGGCGGAAGTACAGCGTGCCATGGGCTTCCAGAATGAGAAGGACCATCCGGAAGTAGCTCCTTCTCAGTTCGAAATCAACTACGGCTATGGGGAAGTGGTTCAAGCCGCCGACCAGATTCAGTTGTACAAATTGATTTGCCGCCAGGTGGCGACGCGGATGGGGTTCACGGCTTGCTTTTTGCCGAAGCCGGTCGTGGGCGTCAACGGCAACGGCATGCACACCAACGTTTCCATCAGCAAGGGCGGCAAGAACCTCTGCTGGGATCCGAAAGGCGAAGAAAAACTCAGCAAGATTGGGTGGGCGTTCGTGGATCGCATCCTGACGCACGCCAACGATATCTGCCTGCTGCTGAATGCGAGCGTTAACGCCTACCGCCGGCTGGATCCGCACTTTGAAGCGCCCAACCAGATCAAGGCCTCGCCCGTCGACCGCGGCTCGATGATCCGCATTCCGATCGGAAATGAGAAGAGCATGCGCGTGGAAGTGCGCTCGGTGGCTCCCGATGCGAATCCTTATCTCGTCATGTACTCCATCTTCAGGACCGGTTTGCACGGCGAGACGGCAACCATCAAGAACCTGCGCCAGGCGGAACGCTACCTGCCGGACAACATCTACACCGCGCTGGAAGACTTCCGGAATGCCGAATGGACGACGAAGCTCCTCGGCGCGGACGTCAAGGGCCGCTACGCAGACCTGAAACAGGCTTCAGCAGATCGCTGTTCGCGAGCCCTGGGCACATTTGTGAAGGCGCCCGAGGTGCAGTATCACCACGAGGTTTACAACCAGTTCCTCTGGAATCTTTTCTAGAAATGATTTAACGGCACAAGAAAACCGCCTCCGGCTTGGCCGGAGGCGGTTTGATTTGTATCCGCATTTTCTTGGATGGCGGAGGCCATTGTTGCTTTCCTCCGAAAGACGGCTGCCGAGCGGTGCTTAGCTCTTTTTCCCGTAAGCGCGGGAGCCGGTAATTCCTTTTCCTTCGGTGACGGTGATGGTTTGTCCCGCGGCTACGTTTGAGAGCTTGTCGGTTGAACCGCTGGGCCAGCGAATTTCGATGCTGTCGGCTTTATCCTGTTGTGCCAGGCCATACGTCAGCACAAGTTCGCTGGCGGAAAGATAGCTCGATCCGCTCCGCAGCATTTGCGTCTGAGCTTCTCCGCCAGAGATCAACTTCACCGTTGCACCAATGCCATCGCGGTTGGATTTTGTGCCAATCAATTTGATCCGCAGGCTGCGGTTCGATGCCGCTGCGCCCTTCGCTTCGTTACGGAACAAATATGCCGGGCCGCCGTTGGTGGAGAATAGCAGATCCAACCGGCCGTCGTTATTGATATCCGCGTAGGCGGCGCCGCGCCCCACGCGGGGAGATGCGAAGGCCTGGCCGAGTGACTTTGCAATCTCCTCAAACTTTCCTTTGCCAACATTCCGAAAAAGATGAGGAGGCATCGCATATTTCACGCTGGCCTGCACGCGCTCGACGTCCTCATCAATGTGGCCATTTGCGACAAAAATATCCGGCCAGCCGTCGAGGTCATAATCAAAAAAGAAGCAGCCGAATCCCAGCGTGAGCAGCGATGCGCGGCCGATTTCCGAGCGCGGAGCTTCATCCACGAAGAGTCCTTTTCCCTCGTTGTGATAGAGCGCGAGCATCTGGTTTGAAAAATTGGTGATCAGGAGGCTGGGATAACCGGAACGGTCGTAATCCGAGGCATCCACGCCCATGCCCGCGCGCGCAACGCCGTCTTCGCTGAAAGCCACGCCGGCGATGACCGCCTTTTCGGCAAAAGTACCATCGCCATTGTTGCGATAGAGCTTGTTCGGTTGCGTGTCGTTCGAAAAGAAAAGATCGGGCCAGCCATCGTTGTCGTAATCGAGCACGGCGACGCCCAATGTTTTTGAAGCCGGGTCTCCGAGTCCCGCTTTTTGCGTGGCGTCTTCGAATGTCCCGTTCCCGCGATTGTGCCAGAGACGCACCGGCGTGCCTTTGTAAGCTTCCGGCGTGCAATACGATTTGCTCTTGCCATCAAGCGTGCAGTACAGGTCGGTTTCCGGCGTCCACTGCACGTAATTCCCTACGACGAGATCCAGATGGCCGTCTTTGTCGTAGTCGACCCAAGCGGCGCTTGTGCTGAATTCTTTAGGTCCAGACAGGCCCGCTTTTTGCGTCACGTCCGTGAACGTCCCGTTCCCGTTATTGTGAAAGAGGTGGTTTTGCCCGTAGGCGGTGAGAAAAAGATCGTCGTAGCCGTCGTTGTCGTAGTCACCGACAGCCACGCCCATCCCGTACATTTCAATATCCAGGCCTGCTTTTTGCGTCACATCCGTGAACGTTCCGTCGTGATTGTTGTGATAAAGCTTTGGCGTCGAGCGCTTTCGCGCGTGCCCCGGCCAATCCATCCCATTGACGAGAAAAATGTCCGGCCAGCCGTCATTGTCATAGTCAAGGAAGGCGACGCCCGCTCCCATCGTTTCGGGGAGGTACTTTTTGCCGAATGCGCCGCTATTGTGGACGAAGCGGATGCCCGCTTGCTGCGTGACGTCGCGGAACTGAATCGTTGAAGTCTCCGCCGCGGCTCCCCTGCCCGTTTGTTCAATCAGAAGCATGGCCAGCGCAAAGACCAGAGCTGTCGCGAGCGAACGCTTCACAGTTCCTCCCCGAAATCAGTCACGGCCCACGCCGAGCGCATCGGCCACCTTGTTGACGTAACTGAACCACGCGGCAATGAGCGTAATCTGCAGAATGCCACGGTCGTCAAAGCCAACGGCGCGCAGTTTCGCATGATCCTCGGGGCTGCACTTCGTCGCGTCCTGCGTGAGCTTGACGACGTAATCGAGCATCGTGCGATCGTGTTCGCTGATGGGCGCCGACCGGTAATCCTTCTTCAGCGCTTCGACCATCTTCTCGTCCAGCGTGACTCGGCGCAGAAACTCTGCGTGAGATTCGATTCAATAGTGGCAGCGATTCGTGACCGAAACCATCGTCGCGATCATTTCGTGCTGCCTGCGCGCCAGCGCCAGATCCGGCGACATCATCGCTCCGAAGGCAGCAAACGAGTGATAGAGGACATCCGGTATCAGCGAGAACGCTGCCGTGATGCTTTGCGCTTCGCCGCGGTCCACCGCCGGTGCGGGCATCGCATATTCCTTGGGATAGAGTTTTCGTTCCGCCTCGATCGCTTTCTTTACGCGCTCGTCTTCATCCATTCGAATCGTCTTGATCCAGGTCATTTCGCCTCACTTTTGAAAGGGCTGCTTCGCCGGGGGATTACTCTCCGCCCCCAGATTTCATGCTGTTCGGTAACGCGCGCTTCGACTCTGTCTTTGCGCCGGCGGCTTTCTTCCGCAGCATGGGCCCGAGCGCCGCGCTGGCGTGCTCGTGAATCGGTTGCCGCTCGTTGTTGTCCTCGGCGTGCGCCCGGAGGTAAGGGCCGGTGATTGCCTGGGCCGATTCGTCGGCTTTAAACCGGAGGTAGCGCGCTTTGTGCGCGTTGGCTTTGGCTTCGTTGCCGAGACCGTTGTAACAGAGCATGAGGTTGTAGTGCGCCTGCAAATCTTCGGGATCGATGCCGAGAGTTGTTTCAAATTCCTTCACGGCGTCGGCATAGCGCCTCTGCAGAAAAAGCACGCGGCCCAGCTCATTATGCACGACGCGATCGCGAGGATACTGCGCGAGCACAAGCTGGAGACGCGAGGCAGCGTCGTCATACTTGCCCTCTTCCCGGAGCACGCGCGCATAGAAGAAATTCACCCGCGCGAGTTGCGGGTCGATCGCCAGCGCCTTTTCCAGAACTTTTTTTGCGCCTTCCGCGTCGCCTTCTTGTACAAGAGCCCGCCCGATATTCACCCAGCCATCGGGATTTTGTGGATCGATCTCCGCGGCCCTTTGGAACGCGGCCTCCGCCCCTTTCAAGTCCCCTTGCAGAAAAAGTCCGATGCCGTAATCGTTCCAACGCATCCAATCTTCCCTTGCGAGTTGCACCACCGGCTGGGGCTGAGCCGCATTTCCCGGCAGAACGTGAATTGTTTTCGTATCTTCCGCAACCGTAATAACCGGAAGATTTGGGATACTTTTCAAATTTCCAGCCGCGGTCGAGCCGTCCGCTGCGAAAATCCATTTCCTATCGTCATAATCCGGAGTGAAGCCGCCATGCGGCAAAGCCAGATCGGGAATGCCCGCGAATGAAAATTGCGTGTTCCACCACATGAATTTGCGGTAGTTCAGCTTGGCGTGCAGCGTAATCCTCTCTCCAGCATTCTCCGGAATATGCAAACGGTAATGCGCCGTATCCGCCGCACCCGGCGGGATCAGGTGAACATAGACGGAAGCGCGATTCGCCCAGGCGTTCCGCTTGTTGATGAAATTGCCGTGTGCGTCAATCAGCAACGAGCGATAGAAGTGCGCTCCTGATTCCACCGGGCCCTTGCCATCGTCTTCCACTTTCCCGCTCCAGAAAAGTATCTGGCCTTTTTCGCCGATGGCTTGCAGTTCCAGCCAGACGTCGAACGCGTCAATCGTTCCGCCGGGGAAGAAGTGCCCGACCTTGCGCGTTCGCACGACAACGTCCACGCGCACATCGTCGCCGCGCCGCACCGCGGCCTCCACTCGCCCCAGCGGCGCGGTAATCGGTCGCGCTTCTCCCGCCGGGCCACGTGGCAGGGAAACATCCGCTTCTTCACCAACCGCGAACGAAGTCGAAATCTCTGGCCGCGCTGGTCGAGCCGTCGTCTGAGATTGCGATTCTCTTCCCGCGGGCGATACCGCAAAGATATCCACGCTGATTTGCTTGTCCTGCAAAAACTTCTCGCTGACTTCCAATTGCGTCTCATCCCGGTTCGCCGCCGGTAGCGCCGTATTTGCTCCCGGAAACTGGTGCGAATGCACGTAGCCGTTGATATTTCCATCGTCCTTTGAACGCACCAGCGGCATGTGGCAATCCGGACAAGTCATCGGATTTTGCGGATAGTAGAACGAGCGCGCGCCCTGGCCGGAAACTCCGCTGGCCTGCCAGTTGTCGTATTCGTTGAATCCGCGCACCCAGCGGTAGCTATTCACGGGAATGTCCAGATGCACCTTATGGCAGCTCGAGCAAAACTCCGCCGTCTGCGCGCGCATGAAGGGTTTCAAGAACGTGCGCCGGTGCGGTTCAGGATTCACCCGCACCAAAAAATCATGGACGGTGCGCACAAAAGGATTGGCGCTGGCCGCAAGTTCGTGAAGCTTCGGGTACTCCAGAACAAAATCTCCCTGCCCCATCGTGCTTTTCACCTGCACGATGCTGTGGCACATCAGGCAGCTCAATCCCGCCGTGGCCTCGGGGCGGTCTTCAATCTGCCGGATCGGTGCATCGAACATTCCGCTGAAAAGCAGCGCCGGATCGTGGCAGCCGGCGCACCATTTCGACGGCTTCACGCCCGCAACGTCCTGCATGTACTCGACGCTTTTGCGATACCACTGATTATTGAACGAGGAAAAATGATGCGCCGAGGTCTCCCACTGTTTGTAGACGTCCGCGTGGCAACGCTGGCAGGCCTCCGACTGCATGAAATACTTTGCGGGGATCAACCCGCCGTCTTTGGTTTGCGCGGAACTCGGGAAAAAGTTCCCTTGAGGCCCATCACCCTCACCATCCATCGACTCCGGCGGCATCGGCGGATTCGAGATGCGATTGGCATTCTTCCAGGCGACCTCGCGGATCCACCAGGCGCCCGCGCAAATTCCACCGGTCACGAGCAGCAACGCTGCAAATCGCAACGCTCGCCGAATGAAACTTGCGCCGAGCCATCCGCGCGAGGCCAGCCAGGATGTCAGCACGAGCAGCGCGCCAAGAATGCAGAGGGCAATGTGCGTGAAAAGCCACGCTCTCAAGCGCGCCGGAGTGCCAACTTTGATCAGCACAATCCCGAGAACTGCCCCGACACTTAGGAGGATCCAACCAAGCCGCGCCAAGAGAGCTTCATTCCGGAAAGAAAGAAGCAGATACACCACGAGCAAAATCGTGAAAACGATTCCGGCTGCAATGTGAAACAGATCCATGACGCCGTAGGGAATCGTGGCGGACGGATATCCGTACAAATAGGCCGCGCTAATCGTCAGCGCAATCAGGCCCCGCGTTAACCAAAGCTTTAGAACATCAATTTGCATCGCTTCCGCCCTGGCGCCTGGTTAACGGTGCGGGGAAATGCCAGTTTCCACGGACTAAGAATACCTCAGGCTTTCGTTCGCTGCCGTAGGAGCAGGATCATCCCGATCATCGTGACGGCGCTGGCGAACGGCACCAGCAATCCCACGCGGAGACTGCCGGAATGCTTCGAGACAAATCCAACAAACCATGGCACCACTGAACCACCGAGTGAGGCCAGGGCAAACATGATGCCTCCGACGCGCTTGGCCCGCCCACCATACCATTTCGAGAGCCATGCGACATAGATCGGATAGATGCTCGCGCAGCCCAGCCCGGCGAGCAACACGCCCGCGATAGCCACTGTTAGCGCGCTTGTCGCAATCGCCAGCGCGGTTCCAAATGCCGCCAATCCAAGCGCGCCCAGCGCCAAACGCCTTTCGTGCACACGCAGGAGTACGAGAGGCGCAAAGGCGCGCCCGGACATCAGCCCGCCATAGAAAAACATGGGCGCGAGCGTCGTCATGCCCGTTGCGCCGTTGGCCAATCGCTTCGCGAGCTCCGCGGACCATCCTCCAATGCTGGTCTCCATCCCGACATAGATGAAGAACAGCGCCGCCAAAGCCATGGTGACGGCAAAGCCGGTGCTCGCCTTGCCGCCCGGTCCCGTCTTGCCGCTGCTCGCATGATTTTCTTCCGTAATCGGCGCGAAGAGCAAACTCAGCGCCATCCCGCCGCCAATGATGGCAAGCCCGGTGAGCAATGCAGGCAGTTGATTTCTCTTCAACGCCAGCAAGATCAGCGGCGAGCATGCTACTGCTCCGACTCCCCACATGAAATTCAGAAGGCTTAGCAAGGAAGCGCTGCGCCTCCCTCCTGCCTCCGCCACTAGCAGATTCGAACCCGGAATCACCAGGCCGTAACCGCCGCCAAACGACGCGGTCGCCAAGAGTGCAGTCGCATGACTTTCCGTGTTCAGCGCCGCAAGCCCTGTTGCAATGAGTGCGTAGCCGAGGAACAGAGCCGGACGGTATCCGCGCCAGGAAGAGAGAATGCTGGATAGCCCTACTCCCGCCATGGCCGACATGAACTGGACAGTGAAGAACAAGCCTGCCTGCCCATCATCAAGCGACCACTTTCGAATGAACACGGGCAACATCGGTCCGATGATCACGGTTGCCACACCGGTGAGCACGAAGGCTGCGAACAGCAGGATGAGAAGGTTGCGGCGCCCCTGGTGCGTGGCCGTCAACGATGTTTGTTGGTCCATGAGCAATGCGCCATTCTGCAGGATGCCGTGCAAGGAGGCAACTTGTCCTCTGCGAATTGTCCAACGAAGGCGTGCTTGGGGGGATTTGCGGCGGAATCCTTTTGCCTATGCGTATAATCTAATATCATATGAAAGAGAAGGAGCGGCAGGGCACACATGGCCATTGAACTCGCACCCTCGATTTTGTCCGCAAATTTCGCGGAACTCGGCGACGCCGCACGAGCTGTGCTCGAAGGCGGCGGCACTGTTCTTCATGTCGACGTAATGGACGGGCATTTCGTCCCGAACATCACGATCGGGCCGCCTGTCGTTGCCTCCCTCCGCAAAGCGCTTCCAGAGGCCATTCTCGATTGTCACCTGATGATCGAGAATCCGGACAACTTCATTCCCGCCTTTGCGGAAGCCGGGGCAAGCTGGATCTCCGCGCACCAGGAAGCTTGCGTCCATCTGAATCGCACGCTCAACCTGATTGCATCGGTAGGCTGCAAGCCCGGCGTGGTCATCAACCCCGCGACGCCGGTTCACGTGCTCGATGAAGTTCTGGACCTAGTGCATCACGTGCTGGTGATGTCCGTAAATCCGGGCTTTGGCGGACAGAAATTTATTCCATCCTCTTTGCAGAAAATCGAAACGCTCGCGCGCATCCGGGAGTCGCGCGGGCTTTCCTACCGCATAGAAGTTGATGGCGGAATCGCGATGGATACCGTGGGCGATGTTGTCCGCGCCGGCGCGGATTTGTTGGTAGCCGGGAACGGCATCTTCAATCATCATGCGGACGCTCGAGGAAATGCAGCAAGACTTCTCGCCGCGGCCCGCTCCGCCGCATTGGTTCGCACCTGAAACCCACCTGCCGTAAACTGTTGAGCGATCCGCCTTTTACTGTTCCGAATAATTCCAAGTCAACCCGCCATCAACGAAGAAGGTCGTCCCGGTCACGTAATCCGATTCCTGAGAAGCCAGAAATGCAGCCAATGAGGCCACGTCTTCGGGTTTTCCGAGGCGCTTGAGCGGAATATTCGCAAGCAATGCGCTCAACTTGACCGGATCATTCAGCAGAGCTTTGTTGATAGGCGTCTCAATCGCTCCAGGTGCGATGTTGTTGATGGTGATGCCGAGCGGAGCCAATTCGATGGAGAGATCGCGTGTCAGCATCTTCACGCCGCCCTTGCTCGCGCAGTACGAAGAGAAATGCGGGAAGGGAAGCTCCTCATGCACCGAGCTGATGTTGATGATCTTTCCTCCGGCCTTGGCTTGCATGCGGTGCTTCACAAATGCCTGCGTGATAAAGAAGAGACCCTTCAGATTAACGTTCAGGACAGCATCGTAATCTTCTTCCGTCACGTCCCAGAAATCGGCGTGGCGCTCGAGTCCCGCGTTGTTCACCAGGATGTCGATCTTGCCCAGTGCCGTGACTGTCTCGGAGACGAAGCGCTGTCCGTCGGCGGTTTTTCCAGCATCGCATTGGATCGCGGCGGCTTTGCGGCCGCTTGCCTGGATTCCGTCAATCACTTCATCCGCGCCGGCCTTATTGGAACGGTAGCAAATCGCGATGTCCGCGCCTTCCCGGGCCAGACGCTCGGCGATAGCCCGCCCAATGCCCTGATCACCGCCGGTAATTGCAGCAGTTTTGCCTTCCAATCGTCCGGTCATGAAACTCTCCTTGCAAATGCCGTGCCTTGAAAGTGTAGCAAGAGGAGGGTTTCGGTGGCGTTGCGGAAGCGCGAGAAGAGCATAGATGAGGCGGACGCTTTGCGGAGTGGAGAATTGGTATAGAATGCTGGCAATTTCGGAGCCTCACAAGTAATCCTGATTCAGCGCTGTGGAATAGGAGATGCAATGGCTACAGCCGTGTTCGAGCCTGGGGAGAGGCGGCTAGACAGATACTTTTTCCCTGGGATGGCGATTTTGATCCTGGGGACGGTTCTTCTCGGGTTTGCGAAGACGTATTTCATGGCGGGCGTGTTTCGGGCGCCGCTGCCGAACTGGCTCATCCATGTGCATGGGGCTGCATTTTCGTCGTGGGTCCTGCTATTGATCGTGCAGACGTCGCTGGTAGCGTCGGACCGCGTGGACCTGCACCGGCGGCTGGGGCTGGCGGGCTTCGGATTGGCGTGCTTTATGGTGGTCCTTGGTGTATTGGCAGCTACCGATTCACTCCGGAGGGCATTCGGCGGCCCATCCCTGAATGCGAAAACGTTCTACATCGTACCCCTCACGGATATGCTGCTCTTTGGGACGATGATTTTTTTCGCGTTCCGAGCCCGGTTCAATCCTGCGGCGCACAAGCGGCTGATGCTGATTGCCACGATAGCGCTGACGGACGCGGCCATTGCTCGCTGGCCGTTCGCGTTTATCCGGCACCATCCTTTTTGGGTAATCGAGCTATGCACGTACGGGTTCCTGGTGTTGTTGCTGGGATATGACCTGTGGACGACGGGGAAGCTGCATCGCGTGACGATCTGGGGCAGCACGTTCCTGATTGTGGTGCAGCAGGTGAGATTGTCAATCGGCGGAACGGCGGCGTGGCACGCTTTCGCGACGTGGGCGCAAAATTTGGCGAGAGCGGCGCATGGAGGGTGAGAGGTGCCAATTTCGGCTTCGCACTCATGACCCGGCGAGACGGCGCCCGATCGGAACGGGCTGATCTTTTCGGAATAGAGAGCGGCGAAGTGAGAGGAAAGTTGAATATGCCGCTGAGACGCAACAGCATTCGGGTGAATCCTGAGGAAGTTAGTTCGATTTGGGCTGAGCCGTCAGAGGCCTGCTGAATTTGCACAGGCGTCCACAGCTTTGCACAGGCATTCCGAGAGAATTCGGTTGACAGCGCGAGAGAGAAAATTTATTTTGGCGCCAGATTGAACCGGAGAGCATGAAGGTTTTACGGCTCAGTTTAGAGAAGGCGCAGAAAGCTTCGGCTGATGCGCTTTCGAATAAATTGAACCGGAAAGCGTCAAAGCTGTACGGGTCAGTTTAGAGGGCGCGGTAGGCTTCGGCCGATGCGCTTTCGAATAGATTGAACCGGGGAGTGTAAAAGCTCAACGGTTCAGTTTAGAGAACGCAAAGGCTCCGGCTGATGCGTTCTCAACTAGATTGGACCGGGAGGGGCAAAACCTTTTCGGCTCAGTTTAGAGAGGGCGTGGAAAGCCTAACGGCTGAAGCGCTCTCGGCTAGATTGGGCGTGGAGCGAAAGTTTCATAGCCCGGTTTAGAGAGGGCGTGGAAGGCTTAACGGCCGAAACGCTCTCCAATAGATTGAACAGCGGGGTGTAAAAACTTTGCGTTCAGTTTAGAGGGCGCAGAAAGCTTCGGCTGATGCGCCCTCAAATTTTTTTGCGGCGGCCGACGCTTTTCCCTTCGCTTCGACCCCATCCCCATGAGTTTAGCTGCCAAGACCTGTCTCCTTGCCGGTCGCGCGGGGACACGAGCAGAGGGCACGATGGATCGTGCCCCTACAAAAACAGAAGAGCGCAAATGTAAGTGAAGCGCTAGGCGACGGTGACTTCGGGGCTGAGGTAGACGTCCTGAATGGCGTTGAGAAGCTGGACGCCTTCCTTCATCGGGCGCTGGAAGGCTTTGCGGCCGGAAATGAGGCCGATGCCGCCGGCGCGCTTGTTGATGACCGCGGTGGCGACGGCTTCCTCGAAGTCATTGGCGCCGGAAGCGCCGCCGGAGTTGATGAGGCCGGCGCGGCCCATATAGCAGTTGGCGACCTGGTAGCGGCAGAGATCGATCGGATGATCGCTGGTCAGGTCGGTGTAGATGCGCTTGTCGAACTTGCCGTAGCTTGCGCCGTCCGCGTTGAGCGCCAGGTAGCCGCCGTTATTTTCCGGGAGCTTCTGCTTGATGATGTCGGCTTCGATGGTCACGCCGAGATGATTGGCCTGGCCGGTGAGGTCGGCGGAGACGTGGTAGTCCTTGTCCTTCTTGAAGGCGTTGTTGCGCAGATAGCACCAGAGGACGGTGGCCATGCCGAGCTCGTGGGCGTGGGCGAAGGCTTGGGCGATTTCCACGATCTGGCGAGTGCTCTGATCGGAGCCGAAGTAGATGGTGGCGCCGACGGCGGCCGCGCCCATGTCGAAGGCTTGCTTGCACGGTGCCGAACAGGATCTGGTCAAAGCTTGTTGGGGAAGGTGAGCAGCTCGTTGTGATTGATCTTCACGATGAAAGGAATCTTGTGCGCGTATTTGCGCGCGACGGAGCCGAGCACGCCGAAAGTGGAGGCTACGGCGTTGCAGCCGCCTTCGATGGCGAGTTTGACGATGTTTTCGGGGTCAAAGTAATCGGGGTTCTTCGCGAAGCTGGCGCCGCCGGAATGCTCGATGCCCTGGTCGACGGGCAGGATGCGAAAGATAGCCGGTGCCGCTGAGGCGGCCACCTGCCGAACATGCGCTGGAGATTGGCCAGCACGCGGTTGTTGCGGTCGGAGGCGGCGTAAATGCGATCGATGAAGTCCGGGCCGGGAATATGCAGGCGCTCCTTTGAAATTTTTGGGGACTTGAATCCCAAGAGCGATTCGGCCTTTGCGCCAAGATAGGTTTCGATCTTGCCCATTGTTGCGGTGGTTGCCATTTTCTCTCCTCGCGCCAAGTGAACTAATTTGGGTTATGTGAACAGATGCCTCAGGCCAAAATGCCTGAGCTACAGTTCGGAGCGATAGTAACCAAGGCTTTCTCGGCGGCCTGGAAGAGATTATGAACCGCTGGACGCGGTTTCGACAAGCGGGGGCAGCCGCGCCTATTCTTCGAATGCCACTGGAGAGCATGCTGCCTGCGGCAGCGTCCACCAGCCAGAGCAATTTTCCATTCTTAGGCTGGAGCAATTGCGCGGGCAATTGCTCCGGCTCAAACGGTCCTTCCAGCACGGCCTTCAGTGCCGGCGCTTTGTCGGCGCCGGTCACCATAAAGAGGATTCGAGCGGCATGGTTGACAGCGGGCGCAGTGAGCGTGATGCGCTCTGTGTACAACTTGCCGACCCAATTTCGCACGGCGATGCGCCCGCCGGCATGCAAAGCCTTCGTGCCGGGAAAAAGCGAGAGCGTGTGCCCTTCGCTGCCCATGCCGGCGAGCACGAGATCAAACCGCGGATACTCTCCCGCTTCCAACTTGAAAAACGCCCGCAGAATCTGCTCGTATTCTTGTGCGGCCTGCTCCGTGTCGGGGTATTCGCCTTTGATCCGCGTGAGATGGTCTGACTTTAGTGGGACCTTCGAAAGCATTGCTTCCGTTGCCATCCGGAAATTGCTGTCTGGATGGTCCGGGCCCACATGGCGCTCGTCGCCGAAAAACAGATGCATTTTATCCCAAGGAACCTGCGAGCGCAGCGCCGGATCGGTGGCCAGGAGGCCGTAGAGTGTTTTGGGGGTCGAGCCGCCTGCCAAGACGACATTAAATGAATTTTTCTCGCGCACAGCAGCGTCCGCGGCTTGGACAAATTCCCCCGCAGCGCGCCTTGCGATCGCCGCTCCGTCGGCCAGGATTCGAATCTCGCGTTCCACGTGGGTTCCTATTTGGTGACGATTCCTGCGTTCGTGCTGGCGGTTAGCCCAGCACGCTTCTCGGCTTCCTCTTCGCCGATGCGCCGCCAGGAACGCCCATCGCGTTCGAGGAGTTCCTCAGCTTCCGCCGGCCCCCACGAACCAGCCGCGTAGTTCGGAAAGCCGCGCGCAGGCAGGGCGTGCCAGACGTCGAGAACCGGCTGAATCACGCTCCAACCGGCTTCGACCATGTCCGAGCGCTGGAAGAGAGTGGCATCGCCGGCCATGCAATCGCGCAGCAGCCGTTCATAGCCGGTGCTGTGCTCGGTTCCGAAGTAGGTGCTGTAGTCGAAATCCATGTTTACAAGACCCAGCTTCATGATCGAGCCGGGAACCTTGGCGCCGAAACTGAGCGAGATGCCTTCCTCGGGTTGAATATGGATGACGAGGCGGTTGGTTTCGAGATTGCGCACCGTGGTGTTGCGGAAGAGCACGAAGGGAGTACGGCGGAATTGGATGACGATCTCGGTGACACGGCGGGCGAGGCGCTTGCCGGTGCGGAGATAAAATGGAACGCCGGCCCAGCGCCAGTTGTCTATGAGCAATTTCAAGGCGACGAAGGTTTCGGTGTTCGAATCGGGAGCGACGTCGGGCTCGCTGCGATAGCCAACGGCGGGCTGGCCGTCCATCGCGCCCGCGGCGTATTGGCCGCGGACCATGTTCGTGAGCACTTCCTCGGGCCCGAAAGGCTGAATGGCGTGGAGCACTTCCGCTTGTTTGTTGCGGACTTCGTCGGCGTCGAAGGAGATGGGAGGCTCCATGGCGGTCATGGTGAGCAATTGGAAGAGATGGTTGGGAACCATGTCGCGGAGGGCGCCGGCCGTTTCGTAGAAACCGCCGCGATGCTCGACGCCCACGGTTTCGGCGGCCGTGATCTGGACGTGATCGACGTAATTGCGGTTCCACAGCGGCTCGATGATGTTGTTGGAAAAACGAAAGACCATGAGGTTTTGCACGGTCTCTTTGCCGAGATAGTGATCGATGCGGTAGATCTGCTTCTCGGTGAGGACTTGCTTCAGGTCCTGATTGAGCTGTTTTGCCGAGGCCAGGTCGTGGCCAAAGGGCTTTTCAACGATTACGCGCGCCCACCGGCCGTTTTCCTCTTTGGTCAAAGAACACTGGCCCAGCATTTTTGCGATGGGGGAGAAATAACGTGGCGCCACCGCCAGGTAGAAAAAGCGGTTTCCGCGCGTGTCATGTTTTTTGTCGGCCTCGGTGATCTGCTGGCCCAGACGGGCGTAGGCGTCGGCGTCCTGGAAATCACCGCGAACGTAGTAAATGCGCTCAATCATTCCGGCCCAGAGCTGGGCATCGATCGGCGCAGGAGCGAATTTGGGAATTTCGTCGCACAGCATCTTGCGAAAGCTCGCCGTGTCGTAATCGTTGGCGGCAAATCCAACAATGGCGAACTGGGCCGGAAGAAGATTTTCCTGGGAAAGATTGCAGAGGGCGGGGATGAGCTTGCGTTTGGTCAGGTCACCCGTGGCGCCGAAAATAGCCATCACGCACGGCTCTGCGCTTGGATTTACATCCGGATGATTCAGGCTCATGAATAGGACTTCCTGTCTTCGTGTTCCAGACGGCTTCCGAAGTTTCTAATGGCCGGACTTCTTCTCGATGTGCCCGCCGAACTGGAAGCGCATGGCGGACAACACTCTTGCCGCGAAATCGTCCTCGCCGCGCGACGTGAAGCGCTGGTAGAGCGAGGCGCTCAGGACCGGGGTGGGCGTCGTGGACTCGATGGCGGCGAGGATGGTCCAGCGGCCTTCGCCGGAATCGGAGACGCGGCCGGAGAAGCGCTCGAGCGTGGGCTGTTCGAGCAAGGAGATGGCGGTGAGATCGAGCAGCCACGACGCGACCACGCTGCCGCGGCGCCAGACTTCCGTGATGTCCGCGAGGTTGAAATCGTATTGATAATGTTCGGGATTCCGCAGCGGCGTGGTTTCCGCGTCGGCTTCGCGGTGAGACTTGCCGGCGTTGGCGTGCTTCAGAATGTTCAAACCTTCGGCGTAGGCGGCCATCAACCCATACTCGATGCCGTTGTGGACCATTTTGACGAAGTGGCCGGCGCCGGATGGGCCGCAGTGAAGATAGCCTTCTTCCGCGGTGCCACCGGCTTTCTCGCGCCCTGGAGTGCGATCGACGTTGCCGCGTCCTGGTGCCAGCGTTTTGAAAATGGGATCAAGGCGCTTTACGACGTCCGTCTCGCCGCCAATCATCTGGCAGTAGCCGCGCTCGAGGCCCCAGACACCGCCGCTGGTGCCGACGTCGCAATAATGAATGCCCTTGGCGGAAAGTTCTTTTGCTCGGCGGATGTCGTCGATGTAGTAGGAATTGCCGCCATCAATGACGACGTCGTCCTTCTCCAATTTGTCCACTAGGTCGTGAAGCGTGGCATCAACCACCGCGGCCGGAACCATGAGCCAAACGGCGCGAGGCTTCTGGAGCTTCTTGACGAAATCATCGAGAGAACTCGCGCCTGTCGCGCCTTCGCCCTCCAGTTGCTTCACGGAATCGGCGCTGCGGTCGTACGCGACACACTTGTGCCCGCCTTTTTGCAAGCGCCGCACCATGTTGGCGCCCATTCTACCGAGTCCGATCATGCCAAGCTGCATCGTGTCCGCTCCTTTGCGTTTCAGGTAAGAGAAATTGAGTTTACTGCTTCATGCGATCGCGCTTTGCACGGCTTTGGCCAGCGTTGCGAGCCCGGATTTCAGGTTTTTGCCGAGGTGGACGCGCAAAGCACGGCGGCCACGTTCGGCGAGAACGGCAAAGTCGCCGCGGGCCTGCGCCGCCTTAACCACGCCGAAAGTGTATTTTTGTCCCGGGACCGCCAGATCCTTTGCGTCATCGCATGTGATCTGCAGAAAAACGCCGCTGTTCGGGCCGCCCTTGTAGGCTTGTCCGGTGGAATGCAGGAAGCGCGGGCCGAAGCCGAGGACGGTGGCCACTTTTTTCTTGTCGCGCACCGCGTGGCGGATCGACTGCAAGGCCTTTTCATTCGCGGGATTCATCGGGATGTACCCGAGAACGGCGAAATAATCGCCCGCGCCGATGCGCGAAAGATGCGCCCGCAAAACATCGGCAAGTTTCGCGCCGCCTTTTAACGTCGCTGTATTCTTCTCGTCGGCGAAGAGCTTGATGCCGCCGGCTTCGAAGAATGGCGCTTCCGGTGGGAGTTTTCCGGTCGTTTCGTATTCACTCGTAAGCTTGCGCGTTTCGATTTTACTGGCCTCGACGTCGGGTTGATTGAAGGCGTTGATGCCGATGATCGAGCCCGCGACGGCCGTGGCGATTTCCCACCGGAAAAATTCCTGGCCGAGATTGTGGATGTTGGGCAGAGTGATGCGCACGGCCGGATGGCCGGCTTTTTCGAGCGCGGCAACCGCGGCATCCTGCGCCTTGTTGGGCTTCGACGCCAGACGCAGGTAGACGAAGATGCGATCGCTGCCGTAAGTGGAGGGCTTGGCGAGGCGCTCGCGGTCAACGGGGATAATGCCTTTGCCAACCTTTCCGGTGGATTCGGCGATCAATTGTTCGAGCCATGCCCCAAGATCGAAGATTCCCGGCGAAGTGATGATCGTAAGCTTGTCGCGGCCCTGCCTGGCGGCAAGGCCCAGAATTGTTCCGAGGATGACGCCGGGATTGGCGCCGGCGGGCGAAGCCGCGCCGCAGGCCTTGACCATCTCCTCTGCGTTATTCAGGAATTTCGACACGTTGAGGCCCATGATAGCGGCGGGCACCATGCCGAAGTTGGAAAGCGCGGAATAGCGGCCGCCAATGCTGGGCACGCCCATGAAAATCCTGCGGAATTTGTCGCCCTCGGCGACCTGCTGCATTTTGGAGCCGGGATCGGTGATGGCAATGAAACGGTTGCCGACTTCCTTTTCGCCCACCTTGGCCTTTACGCGTTCAAAGAAATATTGTTTGTAGATATTCGGTTCGAGGGTGCTCCCAGACTTGCTGGAGACGATGCAGATGGTGCTCTTGAGATCGACCTTCGCTTCGATCGCCTTGATTTGAGCAGGGTCGGTGGAATCGAGGACGTGCAGTTCGGGAAATCCTTTGACCTTTCCGAAGGTCATGCGGAGCACTTCGGGGCAGAGGCTGGAACCACCCATGCCGAGGAGGAGAGCGTGCTTGAACCGCGCTTTTTTGACATCCGCCGCAACCTGCTGAAGAACATCAATGTGGCCGAGCTGCTCTTCCGTGATGGCTAGCCAGCCGAGCCAATTATTTTCGTCCGTGCCGGTCCATAGCGAAGCATCCTTTGCCCAGAGGCGCGCGACTTTATTGTTCTTCTTCCAATCCTCGAGTGAAGCAGCCACCGCGGCTGCAAGTTGGCCCGGCAATTTGTAGGTTTGTTTGTTGAGACTCACGCGCGCACCCCGGCGCTTTTGCCCGTTGCGGCGAGCAGCGTCGTGAATGCGTCGGCGAAGAGCTTCACGCCGTCCACCAGGAGCTTGTCCGTCACTTCCTTCATCGAAATGCCGGCCTTGGCGAGGTCGGCCATGGTTTTCGCGGCGGCTTCGACGTTTTCAGCCAGGCTGGGACGCAGCTTGCCGTGATCGCGGAAGGCATCGAACGTCGCGGGCGGGATGGTGTCCACGGTGTCCGCGCCGATGAGCTCCTCGACGTAAATCACGTCGCGGTATTTAGGATTCTTGGTGCTGGTGCTGGCCCAGAGCAAGCGCTGAGTCTGCGCGCCTTTCGCTGCAAGGGCCTTCCATCGGGGGCCGCCGAAAAGTTCCAGATACTTCTTGTAGGTCAGCCTGGCATTGGCGATGGCAATCTTGCCGCGGATGCTTTCGAGCAATGCTTTTTGGCCGCCATCCGAAGTAGTCTTGAGTTTCTCATCAACCAGGCTGTCAACGAGCGTGTCGATGCGGCTCACGAAAAAGCTGGCGACGCTGGCGATCTGGCTGATGTCCTGGCCCTTTGCGGCGCGAGCTTCGAGCGCGGCGAGGAACGCTTCCGCGACTTGCTCGTAAGCGGACTGCGCGAACAGCAGCGTGATGTTGATGTTGAGCCCTTCTTCGAGAAGCTGGCGAATGGCGGGCAGTCCCTCGGGCGTGGCCGGAACTTTGATCATGACGTTCGGGCGGTTCACGGCTTTCCAGAGGCGGCGGGCTTCTTCGATGGTGGCTTGGGTGTCGTTCGCTAGATACGGAGAGACCTCGAGGCTGACGTAGCCGTCGCGGCGTTTCGATTCAGCATAGACGGGCTTGAAGATATCGCAAGCGTCCTGAACGTCGCGGATGGCGATTTTCTCGAAGAGGCCTTTGGCGTCAAGATTTTTTGCGTCCGGAGAAGCGAGAATATCGGTGTAGAGATTGCTGCCGGTGATGGCTTTTTCGAAGATGGCGGGGTTGGAGGTCATGCCGCGGAGGCCGTCGTTTCCAATATATTTCTTCAATTCGCCGGTGGTGAGCAGGTCTCTGCGGATGTAGTCCATCCAGGGAGACTGGCCGTAGGCAAGCAGGCCTTTCAGGGGATTGGCTCCCTGGCCTGCGCCAATATTTGGGATCGTCGTCGTTGTCGTCATCGCGGATCTCCTTTGCACCGAAAAGTCCCCGAAACCCTATTGTACGCCGGGAAGGCGGGCGCATCTCGCGCTTCGATTAACCGCGTTGCCTATTAGATTTTTGATCTTGCCGCGAACTTCGCTTCCAGCGCTTTCATTTTTCCCAGCCGCCGCACGTGGCGCTCCTCGTTGGTGAACTTCGCGCCGAGGAACGCCTTCACAATATCTTCGGCCAGCTTCACGCCGATTACGCGCGAGCCCATCACCAGCACGTTGACGTCGTCGTGCTCCACGCCTTGGTGTGCCGAATAGGTGTCATGGCATAACCCTGCGCGAATCCCGGGCAGTTTGTTGGCTGCCACGCTTGCGCCAACGCCACTGCCGCAGATCAGCAGGCCCCTCTCGGCTTTGCCTTCCAGGACCGCCCGGCCCACCGCCTCGGCAAAATCGGGATAATCGGACGGGTTTTCGTTGAACGCGCCCACGTCCAGGACTTCGTGTCCCAGCGAGCGCAATAAATCGCCCATGGCTACCTTCATTTCAAACCCTGCGTGATCCGATCCAATCACAAGTTTCATCGCCGGCTCACCTTCCCAGAGCGGCTTTTGCCGCCGCAACCACGTTGTCCGCTTCAAAGCCGAATTTCTTTTTTAAGTCCTTCAACGGAGCAGATGCGCCGAAACTGTGCATGCCGATCATTTTGCCCTTGGGACCGGCGTAGCGTTCCCACCCGAACGTGGATGCCATCTCGACCGAGACGCGCGCCGTGACGTTCGAAGGAAGAACGCTCTCCTTATAGGACAAATCCTGGCGTTCGAAGAGTTCCCAGGAAGGCATGCTCACAACCCGCACCTTGACTCCCTCCGCGGACAGTTTTTCGTAAGCCTCGACGCACAGTGAGACTTCGCTCCCGGTCCCCATCAGGATGACGTCGGGCTTCCCGCCGGGGGCATCCACCAATACGTACGCGCCTTTGGCCACGCCCGATGCGGGGGCGAACTTTGTGCGGTCGAAAGTCGGCATGGCCTGGCGTGTCAGCACCAAGGTCGAAGGCCCATGCGTGTGTTGCAGAATGACTTTGTATGCTTCGACCACCTCATTGGCATCGCCGGGGCGCAGAACCAGCATGTTCGGCATGGCTCGCAGCGACGCCAGTTGCTCGATGGGCTGGTGCGTGGGGCCGTCCTCACCCACGCCGATGGAATCGTGGGTGAAGATGTAAATCGCGGGGATCTCCATCAAAGCGCCGAGGCGCATGCTCGGGCGCATATAATCGCTGAAATTAAAGAATGTGGCGCTAAAGCTCCGCAGCTTCGACAAAGTCATGCCGTTGACGATCGCGCACATGGCGTGTTCGCGCACTCCAAAGTGCACATTGCGTCCCCGGTACTGCTCCGGGTAGAAGTCTCCCGCGCCATCAAACGTCAAATTGGTCTTGTTGGATTTGGCCAGGTCGGCCGAGCCGCCGATCAGCCAGGGAATATTTTTTGCGAGCGCGTTAAGAGTTTTACCGGAGGAATCGCGCGTTGCCATTCCCTTGGGATCGGCGGGGAAGCTGGGCAACTCCTTGTCCCAGCCATCGGGCAATTTCCCGGCCTGCATCCTGCTCAGCTGATCGGCCAGCTGCGGGAACTGCTTCTTGTATTCCTCGAGTTTCGCTTTCCAGGCGGAGCGTGCCTCCGCGCCGCGCTTGCCGACGCCGTTCTTGAACTGATCGTAAACGCCGTCGGGAACAAGGAACTTCGCGTCTTCCGGCCAGCCGTAGTTTTCCTTGACCAGCTTCACTTCCGTTTCACCCAGCGGCTCGCCATGTGCTTCGTAAGAATCCTGCTTGTGGGGAGAGCCGTAGCCGATGTGGCTGTCCACGACGATGAGAGTGGGCCGGTCCTTCGTCTTGAGAAACGTGTCATAGGCGCGACCCAGCATCTCAAGGTCGTTCGCATCGGCGACGCGCGTCACGTTCCATCCGTAGCCCACGAAACGCGTCATCACATCTTCACTGAAGGACCACTCCGCGGGGCCGTCCAGAGTCACGCGGTTATTGTCGTAAATCCAGCAGAGATTCGAAAGCTTCAGGTGGCCGGCGAGCGACGCGGCTTCACTCGCTACACCTTCCATTAAGTCGCCATCTCCACAGACGGCGTAGGCGTTGAAATTAAAAATGTCGAAACCCGGGCGGTTGAAATTTTCTCCCAGCCACTTGCCGGCAATGGCCATGCCGACGCTGTTTCCCGCCCCTTGTCCCAGCGGTCCGGTCGTGGTCTCTACGCCGGTCGTGATGTGCGACTCGGGATGTCCCGGAGTCTTGCTGCCGATCTGCCGGAAGCGCTTGATCTCTGCCATGGAAACGGCGAGATCGTTCGTGATTTCTCCCTTGGCATTTACGGAGCGAACCCCTGCAAGGTGCAGCGTGGCGTAGAGCAGCATCGAGGCGTGGCCGGCGGAGAGCACAAAGCGGTCGCGGTTCGGCCAAGTGGGATCCATGGGGTCGTACCGCAGGAACTGCTGCCACAGCGTGTAGACCACGGGCGCGAGACCCATTGGCGCGCCAGGATGCCCGGAGTTGGCTTGCTGCACTGCGTCGATTGCCAGAGTACGGATCGTATTGATGCTCAGCAGGTCGAGGTTCGGCTGGCTCACAATCGCTCCTGTCGCGGGGCAGAGGCTGCCCGCGGATAGTGGTCAAAATTTAGATGCACCGCGCTACGGAACGGGCCAAGGGATTTTACGCCAAAACGAAACAGACTGCCCGCTTGGAATTGATGAGCGCAATTCCCAGGCGACGAATGCTACAGAATGCTTAAGAACGAAGAATTGCCTGGATTTCCTGCGCGGACCAGTTCGCACCCGCTATTTGATTTGAGCCAATCCGCCGTACATGTTAGTTTTTCTTATCTGCCCTGCCCGGGTGGCGGAATGGCAGACGCTGAGGACTTAAAATCCTCCGGGGATTTTTCCTCATGTGGGTTCGACTCCCACCCCGGGCACCATTGTTTCTTCTTGGAACCCCATCGTTAAATTGCCACGCATGCCGGGCGTTTTCCACCCTTGGCCTGTTTGCCGGCGCCGAAAAAAAGAAAGGGCGGGATTGCTCCGTGCGCGCCACGGTGGCAGTTCCGCCCTTTTCGTTATTCTGGGATGTAGACCCGTTTAGCTGGGGTTCCACTCCCTCATTTCAAGCCGCACCCTCTGTGCGGCTCAAGCTCACCAGATCGAGAACAATCAGCCGCGAACCGTGAGGACCGGGCACCGCGCCTTGGTCACCACGTTGTAAGCGATGGTTACCGGCACATGACCCGCAAGGCTCTTCCTTGCTTTCGCGCCCATCACGATCAGGTCCGCGTTCATTTCGCGTGCCATCGTCAGAATCTCTTCCGAGGCCTCGCCAAACGTCGCCCGGAAATCCGGCTTGCACCAGTCTTCGGCGCCTGCGGGCATCAGCCTCTTCAGCCTGTCGACATTCAACTCGCGCTGCCGCCTTACGCTTTCTTCGGTGAACGCGGTCGCTTCTTCGATGACATGGAGCAGGGTCAGTCTCGCTCCATGTTCTTGGGCGAGAGAGAATGCGAAAGGTACCGCCGTTTCCGCGCCCGGCCCAAAGTCCGTGGCGAACAGGATGTTCTTCAGCTCGACTTCCTTCGGCGCTTCTTCCTTCACTTGTGGTCCTACGGTCATCACGGCGCAGTTTGCCTGCCGGAAGATTTCCTCCGCGACCGAGCCGATCAGCACCTTCTGCACCTTGCCAAGTCCATGAGTGCCGGTAATCACCAGATCAATTTCGTGTTTGCGGATCAAATTATCGAGAACTGGCCACACGTTTCCTTCTTCGAGCAGCACCTCGTGCGGGATACCGCGGAGCTTCCCGGACACCAGAATGTCCGCCATCCCTTGCTCCGCCGCTTGCCGTACCTTCTCGTAGGTTGCTTCGGCCAGCGCCGGCTCTGCAAACTGGAACGGATCCGGTGTAATTACGTGCGCCAAGTAGATGCGCGCGTCATAGCGCCGTGCCAATGCCAGAGCATAGTCGAGCGCCCGCTGCGATTCCGGAGAAAAGTCCGTTGTCACCAGGATCTTGCTCAAAGCCAGTTTCTTGGCTGCTTCCAATTTTTCTTTTGTCTCCATGACCTGTGCCATAAAGCCCTCCTTCTTCTGATTTTCTTTGCCCATCGCGCTCATATGGTTCCTCGGTGTACATCAATAGAAAGGCACGCACCTTTCCAAACTCATTCCGAGGAACGCCAAGCAAATAAAGGACATATCCGCGCTTGCGGCGGAACGCATTGGGGAATTGCGTGCATTCGCACAGAGCCTTGCGTCAGAAGAACCAGCAAGTGATGCATTGCAGGGGGGGAGCTAGCCGATCGCAGAGGATTGGGGCGATAAAAGGAAGGCAGCGGCGGCGCAAGGTAAGGCCCGTCACGTTGGCCTCGGCGTCTGAAACATCGACGCACCGGGGAGATCCGCGCTCTGCCGCTGCCTAACTCAATCTTGTCAGCCGAAACGCCACCAAGCGTTTCAGGCTAAATTGTGGGCGCCCCTCTTTGCGCCGTATCCTTTCGAGCCTTCACCGCCTGCCCGCCGTCGCAAAAGGAACGCCCACCACTCAGAAGGCCGGCAATCGCTCCATTGCCTTCTTTCTGAGTAATCCTCCAGTCTGCATCTTCTGTTCCAAACCTCAAGTCCACCATGCCTAGCCATCTCTTTTGTTTTCAACCCTTTGGCTGACCTTGTTCTTTTGCCTTAGCACCCCATGAATTTAAAATTGGGTCATTTCACTCTTGCGCGCGATTTATCACGCATTCGGTGGGCTAACGAGCGCGGCGATCGGGGGGAACCTGCCAGGAGGAAAAAGCGGCTGCTGCCCTTGGCGAACGGAGTCTTTCCATTCCAGAGCGGATGAAGATTCAGGAATTGTTTGGTAGGGCTGGCCGCTCTTCCTCGCCGTGCGCCAGGCCGAATTTTTTCATCTTGTACCGCAGCGCGTCGCGGCTGATATCCAGGAGTTTCGCCGCCTTGATCTGATTGCCGTGCGATTGATGCAGCGCCATTTCAACCAGCGCGTGCTCCACGTCCTCCAGTGAGGTCCCTCCCTCCGGGATGAACAGTGCAGGCAAAGATCTCCTTTGGACCCCAGCGCCTGACTCGGAAACTGGCGTGCCGCTTGCCTCCATGGCTGTCATCGCCGACGCCGACGTACCGCTTTTTCCGCTGGCCACCGAAAAAGGAAGGTCATCGGGTCTCAGCAGTGTGCCCTCTTCCAGGATCATTGCGCGCTCGAGTGCGTTTTTCAGCTCGCGCACGTTTCCCGGCCAGTCATAGTTCATCAGCAACTGCCGCGTTTCTTCCGTTAGCCCTTGCACGGACTTGCGGAACTTGCGGTTGTAATGTTCCAGGAAGAATTCGACGAGCGCGGGCACATCCTCTTTCCGCTCGCGCAGGGTGGGCAGGAAGATGGAAATGATCGCCAGTCGGTAGTAGAGGTCCTGCCGGAAATGCCCTTCGCGGACCGCGCGCTCCAGATCGCGGTTCGAAGCGGCGATTACGCGTACGTCCACCTGAATATCACGGACGCCGCCGACGCGCCGGATCACCTGGTCTTCCAGTACCCGCAGCAGCTTTGCTTGCAGCAGCGGCGATAGCTCGCCAATCTCATCCAGGAAGAGTGTTCCACCGTCGGCAATCTCGAAAAGTCCTTTTTTCATCGCCTTGGCATCGGTGAAGGCGCCCCTCTCATGTCCGAAAAGCTCCGCCTCCATCAGTGTCTCGGGGATCGCCGAGCAGTTGATGGCTACAAATGGCTTGTCTGCCCGCGCGCTCTGGTAGTGGATTGCTTTTGCGACCAGATCCTTGCCCGTGCCGCTCTCTCCCTGAATCAAAATCGTGCTGGCTTCGCTGGCCGCCACCTTGTGCACGAATTTCATCAATTCCGTCATCTTCCGCGAGACGCCGACCACCTCGTGGTATCCGGCGCGCCTCCGCACCTCGCCGCGCAGCGACTCCACTTCCGTCCGCAGCGCCCCTGCTTCCAGCGCGTTCTGGAGCGTTACTCCCAGTTCCTCGTAGTTGATGGGTTTGCTGACAAAATCATAGGCCCCCAGCCGCAGCGCCGCCTTCACTTCATCGAGCCGCGGGTCTGCCGTCATCATGATGACGCAGTATGCGTCGCCTGCCTGCTTCAGCTTCTCCAGCACGGCAATGCCGCTCTGGTCGGGCAGGTGCACGTCCAGAAGCACCGCATCCGGCGATTCTCTCTGTAACGCACCGAGCGCTTCCTCGGCCGTCGCTGCCTCCGCGGTCTGATATCCATATTCCGCGCACTTTTGCTTCAGCGCCCAGCGCACCAGCTTTTCATCATCTACGATCAGGATTTTCTTTTGTGCCATGTCCTGTACTTTACTGTATCACTCCGTTCCAGTCCTTTGCAGGGGGGCTTCAGCCCGCGCGACCGGCAGCCAGACCTCAAATTGCGCTCCGTGGCCTGGTTCGCTGCTTACCTCGATTTTCCCGCCGTGCGAATCCACAATGCTTTTGGCCAGCGAGAGTCCCAGCCCCGTCCCTTCCTTGCGCGTAGTGTAGAAAGGCTTGAAGATTTTCGGCAAGGAATCGCGAGGAATTCCCTTGCCTGTGTCCGTCACCCGAATAACCGCAAAATCTCCTTCGCCGCGCAGTGTCACTTCCACTTTTCCTTCCTCCGGAATCGCCTGGATTCCATTCATCAACAGGTTCAGCACCACCTGATGAACCTGCATCGGATCATGCATGACCTCCGGCAAATCGTTTTGCGGCTCGAATGAGATTTCAATCGGCTTCGTTCGCACCTGTTGCCGCGCCAGGAATACCGCCTGCTCGACTGTCGTATTCAAATCTGCGGGATGGAACGCCGGTGAGCGCGGCCGCGCATAGTCCAGCAGATCGTTCAAAATCGCCTGAATGTGCTGGATCTCACCCTGCACTTCCGGCAATACTGTTCGGCTGGCACTTCCCGCGGGCAGCTCTCTGCCCATCACGTCCACCACGCCCGCGATGCCCGCAAGCGGATTGCGAATTTCGTGCGCCAGTCCCGCCGCCAGCTCGCCGATCGTTGCCAGATGCCCCGCGCGCGCCATCTCGCGCTCGTGCAACCGCTCGATTTCCGCGCGGTTCTCCCCGAGCTGTTCGATCATTTCGTTGAATTGACGGCCCAGCTGCCCAACGTCGTCGCCGCGCTTGGCGAATCCAACTCGTGCGCTCAAATCACCTTCCCGCACCCGCTTGATAATCTTCTTTAATTCATCCAGCGGGCGTTCGATCAGCACCAGCAGCGCGGAAAGCGTGACGAAACAAATGGCCACTCCGCCGGCCGCCGCCACGATCAAAATCCAGTGGCCCCCCGGAATTTCCAGCACCACCACGATGGCCTGGAACGCGATCAAGCCCAGCAGCAATACGCCGATAATCGGCATGATCGCTTTCCATTGCCAGCCTAGCAGTGCTTTCCGGTGTGTCTTGGGGTAGGTGCCATGCCCGTATCAGACCAGATTCCCCGCAGGCCCCGCAACCATCTTCCTTCTCCGTCCTGCCGCGTGGCTCATTGAGCGGTTTCAACGGTGAGTCGCAGCCCGATCGCTTTGGTGACGGCAACGAGTGTGGACAGGCGTGGGTTGCCGTGAGCAGACAATGCCCGGTAAAGACTCTCGCGCTCGATTCCGGCCGCCTTGGCAACCTTGGCGATGCCCTGAGCCTGGGCCAGGTGGCGCAGGGCAAGGAGCAGAACGCGGGGCTCGTCTTCATCTTCCAGTGCAGCTTTCAGGTACTCGGCGGCAAAGTCCGGATCCTTTCGGAGCCGCCGGACGATCGCCTCGTCGTGGGACATGCTCGCTTTGCGTTTCATGACTTCCTGGTCCTTTCTTTGTAATCTTTGAGGTATTCCAGCGCCCGCTCAATGTCTGACGGCTGTTTTCGCTTGTCGCCCCCGCACAGCAGCAGCACGGGTTCCTTGCCGAACATCGCGTAATAGACCCGGTAGCCGGGCCCCCAATCGATCCGCAGCTCGAACAATCCGTGACGCACCGGCTTGCAGTCGCCAAAATTCCCGGCGGCAAGCCGGTTGATTCGGATCGCAACCTTCGCTTGCGCGCGGGCATCCGCAAGTTGCGTCAGCCAATCGTCGAAGACATCCTTTCCTGCGCGGCTGACGCAGTGGCGGACCTCGATCACGGCTTCTATTGTAACCTATAAGTCACAGCGGGCCAATGCGGTTTTATCATGTGTTTCAAATGGAATGAACCATACCGCCTGCGGACCGTTCGTAACCAGCCCAAGATTTCCGCATTATCGAATTACCGCCTGGACGGATTCTCCGTCGAGCGGCTCATGAATTTTCTCACCGCTCTCGACCGCGATGTCGAAATCGTCGTCCGCAAAAAGCCCGCCTCCCGCCGCTCCGGCAAAATCCTCGTCACCGCCGCCTAGCTCACGCTCATCGGGTGGCACAGTCACTCCTGGCGGTGCGCCTCTGGATGAGTGAACGAGCGATGCCCGCCGGGTGGCGGGCCCTTAACCGCTTAGCAAGATTCGGGCGCCGCATGCCCCGGCCGGGTCAGGGCGTGCGGATTCTAATTTTGGCAATAATATACTTGACTCAGTAAGACGACTCTGGTAATATTTTGACAGTGAGGAACGCCATGAGCGCCAAGCCAAAGACTCTCCAACAAGCTATCGTCTACTTCGCGGACGCCGACAACTGCCTCAAGCTCATGGTCGAGCGCCGCTGGCCCAATGGCGTTACCTGCCCCACTTGTGGCAGGAAGGACGTTCGCTTCATCTCCACTCGCCGGATGTGGGAATGCAAAGAGAAGCACGCTCGCAAGCAATTCAGCGTGAAGATCGGAACCATTTTTGAGGACTCTGCATTGCCTCTCGACAAGTGGCTTATCGCTATGTGGATGGTTGCCAACTGCAAGAACGGTGTCAGTTCCTATGAAGTGGCCCGCGCTATGGGCATCACCCAAAAGTCGGCTTGGTTCATGCTTCACCGCATCCGGCTCGCCATGCAAGCCCGTTCGGTTATCAAACTCGGTGGTCCCGGTAGCGAAGTAGAAGTGGACGAAACTTTCGTCGGTGGCGCTGCTCGCTTCATGCACGCCGACAAACACAAGCGCCGGATTACTGAAACTGGCACCAAAGACAAGACCGCCGTTATGGGAATTCTCGAACGTGGCGGAGAAGTTCGCGCCGCTGTCGTAGGCAATCGCAAAAAGCACGCGCTTCAGTCCAACGTTCGCGCTCATGTCAAAGCAGGAAGCGCGATCTACTCCGATGCGCTTATGTCCTATCAGGGACTCAAGCATCAGGGATTCGAGCACCAAGTTATCGACCATGCAGAAACCTACGGAGATGGAAAGGTACACACCAACGGATTCGAAAACTTCTGGAGCCTCTTTAAACGCCAATTGAAGGGCACTACATTAGCGTGGAGCCATTCCATTTGTTCCGCTACCTCGACGAACAAGTGTTCCGCTACAATCTCCGGAAACTGGCTCCACGATGGACTTCGTTTCGAGCATGTTGCCTCTCACGTAATCGGAAAGCGCCTCACCTATGCCGAAGTGACTGGCAAGGTAGGTGCGACGAATTCCTTGCCCAACTAGGCTCCCTCGCGGGAAGAAACGCGCATCCGCAGCGTAAACGGAAGGCTTTTCATCTCGCGCAGCTTTCGTATGGAATCAATAAATGCATAAAGGGTGCTTTTGCGTTCATCGTCCTTGTGAGGCATGAACCAACCCGTATTGCAGGCTGGACAACCCATTGGCAACGGCACAGATTTGTCTATTTGAAATGTAAGCCGCAAGCCGCAACCTTCATTGGAGCAGCGAAACTCCAACTCCAATACATCGTCCGTAGTGATAAAAAGACGCTGTTCCTG
Source organism: uncultured Acidobacteriota bacterium (assembly GCA_963754855.1). Lineage (GTDB taxonomy): Bacteria > Acidobacteriota > Terriglobia > Acidiferrales > UBA7541 > Acidiferrum. Next base: position 50,741 of record CAVWHL010000021.1, read on the forward strand.
AGTCATTTGTTAGCTCCTGACTTTTTGCGTTTCTTCGCTGCCTTCTCTCCATCGAGCTTCTCTTTTAGCTCACTATGCGGGACTCGCAGCAACCGATCTAATAACTCTGTGAACTTTTTTAGTGCTTTCGTCAAACGACCTCCAAATTAATTGCAGTAACATCGCGGTTTGTCATGGATTTCCTGCTGCCAAACCAACCATAAAATCCTTAATTCTAGTAAACACACCAAGAGCCTCTTGCTCGTTATATCTCTTTCGAGTGTGGGATGCGTCGTTGCGCCATAAGTCTTTTATGAACATCGCGTTTTCGCCTGCATTCGAGTAAAACTGAAGTTCCTCATTCTTTTGTGGCCCATGAGATTGCTTCTCGCGAATTAGTTTAATCTTGCCTTGGATGCCTTGAAGTACCTTGTCCCACGTAGCATATTCAATTGGCCGTGGATTGCCTTTATCAAACAACTCGACATTAAGTTTATCGGCGACATACCGAAGGCCGAACTCAGCAACACGCATTAAATGAAAGACCGCTGCTGTATATAATTCCGCTGCTATGCAGTTACCTGCATCCTTAATGTCCAAACGGGCAGAATCGAAGTGGTCGTAAACTTTTTCGCCGAACAATTTGTCCTGCTCGAAATACTTGTCATTGGGCGACGGGATGTATGCGAATTTTAGATGACTCAAACGAATGGTAAGGTCATTCCTTATTTCCTTCAGTGATATGTTCAAAGTTTCTGGAGTAAATCTCTCATTCTCTATCAATTTGGCGTATAGACTCTGCACTCGAAATGTTTCGACACTCGCTCCGATCTCAAAGAATCGGAGCGCACAAATTTCCTCGTCGATATGAGAAACCAAGGTGGTTGCAATGCGTGTCTTTTCCAGTTTGGATAGAGGCGATTGTGGCTTTCTCGAATTACCGAGAATTTCGATTTCTTCAGAAAGGCGACGATACAAGTCGCACAATCCTATGCATCTATGTGAAATCATCTCCCACAGGCTCCATAACCTGCGGGTGGAAGTGTGCTAAGGCACGTCTCCTGAGTCAAGTATATTATTGCCCTAATTTTGCGTTTCCTTGTTCGTCTTCTGCCCGCCGGTACCGATCACCACGTCCTCGTAGCCGTCCAAGCCTCAATTCTTACCATTCCCTGCAAAATACTTAACCACTTGATACCGCCATGCTATCCTTTCCCGTGTTACCCGAAATCTCCATCCGCCTGCATGCCCTTCCGAAGCTCGCGTCCCGGCGCTGCCTCCGTGCACGGCGTCGACTCCGCCTGCGGACCGCATCTGTTTGCAGAATTATGTATCCTTCCAAGTCCTGCAGAATCAACATTTGTAAAACTGTATCAAAACAAACAACTTCAACCTCCTTTAGAATCAGCACTTACAAAAAAACTGCCGGGGTGGGGCTGTTACGGTTAACCAGATTCCCGCTAAGGGAATCTGCCCTGCCTTCTCCGACCCTGTCGGAAAGGAGCATCACGACGGCTGAAGCACCGCACCGGATTCGGCACAGCCCTTCAAGAAACTCCCTCGTTCGTTCGACCCTTCGTCTAAAATCCTCCCAGTTCCAGGCGAATCGCGCATTGCCGGTTCGTTTCGTCAATTCCAGGGAGGCCCGCGTGGGTTCGAGTGATAATTTTGATCTGATCGTCATCGGCTGCGGCCCTGCCGGTGAAAAGGCCGGCGCTCAGGCTGCCTACTTTGGGAAGCGTGTCGCGGTCATCGAGCGCGCCCAGCACATGGGAGGCAGTTGCATCAACACCGGCACGGTTCCCAGCAAGACTCTCCGCGAATCCGCGCTTTATTTTTCCGGACTGAAGCAACGCGGACTTTACGGCATAGATTACTCGCTCAAGGAAAATCTCACGTCCACGACTTCATGCACCATGAGCGCGAAGTCGTCGAGATGGAACGCCGCCGCATTCTGAAGAATCTTGCACTCCACCACATCGAACTCGTCCGTGGCCAGGCATCCTTTGAAGATAGCCACACCGTTGCCGTTTCCGGCGCCAATGGCGTGCGCCGCCTGAAAGGGGAAGTCATTCTCATTGGAACCGGCTCCAAGCCGCATCGCCCTTCGGAAATCGCGTTCGACGACATCCATACTTTTGATTCCGACACTTTCCTGCAAATGGACCGCATTCCCAGGAGCCTTGCGGTCATCGGCGGCGGCGTCATCGGTTGCGAGTACGCTTCCATCTTCAAAGCCCTCGGCGTAGATGTCACTCTTGTGGATGGCCGCGACCGCTTGCTTCCATTTCTCGACAACGAAATTTCCGACCGTCTTCGCGATCGCCTCGCGGCCCTCGGCATGCACTTCTGGTTCAACGAGCGGCCCGTCAAAACCGAAAATTCCGCGAGCGGCGTCCGTCTCACCATGAAGAGCGGCAAAATTCTCGAAACCGATGCCGCTCTCTTCGCCGCCGGCCGCCGCGCCGCCGTTGACGGCCTCGCCCTCGAAAAAGCCGGCCTATCCATCAACGACCGCGGCTACATCCCCGTGGACGAAAACTATCGCACCGCGGTCTCGCACATTTACGCCGCGGGCGACGTCATCGGTTTCCCCGCGCTCGCTTCCACTTCCATGGAACAGGGCCGCGTCGCCGTTTGTCACGCCTTCGGCCTGAAGTACAAACAGCGCGTCGCTTCGCTTCTCCCCATGGGCATTTACACGATTCCGGAAATTTCCGCCGCCGGTGAAACCGAGGAATCTTGCAAGGAAAAGAAGATCGATTACGTTGTCGGCCGGGCGCTTTATGAAAACAACGCTCGCGGCCACATCACCGGCGACACCGCGGGCATGCTCAAGCTCATCTTCGCCCGCGCCGATAAAAAACTTCTCGGCGTCAGCATGATCGGCGAAAACGCCACTGAACTCATCCACATCGGCATGATGGTCCTGGACAACGGCCTCACCATCGATGAATTTATCGAGCAGGTTTTTAACTATCCCACGCTCAGCGAAACGTACAAGTACGCCGCCTACGACGGCCTCGGCAATCTTGCCGGCCACAAGCTTCGCGAAGGTTGATATGCATTTCGTCTCGAAGCCATTTCAATCCACTCTCGGCTGCCTCGCTCTGTTTACCAGCGCAGCCTTGCTCCAACTCCCGCTTGCGCCGCAGCCTCTTCCCGAATTTGGTGCGAACTCTTCTCTGCCTTCCCTCAGCGCTCTCCGCGTCTCTGCGTTGTCTTTTTCCCCTCCGCTTTCATTCGCATCACCAAATGCTCGAGCAGTGCCAAACGAGCGGCGTTCCTATCTCGGTTTCGACCGCAACCTCTATCCGGGTGATGCCGCGCTTCCCGTCCTGCGCAAGACCTTCGCCTTCACGAGTTACTGGCTCAGCCCTCCACCCGGCGAAAAGTTAAATACCTGGAAAGGCAAGCGTCAGCTTCTCCTCTCACATGGTTTCGGTTTTGTCGTTTTGTACCGCGGCCGCGCCAGCGGCGAACTCAAGAATGAAGCGGTGGCAAAGAAGAAAGGATTTCAGGACGCCAAATCTGCCGCCATCACTGCGAAAGCCGAAGGCTTCACCTCTGGCACGATCCTCTTTCTCGATATCGAGGAAGGCGGCCGCCTTTCCGCTGCCTACCACGCTTATCTTCGCGCCTGGTCCGAAGAACTCGTTCGTGCCGGCTACCGCACTGGCTTCTACTGTTCCGGCATCCCTGTCAGCGAAGGCGCTGGCGTCACCATCACGACCGCGGACGACATTCGCAGCCACGAACCCTCGCGCGAGATCGCTATTTGGGCTTACAACGACGCCTGCCCACCCGCACCCGGCTGCTCTTTTCCGCAAGAACCTCCATCCCCCGCACTGAGCGGCATCTCCTACGCCGCCGTCTGGCAATTCGCGCAATCCCCTCGGCGAAAAGAGTTCACTTCTCAATGCGCCGCGACATACCACACCGATGGAAATTGCTACGCCCCCGGCGACACTACGCATTCGTTGTTCCTCGATGTGAACTCCGCCACTTCGCCCGACCCTTCGAGTGGCGCGCGCCAGAATTAGTGAACTTTCGGCTCGGTTCGACGGAGAGAAAGAAAAAGAAAGACAGAAGAAAGGAGAGGCAAGAGAAAAGAGAAAAGGGAAAAGGAAAAAGGAAAAAAATCAGTTGGTGGGATTTCTAGGAAATTTAAAATAGGGCAGCCGCACGCCCTGATCCATGATTTGATCCGCGCGGATATTCGCCGGGGCTTCGAATCCCTTGGTCCCGCCGTTGGTCACGTAATCGTCCTGGTCCACGCCGTCGCCGCTGACGCCCAGTCCGCCGACCAGCGTCCCGTTGCGAAATAAGCCGGCGCTCCCGGGAAAGAAAACGATGCCGCTCTTATTCGCATTCGGGGGGCCACTTTGAAATCCTTGCGTGCAGGGGTTTGCGACGTCCATCGTAAATAAATTGAAGAATGGTCCGGCGCTGGAACCGTCGATTCCCGGAGGATAGAGCGGTTGCGCTCCAAAACTGATCGTCCGGTTCGTCACCGCCGTGCCCATCGGGACGCCGTTCAGATCCGCTGCGGTTCGAACGGCACTGTTGAAGTACACCATGTTCCGCGCTTTCGTCGCCGCCACGTCAATGCTGAACACCGTCGCATCCTGCATGCGCCGCAAGCCGATGATGGTCCCATCTAGATCCGCCACCGCGATGACCATGCGCGCTTTCGAACCCGGAGGCAATCGAATCGCTGCGCGCGTGGTGTTCGCCGTGGCTTCCGCGTTATCCAGAATTTGCGTTACGTCCGTGGCGCTCAATCCGCCCAGCGGCCCCGCCACCGGCGTGATCAAATCACCCTCTGGCGGCTGCCCCTGGCTGTTCGTTGGCGCGACAAAATAACTTCCTGCTCCCGCCACCGGTCCCGCGGAAAAACCGGCGGGCCGCGAAGTCTGATTAATGAAAGGTACCGTAATGCCTGCGATAAGAACTGCGCCAGGCGCTGCGGGAGTTGGGCCAAATGAATCCGCCGGGCCTGTGCGCGCTGTTGTTGCCCCTTCGAATGCGGCGTACTCCGCGACGTTCGAATTGCTCGAGGAGGTCACGACTCCGATTCCGCCAACGACGACGTTTTTGTAGAAAATCGGCACACCGCCGGGATTTACGGAGGTGGGATTCGAATCGTTCGTGTCTGCTTTGCCGGTGAGCACACCCAGCCCGAATGCTCCGCCCAGCGCGAGAGATGGAGGAATCCTGGATTCGAATGCCGGGTCGTTGATCAAGGTGCATCCGCGATTGGTGTTCTCGATTCCGTATAGATCCGCCGGCGGCTGGTTCATCACGCCGGGAGGAAAATGGATCCCGCTGATGAACCGCACCGTTCGCGAAGAGAGCGGCGCCTGATCGTTGCTGAAGAACGCGCCGGTGCGCGCGAGCGCCACGGCCACGTCATTTGCGTTCTGCGCTTGTCCAAAATTTCCGAGAGCAGTTGCAGGCGCATTCTGCGTTCGAAAGACCCCCAGCACAAATCCCGCGCGGTCCACCACGGCCACGGCCATGTCCACATTGAGGGAATTCACGGCGGCCTGCACAATGTTTTGGACATCAGCCACTTGCAGCGGCTGCACGGCAGGAATCACCGGGGGTGCAACGGGGGTATTGCTTGCGCCTCCGCAGCCGATCATGAGCATCGCAAGCACGCCGGCAATTCCCAGCGCCAGAAGAATTCCCAATCCAAGCGTTCTTTGCCTCTGCTGGAACACGCGGCGCGATTCCATCGGCTTTTTCAGTCTGTGCTTAGTTATCATCGCGGGGTACTTGCGTTGGTATCACACTCGTTTGCCGCCGCTCAACGCTTTTGGCGGTTCCGGGTTGCGAACTGGTGAACGTTTCCAGGCTTTCCTTGAGTTATCGAATGACTTCAGACCTCAGGGAAAAGTGTTGCCCGCCGGTCGTTGATATTGTTATCTAGTACGCGATTCCCTTGTTTTCTCATGGTCTCATTCAGGCCGAGCGCATGAACTTTTTCTTGCCGCGGCAGGCTCGACGCGCGTTCTGCGCGGCTTGCTGTTTTTTCTGCCTCACTTCTTCAGCGCTGCCGGCTTCCGCTTCCCGGAATCAATCGCCATCCTCCACGCAGGAGACGGCAAAACAATCGCGCGAAGCCGGGGCTCCGGTGCGCATCCCGCGGCAGCAGGCGCAAACCACGGCCGCGCTGGATGGCACCGTTCGCGACGCCGGCTTCCCGAACATCTCCCTGCCTGTTCCGGGCGCTCAAATCACATTGCGCAATCTGCAGACAGGCCAGCTTTTCAGCGCCGCGACTTCCGGAGAGGGAGTTTTTCGCCTATTTCCGTTGCCGCCGGGGCAGTATGAGCTTGGCGTCGAAGCCAAGAATTACGCTTCTTTCGTCCTTCCTGTTCTCGTATTGCAACCGAACGAGGTTGTCACGCTGGAAATTTCTCTGGTCACCGAGGCCGCTGCACAACCGCGCTCGCGCCTCCCACGTCTTCCCGAACTCGGCCCCGCGCTCTCCGCGGAAGCGGCGGGCTCTCTCGGCAGCTACCGCGAATTCCGGCACCGGCTCGACTCCGATCCAAACTACATCAAAAATCTTTCTCCGGAGACGCTGCCGCCCGTAGCCGACGTCTACAATGCCGTGCCCAATCGCTGGGCCCTAGAACAGCCGGACTATCGCCGCTACTCTCAAAAGGGCGAATACATCTACACGAAGCCGCATTGGTATGACCCTTTCAACCGCAATCGCCTAAAAGGCGATGAGCCGATTTGGCCGGAAGTTCTGGGCCAACAGACTTTTCTGAATCTTACCGCTTCATCCGATTCGTTTTTCGACGGCCGCCGCGTTCCTTCTCCGAGCAACGTAAGCGCCGCGCGCCCCGGCAGCTCCGATTTTTTTAGCAAAGGCGAACAGGCCTTTTTCGATCAAACGCTTCGTTTTACCCTTGACCTTTTTCACGGTGACGCTTCCTTCAAGCCGGTGGACTGGCGCATTCGAATCACACCCGAATTGAGCCTCAATGATTTGAATGTTCGCGAACTAGGAATCGTCGGGCCGGATGTCCGCAGCGGCACGAACCGCTTTGACGACCACCTGGGTCTTCAGGAAGCGTTCGTTGAAATAAAGCTCCACGACCTTGGCCCCAACTACGATTTTATTTCCGCGCGCGCGGGCATCCAGCAATTCAACGCCGATTTCCGCGGGTTTCTTTTCGTGGATGAAGAACCAGCGCTGCGAATCTTCGGCAATCTTCATTCCGACCGCATCGAATACAACGTCGCCTATTTCCACTTTCTCGAAAAAAACACGAACAGCGGCCTCAACACTTTCGAAAACCGCCATCAACAGGTCGTTCTCGGAAACGTCTATCTTCAGGATTTCTTCTTACCGGGCTACACCATCGAATTTGTCGCGGCCTGGAACAAGGACGATCCCAGTCTTCATTACGATGACAACGGGTTCCTGGTTCGCCCCGCGCCCATCGGCAACGTGATCAATCAAAACCCTGGCGCCGGCCCGATCCTCCACGGCATACGCGTCGGCTATTTCGGCTGGCTCGGCAGCGGCCACATTCACCGTTTCAACCTCACGCATGCCTTCTATGAAGCGGCCGGCGAAGATACTTTCAATCCCATTGCAGGCAGGCCCGTCACCGTCAACGCGCAAATGGCCGCCGCCGAGCTCTCTTACGACAAGGATTGGATCCGCTACCGCGTCTCCGCCTTTTACACTTCCGGCGACGGCAATCCGCGCGATGGCCGCGCCAACGGATTCGATTCCATCGTTGATCTTCCGAATTTTGCCGGCGGCCTTTTCAGTTTCTGGAACAGCGAAGGGATTCGGCTGCTTGGTTCCGGTGTTCTTCTAACGGCGCCCGGAAGCCTGATTCCTTCTCTCCGCTCGAGCAAGGAAGAAGGGCAGGCCAACTTCGTCAATCCCGGTATTTTCATCGCCAACGCCGGGGCAGACTTTGACATCACGCCCAAGCTGAAAGGCTTTGCGAATTTCAATTTTCTGCGTTTCGAACGCACCGAGCCGCTCGAATTTCTCCTTTTCCAGTCGCCGATTCACCATACCATCGGCGAAGACTTCGGCGTGGGCGTGGAATACCGGCCGCCACTCACGGAGAACATCGTGCTCACGGGCGGCGCTTCCGCGCTGCAACCCGGCCAGGGTTTTAAAGATATCTACACGAGCCGAACGCAATTCTCGCTTTTCGGCTCCGTGAAGCTTACTTTCTGAGGCACGCAGATCATGCTTTCCTTCCTCAAACCCGGCACCTCTTCTCTGAGAAATCTCAGCTTTCTCGGCGTTTCCGCTTTATCTTTTTTCTTCGCGATCCGCGCCAGTTCGATTTCTCCGGCAAAAGCTCGGCAAGAGCCAGCTTCCTTCCGCGGCCAATCCCAGGAGGAAGCCGACGGAAAATCCACCGGCTGCATCTCCTGCCACACGTCTACCGACGAACCCACGATGCATCCGACGAAAACCGTTCATCTCGGCTGCACCGATTGCCACGGCGGCAACTCCGCAATTTCCGCCGCTCCAGGCACGGCGCCAAATTCCGCCGAATACAACTCCGCCAAGGAAAAAGCCCACGTCCAGCCGCGCGACCCAAGCTTCAAGAATCGTTCGAATCTTCCCGAACGCACATACACGAAATGGCTCAAGGAATCCCCTGAATTCATCAAGTTCGTCAATCCGGGCGATCTGCGGGTCGCCCCTGAAACTTGCGGCGCGGCCGGATGCCACCCCAGCGAGACGCGCGCCGTCTCCACCAGCATGATGACGCACGTGGGTTTACTGTGGGGCGCGGCGCTCTATAACAACGGCGGCTCTCCCTACAAAAATTCGCGATTCGGTGAAAGTTACAACCGAGAGGGTGTCCCGCAATCCATCAGGACTTTTCCGAAGCCGACACCCGAGGAAACGCGCATCAAAGGCATGCTTCCCGAGCTCGATCCTCTCTACCGCTGGGAAATTTCGCAGCCCGGGAACGTGCTGCGCGTGTTCGAACGCGGCGGCCGCAAAAAAGCCGAAATTGGCAATCCCAACCGCGAAGAAGATCCCGGGAAACCCGACGACAAGCTCAGCGACCGCGGCTTCGGCACCGAGCTGCGCACCGATCCCGTGTTCCTCGGTTTGCAGAAGACGCGTCTCGTCGATCCCGTCCTGTCTCTCCCCGGCACCAACGATCATCCCGGCGACTATCGCGGCAGCGGCTGCACCGCTTGCCACGTCATCTACGCCAACGACAACGATCCCTCGCACTCCGGTGCTTATGCCAAATTCGGCCACTCAGCGTTCAGCGCCTCTTCCGATCCAACCATTCCCAAAAACGAGCCCGGCCATCCCATCAAGCACGTCTTCACGCGTTCGATCCCATCGAGCCAATGCATGATCTGCCATGTCCATCCGGGCACGAACATGGTCACGACGTATTTCGGCCTCACCTGGTGGGACAACGAAATCGACGGGGACAAGATGTACCCGAAGGAGCAGCGCAACCCGACCGAAGAGCAGCGCTATCAATCGTATTTGCGCAATCCGGAAGCCGCGGCGGCGCGCGGCCTCTGGGGCGATGAAAAATTTCTTGAAAAGGCGGGCAGCCCCGAATTCAACAAGCAATTGAAAACCACGCAGTTCGCGGACTTCCACGGCCACGGCTGGGTTTTCCGTGCCGTATTCAATCACGATCGCAAAGGAAATTGGCTCGACAAGGACGGAAAACAGATTGCGTTTGAAGATCCGGACCGCTTTTCAAAGGCCGTCCATCTTGCGGACATCCACCTCGAGAAGGGGATGCAATGCAACGATTGCCACTTCGCCCAGGACAATCACGGGAATGGAAAAATTTACGGCGAACCCCGCGCTGCCGTGGAAATTGACTGCATCGATTGCCACGGCACGATTCGAAAGAAAGCCACTCTAATCACATCGGGACCGGCCGCTCCCGATCCTCAGCAACCGGGCGAACCGCGCGGGCGCCGTCTTGACGCGCTTCGCACCCCGTGGGGCCTGCGGCGTTTCGAATGGCGTGGCGAAAAATTAATTCAGCGCTCGATGTCCGAAGAAAACAGGGAGTGGGAAATCGTTCAGACGCTCGACACCATCACTCCCGGCAACGTCCACTTCAGCCTGAAGTCGCTTCGCGCCAAGCTCATGAACAGGGACGGCGTCGTGGCTTCTCAAACGCCGACCGACGACGCCTACCTCGCGCACTCCAACAGCAGCATGACCTGCTACTCCTGCCACACTTCCTGGACGCCCACCTGTTTTGGGTGCCATCTGCAAATGACCGCGAACGCGCGGCGCCCCATGCTGCACAACGAGGGCCTGCTCACCAAGAACTACACCAGCTACAATTTTCAGGTCCTTCGCGATGACATATACATGCTGGGCGTGGACGGCACCGTGACCGGCCATCGCATCGCCCCGGCGCGCTCGTCCTGCGCGATTCTCGTCAGCTCGCAAAACGCGAATCGCGAGTGGCTCTACTACACGCAGCAAACCATTTCCGCCCCCGGTTTTTCGGGCCAGGCCTTTTCGACGTTCGTGCCACACACGGTCCGCGCCAAAGAAACCAAGCAGTGCAGCGACTGCCATGTTTCCGCGAAGAACGATAACAACGCCTGGATGGCCCAGCTCCTGCTGCAGGGCACGAATTTCATGAATTTCATGGGCCGCTACGTGTACGTCGCGACCGGCAAGAAGGGTTTCGAGGCCATCGCCGTGGCTGAGCACGATGAACCCGAAGCGATTTACGGCAGCGACCTCCAGCGCATCGCTTACCCGGATGATTACAGAAAATTTCGTCGACCACCGCCGCGAACTCAGCGCCGCCGCCGAGCACGCGGGCAACGTCCTCGACATCCAAGCTCGCGGCGAATACGCGTACGCCGCGCTCGGCCCGGGAGGCCTCCGCATCTACGACATCGCCAACATCGACAACAAGGGTTTTTCCGAAAAAGTCACCACGGCGCCCGTCTCTCCCATCGGCCAGCGTTTCTTCGTTCCCACAAAAAACGCCATTGCCGTGGCCTCACCCACCACGCTTGGAGTTGATCCTCTCCGTCAGCAGTTACCCGAAAACGAAGAACAAGCCATTCATCTGCTCTATGGTTTTCTTTACGTGGCCGACAAAGAAGAAGGCCTCGTCATCATCGGCGACCCCAATCTGAAAGCAAAAAGCCCCGGTGTCGGCACGCTACTTGACGGCAACCCCGCGAACAATTTTCTCAAGCGCGCTCTCGCATTCAATCCCAATGGCGTCCTCACTGGGGCACGCCGCATCACCATCGCCGGCACCTTCGCCTACATCCTCACGGATAAGGCTCTCGTCGTCGTGGACCTCGACAATCCGCTCGCCCCGCGCGTCACCGCTAGCATCGGCGCGCCCGCGCTCAATGATCCTCGCGGCATCGCCGTGCAGTTCCGCTACGCTTTCGTCGTCGATCGAGAGGGCGTCAAGGTTCTGGACGTCACCGACCTTGCCGAACCGAAGCCGGTAGCAGGCGCTCGCGTCTCTCTGGAAGACGCCCGCAACGTCTACGTCGCGCGCACTTACGCTTATGTCTCAGCAGGGAAGCAAGGCCTTGCCATCATCGACGTCGAGAAGCCAGATGCCCCGAAGCTCGATCAGCTATTCACCGCCGATGGTCAGCTCAACGACGTCAACGACGTAAAGATCGGCATGGTTGCCGGAAGCGCTTTTGCCTTCGTCGCCGACGGCAAGAATGGCCTCCGGGTTCTGCAGATCGTCTCTCCGTGGGACGACCCTTCACACTTCTCCGGCTTCAGCCCACGGCCCACACCTAAACTCATCGCCACCGCCCGCACGCGCGGCCCCGCCCTGGCTATCTCCAAAGGCATCGACCGCGATCGCGCGGTCGACGAATCGGGCAACCAGCTTGCGGTTTTTGGCCGTCGGGGCGCCCGCCCGCTCAATCGCGCCGAAGCCCAGGGCCTCTACCTTCACGACGGCCACATGTATGCCGTGACGGATGAGCCCGCTGAACACCCCCAAGGCGCCACGGCCACCTATTCGCCGGGAGCTTGGCTGGACCGCATTCGGGGCTGGTTTTCGTCGCAGAATGTACCGTACCTATCTCCACGTTGAATTGCTCGCCGCTATCAGGTTCTTTTTTTGTTCGCCAATACTTATCTCTTTCTTGCGGCGGGATTTGCGGCATGATGATGGCTTTTCCGGCGTCCATCTCCTTTCTTTTTAACCTTTTATCGATGGGTTGCATCTAATGAAGGTATAACGGTTTGTTTACATTTTTAGCGCATAGCACCCATCAAAATAATTCGTGGGTCACCCTCGATGAACAGGGTTATGGTGTAGTCAGGGAGGTTGCGGAAGGCTACCCAGGGCAGGCCCACCAGACAAGGGAGCAACAGGAGTACGGATAGATGATAAAACAATTTCTACTGGCCAGCGATTTTGACCAGACGCTGAGCTTTAACGACTCGGGTGTCGTGCTCAGCGAACTCATCGGCTTTCACGGCTTTCACGACAAGGTGAAAGGCCTTTCGGAAATGAACCTTGTGCAGCAGGGCGCGGAGCTTAGCTACCTCATTCTCCACGATCCGGATTTCCGCCGCGTGCGGCGCGAGCATCTGGCTGAGACGGGCAAGCGCATCCGGCTGAAGAACGACGTCGCCCTTTTTGCGCGTGCGCTCGAGAATCTCGCCGAAGGCTACAAATTCCATTTCAACGTGATCTCCGCCGCGCCGCAGGAGATCATCCAATCGGCGCTCGAAGGAATCGTCGCGCCAGAGCGCATCTTCGGCACGCGCTTCCGGTACAACGAGTCCACCGGCGAAATCGACTCCATCATTCGCGCATCGGCGGGCTGGGGCAAAATCACGATCCTCGAAGAGCTGCGCGCCGAACTGGGCATCAGCCACGACCAAATTATCTACATGGGAGACGGCAGCTCCGATCTCCCGGTCATGATGCACGTCAATCAGCACGACGGCATGACCATCGCCGTATCCGAGGCCAAGTTCATCACGCGTGTCGCGCAGCGCACCGTCCTAAGCGACAACGCCATGAGCGTTCTCGTGCCGGTCTGCGAGAAAGTGCTGCGCTGGGACTCCGCCAAGATCCGGCGCTTCTTCGCTTCCCATGGCCTCACGCTGCTGCGAATGGGAAAAGGTCCGCACCGACATGCTCACTATTCAGGAAAGCGCCGAGCCCGTAGCCATGGCGGCGCCCGCTCCGCAAATCGACACGCACTGACGAATTCGGTTTGTCATTCCGTAGCAGGGGTGCAGCTTTAGCCTGAGCGCAAGCGAAGGAATGCAGTGCCTCAATTTGCTTCGCTTCTCCAGGTGGCACCGGCCATTAGGGCGGCATCTTAAGTCTTTGCTATTCTTTTCTGTTCGGAGGTTCACATGTCCAAGAAATCCATTCTCATGCTCGTCGGCGACTATGTTGAAGATTACGAAGTCATGGTGCCGTTCCAGGCGCTTCTGATGGTCGGCCACACCGTGCACGCGGTCTGTCCGGGGAAGAAAAGCGGTGAATTCGTGCGCACCGCCATACACGATTTCGAAGGGGATCAGACCTACTCCGAAAAGCGGGGCCACAATTTCGCCCTCAACGCCACTTTCGATCAGATTAAGCCCGAAGAGTACGACGCCCTGGTTCTCCCCGGCGGACGCGCTCCTGAATACATTCGCCTCAATCCGCGCGTCATCGAAATCGTTCACCATTTCTCCAAGGCCAACAAGCCCATCGCCGCGATTTGCCACGCCGCGCAAATTCTCGCTGCCGCCGGTGTACTCGAAGGAAAAAAGTGCAGCGCTTATCCCGCCGTCGGCCCCGACGTCACTCGCGCGGGCGGTACGTACGTCAATTTGGCGATGACGGAGGCAATCACCGACGGAAATCTCGTCAGCGCGCCGGCCTGGCCCGCGCATCCCGCATGGCTAGCGAAATTCCTGGCCGTTCTCGGGACAAGAGTCGAACTGTAATTCCGATACTGATTTTTGGAATTGGCTTATCGAGGAAAATCCATCAAGGGCCGGCCCTTCCTAAAATCTGCCCACAAGCGGATAATTTCCTGTTCTTCCTGTTACGAAAGGTTGATCGTTCGGCCATGGCAAACATCAAAACCAAAAAAGGCGTCATCGGCATCCTCACCGGAGGCGGCGACGTCCCGGGCTTGAACCCTGCCATTCGCGGTGTCACATTCCGCGCTCTACGCGAAGGTTACGAAGTCATCGGCATCCGCCGCGGCTGGGGCGGCCTAGTGGACATGATTCGCGACAAAAATCACGACAATTCCGACAATTTTCAGTTCCTCACCGAGGAAGTCGTCAACCGCGCGGGCCGTACCGGAGGCACCTTCCTCCACTCCTCGCGGACCAATCCCAGCCGCGTCAGCAAGTCCGGCGTCCCGGCCCATCTCCAGGACACTTACCGCGCCGACAAGAATGATCTCACTCCGGAAGTCCTCAAAAATCTAGCCTGGCTCGGGGTCGAATATCTCATTCCCATCGGAGGTGATGACACGCTCAGTTATGCTGTTCGCCTTTACCAGGAGGGCTTCAAGGTAATCGGCATTCCCAAGACCATGGACAACGACGTTCCGGGTACCGATTACTGCATCGGCTTCAGCACCTGCGTCACCCGCACCATTCACCTCACCAACAGCCTGCGCACTTCCGCCGGCTCCCACGAGCGCTTCATGGTCCTGGAAGTGTTCGGCCGCTACGCCGGGTTCACGGCCATGCTGCCGACCATGGCCGGCGCCGCCAATCGCTGCGTCATCCCCGAACACAAATTCAATATCGAGCGGCTCACCGAGTTATTGGTCTCCGACCGGCGCAATAATCCGAGCCACTACTCGATCGTGCTTGTCTCGGAAGGGGCCATGTTCGAAGGCGGCGAAATGATTTTCGAGAAGGAAGCCGCCGACGCCTTCGGCCACAAGAAACTGGGCGGCATCGGCGATCTCGTTTCCGAGCAGATCAGCGACCTCTCACCCAAATTCAACAAGGGCAAGAGAATCGACGTCATCAACCAGAAGCTCGGCTATCTAGTCCGCTGCGGCGATCCCGACGCGATCGATTCCATCGTGCCCATGGCCTACGGCAATCTCGCGCTGGATCTTCTCCTCAACAAAATCCACGGCCGTCTCGTGGTCCTCAAAAACGGCCGCTACGACAACATGCCCATTGACACCGTCACGGCCACCAAGAAAGTGGTCAACGTCAAGGAGCACTACAATACCGAGCGTCTCCGCCCCCAGTATGCCAGCTTCGAAATGAAGCCGCTCTTTATCATGACCAGCGAAACGGGCTAGCCTGAGCCTTTGGCGGGATACGTTCCTGAAATTCCAACCGCGATAACACGGAATCCCATGGCATCAACTTCGCTGGAATGCACGCCACAAAAATAAAGGGCGGAGCACCCGGTCCTGCAATGCTCCACCCTCTCCGTCCAAACTTTTTCTTACTACTGTCCCAGCGCGAAAGTGATCGTGACAATCATCTGCACAGCGATCGGCTGATCGTTCAGATACGTCGGTTCATACTTCCACTTCTTCAGCGCATCTTCCGCGGCTTGATAGAGAAGCGGCGGTCCCGAGACGACCTTCATCTCCACGACGTTTCCCTGTTCATCCAGAACCGCATCAATCTGCACCTGCCCCTGAATGCGCGCTTGTCTCGCAAGGACTGGATAATCAGGGCGTACCTGCACGATGGGCTTTGGCGGCCGCACTCGCCCGCCTACCCGCATCGGCCCGCTGGACTTGGCCACAGGTGGGGCAACCGGCCTGGCCGCAGTATTCAACACTCCTCCAATCACTCCACCGAGCACGCCACCCATCTGCCCGCCAGGCACGCCGCCTGGAACTCCACCGGCAACTCCATCGAAACTATCCGGCGGCAAGGGCGCTTCCTTGATTTGCGCAATCTCTTTCGGGATCACTGTCGGGGCCAACAACTTCCCCGCGTCCATGAACGTACGATGCACTGGAGCGGCCTTGATCACCGCGCTGGCGGGAGGAGGCGGCGGCGGTGGCGGCGGCGGGGCGATGAGCATCATGGCCGCGAACTGTTTGATGTTGATCGTATCGGTAAAATACAGCCCGGCCAAAATTGGGCCGGCGATGACCACGACGTGCAGCAACACCGCAATCGCGACATCCAGCGTGCGCGACCCGATTTTGAAGCGGTTCTTTTCCAGCAGCACGGCTTGAGAAAACTCAAACGCCGGCTTGATCTCACGCTGAACCCCGGTTTGTGGAAGCGGCAGGCCAAGAGGGACGATTTCGATGGTTTTCGGAGTCAAAAATCTTTCCGCGATCGGACGATCAACAATGGCGGACGGAGCCATGGTAGGTACCTCCTACTGGGATCCTATAAGGCACTCTCCTTGCCAAATTTTAGGCGCGTTTCAGTTTTGTAACATATTGACAATACATGGGTTAATTGTTCTTTACCGAGTGCTCAATACTTCCGAATGGGCGATCAAGCGCAACCCGGCGGGACCTGTGCGTGACTTCGCGCACCACTTCTTGCGGGAAGGATTACAGCGATTTAGTGCAAGTAACGGGTGACGATGTAAAACCCGACCAGAAATATCGTGACCAGCATCACCGTGGAATTTTTCGTCCGGTTCGCTGCTTTTTTTTCGTCCAGGAAGTCGTCGATCGCCGTGCTAAAGAAAAAACTTGCAGGCCGGTGAGGATGCTAACGGCAACTTCCACGAGCGCAAATTGATGAAACGAGCCATCACGAAAATCGCGCCGCTGATTACCGACGCCGCGACACTCATCAACACCCTAAGGATATGCCGCTTCAATGGGCTTCCCTCGCGCTCTATTTCCGCCGCATTATGCCACCGTTCGGCGCCGGCGCGTCGCCCACTTCGCGCCCAAAACTTCAAGCCCCGCTCCGGGCTTTCCCCTGAAGGAGCACCTGCTCGCGGAGCGTGTTCAAGCTGTTCGTAATCCGGTCCGCTTCCACATTCACCAGCGCGTACCGCTCCGTCCGTGGATCGCCGGATTGCACCAGGACGTTGTGATCTTCGCGCAAGTCCGGAAATTCCCTGGCGGACACCCGCGTGCCGCGGAGGGCCGCCACCAGCAATTCCAGCGTCTTTTCCAGGTCCGCCGCGAACGTGTGGAAGGCCGGCCGCGGCGGCACTCTCGCTGATTGCAGCCAGTCGGCGTCCAGCGCCATCACCGCGTTCACAAAGCGGTGCGAACTGGCGAGCAGGGCATTCAGGCGATTCATGTACTCCGCGGTCGTGCCGGGCTCCGTGCTCAGCCGGTCGATCGAAGCTTCCAGGTTCGAGCGCGCCACGCGGGCGCGAAGGCGCAGCCGGTCGAGTTCCCGCGAACTGCCTGTTTTACCGCGCTGGTACGATTCGGACAGGAAATGAAAATATTCGCGGTAGGCGTCCAGCATCTGCGCAATTCTTTCGGAGATGCGCGTGCGTTCCCAGGTCGGCCAGATCCAATATGCGAGCAGGGCGAGCGCGCCGCCAGCGGTGGTGTTGATTCCGCGCGCCCAGATAACTTCTCCGGGAGAGAGTCCCGTCATGGCGATGAGAAGAACAACGAGGGCGCTGATGGCAACGGCGAAAAGTCCATAGTTTGCCGGGCCGATCCAGCGCAACACGAGGGTAAAGGCGAAAATCAGAATGATCTGCAATGCGGTCGAGTGGGGAAGGAAATGGAAGAGCGAAGTAGCGAGCAAGAGTCCGGCGATCGTACCACTAATGCGCAAAAGGCCACGCGTGAAAGTGGCGGTGAATTCGGGCTTGAGCACGAGAACGATGGTCATGGGCAGCCAGTAGGAGCGGCGCCAATAAAAGCTGCGCTCGAGGATGTTGCCGAGCGCGACCATGGCGGCGAGACGAAGCGCGTGACGGAACGCGGAGGATTGCAGATTGAGATTCGCGCGCAATGCAGCAAGGAGCCCGCTGAAGCGCAGCCGCCAGGGCTGCTGCGCCTCCTGTTTCACAAAAGCGCCATGGCCAATGGAGGTTGAATTCGCCGCGAGTTCCAGCGCAGAGCGGAGCTGGCCATTGAGCGCGTCCATCTGGAATCGCGCGTCTTTGGCCACAGCGGAGAGGAAAGAAGGTGGCAGGCTGGCGGTTTCTCCCCGCAAACGGCGGGAAAGTTGCTCGATCAGATCAAGATTCATCTTGAAAGAGGCCGCCGGCGTTGAAGAGATCAGGGAATCGCCGATGATCCGCAGGATCCTGGCAATCTCTTTCAGGTAATCGTCGAGGATCCGGACGGCGGAATGCGATGGACTCTCGCGCTGCATGCGCAGTCGCAATCGCGAAAGCATGAGCAGGCTCAAGCGAATGCGCTCGGCCTGATTGAGCAAGGCGCGATAGCGGACCGCTTCGATGGCCGCGTCGCGGGCCAGGCCAGAGAGGGCTTCCTGCGCTTGCGTGGTGTGAACGGTAGCAGGCGGCGCGGAGGTTGCGCTTAAGGGAGTCTCCGCCGCGTGAGCCAGTTCGAGAAAGAGGTTGGCGAGCGCCCGGCGCTCGGGTTCATACCGCCGCACGGGCCAGAAGGCGATCGAGAGTCCGGTCTGCAAGAGGCCGCCGGCAAGCGCAAGGAAGCAGGAAAAGACCGCTTGATGTGGAGTGAGCGACTGCGCAGCGTAGATCAACAGTGTGACCAGGCTGATGACTCCGAGATCGCCGGCCGTCGTGCTGATGACGGTAAACATGCCCGCTACAAAAGCCCACAGCGTGGCCACGGCCACGGCCGGTGCATTACGGCTGCCGGAGAGCGCGCCCAAGAGCACGGCGAGTGCGCACAGAATGCTGGAAGAGAGCATGCGCTTGGCACGCTGCGCATACGGATCGCTCCCGTCCGAATACGCCACATTTAGCGCGCCGCTGGCGACCACCAGACCACCGCGCGGCATGTTGAGTGCGAATCCCGCAATCAGCGGCATCACGACGCCCGCTGAATTCCTCAAAGCTCTGGGAAGAGAGACCTTGGTGGAATCAAAGCGCGTGAGCACGCGCCAGAGCGCGAGCGCCGCGCCCTCGTGCACGGCGCTGGCCTGCAAAACCGGGGGTGGAGATGCAGGTGTCGTTTCAGTTGGCATCGTAAGGGCTAAATCGCGCCGGGCGTGAAGCCCGCGCGCGATTCCATTGTAAGCGAAGGGAGCGGCGCGATGTGGATCGGACCCGTGTACCGGAACGAGAGGATTGTTCATCCAACGTTATGAGTTTCAGTGAGGAGAATTTCATGCAACAACGTCAACTCGGGAAGAACGGCCCGCGCGTTTCCGCCATGGGTTTGGGCTGCATGGGCATGTCGGAATTTTACGGGGTGCGCGACGACGGGGAATCCACGGCGACGATTCACCGCGCCATCGCGCTGGGCATCACGTTTCTCGATACCGCGGACATTTACGGATACGGCAATAACGAAGCGCTCGTCGGCAAGGCCCTTCGCGGCCTGCGTGACAAAGTCTTTCTTGCCACGAAATTCGGGATCGTGCGCAGCAAATCCGATCCCGCGGTGCGCGGCGTCAGCGGCAGGCCGGACCATGTGCGCGAGTGTTGCGACGCCAGCTTGAAGCGGCTGGGCGTGGAGAGAATCGATTTATATTACCAGCACCGTGTGGACCCCAATGTGCCCATTGAAGAGACGGTGGGCACAATGGCGGAACTGGTTGTTGCCGGGAAGGTGCGCTACCTCGGATTGTCCGAGGCGTCCGCCAGCACGATTCGCCGCGCGCACAAAGTGCACCCCATCGCGGCGCTGCAATCGGAATACTCGCTCTGGAGCCGCGATCCGGAAGATGAAATTCTGGCAACCACGCGAGAGCTAGGCATCGGGTTTGTGGCTTACAGTCCGCTGGGACGCGGATTTTTGACCGGGCAGATCAGGCGCTTCGAGGATTTTGCGCCGGACGACTACCGGCGGAATTCACCGCGGTTCCAGGGAGGAAATTTCGAAAAGAATCTGGAACTGGTGCGGCGCGTGGAAGCAATTGCGATGGAAAAGAAATGCACGCCTGGCCAGCTCGCGCTCGCGTGGCTGCTTACGCAAGGCGAGGACATCATTCCGATCCCGGGCACAAAGCAGCGAAAATACTTGGAAGAAAATGCCGGCGCACTAGAAGTGAAATTAAACGCGGATGATTTGCGCGGCATCAACGAAGTGGCGCCGCGCGGCGCTGCGGCAGGTTTGCGGTATCCGGAGCTCATGATGAAGTCGGTCGGCCGCTGATTATTTTTTCCGGATCCGAAAATCGCGATTGGTTTGAGTGCACGGGCTAAAGCCTGTGCGACCGTCAATGTCCGCCGGTGCGGAG
Source organism: uncultured Acidobacteriota bacterium (assembly GCA_963754855.1). Lineage (GTDB taxonomy): Bacteria > Acidobacteriota > Terriglobia > Acidiferrales > UBA7541 > Acidiferrum. The sequence goes on from CAVWHL010000021.1 coordinate 71,016, forward strand.
CGCCGGCAGCGTAAACTTCGGCGTGACTTCCTTGCGCTTCGACCAGTCGTGGTAGGTATGGCACTCGAAGCAGCGCGATTCCGCGCGATCCGGCCCTGGCGCGTGGCACTTCTTGCAAGTTTCAATTCCCGGCAGCAAGACATCGTTCGCTTCCGTGCTCGTCAGCGCCTTCGCATGGCAGCTCACGCAAGTGAATCCGCGGTGCGCATCATGATCGAACTTCGCATGCGGCATCCACCACAGCGTTGTATTGGCTGGGGCAACGTCAGGCAATTCAGCCGAAATACCGGAGAGTTTGCTGGTGTCACTCGCTTGCGCGACCGGCAGTTCGATTTTCCCGGGCGAAGTTTTTGCAAAAGGCGTGAGCGAGTGGCACTGATTGCAGGTTTTTCGCCATAGCAAATCTTCGGCTTCGGCGGTGCGTTCCGTCACCCATTGCGAGGGAGTCAGCATGCGAACCGCTAGAGGCAGCGGTTTACCCGTAAGGTCTCGGCTCGGATCGCGCTGCACACGCGTTTCTGCAGGGTGCGCGGCGATGTACTCGCGGAATGTTCTAACCAGAAATGCATGTATGACTTCCGGCTTATCGTGTGGAACGCCGGAGTCGAATCGCTTATCGAAGGTAAGCAGGTGACAAGCGGCGCAAGCATTCGCGAATTTCACGGGTGCCATCAGTTCGCGGCCCGTGACCGAACGAGGAGTGCTCAGGGCTTCGGAGTGAAAGGGCTGAAATTCGTCGGTATCTTTGTAGCTGACGGTTGCGGCGCGATACTTCGGGTCGGCGTACGTCAAATCCGCAGCGGCAGCGATCGCGCGGTGGCAGTTGCCGCAGTCGAGATTAACGAGGGGGCCGGTGGGGCCGCGGCGAATCGGCTTCATGTGGATGGCGTGATTCAATTTGATTGTGCCGGGGTCACTTGCTGCGACGCCCGCGGCAGAGCGCAACGCGGCGAATTCGGGATGGCCGTCTTCGAAGCTATGAATGTGTGACGAAAACCGCGCCGAGCTACCGCTGGGCTTCAAATCGGCGTGACATTCGGCACAAGCTTGATTGCTGGCGGCGGCGATGTTGATGCGGCCGCGATGCTCGGTGTGGCAGGTTGCGCAATCGGGGGCAGTGATTTTAGAAGCGTGATGGATTGGTCCGTCGTGACAGTCGAGGCAGGCGGTGTCTCCGGCTTTTGCGGAAAATGCGCCAGCGCCTTGCACGTGGCAAGCGGCGCATTCTTTTTCGAGGACGGCGTGCGGTTCGGAGAGGCGGCCGCTGCTGTAGACGCGGGAGTCCTTGGAGACACTTCGCTCCGCGATCCAGATTAGCGCGAGCAGCGGGAGGAGTAGACTCAGCCAGAATTTGGCGCGCTTCAGCGGCGTCGGCCGCTTGAAATAGTTGAGGTCGATGCGCTGAGCCAGCTTTTTTGTTGTTCTTGTTCTCGCCACTTGTCTCTCGCCAATTCTTCAATATCGCAGGGCCATCACCGCATGCACGGCGCCGAGCAAAATCAGGGCCAGCGAAAGCGGAATGTGCACGAGCAGCCAGCCGTGAAGCCAGCGGTGCAGCCGCTCCTGGCGCATGAGCTGGCGCACTTCGTCGCAAATGTCCTCGAGGTCGGCGAGTGCAGCGTGAGCTGCGGCGGGGAGCAGTGTGCGCAGTCCGGCAAACACGCTGCTTGCTTGTGCAGCTTCGGAGAGACGCTGGCCAGGATTCCTTGGATGTTCGAGGAATGGGCACATCTCGTTGAGATAGAAATGGCGTAGCGGCGCGCTCTCCTCTTCGCTGAGCAAGAGAATTTCAGGAGCTGCGGTGACGGCAGCGCTGGCACCGGCGCTAACTGCGGCCGAGGTGCGCAGCGGGACGGCCGTTGCAGCGATGGGGCGCAGCGCAGTGAAGCCCCCGGAGCGCTGGCCTTCTTCATCAGTAGTTTTTGTGAGACCAATATTTCCGCAAAGGGATTCGATGGCGCGGTCCGCTTCTTTGCGGAGTATCGAGCGGACGTGGCCGATTTCGTCGTAGATGGTTTCGAGCGGAACATCGGAAGTCATCATCCGCGGAACGTAATGTTGCAGCGCCGCACCGAAGACGCCACTGAACACGGTGATGATCAGCAACCACATCAGTGTGCGCGTGAGCGCGCCGCCGAAGTGAAAGCCGCCGTGAAAGAGAATGATCGGCAGCGCAAGAAAACCGAGCCACAGGTGTCCGCGCATCCAGGCTTGCGCGCGGCCGATGCGCCAGGTGGGGACGCGTTTTCGCGCGCCGAGGAGCGCGGCGAAAATCATGAAGCCGAAGCCGATGATTCCGAAGATCAGGCCAAGGGTGCTGCCGCCTTGCGGGCCTTGGGGTGCGCCGAGCGCGTAGACGACATAGGCCGCGGCAGACACCGTGAGAATTGCGAGCGATGCGAGAACCCAGCCGCGTTGGGTGCGGTCCATTCTCATTTTGCGGGGCTCCGGCCAAGCATTTCAGCGAAAAATGTTTTCGGGTCGACGCGATGCGCAGCGTCGTGGGGACAAGCGTAAACGCAGCTTGGCTCCTTCAAGTGCGTGCAGAGATCACAGGAAGTGGCTTTTTGCTTGATGACGGCTTTCTGGCGGCCGGCATGTTCCGGATCTTGGGTCAGCACTTCGAACGGATGTAGGTTGATGTTGCCGTACGGGCAGTTGTTCGCGCAGAGGCCGCAGCCGATGCACCAATCCTCGATTATCACTTCGAGGGAATCGCGGCGGCGAATGGAGCCGACGGGGCACCCGACCATGCAGAGCGGATCGCGGCACTGGCGGCAACTAGTGGCGACAAGATATTGATCGAAGCGCAGGCCGTCGCGGATGAGGCGCGTGACGCCGTCGTGGGCGTCGGCGCAGGCGTTGACGCAGGCATCGCACCGCGTGCAGTTCTGAAGATCGAGGATGAGGAGGCTCTGCGCTTCCATCAGACCCTGCGAAAGAAATTGATCGATGGGGACGCTGTGAACCATCTGCATGCGCTGCTGGTTCGCGGCGAGGCGCTCTGCGGCGACGGCTTCGAGGCCGGTTCGAACGCCTGGAAAACGTGCGACCATATCGCGGAAATCATCGCCGGAGATTCGAACGAGTTCGACGTGATCGAGCGCGGTACAGGTGGCGGTGCGAACGCCGCCGCCAAGGAGGCCGATTTCGCCAAAATAGTCGCCTCGCGAGAGGTAAGCGAGAACCAACTCGCCGCCAGGATAATTTTCTGAAATTTTTACGAAACCAATCCGCACGAGATAGAAGCTGTCGGCGGGCTCACCCTGGAGAGCGATCGTCTGGCCGGGAGCGAAGCGCTGGAGCTCGACGCTTTCTTTCAAGTGGGCGATGAAATCGAGCGAGAGGTCCGCGAACATGGGAACGCCGCGAAGATGATTTTCGAGAGCGCGGCGGCGGTAGGTGTGGTCGAGCTGCGCGCGGAACGTTTTGTTCTTGAGCATGATGTCGAGAACGTTGCGCAACATTTCGAAGGCGACGACATCGGATTCCGCGATGACGGTGGCTGAGCGCGGATAGAAATTCATGCAGGTCATTTCACCGAAGAGGTCGCCGGGACCGAGTTCGGCGACGGGATTGCCGTAGGCGAGGTCGACGGAGGCGTCGATAGGAATAGTCTTGTCGCGGGTCTCTTCTTCGCGCTTGTCTTCTTCGCGGGCGACGAGTGTGCTGGTGAGGCGCTTGAAGAAACCCCTGGCGCCGCCCTGCGTCTTGACGTGAGCGATTGGAGTGGAAATCGAAACTTTGGCTTGGCCTTCGAGAATGTAGAAAGCAGTGGAACCGAATTCGCCTTCGCGGCAGATAACGTCGCCCCTGCGGAATCGGCGTTTGACGATGGCGCCGCGATTAAGTTCGAGGAATGTCCCAGAGACGCCCTTGAAGACGGGAATTTGAAGAAGCTCTCCGGCTTGAAAACCTTGCGCATCGGGTCCCGCAGCGATGGCGGTGCCGACAACGCCTTTGTTGGTAAGCGCGCCGGTGGGGCAGGAGACCATGCATTCGCCGCAGGAGATGCACGTGGAATCGCCCATCGGAGAATTGAGATCGAAGGCAATGCCCGCGGAGTAGCCTTTGCCCATGCGGCCGAGGACGAAGTTATTTTTCACTTCGTCGCAGCCGCGAATGCAGCGGTCGCAGAGGATGCATGCGTCGTGATCAACGGCGATGGCGAGGGAGGATTCATCTTGGCCGCGGGCCACGGTGCGTTTTGGGAAGCGCGGTTGATGGATGCCGGCGGCGCGCGCGAGAGTTTCAAGCTCGCAATCGCCGGACTTTTCCTGGCGGGCGCAGGGCGACGGGTGATCAGACATCAAGAGTTCGAGGAGCGTCTTACGAGCGTTCAGAACTTTTTCAGAATTGGTAACGACTTTCATTCCGGGCTCGACCGGGCGGACGCAAGAAGCGGCGAGAACGCGCGCGCCGGTGTCCACGACGCAAAGGCGGCAGACGCCCACAGGCGTCTGGTTTTGCAAGTGGCAGAGCGTGGGGATGATAATGCCGTTGATGCGCGCGGCATCAAAGACGGTGGTTCCGGCGGGCACGCGAACGGGTTGGCCGTCGATGGTAATGTCCACGAGGCCAGGAGGCATTGCAGTGGTTGTCATAATTATGGACGAATTCCTACACGCTGGGCTTCGCCGGCGCGGGAAGCGGCCGTGAAACAGATGCCGCTGGGGCATTGGCCCTTCAACACGTGCGCGTCGACTTCGGCGCGAAAATGTTTCAGCACGGACTGAACCGGTGCGGGGACGATCTGCCCGAGACCGCAGATGGAAGCAAGGCTCATGGCCTGCGAGAGTTCGTCGAGAAGCGCGAGGTCGGAGCGATATTGCGGTTCGGGCACGCCGCCCTGCGTCCAGCGGGCTAGCAGGTCCGCCATTTTTTGCGAGCCGACACGGCAGGGCACGCACTTGCCGCAGGATTCGTTGCGATAGAAGCGCACGGCGTTGAGGGCCATGTCCAGCATGCAGGTGGTGTCGTCGCAGACGACAATGGCGCCGGAGCCGAGCATGGAGCCTGCATCGGCGAGTGCTTTGAAGTCGAGACGGACGTCAACCATCGAGGCGGGAAGATAGCCGGAAGAGGGGCCGGAAGGCGCGAAGGCCTTGAGCTGGCGGTCGCCACGAATGCCTCCGGCATGGTTGAAAATAACATCGCGCATGGGCGTGCCCATCGGGACTTCGAAAATGCCAGGCCGAGCAACGTGTCCGCTGACCCCGACGAATTTCAAGCCGCGCGAGCCGCCGTCGCCCTGCGCGACAAACCACTCGATGCCGCGAGCGAGGATTTGCGGAACGTTGATAAAAGTTTCGACGTTGTTGATGACGGTAGGCTTTTGCCAGAGGCCGACCTGGCCGGGGAAAGGAGGCTTGTTGCGAGGTTCGGCGCGATGGCCTTCGATGGCTTCGATGAGCGCGCTTTCTTCGCCGCAGATGTATCCCCCCGGGCTGACAAACACTTCGAGGTCGTAGTCAAGGCCGCTGCCGAGGATCTTTTTCCCGAGAAGGCCAGCGCGGTAGCAGCGGCGAATCTCCTCGCCGAGAATTTCTTCCTGAAGATGGTATTCGTGGCGGATATAGAGGATGCCGCGCTTCGCGCCGGTAACCAGGCCGGCGATCATCATGCCTTCGATGAGCAGATGAGGAAGATTGGTCATGATGAAGCGATCCTTGATCGTGCCGGGCTCGCTTTCATCGGCATTGCAGACGATGTATTTGACGGGATCGGGCTGCTTTCGAACAAGATCCCACTTCATGCTGGTGGGAAAGCCCGCGCCGCCCATGCCGCGCAGTTCGGCCGCTTTGAGCTGGGCGAGGACCTCATCCCAGGCGCGGGATTGCACGAGTTTGCGCACCACGCCGTATTTGTCTGAATCGTCGTAGGGATCAGCTTTGCAGGCGAGGCGAGACTGCTCGGGATGCAGCTCCTGAATCTCTTCGCCGCGCATGGCCCTGCGGGCGAGCTGCTCGGCGTGCGCGGCGGTGACATCCGTGAAAATATTATCGTTGATGGAGACGGCGGGGGCGTGATCGCAGCGGCCGAGGCAGGAGACGTCGCGAATCTTGGACGTCTTCCGGGCGCGAGCCCGCGAAGCGGCGTTCGAGATCGGCGCGCAATTCGCACGCGCCATTGAGATGGCAGCTCATATCGGCGCAGACGCGAATCTGCGCTTTTGGGGGCGGAGCAAGATGAAAATGAGGATAGAAGCTGGCGACGCTGTGGATCTGGTACAGCGGCGTCTGGGTGCGTTGTGAAAGGCCTTCGAGTTCCGCCTTGGGCAGGAAGCCGTAGCGAAGCTGGATAGCCCGAAGGTCGTCGAAGATCACGGCGCCCCGTCTCGCGCGAAAAGCGCCGGGCATGCGGCAACAGCGATGCGCGGCGCGAAGTGGCTTGCTGAATCCTCTGCATACTACTGGCCGGGAGGCCGGCTGTAAATAGCGCCCGTTTGGCTTTTCGCGGCGCGCGGCGAAAAAGACAACCCTGGGACGTTGACTTGACCGCATCGCAAACGATATAAGCAAAAAGATTCTTCGGCACACTGAATGTTCAACGGCCCCAATTCCAGCCTCCTTCGCGTGATTCTCTGCGCGTGGCTCGCATCGCCTTCGGCGTTGTTTGCAGGGGAGAATGAGCCCAGCAAGTATATTGGGCCAGGTTCGTGCGCGGCGACGAGCTGCCACGGAAGCGTGAAGCCCGTTGCGGGCAGCCGAATCCTGCAGAACGAATATTCAACCTGGATCCTCCAGGATAAGCACAGCCGGGCGTACCAGGCGTTGACCGGAGAGGTCGGCGAGCGGATGGCGCGAATCTTGAAACTGGGTGCGAAGGCGGAAGAATCGCCGAAGTGCCTGGCGTGCCACGCGCTCTACACGACGCCGGAGCAGCGCGGGCGCGCGTTTGAGATTTCGGAAGGAGTGTCCTGCGAGAATTGCCATGGGCCGGCATCGGGCTGGCTAGGGCCGCATACCACGCGCGGGTGGCCGCATGAGAAATCGGTGGCGCTGGGAATGCAGGACACGCGCGACGTGATTCACCGCACCGAGAAATGCCTGGAGTGTCATCTGGGGACGAAAAACAAGTTTGTGGATCACGAAATGATCGCCGCGGGGCATCCGGATCTTTACTTCGAACTGGATTCATTTTCAGCGGTGATGCCGCGGCATTGGAAGGTTCCGCGCGAATCGGAGCCGGGAAAGCCGGTGGAGGATGCCGCGTGGGTGGGTGTGCGCGAATGGAGCACCGGCCAGGCGGTGCAATTGCGAGCGGCGATGGAACGGCTGACGTGGCGCGCGAAGAATGAGCGCATCGATAAGAAGAATGTGTGGCCGGAATATTCGGAGCTGTCCTGTTTCGCGTGCCATCATGCGCTGGGGCCAGCGAAAGACAGTTGGCGGCAGGAACATGGTTATGTGGGGCGGCGGCCGGGCGATCCCGCGTGGAACAGTTCGCGGTACGCCGTATTCCGCTTGCTGGCCAAACAGATCGATTCGGCGAATGCACAGGAACTGGACCGCCAGCTGCTTGTTGTTTCCGACGAGATGAGCAAGCTCAACCCCGATCGCAATGTAGTGGCCTCGGCCGCATCGGCGGCGGCGCCGCTGGCGCAGCGCATCGCGGAGCGGCTGGCCGCCATGCAATACGATCAGGCCATCGTGCTGCGAATGCTGCAGCGCATCCCGGATGACGCGGAGAATATCTCGCTGGCGGACGAGCGCGCGGCGGAACAAGCGGTGATGGCGATGGATTCGCTTTACATTGCCTACAGCCGGGACGCGAAACCGGCCAATGCCGCGGAAGTGCGTGCGGCGATCAATGGGCTTTTCCAACAGCTCGAGAATCCTTCAGCTTATAACGCCGATCAATTCGCCTCGGCGCTTCGCCGAATCCGCACTTTGCTTCACTAAACGGCTCCGCACGCGGTAGAGTAAGTAGTTCTCCATCCGTACTGAGCCAACGATGAATCGTCTTGAGAACTGGTTCTGCGCAAGCTCGTTCTGGCAGTACGCTGACGCGGCGGCAACTGCTGCCGTGGGTGCTCCAGAGCGTGGAGCTTGGTGATCACGCGCTGGAGCTGGGAGCGGGGCCGGGCGCGGCGACGGAAGTGTTGAGCCGGAAGGCGGCGCGGGTAACCAGCCTCGAATACGATCGCGAGTTTACAGCCAAGCTTGGCGAGAAAGTTCGCGGCACCAACGCGGATGCGCTTCAAGGCGATGCGGCGATGCTGCCGTTCCCTGACCAGACGTTTTCCTCGGCGATTTCGATCCTCATGCTCCATCACATGAAAGCGCCCGATCAGCAAGACAAAGCATTTGCGGAGATCTTTCGTGTACTTCGGCCGGGCGGAGTGTTTCTGGCGTTTGAGATTGCGGACGGCTGGTTCAACCGCGTCATTCATACGAAGAGCACATTCGTGCCGGTCGCGCCGGCGGCGGCGTTTGCTAGGCTGAAAGCAGCGGGATTTTCACGCGTGAGCGTGGACTTCCGGCGTGGCGGCTTTCGAATCCGGGCGCTCCGTGCGGGAATCACCAGCGATTCGAACGGAGACCGCGTTGACGCGGTCGGAGCGCGAGCTTAGCATCATTGCATGTGGCGCGCGATCCGCGATAAGTTCCCCGCCGGCCCTTCCGAAGGGCTTGGGCGCTGGTCGCTCGGGCCGCTCAATGACAATCCGCTGGAATACTTCAGCAAACTCGCGCGTGAGTACGGTGACATCGCGGGAATGCGCGTCCTGAATTTCCGAACAATTTTCATCAACCATCCCGGCACCATAGAAGAGGTGCTGGTGACCAACGCGCGCAAATATTCAAAGGGGAGGGTACTGCGAGCGAACCGGCACGTATTTGGCGAAGGTCTGCTGACCAGCGAAGGCGAGTTCTGGCTGCGGCAGCGGAGGCTGGTGCAGCCGGCATTTCACCGGGCGCGAATCGCTTCTTATTCAGCGACGATGGTGGAGTATACGCAGCGGATGCTGAATGGCTGGCGGAGCGGGGAAGAGCGCGACGCCCACCGGGAGATGATGCGCTTGACTCTGCAAATCGTGGGGAAAACGCTGTTCGACGCCGACGTCGAGCGCGACGCCCAGGAAGTGGGGAAATCGCTGGAGTTGTTGCTGGAGATCGGAGCGAATTTTCGGCGCGCCATCTTCGTGCCGCATTGGCTGCCCACGCCGAAGAATTTACGGGTGAAACGGGAAGTGGCGCAGATTGAGAATATTCTTTACCGGATCATCGAGGAACGCCGAGCCGCGGGCGGCGACGCCGGCGATCTTCTCTCGATGCTGCTTCACGCTCAGGACGAAGACGGCTCGCGAATGACGGACCGGCAGCTTCGTGACGAAGCCATAACACTGTTCCTGGCGGGGCACGAAACCACGGCCAATACGCTTTCCTGGGCATGGTGGCTGCTGGCGCAGAATCCCGGCGTGGAAGCAAAGCTGCACCGGGAGTTGGACACAGCTCTCGGAGGCCGCGCGCCTTCTCTCGAAAGCCTGCCGAAGCTGCCCTACACGGCAAATGTAATCAACGAATCGTTGCGGCTTTATCCGCCGGCGTGGGGCATGGCCCGCCTAGCGGTGGAGGATCATGAAATTGGGGGTTACCCGGTAAGAAAGGGAATGGGCGTAGCCATGGCGCAGTGGGTGGTGCACCGCGACCCGCGATGGTATGACGCGCCGGAGGAATTTCGGCCGGAACGCTGGGAAGGGGATTTGCTGAAGCGGCTGCCGAGATTTGCCTATTTTCCATTTGGGGGCGGGCCGCGCCAGTGCATCGGGAATACATTTGCATTGATGGAAGCGGTGCTGGTATTGGCGACGATTGCGCAGAAGTTTCGGTTCCGGCTGGTGGCCGGCCATCCTGTTGTGCCGCTGCCGTCCATCACGCTTCGGCCGCGGCACGGGGTACGCGTCATGCTGGAGTCACGGCAAAGAGGCGAGGCAGATAGCGCCTCCATCGCAAGACAACCAGCAGTGGCGGATTGAACGGGGATTTTTCAAGCGATTCATTCCAGCGAAAAGTGGGACTGTGAGCGAGAGGGGAGGGCTTACCTGCCGGCGGCGAGCGACCCGAGCTCGCTGCGGGTTTGGATGACGCGAAGAATGGAATCGCGGGTAATCATTCCGACGATTTGGACGGCGCCGTCACCCGAGCCGCTGACAACCGGCATTTGATTGATATCCGCGCTCAAGAGCCGTTCGAGCAGACGCATCAGGGGCTCTTCCGGAGCGGCCCACAGTATCTTGTCCCGCGGAATCATGGCCGCCTGGACGGAGTTGTGCACCCATTCTTCACGCGGGACGGCGTTCAGCATGTGGACGTTCATCATGCCGACGAGGCGGCCGTTGCTTAGGACGAGATGGCAACGACGGCCGGTGCGGAGCACTTCAGCGCTGTATTCCTCGAGCGAGAGATTTCCGTCCACGGTGGGGACTTCGTGGCTCATGACGTCGGCGGCGCTCAGGCCAGCAAGCGATTCGCGGATGGCAACTTGCGCGACGCTTTCCTGCGCAGCATTCAGAAGGAACCAGCCGATAAACGCGATCCAGATTCCCTGCGTGAAATAACCCTTAAAGGCGATTCCCGCCCCAAAGAGGATCATGGTGTAGGCCACCAGCTTCCCGGATCCTGCGGCGATGCGCGTGGCCTTGGAGAAATCCTTTGTAAATCCCCAGACGATCGCGCGGAAAATCCTTCCCCCATCAAGCGGGAAACCGGGCAGAAGATTGAAGAGCGCCAGGCCCGCATTCGTTTGCCAGAGCCATTTGGCGAGCGCCCCCACCATCTGGCTGTCGGGGAAAACGACCGTCAAACCGAAGAAGGCCCCGGCAAGAAAGCCGCTGGCCAATGGTCCCGCAATGGCGATGTTGAATTCCTGAATGGCCTTCGATGGATCGCGGCCGATGCGAGCCACGCCGCCGAAGATGAACAAGGTGATGGAGACGACGCGTATCTTGTAGTGCTGCGCGATAACGCTGTGGGACAGCTCATGGAAGACCACGGAGCCAAAAAAAAGAACGCTCGTCAGAATGCCCAGGGTCCAATGTTGTGCGGTGCTCCATTGCGGATGGAGCTGGGCGAATTGGATGGCCAGCGAGAAAGTGATGAGGGCAAAAATAATTACCCAGCTCGGGTGCACATAGATCGGGATTCCTAGAATCCTTCCGATTTTGAGTCCTGGTCGTGGCGTCATTTTGCGAGCGGCTCTCCGCAGGCTGCCTTCTTCTCTACACTACCCCCGATTCGTCTTTCCGCCAAACGGCTGGAAGATTTTGCGCGTCCCAGCGTCCACGGCGTGTACGGGCCGACACAGAAGCGCTTGCGGCTTAATTTTGTAAGCCTTTTCCTTTCAATGCAATGGAATTGGTCCTGGCAGTGCGATAGCCGAAGTCGCAAGACAGGAGGCACGCCATGATTGCCATGCTGCACTTTGCCACGCTCGTGATTGCCACGATGTTTGCGGCCGCCATCGCCGCCGCTCTTCATTGGCTCCTGCTCCGCGGGGCTTTTCTGATGATGCGGCCCGCCACGGCGCGGCGAATTCCTTTGAACGCGGGGTTGGTGCGCGGTGTTGCGGGAGTGGCGAGAGTGTTTTCCACGAGTCGCTAAGCGTGCCGGGGCCGGCGCGCACAGCCGAAAGCCTGTGCTACTGGGTTTGCCCGGTCCAACGCGAGCGGCGGAGCAGGCGGTCACCGCTCCAGCGCAGCGCCCGGGAAATGAAAAAAAGGGAGTAACTCGATGCTGGCATTGAAATATTTTCTGATGATTCTGGGAGCCGGGCTATTCGGAAGCGCGGGAGCTCTGGTCGCCTATGACATTTTTCTTTCCGAGCAGCTTCGCCGGCTGCTGCGACGCGATAGGGCGGGAGAAGCAGCTTCGGAGGTGGGAGCGCTGGCCCGCCGCCCTTTCGGGCCGGTGCGCTGGCGGCTGGCACTGCAACTGGCGATTGCGGGCGGCCTGGCAATCTTGATCACGGAGAGCATCGTGGTGATTCCCGATGGAGCGGCCGGCGTGCGCGTCAGCCAAATCTGGGGCGCGCGCCCCGGTACTTTGTACTCCGGAGTGCACCTGATTACGCCGATGGTCGATTCCGTGGCGATCTACGACACGCGCGAACAGGTGTACTCGACGCTGGCATCCGAAAATCAGAAGCAAAAGGGTGAAGTGCTCTCCGTGCAGGCGCGGGAAGGACTGAACATCGGCCTGGCGGTTTCCGTGCGCTACCGGCTGGATCCCAAGCGGCTGGATTCGATTCACACCAATTTGCCGCAACCCGTCGGCGAACAGGTCGTAGCCCCCGTCGTTTCCACTATCTACCGGCAGTTGGCGCCAAACTATTTAACGCGTGAAATCTTTGCCACCAAGCGGGAAGAGTTGCGCATCAAGGCCGCGGAAGCGATTACCGCGCGGCTGGCGAGTGACGGAATCATCGTCCGGGAAGTGCTGCTGCGCGATCTGCGGCTCCCGGCGGAATACGCCCAAGGACTTGAAGGGCTAATGCTGAAAGAGCAGGAGAACGAACGTCTGGGAACCGAGCAGGAGATCAAGCAGAAGCAGGTGCGCATCGCCGAACTGGAAGCAGACGCGCAGAAGGCCCGCGACGTCAAGCAGGCCGAAGCGCAGGCCCAGGTCCGCGTGTTGCAGGCCAAAGCCGAAGCCGATGCCATGCAATACACGCTGCCGTTGAAGCAGAAACAGATCGAGCAGAGCAAGCTCGAAGCGGAAGCGCGCAAGGAAGCGACCTTGCAGAACGCCCAAGCCGCGGCACAGGCCAAGATCATTGACAGCAAGGCGGAAATCGAGCGCCAGAAAAATCTTGCCGATGCGGAAGCCAACCGGATTCGAGTAACCGCCGACGCCGACGCCGGCCGCATCCGCGTGACGGCCGCTGCCGATGCCGAGCGGATGAAGTTCGAGGCTTCGGTGCTGAAGCAGAACCCGATGCTCATCCAGAAAATCATCGCGGAACGGCTCTCCGACAAGCTGCAGATCATGATGGTGCCGATCGACGGGAAGAATTTCTTCGCGAATGATGTGCTGCGCTCGGCTTTCTCCAGTGTAAGCAGCGGTTCGGCGGACGCCGGCGCGGATGATCCGCCGGTGACAGCAATGGCCCAGAAACGGTCTTCTCGAAGGCCGTGATGCAGGATTTGCACGGGGTCCCGCGAAGCGCGGGACAGGTTCCGCCTGTGCTACCGGGCTCCGCTAGCCAAAACCCCTGTGGGTGGCTCGGGATGCGGCGCTGGAAAGGAGGAAGGATCATGAGCCGGAAGGCAAGCACCGCCGCGCTTGACCAGATCGGCCAAAGATCATTTCTCCGCCAGCGGCGCACACCGCGCCACCCGGCTAGCGGTGAAAAGATTTAACCGGGTAAGGTGTTTAGCGCACGCTCTGCAAATTGCATCTGTAACGTCGCACGCAAAACAAAAGGGCTGGCTCATCACCGGCCCTTCGCGTTCTTATAGATGAGTTCAGGTCTCGATGGGTTCTTACTGCTTAGCCACCGGATATTTCGGCCGCGGAGGAATCCCCTTGTAGTTCTTCAGGGCTTCCTTGGCCAGTTCGATGGCCTTCTCGAGTTGCGGATCGTGACCGCTGACCACGAGATCGGGCCGCTGCGCCACAACGTAGTCAGGGTCAACGCCGTGCTGTTCGACGACCCATTCGCCGCCATTGTCCGTGCTCCAGAAGCCGAACCCGGGCGCGGTGACGAAGCCGCCGTCGCGGAGCGGCTGCACGTTGCCGATGCCTACGAGCCCGCCCCAAGTGCGAGTGCCGACGATGGGGCCAATTTTTTCCCGATGAAAAAACCACGGAAACGCGTCGCCGCCCGAGCCGGCGAGTTCGTTGACGATCATCACTTTCGGCCCGTAGATGGCCACGGGAGGCCAGGGAATGTCCTTCGTATCGCGCGGCGCAACCAGGGCGAGCAATTGTCGCTTCAGTTTTTCGGTATAGAAGTCGGGGATTTGGCCGCCGGAGTTGTCGCGCTCGTCGACGATGATGCCGTCCTTATCGAGTTGCGCCGTGAACTGCTTGTCAAATGCGATGATGCCGGGAATGGTGGTGTCCGGCACGTGCATGTAACCGATACGGCCGCCCGTGGCCTCTTCGACCTTGCGGCGGTTCGTGGCGATCCAATCGAGATAGCGCACGCCGGCTTCATTGCCGGTGGGCTTTACGGTGATTTCCCAGGCGCCTTCAGCGCTCGGTTTGCTGTTGATCTTCAGGCTGACAAGCTTGCCCGCCAGGGCCTGGAAGTAAGAGTAGACGTCTTGATTTGAACGCGCCTCCTGGCCGTCCACGGAAATCAAATAATCGCCTGCCTTCACCTTGAGGCCGGGTTCCGTTAACGGCGAACGCGTGGCGTCGTTCCAGTTTTCGCCCGGATAAATTTTCGTGATGCGATAGTAGCCGCCATCGGGTTCGAAATCAGCGCCGAGCAGGCCGACGCTGACGTGCGGCTTCGTGGGCTGATCGCCACCGCCCACATAGGTGTGCGAAGTGCTCAGCTCGGCGATCATTTCTCCGATCAAGTAATTCAAATCGCTACGGTGGGCCACCCATGGCAAGAAGTGCTTCATAACGCTCGCCGATCTTCTTCCAGTTGTGGCCGGTCATGTTGGGATCCCAGTAAAAGTCACGCTCGATCCTCCAGGATTCCCGGAAGACTTGGCGCCATTCCTCGCGGGGATCGACCAGCACTTGCAGCTCGCTGAGATTCAATTTACCTTCGCCGACTTTGGCTTTGCCGGGAATGGCTTCGACGATACCGTAGACCGGCCCGGCCTTGTAGATGACTTTCTTGCCTTCCTTGTCGATGTCGTACCCATCGATGCCCTCGAGGAGCACTTTGTCTTCACGCTTGGTCACGTCGTAAACGTGAAGGACATTCTTGGGCTTCCGGTCGTTTGTGCCGAATTGCCTGGCCTCTTGCGGCGTTGCAATGTAGAAGAACTTGTCTTTGCGCGCCGCGAGGCCGCTGAGGATCCCCGGTTCCACGGGAACGGGGACGACGCGGTTGGCGATCCCGTTCAGGTCAATCTGAATGGGCTTGACGGCCTCTTCCTTCTTTTCTTCTTTCTTTTCCTCTTTCTGTTCTTCTGGCTTTTTTTCGTTCGATTTTGCACCCGCAGCTTTTTTGTCGTCTTTCTTCTCATCCTTCTTTTCGTCGGCGGCCTTTTCCTCGTCGCTCTGGGGTTTGAAGGGAGACGCCTCATCGGCCTTCAGCGTGAGGGCAAAGACGCCGTCGGTCGTGTAGTAGTTGTAGCGCTGGTCGAGCTGGCCGATGCTCGGGTAAAAATAGCGCGTCGAAATGAAGTAAAGATACTTTCCATCGGTATCGAAGGACGGGTTGCCGTCGTTGTAGAAGCCGGCGGACACTCGGGTGATCTGCTTCGCGTTTAGGGAATACAGGAAGACATCGCTGGCGCCGCGGCGATGCGTCTTTGAATACGCGATCCACAAACTGTCCGGCGACCAGCTTCCGTCCGAGATGTCGTTGTACTCACCCTTGTCCACCAAGACCGGTTTCTTTTCGTCCACGTTGACGAACCACAACTGGTGCAACTTGTCCCAGTACAGCAGTTTCTTGCTGTCCGGCGACCACACCGGACCATAGCGGTAGATTCCGCCATCGGTGGTGATGCGCATTTCCTCGCCGCCCATCTGAGGGCGCGTGTAGAGCTCGTATTCGCCGGTCTTGTCGGAAAGATAGGCGATCCACTTGCCGTCGGGAGACCAGACGGGATTCAGCTCATGAATGCTGGAGTGTTCGGTTGTTAAAGTGCGAATGCTGCCGTGTTCGGCAGGCACGGTGAAGACGTTGCCGCGAGCTTCCAGGACGGCGCGGGCGCCCGAAGGCGACAGCGCGAAACTGCCGATATTCTGCGCGACGTTCTTGAATTCCGGCCTTGCCTCGATGTCTTCCGCATGAACCACGATGGGGAGGTTGCGCGTCTTGCCGTTCTCCAGATTGTATTCGTAGAGCAGGCCGCCGTTCTCATAGACGATCGCATCGGGGCCGAGGCTCGGCCACTTGATGTCGTACTCCTTGTAATCGGTGAGCTTCTTCGTTTGCTTCGAGCCCAAGTCGTAGCTGTAGAGGTTCATCACGCCGTCGCGGTCACTGATGAAATAGATGGTGTTGCCATGCCACATGGGGAACATGTCCATGCCACTGGATTTCGGCAGCTCTTCGTAAGTATTTTTCTTGAGGTCGTAAATGGCAATCGGAAGGTTCCAACCGCCGTGGTACCGCTTCCAGGTACGGAACTCCTGCGAAGTTTCAAGGTAGGCGATCTTGTTGCCGTCGGGAGAAAAAGTCGTCAGGTCGCCGCGGGGAACGGGAAGCGGCGTCGGCGTGCCGCCTTGAGGAGAAACGAGAAAGAGCTTGGTATAGCGGCTTGGCGGCGCGCTGAAGCGATCGGAGCGGAAGAGGATGTTCTTGCCATCAGGCGTCCATCCGAGAACGATATCGTTGGATGGGTGAGAAGTCAGCCGCCTGGGCTCGCCGCCTTCGGCGGAGATGACATAGACGTCCGGGTTGCCGTCATACTCGCCGGTGAAGGCGATCCATTTTCCATCGGGAGAAAATTTTGGATAGAGCTCGTCGCCCACGTGAGACGTCAGCCGCCGCGCCGCGCCGCCTTCGCGCGAGGCAATCCATAGGTCCCCCGCATAGGCGAAGACCACTCTGTCTTTTGAAATATCGGCGAAGCGCAGGAGCTTGGTAGGACCTTGGGGAACCTGGTCTGCGGCAGCTTGCGCGGGCGCCTTCGCCGGCATGGCGGTCAGGGAGGTGAGTGCCGCCAAACCTAGCCACAGCAATACATTCAGTCGGATTGACATGGGCTTCATTACGGTTGCTCCTGAAGACGGATTTTCTCTTGGAATACCTGGCCCCTTACATGGACGGCTGACCCTGGCAATTCGTTTCGCCGTGGATATCTGCTCGCTATGGCTATTTACTCCCTCCGGCATGAAAAAGTTTCGTTCCGGGAAGCATTTTATTGCCTAGCCTGGGCAAGGCCCCGTGGGGCACACATTCCATTTCTTGCAGCCGTGCTATCATCAACCCGTATCCCCGTGTCCGCCAAGCAAAATTTGTTTTCTCCTCGTCCGCGTGGCCGCGCTTCCTCGCATATTGCGGGTGTGTGGCTCGATCTTTCAGAATCTGCTCCGGCTCAGCCCGGCGCTTTGGAGGGAACGCACTCTGCGGCGGCTCCGGCCCCTGCCAAAGCCCCTGGAGCCAATCCATGAGCTTCCGGACGAAATTGCTATTGACCGTACTGCTCACGATTTTTGCTTCCGTTTCCGTGGTGGCCTACGGGGTGACGCACTACACTCGCGCGGCGTTTGAAGAGCTGGACGCACAGCGCACCGAAGCGCTTGTGGCGCAATTCGATAAGGAATTTGCACAGCGCGGTGAAGAAATCGCTCGCCAGGTGGAAAACATAACCAATGCCGAAGTGACGCTGCGCATGGCGATTGACCTCGAACGCCCCAATGCCGACCAGTCCCTTTATGTGCGTGATGCCAACGGCGCCGCGCAAGATCATGGGCTGGACTTTGTCGAATTCGTGAATTCCGACGGAACCTTGATTTCTTCGGCGCAATATCCCGCGCGAGTCGGATATAAGAACGACTGGCTCCTTGCGGCCACCGGTTGGAATGACACTCCGGCTTTCCTGAAGCGCGAGGAACTTCCCGCGGAAGTGGCGCTGTCATTGACCGTCGTTCGCACCCAGCCAAACGTTCCCAAGCCGTTTTACATTGTCGGGGGACGGCGGCTCGACAAGAAATTCCTGGAATCGCTCGTCTTGCCGGCCGGAATGCGTGCCCTCATTTACACCAATCTCGAGCCGGTGTTTGTACCCACAGCGCTCCTTTCTGCGAAAGGCGATGTGGAACAGCCGGATCGTTTTGCTCCGCTTGTCGAGCAAATTCAAAAACAGCCGCACCCCCTCGTGCGCACCATGGATTGGTCCCAGGATCCGGCGGATGCTGAAACCTTTCATGCCATCCCGCTGACCGGACGGAACAATGAGCTGCTCGGCATTTTTCTTGTGGGGAGCTCGCGCCGCGAGCTGGTTTTGCTCACGAACAAGATTGTGAAAATTGCCGCGGCGGTGGGCGGGGCCGCGCTGTTCGTCGGACTCTTGATGGCCCTCGGATCTCCGCGCGAATCACCAAGCCCGTGCAAGACCTTGCTGAGGGAGCGCGTGAAGTTGCCGGTGGGAGATGGGACACCCACATTGAAGTGCGCGGGAGCGACGAAATCGGCCAGCTTGCCAAAGCCTTCAACAACATGACACAAACCCTCGCGGCCCAGAAGGAGCGCTTGGTCCAAACCGAACGCGTCGCCGCTTGGCGCGAACTAGCGCGGCGCCTCGCTCACGAGCTGCGCAATCCGCTCTTTCCCATGCAGATTACCGTCGAGAATCTGCAGAAGGCCCGTCAACTTGACGCCAAGCAGTTCCTGGAAGTCTTTCACGAATCCACGGCGACCCTGAAACGGAACTTGCCAATCTCAATACGATTGTCGGCCGGTTCAGCGATTTCTCAAAAATGCCCGCACCTCAATTCGTTCGCGTGAACGTCAACGAATGCCTGCGCAACGCCGTGCGCCTCTTCGAGCCCCAATTCAACGCCGTCGGCAAACCGACCATCACCACGGAATTTTTCCTGACCGATCCGCTCCCGGAAATCAATGCGGATCCCGATTTGCTCCACCGCGCGTTTCAAAATTTGGTGTTGAATGCCCTGGATGCGATGCCCGCCGGCGGGATGCTGGCGCTGCGGACCGCGCAGCACGATGGCGGCGTGCGCATCGAAGTTGCCGACACGGGGAAAGGCCTGACGCCGGAAGAGTGCTCGCGGTTGTTCACGCCATACTACACGACGAAGTCGCAAGGGACCGGTCTTGGTCTCGCCATCGTGCAATCGGTGGTCAGCGACCATCACGGCTCCATTTTCGCCACGAGTGACGAGGGCCGCGGCACAACTTTTCGCATCGATCTGCCGCTGCGCCAAACCGGCCATCCGGCTCTTGCGCAGGAAGCGCCGCCGGAATCCAAAGGCACGCCGCCGACCCTCGCTGCTGCTTCTGATTAGCGATTTACAAAGGACCGGCGCTTGTTCCGCAAAGCTCATCTGCTCCTCGTCGACGACGATCCAAACACTCTGGCATCGCTTTCCCGAGCCTTCCGCCTGGCGGGGCATGACGCCACTGTTTGCGACAATGCGGCTCGCGCCGTCGAGCTCCTGCGCACCGAATCGTTCGATCTGATTTTTTCTGATGTGGTGATGCCCGGCAAAAGCGGTCTGGAGCTGCTCGAAGATCTGAAGAAAACCGGAGTAAAGACGCCGATCATCCTCATTTCCGGTCAAGCAAATATTGAAATGGCGGTGAAGGCCACCAAGCTCGGAGCGCTCGACTTCCTGGAGAAGCCGCTCTCCACCGACAAACTGCTGCTCACCGTGGAAAACGCGCTGCGGCTATCACGCCTGGAAGATGAAAACCGCGAACTTCGCCACCGCCTCGGGAAACATGAGCTGGTCGGCTCCGGCCCGGCGATGAAGAAATTAATCGCCCAGATCGATCGTGTCGCCGCGAGCGAGACGCGCGTCTGTATTCTCGGCGAAACGGGGACGGGCAAGGAGCTCGTCGCGCGCGCCATCCACGAAAAGTCGCCGCGGCGGGAGAATGCCTTCGTCACGCTGAACTGTGCGGCCGTTCCCGCGGAATTGATCGAATCCGAACTCTTCGGCCATGAAAAGGGCGCCTTCACCGGCGCCGCAATCAAGCACCTCGGCAAATTTGAACAGGCTGACGGCGGAACCCTCTTCCTGGATGAGATTGGCGATATGCCCGTGACCATGCAGGCAAAGTTATTGCGGGTGCTTGAAGAGGGCGAGGTCGAGCGTGTTGGGGGCGACAAGCCCATTCAGGTGGATGTGCGGGTGGTGGTCGCCACGCATCGGAATTTAGAAGACCTGGTGAAGCAGAACGCTTTCCGCCGCGATCTCTTCCATCGCATTTATGTTTTTCCACTGACGCTGCCGCCGTTGCGCGACCGGCCCGAGGATTTTCCCGGCCTGGTTGCGCATTTTGCGCGGCAGGTCGCGGCGCAAAATAGCTGGAAAGAAAAGCATTTCAACGAAGACGCCATTGCCGAACTCCGTAAATATGGCTGGCCGGGCAATGTCCGCGAATTGCGCAATGTTGTCGAGCGGCTGGTCCTTCTTGCTGCCGCGGACTCCGTGTCCGCCTCCGACGTTCGTTCCGTCCTTCCCGATTCTGTATCCTCTCCCTCTTCTACGTCCTTAACCTCCTTTGGCTCCCCGTCGGGCACGCTGGCCGAGCGCACGGAAGCGTTCGAAAGGGAAGTGCTGCTGGCTGAGATCCGCAGGCACAATTTTCACATGACGAACGTGGCGCGTGCGCTGGGTCTGGAACGTAGCCACCTCTATAAGAAGTGCCAGCAACTGGGAATCGATCTGCAATCGCTCCGCAAACCTGAATAATTCTTTCCTTGCGGCCCGCTGTGCCATTGCCCTTGTGCACCCCTGGCTGCTGCGCTGTCCCTTTTTGCATGCGACAATGTTGGTGTGAATCCCTGGCTCATCGAAGCCCCCGCCGCTCTGGTTTTAGCTTCCGCGGGAGTCACCGCCTACGGCGCGGCTTATCCGCGTGCGCAACTTTTCGGCCCGGCGATCTGCCGGACAAACTCACCGCGCAAGCTGGCGATCACGTTTGACGATGGTCCGAATCCAGCCATCACGCCTAAGTTGCTTGATCTGCTCGATCGCTACAATGCAAAGGCGACATTTTTCCTGATCGGCCGCTTCGTCCGCGAATGCACTGAACTGGTGAAAGAAACCGCCGCCCGCGGACATCTCATCGGTAACCACACGGAAACGCATCCGAACCTTTTCTGGCTCACCCCCCCACTGATCCGGCTGGAATTGCGCCATTGTCACGAGGCCATATCCGATGTGACGGGCGCTGCGCCGAAGTGGTTCCGCCCTCCCTTCGGCATGCGAAATCCCTGGGTCATTCCAGCCGCTCAAAAGCTAGGCTATCAGACGGCTATGTGGACGCTGATTCCTGGGGATTGGCGGGAGAAACCGGCGGAATGGCTGATCCCGCGCCTGCGGCCGATTGCCATGCACGTTCAGCGGCGCGCGGGAAATGGCTCCGACTCCCCTGCTCGTGCGAACGGCGACGTTTTGTGCTTGCACGACGGCGCCCACCGCCAACTCAACGGCGATCGTAGGCACACGCTTGCCGCTCTCGAACACTGGCTCCCGCGTTGGCGTGACCTGGGCTTAGAATTTGTTACAATTGAGGAAGCGGTGCGTACTCCCGCCACATAACCATGGACGAACGCGCCTTTTATACCGAAAAGGAAGAGATCCGAAAAGTTAAACTCGTCTGCCCGAGCTGCCGCGGAGAATTCGAAGCTCCCGTGCGCTGGAAGGTCTGCCGCAAGAAAAAAGAGTTGCCGCGCGGCGTTGGCGAAGAGGACAAGAGAAAGTTTGCCAAGGCCACTTCGTACATGGTTCGGCTTGATGATCTGGTGGCGTGTTACAAATGCCGGAAGCGCTTCGAACTGACCGGCCAGTCCACCGTTCTCATCAATGACAATCTCGGCGATCCCGGCGCCGACCCGGAAAACTTCGGCAATCGCTGATTCAGTCTTCAGTCCGTAGTTCTCAATTTTCAGTGAGCATGACTGCCACCGCGCTTGAAGGAACCGGGGAGCCACAGGTTTCTTCGCGCACGCTTGATAACCGGCCATAAAAAAACTTAAAGCTCACAACCTAAAACTCTTCAAATCTCCGGGTACATCTCAAAAAACGCCTCGATCGACTGCCGCAGCGTCGTTTCGATCTCTTCCTTGCTGCCTTCGATCAAGTGCATCGTCACGCGCGCCGTCTTCCCATTCTTGAGCACCACCGTCGCGTCCTTCACTTCGCTCAGATCTTCCTCCGGCAACAGCCTCATTCCATAGATCAGCGCCAGCTTCGCCATGCGGTTCTCCTTGCTTTTCGTACAGCCTAGTCTTCGTTACCCTGCGCGTCAAACCGCCAGCCAACCCTGACGGCGCCGCCCGCGTGCCAGTAGCAACAAGTAAATGGGTTTGCACCAGTCCCCAGTCACAAGTCACCACTCACTTTGCCCTTCCTTCGCCTCAACTTCGGATTTCAGGTTTATAAAATTCAGGCTGGCGCGTGCTGCGCAGCATCGGTTGCCGCGGATCGGAAGCGTTGCGGGCTGAAGCGATCCCACTCCACGCTGACGCGCTGTTCCGTGATCCATTCCCGCACCAAGCGCGCGGTGATCGGTGTTAGCAGGATGCCGCTTCGAAAATGCCCGGTGGCCATCACCAGGCCATCCATCTCCGTCGGACCCAGGATCGGCAGGTGATCCGGCGTGTCCGGACGAAGACCTGCCCAGCTTTCCTCAATGTGTGCGTTCGCAAGGCCCGGTGCGAGCGCGATGGCTGCCGATAATATTTTCTCCATGCCGCCTGCTGTCGTGCCCTTCTCGAAACCCACGTACTCGACGGTTGCTCCCGCGACGATTCGTCCATCATTTCGCGGTACAAGGTAAATCTTCTCCGACCACAGCACGCGCTGTATCTCCACATCTGCGGAGCGCAGCGCCGCCATCTGTCCTTTTGCCGGTCTCACCGGCGCATAGGCCGCAATTCCCTCAATCCCTGCGGAATAACACCCGGCCGCAATCACCGTCCATTTAGCTTCGATTTTTTCGTTTTGCAGAACCAATCCCGCGCAGCGATCACCCTGGCGCCAAATCGCCTTGGCGCCGTTTCCGGAAACAATCTCGGCGCCGCTGCGTTCTGCCGCTTCCAGCACGGCATTGGTCAGCGCGCGGTTATCCACCGAGCCTTCATCCGGTCTGAGCACCGCCGCTTCCACTTCTTCGCTCAGCGCTGGTTCGAGTTGGCGCGCATCTTCGACGCGCAACGGCTCCGCTCGCAGACCCAAACCGTGATGCAGCGCTATGATCGTGCTCAGTTGCTCCTTCGTGTCATGCGAAAACAGAGCCTCAAGTGTCCCTTTCGGGCGAAATCCGGTGCTCTTTTCTGAAATTTCCTCAACCAGCGCGACGAAATCGGGGTAGAGAGACAAACTTGTCTTTCCCAGCTCCACCATCGGGATCATCCCGGGATTTTCTGGCGCCGGGGAGAGAATTCCCGCGCTGGCCCACGACGCTTCCATGCCGGGCTGTTGCTTGTCAAAAAGGCCCACGCGCAATCCCACGCGGGCCAGTTCCATCGCGATAGCTCCGCCGATCACTCCGCCGCCGGCTATAGCCACATCGAACTTCTTCATGGGCTCATCTTATCTCATCTCGACGCACGCTTCATGCGCGACCCGCAGCTTCCATCGGCCTGACCTTTTCAAATTGAAATGTTCTTGAGGAAATTTGAGCTGATGAACGGACTAAAGAGATCCAACGAGTTCTTCGGACAGTACCTGCGCCTTCTTGGCCAGGCCTCGCGCGCCCATCCAATCCCCGGCCTGCGCTGCCTCCCTCGCGTCTTTGAGGAAGCCTCTGATTTTGGAGGCCAGATCAGCTTGCGAGGCGTTCAGGCTCCTTCCCCGCACGGCCTCGAGATTTTTCTCCGCGATGGCGATGCTCTGCTTCGCTCCTTCTTCCGCAAGAGCTCCCTCTTCCGCCGAGAATTGAGGTGCAATCAACGGCGGTTCCGGTTTCTCAACGTCGGCCGCCGAAGGAGGCGGCATGCTGACGTGTGGCCGCGCCGGCCCGCCCCGTACCGTGATCAACCGGGGAGGTTCATCCGGAAAATCGGGCCACAAGTCGGGAAGCGCGTTCTCGGGCGCCCTTCCCGCACTTTCAGTTTGCGTCGGGATTTCCGGTCTTACCTCAATGGCCGTGGCCCAGGGAATCGCCGGCCTTCTTCTCGCACTGCATCCGCTCAGCGTAATCGTGGCGCAACCCAGAAAGACAAATCCCCAACGGACAAGTCGGCGCGGCGATTCAGCATGGGACCGGGCAGGATGTGCCGTCATGTTCAGGCCGCGAGGGGAAGTTCGATTCGAAACGTCGTGCCCCGGCCGACCTCCGATGTAAAGTCTATCGAACCGTTGTGAAGCTGCACAATTCGGAACGTGCTCGCCAGTCCGATCCCGCTCCCTCCTGGGCGCGTGGTGAAAAACAACTGGAAAATTTTCTGCCGGTTTTCCGGCGCGATGCCTTTGCCCGTGTCGCCCACCGTGATCTCCGCCATTTCTCCCCGGCGGCTCAGCACCAGCCTCAATTGCCCGCCGTTGGGCATGGCTTCCGCCGCGTTCAGCACCAGATTCAGCACCGCCTGCTTGAGCAGCGCGCGGTCCACGTACACTTCCGGGACGTCGATCGGCAGAAGTTGCGCCACCTGGATATTGGACTTCCGCAATTGTGGCTGAGCGATCTCCAGAACTTCCTTCAGCAGATCCGCAAGCTGCGTCGCTTCCAGCCGGATATCCATCGGCCGCGTAAAATCCAGGAACCGCTTGACCACCGCGTCCAGCCGGTCGATCTCTTTGTCCAGCACCTGCACGGCTTGTTGCGCCGCTCCATCTTGATCCGCGGGAAGCGATTCCTTCAGGTTTTCCAGCCACAACCTCATCGAGTTCAGCGGATTTTTCACTTCGTGCGCCACGCCCGCCGTGATGCGGCCCAGAGCCGCCAATCGTTCGCTCACCTGAAGCTGGGTATTGATGCTTTCCAGCGAATCGAGATCGCGCAGTGTCACCAGCGCTCCCATGCGCTCCCCGTCTTCCTGGATCGCCTGTACGCTCACGCTCACCCGCATTGGCCCGTCACTCGTTTCCAGTTCGGTTTCCGCCGCCACTTCACTCAGCTCATCGCTCTCAATATGCAGCGCCTCTCTCAGCGGATGACCCGGCGGAAAAATTTCCGTCACGCGCCGTCCCAGGAAGTGTCCCGCGGGCGCGCCAAGAAATTTCTCCGCGGCCGGACTTACCATGACGGCGCGGGCGTCGCGGGTAAAGAGAAGAAGCCCGTCTTCCAGTCCGGCCATTACGGAATTCATGTTTTCGCGCATGGTGCTGAAGATTTCATGCACACCGCGCAATTGCTGCCCCACTTGCGATATCTTCCGGCTTACCGCGCCCAGTTCGTCGCCGCTCCCTCCGAATCCCTTCACGTCCGGAGAAGGCGCGTCGTATTGCCCTGCGGAAATGCGGTCCAGTTGCGCGGAGATGTCGCGCAGGGGCGCGAGCGCCGCGCCGCTCACCAACGCCGCTAGTAGCGTCGAGATTACCAGCGCCACCAGCACGATTGTTCCTGACGTGCGCAGGCTCGGGGCGATGTCATTCAGCAGGAATCCGGAAGACAGCACCACCCGCACTTCTCCAAACGGCTGGCCCCCTTTGCTGAAGGGATAATCGAGCTCGTACAGTTTCCCGGGCCCGGCCAGCACCTTGACTTGATGCAAAAAATTTCGCTGGACCAATTGTGAAAGCGGTAGTCTCCGAGGCAGAAACTTTCCCGGGAGATTTTCATCCGTGGAAATCAGCACCATGCTGTCCTGGTCCGTGATCGACACTTCGTAGATCAGGGGATTGTCTTTTGCCGCCTTGAGCTGCGTGCGCAGCCCTTGGCTGATCTCAAACGAGCGCCTCACGTAATCGTGGATATCCTGCGGCGCGTCGGATGCTGGCCTCAGACCCTGGTCCACGGCGTCCGTCAGCGCATGCTGCGCCTGCAGAAACACCTGGCCCGCTAGGTCGTTCACTCGTTTGCTGGTTTCCTGCAGGAGTTGGTCGAGGAGTTGCGCCGCAAATACGCCAGACAAGACCGCCGCCACGAGCAGCACCAGGCCCGTCATCACCATCGTCAGTTTTGTTCGCAGCCGCAGCTGCATTCTGCGTCTCTATTCCGTTTCGGCGCGGTCGCCGCCGTATTCTTTCAATTTGTTGTGCAGCGTCTTCAGGCTGATGCCCAGCAGTTCCGCGGCCCGCGTTTTGTTGTTGCCCGTCGCTCCCAGTGTCTGCAGGATCAGCTCGCGTTCCATCGCATCCACCGTCGTCCCCACCGGAAACTTCATCGCTGAAAGATCGCTCGGGCCTTTTGCCGCGTTCTTCCCGAATTCTCCCGGGAGGCTCGCGCGCGTGATCAAGTCTTTGTCGCACATGATCGACGCGCGTTCCAGGACGTTTCGCAGCTCCCGAATATTCCCCGGCCAGGTGTGCCCCATGAAAATGTCCAGGACTTCCGCGCCAACCCCTCGCACGTGTTTCCCGTGCTTCGCGTTGACGTCCCTCAGAATGTGCTCGATCGAGAAGCGGAATATCATCTTTATGTTCGCGCAGCGGTGGAAGGTGGATGTGAAACACATTCAGCCGGAAGTAAAGATCCTGCCGCAGCTGTCCGCTGCCGACGGCCTGCTCTGGATCTTTGTTCGTGGCCGCAAGTACCCGCACGTCCACCGGCGTTTCGCTCTTGCTTCCCAGCCGGCGGACTTTGTGGTCTTCCAGCACGCGCAAAAGCTTCGCCTGCGTTGGCGCGGGCATCTCGCCGATTTCGTCCAGCAGCAGCGTCCCGCTGTCCGCCAGTTCGAAACAGCCGATGCGCCGCTCTGCCGCCCCGGTGAACGCGCCGCGTTCGTGGCCGAAGATTTCGCTTTCCATCAATGTTTCGGGAATCGCCGAGCAGTTGATGGCTATAAACGGTCCTGTGGCTCGCGGAGAGAGCTTGTGAATGGTGCGCGCGACGATCTCCTTGCCCGATCCTGTCTCGCCCGTGATCAGCACCGACGCCGAACTCGGCGCCGCCAATTCCACAACGCGCATCACTTCCTGCATCTCTTTCGATGCCCCCACCAGATCGCCCAGTCTTCCGGTTTCTCGGAGTTGCCGCTGCAACACCGCAAGTTGCCGCGCGTCCCGGGCCTTGCTCAGCGCCCGGTCCAGCAGCGCGCGCAACACCGGTCCCTTCATCGGTTTTTCGATATACCAGAACGCTCCGGCTTCGATCGCCGCTACCGCGCGCTCCTCACTCCCTTTGCCGGTAATGATGATCGCCGGCACCTCGTGCAGTTCCGGTCCAAGCTGTTTCAGCAGGTCCAGCCCGTTCATGCCGGGCAGCTCGACGTCCGCAATCAGCGTGTCCGGCTGGTAGCTCGCGAACTTCGCCAGCGCTTCTTCCGCCGTACCCACGCCCAAAACGTCGCATCCCCACCGCTGCAGCAGTTGTTCGTAACCCTTTCGCGCGTTGTCCTCATCTTCGACGATGAGCACGCGGTCCTTCTTCTCCAGCGTCTCGACCGCCCGTACCGCCGCCCGTGTCTCTTCCCCCATGGGTCTCAGCCTCTCTTCGGCTCGCTCTCGATGAATCACTTTCTGACTATTTTGCTGGACTCTTCGACTCTAACAAGCCCCCGCGCGCTTGCCAAGTTCTCTGGACTTCTCTAAGGTGTGCCAAAAGCGCATCTTATACTTAGGAAGGCCAGAATATCCAATTTATGGAACGCCCTCACGGTCCAGAAGCGAGCTCCTAGGATCTCGAGACGGCAATGGGTCGTACTACCCAGCGACTTAACGGACTCATCAGAAAGAGCCCTATGCCAACTTTTTCTTGACTCTCCACTATCCTTTGGTATAATTAATCTTATAGAAAACTGTATTTGCAATGCGACAGTCTTGCTGCCGTTTTTTCGGGATCGCCTTCTCAGCGCCTCTGCATCTCAATAACCATAAACATATCTTTTAGAATCAATCATATGCAAAATGCTCATCCTGTAAGTCTTTTCTTTTGATATTCATGTATCTTTGATGGGGGGGTAGGGGTGCCAAACCTTCAAGAACGAGATCATCTGTCCTCTATCCCCTATTCCCCATCCCCTATACCCTTTCCTTTCATATTCTTACGAACTCTTTTGCGCTCACCAAAAACACAACTCTTTTATTTTCAAACAATTCCGAACTCTTTGCCTAAAACACCCGGAGGTGGGGTACCCCTCAGCCGTCGCAACGGTATCCGATTGAATAACTAGCTGGTTGTCAGAAAAGCTAAAATTGTCATTCTGAGGGCCCCGATTCTGATCGGGGCCCGAAGAATCTCAACTTCCACCGTCTCACTAACCTAATGGTTGGATGCATTTCGTGCCCGACAGAAGAGCAAACTCCTCCTCATTCCTTCACGAGATACAGCGCCCGCTCCAGTTCCAATTCAAGTTTTGCGCCCTTGGGAAGGTTAAGCTCGTGGCCACGCCCGGACTCCATCAGGTACGCGGTGAGCGCCCCCAACGCAGCGCCTTCGGTCGCTTCTTTCTTGTCCTTGTCCTTCACGCCTTTCACTGCTCCCAGCGCCGCGCCTGCCGCGGCGGCCTGCGCCGCATCATGCTGCGTGCCGCTTCTGCCCTGAATCAGGCCTTCTTCCGTCGGCCCGGATTTCACGCTATGGTCGCCCGGCACGCTCACCACTTCGGCCACAATCGGCAGTCTGCCAAACTTCGTGCGAATCTCATCGAATGTCAGCCAGAGTTTCGCGCGGCCCGCCACTCCTGCGGATTCCACCTGGCTGACATGCCCGCGAATCTCCGCTCCCGGCGGCAAGTAGATTCCGCTGCCCGCCTCCAGCGGTTCCAGTGTTCTCGCTTTGAACCTGGCATTTTCCCGCGTGCCTCTGGTGCTCAACTCATCTTCCAGCCGCACCAGGAATTTCGTCCCCGGCGCCACAGCATAAGTTTCGAGAGGCAACCCGCGCCGCTCCCCGTCCGCCCTATGCGGCGTTGGTGTAGGCGTCTGTGTTGGTGTTTCCTGCGTTGCGTCCGGCGCAGGTTCCTGCGCGGCACATGCGATTCTCATCGCAAAAGTAGCCGCCAGAATCGCCATCCCAGTCCACGCCACTTTCATCATTGCTTGCTTCATCGTTTCCTCCTGCGGAAAGCTGAACCCTTTAGCCATGCACCCATGACGCCACGGCCGTTTCTGTTCCGATTTCGCAAGTGTTTGAAAAGGAAGACGCTTGAGGAAGTTCTGCGGGCGCTCTCCAGGATCAGCTTCAGCTGCTGTCGGACCTTTCCGCCACCCAGCCGCCAGCTTTTTCCGGCACCTTCGCAGGCGGCGCGCACTGCGCGCAAGAGCTATCTTTGGAGGAACCGCCGGATACGCCGCAAGACGGAGGCATACATCGCCGGGGTCAGGCGGCCCGTCTGCGTATTTTGCTGACTCGGGTGATAGACGCCAAACAAGCGCGGCACGCCCGCCGCCACTTCAGCCTCTGCGCCGTGCGCAAACTGGTAGAGCGCGCGGGAGGCGATCATGCCGCGTCGCTTCAGGATCTCCAGATATCCGTCCCAGGCGATCTTCCCCAGCGCCAGGACCGCTATTGGTTTCAGAATTTCCAGCTCGCGCTCGAGGTAACCGCGGCAATTCGCAATTTCCTGAAGCAGAGGTTTGTTGCCCGGTGGCGCGCACCGGCACGTCGCCGCAATGTATGTGTTTCTCAATCGCAGCCCGTCATCGCGGTGCAGGGAAGCAGCCTGACTCGCAAAGCCCGCCTTGTGCAGTGCGGCATACAGAAAATCGCCTGAGCGGTCTCCCGTAAACATCCGCCCCGTGCGGTTCGCCCCATGCGCGCCTGGCGCAAGTCCGAGAATCAAGAGTTGCGCCCGCGCATCTCCAAATCCTGGGACGGGCTTACCCCAATATTCCCATTCGCGAAACGCCCGCCGTTTTTCCCGCGCCACTTTCTCTCGATACTTCACCAGCCGCGGACACTTCCGGCAGGCCACGATCTCTTCGGCCAAAATTTTCAATTCAGCGGCTTTTTTCACCCGTGTTCCTTCCATCTTTTTGCGAGCACGACATCATCTCGCACCTCACCGCAGAATCTTCAAAACCTCTTCGTGAATCACCCCATTCGTGCTCACCAGTTGTCCTGTATAAATCGTCTTATCGCCGCTGATATTCGTGGACCGGCCTCCTGCCTCCTCCACGATAATGCCCAGCGCCGCAAGGTCCCACGGCTTCGAAGTCAGGTCCACCGCAACTTCCACCGCCCCTTCCGCCACCAGCATGTGTTGCCAGAAGCCCCCAAGAGCGCGGCCGCTTCGCGCCGCGTCGGCGAGCCGCCGCAGCCTGTCTCTCGCCGTTCCATCCTTGCTCGGGCCCGTGCCGGTGGTAAAAATCATCGCATCGCTCAGCTTCCCGACATTCGAAACTTGAATCCTCTTTCCATCTCGATACGCTCCTTCGCCGCGGTAAGCCCACCAGCGTGCGCCAAGCGCCGGCGCACTGGCCATCCCCGCCACAATCTCGCCGTTCCATTCAATTCCCATCAGCGTGCCGAACGTTGGAATCCCGCGAGAATATTCTTCCGTGCCATCGATGGGATCAATGATCATTCGGGCTCGTCCCGAAGAATTTGCCGACTTCGCATTTTCGCCTCCCATCTCTTCGCCCAGAACATCCAGCGTTAGCCCGCTCGCCGCCACCTTGGCCCGTGCCATCTCTTCGACCGCGCGGTCCGCTTGCGTTACCGCCGTGCCGTCGCTCTTTCTCTCAATCCGCAATTCATCCGCGCGGAAATACCGCATCGCGATCGCATCCGCTTCCTCCGCGATCGCCTCCAGCAACGCTCCATACTCTTCCCTGTATCCCATCATTTCTCCCGTGCCGCCGCGCACCATGGAAGCGGCGTTTCCCGGTCACCCGTCACCGATTGCCAGCCACCTCATTTGACACTCTCCCCGTACACCCCTAGCATACAAATTTAACCCTTTGAGCGCTCACGCCAATACCGGAACTGTCCTCGACCGTATCCTCGAAGCTCGCCGCGCCGAGGTGGATCACCGCAAATGCGTTTTGCCGGAGACCGCGTTGAAATATGGCGTAAAAGCGGCCATGCCGCTGCGCAATTTTGCCGCGGCGTTCGAACGCGACGCCCTGAATGTCCTCGCTGAACTCAAACCCGCTTCGCCCTCCCGCGGGATTCTTCGTGATCCTTTCGATCCCGTGGCGCTCGCGCAGGAATTCGAATCCGCGGGTGCTGCCGCGCTTTCGGTTCTCACCGAAGGTGAATTTTTCCGTGGCTCGCTCAAAAATCTCCGCGACGCCCGCAAATCGGTTCAGCTCCCTGTGCTGCGCAAGGATTTTATCTTCGACCCGTGGCAGGTCTGGGAAACTCGCGCCAACGACGCCGATAGTTTTCTTCTGATCGTCGCCACGCTTCCTGACGCGCTCCTCCGTGATCTGATCGCCTTGGGCCGCGAACTAGGCATGGAGCCTCTGGTCGAAGTCCACACCGCGGAAGAACTCGACCGCGCTCTCGCCGCCAGCGCCCGCATCCTCGGCGTAAACAATCGCGACCTGAAAACGCTCACCGTTCGCCGCGAAACATCATTCGAATTGATCGGCCGTATCCCCGAGAATTGCATCGCCATCAGCGAATCCGGCTTGCAAACCCACGACGATCTCGTCAAACTTCGCGATGCTGGTTTCGACGCCTTTCTCATCGGCACCCATCTCATGCTCTCTCCCGATCCCTCTGCTGCTCTCGCTGCTCTTCTCGGGGCCGCGCCGAAAAAGGATTAATCCATCATGGTGCGGGTCAAAATCTGCGGCATCACCAGCGAGGCGGACGCCCTCGCCGCCGTCGAGGCCGGCGCAAATCTCATCGGTTTCAATTTTTATGAGAAGAGCCTGCGCCGCATCACCGAAGCCGAAGCCGCAAAAATTCGCGCGCGGCTTCCCAAGAAAGTCCAAGCCGTCGGTATTTTCGTCAACGCCGATCCCGCTGGCGTCGCCGCGCTCTGCAAGTTCCTTAAGCTCGATGCCGCTCAGCTTCACGGCGACGAAACCCCGGAAACCGTTGCCGAACTCGCCCGCATCCTTCCCGTCATCAAAGCCTTTCGCGTCGAGGCGGAATTCCCGCTGGCAACTCTCGACGAATACCCGGCCGCTTTTGCCTGCTTGTTTGACGCCGCGCATACGGGCCAATATGGCGGCACGGGCCATGCCACGGATTGGGACCTTGCGCGGCTCGCCGCGCAGAGCCGCCGTATTATTCTTGCAGGCGGCCTGAAGGTTGAAAACGTGGCCGCCGCCGTGCGCATCGTGCGCCCCTACGCCGTGGATGTCGCCAGCGGCGTGGAATCGAGGCCGGGAAAGAAAGATCACGGCCGAATCCGCGAATTCATTCAGGAAGTCCGCCGCGCGGAGCGGAAATAAAATGAAACGGGACATTTTCTACAACCCATGAGCTCCATACTCCAGTCACCCACGACGGCGCCGGGACGTTTCGGCCCTTACGGCGGCCGCTACGTTCCCGAAACGCTCATGGTCCCGCTCTTCGAACTCGAGCGCGCTTACGAGCTTGCGAAAGCCGATCCCGCTTTTCAATCCCAGTTGCACGATCTTCTGAAAAATTTCGCTGGCCGCCCCACGCCTTTGCAATTCGCTTCGCGCCTCACGGCAAAACTCGGCGGCCCGCGCATCTACCTCAAGCGCGAGGATCTCCTCCACACGGGTGCGCACAAAATCAACAACGCCATCGGCCAGGGCCTGCTCGCCGTGAAGATGGGCAAGCCGCGCATCGTCGCGGAGACCGGCGCGGGCCAGCACGGTGTCGCCTCCGCCACCATTGCCGCGCAACTCGGCCTCGAATGCGTCGTCTACATGGGCACGGAGGACATGGCGCGCCAGGCGCTGAACGTTGCGCGCATGCGCATGCTCGGCGCCCAGGTTGTCGGCGTCGATTCCGGCAGCCGCACTCTGAAAGACGCCATCAACGAAGCCATGCGCGACTG
The DNA here is from genome assembly GCA_963754855.1 of uncultured Acidobacteriota bacterium. Taxonomy (GTDB): domain Bacteria; phylum Acidobacteriota; class Terriglobia; order Acidiferrales; family UBA7541; genus Acidiferrum. The sequence goes on from CAVWHL010000021.1 coordinate 103,825, forward strand.
GGTCACCAACGTCCGCACCACCCACTATCTTCTCGGCTCCGTCCTCGGCGCGCATCCTTATCCAACGATGGTCCGCGATTTTCAGTCCGTGATCGGCCGCGAAGCCCGCGAGCAGGTTCTCGCCGCTGAAAAGCGCCTGCCCACGCATCTTTTCGCCTGCGTCGGAGGCGGTTCGAACGCCATCGGCCTCTTTTACAATTTTCTCCGCGATGCGGACGTGAAAATGATCGGCATCGAAGCCGGCGGCCGCGGCGGCCAGCTCGGCGAACATGCTGCGCGCCTCGCCGCGCATCAAGGTTTCACCGGCGCTCGCCCCGGCGTCCTCCAGGGTACTTACACTTACGTATTGCAGAACGAGGATGGCCAGATCGCCGCCACGCACTCCATTTCCGCCGGCCTCGACTATCCTGCCATCGGCCCTGAGCACGCCTGGCTCGCCGATCAGCGCCGCGCCGAATACTCCGCCGTCTCCGATCAGGCGGCACTCGATGCCGCGCGTCTTCTCGCTCGCACCGAAGGCATCATCCCCGCGCTGGAATCCGCCCACGCTATCGCCGGTCTGATCGAGCGCCTGCCGCAAATGCGCAAGGACGACCTCGCCATACTGAATCTCTCGGGCCGCGGCGACAAGGACATGGACACTTACTCCCGCCTGCTCTAATCTCTTTCGAAACAAACATGCCTGCCGCGCCTCTCAATTCGACCCGCATCTCCAAACGCTTCGCCGAACTGCGCGCTTCCGGCGAACTCGGCATCGTGGCCTACATCACCGCAGGTGATCCCTCGCTTGAAGCCACGGAGAAATTTGTACTGGCCCTCGCCGAAGGCGGCGCAGACGTCATCGAGCTCGGTGTGCCTTTCAGCGATCCATTGGCAGATGGTCCCACAATCCAGCGCGCTTCCGAACGCGCCTTGAAATCCGGCGCCACGCTCGCCGGCGTTCTCGATCTTGTTCGCCGCATCCGCCGATCAAGCCCGCCAGCCAACGAAGTCCCGCTCGTCCTCTTCAGCTACTACAATCCCATCCTACAAATGGCCCTGGAGAAATTCGCTTCTGCCGCCTCCTCTGCCGGCGCGGACGGCGTCCTGGTCACGGATCTTACTCCGGAAGAATCCGGCGACTACCGCCGTATCCTCGCCTCACATCATCTCGACACCATCTTCCTCGGCGCGCCCACTTCCACCGATGAACGCCTCGCGAAAATCGCTGCTTGCTCTTCCGGTTTTCTCTATCTGATCTCCCGCACCGGCGTCACCGGCGCAAAAGAAGCGCTTCCCGACGATCTCCCCGCGCTCTTGCGCCGCGCCCGCAGCGTCACCCAGCTTCCCATTGCGGTCGGCTTCGGCATTTCGCTTCCCGGCCATGTTTCCGTTCTTGGCGGCCTCGCCGACGCCGCCGTCGTCGGCTCCGCCCTCGTCTCCGAAATTGAAAAAGCGCCATCCATTGAAGCCGCCGCAGCGGCCCTCGGCGATCGCATTCGCGCCCTGAAGCAAGCCGCCCGCCGCGGCCTCTCCCGCCGCGAGGTTGCCCCATGAACTTCTCCAGCCGACGATGGCGAGGAACTCGCCCATGAACCTCAGCGACTGGCGCCGGCGCATCGACGAAATCGACAAGAAACTCGTCGAACTCTTGAACGAGCGCTCGCGTTGCGCCCTCGAAATCGGCAAGCTCAAGCAAGCGGCCAAGATCCCGCTGTACCAGCCCGACCGCGAAAACGACGTGCTTGCGAACGCCGAGCGCAACAATCCCGGCCCGCTGACCGACGCCGCCATCCGCCGCCTCTTCGAACGCATTATTGACGAGGCTCGTGCCGCCGAGCGCGACGCCATGCATCCGGGCGGCGCCCGCAGCAAGGAAGGGAATGAATGAACGGTTTTCGCAGTCTCCCAGTTAACGGCATTCGCAGCGCCGGGCTTTAGGCCGGCAGCTTTCGGATTTCACCCGGATGTGATCGCAGAAGGAAACAGGAAACTCTTATGGTTATCGTGATGCAAGAAGGCGCCACTGACGCCCAAATCCAGCACGTTATTGATCGCCTCATCGCCAGCGGTTTTAACGTCCACCGCTCCACCGGCGAATCGCACACCGTTCTGGGCGCCGTCGGCGTTCACCGCGACTTCGACCATCGTGACTTCGAGCTGCTTGAAGGCGTCCGCGAAGTCATGCGCATCACGCAGCCGTTTAAGCTGGCCAGCCGCGAGTTCAAGCCCGAAGGCACCATCATTGATCTCGGGCGCGGTGTGCGCATCGGCGGAAACGAAGTGGTCGTTGCCGCCGGTCCCTGTTCGGTCGAATCCCGCGAACAGATTTTTTCCGTAGCGGAAAGCGTCGCCAAAGCCGGCGCAAAAATCCTTCGCGGCGGCGCTTTCAAACCGCGCACCTCGCCCTACGCCTTCCAGGGCATGGGCGAGCCGGGCCTCCAGCTCATGCGCGAAGCCGCCGATAAATTCGGCCTTTTTGCTGTCAGCGAAGTGATGGATCCCTCGCAAATTCAAATGATGATGCAGTATGTGGACATGTTTCAGGTCGGCGCTCGCAACATGCAGAACTACCATCTCCTCCGCGCTCTCGGCGAAGTCCGCAAGCCGGTGCTTCTCAAGCGCGGCCTCTCCGCCACCATGGAAGAGTTGCTTCTCAGCGCCGAGTACATTTTGAGCGGCGGCAACTACAACGTGGTGCTCTGCGAGCGAGGCATTCGCACGTTCGAAACGTACACGCGCAACACGCTCGATATCGCCGCCATTCCCGTTATTAAGAAACTTTCGCATCTTCCGATGTTCGCCGATCCTTCCCATGGCACCGGCCGCCGCGACAAGGTTCCTCCCATGGCCCGCGCCGCCGTAGCTGCCGGCGCCGATGGCCTGCTCATCGAAGTCCACAACGATCCTGACCGCGCCCTCTCCGACGGCGCCCAATCCCTTGATCCTGCTTCCTTCGCCCAGCTCATGGCCGAGCTCCGCATCATCGCGCCCGCCATCGGCCGCCGCATCGCGTGATCATGCCGCCCGGCCATCTCATCTCCCGGGTCACGATTCTCGGCACCGGCCTCATCGGCGGCTCCTTCGCGCTGGCCTTGCGCAAATACACCGCGGACATGCACATCGCTGGCTGGGACCGCCCCGATGTCGTCCGCGAAGCGCAAACTCTCGGGGCCATCGACCAAGCCTTCTCCGGCGGCCTGATTCCCGCTCTGCAAAATTCCGACCTGATCTACATCGCGCTTCCCATTGCTGCGACGCTCGATCTTCTTCCGGAAATTGCGCGACACGCGCCGTCTCACGCGCTCGTCACCGACGCGTGCAGCACCAAAGCCCGAATCATCCAAGCCGCGGCGGAGCTTTTCCCTGCGGAAAAAGGGCCGCTTTTTCTCGGCGGCCATCCCATGGCGGGCCGCGAACTCTCCGGCATTGCCCATGCTGACGCCGATCTTTTTCGTGGCAATACCTACGCTCTTATCGGCGCATCTTCCGTGCAGAGCGATCCGCGCATTTCTGCTTTCGTGAAAATTATCGAAAAAACCGGCGCCCGTCCTCTCTGGCTCGGCGCGCCGCAGCACGACTACGCCGTGGGTTTGGCCTCTCATCTTCCCCAGCTCGCCGCCGTCGCCCTCGCCGGATTTCTCTACGACCACCTCGACGAGAACGGTCTCCCCATCACTCTCGCCGGTCCTGGACTTCGCGATTCACTACGCCTCGCGGGCAGCCCTTATTCCACTTGGCGCGATATCGTTCTCACCAATCAGGAAGTCCTCTCCGCCGCTCTCGACCTCTTCGCTCGCCGCCTCGACGATCTTCGCGAACGCCTGGCCTCCCGCGAGCTCGAAGCCGATTTCGAAGCCGCCAACGAACTCTACAAACTCCTCCGCAGCTTGTAGTCTGGCGACATTCCTGGCGCATGCTTGTCCTGAACGGAGTCCCGTGGGATTGACCGTCTGGCGAGGCGGCCCTACAGTCTGGCCAGGCTGCTCGGCGGCTTTCTGAAAGACTTCGACATGGAGTAAACTTCTCTTCCGGCACCAGTAGCACAGATTTCAGTCTGTGTATCTTCCAAGATCGGCTAGGTCTGATCCATGGATAAACGCGTCGCTTCTGTTGACGCCGCCATCGCGAAGCTCGCCGATGGCGCCACTATTCTAATGGGCGGCTTCGGCCTCTGCGGCATCCCGGAAAATCTCATCGCCGCCGTCCGCCGCAAAGGCACGAAAGACCTCACCATCGTCAGTAACAACGCCGGCGTGGACGATTTCGGCATTGGCTTGCTCTTGCAGCAGCGCCAGGTCAAGAAAATGATCTCCACCTATGTCGGGCGAAAACAAACTCTTCGAGCAGCTTGTCCTGAGCGGCGAACTGCAGGTCGAACTGAATCCGCAAGGCACACTCTCCGAGCGCCTCCGCGCCGGTGGCGCCGGAATTCCCGCGTTCTACACGCCCACGGGCTACGGCACGATGGTCGCCGAAGGAAAAGAAACCCGCGAATTCGATGGCCGCATGTACGTCATGGAGCGAGGCCTGCGCGGCGATTTTGCTTTCATCAAAGCGTGGAAGGGCGACCGCTGGGGCAACCTCATCTATCGCAAAACGGCGCGCAACTTCAATCCCATGATGGCCACCGCCGCGAATTACGTCATCGCCGAAGTCGAAGAATTAGTGGAACTAGGCCAGCTCGACCCCAATCAGGTCCACACGCAGGGCATTTTCGTGGACGCGATTTTCCAGGGCCCGAAATATGAAAAACGGATTGAGCGCCGTACCACGAGGAAGTTGTAGTGACCGGTCTTTAGACCGGTGATTTTATCTTGATTTTCGATTGCAAACTGCCGACTCGGAACTTCTTATGCCGCTGACCGAAGACCAAAAACGCGAACGCATCGCCCGCCGCATCGCCCTCGAACTCCGCGACGGCTACTACGTCAATCTCGGCATCGGCATGCCCACGCTCGTCGCCAATTACGTCCCCAAAGGCATGGACGTCATTCTCCAATCCGAAAACGGCATGCTCGGCGTCGGCCCCTATCCGCTCGACTCCGAAGTCGATCCCGACCTCATCAACGCCGGAAAAGAAACCGTCACCGAACTTCCCGGCACATCCTATTTTTCTTCCGCTGATTCCTTCGCCATGATTCGCGGCGGTCACGTCGATCTCACCGTTCTCGGTGCGCTACAGGTGGATGAAAAGGGGACTCTCGCCAACTGGGCCATCCCCGGCAAAATGCTCAAGGGTATGGGCGGCGCGATGGACTTGGTCGCCGGTGCGAAGCGCGTCTTCATCGCCATGGAGCACGCCACGCGCGACAACAAGCCCAAGATCCTGAAAAAATGCACGCTCCCGCTTACGGGCGTCGAAGTCGTGGACCACATCGTCACCGAGCTTGCTGTCATAGACGTCACTCCCGAGGGCCTGCTTCTCCGCGAGCTTGCCCCCGACGCCACCCTCGACCTCGTCCAATCCCTGACCGAGCCCAAACTCCTGCTTCCTCCCGGCGGCCCCAAACCCATGCGCGCCTGACCAGGTCAGCGGTTTTTTCTTTGCTGGAGCGCAGCGTCTCGCATTCGTTTCACTTAAGTCATTTGCAACCGTGAACTATCTGCTGTCGCTTCTTCCACCACTCACGATTCACCAGTCACTTCTTCAATATCGCTCACGCACTTTCTTACGGCATGAGGTAAGCTATGGGCGAACATTCATCCGAACCAGCATGGACCCGCACTCCATCGTCGTCATCAGCCTGCACACGCCCAAGGAAAAAGTTTGGGGTGAGCTCCTGGCCATCAACCCTTCGGGCGTCACCCTGCGGGGTATCGATCTCAATTCCTTCGACCATTTCATCCGCCAGATCAACGATCCCGAGGGCGAGCGCGTTGGGCTGCCCACGGTCTTCTTCCCCATGAACCGCGTCGAGCGCGTTTCTCTGGACGAGCCTTCCGGCTCCATCCCATCCATGGACGAACTCTTTGCCCGCAAAATCGGCCGCTCCCTCGCGGAATATCTCGCCCAATTTGCGTGATGCCAATTTGCGCGGAGCGAATTGGTTGGAAGTCAAATTGTCGGACGAAGGAGATGGAACTGCGGTATTCTTTATAGTCAATGCAAGGCCGCATCTGGACAGTTCCCAATCAAATCACGATTCTACGGCTCGGCTTTCTGCCGTTCTTTCTCATTCTCATTTTTTATGGAAGCTACCGCTGGGCTCTTCTCGTCCTTGTCATCGCGGCTCTTTCCGACGCCTGTGACGGGATGCTCGCGCGAAAACTCAATCAACGTTCTTCGCTCGGCGCCTATCTCGATCCCATCGCCGACAAACTTCTGCTCTCTTCGTCCTTCCTGATCCTGGCATTCAAAAAACAGCTTGCCTGGTGGCTCACGATTCTTGTTCTCAGCCGCGATGTCCTCATCCTAGTGGTCGCCGTCGTGATCATTCTGATATCCGGTTACCGCGCCTTTCCTCCCACCATGCTCGGCAAACTCACAACTGCCTGCGAAATCATTCTCGTGTTCACCACCGTTCTCGCCGCGGCTTATCCCGGTTTTCCTTTGGCCGCGCTCATTCACTGGCTCATCTACGCGGTGGCCGCGCTGGTGCTTGCTTCCGGCTTCCACTATTCCTTCGTAATCGCCCGCCGCCTCAGCTCTCATCACTCCGCCGCTTGAAACAATAAAGGCCAGCTCTTCGCTGGCCTTGAAAGCAGATTTGTTTCGCTGCTGCTAACCCTGGCCGGGCAGCGGATCGCGGAAATGCAGAATCATGAGCACAAAACTTCCGATCACGATGACGCCCGCGAGCCAGCCGAGCGCATAAGCAACGCGAGACTCCGTTGCAGTCACGGGCTTGCGGTCGGCAAACAATTTTCCCAATCCAAACCCCGCCGCCAGTCCGCCGAAGTGGCCCCAGTTGTCGATGCCGGGCATGAGAAATCCGAACACAAAGATGGTGACGACCCAGGAAATCAGTCTCGATCGCAGCTCGCGCATGGCCATGCCGCCGCGTTTGGTGGTGATGGCGATCATCAATCCGATCAAACCCATCAAGGCGGTGCTGGCGCCCACCGCGGGAGTGCCGTGAAAAGCGCTGAGCGCAAATCCGGAAATGCCGGTGATCACGTAAAGAAAAAGGTATCTCGAGGAACCGTAGACCTCCTCGACGACCGGGCCGATGTCCATCAGCACCATCATGTTGAATCCGATGTGAATCAGCCCGCCGTGCAGAAACATCGCCGTGACGAGGCGCCACCATTCATTTTGATAAAAAATACTCCACGGAAAGCTTTCACCGAAGCGGTAGAGCGCTTCACCGCCCATGCCCCAGAGGATGCTCAAGCCGCGCCCGCCGCCCATGCTCATCGTTCGAACGACAGTCAAGCCGAACATGAGGATGTTGACGACCAGGAGCAAGCTTGTGATGGGCGCGTTTCCGCCAAAAAGCCCGGAGAGTCCCTTGCTCATGGCGGCGAGGGAAAAGCGCAAACTGGTGCCGCATTCGTGGCAGCGCGTGGCGCTGATGCCCACGAGCGCTCCGCAGGCGGGGCAAATCTTCGGGCGCGGCTGCGGGTCACCGCCACCGAAAAATGCGCGGAGGGAGTTTTTCCATCGTTCGACGCGCCATTGCCACCGATAGGGAAGGGCCAAATCTCCTCCTTGCGACCCGCAGACAGCGTTCCTATAATACCGAAATCGCGCCGAATGTCGCGGCGCGCATGGAAATGGACAACTTTGAAGACATCGGCCGCCGCCTCGACGAAGAGCTCACCCGGCTGCGCCGCTACATCGAGGAAGAGGTCGCTCCCGAAACCGAGCGCCGTACCGCGCAATTTTTGCGCGAAGTCAGCCAAAAACTTACCGAGGCGGCGTCGAAGCTTGAATCACGCAACGCCGCGCGGAATCCCCAGAACCCGCAAAATCCTTCCTCCAAATGACGCGGGCCGCCCTTTGAGTATTTCAAGAGAATTAGTTTCCGCGGGGAGAAGTTCGCGGGTGATCACCTTCATTTCTCAATTCAGGGATCACGTGCCATTCCCGGACTCCCGCCCATTTCTTCTCTGCGTTCTCTGTGCCCTCTGTGTTCTTTGTGTCAATTGTGTCTCCGGCTGCGGCTCGCGTAGGCCCATCGTCAGCCGCCAGCCACCCCCCGCGCAGCCCACGGAAACACCGGCGGAGACCGCCGAAGCGGCCAAACGCGCCACTGATGTGCCCGAAAGTTCCGCGGCATCAGCGCCTGTCGCGCCGAATTCGAGACGCAACAAACCTGCTCCCACGCCGGCACCTTCCGGATACGCCGAAGAAGGGAACGCTTCGTGGTATGGCGCGCCGTTCAACGGGCGACGCGCTTCGAATGGCGAGATCTACGACATGTACAAGCTCACGGCGGCACACCGGACGCTGCCGTTCGAAACGATGGTGCGGGTCACCAATTTGAACAACGGGAAGTCCACGGTCGTTCGAATCACGGACCGCGGCCCCTTTGTGGAGAACCGCATCATTGATCTTTCGCTGGCGGCGGCGCGCGAAATCGAATTGGTTGGTCCTGGCGTGGCCCCGGTGCGCGTGGAAGTTCTTGGCGGCATTGATCCCACCGCGGGCTACTTCACGGTGCAGGTTGGGTCTTTCCGCGACCGCGGCAACGCCGAGCGGCTCCGCGACCGGCTCAACGTTTCCTATTCGCCTATCTTCATTCAGCAATATGATTCACCGGACGGCATGTATTACCGAGTCCGAGTGGGCAAAATCTCCGGCGAGGATGCCGCGCGGCAATTCGGCGAGCAGCTTCGCGACCGCGAAGGTTTTACTCCTTTCCTCGTTCGCCTCGATGAGTAGAGGCACGATCCATCGCGCCCCTACTTTCCTCGGATCCTATTTACGGCTATGCTTTTGCCCGGCCCATTTTGCGGGGAGCCACCGATGAGCGCCAACTGTCTATTCTGCAAGATCGCGGAAAAAAAGATTCCTGCAAAGATCGTTCATGAGGACGCGGATGTTTTCGCTTTCGAAGATATCAGCCCGCAGGCGCCGACGCACATCCTGATTTGCCCGCGCAAGCATTTCGAATCACTCAACGATGCTTCCCCTGAAGATCAAGCGGTCCTAGGCAAACTCCAGCTTGTTGCCGCGCAGATTGCCCGCGAACGCGACCTCCTCGAAGGCTACCGCACGGTGCTGAACAACGGGCGCGGCGCGGGCCAGTCCGTTTTTCATCTGCATTTGCATCTGCTCGGCGGCCGCCATTTCCGGTGGCCTCCGGGCTAGCGGCAGTCCCTGGATTTTGTTCTTCCCGGTTCCGCAGATTAAACTAGCTTCCGTTCTCAGGAGGACCGCATGCTCTTGCCGCACCGCATTTCGTGCTCGTTCCAACTTTTCCTTATCGCCGTTCTTTCCACAGTGCTTGCCTCTTCTTCCGCAGCGCAGCAAGCCGCCACAGCGCAGGGAAAAGCCCTGACGATCGAGCGCATTTATTCGCAGCCGAGCCTGAGCGGGCGGCTGACGCACGGTCTGGCGTGGACTCCCGACGCCAGAGAGCTGAGTTATTTCGAAACGAAGGGCACGGGGAAGGAAGCGAAGACGGAACTCTGGGTGATGGACGCCGCGTCCGGGGAACGGCGTGTTCTTGTGGACGCCGAAAAACTCGAAGCGGTGCTTCCGGCGGACGCTTCAAAGCCGACGCAGGCGACCGGCCTTGGCCGGCATGCGCCCGCTCAATATCAGTGGGCCCCGGATGGCGGCGGCCTATTGTTTCAAGGGCCGGCGGCGCTTGCCTGGTTTGACCTGAAATCGCAAAGCGCGCGCACGTTGGTCACTGGTAAAGCGGAAGTCGCCGATCCCAAAATATCACCCGATGGGCGCTATGTGAGTTTCGTGCGCGAGCACAACCTCTGGGTTGTCCCGGCAGCCGGCGGCAAGGAACGCGAGCTAACGCAAGGCGGCACAGAAGCGAATCGGAAGGGAGAGCTGGATTGGGTGTACCCGGAGGAACTCGATATCCGGACGGCGTACTGGTGGGCGCCGGATTCGAGCGCGCTCGCTTATCTGGAAATGGACGAGCAAAAAGTCTCGCAATATCCGCTGGTCGATTTTGCCTCGCCGAACGGCGGAGCGGACATGGAGCGTTACCCGACCGCGGGGGGCTTGAATCCCGTCGTGCACGTTTTTGTAGCTTCGATCAGCGGCGGTGAATCCCGTGCGATGGACACCGGAGCGGAAACCGACATCTACATTCCGCGCGTAAATTGGCTCAGGGATTCGAGACATCTGGCGATTCAGCGGCTCAATCGCGCGCAAACCGAGCTCGATCTTCTTATCGCCGAAACGGCCACCGGCAGGACGCGCACGGCGCTGGTGGAAAAAGATCCCTACTGGATTAACGTGAGCGACGACCTGTATTTCCTCAAGGATGGCAAGCGGTTTTTGTGGTCGAGCGAACGGAGCGGGTTCCGGCACCTGTATCTCTACGATCTGGGGGGCAAAGAGCTGGCGCAGCTCACCAAGGGCGAGTGGGAAGTCACCGGAGTTGATACGGTGGATGAAGCGAAGGGAGCGGTGTACTTCACAGCAACGGAAAAGTCTCCGCTGGAGCGGCAACTCTACCGCGTGGGGCTGGACGGCTCTGGCTTGACGCGCGTGACCAAAGAAGCAGGCACGCACACTGTCGTCTTCGCGCCGAATGCATCGGCATTCTTAGATACGTATTCGAACGCCGGGACGCCGCCGCGCCAGGACCTGTACCGCGCGGATGGCACACGGGTCGCCACGATCAATGAAGACAAAGTGGAGGAGCTGGCCAGTTATCACCTCTCTCCGGTCGAATATCTCACCGTAAGATCCCGCGACGGGATCGCGCTGAACGCCAGCATGATCAAGCCGCCGGATTTTAGTCCGCAGAAAAAATATCCCGTGCTCGTCTATACCTACGGAGGACCGCACGCGCAAGTTGTGCGCAACGCCTGGGGAGGCCCGACTTTCCTGTGGCACCAACTCATGGCACAGAAGGGCTACATTATTTTTTCGGTGGACAATCGAGGGTCGTGGGGACGCGGGCACGCGTTCGAGACCCCGCTGCACTTCCGGCTCGGCGAGCGGGAACTTGCCGACCAGCGCGACGGCGTGCAATACCTCAAGTCACTTCCCTACGTTGACGGCAATCGCATCGGAATCTGGGGATGGAGTTACGGCGGGCACATGACACTGCACGCCATGTTCGAAGCGGGCGATGATTTCCAAGCAGGGTTCGCGGGCGGCCCGGTCACGGATTGGCGGTACTACGATTCGATCTACACCGAGAGATACCTGGGTCTCCCGCAGCAGAACGAGAAAGGCTACCAAGATTCTTCCCCGGTGAAATATGCGGCGCAGCTGAAAGGCAAGCTTCTGATCGCGCACGGCACCGGCGACGACAACGTCCACTTTGCCAACACGCTCTCGGTGATCAATGGCCTCATTGAGGCTGGGAAGTACGTCGAAGTCCTGCCGTTTCCGGGACGTGGCCACGGCGTGAGCGATCCGCCCGCGCGGCGGGTGCTGATGCAACGGGTCACGAAATTTTTCCTCGATAATTTGTGAGGCTGAAGGACCGAAGTAAGATCCGGCGCTAATTCCGATCGAAACGGGGACAGGAGTTTCTTTGCAGGCCCATTGCGCGAAGGATTTTTCGCCGTCCGTGCCACAAAAAACGGGGCAAATCCAATTGGATTTGCCCCGGTGTCACAGACGAGTTTCCAGGGTTTGCCTGGGGCGCGCCGTCTTTAGTGGACGCCAAAATATTCGACGTGAACGTAGCGTCCTAAGCGCGCGTTGAATAGCAAATACCAGCCGGGATGATGATCGTCGTCATAGACGAAGACGCGATCGCGGTCCCAGTCCCAATCGCGGCAGCGATTCAGGTCATAGGAAGCGACAACCCAATTGGAGTTGTCGTACAGCACCAGGCGGCGCGTGCCGTAATCAATCCCGCGCGCGATGAAAGCGTCTCTCACATGCCCGTAGCGGCCATAGGGGTATGCTCTCCCAGGCCGGATGCGGTCGTTGTTGTAGTTCCAGTTGCCGTAATGAGGGCTGTGCGGGTTGTCCCAGCCCCTGTGCTGGCCGCTGTCATGGCCGTCGCCGCCGCCTTCGCCATGCTTGTTCCAGCCGTTATGCTTGCCATTGTCGTGCCCGTTGCCATGATCCTGGCGCGGCGCCGCGACAGCCAGCGTCCCTGCCAGAGCCATGAATAACGTCCCGGCTAAAATCTTGCGCATAAGTTTTCTCTCCCAATAGTGCGTTGGCGGACGGCCTGCTGTTGCTCGATGACGCAACTTCTGCGGTTCATCTTTCCGCAGGCGGGTGGGTGCCTTCTCTAATTTTCTCTTACGTTGCCCGGTGGTTTCCAGCAGCACAAATTCGCCGTTGCCCATTCAGTATGCGTCTCTACGGAAACGCCCCCGCCGTAGATCACCCCTCCATGGGTGATACTTTCTCTCTCATTCCGCCAATCAGGCCGTATAATCTCGCCGACCCGGAGGTTTTCGTGCTCAAACACGTTTTCTGTATTGCCATGCTAGCTACCGCCGTCTGCGCCCCACGCCTGTCCTTCGCGCAGCAACTTTCGGCGGAAAAGGAGCAAATTTTCTGGCAAAAGCTAGGAGCCACCATCCATGATGTCGATCGCAATCTCGATGGCGTCATGGGAGTGGCCATTCTCGATCTTTCCACCGGACAGACGTTTTTTCTCCATGCCGATGAGGTTTTTCCCACCGCCAGCTCCATTAAGATCGCCATTCTTGCCGAGCTCTATCACCAGGCCCAGCAGGGCAAACTGAAACTCAGCGATCTTTACACCCTGCAATCTTCCGATCTCGTGGGCGGCAGCGGCATCGCCGAAGCTCTCACTCCCGGCGTCACCCGTCTCACTCTCCGCGATGTTGCCGCTCTGATGATTTCCGTGAGCGACAATTCGGCTACCAACGTTATCATCGAACGCATCGGCATGGAAAACGTGAATGCCATGCTCGATTCCCTCGGCCTCACGCATACCCGCTTGCGGCGCAAGATGATGGATTTGAAGGCCGCCGCCGAAGGCCGCGAAAACATCGCCACACCCCGCGAGATGGCCGCCCTGCTCGAAGCTCTCTACCGCGGCAAAGTTTTGAACAAAGAGTTCACCGAGGATTTTTTCAATCTCCTCAGCATCCACAAGGAAAGCTATATCCCGCGGGAATTGCCGGAAGATCTCCGTGTTGCTAATAAGCCTGGAGAACTCGAAGGGGTGCGCAATGATTCCGGCATCATCTTCACCGTCAATCGCCCCTTTGTAATCTCCGTGATGACCACTTATCTTCGCCGTGAAGGCGAAGGCGGGGAAGCCATCACCCGCATCTCGACGGCGGCCTACCGCATGTTTGACCGCCTCAGCCGCGCCTCCACCCTTGGCCGCGTCGTCTCTCCCCACGACAGTAGCACGCCCTGAGCGGCGGCCTAGCAGGCGCCAGGCAGCAGATCACTTGTTGGTTACAAATCGCAGCGGGTTAAAGCGCCGATGGGAAGCCGCCGGGCGCCGATATTTTTATGGAGCGACGACGTCCTTGAGCCGAGTCTTCACCTGCACGGCGGCCAGGCTGGAAGCATCCCATCCGCCGCCGAGGGCCTTGACCAGAAGCACGCCGGTCACGAGTCTTTGGCCACGAATGATGGCGAGCTGCTGCTCGTTGTTGAGCAGGTTCTGCTGCGCGCTGACGACATCCAAGTAATTCACCAGCCCGCCGACATAGCGGTCGGTGGCGATGTCCAGGGTGCGCCGGGCGGAATCGACGGCGCGCTGCTGGGATTGCATGGCCTGATCCAGAACGGTCAAGCCGGTGACGTCGTCTTGCACTTCACGGAAGCTGTTCAGGACCGTATCGCGGTAACTGGCGACGCTGGCGTCGTAACCCGCTTTGGCAAATTGCATCTGCGCGCGGCGCGTCCCCCCGGTGAAAATGGCTTCGGCGACGTTCGCGCCGACCGCCCAGAACGTGCTCTGGACATTGAGGAGCTTGGCGATGTCCGCGGCTTGCCAGCCGCCGCTTCCAAAAAGATTGAGCGAGGGATAGTAGGCCGATTTGGCGATACCGATCTGCGCATTGGCGACGGCCATTTGGCGCTCGGCGGACGCGATGTCCGGGCGACGCTCGAGCAAATCCGAAGGCAGGCTTGCATCCAGAGGTGGCGGCTCGACTTTCAGTTCCTTGCTCGCGAGGTGAAAATCCGGCGCTGGGATTCCCACCAGGACGGCGATGGCGTCTTCAAATTGTTTTCTCTGCTGCAGGAGCAGGATCGCCTGAGTCTGCGTGGTGTTCAGCAAGGTCTCTTCTTCCGCGACGTCCAGGCCGGAGGCCAAGCCGCCCTTGTGGCGGGAATCCACGAGTTGCCGGCCTTTCTGAAGGGTTTCCACGGTGCGGTTCAGGATGCCGAGCTCCGTGTCGAGCTGCCTCAATGTGAAGTAATCGCCGGCGAGCTCCGCGGTGATCACGAGCCGCACATTTTCCAGGTCCGCGGCGCTGGCCTGGTAGGACGCCTGCGCGGCCTCAATGCTCCGGCGGCGCTGCCCGAATAAGTCCACTTCATAACTGGCGGTGAAGGGCAGAGCCAGATTATTTTGCGTTACGGGAAGGCTGACGGGGAAATTGCTGTTTGGCGGGCGGCTTCCCGAGAGGCGCTGCCGCTCGGCCATCGGCGTCGTCGAAAGCACGGGGAATTGCGTGGCAATCTGCACGGCCGCGGAGGCGCGAGCTTGCTCGAGGCGCGCTGCCGCACCTTTGATGGTTTGATTGGCGTCGAGCGCCTGTTTTTCCAGGCCGTTCAATTCGTCGTCGCGGAAAACGCTCCACCATTCGCCCTTGGGCACTCCATCCTTCGGGGAACTCTCGCGCCAGGGCTCGGTCACGTCCCATTTGGCGGGGACCGGAGCGGTCGCCCGCTGATACTTTGGCCCGACGGTACAGCCGCCGGCAAAGACACAAGCAGCGAGCCCAAAAAGGGCGAAAAATTGCCACGAGCGATTCATTATTGTTTCTTTGCTCCGGGGGCTGGCGCTGCCGGCCGGCCGGATCCAGGCGCGGCGGCCACAGCGATTTCCTTCACGCGCACATCCTGGCCCTCTTCAAGCGAATCCGCGGGATTCAGCACGATCCAATCGTTGGCATCGAGGCCCTGGAGGACTTCCAGAGTCGTACCGTAGTCGCGGCCGACGGTGAGCTGCCGGAGGCGGACTTTGTGATTTGCATCGATGACCACGGCGCGAAGTCCTTCGGAGCGGAAGAGTAGCGCGTTCACGGGGACTTGGAGGCGCGCGCCAGTGACTTTCACTTCCAAGTGCACTTGCGCGTAACCGCCGGGCAAAAGCGCGCCGTTGCGGTTCGGGACGTCCACTTCGGCAAGCAGGGTGCGCGTGCCGGAGTCTATGGCTTCGGCGGTGCGCACGACTTTGCCGTCAAATTTCTGGCCAGGAAACTGCGTCAGTTCGAGATAGGCGCCCAGGCCCGCGTGGATGGAGCTGGCATAGATTTCCGGCACGCGCACGTACACGCGCAAGGGGCTCGTTTGCGCCAGATAAAATAGCTGCTGCGAAGTGCCGGTGTTCCCGGCATTGATGAGGTTCCCGATATCCACGTTGCGCCGCGTGATGACGCCGGAAAACGGAGCATAAATGCGCTGAAACGATTTCATTTCCTCCAGGCGGCGCACGTTGGCCTGGGCGGACTGGACGATGGCCCTTTTTGCTTCGAGGTCGCCGGCGGCGTTATCCACTTCCTGCTTGGAGACGCCGTCAGTCTTCAGGAGTTCGGCGTATCGCACGGAAGTAATCTCGGAAAGGCGGGCATTGGCCTGAGCGGTGGTCAAATCGGCGCGCGCCTGGGAGAGCTGCTGATCCACTTCAGGCGTGTCAATGTCGGCGAGCAATTCGCCCTTTTGGACGCGGCTGCCGATGTCGTGATACCACTTTTTCAAATAGCCATTGGTGCGCGCGTAGATGGGCGATTCCACGTAAGCTTCCATCGTCCCGGGGAGCGCCAGATCTTCCTGGCCCAGCTCCGGAGAGGGGTGAATCACGCCGACGGTCTGGATGGCCAGCGTCTCCGTTTCATTGGCAAGGGTCCGGTATTCGGTCTTGCGCTGCAGCAGCGTGAATGCGCCCAGAACAACGAGCAACAGCATTACGGCGAGGAGAACTTTGAACAACCCGCTCCCTTTGCCGCCGGCCTTATGGTCATCCTGCAAGGTCATCTCAACTCCGCCTTCCTTCAATCCTTTCAATACTGGCTGCGATCCGCTCCTTTCTCTTCTCAGGAGAGGGCGGGCGCGGCGCCTGCTTCCAGGCTCCTCCTGCGTTCACGACGTCCATGGAGAATGGAAAAAACAGTCGGCACGAAGAAGAGAGTCGCAAAAGTTGCAAAAATCAAACCGCCGATGACCGCCCGGCCGAGCGGAGCGTTCTGCTCGCCGCCCTCGCCGAGGCCGATGGCCAGGGGCACCATGCCGATGATCATGGCCAGCGCGGTCATGATCACGGGGCGAATGCGGGTAAAACCGGCTTCCAGCGCCGCGTCATGCGCATTTTTGCCTTCGCGAATCTGCTCGCGGGCAAAGGATACCACCAGAATGCTGTTGGCCGTGGCCACTCCCATGCACATGATCGCGCCGATGAGCGAAGGCACATTCAGCGTGGTGCGCGTAAAGAGCAGCATCCAGCAGATGCCGGCGAGCGCGCCCGGGAGCGCCGTAATAATGATGAACGGGTCCAGCCACGATTGGAAATTCACGACGATCAGGAGATAGGCCAGCACAATCGCTCCGACCAGCCCGATGCTCAGCCCGGCGAACGAATATTTCATCGTCTGCACCTGGCCACGGATGGTGATATGGCTGCCTCGGGGTAAATCTTTCTCGATCGCATGTACCCGCGCCGTCACCTCATCCGCTACCGCGCCGAGGTCGCGTCCATCCACCGAAGCGTAGACGTTAATCAGCGGCTGGATGTTGTAGTGCGAGACGACCGCGGGGCGCATCGCCGCCGACATATTCACAAGGTTCCCAAGAATCTGCGGTGTTGCCCCCGCTACGGTCCCGGTGATCGGCGTGTTCGCAAGCGCCTGCATCGAGTCGATCTTGTACTGCGGCGTTTGCACGGCAACCTGATACGTGGCGCCGTTCTTGGGGTCGAGCCACAGCGTGGGAGAAGTCTGGAAGCTGGAGCTGAGCGAAACCAGGAGATTTTGCGCGATGTCCCGTGCCTGCAACCCTACGGACTGGGCCCGTGCCCGGTCGATCTCCATGCGGATGGTGGGATCGTCGAGCGCCTGTTGCACGTGGACGTCCACGGCACCCGGAATGTGCCGCAGCTGGTTCGCCAGCTTTTCCGCAACCCGGTAATTTCCGGACTGGTCCTGGCCCATTACCTCCACGTCAATGGGCGCGGGCATGCCGAAGTTCAGGATTTGAGAAACGATATCCGCCGGCTGGAAGAAAAATTGTGTGCTCGGAAATCGCTCTGGCAATGTTTCCCGGAGTTCTTTGATGTAACTCCCGGTGGATCTTCCCCGCTCCTTCTTCAACTGCACGAGAATTTCCGCATCCGAGGTCCCGATCGTGCCGGCGTTGCTGTAAGTCATGTTGATGCTGCTGTAGGGTAACCCGATGTTGTCCAGCACGGTAACCAGATCCTTCGAGGGGATGGTCTCGTGGATCACGCTTTCCACCTGGTCCGCGAGGCGCGCGGTTTCCTCGATCCGCAGCCCCGAACGAGCCCGCATGTGCAGGCGGATTTGCCCGGCGTCCACGGTGGGGAAGTAATCCCGGCCGATCACGAAGATCAGCCCGGCCGACAAAATGCAGAAGCAGAGAAAGCTGGCGGCGAAAAGCAGGGGATTCGCCAAGGCCACCGACAAGGCCCCGCGGTAACCTTCGCGGAAGGCTTCAAAGCGGCGCTCAAACCCCTGCTGGTAGCGCCGGAAGAAGCCCATTTTTTCGCCGCTGTGTTCTTCGGCGTGATACTCGTCCTCCGAGCTGAGCAGATACATCGCCAGCGTCGGCACGATCGTTCTCGACCAGAAATAAGAAGCCAGCATCGCGAAAATCACGGCTTCCGCCAGCGGAACGAAGAGAAATTTCGCCACACCGGAGAGAAAGAACATGGGAATGAAGACAATGCAAATGCAGATCGTGGAAACGAATGCCGGGACGGCGATTTGCTGCGCGCCGTCGAGAATGGCCTGCATGGTTTCCTTGCCCATCGCCAGATTGCGGTTGATATTTTCAATCTCGACCGTGGCATCGTCGACGAGGATGCCGACCGCGAGCGCCAAGCCGCCGAGCGTCATGATGTTGATCGTCTGCCCGAGCGCGCCCAGCGCAATGATGCTCACCAGGATGGACAAGGGAATCGAGATCGCGATGATCAGCGTGCTTTTCCAGTTTCCCAGGAACAGCAGGATCATGACGGCGGTCAAGCAAGCGGCGATGAGTGCTTCGCGAATAACGCCTTCGATCGCGGCGCGCACAAAGAGAGATTGGTCGAACAGCATGCTGAGGTGCAGGCCTTCGGGCAAGCTCGAGGAGTAATACTGCAAGATTTCCTTGACCCGGGATACGACCTCCAGCGTCGAAGTGCCGCCCGTCTTGTAGATGCTCATCAGCACGCCGCGCTGGCCATTGGCGCGCACGATGTTGGTCTGCGGAGCAAAGCCGTCGCGGACGTGGGCCACTTCCTTCATGTAAATCGTCGTCCCGTTCGTCGTCTTAACCGGCAGTTCGTTGAGCTCCGCCACCGTCCGCGGGCTGCCATTCATCTCCACGTTGTACTCGATCTGGCCGAGTTTCGCGGTCCCCGTCGGCAGAATGAGGTTTTGCGCGTTCATGGCATTCACGATATCCACCGGGGAGAGCCCTTTGGCCTGCAGCGCCGCCGAGTCTATGTCCACGGCAATGAACCGCTGTTTTCCGCCGTAGGGCCAGGGAAGCGCCGCGCCTGGGACGGTCGTCAACTGGGGGCGAAGAAACGTGGTGGCGAAGTCAAAGAGCTGCTGCTCACTCATCGTGTCGCTGGTGAGCCCGATCTGGATCACGGGTACCGTCGAAGCCGAGTAGATAATCACCAGCGGGGGAGTTGAGCCCGGCGGGAGCCACCTCAGCATGGTCTCCGTGGCGGCCGCCGTTTGCGCCAATGCTGTGGAAATGTTGGCGCTTGGTTGAAAGTACAGCTTGATGATGGACATGCCCGGAAGCGACTGCGACTCGAGGTGTTCGACGTCGTTTACCATGGTCGTCGCGCCGCGCTCGATGATCGAGGTAACTCGCTGCTCCATCTCCTGAGGAGACAGGCCCGCATAGGTCCACGCGATGGTCACGACGGGAATGTTGATTTCCGGGAAGATATCGGTGGGCGTGCGCAGCAGCACCACTGGCGTCAGCAAAATGATCGCCAGCGCCAGCACGATGAACGTGTAGGGTCTAGCTAGCGCTAATCGGACAATCCACATAGCTTCTTCAACTTTCCCCTTGGCAGGCGGAGCGGCCCGGACGGCAGTTGCTCCACGATCGTAACCCAGCCCCCTGCTACTACTTAGATTCCTTGACCCGAAACTTTGGGTACGGCGGTACTTCAAATACGATACATCCAAAATTTCGTAAACCGGGCCACGGCAAATGCGTGCCCGGGCAAACTAATCGCAGCTCAAAGCGCCCTGCGCAGGCCCATAAGTTTCATGCATCGTCTCGATTAAAGAGAGCGGCGGGAGGACCTCCGCTTCTATCCAGACCGATTGGATGCGGGCATTTTGACACATGGTACAAGATGCGCTCCAGCCAAATTGGACGCTTGGCGCGCGCAGGGGAAAGTGCTGTTTTCCCGGAAAGGGGAGACGAACGACCGATGACCAACCGGCGATGCCGCGACCATCCGGGCCGCAGGTGAGAGGATGCGGGGGGCAATCCAGGGTTTATTTGTGGGTCATGGTGAAGACGCCATCCCATCCTGAGGGCGGCTCATCGAAGAGGTACTCCTGGCAGCGCTTCCAGTATGCGCGCGAGGGGCCGTCATCGGGCCACTTGTCGAGAATAGTCTGGAATGTTTTCTGCGCGTTTTCCCATTGGCGTTTGCGGTAGAGATCATGCGCCTGGCGGAAGAGTTCGAGGCGGACGCGCACCTCATCGGGGGTCCCATAGACCGTGGATTCGCCGGCGCGGCCGATGAGCTCGTAGATGGTGACCGGCTGGAGCTTGCCTTTCACCCGGATGAGATCGAGTTCACGAAAGACGAAGCCGGCGTCCCTGACGGCGGAATAAGTGGTTTCGTTGACCAGGATGTGCGTGCCGTAGTCTTTGTTAAGCCCTTCTAGGCGCGAAGAGAGATTCACGGCGTCGCCGAGGGCCGTGTAGCCGTAACGAAGCGCCGAACCCATGTTGCCGACGCTGGCCACGCCGGTGTTGAGGCCGATGCCGATGTCGAGATGCGGTTTGCCTTCGGCTTCCCATTGTTTTTGCATCTCGCGCACGCGGTCCATCATTTTTAGCGCCGTGTCGCAAGCTTTGCCCGCGTGGCCGGGTTCTTCGAACGGAGCACCCCAGAAGGCCATCACCGCGTCACCAATGTATTTGTCGAGAGTGCCCTGGTGTTCGAATACCAAGCTCGTCATGTCCGACAGATACTGATTCAGGAAGAGTGCCAAGTCCTGAGCGTCCAATTTTTCGGAAATGGTCGTGAAGCCGCGGATGTCGCTGAACATCACGGTGATGTCTGTTTTCCTGGGCTCGACGAGTTGCGGATTCACGAGCAGGCGGCGGATCACTTCTGGGCTGAGGTATTGCCCGAAGGCGGAGCGAACGCGGCGCTTTTCTTTTTCCTCAAACAGAGAGCGGTAAAGCGAGACGAGAAGAACGTTGGTGGAAAGCGTGAACATGGGCACCAGCAAATTCAGCCACCAACCATGGAGGAAGGCCCAGAAATTTGCCGCGATCATGGGAATCAGCAAGGACACGCCGAACCACATCCAGCGGGGCGAGACAAGCGCCATCCAGATTCCCAAGGGGATTCCGAAGAATACGATCAGCAGCACGTCCGCAAGAGTCTGGCGGAATCCATACTTGAGGAACCGCTGATTCAGGATGTTGTCAATCACGTTGGCGTGAATTTCCACGCCCGGGTAATCGGTGCCGCCGTAAGGAGTGCCCCGGAGGTCGCCGATGCCCGTGGCGGTGGCGCCGATCAGGACGATCTTTCCCTGGAAAGCGCCGGGGGTGAATTTTTTCTGGAGGACATCCACGATGGAGTAATGCGTAAACGTGCTGGCGGGACCTTGAAAGTTAATCATCATTTGGCCGCGCCCATCGGGATGCAAGAGAAGCGTTTTGCCGAACTGGATTTCGACGATTCCCGCGGAACCGTAGATCAAGTTCATGTCCTGGGCCGGAGGGCCAAGAAACGCGCGCGCGATCATCAGGTCGAGCGAGGGATAAAGGTCCCAGTCCCCGGGGTTTTTGGAACGGCCATAGGGGAGCACCAGAGTCGCTCTGCGCACAATGCCGTCCGCGTCCGGTGGCGCGTTAAAAAAACCGGTCCAGGAAAAATCGCCGTTGAGCGCGGAAGTCAATTCGTCGAGATTGGCTTCGGCGCCCTGAGGCAGAAGATTGGCGGTGGCGAAGACGTCCAGCATACGGAGCTTTTCCTGCTTTTGAAACTGCATGTGAAGCGGATGGGCCGGGGGGTAAGCAAAAAAAGCAATTTGGTTGGCGTAAGTGTCCAGAGTGGAAGCTTCGATGCCACGGAGGTCGGCGTCCGTGAAGAGGAAGTAGTTGCCGAGGATGACCGGGCCAAACCGCTGAATCGCGGCGGCGAATTGTTTGTCGGCGTCGTAGGAAGCGGCGAGCCTCTGGAGTTCGGCTTCGATGGTGGGGTCCACGGTGACGCCGGCCTTTTTTCGCTCCTCCAACTTTGCCGCGAGTTCGCGGAGCGCGGCGGTGCTGCGATCGACCTCCGGCTTGCTGAAAGTAATGTCAAAGCCCACCACTTTCGCGCCGTCGTCGTGCAATGCATCGAGCGCCTTTGCGAAGTACGCGCGGGAGAAGGGCCAGCGCCCCAGGACTTCCTGCGCGCGCTGATCGATATCAATGACGACGATACGGGGGTCGGGATGCGAAAAGCGCTGCGGGCGGTAGCGGAAGCGCGTATCCAGCGTGGCGAGCTCGAGACGCTGGACAAACTCGAAAATGGGCGTGGGACGCTCGCCGACGAAGGTGAGGACATAAAGAAGGAGCGCGAAAAAAGTGATTGAGAGGCTGAGAAGAAACGAGATGCGATGGCGCCACCACGACTGCAGGAGTTCGTAGAGGCCAAATGCGCCCCGCCGTTGCCAGAATCCGGGTGACGGAGCCGCCATCGCGTTTCGAATGCTACTCGCGGAAAATGAAATTCATTCGAACGCCGGAGATCTCGATGAGATCACCGTTGTTCAGCCGCACCGGCCCGGGAATGGGCGAGCCATTCACATTGGGAACTTTGTCGCCGGGGCCGAGGTAGAAGCCGTCGTCGCGCTGGTTGATCTGCGCGGCCATCTGCGGCTTGAACCAGCCTTTCAGGCGCACGGTGGCCAGCCCGGATTTTCCGATCACGGTGAGCTTATTGGTCAGGACGTATTCTTTCTGATCGGTTTTGCCGTGCAGAATAACGAGTGTGGGGACTTTCATGCGGGCGCCGGCGAACTGCATGGATTCGCCCATGGCGGCCGCCTGCTGCAACATTTGTCGGCGCTCTTTCGTGTCCAATACCATGGTTTCGTTGATGAGCGGCGCGGCGGCTTTGCGGCCGGAATCCCAGGGAACCGGCGCATCGCCGCTGGCGTCCACCTTGATCTTGTGTTTGCCGATGTGAATGTTATCCCCATCGTGCAAGGTGGCGCGTTCGATGCGGAGATCGTTGACGAAAGTGCCGTTCAGGCTATCCAGGTCTTCGATGACCATGCGGCCAGCCTCGAAGTAAACCTTCGCGTGATGATTGGACACGGCGAGGTTGTCGACAGGCAAATCGTTGTCGGGAGAGCGGCCGATGGTTACCGGCCGAGTGCCCACGGACACCTCTTTCACGACTTTGTTATCAAACATGAGGCTGAGCTTCGGCATCTCAATTTCCTCCCGCGCTGCCATTAGTGCCTAGATTTTTTCGCGCTCCACCGCGCAACCACGAAAACCACCCCTTGGAATCCTTGTCGAGCCGGACAACGACGACGGTAATGTTGTCTTCGCCCCCGCGTTCATTGGCGAGCGCGACGAGTTTTTCCGATGCCTTGATGGGATCAGTCTCGGCCTGGAGCGTCCCGGCAATTTCCGGCTCGGTGACCATGCGCGTAAGGCCATCGGAGCAGAGCACCAAAACATCGCGCGGGAAGAGGACGTGTTCCTCGGCGTCCACTTCAATTTCCGCTTGCGCGCCCAAGGCCCGCAGCAGCACGCTCTGCATGTCGCTTTCTTCGGCTTCGGCGGGAGTCAGAATGCCGCGCCGGACCTGCTCGGCGACAAGAGAGTGATCGCGCGTGAGCTGGAGCAAGTTGCCACCGCGGAGCAGATACGCGCGGCTGTCGCCGACGTGGGCGATGCTCAGTTTCGCGCCGTCAATCCAGGCGGCCGTCAAAGTGGCGCCCATGCCGTGCTGCTCGGGATGGGCTTCGGCGGACTTGAAAATATTTTTGTTGGCCAAATGGACGGCGGTCGAAAGCCGCTTTGTCCTGGCGCTCCAGCCGGGCTGCGTCGGCCCCAGAACACGCGCCGCGGGATTGGTTTCGACGTCGAGGCAATGTTCGACAACGGTCTCCACGGCCATGGTACTGGCGATTTCTCCGAAGGCTTCGCCGCCCATGCCGTCGGAGAGCACAAACAGGCTCAGCGGCGCAACGATCCGGTAGCAATCCTCGTTGTTCGAACGCACGCGACCCACGTCGGTCACGCCGCCACTGGCAATTCGCACACAAACTCCTCTCGCTGCCGTAAATCTACACCCCTGCCCACACGGAAACCGGGCGTCCCTGTTCCCACGCTAACAGAGCCCCAGGAGCAGCGAAAGGGTCTGAACCCTACTAATTACTCGCTTTTTGGCCACACTAAACGCGAAAAGCGGCGCATTCTTCATGACCGCAGGGATTTCTCTCGAATAGATGGAGGCTCGCACCGCATGGCGCGACTCGCCGTGCCTGCGGGACGAGCTTCCGATATACTTTTTGTCAGCCTGGAGCGCACCGCCTCTGAGGCGCAACGCCCTCTTTTATGACCGAACGTAAAAAATCGCCTCCCAAGCGCGCTGCGCGGGCCCGCAACAAGGGGCTCAGCGCTTCGAAAGCAACGCACGAACTCGAAGAACTTAACCGGATTGGTATCGCCCTTTCCGAGACGCGGGATGTGGACCAATTGCTGGATTTGATCCTGCGGAAGGCCCGGGAAATTACCGGGGCAGACGCGGGCTCGCTTTATCTCGTGGAACGCGACGGAGCGACCAGCAGGGGCGGGCCGGAAGAATCCCGGCTGCGGTTCAAGCTGACGCAAAACGACAGCGTGCAATTTCCATTCAACGAGCACACGCTGCCGTTGACGGAAGAATCGATGGCGGGGTACTCGGCGCTTCACGGAGAGGTGATCGAGCTTGCCGACGCCTATCGCGTCCCGAAGTCGCGGCCGTTTCATTTCAATGCGTCGTTCGATGAGCAGGCGGGCTACCGGACGCGTTCGCTGATCACACTGCCGATGAAGAACGGGAAGGGGGAAGTTCTGGGAGTGCTGCAGTTGATCAATTGCAAGCGCAATGCGAAGGCGCGACTAACGGATGCGGCGGCGGTGCGGCGCTGGGTGCATCCTTTTCCGGAGCGAGCCAAGAGGCTGGGATCGTCGCTGGCGTCGCAATCGGCGGTGGCTTATGAAAATTCGCGGCTGTACCGGGATATCGAGAATTTATTCGAAGGATTCGTGAAGGCCGCGGTGAAGGCGATCGAGCAGCGCGACCCGACGACGTCGGGGCATTCGCAACGGGTGTGCGAGATGACCGTGGCGCTGGCCGAAGCGGTGGACCGCGAGCCGCGCGGGCCGTACGCGGATCTGCGATTTTCGCGGGAGCAGATGAAAGAGCTGCGGTACGCGGCGCTGCTGCACGATTTTGGCAAGGTGGGCGTGCGGGAAGAAGTGCTGGTGAAAGCGAAGAAACTCTACCCGCTGCAGTTCGTGCGCGTGCTGGACCGCTTCGACTACATCCGCCGCGATATTGAAGCGCGAATCGCGCAGGAGAAGGCGGCGGCGCTGCGTTCGCTTTCGCGCAAGGAAGCGGAAAGACGCTTGCACTTACTCGACGAGGAAGAGCGGCGGCTGCTCGGGGAACTCGGCCGCCATGCCGAGTTCATCGCCAGAGCGAACGAGCCGACGCTTCTGCCGACTGGCGATTACGAGATGCTGAGCGAGATCGCGCAGAAAACCTACCGCGATCCGCGCGGGACAGAGCGTCCGTACCTCTCGTCCGAGGAAGTGCGGCTCCTTTCCATTCCGCGGGGCAGCCTGGATGCGGATGAGCGACGCCAGATCGAATCGCACGTGGTGCACAGCTTCAACTTTCTGGCGCAAATTCCGTGGACGCGGGAAATCCGGGGGATACCGGAGATTGCCCGCGCGCACCACGAAAAACTGAATGGGAAAGGGTATCCGTTCGGGTTAAATTCGGAGCAGATTCCGGTGCAGGCCAAGATGATGACCATCTGCGACATCTATGATGCACTTTCGGCGTCAGACCGGCCCTACAAACGGGCGCTTCCGGTGGATCACGCGCTGGATATTTTGAAATTGTGCGTGCGCGACGAAGAGGTTGACGCGGAGCTTTTCCGCGTTTTCCTGGACGCGCGCGTTTATGGGCTAGTCTCCAAAGGATCCTGAATCCGGTTCGGTTCCACAAGCTCTTTCGCACAACGTCACGTCTCAACTACAATCCAAACATGCCACCGCGCCCTGTCTTTTTGCTCCTCGCAATCCTTGGTGCGCTGTTCCATTTGCCAACGCAAGCCCAGCAAGCCCCGCCACCCGCATCCGGAGCGAGGATCCTGTTGCTTCCGCGGCGGATCGTTTCGGGAGAGCGGGCGACGCTGGCGGTGCTGGACGTGAATGGGCGGCTGACGCCGGGCGTTAAGGTGAAATTTTCGAACGGAGACCTGCTCACGACGGATGCGACGGGACGCGCGCTTTTCGTGGCACCGTTGAATCCGGGCGTTATTTTTGGCGCTATTGAAGGACGCACGGGCCGCGTGGCCACGGCGATCCTTTCGTCCAATGAAGCGGCTGCGTCTTCGATGGAGATTTCAGCCGCACCGCGAGCGGCTTCTTTAGCGGACCGGTTCGAGATAGTAGGGCAGGGATTCTGCGGCGACGCAGACGCCAATCATGTCACGGTCGGCGGACAGCCCGCGCTGGTGCTGGCTTCTTCGCCGGTTTCGCTAGTGGTTCTTCCACCCCAGGAAATGGCGGCGGGTCCCACCACGGTAGAAGTTTCCTGCGCCAAACGGCAAGCAGCCGGATTTCGCGTCACGTTCGTTGGACTGGACCTGGAGGCTGACTCTTCACCACTCACGCCAGGAGAGCATCGCGTGCTGATCGTGCATGTGCGCGGCACGAGGGTGAAGATTCCCCTGGAGGCCCGCAATCTCGCGCCTGATGTCGCGGAACTTGCCGGAGGTAACCCGGTCAGGCTCTCCAGCAGTGGAGGCGCGGAGAATTTTGCCCGATTTGAGCTAGCAGGCAGAAAAAATGGCAACTTTCTGATTTCCATCCGGCTGGTGCCGTACATGGGGCGACCGCAGTGACGTGGCGGCCTGGAAACCGACCTTCCTTGCCCCGAGGGCCTTCGACGTTGTAACTCCTTGCATATGTGCAAATTCGGGGTTGTCGTTCAATTTGAGAACGCAAATTTACAGGACGCGATACCCCCCCCCAGATGTTTTTGCAAAGGAGTTCGTAAGTTATAGATTCCGAACGGGTTGGCGTTATCTCTCAAGCAGTGGAGTTCGGAACAAATTGAAAATAAATAGTTTACATTTCATTCGGCTGTACGGACACGGTCTGGCCACCGGCGCTCAACCCATTTGGCGAGAATTCTGGCTGCGCCTGCGGCTATCAAGAGTGCTGCGACCCATCGCGACAAAACGATGAGACCGGGCGCGTCCAGGCGCGGCAAGCCCGTCTGCCATAAAACCTGGCCACGATCAATCATCCAGTGCCAGGCGGTGTGCGCGATGATCGCCGAAAGAAGGACGATACCAACCCGGCCCGCGAGCGCTCCGCGAAACAACAGCGCCAACCCAGCCACCATGACGACGAGCACTGCAAGCTGGCCCAATTCGATTCCAATGTTGAACGAGAAGAGCGACACAAGCAGATGGGATCCGGCAAACTGCAGCTGTTCTTTGAGGGCGTAAGAAAATCCGAACCCGTGCACGAGACCGAACATCCCAGTGATCAGCCAACGGCGACGCAGGTTTGCCCCGACGATGTTCTCAAGCGCCATGTACACAATGGACGCCGCAATGGCCGTCTCGACAAATGGCGGAAACCACACCCCGGAAGGCGCAAAGTTGTAAGCCGAGCCGATGAGCGTAACCGAATGTCCCAAGGTAAATGCGGTAATGACGGGAATGAGATCGCGGATGCGGCGAAAGGGAATCAAGAGACAGAGAAGAAAGAGGAGATGATCAATACCGCTCAGGATATGTTCGACGCCGAGGCCGACAAAGCCTTCCGCCGCCTGATACCACCGCGGATTTAGCGGGACCGCACCGTCGCGGCTGGTAATCATGAATGCGCGCGAACTTCCGTCGAGCGGGAGGCAACGCACGGTGAGCTTGAGATAATCGCCAAGATCCGGCGCGAGAATCGTTTGGATGGTGAAAACGGAACTTGGCGACCCGATGTGATAAATCAGATGTGCGTCCAGGTAGCCCTGCTCGAAGTAAATCTCTGTGCCCGGTTCGATCGGCCCTGCGACGTGAGCTTGAGCCTGATCGTAATTCTCGAACGAGCGATCGGAAGGCAGGCTCAGACGAGCGATGGCGCTGGAGGGGACGAGCTGCTTTCCATCTTCGTAAATGGGGATGCCGTCGGCAATACCAGCCAATGCCTGTTGCGTCGCGGGACCGGAAGCCGCCAGAAGGTAGAGGTGGCCCTCCATGGGAAAAGGCACGGAGCGAAGAAGGTCCAAAGGAACGCGGATTACAAGATGGAGTTCGCGGGGTTCCATCTTAACGAAAGCGGTTACCACCGTGTGCAGCGGGAAATCATGAGCATCCGCGGAGTTTAGGAAGAGGCCCGCGCAGAAGGCCAATATAGTCCCAACAGTCAGACCTCGACGGAACATTGGGAACGCCTCCATCCGCCAGAGGCGGCGGCCAGGGCAGCAACCTCCCTGGCGCCGCACCCGGCGTTGGTCTTAGTGTTTGTCGTCTCCCTCGAAATCGGTTCGCACAAACTTCTGGATGCGACGACCGGCAATGGTTTCTGCAACGTAAATGTTGCCATGAGAATCGACGGCAGTGGTGTGGCCGAAGGAAAACTCTCCGGCGTTGTGGCCAGGACAAGGAGCGATACCGCAGCGGCCGAGAGCGCCAAGCATGGTCCCGCTGGAGTGGTCCAGGATCCAGGTATTATCGTTGCCGAGGTCCACATTGATGATGAGCTTCTGGCTCGTGGGGCTCTTGCTGGCGAGGAAGTCCAGATTGGGCCAGAAGTCGATATCGCAGGCGCGCGTTCCGGCGAGGAGGATGGCCGCTTGGGCACCCGGAGAAGCGGAGGCTGGCGGCTCGATGGGAATTTGGCGGACGAAGTTTCCGAGTTTGTCGAAAACTTCAATGCGGCTGTCGGGGCGGTCGCAGGCATAGACGAGGCCGTCATTTCCAAGCACAACGCAGTGCGGGTGGCCGCCGCCAGTGGCACCAAAAGTCCCTGGAGCGCAAGTTGGGCCGATGGTCGAGCACTTCGTTCCCCACTGGCGCAGATAGTTGCCATTGGCGTCGAAGACGACGATGCGGTGGTTGCCGTAGCCGTCGGCGATGTAGACGTCGCCCGGTTGACCAGTGACGGGGTCCGGGGAAGGATCGACGGTTACGTCAGCCGGTTCGTTAAGAAGCGTGTGGCTGCTGTTGAGATCGTGAGCATCGCCGCAGGTGGGAAACACAGCGGCGCCGCCGATGGCGCTATTGTTGGACGGACCATCGCATACGCCCTTTTCCCCTATCTGAAGCAGCCAAACGCCGCCACCGCCGTCATGCGGATACTTCTGGACCACGCCATCTCCGTTGCCCGCGGTCCAGATGTTGCCCTGATAATCCACGAAGCAGCCGTGAGCGCCGTGCGGCCAGTAAGCAGCACCGCCGTAGCTGGGCCCGCTCTGAATCAGCGCCGGATTTCCCCAGCCCGCGACCGTATTGCCTTCCGAATCGTATTCAATGACCGGCGGGGCGGGAATTGACGATGCGCTGGCGTCTTGCCCGACGATCGCGCCGGATTGATTTCCCTGAAGAACGCCGTTGAGAGTTACTCCTCTCTCCCAGGCGCGATTGACCGTGAACACGTTGTCTTGCGCATCGATGCAACTGCCGGCCACTTCGCCGGCCACCCAGCGATGTGCCACGCCGTTGCTGTCAACGGGAGCAGGCAACGGTTTTGGCCAGGAGGCGTCGACAACAAAGGTCGGCGTACCGCCGTGGCCACGGTGATCCGCCTTTAACAACGGATTCCATACACCGAATGCAACGATTAGAGCGAGGACGATCAAACTGAAGTAGACGTAGCGAGTGGCCCTCATATTACCCTCCTTCGTGCGGCCCAGCTACATGGAGCGGCCGGGAAGAGTTTTAAGTGGCTGGGCTATGAGTTTCTGGTTGGCCTGGGACCCTAGCAAATGTGTCTGGTTGACGACCGCTTAGGCAGGAATTCCCAAGACGCTGAGGTTTGGCGCAGACGCAAGTGCGGGCGGGATGCTAACCCTAAGACTTGCTGGTGTCAACTGGAATTCCTGATTTCGATCCGGCTGGTGCCGACGCTTGGGCGTCCGCTTCCCTGACCATGGAGTGGGGCGAGCGTATTACCCCGCCGAGAGCCAGAACCTGAGCAACTTCTTGCCTATCTGCAAGTTCTAAGCGAACTTCAAGTAATACTTACAGTTTGAGGAAGTTGGATCCCCCCACCCCCCATGCCATCCAAAAGAGTGCGGAAGAGTTTGATTACAAAGGGGTTGGTCTTCACTCGTGTCTTCCAAGAGTGCGCAATGGTTTGATAAGAAAGAGCTTACAAGATTGCACTTTTTGCCAGGGAAAAAAGAGTGCGCAAGTTATTGGCAGAACAGGGAGTTATGAAAAACTTTTGAGCTGAAAAAGAAAAAGCGGCATCAAGCTGCCGCACTCAGAATGATGCTGCAGTATTACCTGCAAAATATTTTACCACAGAGATAGATCCGGTCAAGGAATTTTGGGGCATGGCCTGCCAAGGGAATAGGACTATGAAGCGGTCTTCTTGGCAGCGGACTCGGATGGGAGGGCGAGCGTGCCCTGGGGACCTTCCAGGCTGGCGTCCACTGTGCCGGCGCCGAGCAGGCCAACCAAGGTGTCTTGTGCTTTATCAAGGCGCTTTTCGCTCTCGTTGTAGCTCTGCTGGGCATTCTTCAGGTGCGTGCCAAGCTTTTCGAAAACTTCGGTGAACGTGTTCATCTGCTTTTCCATACCGGAAAGGCTGGCAAAGAGGCGCTTGGCGTTTTCCTCGATTTGCATGCCGCGCAGGCCCAGGGCGATGACGCAGAGATGGGCGTAGAGAGTATTCGGCGAAACGGCAATGACTTTCCTGTCGCGGCAATAGGCATCGAGGGGCTGGCCTTTATTGTCCGCGGTCATCAATAGCTCGTAATAGACGCTTTCCGAGGGGACAAACATCAAAGCGACATCGAGTGTGCCTTCGTTGGGCACGATGTATTTTCTGGAGATGGAGTCGGCGTGGCTTTTCACAGCAGCGGCGAAGGCGCGGCGGGCATCGTCGCCCTCGGCTTCGATTCTGCGAAATGAGTCGAGAGGGAATTTCGAATCGATGGCCATCAATTTTTTGTCGCGAAGAAAAATGACGGCGTCCGCCGCCTCGCCGGTGGAGAAGCGGTATTGCGTGGCATATTGCGCCGCGGGAAGAGAATCTTCCAGCAGGCGCCCGAGTGTAATCTCGCCAAAAGAGCCGCGGGATTTAGCGCCGCCGAGAATGCCTTCGAGGGTCTGAGCGGTCTGAGACATCTGCTGCCCGGCGAGTTGAACAGCGCCGAGTTGCTGCTGAATCTGACTGATCTGATCGCGGGTGTTCTTCAGTTCAGCAGACATTTTTGATTGAGCGTCGGAAGTCATCTGTCCGGTGATCTGGGCGGAATTCTTGATGGCATCCTGCAAAGCCGGCGTGACGTTATCGAGGCGTTGCGCGACGCTTTTGGCGATGGTTTCCATTTGGCCGGTGCTCTGGGCCTGGGAGGTGGCGATGGTTTGCAGGTCGCGGCGCAATTCGTTCATCTGCGATTCAAGAGCATCGCTCTTCTGACGTCCTTGTGAACTCTGCAGGAGCAGAAGGAGGACCAGGAGGGCCACGAGAACCACAACGCCGATCAAGACTGCGTTCATGCGATCTCCGATTCGTTCATGGGGAATGGTCCTCTTACTTTAGCAGAGGTCGAAGGTCGAAAGTTGGAAGGGATGAGAACGGTTAAGGCCGGGAAGCAGAGCACCGCGAGGCTCGAAAAGAAAGAGGGTCCCGGCGAGGGGACCCTCTGGGGGTTGAGGAGCTATGCGGACGGCGGCGAGTTTGCTTACCAGCTCAGCTTGAGGGCGAACTGGAACTGGCGGGCGTCGTAAGCTGCCGAGGGCTGGCCCGCGAGGCAGGTCGCGCCAGCGGTCGGATCGCAAAGCTGATTGACCGCGGAAATGTTGGTGCGGTTGAAGAGATTGAAGGCATCGGCGATGAGATCGAGCTTGAGGCGTTCGCCGAGGGGAACACGCCGGGAGATGCGCATATCCCAATCGAAGAAACCGGGAGTGACAAAGGCGTTGCGGCCCAGATTGCCGTCGCATCCGGCTCCCAGAGTAGTGAAGGGCGGGACAGAGAAGGGCTTTCCCGCATTGTCCAAGCAAAGGTTGGCGACGCCGAAGGTCACGCCGGGAATGAAGGGAGACGAGGTGCCGCCGCCAACGGAAGGCCGGGCTTGAGAGGCACCCAGATCAAGGCGCGTATCGGTACCGGTAATGACGTTGAAAGGACGACCGGAAGCGAGCTCGACGATGGGCGAAAGTGTGAAGTCAGCAATGAGATGGCGGAAGAAGCCATCGCCGGACTTCGAGGGGCTGGACTGGAAAACGGCGCTGGTGACCCAGCGGTGGCGCTGATCGTTGACGGAATTGGCACGCTCGAGAACGGGGAATCGGCTGTCCTGGGGCTCGAGAGTGGATTGCAAATCGGTCGAGTCGTCGATGGAGTGGGAATAGGTATAGCTGGAGAGCAGCTCGAAACCTTTCGAGAAACGCTTCGTTACGTTAAATGTCAAAGCGTTGTACCAGGAGTTGCCGTTGGAGAGCTGGGCATCCACGCTGTTGAAAGGAACGGGGACGCCGAACCCCCTGGGAAAGCCCGCCAGGCCGGCCAAAGCCACTTGCGTGGTGTAACCGCCGGGGACCGCTGCCGCGAAGGAAGGATTGGGGCCGGAGGGCCGGAAGAAGTTAAAGAATGCAGGGGTGGCGACGAAGCCGACGCTGGCTGCCGGATTGCAGTTTGGCGCGGCGAAACCCTGGCCGAGCGCGCCGGGAGCAATCAGAAAAATGCTGCCGGTGCTCGTGGCGACGCAGGTATTCGCAGCGCCGCCGGGGACGACGACGGTCAAGGGATTGCTGACGCTGAGGCCGGAAGCGGCGGCATTAAAAGCATTCTGCGTGAGGAGCTTGGGATCAGTGGAGTTGACGTCCTGCGGGCGGTTGAGGTGCAGGCCGCGAGTCCATTGGTAGCCGAGGCTGAATTTCCAAGAGCCGGCGATTTCGCGCTCGATGGTGAGATTGGCCTGGTGCGCGTAAGCGTAGACGAAGTTTTTCCCGACGGGGAGAGTGAAGGGCAAAATCGGGAGCGGGAAACCGGTGTTCAAGTAGTTTTGATTGGCAAAGAGCGAGCCGGCGGCGAACGGATCGAATCGTTGCTGGCCGGGCTGGTAGCCGAGGGTCAGCGAAGTTGGGAATGCTGGATAGATGGAGCCGGCATTGAGGACGCCCTGGAAGATGGAGGAGCCGTTCAGGTTCGCCGGGGAGTCCAAACCATTCCCGCAAACCGACGGAGCTGGTGCAGGAAGCAGGCCGCAGGCGGAAGGCGTGCCGCCAGTGGATAGGAGTTGCACAGAGCGGCCGCCGTCGGCAGTCACGGAGTCAAATGCGACGGCCAGCAGGGGATGGTCGTAAAACATGCCGTAACCAGCGCGGATGACGGTCTTGCCGTTGCCGGCAGGATCCCAAGCCAAGCCGAAGCGCGGGGCGACGTTTTTATAATCGCGGGGAATGCCTTCGACGACGCCGAGGGCTTGCTCGGCAGCGGCGTTGACAGCGGTGGCAGGGGCAAAGAGCGGAGTGATTTCCACGTCGTAGCGCACGCCGTAATTCATGGTGAGATGGCGGTTCACGCGCCAACTGTCCTGCAAGAAGAAGCCAAAGGGAAGGTTATCGAAGGGTTGATTGGAATTGCCGATACCCTGGATGTAGGAGGTGGGGATGCCCAAGCCATAGGATTGCAAGCCGGTGGTGCCGGGAAGAGAGATGCCGGCGACGCTATCCGGGAAGCCGAAGGTGGAGGCTGCAAAGCCGCCGAAGTTGACGTCGCCGCCAAAGTCGAGTTCGAAAATTTGCTGCTTGGCGGAGCGGAGCTGGATGATGTTGGTATCGGCGCCCATCTTGAAGGTGTGCTTGCCGCGGACGAGGGTGACATTGTCGGCAAATTCGAAACGGCGCTCGATGCGGTCGACCGTGGAGTAAGGCTCGCGGCCGAAGTACGCGATCCCCGGGATATTGACGCCAATGTCCGAGCCGCCGGGGAGCTGCGAATAGCCAAAATGCAGGCCGCGGCGGGCGATCTGCGCGCGGAATTCGTTGAAGGCGGTGTCGCTGGCGATAGTGTCATGCTGGAAAGTGAAGTTGAGGTCGCGGTATTGGTCCAAGCCGGCGCGAGATCCGGCGTTTTGTCCGAAGACCTGGTTTTGGGAGGTGGAGGGAAGGCCGGTGACGAGCGAGGGCGAGACGCCAACGCGGAGGAAGGAATTGTTGCGGTTGTTCCAGCGCTGGTCAATGCGAGCAGACCACAGGCTGGTCTTTTCCGTGGCGGGATAATTGCCACGAATAGAATTGAGACCAACAAACGAGCCAGGCAAGGGCGCAAGACCAAAGCCCGTGGGGCCGCACTGCATGGCGTTTACCAGGGCACTCGGAGGACATTCGACGGGAATGGGAAAGCGAGCCCCGGGTCCGGGATTGGGAAAGCCGAAGCCTTGGGCCACGGCGCCGTAATCCACTTTGTTAAGTGCGACGCTCGACGCGGAGCCCATAAATACGCCGTATTGGACACCGAGGGTCTGAAGAGCAGAGTTTCCTGAAGTAAGCAGGGCGTTGACGGCCGCAGCTTGCGGACCCGTAAGCTGGACGGGGAGCGGTCCACCTGGGGTCGGCAGGGTCACCGTTTGCATGCCAAAATTGCCGACGCCGATGCTGGAGAAGCCAGTCTCTTCCCGCTGCGTGTATTCATAGGAGAAGAAGTAGAAGGTCTTGTCTTTTTTGAGAGGCCCGCCGAAGGTGAGGCCGGATTGAGTGCGGGTGTAAGCCTGCTGGATGGGATCAAGATTGCCGGTGACGGGGTTGACTGCGCCGGAAAAGGCGTTGCGCGCCTGGAAAGCTTTGTTGCGGAGATAGCCGAAAGCGTCGCCGTGGAATTCATTGCCGCCGCTCTTGGTGACGATATTGATGACGCCGCCAGTGGCGCGGCCGTATTCCGCATTGTAGTTGCTGAGAATGAGTTGAAACTCCTGGACCGCTTCCTGAGAAACCGTGGAGCGAATGCCGTTGATGGAATTGTCCACGGCGTCGGCGCCGTCCACGCTGACCATGTTCCCGCGAGCGCGGGCGCCGCTGATGGCCAATCCGCTGTTGGGAGCGGGGCCGATGGTGGGGGAATCGTCGCGGGTGGTTTGCGAGTTGGTGAGGGTGAAATTGATGTAGTTGCGGCCGTTGATGGGGAGATTGTCAATGCGGCGCTGCTCGACGGTTTGAGAGACTTCGGTCTTGGTGGTCTCGATCAGGGCGGCTTCGGTGGTTACCATCACCGTCTGTTGCATGCCTTTGATATCCAGGCGGGGATCAAAGGTAGCGTTTTCGCCAACGGTGAGGACAATGGAAGGAGTTTGAAAAACGGCAAAACTCGCGCCGCCGTCAACAGACATGCTGTAACGGCCAGGCGGAAGTCCGACGAGGTTGTAGCGGCCGTTGTCATCGGAGACGGCGGAGCGCTGCGCGCTGGTGCTGGCGTTGGTCAGGGTGACCTTTGCGCCCTTGACCGGCAAGCCCTGCGGATCGCTGACCGTTCCGGAAAGAGAGGCGGTGTTCACCTGTGCCGAGACGATGGCGGCGCAACCCAGCACCAGCAAGCACAGCAC
Organism: uncultured Acidobacteriota bacterium; assembly: GCA_963754855.1. Taxonomy (GTDB): domain Bacteria; phylum Acidobacteriota; class Terriglobia; order Acidiferrales; family UBA7541; genus Acidiferrum. Next base: position 139,515 of record CAVWHL010000021.1, read on the forward strand.
CAGGAATGACACGAATGACCGCGAGACAGCCGGCTCACACACACGTTGCGTGCGTTGCATGGATCCTCCTGTTTTTGGCACCAGTAAAACTTCCGCTACCCCTAGCGGTGGCGGGGCGGCCCGCCGCTTTACAACCTAGACAATTGAATACAGGGCTTTTACTGCAATAAAGCGTAGCTTTCAACTGAAAACTTCTGAGCCAGCGACCGGGAGGGAAACAGGGAGGGGAACCGTAGAGGTGGCACGGGCAGGAAAAAGGAGCAGGAGGAAAGCCGGCAGCGAAACAATTAGAGCTGGAGATGGCGCTGGACGAGCTTGCGGAGCTTCTCGCGGTCTTGGTCGCGCATGTGGACAAATTCAACGCCGTTGCCGTCGGGGCCGATGTTGCGGACGATGGCGGTGAAATTGATCTTGCGAAGGCCGGCGCGGACTTCGAGTTTAATGGAGTCGCCGACGGAGAGTTTCTTTGGAGATTCCAGATAGGCCCCGCCCAAACTGATGGTCTTTACGCGCGCGAGACCCGCCGAAGGACCTTCGATCTGAGCGCGCAGGGGAGATTCCAAGGGCACGCGAACATAACGCCGTGGGACGACGTAACCAGCGCCGGAGTGCGCCGCGGATTCATAGGCTGCGCGCACACGCGCGGAGGAGGGGCGGTCCTCGATCATCGCGAGAGCGTCTTCCGCGGCGGCGCGCAAACCGGAAGGCTCCGCATACGTGAGACCCTCGCGGCTTTCCGCGAGAGAACGAAGGAGTTCCGCAGCTTCGGCAGCGCGCATGCGGCCAAGCGCTTCGATGGCTTTGATGCGGACAAACTGATCGCTCAAAACTTCGTGCCCGCCAGCGGCGATTTCCATGAGTTGCGGGACGGCGGTGGTCTCCTGCGCCAGGCCAATCTGGTCAATCATCACGGGGACGACGAGAGGATGGGCATCGGCGAGAATTGCGGAGAAGACGAAAGCGGCGCTCTGTGCCGAGGCGCAATTGGACGGCCGGGAAAGTTCGCCGACCGCGAGATCTTGAAGATTCCATTCCCAGCTGGCCATGGCACGAGCGAGACCGCGGAGGAGGCGTTCCGGGTCGGCAGCGGCAAGGAGCTTGATGGCCGCCGTTACACGCTGGCGGCGAGCCTCGTATAAGCGGGTCTCGAGAAGGTTTAAAACGGGCACGCCGATGGTGCGGACGAGTCGAGCCATCGCAGGGACCATTTCCGCGCCGCGCGGCTCGGTCAAGAGCAAGGTCAAGCGGTCGAGGAGTCGCTCGGGGTCGCGCTGCAACAGCCGGGGCAGGACAGGATCGAGCGCGCGGTTGGCCAGCGACGCATCCACGAGCAAGAGCCAGCGATCCTGGGCGACGAGGCGGTTAGCCAGTGCGGACATGTGATCATGCTCTTTGTCGCGCGGCACCCGTTCCAGGCCAGTGAGGATGGATTCGAATCCGGTATAGTCGCCGCGGTGCACGGCGACGCGGCCGAGGGATTCGACAAAGGCGGCGAGGAGTGCGGCGATTTCCGGAGCGGCTTCCTTGTCCAGGGTCTTCATGGCGCCACGGCTCAAGTCCTCGGGCAATTGATTGGGCCAGAGGGATTCGATGATGGGGGTCAGCTCGTTAAGTCCGGCGGCGACGCAACGTCTGGCGGAAGGATCCACATGTTCGAGGCGGCGGGAATAATTGAGAACAATGTTGCGTGCTTCGCGGCGGGGAGCATCGGCGCCGGCATCGGCGAGTTGTCCCAGCGTCTGGCGCAGGGCTGCGACGGGAACGCACCAGACATCCGGGCCGCGTAGAACGGCGGACTTTTCACGTGGCGGCAGCTCCAGCCAGAAACGATCGATGAGTTTTTCGCGATGCGTATCCGCGGCCCAACTGACGGCGAGGGAAGAAAGATGCTGCGAGGAATGCGGGCCGGAGTATCCGCCGGCTTCCACGATGACATCGGCCAGGCGAAGAAATGTAGGCCGCATGGTCGCGGGAGTGAGCGATCCACTCGTGAATTCCGCGCCGAGAAACTCAAAAATCAGATTTTCGGAAAGGCGAATTAGATAAGGCTGCGGCTGCTCGCCCTCGCGCGGCGCATATTGCGAGACGGAACCGAGCAGCATGCGCACGCTGTCGCGGCTGGCTTCTTCCAGCGCGCCGTGGATCGCGCGAGCCGCTTCTTCCGGTGAGAGGCCGCGCGCGGTTTCCAGTGGCGGAGTGAGGCGCGCGAGGAGGCGGAGAGTGGCGGCGAGATCGTCGAAATCCGGAACGCGAATCGGGGCGTCGGCGGCTTCGAGCTGGGAATGGCCGCCATAGGCGACCAGGGCGGCGATGAGGCTCGCCAGCACGGTGTCCACCCGGCGCTCCGTTTGAGTATTGATGGAAATGCCTTCCACGCGTTTCTCCAGAAGACGCGCCGGCCACCAGGCATTTTCCGCGTCCTTCGCCGGCTGTTCTGATCTTAGCAACGATGCTTTCATGAGTTGCGCGAGCGTGTCCAGTTCGCCTACATGGAATTTTTTGGAAAAGACAAGGGTGTGAATCCCGGAACGTTGCAAGCTCGCCGCCAGCGCTTGCATCTCTCCCCGGAGGTCAGGCAAATGCGCGTCGCTGAGGCGCGGGATGACCAGGCCACCGCGCTCCACGCGAACTTCCAGCCCGCCCAGATTCTCGGCGGCGTTGCGCAGCGAATCGTAGGCGCCGTCCAGGCTGTCGAGCCGACGTGGGTGATTTTTTTCGTAAAGACGTTCCGAACGGAGAAGCAGATGCAGGTTTCGCAGGGCGCGATGAACTTCCAGGGTCCGCTGATCCGCCGCGGCTGCCTGGGCGCGCGGGACTACCCTCGCGACCGGTCGCGCCGATATTTGCGGTGCCGTATCCTCGTGCGATTTCAAGGAATTCTCCCGCGGTTCTTGCTGGAGCGGCAGTGTGGCCCGTAAGACCAAGGAGTTCGCCCTTTCTAGTGCGCTGTCTGGCCCTGTCCAGATTAGCGGTTCGGGAGTATGCCGGGCTTGGCCAAATTCCATCCCACGCAGCCAGATTAGCCCTATTAATAGGGCAAGCACGCCTCCGGCCTTAGGAGTGGCAGCTTAAGTGGCTTATTTTCAACAATGCTTAACGAAGGTTCTAGAACCAACGATTCTGTCATGTAACAAAATGTAACGATTTGGGTAGTGCTTCCTAAGGACTTTCAGGGGAGCCTTTGGGGGGAAATCAAGAGATTTTGGGCCGTCTTTCGAGCTATTTTTGGTGGAGCGATTCATCAATCGTTACGGTGCTGCCTTCACTCACCTCCACTGTTCTCCTTGCCGGCTGATATCCGTTCAAACGAAGCGTGAAAGTGTGCATCCCCGCCGGCAGTTGCACGCGAGCGGGCGTGACCTGTCCAGTACTTGCGCCGTCGACGAGGATCTCCGCGCCCCTGGGATTGGTGCGGACCTGAGCCCAGGCGACGCGAGCTGCCGATTTTTCATTCAGCGTCACGTCGAGCTGTGTCTGAATGTTGTCCTCGACCTGGATGCCTCCGGCGTAGGCCTCATAGCCGGGCAGCCGCAAAACCAGATTGTATTGGCCGGGTGCGAGCGGCAGCGTCACCGGGGTTTGCCCTGCTTGCTTCGCTCCATTGATGAAGACATCGGCTCCCGGAGGCTTACTGCTCACGTAGATGCCCTTGGCGAGGGATTCGAGCTTGATCCTTTGATCCTGCACGTCGCCGGTCTTAATTTGCAAAGCGGTCTGTACGGACTGGTAGCCAGCCTTCTGGACTTCAAGGCTGTACTGGGCAGGCGCCAGATTGTTGAAGCTGCAAGGAGTCTCGCATTTGCTGATGATGCGGCCTGCCGGGCCGTGAAGCACGGCGGTAGCACCGAGAACGTCAGTAACAACGTGAATTACTCCACGTCCCGCCGCGGGAACCGGGTGGGCGCCCTCGCCCGGATTTCCGGCAGCGGCCGTGTCGTCATATTCGATGTGGTCCACAACGCGCACATCCGCCGGGGCGTTTCGGAGAAATTTCAAGAGCGCGCCATGGTCCGCCGGCAGCAGCTTTCCGGCGAGCGTTAAACTATTACCAGAGCCTTGGACCTTCACGCGACCGCCCAGCCCTCTTTCAGAGATGGCTTCCTCGATGCGTCCTTTGTATTCCGCCGCCTTCGGACTAAGGAAATTTTCTGTCTTCTTTGGCGCCGGTTTTACGGCAACGGCCTCCGCGGATTTGGAATCGGTCGCTCTCGGCTCCGAGCCCACCGGCGCCGCAACGGCGGAAGCATCCTTCGATAGCGGCGAAGCTTCGGTTGCGCCGGAATTAGCCGCCGCGTTATCCGGAGTGGATTCTGAAATTGCCGGGGTCGCAGGCGACAGCGTGGCACTTTTCGTCTGCGCGTCATGCAGTTCGCGCGCGGCTTCGAAGACCGGTTTGATTTTGTTCGCTCCGTAAACAATCACGCCCACGAGCAGCATGGCGGCGAAAATAGTACCGAGAAGATTCTTTTTTTTCGGCGGCTCCTTGGCAGGCGTGATCGATCCTGTCCGCCGGACCACAGGCGTCTGGCCAGGATGCGAAGTGCGGGAGGTAAGCGATCGTGCCATGGCGGCAACGGCGGGATCATCGCCGGCAAGGCCGCGACCGCCGGGATTGCCGGAAATCATGGTCGCTGCCGGCGAGGCCGTTCCCATGACCATGGTCGATTGCGGGCCGGCGCTGGCGGCAATGGCGCGGTAATTCCGCAAATCCTCGAGCACCTCGCGGCAGCTCTGGTAGCGCTGGTCGGGTTCTTTTGCGAGCGCTTTCATGATCACTGCGCTGATGCCCGGATGGATGGATGGATCAATCTGGCGCGGGGGGACGGGCTCTTCGTTGACGATCTTGTAGATCACCGTGGTGATGTTTTGCCCGGGGAAGGGTTTTTCGCCGGTGACCATTTCGTAGAGCATAACGCCCAGGGAGAAGATGTCGCTGCGGCCATCGACGGCGCGGCCTTTCACTTGTTCCGGCGACATGTAGCTGGGAGTGCCCATAACGTGCGCGGTCTGCTGGACCGTGCCGAACTGAAGAATCTTGGCGGTGCCGAAGTCGGTTACTTTTACCGTGTCGTCGGCGGTGAGCATGAGGTTGGCGGGCTTGATGTCGCGGTGGACGACGTTGCGCTCGTGCGCGAATTGCAGCGCGCTGCAAGTCTGCTCCATGATGCGCAGAGTGCGCGGCAGGGGAAATGCCTGGCCGCCGTCGAGCAGCGCTTGCAAGCTTTTTCCCTCGACCAGCTCCATGGTGATGTAATACAGGCCGTCTTCCTCGCCCGCATCGAAAACCACCACAATGTTCGGATGAGTCAGCAAGCCCGCGGCGCGCGCTTCGGTCTGGAAGCGCGTCAGGAGCTCCGGACGCGAAAGCCCGGTGCCTTCTTCGCTTAGCCGGATGGTCTTGACGGCGACGGTGCGGCCGATGACCGGGTCCATGGCCTTGTAAACGACACCCATGGCGCCGCGGCCGAGTTCACCGACGATTTCGTATCTTCCCGCTTTTGCCAGCGTTTGCATCATTCATTCTTTCTTTGCGCCGGCTCCGTTGTGCATGCGGCCTCTTCCTTACAAACTCCGGGGGCAAGGAAAGGGCTTTCGCCTTGCCTGGAAGGCCAGCCTTCAGGGCGGCCCACCCTTAATGTGTGAATATGGCGATAATGACTGTTGCCTGATTTTGACCGGCTGGACCTCTCCGCCGACACCCGGGCGCCCATCTTTCACAGTACCCACCAAATTTTCGGTTGGTCAACGCTACTGGCGTACCAGTGTTTCGCACTGGATACGGGAGGTTTGACTTATGCCGGAGCGTTCGCAGTTCGCAGAGGAGGCCAAGGGTCAAGCGGCCGGGGGGCGGTCCCTGGGAATGAGCGACGCGCTAATCGCGGTAGCCGTGAGAATCCTTGTCCACCACGACCTTGCCCGCGAAGGAGCGGTAGACATAGGTGAAGTATCCGGCGGTGAGAATCATCCCGAGGACCCACCAGACCAACCCGATCTTCAAGCCGTAGTCGCCGGCTTTGGCGGTTGTCACGGTCAAGGAATAGAGGGGATTCCGGGCAGGCAGCACCATCGGATAGACGCCGAAGACGACGCTGGTGAGCATGCCCGCCAAGTACGCGCAAGAGGCGAGAAACGCTCTGAACTCGTTTCCTTTCCGCAATTCGAAAAGCACGCCGGCCATCCCGGCCACAGCGAGAAGCGGAAAAATCAATCCCCAGGGCCAGGCCGCAAAATTAGTCTTGACCTGCGGCTGGATCTGGAAAGTCACGGCGGTTACGACCGCGGTCAGTGCGAGCACGCCCCACCAGACGCGGCCCGCCAGTTTCCCGGCGCGCTCGCTCACCGCGCCGCTGGTTTTCATTTGCACCCAGATTCCGCCGTGCATCACGAGCGCCAGCAGGGCCAGCACGCCGACGAGAATGGTGTACCAGTCGAGGATGCCGGTCTCCTCGCCTAAACGGAAATTCGTCCACAGCGGCTCGAAAAAATATCCGCTGGCATCCAGCGGCACGCCGCGCACCACGTTGCCGAGCGCCGCTCCGAAAAATACCGCGAGGAGCAAACTCGACCCGCAGAAAAGAAAATCCCAGAACGGATCCCAGACTCTGCTGTTGATATGATTCCGGAATTCGATCGACGACCCACGCAGGATCAGGAGCCACAAAACGATCATCAGCGGGAGATAAAATCCGCTGAAACCGCTGGCGTAGAGCGCCGGGAACGCGAAATACAATGTGCCTCCGGCAGCGAGCAGCCACACTTCGTTTCCGTCCCAGACGGGACCGATGCTCGCCAGGATTTGCCGGCGTTCCTCGTCCGTTTTCGCGACCAGGAGATGGATGGCGCCCGCGCCGAGATCAAAACCGTCCAGGAGCACGTACATGGCAACCATGATAGCCACGAGGCAGAACCAAATCGTTTCCATCGCGCCTCCTCAATCCGCCGCCACGGCGGCCGCATCCACGCCGCTCCCGCGTGCACCGGGCTCCGGGCCAATTTCGATTTCGCGGTAAATCAGGAACAGCCACAGAATGGAAAGCATGGCGTACATGCCCATGAAGCCGATCAGCGTGAACCAAGCGTTCCCCGCAGCCACGCGCGGGGAGACGCCCTGCGCGGTGCGCATCAAGCCGTAGATCAGCCAGGGCTGGCGCCCGAGCTCCGCGGTCATCCAGCCGGCGGTGTTGGCGATGTAGGGGAGAGGAACGCAGAGCATCAATATCCAGAGCATCCATCGCGAGCCAAAAAGTCTGCCGCGCCACAGCAAGAGCGCAGCCAGAACCATTACAGCGATGAAAATTGTGCCCAGACCGACCATTACGTGATAGCTGTAGTACAATAGCGGGATCTGATCGGGCCACTGATTCTCCGGGAAGTCCGATAAGCCCTTCACATCCGCCCGCCATTGCCTGTAGGTCAGGAAGCTCAGCATGTTTGGAACTTCCAGCGGATTGTCGAGCCGCCGCCTCTCCACGTCCGGCTGGCCGAGAATCGCCAGCGGCGCACCCTGCTGCGATTCGAACAGCCCTTCCATCGCCGCCAGCGTCGGCGGCTGATTGTCCGCGACCATCCTTCCCTGGAAATCGCCGGTGGGGAACATCTGCAATATCGCCGCAACTGTTCCCACCATCACTCCCGCGCGCACAAAAGTGCGGCCGTAGGTTTCATTGCGATGTGTGAGCAAGTAAAACGCGCCGACCGCGGCCATGACGAAGCAGCCGGTCTGCACCGCTCCCAGCATATTGTGCGCGTACTGCCAGAGCGCCCATTTGTTCAGCAAGAGGCCCCAAAAGCTGGAGAGCTCGATCTCACCGTTTGCGCCGATCCGGTAGCCGGTTGGGTGCTGCATCCAGGCGTCCGTCGCGACGATGAGATAGCCGGAGAGCCACGAGCCGAGAAACACCAGAAACGCCGAGCACCAGTGGCCCATCTTTCCAAGCCTCTTCTCCCCGTACAAGAACAACCCCAGGAAACTCGACTCGAGGAAAAACGAGAACACGCCCTCCATCGCCAGCGTCTGCCCGATGACGCTGCCCGCGGCCTTTGAAAACGCGGCCCAATTCGTCCCGAACTGAAACTCCATGGGGATGCCCGTCACCACGCCGAGAGCAAAATTGATTCCGAAGATGCGCGCCCAGAAACGCGCGGCGCGGTTGTAATGCTCATCGCCGGTGCGCAAAGCTTTGGTCTTCAGATAGAGGAGCAGCAGCGCGAGGCCCATGGTCAGTTGCGGAAAGATGTAATGAAACGTCACTGTGAAAGCGAAATGGAGGCGGTGCACGTCCAGCGCTTGTCCCATGAGGACACCTCGTGACGAAATGTGCGGTGTTGGGCTTTGCAGCCGCGGTTTGCTCGAAGGATGCGAGTACGGCGGTTATTGCAACGCCATTTTGCCACTTTTGCTGGATTGTTCAACAGTTTTTCAATTAGCTCGCCGTGAAGTCTGGCTTATGAGGGGGTTTATCCGCAGCGCTGCCCAATCCCGGTGTATCCAGCACCTTCCGGGAATGGACTGCTGGCCGGGCGATTCCACTGCTCGATATTGCGGATTATGTTATTCTGATTGCGTATCATGCTCGGCGTTCCGAGCGGGCGCTCCTCCGTGCGGCTCGTTGGCTGCAAGTTGTTTCTATCTAGGAGCGAGTCATGGCAATCTCCCCGTCTTCCACTTCAATGTCTCTATTGTCACCGAGTCTCCGAGGCCATGCGCTCCTCGAAACTCCCGCGTTTAATAAAGGCACCGCGTTCACTTTTCCAGAACGGCAGGCTTTGGGGTTGGACGGTCTTCTTCCGCCCGTGGTCGAAACGATCGAAGAGCAATCCATCCGCGCGTATAACGCCTTTCTCCGCAAGCCCGACGATCTTGAGCGGCACATTTATCTTCGCCAGCTCCAGGACACCAACGAAGTTCTCTATTACCGGCTGCTTCTCGACCACATTCAGGAGATGGTGCCGATCGTATACACCCCGGTCGTCGCGGAAGCTTGCCAGGAATTCAGCCATATCTACCGGCGCGCTCGCGGACTGATCGTTTCTTATCCGCACCGGGACAATATCCGCCGTCTCCTCCAGAACCGTCCCAACAAGAACGTCAGCGTCATTGTGGTCACGGACGGCGAGCGCATCCTGGGCATCGGTGATCAAGGCGTCGGAGGGCTGGGCATTCCCATTGGAAAATTGTCGCTCTACACGCTCATTGGCGGCGTTCCGCCCGGACAAACTCTGCCGGTAGTTCTGGATGTCGGGACCAACAACGAGGAGCGCCTGTCCGATCCCGAGTACCTCGGCTGGCGCCACGAACGGATCGCCGGCGACGCCTACGATGATTTCATCGATCGTTTTGTGCAGGCGGTGAAGCAGGAATTGCCGGATACCCTTTTGCAGTGGGAAGACTTCGCCAAGGCGCACGCGCGGCCCATCCTGGATCGCTATCGCGATCAGCTCGTTACCTTCAACGACGATATTCAGGGAACTGCCGCCGTCGCCGTCGGAGCGATCCTCTCCGCCGTCCGCGTCTCTGGCCGCCGTCTTCGGGATCAGCAAATCGTCATGCTGGGAGCGGGTTCGGCGGGTATTGGTGTCGCTGATTTTCTGCGCGAGGCGCTTGTTGCCGATGGCCTCTCCGAATCGGAAGCGCGCTCCCGTTTCTGGCTCGTCAATCGCGACGGCTTGCTCCACTCGCAGCGCACCGACCTCGCCCCCGAACAGAGGGTTTACGCGCAGCCGGCCGAGCGCCTCGCGAATTTTCCACGGACCCTGGCCAATGGCCGCATCGGTTTAAACGACGTCATCCAACAAGTCGACGCGACCATACTCATCGGCCTGTCGACTTTGCAGGGCGCCTTTTCCGAATCGATCGTCCGCGAGATGGCGCGCAAGTGTGAGCGCCCGGTCATCCTGCCGTTGTCCAATCCGACTTCCAAATCAGAGGCCGTTCCGCAGGACCTTCTCGAATGGACCGGCGGCCGCGCCTTGATTGCGGCCGGTTCGCCTTTCCCGGATGTGAATTACAAAGGGCGCAAAATCCGCATCGCCCAGTGCAACAACGTCTACATTTTTCCCGCGATGGGTCTCGCTCTTTGCGCCACGCGCGCGCGCCGCGTCACGGACAGCCTATTCCTTGCCGCCGCGCACGCACTCGCGGAACAATCTCCCGCAGCATCCGACCCGTCCGCGCCCTTGCTGCCTGTCTTGACTGGTATTCGCCGCGCGGCCGTTGAAATCGCCTTCGCCGTGGCGCAGCAAGCGCAGCGCGAGGGGCTGGCTCCGGCCACCTCTGCGGAAGCTCTGCGTGAAGCCATCGTTTCGGCGCAATGGGCGCCGCGATACTCTTCGTATCTCTGAGCTTCCGAGCTGCTCAATTAATTTGGGTGAATATGGTGGGGCTGGCGAGATTCGAACTCGCGACAAACGGTTTAGGAAACCGTTGCTCTATCCATCTGAGCTACAGCCCCGCGCTTCCATTGTAATACGGCTCGGTCCCTGGCGTTTCCTTGGTCTTCATTCTATCGGCGGGTGCTTTGCAGCAGGATCTGCGGGCGCCGCCGTTCCCGCATCGGGCCCCAAGCCCGGAGCGATTTTCGTAATGCGCAGGTCGCGGAAGATCGTCGGCCAGTATTCCCTTACCACGTTACTCACGGCAGCCAGGCCAATCCGCACTCCGTACCGGCGAAAGGTTCTACTCCGGCGGTCTGTTCCTGCACGGGAAGATAACTGTTGGCAAGACTCTCAGCCAGCAGCGGTCCGACGATGCCCGGCCAATTCGCGGCCTCGCCGCCCTTATCGGTCCGCGTAATCACGAGCCTGCTGATTGCGTACCCGATGCGGTACCCTGCGCCTGCGTGCAAAGTCACAAAGAAGCGCGGATCCCGGTGCAGCAGGGACGGCAGCAGAAATGTCCCAAAAAATTATTCGACGAAGCCGTGGCCAGCGAAGAGCCGAATCTCTTCCCGTAGCCGCTCATTCCCTGGCCGTAGCCGGAAAGGGAATCATGCGCCTGGCCGATCCCCGCTCCGATCGCGGAGCTCAAAAAGCGCGAGGGAGCGATGCTTTCATCCACAAAGAGTTCGAGCTTTTGCCGGGGCTTGAGGGAACCTGAGCTGGCAGCGAGTTCCGGAAAAAAAATCGACCGCCGGCCCAGTATTTCGATCGTGGCATGGACTGGATTCTCGCGCTTCCGGTGAACGCTCTCGGCCTTCGGCGCCGGGGCATCCGGGAGATCCTTCGGTTTCCCTTGGCCCCCGGTGCTCCCTGTCATTTTTCCCGATTCAGTTGAAGGAGCATCGGGAAGGTTTTTTGTTTTTTGTTCCTGCCGCGCCGCCGTTCCGGCGTTCGCCAGCGATAGCGAAATGAGGCACAGAGCCAATGATCCCGCAAGCATCTTCTCATCCTAGCATGGGCCTCTACAGCGGAGTCTTCCGAAGAATCCGCCTCCGGTTCTAGCCGCTGGGCCGCCTCCAGCCTCTCCGCCCGTGGGTCCCCTCCCTCGCTTTTTTATCCGACCATCTCACGCTGCCTTGTCCGTGTTACTATTCTCTCGCCGCACCAAGTCTTCGCTTGCCCTTTACCCCGGGCGATTTCCGTGAGGGGTGAATCCTGCCGAACAGGAGGCCGCCATCAATAAAACTCTCCGCGCGATTCTCATCGTCGTTGGTGTTCTGATTGTCCTGGTTCTCGTCGTTCCATTTTTGATCCCCGTCAATCAGTTCCGCCCCACCATTGAAGAAAAAGCTTCCGCCGCCCTGGGACGCAAAGTACAAGTCGGAAACCTGAGCCTCTCGCTCCTCAGCGGTTCTCTCTCCGCCGAGAATCTCGCGATCGGTGACGATCCCAAGTTCAGTTCGTCGCCTTTCCTCACCGCCAAATCGCTGAAGGTGGGCGTCGAAATCATGCCGCTGATTTTCTCGAAGACCATCAACGTCACTGGCGTCACGATTGATAGACCACAAGTGACGCTCCTTCGGAATGCCGCCGGCCGGTGGAACTATTCTTCCCTGGGCGGCTCCTCCACTCCCACAAAGTCTTCGAGTCCGTCAAACTCTCTCCACGGACTTCTCCGTTAAGAAACTCCAGCTCAAGGACGGCAGCATCATTGTCGGCTCCACGAATTCGCAGAAGCACAGCACCTACGATCACGTTAACGTCACCGCCTCCGACGTTTCCATGACCTCGAAATTTCCGGTCACCGTCAGCGCCGATCTTCCCGGAGGTGGCAAATTCAAGCTGGATGGCACTGTCGGCCCTATCGATCAAGCCGACACTTCGCTGACTCCGCTCGACGCCAAGCTCCATGTCAGTTCTTTAAATCTCGCCTCGACGGGTTTCCTCGATCCCTCCGCGGGACTCGGGGGCATTCTCGATCTCGACGGCACGCTCGCCTCGCAAAACGGTGAAGCCGAAACCAAGGGCAACGCCAGACTCTCCAAAGCCCTGTTAATTGCCGGGGGATCGCCCGCCGGGGTTCCCGTCACCGTGGATTTCAATACCAAATACAATCTCCGCAAGAACGCCGGCGTCCTCAATCCTTCCACGCTGAAGATCGGCAGCGCGGCGGCGCAGGCTCGCGGGCACCTATGAAACCGCGGGCGAGGCCACCGTCGTCAACATCAAGCTCGACGGCGAAGGACATGCCCGCCAAAGATCTCGAAGCTTTTCTCCCCGCCCTCGGGATCAATGTTCCCAAAGGTGCTTCGCTGCAGGCCGGGACGCTCAACGCCGATCTCAATCTCAATGGGCCCATCAACAAACTGGTTACCACCGGTACGGTCGGTCTCTTTAACGGAAAGCTTGCTGGCTTCGATCTCGGCTCGAAAATGTCCGCCATCTCGGCGCTCACCGGTGTCAAGACCGGCAAGGACCTCGACATCGAGAAGCTCACCACGAATCTCCGCATGGCGCCCGACGGCCTCCGCGCCGACAATTTCAATGCCGTTGTTCCTACTCTTGGCACTCTCATCGGAGCCGGTACCATCGATGCCAAGAACAATCTCGATTTCAAGATGGTCGCCACGCTTACGAGTTCCCTGGGTGGTGCGGCGCAGCGGGTGCGGCGGCGGGGGTGCCACCGGCGTTCTGGGAGGGTTACTGGGGAAGGTACCTGGCGGCAGTGGCGGCTCGACCGCGAGTAAGGGCCAGCGCATTCCGTTCCTGATTCAGGGCACCACTTCGGATCCCAAATTCGTCCCTGACGTCAAGCGGCCTCGCCGCTGACATGCTCAAATCACAACTCGGCGCCCTCACTGCTCCCGGCACCACGTCGCAACAGCAGCAGAACACCAACAATCCGCTCGGCGCACTCGGCGGCCTCTTCAAAAAGAAGAAACCCTAGCGCGCTTTCCAGAGTCCGATTCAAAATTCTGGCCGATTCAAGCTGCCGGAAACGGCTTGTTTCGCGCAGTGGCGCAGCCGCGCGGCTTGACTCTCCCGAAACTTCCCACTAGCCTCATCCGTCTACTTCTAAGGTTGCCGGGGGACAGTGTCCTTCCAATGCTCCTTCGCGAGGTGTCTTGCATGCGTTCAAACCTGATTCGCAGGTGTGCGTCAGCGGTTTGCGTCGCCACACTTTTCACACTTTTCTGCGCCCCGCCATCTCTCTTCGCGCAGGGCGGTGAACCACAATATTTCGCCATTCGCGGCGCGAAGGTTGTGCCCGTTTCCGGGCCGCCCCTGGAAAACGCCACGGTCGTTCTCTCTCGCGGCATCATCACTGCCGTCGGCAAAGACGTTGCCATTCCGCCTGAAGCCTGGGTCATCGATGGCAAAGGGCTCACCGTTTATCCGGGCCTCTTCGATTCTTTCACCGACGTCGGCCTTCCCGTAGCGCCCACGGCCGATAGCGCCGAAAGCGCGCCAGGACCCCGCCGCCCGCAAGAACCATCCCGCGGACCTCAAGACCGCCCGAAGACCACGCCGTGGCGCAACGCCGCCGACGAAGTCAGCCTCAGCGACAAGCGCATCGAAACCTGGCGCAATGCCGGCTTCACCACGGTTGTCTCCGCGCCCAAGGGCGGATTTTTCCCTGGCCAGGCTGCGGTACTCGATCTTGCCGGTGAACGGGCCGGCGATCTCGTCGTGAAATCACCCGTCGCCATTCCCGTTTCCTTGCAGCCCAGCGGCGGCTTCGGCAGCGGCTTCCCGGATTCGCTCATGGGCGTGCTCGCCTATGCCCATCAGGTGTGGCTCGATACGGACTGGAGCGTCAAGGCCGAATCCGTCTATGAAAAAAATCCGCGCGGCGTCGAGCGCCCCCACTATGATCGCACCGAATCCGCTCTCGCCGACGCGCTCGAAGACCACGCCGTTGTCCTCATTTCCGCGAACAATGCCATTCAGCTTCGCCGCGCTCTTGATCTCGCCGATCTCTGGCATGTCCGGGGCGTTCTCTGCGGTGCGCAGATGGCTTACGAAGTCGCTCCCGAAATCGCCGCCGGCAAAATCCCTGTTCTCGTTAATCTCAAGTGGCCCGAAGCTGAGAAGGACGCCGACCCCGAGGATATTCCCTCGCTACGCGTGCTTCGCTTCCGCGACCAAGCGACTTCTTCGCCGGCCGCGCTCGCAAAAGCCGGCGTGAAGTTCGCATTTTACTCCGGTGGAATCACGGCGCCAAAAGACATCCTAAAGGCCGCGAAAAGGTCGATTGATGCCGGTCTTGCACCCGACGCCGCTCTCCGCGCCATGACCCTGTCTCCGGCGGAGATCTTCGGCGTGGCGGATCGCATGGGCTCCATTGAAAATGGGAAGATCGCAAATCTTATCCTCACCGACGGCGATCTCTTCGACGAAAAAACAAAAATCAAAATGGTTTTCGTTGACGGCCGCAGATTCGAAGTTCACGAGCCGGAGAAACCCAAGGAGCCTCCCAAAGGTGACGTCTCCCCAATGCGGACACTTACCTCCACCACGAGCGAACGCTCAAGCCAGAGCGCGGCGGGATCTAGCCAGATAAAGGACGGAACGATCAGCGGCGTAAATCTGGGAGGTGGCAAGTGAGGTCCTCAACTATGCTTAACGCAAGCTGCCCGCGCGCCCCGTTCGTTTGCCTCCTCTGCTTCCTTTGCCTCCTTTACTTGCCACTTTCTACCAATGCTGCAGATCCGCCAGACGCGCCCTCCGTTATCCTGATTCGCAATGCCACGATTCTCACCGTCACGCACGGGACGCTC
Organism: uncultured Acidobacteriota bacterium; assembly: GCA_963754855.1. Lineage (GTDB taxonomy): Bacteria > Acidobacteriota > Terriglobia > Acidiferrales > UBA7541 > Acidiferrum. Next base: position 154,673 of record CAVWHL010000021.1, read on the forward strand.
GAAAACGGCGACATCCTTATTAAGGACGGCAAAATCGCCGAGGTGGCAAGTCGTCAAGGCGCCGAAGGACGCGCAGGTGATCGATGCCGGCGGGCAGTTTGTCATGCCCGGGATCATCGATTGCCATTCGCACATTGCCGTGGATGGGGACGTGAACGAAGGAAGCGTGTCGGTCTCTTCGATGGTGAACATTGCCGACGTTCTGAATTCGGATGATCCCGCGATTTACCGCGACCTGGCTGGTGGCGTAACGACGGCGAATGTTCTGCACGGTTCGGCGAATTCCATCGGCGGGCAGACCGTGGTCATCAAGCTGCGCTGGGGACAGCCGGCGGCGAAACTCCCGTTTGAAGGCGCGCTGCCGGGAATCAAGTTTGCGCTGGGAGAGAATCCCAAGCGCTCGAATTTCCGGATATCCGGCATGCCGGACCGCTATCCGGCGACTCGCATGGGCGTGGAAGAGACGATTCGCGGGGCGTTCACCGAGGCGCGCGACTACAAGAAAAGCTGGGACGACTACAACAAGCGCTAGCCGCGGGTGAGAAAAATCTCATCCCGCCACGGCGTGACTTGAAACTGGATCCGCTGGTGGAGGTGCTGGAAGGGAAGCGCTACGTGCACGCACACTGCTACCGCGAAGACGAAATCCTGATGCTTCTGCGCGTGGCGAAGGAGTTTGGGTTCCACGTGCAGACGCTGCAGCACGTCCTGGAGGGATACAAGGTGGCGGATGAAATCGCCGCGGCCGGGACCGGGGCTTCGACATTTTCGGACTGGTGGGCCTACAAGGTGGAAGCGTACGACGCGATTCCGTACAACGCCGCGCTGATGACGCGGCGCGGCGTGGTGGTCTCCGTGAATTCCGATGACGCGGCAGGAAGCGACGCACCTGAATCAGGAAGCGGCGAAATCCATGCGCTATGGAGGCTTGACGCACGACGAAGCGCTGAAGCTCGTGACGCTGAATCCGGCGATCCAGTTGGGCATCGAGAAGCGCGTGGGGTCCATCGAGGTGGGAAAGGACGCGGACCTGGCGATTTACAACCGCGATCCTTTGAGCGCCTACGCGGTGGTGCAAAAAACGCTGATTGACGGGCGCGTATACTTTGACCGGCAGCGCGACATCGCCCACCGCCCCGAACTCGAAAAGGAAAAGAAAGCTCTCCTCGAGAAGCAAAAGAAAGCCCCGGAGAAAAAACCGGACGCCACCGTAACCATCGGCCAAAAACCCGCCGAAAAGAAACCCGACGAGAAAAAACCGGAAGAAAAGAAGCCGGAAGAAAAGAAGCCGGAAGAAAAACCTAAACCGCCGCGAACCTCGGCCGCTTCGGGAGGTGCCCTGTGAGGCCGTTCTCGTCTTTGGTGTGCAAACTTTCGCGGTTGCGAGCTTTCCTTTGCATCCTCAATCTCGCTTGCTTTCCTTACCTCCTTTCTGCGCCAGTCGCAGGCGCGCAATCGCAACCGCCTTCTGTCTACGCGCTCACCCACGCAAAAATCTTTACCCTCGCCGGAGCCGCCATCGAGGATGGCACGCTCGTGATTCGCGACGGAAAAATTGCTGCCGTCGGTGCCACTGTGGAAGTCCCAGCCGGAGCGCAGGTGATAGACGCCAAGGGCCTGCAAGTGTATCCCGGTCTGTTTGATCCGGTCACCCAGATGGGTCTGCGGGAGATTGGCGCCGTCAGCGCTACCGTGGATGCTTCCGAAACTGGAAGCTACAATCCCGATGTCGTTGCCGCCACTGCTGTGTCCCCTTCGAGCGAACACATCGGCGTCACCCGCGCCGCGGGCATCACTGAAGTTCTTGCTGTGCCCGCCAGCGGCGGCTTTGACTCTGGTGGCTCGCGCGGCGTCCTCGGCGGTCAAGCTTCCGCGATTCATCTGGCGGGATGGACCATCGACGAAATGCTCCTGAAAAGGAGCGCGGCGATGGTGCTGAATTGGCCCGAAATCGAAACCAGAACTTTTGACTTTGCCACTTTCACGCGCAAGGAAAAACCCTATCCCGAAGCCAAGCAGGAATACGACAAGCAGGTCAACGAGCTCACCGGCTGGATCGAGCGCGCCCGCCACTACTCTCAGGTCATGGAAAAAGGTTCTCCTGCAAAATATGACCGCGACCTCAAGCTTGAAGCCCTCGTCCCGGTCGTTCGCCGCGAATTGCCCTTGCTCGTCTTCGCCGACCACGCCCGCGAAATTCGCAGCGCCGTCGAATTCTGCGACAAACAAAATCTGAAGATGATCCTCGCCGGCGGCGCCGAAGCATACAAAGTCAAGGATCTGCTTCGTTCGAAATCCATTCCCGTGATCCTGCGGCCTATGCTCACCCTTCCGCTCGACGAGGACGACGCCTATGATCGTTTGCTCTCACAGCCCGCCGAGCTCTCTGCGGCCGGCGTGAAGTTCGCTTTTGCCAGCTTCGATAATTCCTTCGCGCGACGCCTCGGCCAAAACGCGGCCAACGCCGTCGCCTACGGCTTGCCTTATGACGAAGCGCTGAAAGCCGTTACTCTCTATCCAGCGCAAATCCTGGGCCTCGCTGGCCAGATCGGAACACTGGAACAGGGCAAAGTTGCCAACCTCATCGTCACTAACGGCGACCCGCTCGAGCTGACCACCGACGTCAAGTACCTCTTTATCAGGGGGCAGCTCACTTCCATGGACAACCGCCACCTTCGCCTCTACGAAAAATACTCGAAGCGGCCGAAGGCCCAGTAATTCAACAAAAGTTGGCATAGGCAGGGATGCCCCATCGCCTTTTTGCGCGCAGATTCCAGGAAACTTATTGCGTGGGATTGCGTTCATATGGATGAACCTTATGCGCAGATCTCTCCTTACGCCCCTCGTCGCCTTCTTGCTGGCAGCGGGAGCATCTCCCGTCCGAGGCCAGGATGCCGGAAAGATTGTGGAACAATATGTGAAGGCGACGGGGGGTAGCAGGGCGCTGGCCAGGATTCAGACCTTGACGCTCGAAGGAACCTTCACGAGCGACTCCGGTAAAACCGGCACGTACACCTTTGACACCAAGCTGCCCAACCGCTATTACCTCGAATTGCTGGTCGGCGAAAAGAGCCTCATTGAGGCGTACAACGGGAAGTCGGCTTGGCGCCAGAATGCTGCGGGAGATCTCGGAACGCTGGTAGGCCCCGAAGGGATGCAACTGGAAGCGGCCGCTCAATATTACAATTCCCGGCTGGTCAATCCGAAGAAAAGCAAGATCGCGGTAGCGCTGGTAGGCCGCGCCCAGGTGCGAGGGAAGGATGCGTGGCAGCTCGAGCTAACGACCGCCACCGGCATGAAGCGCCTGGTGTTCTTTGATCCCCAGACGCATCTGATCGTGAAGGAAGCGGCCACCGTTGGCGGTGTTGACGAAGAAATTTTGTATGACGATTACCGCCCCGTCGCCGGAGTGAGACTGCCGTACAAGATCGAGCTGCACCGGGTGGGCGAAAAGTATGATATCAGCATCACCCGCGCGGTGATCAACGGCACGGTGGCCGAGCGCGTCTTCGATTTCCCGAAAAAATTGCAGGTGCAGTTGCCGGACCTGAAGGCTTTGTTCAAGGAGATTGACGACAACCAGAAGGCCATCGACAAGATCAAGGAAAACTACACGGGAACACGCACGGAAGAAGAGACTGAGTTTGAAGCCAACGGCAGCGTGAAAAAGCGCGAGCTGAATGAGTACACATTTTTTTATCTAAACGGTGAAGAAGTCTCCACCCTCGTGAAGAAGGACGGCAAGCCGCTGAGCGCCGAAGACCAGAAAAAAGAGAACGAGAAGGCACGAAAACGAATTGAGGAGCTGCAAAAGCGGGAGGCCAAGAAGGAAGCCAAGGAGGAAAAGGCCAAGCAGGAAGGGAAGGCCAACGAGAGCGACGAACCCGGCATTGAAATTTTCCTGCGCGCCTGCCAGTTCGTGAACCCGCGCCGGGAACGCTTCCGCGGGCAGGACGTTCTGGTCTTCGATTTCGAGCCCAATCCCGATTTCAAGCCCCACAAGCTGGCTGAGAAACTCGTGCAGAAGCTTGCCGGAGTCGTCTGGATCGACGAGAAGGCTCACGATGTCGCCCGGCTGGAGGCCTATTTCATCGGCGACATGAAGTTAGGCGGCGGCCTGCTCGCGAATCTTCAAAAAGGCACGAGCTTCGCTCTTCGAGCAGGCTTACGTGAATAACGAAGTTTGGCTGCCGACCTATGAGGAAGCGCACGTCGGCGCGCGCTTCCTGCTCTTGAAGGGCATCAAGGTCAACGAAGTGACGCGCTATTCGGACTACGAGAAATTCAACGTGGAAACCCTCTCCACCATCACCAAGCCCAAAGGCGCAGCCGGCGGTCCCGCAAGTCCTCCTAAGAACGCGCCAGCCGGGGTTCCGCCTGTTCCTCCGCGGTCTCCGGAACTGATTCCATAATCATCTTGCGGGCACGGGGCGATCGAGAGTCTCGCGCACTTTTTGCACCAGGATCTGCGGCGTGAACGGTTTCTGCAGGAAGCTAAGCCCCGCTTCAAGCATGCCATTTTCGGCGATGAAGTTATTCGTATACCCGGACATATAAAGCACCCGCACGTTCGGATGCCGTGAAGTGATTTGCATCGCCAGTTCCCGCCCGCTCATCCCCGGCATCACCACGTCGGTCAGGAGCAGATGAATGCCGCCGGCATGGTTCCCGGCCAGGACTTGGGCGTCCTGGGGATTGCCGGCTTCAAGGATTGAATATCCATGTTCGGCAAGCACGATCCGCGCCAGTTCGCGCACGGCAGGCTCGTCCTCGACAAGCAAAATGGTTTCGGTGCCTTTGCGGGTAGAGAGTTCCGCCAATTCGATTTTCGACGGCGCTTCGGCGGCGCCTTCGACGCGCGGCAGGTAGATCTTGAAGGTCGAGCCTTTGCCCGGTTCGCTGTAGACCCAGATATAGCCTCCGCTTTGTTTGACGATGCCGTAAACGGTGGAAAGACCGAGGCCGGTGCCGCGGCCGCTCTCCTTCGTCGTATAAAAAGGTTCGAAAATGTGCGCGACCGTGTCCGCGCTCATGCCTACGCCGCTATCCGCTACCGCGAGCATGACGTACGGGCCGGAGCGCACCGTAACATGATCGCGCGCGTAATTCGCGTCGAGTTCGGCGTTGCCCGTTTCGATCACCACGCGGCCACCCTTCGGCATCGCGTCCCGCGCGTTCACAACCAGATTCATGATCACTTGCTCGATTTGGCTGGGGTCCGCCTTGATCGCTCCTACGTTTTCTCCGGCGATCGTTTTCATCTCGATATCCTCGCTCAGCAGGCGCTGCAGCAGTTTCTCGAGGTTCAGGACAATGGCATTCAGATCCAGGACTTTCGGCTTCAGCACCTGTTTGCGGCTGAACGCCAGCAACTGGCGAACCAGCGTCACCGCGCGGTCGGAGGCCTGCTCGATGTGCTGGATGTCGGCTCGAAGTTCGGGTCGATCCTGGCAACGGTTCAAAGCCAGTTCGACGTAGCCCTTGATGATGGTCAGGAGATTATTGAAGTCATGCGCGACACCGCCGGCCAGCCTCCCAACAGCTTCCATCCTTCTTGCCTGCTGCAATTGATTTTCCAGCTGTTTGCGCTCCGTGATGTCAACGATGATTCCTTCCATCAGCGGATGGCTGCCGCTGCCCGCAACCACCACGGCTGTGTCGCTTACCCAAATTACCTGGCCATCCTTGCGATTGATGCGGTATTCGGCCTGGAAGCGCTGGCCTTTCAGGCAAGCAGCTTCGGCCGCCTGGATGACGGGATGGTCCTCCGTGGGAACAAAGCGGACCCATTGTTCCGATCCCGAAATCCATTCTTCTTGTGTGTAGCCGAGAATGGCCTCCACTTGCGGGCTGACGTACAGCCACTCCCCGTGCACCCCGAGCTCTGCAATGTAGGTGACCGCCGCCACCTGCTCGACCAGCATGCGGTACTTCACTTCCGTTTCTGTCCGCGCCTGCTCCGCTTTTCGCCGCTCGGTAATGTCCCGGCTCACGCAAATCGTGCCGCCATCGGGCAAGGAGGTGATGGCCATTTCCATGGGCACGACCGTGCCATCCCGGTGATGCACGGTTATCGGCCCGAACCACTTGCCGTATTGTTTAATTCCCTCCCGAATTTCCTTTTCGACAGGCGCCACGTCCTCTGGATTGGAAGTCTCCCGCCAAGGCTGTCCTCGCAGCGCGTCCGGCGTTGCGTATCCCATCATTCGCGCGTAGGCGGGGTTGACGTAAGTGTATTTTCCAGTTGCATCGAGGATGGCCATGCCGTTAATCGCGGACTTCATGGCCAGCGCGTGCCGCCCCGCCATGTCTGAGATTTGCGATTGCCGGTATTCGCTGAGGCCCAGCCGTGCGGCATAACAAATAATGGAAACGGCCAGGAGAGCGAAGCTGATCAGTCGCCATTGTGGCCCCAGTTGCGCCATCAGAACAAGAACGCTCAGCGGCGCCAGCGCCAGCGTCAAATTCTTGACCGCCAGCCTGGTCAGGGTCTTTCTGGGGAGCGCCGCGCTCACCGGCTCCTCAGGTTCTCTCCACTGCGCAGCCCACAGCGCTCCAACCAGAAAGGGCAGCGTCCAGCCCAGGTCATACCACGTCCCGGTGGGAACATTGTGGATCGCTTGTCCATAGTCCGCGACGCCGGAAAAAGCGGCGTAGATAAGCAGGTAGAGCGCCAAGCCACCGTATAGGGTGCGCAGGCGCCTCGTCCGTGCGCTCGCCATTCGGATTCCGGCCAGCCCCGCCAGCCCAAAATTGATGCCATCAAATATCCATGTCCGTACGGGCTCGCTGGTCGCCAGCGGGGCGCCTCGAAGCACATGCACGTAATACAGGCCGAAGAAAATGGAGAAGAACACGATCGCAATCTGCAGAGAATCCAGCAAGGTTTCCGCGTAAAAATTCGGCGAGTCTCTCTCCTGGTCCAGGAAGAGCGCGATGGCAAAGAAGACTCCCTGCACGTCAAACAGGATGCGCACAAAGGAAAAGACCGGCACTCCCGAGTGCCGCCAATCCTCGTAGTACATCCAGCCCGCATTGGACACCGCCCACAGCGCCATCCCGCAACCGGTGAGCAGCCAGAAGGGGCGGGTAAGACCTCGTCCCCGGCGCGAAGCGCCAAAGCACATGGCCGCAGCGAGGCCACTCGAGAAAATTTGCAGGGAATTCGCGAGGATGGATCCGCCAGTGGTCGTGCCCAGAGTCAAAACTTCGACGATATGCAGACCGACGACAGCGAGCGCCAATGCCAGCAACTTGCGGGGCATCCCAATGGGCTCCTTCGAGGGTTAGCCGGGTATTTCTAACTCTGAGTCTAATGCAGCTAAGCTCCGCACTGGCAATACTTAAGTGCCTGGGTTCCAAAATGGGAAACGCCTACGTCCAGCCAGAGTTAGTTAATTCTTCTGGAACTCGGCTCCTCGCTGCAGCGATCAGGCGTGAAGCTCGGCTATCTGCCCTCGAACGGGTAGCGGTCCTGAGATTGCACGGCGGCGGCAACCCGGCGTCGCAGCGCGATGGTGTCCACCGGCGGGCGCTTGCGCGAAGCGCTTCAGCACCGCCATCTGCGTGGTGAGCATGTCGCCTTCGTGAACTGCGGCGATGGCGCGCTTGGCTTCGTGCTCGACGCGTTCGGCGGCGTCCGCGATGAAAACGCGCGCGGCATCGATCATGGCGGACGCGGCGGATTCGCCCTTGGACGGCGGCGGCCTTCTGTGCGCGCAGCAGGGAGGACTCCATCGGAGTAAATTTCCATGACCATGTTGGCGAGCGCGCCGATCAGCTCCTGCTCGTCGGCCAGCTTTTCGCGGAATTTCTGGACGCGCGCCGCCCGCCGCCTGCAGGAACATTTTCTTGGCGTTGGCGATGACGCGCGCTTCTTCCGCGAGCACGCCTTCCGGCGTTTCTTCAAACGACGGGCCGGCGAGGATTTCATCGGCGAGCTTCATGGCCGCGGGAATCAGCGGCAATTGGCCGCCCATGGCGCGCTTCATCAGCATCTGGATGATGAGCATGCGGTTGATTTCGTTGGTGCCTTCAAAGATGCGGTTGATGCGCGAATCGCGGTAGGCGCGGCAGACGGGATAATCCTCGTGGAAACCGTAGCCGCCGAAGATTTGCACCGCCTCGTCCACCACAAAATCGAGCATCTCGCTGCCGTAGACCTTGGCGATCGAGCTTTCGATGGCGTATTCCTCCAGGACCTTCATGGCGTTCTGGGTCTTGTCGCCGCTGCCGGATGCGGCGCGTCATCGCCGCTTCGATATTGCCGGCCGTGCGGTAAATCATGGAATCGACGGCGAAAATCTGGATCGCCATTTCGGCCAGTTTTTCCTTCATCAGGCCGAAATTCGCCGATCTGCTTGCCGAAAGGCCTTGCGCTCTTTCGCATATTTCGACGCGGTCATCAGCACATGCTTGGAGCCGCCGAGGCACGATGCGCCCAGGGTGAAGCGCCCGGCATTCAGAATGTTGAACGCGACGATGTGGCCGCGGCCGATTTCGTGCAGCAGGTTTTCCTTCGGCACCTTGCAGTTTTCCAGGAACATCGGCGTGGTCGAGCTGCCGTGGATGCCCATCTTGTGCTCTTCATTGCCGGGCTTGCAGCCGGGGAAATTCTTTTCGACGATGAAGGCGGTCAGTTTCTCGCCATCCACCTTCGCGAAGACGATGAAGAGGTCGGCAAAGCCGCCGTTGGTGATCCACATCTTCTGGCCGTTCAGGATGTAGTGCGTGCCGTCGGCGTTGAGCTCGGCGCGCGTCAGCAAATTCTGCGCGTCGCTAACCCGGCTTGCGGCTCGGAGAGGCAGTAGGCGCCGATGCATTCGCCGCTGGCCAGCTTCGGCAGGTACTTTTTCTTTTGCGCTTCTGTGCCGAAATAAACGATGGGGAGCGTGCCGATGCCCGCATGCGCCCCGTGCGTGGTGGCGAATCCGCCGTAAATGGAGAGCTTTTCCGGTCAGCACCGTAGTGGCGATCTTGTCCAGGCCCGCGCCGCCGTACTCTTCCGGAACTCCTCCGCCCATCAATCCGACTTCGCCGCCCTTCTTCGCCAATTCCGGCATTAAGTCCGGCCTTCTTGTTCTCCAGCTCCTTCGCCAGCGGCAGAACTTCCTTGAGCACAAATTCTTCAGCCGTTTGCCCGATCAGCTTCTGATCGTCGGTGAGATCCGCCGGAGTAAACACGTCCTCGGTGCGCGGATTCCAGGAGGAAGCTGCCTCCCCTTGCTGCTGGTTTGGTAAGGGTAGCCGTGGCCATCGTGGTCTCTCCTAGTGCGGAATCAACGAATTCTGGAAGTGCGTCTCGGTCGAACGTCTATCTGAGGTGGGTATCGTCGACCATTCATTCTCATTTTACTCCCGCCCCTCCGCCCAGTAAACACCGTTAAGTCGCCAAGCGCTTACTAATTTCCGATTCTTGGCTTCGTCTGACTATGCCCATCCCCGCCCCGCCCCGCGTGACTCTTCCTCCCCGCACCTGCTATCCTCTAGCCTTTCATTTTGCTAGCGGAGTGAATCTCATGCGCAACATTATGTCGTTGATACTTTGCCTTGCTTTTGCCGCCGTTTGCCAAGCCCAGCAATCTGCGCCCGCTTCGCACTTCGACGGCAACTCCTGGTGGGCGCATGTCAAATTTCTCGCAGACGATTCGCTCGAAGGCCGCGACACCGGCAGCGATGGTCTTCGCAAAGCTCAGGCCTACGCTGTCGAGCAGCTCCAGAAAGCCGGCCTCGAGCCTGCCGGCACAAATGGTTTCTACCAGCCCATTCGTTTCAACCAATACCAAGTGGACGAAGCCAAATCGTCCCTCGCTCTCGTCGCGGGCGGCCAATCCAAGCCGCTCTCCTTCGCCGACGATGCCTTCATCAGCACCCGCTCCACGCATGCTTCTACCGCTCTCTCCGCGCCTCTTGTCTTCATCGGCTACGGCCTGCAAATCCCGGAAAAAAATCTCGATGAACTTTCCGGCCTCGACCTCAAGGGAAAAATCGTCGTCTACCTCGCCGGCTCTCCCGCGGACATCCCCACCGCTCTCGCTTCGCACTATCAGACGCCCGGTGAACGCTGGAAATCCCTGCATGCGGCGGGCGCCATCGGCATCATCACCATTTTCAATCCCGCTTCCATGGATATTCCCTGGTCTCGCATCTCTCTGAACCGCAATCACCCTTCCATGGATCTCGCCGATCCCGAGTTCGATGAAACTCCGGGCCTGCAACTGGGCGTGGCCTTCAATCCCGCTTCGGCCGAACAACTCTTCGCCGGCTCCGGCCACACCTTCGCGGAAATCGCCGCTCTCGGCAAAGACCGCAAGCCGCTTCCGCGCTTCCCCCTGGCCGTTTCGCTCAAAGCCAACGCCGTCATCAACACGGCCTCTCTCGAATCCGCCAATCTCGTCGCCAAACTCCCCGGCTCCGATCCCGCTCTGAAAAATGAATTTGTCGTCCTCTCTGCGCACATCGACCACGTCGGCATCGGCGCTCCCATCAACGGCGACCGCATCTACAACGGTGCCATGGACGACGGCTCCGGCAGCGCCCTGGTTCTGGATATGGCCGCGAACCTGAAAGCTCATCCGGAAAAGCTGAAGCGGTCCATCCTCTTTCTCCTCGTCACGGCCGAGGAAAAAGGCCTCCTCGGCTCCAAATATTTCGCGGCTCACCCGACGGTCCCGATCAAATCCATCGTCGCCGACGTAAACGTGGACATGTTTCTCCCCATCGTCCCGCTGAAAATCCTCAAGATCGAGGGCATCGAAGAATCCGGCCTCGGCGCCCGCGCCGCGGAAATCGCGCAGTCCATGGGCATCAAGCCCATCCCTGATCCCGAGCCGCTTCGCAATGCCTTCATCCGCAGCGATCAGTACAGCTTCATCAAGAAGGGCGTTCCTGCCGTCAAGGTTGACGTCGGCTTCGAGCTGGGCACGCCCGAGCAGAAAATCTTCAAGGACTGGCTCACCAACCGCTACCACGCCCCGTCCGACGACGTGAACCAGCCCGTTGATCTCCACTCCGCTGCGCTCTACGAAGAATTCACGCGCCGCCTGCTTATCGAAACAGCCGACACGACGGCGCGCCCGCGGTGGAAGCCGGACTCCTTCTTCCGCCGCTACGCCGGCAACTAAACCGCGCACTCACCGATCACACTTTTTGGAATGGGCTGCCAGATTGGAAGCGCTGTTATTCTGAGGTCCCCGATTCTGATCGGGGTCCGGAGAATCTCAACCCCTCTGGAATACAACACCGCGCATTAAAACAGCGGCGGGTGCTCGTTCGCCACGCCGAACGCGCGCTCCAGCGCGATCCCCGCGCGGCCCAGTGTGCCTTCCTCGAATAGCCGCCCGAGCAGCGTGATGCCGTGCGGCACGCGGCGCGGCGGCGAGAATTTTGGCAGCGGATGCTTCGGGTCGGGCGCCCAGTCCGAACGCGCCTCGGAAACTTCCACGAATCCCGCGCGCAACGTGAGCGACGGATGCCCGGTGTGGTTGCTGATGGTCAGCATCTCGTCGCGTAGTGAAGGTACCAGCAGCAGATCCACCTGCGAAAAGATGCGCGCCATTTCCTCCGCCACTTTGCGCGCGGAAGCGGTCCGTCTGCACAAAATCCACTGCGGAAAGGAACCGCGACTGCCGGAAAATATTTGGCCACGCGTCTGGCGTTTGCACCTTGAGTTGATCCACGCCATGGCTCAGCGTCAATTCCTCGAATGCCGCTGCGCCTTCGGCAAACAGAATCAGGTTGAGCGAATCGTACGGCCAATCGGGAAGAGAAACTTCCACCGGAACCATCCCGAGCTTCGGAATCATCTCCAGCGCCGCGCGGTCCACATCAGTAGCGGGAGCCTCCTTCATCCACGCGGGGAAGTAGCCCACGCGCAATCCCTTGATGCTTGCTCCCGCGTCAAAATCCAAATGGCTCGGCACGCTCGAAAGGTCCCCGGGATCCGGGCCTGAAATGGCTTGTAGCACCAGCAGCCCATCTTCGACACTGCGCGTCATCGGTCCCAATTTGTCGAGCGACCAGCAAAGCGTCATCGCTCCCGTGCGCGGCACGCGCCCGTACGTCGGCCGCAATCCCGTGACGCCGCAGCGCATGCTGGGGCTCACGATACTTCCGCCTGTCTCGCTGCCGATCGAAAATCCCACCAATCCCGCCGCCGTCGCTGCGCCCGGGCCCGCGCTCGAGCCCGACGCGCCTTCCTCCAGCAGCCACGGGTTCACCGTCTGCCCGCCAAACCAGATGTCGTTCAGCGCGAGTGCGCCGAGGCTGAGCTTTGCCACGAGCACGGCTCCCGCCGCGTGCAGTCGCTTCACCACCGCCGCGTCCTCCTTGGGAATGCGGTTGCGATAGGGCTCTGCTCCGTATGTCGTGCGGATTCCCGCGGTGTCCAGCAGATCTTTTCCGCCCCAGGGGATGCCGTGCAGCGGCCCGCGATATTTACCCGCGGCAATTTCTTCGTCGGCCTTCTTCGCCTGCGCCATCGCGAGTTCGCGCGTCAGCGTGATCACGCATCGCAACTTCGGATTGAATTCCTCGAGCCGCCGCAGATAAATTTCCGTCAGCCGTTGCGAGGGAATTTTTCGCTGCTCAATCCAGCGCGATAGTTTCGTCACCGATGCATGCGCAATATCCGTATCGTTCGAAGGCAGCGGTCCGGGGTCGCTCTTGCTTCGAATGAACTGATCGCGCGGCGGCCCGGCTTGCTCCCCCGGCAAAACCGAAACGTACCGCGACCACGGTGCCAACGTCGTCTCGAGCGCCACTTTCCTCGGCCCCGTCCGCCGCTCATACACGGCCGCCAGGTTCACGCGCCAGCTTTCCGCCGCCACCGCGCGTTCCGGTTCCGTCAATTTCACCTGTACCAGTTTTTCCGCTTCGGCAAACGTTGCCGGCGACACTTCGGGTCCGACGGCCGGACCTGCCCCGAACGCCGGCGGCGCTCCCGGTGTCGGCGCAGGCGTCGGCTCCTGCGTGCTTCCCTGCGCGCCTTTCTGCGCCTTCTCCAGAACATCGCTGCGCACGGCCACCGCCGCGCCCACCAATCCCAGCGAGCTCTTCGTCAAGAATTCCCTGCGCGATTTTTCCATGATTCCTCCGCGCAGCATTGTAGCCGAGTCTTCCCCGCGAGCAACGCACAGTTCTCCGCGGGCCGCCCCGTGGGCGTTACACCACAGAAATGCCCGCAGTGCTCGTCAGGGTTTTGCGCTTGCGCCGCCGTTGCTAAAGATGAGTTGGAGGTAGCTAGAAGGTTTCTTGCCGGGATTAGAGGCCGCTCCGTGCGAACCAGCCTCGATCCACGCCACTTCGCCGCCGTGCAGTGTTTTCGCCGGCTTGCCCTTTACATCGATCTGAACTTCGGACTCGTTGAGGGCCACGATTAGAGAGTCGGCTTGTGGCGCAATGGCGGCTTGCTTCGTTTCCGGGCCAAGGCGCACCAAATCCAGCTTCATTTCCGCGGTCTCCATCTGCGGCTCGACGGAAAAACCGTGTCCTTCGCTGCCGGGCGCGGGGAATTTTTCACAGCCACCGCTCGCGGCGCCCGGAACTATTTGCACGCACAGATTTTTTGGTTCGCCCTGAGGCTTCAGCAGTTCAATCGTAACGTTGTCGAAGGTGCTGCCCGCGTCGGGGCGGGCGATGTGCGCGAAGTGGCCGGGAGAGTAGCCAATCTGTCCATCCGCCATGACAACACGCGCCTCCGCTTTGCCCGCGACCGCATTGACGAAGTCGGCAGGACCGAGTGAAACGTACACGTAGGGCACATCGTGCTGATGCAGGAGCGTTGCGTCGTGCGCGGGAATGCTCACGCGCAAGACGCGCACGTATTCATTTTCGAGGACCAGCTGATGATGCGGCTCTTTCGAGGCTGGCACGGCGCTTGGCGCCTGCGCGTTGAGAGAGAATGCGAAGAGCAACAGGGTCGAGCAAAGAAGCGCCTTCATTTGAAACCTCCGGGAGAATCGGACCAATAGGGAAAAGCCGAAATTTTGCAACCGTTGTGGCAGCTATAGATCGGCACAGACTGAAGTCTGTGCTACAGCCGCTCGAAGATGCCGGCCGCGCCCATGCCGCCGCCGATGCACATGGTAACCATGCCGTAGCGGGCATTGCGGCGTTGCAACTCGCGGATAAGGCTGGCGGTAAGTTTTGCGCCGGTGCAGCCGAGCGGATGGCCGAGGGCGATAGCGCCGCCGTTCGGATTGACGCGCGCTGCATCGAGCCCCGCCTGCTGAATCACCGCCAGCGATTGCGCCGCGAACGCTTCGTTCAGTTCGATCACCGCCATGTCGTTCAGAGAAAGTCCCGCGAGCTTCAACGTTTTCGGGATGGCCTGCACTGGGCCGATGCCGAACTCTTCGGGAAGCACGCCGGCGGTGGCATAAGCGACAAACCGTGCGAGCGGTTTCAATCCAAGAGATTTGGCGCGGGCATCGCTCATCACGACCGTTGCGGCAGCGCCGTCGCTCATCGGCGAACTGTTGCCCGCGGTGACCGTTCCCTTGGCATGAAAAGCGGGCTTGAGCTTGGCGAGAACATCGAGAGAAGTGTCTGCGCGCGGGAGTTCGTCGGTAGCGAAAACAAAGGTTTGCGTCGTCGGTTTGGCTGGTGACTTCGGTTTTGAGGACGCGCCGTTGCCATTGGGAACGGAGGTGATTTTCACTTCGACGGGGATCGTCTCGTCCTTGAAATTTCCGGCGGCGATCGCGGCGAGCGCTTTCTTGTGCGATTCTGCGGAGAACTGGTCGGCTTGCTCGCGGGTGATGCCGAATTTCCGCGCGATGATTTCCGTGCCCAGGCCCATGTTGATGTACGCGTCGGGATAGTGATCCACGAGCCAGGGATTCGGCGAAATTTTGTTCCCGCCCATGGGCACCAGGGACATGGACTCCGTGCCGCCCGCGACGATCACTTCGGCGCCCCCCGAGCGAATGCGCTCGGCGGCCAGCGCAATGGCTTGCAGCCCGGAAGAGCAGAAGCGGTTGATGGTCATTGCGGAAGTTTCCACGGGGAGGCCGGCGCGGAGCGACGCGATGCGCGCGACGTTCATTCCCTGTTCGCCCTCCGGCATGGCGCAGCCCAGAATCACGTCGTCAATTTCCTTGGCCTCGAGGCCCGGAACGCGCGCCAGCGCTTCCTTGATCGCCAGCGCGGCAAGATCGTCGGGGCGCGTCGCGCGCAGCGAGCCTTTGTAGGCCCGGCCGACGGGAGTGCGTACCGCAGAAACAATCACAGCTTCCGGCATGGCGTCCTCACAGTCCGAATTTCGATCTCCATTCTTGGCCCCCAGCCGCGAAATTGCAACCGGGACGGGCGGCCTTTCCGATCTGTAGCTCAGGCCTTTAGGCCTGAGGTTTTTCTCCTCGCCGATATCCTCCTGTAGCTCAGGCCTTTAGGCCTGAGGCTTTCCCCTCCTTCATTCCGATCTGTAGCTCAGGCCTTTAGGCCTGAGGCCTTCTCTTCCTCGCCCGGAGCCTGGCCCGGCGAAATCGGCGCTTTCCATTCGTAGCGTCGGCATCCTTACTGGCTTGCACCCTGTCAGAGGATTCGCCTTCCTCTCAACCCCCGATCTCTGGCATTCGACCTCTGCTTCCTACCGTTCGCTGCATAACGCTTCGGTTACCGTCACCGCCATGCTATCCTTCCCCGTGTTTGCCAAGCTCCAATACCGCCGCGCTGCCTTGCTTCCACGGCCTGTCTACCCTCCTCTCCCTGGCCACACCTATCCTTAATTCCTCATCCCCTTGCTGCGTCACCCCTTGCCTCCTTTCTTCCTCCGTCAATTATTAGTCCCCCTCAAGAGCACCCGAATTATGTTTCCTTCCAACCCTCTTAAAATCAACACTTACAAAACTGTATCAAAACAAAAGACTTTAACTTCCCGTAGAATCAACACTTACAAAAAACCTGGAGGGTGGGGCTGTTACGGTTAACTTCGTATCCGAAGAAGATACGATCCCCGAGCACAGCCAGTCCGAGGGTCTATCTACTCGCCAATATCCCTCATTTGCCCTTGATGGGTGCGCCCTTGCGAGGGATGAAAATAGTGCCGGGAGGCTCGACGTTGAACTTTTTTGAGTAATTGCCCTGATTAATGGCGACGCCGACGCGGCCGCGGGAGTCGACATAGAGAAGCTTGTCGCCGACCGGAACGTCCATGAAAGTGCGCGCGTAAGGCAGAGTCACGGGCTTTTTGTTGATCTCAATGATGATCTTGTCCCCGAAGTTGTAGCCCAGCTTTTTGAATTCCTCGACGGGAATGTCGGTGATGAGCGAGCCGTACGGATCGTCGAGGCCGATGATGTCGCCGTCGATGCCCTTCTCGGTTGTTATGGACAACTTCGGCGTCAGGCGAACGAGTTGCGGAACAATGGGACCGGCCAAAGTGAAGTCCCCTCCGGCGGCAAGGTGGGCGGCGGCGGGAGAGAAAATGTCGCGGCCATGAAAGGTGGAAGAAATGGCGGACTGGATCATCCAATTTTGATTGGTGATTTCGCGTGCGGACTCCAAGCCGTCGCGATCGATCACCGGCGTGATTAGGCCGTTATCCGGCAGAACAAAATACTGCCCCTTTTTTGATTTTACGATGACGGCTTTTCGGGAAGTGCCGACGCCGGGATCGATGACCGCCGCAAAGACTGTGCCAGCGGGATAGTAGGGCGAGACACCGGCGAGGAAGCGCGCGCCTTCTTCGATGGAAAAGGGCGTGACCTGATGCGTGATATCCATGATGCGGGCATCCGGGGCAATCCCCAACATCACCGCTTTGCAAATGGCCACGGCGTCGTTGGCCGTGCCGAAGTCGGTCATGAAGACGATCGTGGGATGCGCCCCGGCTTGCGCAGCACTTTGCGCGGCGGAGTCTTTTTGCGCAGGAGGCTTCGAGCAGGCGGCGCCCAGGAGAGCAAGAGCGAGCAGCGGAGTAAGGAACAGGCGAATTCTTGAAATCATCAATTCTCCATGAATATCCAGCGGATTTCCGTGAGCCAGTGTATGCCGCGGGCTGACATCGGGCAAGGCGCTCTAAAAAATGCGCTCAAGGTCGATGATGACTGTGGCGAGAACAGCAAGAAATTCCATGGGAGAGCGACGCGCGAATTAAACCACAGTCAGGTAGCCTGAACAATCTGGAACCGATCTCGAAACCCGCTCTACCAAACCGGGCTTCTTGTAGCAAGAAGCCGAAACTCAGGTGAGAGCCAAAGCTTTGAGGGACGGGCTAAACAAGGTGAGTACCTGATGCACCTGGTAGAGAAGCAAGGAGTTCTTAGAGCAGAATAGATCAGAGATTCCTTGAAACCTGCCAAATTCATGGCAAATGCGCTTTCCTTATCGAACAAAAGACAAGCGGACAGGGAATCGCCTCTTAGCAAGGGTCAAGAAAGACAGAAAAAATGAAGCGGGAGGGGGTAAGGAAGCACTAGGGATAGAGGCGAAAACACCTGTACGGAGGTACAGGTTTTCCACAGATAGTACAGGGAAAACGAGGCGAAAATTAGGGCGAAAGTCGCATGTCAGCTAAGCTATTGAATTTCAGAATGTTACACTGTTTCAGAATGGATAGGACCCGTACTAGACCGCTCGTTTAGACCCGAAAATGTGCCTTCTGTACCATCGCCTTTAGGCACCGGAGGGTGTCAAATGGGACAGGTGCGGCGGACTGGAATGGACCTTCTGGACAGGGTCGCGCATCTAAGATGTCGGAAGTGAAGTTAAGGTCAGAAGAGCGGGAATTGCAGCAAGTGTTGGATGGGATGCAGCTTCGGAACAGAGGAATGATGAAGACCAAAGACAGTAGCCGGAAATGGATGTGGTGGTTTCTGGCGGTAATCACGGCGCTGCAACTTTACTTCGTGCGGGAACTCCTGGCCGCGTTTGCGCTGTTTGCGCTGGGGTTTGCGGCGATCGCGCTGGCGATCGGGAGCCTGTACATGCTACAAAGGGTTTGGGTAGTGGCGGTGGAGCGCTTGGCGGACAGCCAGCACCCGGTGATGGTGGCTGCGCGGCATGGCATGGATGCGGTCGAAGACATCGCGCGCCGGCCGTTCCGGCGCCCCGGCTCCGCACCCGCGCGCTGAGCGAATCGATGACTTTCTGGCCTCGGCCAGAGCACACGCAGAACCGGTCATTCTGGCTCCTTCTGGATTGATCTGGGATCTGTGGCAAGAGAACGAAGGAAAAAGAGGCCAACCGTCCTGAGAAAGCGGTTGGCCTTTTTCTTTTTTCTTTCAAACGCGGTTACTTGTTTGCCGCACCGGTGAGGCGAACTAATTCCTCATTCCAATTCAAAACCACATTGATGTTGCTTTCGGCGGAGTCCTTGCTTCGTTCAACGACCACGAAGCGCTTGCCGTCTGGGGACAAAGCATAATTCGGGCCCGCAGCATCGTTCCAGATTTCGCCTTGGTAGAGAACGTGGGCCTTTCCCAAACGGAACGCCGGGGAGCTTGTCACTTCAACGGCCCAGAGTGTCCCTGAGTTCTGATAGAAGACGCGATGCCCATCGCGGGACCAAGCAGGGTAGATGCCGCCATCGGTGGAAACTTGTATTTTTTCGCCCGGACCTGGAAAACGTTGGACATAAACTTCGGAGCGGCCGGATTCACTGGAGGTATAGGCCAGCCATTTGCCGTCCGGGGAAAATGAGGGATGAAGTTCCTGGAATTGGCTTTGCAAATAGGGATATGGTTTGCGCTCTCCCTCCATCGGCAGCATCCAGATTTCCCATCTACCCGAAGCGCCTAACCGTTCGAAAGCGATCAGTCTTCCATCAGGAGACCAGGATTGCAGATGAAAGTGCGTGTCGTTCTTCATCAGCGGTTCTTCTTGGCCGCTGCCGTCGGCAGGAACGACAAAGGCTTGCTGCCGTCCGTTGGAGGCGAAAGCAATGCGTTTGCCGTCAGGCGACCAAACGGGGAGTTCGTCTTCGCCGGGAGCGAAAGTGATGCGGCGCAATGCGCCACGATCGAGGTCATAGATCCAAATGTCCGGATCGGGGAGACGGACGGTCAGCGCCAGTTGCTTCCCGTCGGGGGAGAAGCGCGGGGACTCATAGAGGTTTGATTTGACAGGGAGGGGTTGGGGCTTGGCGTCATGCTCAGCCCAGACCAGGGTGTTTTCCGTGGTTTGCTTGCCGCCGCGAATATAAACGAGAATGCCGTTGCGAGATACGTCGTATTGCACCGCGCCAAAGCCCGGGCGCATGTCTATCCCTTGCAGCACGACAACCGGGGCGCCTGAGACGGCCATTCGTCCAGGATCGAATTCCACGGCCATGAGATTCCCGTTGTGCGCGTAGAGGAGATGATTTGGGGGCAGAAATCGCGCATCGATTCCATTGGGGCCTAGCGCTTTTCTTTCGTGAGTGTCCAGCCGCTGGGCCACCAGCGGGCCATCGTCAAAATTTCCCCCGATCCACACGGTGAACAAGAGCGTCTTTCCGCCGGGGAGAAGGAGAGGAGAGAGATGGCCAAGTTCGCCCTTATCGGATAGGAGCGTGGTCACGGGCTGCGGCGAGCCGCCAGCCGCCGGCAGGCGCACAATCGGAGAAGTGAGTCCCGGGGAGTAGTAGATGTACTGATCCTCTCCCCAGAAGCCGCCGTACTGGTTGCCAATCGTTTCCAAAATGGGGAGCGGCGCGCCAGAATTTAGGGCGGTTTTCTTGTCTCCTCCAGGGAGCCCGCCGTACTGATTGCCAACTGTTTCCAAAATGGGGAGCGGCGCGCCAGAGTTTAGGGCGGTTTTCTTGAGGACGCCCGGGGAAGCGAAGGCGACCCATTGCCCGTCTGGGGAGAAGATCGGGGCCTGCGCGCCTTCGCTGCCAGAAATGAAAGCCGCATCCGTCGAGCTCATCTCACGCAGGTAGAGGCGGGGGCCTTCGGGAGTGGTAGCGCGCAGAATGAGTCGGGTTCCGTCCGGGGAAATTGCCAGAGCGTGCGGTCCGCCATCTTTCTGGAAGATCAGTACAAAGCCCTGTCATGGCTGACGCTGACGGCGGGCGTTCGCCTCACGCACTTCAGCGGAGCCATCGCGGGATAAACGCCGCCACGCCGCGCCTCGGCGGTGCAATTCGCATCCCGCATCTGAATTGGGTGCTGCGCGGTTTCTGG
The DNA here is from genome assembly GCA_963754855.1 of uncultured Acidobacteriota bacterium. Classification (GTDB taxonomy): domain Bacteria; phylum Acidobacteriota; class Terriglobia; order Acidiferrales; family UBA7541; genus Acidiferrum. Next base: position 174,778 of record CAVWHL010000021.1, read on the forward strand.
GGCACATATTATCAGGCGCCGCCGCTGTCAACGGTTACCGGTCCGCTGCTAAATTTTGCCATCTCGCAAGGCGTCGGCTACATTCCGCTGCGCGGCGAACGCGACCAGGAGCACCAGTTCGGGCTGACCATTCCGCTGCGCGGCTGGGCCTTCGAAGTGAACGACTACCATCAGCGCGCGCGGAATTATTTCGATCACAACGCCATCGGAAATTCCAATGTGTTCTTTCCGCTGACCATCGGCCAGGCGCGCTCTGTACGGTTGGGAGGTGGGGATCCGTTCGCCGCGGCTTTTTCACCGCGGGGACGTCTATCTGGCCTACGCTTACGCTCACGCCGAGGCAGCCGGCGCCATATCCGGCGGTTTAACGGACTTTTCGCCTCCCGAGAGCGGCTATTTCCTGCTGGACCACGATCAACGGCACACGCTGCACGCCGGATTCAATTTCAGCCTGCCGTACGGGATCACGACCGGCGGCAACTTGTACTACGCGTCAGGATTTACTGATGGGTCGAGCGACGTGCCCGCGCATTTGCCGGCGGATACCACATTTGATTTTTCCGTGGGCAAGTCTTTCGCGGAGCGCTTCACGGTGTCGCTGACCGCATTGAATCTGACCAACCGCCGCTTTCTTCTCGACAACAGCGAAACCTTCGGCGGCACGCACTATGCGGAGCCAAGGCAGGCTTACGTGGAGGTGCGGTACCGGTTTCGGTATTGAGGCGCACGCTCACGTATCCAAAGGCCGGCAGCTTCGCCTGCACGTTGCCACTACACGCTGACGACCGGACAAGGTGACCGGCGAATGATCGCGTAGGAGTTGGTCCGCAGGCGACCGAACATGCCACCCGCTTCGCTGCGGCCAATCACCACCAGTTGCGCATCGAAGCGCTCGGCGGTTGCGGCCACGACGTCCGCGGGATTTCCCGCTTCGATCACAACCGCCGCCGTTTGGATTCCCGCCGCCAGCTCGGCCAATCTCTCGCGGATGTGTTCTTCCACCCTCGTGCGCCATTCCGGATCGAAAGTTTCTTCGAAGTGACGGTCGCCGAGCGGCATGGCGTGCACCACAATCAGCCCCGCGTGGAATATGTTCCGGCCATCTGGTTAGCCCACTCGAGCGCCTTTGCGCTCTGCGGACCCAGGTCCACCGGGCAGATGATATTGTTGACCTTCGCCGGCTCGATCCCCGCCGTCTTGTTCCAGATGCACGCCGGTCAGCACCGGGCAGTCGGCGTCGTGCAGGACTTTCGCCGTAACCGAGCCCAACAGGAACCGCCGGAACGGCCCGTAACCGTGCGTGGGCATCATGATGAGGTCCACCTTCGTTTCGTGCGCGTACTCCACGATCTTGACGGCCGGATCTCCCTCCAGAACGATTCGCGGTACCTTCACCCCGATCAGCTCGTCCGCCAGAAATTCGTCCAACTGCCGGCGTGCTTCCGGCGTTCGCTCGACGAAATCTTCCACCGTCGCCACTCCGCCAAACTCGAACGCACCCATCGCGTAGGGGATCGGGGGGAGCACATGCAGCAGAATCAGCTCGGAATGAAAATGGCAGGCCAGGTTTCTCGCATACATTACGACGCCGGTGGAGAGCTTGGAGAAATCCACCGGCACCAGAATCTTGGATAGCTCCAGCATGGCAAAACTCCTTTCGCCAGTCGTGCTGCAAGGGGCCAGCCAAATCAATTTGTCTTCTTTTGATCAGGTTAGAAGGCGTATGGGGACAAGCTACGCATTCCCGCAGCGTGAGATCACGCTACAATCCTGCACGCGTCCTGCGCCTGCGTGTTATTGCGCTGCTCCCCTTGCCAGCGCCTGGAGGCCAACAAACCGACCGGCAAGATCTCCCGCGAGCAGAATGGCTGCGCCAGCACGTCGGCCGCCCCCAGGTGCAGAACCTCAGACCAGAGTTTATCGTCCGCCACGGGTGAGGTCACGATCAACTCCGGCGGAACTGCCATGTCCTTCAGATTGTTGAGCAGCGTCTGCCAGTTGCCATCCGGCAGGTCCCGCTCCGTAATCACAACTGCTATTTCATGCGTTTCCAGAAGATGAACAGCCGACGAGCAGCACGCCACCCGGTGCACTCTCCCCACCCTTCCGGCACGAGAGCTTCCGATGACCGCCTCATGGTCTGCCTCCCATGGACTGACTACCAGTGCGACCAGTCTTTCACCTGTTGAACAAGACATCATCAGATCTGCATGGGCACTTGTCCTGCCAGCCGGAGCAGGTGATAGCACAGGGCTTTGGTATGCCGCCCCAGGCCTGCGTATTGAGCGAAATGACCCAGACTGTGGACATCGGCGCGCCCTGTTGCGCGCACCGAAAGCATTAACTTTAGATGACGGTCACAACCGGAATCATGCACTTAAGAAGTGGCAACTCCAGTGCGTTTGGAGAGAAGGTTGGGAAGGAAGGAAAAACATCGTGCCTGAGTCGACATACACTGCGATCGAGCTATGCACGCCTCCGCGCGATCGGCAAACGGAGCTGTGGCCGAGACGCATCGACGAAGTCCTTCGCGAGCGCAAAAGGAATGCCGCTGCGCGGCGGACTCGGGAACTGGAGACTCAGTCTGGCAACAGTCAACGCGCCCTTGTAGGTTATCGCAGGATGCGCGCAACCCATCTCGACAAGTTGGCGAGCGTGTCACCTGAACTCCGTGAGCGGCGTGGCAGCCGCATGAAAACTGTCTATGCGGCGTATGAAGCCGTAATGGCTTCCAACGCGGCCTGCGAGGCGTTGAGCGACCAGAGTCGCTAGCGCGTCGTTGTCCGTTGTGTGGGCCGGCGGCGCACACCACGTTTGATTTTCCCCAGGGCATGTCTTCGCTGGGAAACGAGTGGGAAACGAGGGACAGACCGCACGTTTTCCGATTTTCTCACGCGCATCCAAGGGCTCGACGGTCAGTCTCTATAAAACGCGAATCATGACGGCCGTCCCAGGTTTCCCCCCAAGAATTATTCGGCTTCGTAGATTAGCAAGTGAGCGGAAACGGGCGGTCTGTCCCTGGGTTTTCCCCTGGGTTTTCCGTCCCTGCGTTTTCCTCTGGGTTTTCCTGGGTTTTCCACCTGGGTTTTCCACAAAACCCGAATCACGCGCTGACCTCGTTACCGAGGCTCTCCTCTACTGCTCCAGATAAACCCGCACCCTGTTGCTCTCCTGCCCATCGGTAGTGATGTACAGCTCGGCCGGTCCGGCGTTCACCAGCGCGGGAAGTTGGAGCTCCACCAGATACAGGCCGACGTAGCCGGGCGCTAATGTCGCGCGAGTCACTTGGACGGGCACGCGGTCGAGATAGGCGTTAACGGTCGCCGAAACCGCGGGTGGGTTCTCGAGCGGCGCCGCAAGTCCCGTGGGCCACTGCGGCGTCACGCGGCCGAGACCTGTCGCTAGAACCTGGATGCGCGCGCTGGAGTGCGCGGTGTTGGCGGCGTCGAGCATGAGTCCGGTATCGGCATCGAGCAGCATGGGCGCGCCGTCGCGATCGATAAAGATGGCAGGCGACGCCGGTTGCACCGCCAGCCCTAACGACACCGTGCCCGAAGCCGCATCGAGTGAGAGCCCAACCGACGTCCCGCTCACCTCGAACGGAACTTGCATCTGGGTGCCGGATGCCGGAGTTAAGATGGGAAATTGGAGATCGCCCGCGCGCGCCGCGCTAACCGGGCCGCCCAGCACGCTCACGAGAGATCCGGGCGCGGCCGGACGCGTGCTGAAATCCGCGGCATTCACGATGCGCAGCGTGCGCCCGCGATGCGGCGCCGGGGCGGCGTAGACGCCATAACCCTCGAGCGCACTAAGCTGGCTGCCCGTGGGATCGAGCGCCACCGCGGTTGCCCGCGCCGCAGGCAGGCCGCCGCCGACCTGTGTCCAGGCCGATGGTGGACCAGCCGCTTCCAGATCCTCGTGCGCCAGGTAGACACCGCGATCGGTCGCGACGTATACCGCGCCCGCTGCGCGATCGGCTGCGACACCGTGCGCCGCAACGTCCGGCAGATTGGCCGTCAGATCGACCCAGATGCCGCCGCTGTTCGTAGTGCGCAACACGTGCGCACCCGTGCCCCCGGCCGCGGCCAGCGCCACACGCGGCGACTGCGCATCGGCAAAGAAGTTTTCAATGGGTCCGCTTCCCGCGCTGTACGGCAGGTTCCAGGTGCGCCCGCGATCCGGCGATGCCCAGATGCGGCCGTCAGCCGATCCCGCGTAAACCACATCGCCCACTGAGACCGCCGCGGTGATCTCCGCGCCGAGCCGGGCTGAGTACGCCCGCCGGGTTTCCGCGTCGCGCCGGATTTGCAGATCCAGCGCGGGCTGCCACACGGATGCGGCGCCGCTCTGGCCCGGCAGAAGTTCGGCCGCGCCCAGGCTGTCGGTTTCCACCTCCACGCCGTGGCCGTTCGCCGGAGTCGCCAGAATGCGCCGGACATTGAAGTTCGGAAGAAAGCGATTCACGCCGCTCCACGACAGACCGCCGTCGAGCGACCGCCACACTCCGCGCTCGTTGGCTACCACGAGCTGGTTAGGGTCGAGGGGCGAAACCGCGAGATCGTGCTGCCCGCCTCCGATCACCGATTCGTCTTTAAAGGCGGTGAGATTGGTCCAGTTATGGCCGCCGTCCGCCGATACATAGACTTGAGTGGCGAGTGCATAGATGCGGCGCGAATCGGCTGGACTGGCGCGCAGCACCGCGTTCACGGCCGGAAGCCGCGCGGCCGAAATCCCGGCCATAGGCTCGGGACGTGGAGCGGGCGTCACCGCCTGCGCCCAATTCTCGAAGTCCACCGTCTCCAAAACTTTGCCGGAGTGCGTGCGGGCGTAGAGCGTCCGGCCATCCTGGCTGAACCAGACCTGGTCGACGGGGCCGGTTGCCGGAGCGGCCAGCATCAGATCTACCGACGAGCTTGCCACCTTGCGCCAGTCGAGCCGCGGCGGTTCGGAAGCCGTCTGGCCAAGCGCAAGCGCGCCCACCATAAGGTTTACTATCAGCAACCACCGGACCTGCCGGCCTGTATCGAGACGACACATCGATGTGCTCCATTTTACCGCAGAGGAACAGGTGCCCCACTTCAAAAGTGTTGCATTTACGATAGTTATCGCAATTATTTCTCGACGGTGATCTGGTTGCTATGCATCTTTGATGCTAGACTAGGGGGCGAAAGTGTCCAGAAGAACGGCCAGCGCGCCTCGCGGTAACCGGTTTGCAGCCAGATGTTTGGCCACGGCCGTCATCCTCGCGGCGGGTGCGATTTCGGGCTACGCCGAGGACCGTGGAGCGGCCAAAGTCCTGACGCGCAATGGCCAAGTCTCGGTCCTGCGCGATGACTCGCCCTGGGCGCTCAACGTCGGCGATTCCGTTCAGCCGCGCCAGATTATCGTCACTGGTTCAGATGGCTACGCCCTGCTGCAGGTTTCCGACGGCAGCACCTTCGAAGTCTTCTCCAATTCGCGGGTTGTTTTCCGCGATAATCCCGGCACCATTTTCGATCTGCTGGAAATCCTCCTGGGGCGCGTCAAGATCCAGATCCAGAAGATCGGCGGGCAGCCTAATTACAACAAAGTCCGCACCCCCACTGCGGTGATTTCCGTCCGCGGCTGATCTTCGACGTAAGCGTCGAGGATGAAGACGGGACCACACAGGTAGTTGTGGAGGAAGGCTCGGTAGGCGTGCAACACGCGCTGATGCCGCGCGGCGACCCGAAGATTTTGAATGCCTGAAAATGGGATCCGGGTCTACAAGAACCAGCCGCTGCAAGCCAAGAGCGTAGACCGGGCGGCGCGCCGCGTGCCGCGCTACGGGCTGCGGGAGATGCCGTGTACGAAGTTATCTACCGCACCGCGCGCACGCCCACTGGCGGTGGTGTCGGAGTGCCAGGCGGAGGCGGAACCGGTGGCGGCACCGGCGGCGGCGGCGTTGGCGACAAAGGCGGCAATGGTAACGGCGGCAATAGCGGCGGCACGCCACCACCACCCCCTCCACCTCCGCCCCCTCCACCTTCGCACTAGGGTAAGGCACTCCTTTCCGATATAATTTAAACGAATGGCTCAAGGCCACCGATACCTTGGGAAGCTGGGACTGGTGCTGCTGGTTGCATGCGGCATGCTGTCTTCTCAAGCGGCTTGGGCTGCGCCTGCCTATAATCATCCCGGCACGCCGGAACACTGCTGCGCCATCTGCCATGCCGGGCATCTTCCGCTGCTCGAAGCGGTCCAGGTAGTCCAACTCCTTCCGCCGGCTACGCCGACTGGTTCCATTTGTCTGATGAGCGCAAGGTCCTGCGCGACGGCCTCACCGTACACGAGCTTTCGCGCGCACCTCCATCCTTGGCAGTTCTCTAGATCGTTCCATTTAAATTTCGAAGCTGAGACGAGTCGCACATACATGTGGCTGCGCTCCGCTTTTATGGACACAGACTCAGGAACTTACTAAGGAGATGAGACTTTGCGAACGAACTATCTTTCATATCTGACCGGGTTAGCGTTCTTGGTGCTGCCCCATGTATTCACAATCCATCAGCAGCGGCACGGTGGCGGGCACTGTGGCCGATCCATCCGGAGCCGTCATCGCGGATGCGGCGGTGCAACTGCGCAATCCGGTCACGGGTTACGAACAGACTTTGAAGACCGACAGCGCAGGCGCCTTCCGGTTCAACAATATCCCGCAGAATTCTTACCGGCTGACGGCCGCCTCTCCGGGGTTCGCTTCCGCAATCCAGGACGTGGACGTGGACACACTCGCTGCCTATAACCGTGAATGTCACGCTGAAAGTGGCCGCGGAGGCCACGACGGTCGATGTGCAGGCTTCTGGAGCAGCGATCGAGAGTCGATCCTTCAGCACACGTGGACGTCGAAAGCAGCTTCATGAAGCTGCCGTCGTTCGATCCCGGGGGCGGCCTGAGCGAGGCGATCACCTACAGCACCGGCGGCGTGGCGGCGGATGCCAACGGCTTCTTTCATCCGCTGGGCGACCACGCGCAGGTCAGTTTCGTGATCGACGGCCAGCCGATCAGCGATCAGCAGAGCAAGGTGTTTTCGACGCAGCTTCCCCAAGCGCCATCCAGAGCATGGAGGTGACCACGGGAACGCCCGACGCCGAGTTTGGCGATAAGACCAGCCTGGTGGCCCAGATCACCACGCGCTCCGGGCTTGGGCGCGCCAAGGTGTTCGGCAACGTCGATACGACCTATGGGTCCTTCGGGACGCTGGAGGCGACGTGCGGCGCTGGGCTTCGGCAACGCGAAGTTCGGAAATTTTCTGGCGGCTCGACGGCGTCCGCAGCGGCCGGTTTCTGGATACGCCCGAATTCACGCCCATTCCACGACATCGGCAACAACCAGACGCATTTTCGACCGTCTGGACTATCAGCCCAACGGCAAGGACGTTTTCCATCTCAACCTGTTCGCGGCGCGCAACTGGATTCAGATTCCCAACATCGTACGACCAGTTGGCGCAGGATCAGCAGCAGCGCGTGCTGACCTGGAGCATCGCGCCCGGCTACCAGCACACCTTCAGCGCCCACACGCTGCTGACCGTCAATCCCTACATCCGCAAGGATCAGTTCAACTACTACGCCAGCCGCGATCCGTTCGCCGACACGCCGGCGACGCAGAGCCAGAACCGCCAGCTGCTGAACTGGGGCGTGAGAGCGATGTTGTCGACCACGCGACGGCCGCCACAATCTGAAGTACGGCATGGATTTGAAGCAGACCCGCCTGCTCGAGAATTTCGGCTTTGGCATCACCGATCCGACCTTCAACTCGGCCTGCGTGCATCGACAGCGACGGGAGCGCAGTCGGCGATCCGGCTCTGACGTCCATCGACCCAATGCGCCGCGGCAGGCTTCGAGCCCACGGCCAACAATCCCAACTGCCGGCACGCCGTTCTCCCCGGCCTGCTTCCGTTCGATCTGACGCCGCGGCGGGCAGCTGTTCAACTTCCACGCCACCGCACAACATCAACCAGTACGCATTCTACGTGCAGGATGCCATCACGGCCGGGCAACTTCCTGTTCAACGTCGGCTTCCGCGTGGACCGTATACGACGGCCTCGTTTCGAACAACCGGCCGCAGCCGCGCGCCGGGCATCGCTACAACATCAAGAAGACCGGAACGGTGCTGCGCGTCGCCTACGCCCGAACGTTCGAAACGCCGTTCAACGAAAACCTGCTGCTTTCGAGCGCCACCGGAACGGGCGGGCTGGCGCAGAACGTATTCGGCATCGACCGGCTGCGGCCATCCAGCCCGGCTTCCGCAACCAGTTCAACACCGGCTTCCAGCAGGCGATCGGCAAGTATCTGCTGCTCGACGCCGACTACTTCTGGAAGTACACGCACAACGCCTACGACTTCAGCACGCTGCTGAACACCACCATCACGTTTCCCATCGCCTGGCACAACTCGAAGCTCGACGGCGTCACCGGCCGCGTCAGCACCACCAATCTGCACGGCTTTCAGGCCTACTGGACCTTCGGCCACACCCGCGCGCGCTACTTTCCGCCGGAGGACGGCGGTCTGATTCCGCAGGGAACGCCGCTGGCCGGCGGCGTGTTCCGCATCGATCACGATCAGGCGTTCCAATCGACCGTGAGTCTTCCGCTACCAGCGGCCAAGAACGCCGAGTGGATCGCCTTCACCTGGCGCTACGACAGCGGCCTGGTGGTGAGCGGCGTGCCCGATGTCGGCGCGCGGCGCTGGCGCTGACGCCCGAATCAGCAGGTCACCATCGGCCTCGCCTGCAACGGAGTGTTCGCCACGTGCGCCAACCCGATCACGGCCTGCAACGGCACTGGGGCAATCGAAGCTGCTCACGCTGCCGCAGACCGGCGCGGAGAACGACGATCACAATCCGGACCGCGTGAAGCCGCGCAACGTGTTCGACCTGGCATCGGCACCGACAACCTGCTCCACGAAGAAAGGGCGGGCGAAGAGTCACGCCGGCTTTGAGATCGCCAACCTGACGAACAAGGTGGCGCTGTACAACTTCCTCTCGACGTTCAGAAGATCGACTCCGCGGCGCCGTGACGGGTTCAGGCGTTGATTGGGTACGCGTTCTAGAGACGGCAGCCGCGCTAGAGTTCGATCGTAACACAAAATCACTTGC
>CAVWHL010000022.1:0-37302 GCA_963754855.1 uncultured Acidobacteriota bacterium
CTCATGACGTCAATGGCTCCTCCAAGTCCGATTTCAATTCCGCCACCCCGGCCTCGCTTGCGGTCGTTCTCACCGAAAAGGATCCCTTGATCCTCTCCGTCAACGCTGGCGATCGCTATCAGCAGCTCGCCAAGAAACTTCTCGACTATCGCGACAAGAACGCCAACGGAGTGCTCACGAATTTTGATGACCTTTCGAAAGTTGATGGCGCCACCGCAGCGGTTCTCTCCGCCGTGAAGAATACCTACACTCTCGGCCCCTTCGCCATCCGCAACGTCGAAATCGTCGGACCAAAGGTCGGCGCCGAACTCCGCACCCAGGCCATTCTCGTCACCCTCTATGCTTTGGCGGGCATGCTGGTATATATTGCTTTTCGATTCGAGTGGGTTTACGGGGCTGCCGCCGTTCTGGCCGTCTTCCACGACGTCTTGATCACTCTGGGATTTTTCTCGCTCCTGCATTTCGAGATTTCGCTGACGGTCATCGCGGCGCTGCTCACTCTCGTCGGTTATTCCATGAACGATACGATCGTCATTTTCGACCGCATCCGTGAAAATAACCGCTTGCTGCGCAAGGAATCGTTCGCTGACGTGGTCAACAAGTCCATCAATCAGACTCTCTCGCGAACCATCTTGACCAGCGGCTTGACTTTCCTCACCGTGCTCGTCCTGTTCCTGATGGGCGGCCAGGTGCTTCGTGCTTTCTCCTTTGCTCTGGTGGTGGGGATTGTGGTAGGAACGTACTCCAGTTTTGGTATCGCTGCACCTTTGGTCGTCGCCTGGAATCGCTGGCGCGGCCAGGGCGTGGCGGCAGGCACCGGACCCGCAGCCGGCAACAAACCCCGCGGCAGTGAAGGCGTCGCCGGACGTCTCGCTCCTGCAGGAAGAAGGTAGGACCCATGTTTGACGAGATGGTGGTGTCGAGCCCGAATCCCAAGAAGACCAATAAGCCGTGGACGGTTTTCATCTCCATGCTCTTTCAGGTCACTTTCTTGGGGATCCTGATCCTCATCCCTCTGATCTACACCGAGGCGCTTCCCAAGACCATGATGGCGACGATGCTTACTGCTCCTCCGCCTCCTCCGCCTCCTCCGCCTCCCCCTGCGGCTACCCAGATCGTGAAGATCAAGCCGCAGGTCCACCTGATGGACGCCGGCAAGCTTGTCGCGCCCAAGGTCATCCCGAAGGACATTAAAATTATTAAGGAAGAAGAACAGCCTGACATGGGTGCGAGCGGCATGGTCGGCGGCGTCCCGGGCGGCGTGGCCGGTGGTTCCATGGGCGGCGTGCTCGGCGGCGTCATCGGCGGCATGGGCGGAGCTCCACCACCACCAAAGCCGAAGCAGACCGGTCCGCTCCGCGTCGGGGGCAACGTTCAGGCAGCTCGCATCATCAATCGTGTTCAGCCGATCTATCCGCCGCTGGCGCGCCAGACCCGTATTTCAGGCACGGTCCGTCTGCACGCCATCATCGGCAAGGACGGCACGATTCAGCAGCTCGAAGTTATGTCCGGCCACCCGCTTTTGCAGCAGGCCGCTCTGGACGCCGTTCGCCAGTGGCGCTATCAACCGACGCTCCTCAATGGCGACCCGGTTGAAGTGGACACGACGATTGACGTGATTTTCTCTCTCAACCAGTAGTACGGTCTGGCGTGCCGGTCGTGGGGCAGGCGCGTCCGTTCGAGTAGCAAAATTCAGTAAACACTCTTGTTGCCTCCCCGGCCTGGCCGGGGGGTCACTTGAAACTTAAGGAGCAAACGAATGGTAGCCACTTTGTATGTATACTCGGCCTTGATGCTGCAACAGGCCAGTCATGGGATCTGCGCAGCATGTGGGGCACGATGGGAACGCTGGCGAAGGTCGTCGTCGGGCATCCTCTTCGTCCTTTCCATTTACTCGTTCGGCGTGATGATTGACCGGGCTCCTGATGTACAGCGCGGCCCGGAAGCAGTCGCGCGTCTTCGTGCAGCAGGTGGCCGGTGCGCTGCGGGAAGGCAAGCTGGATGAAGCCATCTCCATCGCCGAGCGGAATAAGAAGAGCCACATCGCCAAGGTCGTTGCCACGGGCCTGTCCGAGTTCCAATCGGCCTCGGCGCAGGTTTCGGACGCCGACGTCATCGATGCCGCCAAGCGCGGTCTCGAGCGTTCGGTGGCCATCGTCCATGCGGAGATGAAGCGCGGGCTTTCGGCGCTCGCCACGATCGGTTCGACGGCCCCGTTCGTTGGACTCTTCGGCACGGTCGTCGGCATCTTGAACGCCTTCAAGGGCATCGAGCAGAACAAGGCCACCGGTCTGTCGGCTGTCGCCGGCGGTATCGCCGAAGCTCTCGTCACCACTGCCTTCGGCTTGCTCGTGGCCGTCCCCGCCGTCTGGGCCTACAACTATTTCACCAATAAAGTGGAAGCCTTCGACGTCGAGATGGACAACTCCTCGATGGAACTCATCAACTACTTCATCCTTCGCCGCGGCGCGAAGAAGTAAGGTTACACATGGCGTACAAGCCACAAGCCGGACCCCAGATGGCGGCCCCCAACGTTATTCCCATGGCCGACATCATGCTCGTCCTGCTGATCATCTTTATGGTGATCACGCCCATGTTGCAGAAGGGACAATCGGTGGACTTGGTGCCCGTTAATAATCCGCGCGAAATGCAGGACGCGGACAAGGACGATGCCGTCATCGTTGCCATCACTCGTGACGGTCGGGTTTTCCTCGGCAACACCCAGATGAACAAGGAAGATCTTACCGGGCAGATCAAGGATCGCATCTCCAGCCGTCTGGACAAGACGGTTTACGTCAAAAGCGACGCTCGCGCCAAGTATGGCGACGTCGTTGCGGTCGTTGACGAGATCCGCTCCGCCGGTGTCGATCAGCTTGGCCTGCTGACCCAGAAGATACAGAAGGCCCAGACAGCTCCTCCTCCTCCTCCGGGGACTGAGGACCGCGCAGTGCCTGCCGATCCCGGATTGTTCGGGGTTGACAGAATTGAAGTCGTTCGTGCCTTTCGTTTGCTGATTCATGCGCGCCGCGCCGGATCCCACCCGGCGCGGTCGCACCGCCCGCGGAGACTCTCTCCCCCGGGCTTATAGGAGACTCGCTATGGGGATGGAAGTTGGAGAACAACATGGAGCGCTGTCCTCGCCGAATGTCGTGCCCTTGATCGACATTCTGCTCGTGCTGATCATCATTTTCATGGTCATCACCCCGCTCACGCCGAAGGGCCTGGATACTCTCGTTCCTCAGCCCTCGCCGAACCAGCAGCAAAGCCAGGAACTCGAAAACAAGACCGTCGTCGTCCAGGTCAACATGAACGGCAAGCTCAAGATCAATAACGAAGACACCACCTGGGACGGCCTTGGCCCTCGCATGGAAACGATCTTCAAGGAGCGCGCCGAGAAAATTGCTTTCGTCAAGGGCGAGAACGATGTACTGTTCATGGACGTCGCCCGCGCCATTGACATCATGCGCGGCGCAGGCATCGACAAGATCGGTTTAATCACGGCCAAGCTCGAGGCCGGTCAGTAGCTTTTCGCAGGTCTGCAGCGGCAGGACTCGTCTCTACGAAACGGTCTCGCTCGCTCTCGATGTGAGAGTCCTCCTCGCGGGGCATTCGCTCCTTACGAGGTGGATTATGGGAATCTTGGTTGGCGGTAAGCGCGGTATCGTCTCGGACATGAACGTTGTTCCGCTGATCGATATCCTGCTGGTGCTCCTGGTGATCTTCATGATCATCCCGGCTCACCACGAAGGTTTGGACGCGCTGGTTCCTCAGCCATCGGCTCAGCCGTCCGCTCGGCCTCAGCCGGATGAAGTGGTTGTCGTTCAGGTTCTGGCCGATGGGTCGCTGGGTATCAACCAGCAGCCCGTCACCTGGGAAATGCTCGGTAGCCGCCTCGAAGAAGTCTTCAAGATGCGCTCGAGCCGAGCGGCTTTTATCCGCGGTGATGGACCGGTCGAGTTTGGTGTGGTGGCCAGAGTGATCGATGTCATGCACACCTCGGGAATTGCGTCAGTCGGCCTGCTGACGCCGGATCTGGAAAAAGGCCTTTGAATCGGTTGGAATTTGCCCTTCGCAGGGCGGTTGTGAATCCTAGCGATGCCCGGGAAAGCTTGCGGGCACGCACAGCAGGGATGGATGCTTCGATGACTTATGCTTCATCGGTGTCAAATGCCAGCTCAACTCGCTCCATATCAACTCGATTCGCTCGCCGGGCTTCGGCCCTCGCGGCGCTCCTAATCCTCGTTGCGGGCGTTTCCGGCTGCAACAAGCTCAAGGCCCGCGACCTCCTTAACAAAGGTGTCGCCGCTTTCAAGAACGGCCAGTACGATACGGCTATCGAGGACTTCAAGGAAGCCAAGGACCTCGATCCTGGCCTGATGAACGCCCGCCTTTATCTGGCCACCGCCTACGCCAGCCAGTATATTCCCGGTGCTCCCTCGGACCAGAATATGCGTCTCGGCAATCAGGCGGTCAGCGAATTCAAGGAAGTTCTCCAGATCGACCCGAATAATCTCAGCGCCATCGACGGCATTGGCTCCATTCTCTTTCAGATGGCCGGCCAGCCCTATGATCCTAAGAAGTTCGAGGAATCCAAGACCTATCATCAGAAGCATATTGACCTGAAGCCTAACGATCCTGAACCGTATTACTGGATCGGCGTGATTGACTGGACGCTGGCCTTCCGCGCTAATGGCGAGATGCGCGCCGACTACAACAGGAACAACATTAAGAAGCAAGTCAAGGATACCGATCCGCTCCCTCCCGCGGTGCGCACCGAATACGTCGCCAAGTTCGGACCTCTCGTCGAGGAAGGCATCGCCGATCTCCAGAAAGCTATTCAGGTCCGTCCGGATTACGATGACGCCATGGCGTACCTTAACCTCCTTTACCGCCGCAAGGCTGATATGGTGGAAAGCGCGGAAGAGCGCGCTGCGCTGCAAAAACAAGCCGACGACCTGATCGACAAGGTCAAGGAGATCAAGCAGAAGCGCGCCGAACAGCCCCAGCAGCCCAGCTGATCCGTGGCACGGAATTTCTCTTAAAAAATTGTTTCATCTCAAGGCGTCCCTCACCGGACGCCCTCTCTCTATTTAGTTCTTGCCTTGTTGTAAGTCATAGCCACATGGAATTCCTACTCCGTCGAACTTGGATCTTGTGCAACGCCCAGCCTGTTTGCCACGGGAGAAAAATTGCAACATGCGGGCAAAAGTCTGGCGCCCTAGTGGGGTTTGTACCTGTCACCAGTCACGAGTCAGCGTTCACTCCGCTCTCCTACTTCCTCCACTACGGAATTCGGGGCCGGTCCGCTCTGAATTGTGCTGAAGACGTTTCAGATATGTTTCAAACGGTGATAGATCCCAGGCATGAATTCTTGCAGGACCTTGTTGAATCCTTGACCCGCCAGAAACCATCCAAAATTGCCGACGGCCGTGCCAAGAGTGCGATCTTGTTTGGGGAGGTAGATATTCGCCAAGCCGGCTGACGTGGCGCTCCCCAGCAAAGAAGACCAGTTGAAAACCTGCTGTCCGGAGTCACTCCGCGTAACGAACACGCGGCTCAGCGCGTAACCCACCCGTCTTCCGGTTGAGCCGCGGCCTCTTGGAAAATAGCGCGGGTCCTCGTGAAAAAGGCTGGCATACAAAAAGTCCCCTGTCATGGCCCGCAAGGCGCCGTCCGCTGTGGAGGCGCCGAACTGTTCAAAGTATGCGGATGCGCCTGTGCCATACCTGCGGCGAAATCCGCTTGTCTGGTAGAAACCCGCTTTTGCGGCTGCCTCCGTGATGGCGAGGGGATCGACCGAACCAAGCGCGGCGAATCGTAGTTTCTCCGTGGCCGTCATCGAGGGAGGAAACGAAGCTTGCGCCGCCACGGATAACCCGTTGCTGTCGGCCAATCCGCATAACCCTCGATCTTGTAGCTCCGCTCGGGTTCCTGGCTCTGACTTTGCCGAATGTGCGTCCTGGTCGTTTATGAAATTACCTTTTGGCGCGTCCGGCAGAGATGCATGCACGAGTAACGTCTGGGCGGGTAAAGAAGCGCCCGCTAATGCGAAGAAAAAGCTCGCTAGAGCGATTTTGCCCGCTCGCAGGAGATATTCCTGTCCAAGGGCTTGACTGTATCCCGGCTCAACCACTGCGTTTGAGAGAGTTCCGATCCAATTGGGCATACCGTTTTGAATCTCTCAAGCTCGAATTGGTTGTAGCTCTTTTCCGCTATAGGGTCGCGGAGTTATGGTTAACTTGGATCCCGCGATTTCCAAACCCTTTCGTTTCAGGCAGAATATCCACTCCATCTCAGGGGGAACCATGAGCCGTAGCGTCGTGCTTGCTTCATTTCTCTTTCTTTGTCTCTCGATTGCCCCGTCCAGCGGTCATGTTCTGGCCGACGAGCAGCCCCTTTTCGGCTACTCCGCCGATTCATCCCGTACCGAACGCCAGTGGGAGGAAAAACTGCGCGCCATCCCCAGCACCGAAAATCTCCGCACTTACATGCAAAAACTTTCGGCGCGTCCCCACCACGTCGGCTCGCCTTATGACAAGGAAAACGCCGAATGGATCGCCGCGAAATTCAAGGAGTTCGGCCTCGATACTCACATCGAGCAGTTCGACGTTCTCTTTCCCACGCCCAAGGAGCGTGCTGTCGAGCTCGTTGAAGGCGGGCCAAAATTCGAAGCCAAGCTCCAGGAGCCCGCGCTTCCTCAGGATCCCACGTCAAATCAACCGGCCGAGCAACTGCCCACTTACAACGCCTACTCGATTGACGGCGACGTCACCGCTCCGCTCGTCTACGTCAACTACGGCATCCCTGAAGATTATGAGCAGCTCGAACGCTTGGGCATTTCCGTGAAGGGAAAGATCGTCATCGCGCGCTATTACCATTCCTGGCGCGGCATCAAGCCCAAGGTCGCGGCGGAACACGGCGCTGTCGGCTGCATCATTTATTCCGACCCGCATGAGGATGGATTCGTCCCGGGCGAAACTTTTCCCAACGGTCCCTACCGTCCACTGGACGGAGTACAACGCGGCAGTGTCGCAGATATGCCTTACTATCCCGGCGATCCTCTCACGCCCGGCGTGGGCGCAACAAAGGACGCCAAGCGGCTGAAGGTCGAAGAAGCCGCCACGATCACCAAAATTCCCGTCCTGCCCATCTCGTATGCGGATGCACAGCCTTTGCTCGCCGCGCTCAAAGGTCCCGTGGCTCCCGAGGGCTGGCGCGGCGGCCTGGGTATCACTTATCACGTCGGTCCCGGCCCCGCCAAAGTCCATCTGAAAGTGAAATCGAACTGGGACATCAAACCGGTCTACGACGTCATTGGGAAAATTCAAGGCGCAACATCACCCGATGAATGGGTGATTCGCGGCAACCATCACGACGCCTGGGTGAATGGCGCGGAAGACCCTATCTCGGGGCTGGCCGCTGAGATGGAAGAGGCGCGGGCTCTCGGTGAACTGCTCAAATCCGGTTGGAAGCCGAAGCGTACCATCATCTACTGCGCTTGGGACGGCGAAGAGCCGGGGCTCCTGGGCTCGACTGAATGGGCCGAGCAGCACTACGACGAATTGCGCGCGCACGCTGTCGCCTATATCAATTCCGACGGCAACGGCCGCGGCTTTCTCCAGGTGGAAGGCTCGCACACGCTCGAAAAATTCAGCAATGACATCGCACGGGAAATTTCCGATCCGGAAACCAAGCTGACCGCGTGGAAGCGCAACCAGCTTCGCGCCATCGCCAACGCCAAATCCCCGGAGCAACGCGAGGAAATTCGCAAGCGCGTGGACCTTCGCATCTCCGCGCTTGGCTCCGGCTCGGACTACACCGCGTTTCTGCAGCACGACGGCGTGGCTTCGCTCAATATCGGATTCGGCGGTGAGGACGGCGGCGGCATCTATCACTCCATCTACGACGACTTCTACTGGTTCACGCACTTCAGCGACACGGATTTTGTGTATGGCCGCGCGCTGGCCCAGACCGGAGGCTCGGCCATGATGCGCCTGGCCGATGCGAACTTGCTCCCGTTTGAGTTTGGAGATTTTTCGGACACCGTTCAAACCTATGTCAAGGAACTGAAAACGCTCTTGCAGAAATCGCAGGACGATATCCGTGAGCGCAATCGGGAAATCGAAGAAGGCGTCTTCAAGGCCACCAACGACCCACGGCGCCCGCTCATCCCGCCTCCGGCGGAAACCGTTCCTCCGCACTTGAATTTTGCGCCCCTCGAGAATGCCGCGGATGCCCTCACGCATGGCGCCGCGGACTATCGCAAGGCTCTCGATCAGGCCAATGCCAATGGCGGGGCCGCGCTGGCTTCCGCCTCGCTCGCCGAGGTCAACAAGATGCTCATTGAGAGTGAACGCAAGTTGACGAACGCGGAAGGGCTGCCCAATCGGCCGTGGTTCAAGCACCAGCTTTACGCCCCGGGCTTTTATACCGGCTACGCGGCGAAAACAGTACCCGCGGTTCGCGAAGCCATCGAACAGAAACAATGGAAGCAGGCCGATGAAGCGATCGTTGTGGTCGCGCATGTTTTGCAGGACGAAGCCGCGCTGATTTCTTCCGCCGCCGCGAAACTTTCAGCGGCAACGGCGCACTGATCCGGAAAGAGCGCCGCCATTCCGTCCTTCAACCTAGCCATCATTGGTTTCGGGAACGTCGGGCGCGCCTTTCTGCGGCTGCTGATCGCCAAGGAAGCGGAGCTGCGCCGCCGCTACGACGTGCGCTGGCGTCTCACTGGTGTGGCTACACGCCGGGCCGGCTGGGTGGCCGATCCCGGCGGCCTGAATCCTCTTTCCATCCTGAATAACCACTGGCCTGTCCCGCACCTCCAGGGGCCGCAAAACGTCCGCGACTGGCTCGAAAAAGCACGCGCCGACGTTTTCTTTGAAGCGAGTTCACTGGATGTCCAGACCGGGCAGCCCGCGATCGAGCATCTCAAAACCGCGCTGGATCTCGGGGCGCACGCCATTACGGCGAACAAAGGGCCGATCGTCCATGCTTTTCATGAATTGACTGTGCTGGCTCAGGAAAGAAAAAAGAAATTTCTCTACGAAGCGACGGTCATGGATGGCGTGCCGATTTTCTCGATGTTCCCCATGGGCCTGCCCGCCACGGAGTTGCGCGGATTTTCTGGGGTTCTCAATTCCACGACGAATGTGGTCCTCACTGAAATCGAGAAGGGCCGCTCTTTGAGGAAGCGGTGAAGCGCGCGCAGGCCATCGGCGTGGCGGAAACGGATCCGAGCGCGGATCTCGACGGCTGGGATGCCGCCGTGAAAGTCGCCGTGCTGGCGATCGTGCTGATGGGAGCGCCTTTGAAATTGGAGCAAGTGCATCGTACCGGTATTCGCGGGTTGAGCGAGGAGAAAATCCGATCGGTGCGCGCCGCCGGAATGCGCTACAAACTCGTGTGCCGCGCGGAACGCCGCGGCGACACCGTGGATTGCCGGGTACAGCCTGAATTGCTCCTCGCTTCCGACCCGCTGGCAAATTTGGAGGGAACCAGCTCCGCGATTCGTTTTGATCTCGACGTGTTTGGCTTATCGCTCGTCGAGCACAATCCGGGAATCGAAGCGACGGGCTATGGCCTTCTTGCGGATTTCCTGCGCGCGGTGCTGCAGTAATGTTTTGTCCTGCGCGCTCGTGACTTCACCCAGGATTCACCGCGTATAGTGCGCCGCGTAGGCCGGCGTGGGAATGGAAGGGTCGCACCGCTCGTCGCGGATGGGCTCGCCAGCCGCCAGACGAAGAGGGATCACGCCGGCCCAGACAGGCAGCGCATAGTCCGTGGCGTCGTCTTCCACCGGGCCGCTGCGTATCTTCGCGGAAACTTCCGTGAGCGGCAGGCGCAAGATGCTCGTGGCTTTCAATTCTTTTTCGTTGGGCTGGCGCGCGTCATTCCAGCGCCCGCGAAGAATCTTCTCAGTGAAGGCCCGCAGGGCTTCGAGTTTTTCTTCCGGCGCTTCAATAAGCGCAGCTTTCCCGAGCGCGACGACCGAGCGGTAGTTCATCGAGTGGTTGAAGACGGAGCGCGCCAGGACGAGGCCGTCGGCCAGAGTCACCGTGACGCAGACAGGAAGCCCTTCGCTCAAGTTGCGCAGCATGCGGCTTGCCGCGGAACCGTGAAAGTAGATGGCGTCGCCAACGCGGGCAAACATCGTGGGAATAACGTACGGCTGGCCTTCGACGGCGAAGCCCACGTGGCACACAAATGCTTCATCGAGAATTTTGTAAATGGTTTCGCGATCATAGACGCCGCGATGCGGTTCGCGCACCACGCGCGTGCGCTCGGTTGGCGGGACAGTTTCTGGCACAATGCACCTCATTGAGAAACGTGGCGCGAAGCCGGCCGATGTGCGGCTGCTCATTTGATTTGTAGCCGGCGCCAAAGCGGCATGAGTGAGGAACAACTGTAAACATGCTATCACGAGAGATACCAGAAGAATGTTGCCGTGAAATCATGAGTAAGGAAAATCCACCGCCAAATTGGTCCAGAATGTGAAGACAATGCCAATGCAGTCCACCGATACACGAGATTGCCCGGGTGTGAGAAACTAGCGAGCCTGAGAAGCAATTCGAATCGGGGATGGAATCATGAGCGCGCCAGTGATGCAGGGGACTGAAAGTAAAGCATTTGATATTGGCTGGGTGCGCGAGCAATTTCCGTCACTGAAATTACAGGTGAACGGGCATGCCGCGGCATTTCTGGACGGGCCCGCGGGAACGCAGGTACCGAAGCAAGTGATGAGCACGATTCAGGATTACCTGCTGAACGCGAATGCCAACACGTACGGCACATTCCTCACGAGCCGGCGGACCAACGAAATGATTTTATCCGCGCGGGCGGCGATGGCGGATTTTTTCAATTGCGATTCGAATGAAATCGTCTTCGGACAAAACATGACGACGATCACGTTCGCGTTGGCGCGGGCCATTGGAAGGGAACTGAAGCCGGGCGACGAAATCGTGGTAACGACGCTGGACCATGACGCAAACGTCGCGCCGTGGCGAGCGCTCGAAGAAAAGGGCGTGGTGATCCGGCAGGTGGATATTCACGAAGCGGATTGCACGCTCGATCTGGAGGATCTGAAACGGAAGATCACAGCGAAAACGAAGCTGGTTGCGGTGGGCTACGCCTCGAACGTGGTGGGCACGATCAATCCGGTCGCGGAGATCACGAAGCTGGCGCACGCCGCCGGCGCGCTGATGTTCATTGATGCGGTGCACTACGCACCGCACGGAGCGATCGACGTGAAAGCGCTCGATTGCGATTTTCTGGTCTGCTCGCCATACAAGTTCTTCGGGCCGCACATGGGGACGCTCTACGGAAAGCGCGAGCATTTGCAGCGATTCAAGCCGTACAAGGTGCGACCGGCGACGGATACTTCGCCGGAACGCTGGGAAACCGGGACGCAGGTGCAGGAGTTGATCGCGGGAATTCCGCGGCGGTGGATTACCTCGCGGAACTCGGCCGGCGTTGCGATGCCACAGGTGAAGGACCGCCGGGAGGCACTGCTCGCGGCGTATCGCACGACGCGCCGCTATGAAACGGCGGCTTGCTTACGCGGCTGATCGAGGGATTGCTGGCGATTCCCGGGCGCTGCGGATTTACGGCATTACCGATCCCAGCGGTTTGAGGAGCGCTGCGCGACCTTGTCCTTGCGGTTGGGAGATCACAACCCCACCGAGCATCGCGACGTTCCTCGGCGACCGCGGCATCTTCACCTGGGACGGGAATTATCTACGCGCTGAATCTGATCGGAGCGGCTGGGCGTGGAATCGAAGGGCGGCATCCTGCGAATCGGCTTGGTGCATTACAACACGACGGAAGAAGTGGACCGGCTGCTCGCGGCGCTGCGCGAATTTGTTGCGAGGTAGCGGGGCTCCCGCAGTTTATCTGTGCAAGAAAGCTAGATCACCATCAAAGCGAAGAAGCCATGAGCAAAACGACCGAAACCAATTGTGCTGACGGTGCTGGATGGATGGGGGTATCGCGCGGAGACGAAGGGCAACGCGATTGCGCTGGCGCGCAAGCCGACCTACGACGAGTTGCTGAAGAAATTCCCGAACACGCTGATCCAGACTTCGGGACCGTTTGTCGGGCTGCCCGAAGGGCAGATGGGCAACAGCGAAGTGGGCCACATGAATATCGGGCGCGGGGCGCATCGTGCACATGGACATCACGCGGATCGATCTGCTGATCGCCAACAAGCAATTGGACCAGAGTGCCGCTGTTTCAGCAGGCCATGGAGCGCGGGACGGCAGCGGCAACTGCACTTTATCGGCTTGCTGAGCGACGGCGGGGTGCACTCGCACATGAATCACCTGTTTGCGTTGCTGGAGATGGCCAAGCACGAAAAGGTCGAAAAGGTTTTCGTGCACTGCTTCATGGACGGGCGCGACACGCCGCCGAACAGCGGGCGGGACTATCGTGCGGCAACTGCAGCAGAAGATGCGCGAACTCGGCGTGCGGCGAAATCGCCACGCTCGTGGGCCGCTACTACGCCATGGACCGCGACAATCGCTGGGAGCGCGTCGAGCTGGCCTACCGCGCGCTGGTGCACGGCGAAGCGGAGACAAGAGCGAGCGATCCGGTGGCGGCGCTGCAGCGCAGCTACGAGCAGGGCGTGACGGACGAATTCGTGAAGCCGGTCGTGATGACGCGGGGCGCGGAGCCGGCCGCCCGCCCGTGGGGCTGATTCGCGACGACGACGCGGTGATTTTCTTCAATTTCCGCGCCGACCGCGCGCGGCAGATGACCTACGCGCTGCGGAACGCCGGATTTCGACAAATTCGCCGATCCGAAGCGGCCGAAGAATCTGTTTTTTGTGGCGCATGACGCAGTACGACAAGAACTGGCCGTGGCTGAGGTACGTGATTGCTGCCGGAAAAGCTCGAGCACATTCTGGCGCAGGTGTTCGCCGGAGCTGCAGTACAGGAATTTGCGCTGCGCGGAGACGGAAAAGTACGCGCACGTGACCTATTTTTTCAATGGCGGCGTCGAGAAAGCCGTTCCGCGGCGAAGAGCGCATCCTGGTGCCGTCGCCGAAGGTGGCCACCTACGACTTGAAGCCGGAAATGTCCGCCGCGGGCATCACCGATACGGTGGTGAATGCCATCGAGAAGGGCGAGTTCGACGCCATCATCATGAACTATGCCAATGCGGACATGGTGGGGCATTCGGGCAAGCTGGAAGCCGACGATCAAGGCGGTGGAAGCGGTGGACGCGGGCCTGGGGCGGATTTATCAGGCGATGAAGCCGCGCGGCGGCGCCTGGATCATCACCGCGGATCACGGCAATGCGGAGACCATGATCGATCCGATGACCGGCGGGCCGCACACGTATCACACGACGAATCCCGTGCCGTTCATTCTGGTGACCGAGCACGATAGCTGCGACTTGAAACCGGGCGGGGCGCTGCGGGACATTGCGCCGACGATGCTCGGCATTCTCGGACGAGCCAACACCCGACGGACATGACCGGGCGCGGATTTGCGCGTTGTCCCATGATCGCGGTACATGATTCGAGACGCAACACAGCCTCAGAGACAAAGCTGACGATTTGCGTCTGGCACCCGTTCACGGAGTGGCGGCCGAAGCCCGCGATGGCAGAGGCGATTCGCAAGCGCTGGCCGGAAATGCGCGTCGTGCATCTGCCGGATTACGACCGGTTGCCGGCAGAACTGCCAGACACGGATATTTTCGTGGGCTATTCGCTGCGCGCCGGAGCAATTGACAGGACGCGAAAAAATCTGAAGTGGATTCATTCGACGGCGGCGGGCGTGGCGCAATTGATGTACCCGGAGTTGCGCGATTCAGGAATTTTGGTGACAAATCCGAGCGGAATTTTCTCCGTGCCTATGGCGCGAGCACACCATGGGCCTGCTGTTGGCGCTGGCGCGGAATTTTCCGGATTCGGTGCGGCAGCAGGATCGTGCGCGATGGGTCGCAGCAGGAAATGTGGGACAAGCCGCAGCATTTGACGGAGTTGAACGGCAAGGTGCTGCTGATTGTGGGATTCGGTTCGATCGGGCGGGAAGTGGCGAAGCGGGCGAAGGCGTTCGATATGCGCGTGTGGGGCGTGACGCGATCGGGCAAAGGCGATCGCGCGCATGCGGAGAGGATCGTTTTCTGCGCGCGAAACTGCACGAAGCATTGCCGGAAGCGGATTACGTGGTGATTGCCGCGCCGGAGACAGCGGAGACGAAGCATCTGATCGGCGCGGCGGAAATCGCGCGGATGAAGCACGGGGCGCGGCTGATCAATGTGGCGCGGGGATCGCTGCTGGACGAAGCGGCGCTGATCCGCGCGCTGGAAAGCGGTGCGCTGGGCGGCGCGGCTCTGGATGTGGCACAGACGGAGCCGCTGCCCGCCGAGAGCCCGCTGTGGAAGGCGCCGAACCTGATGATCACGCCGCATACCAGCGCGGTGAGCGACCGGTTGTGGGATCGTGAGACGACGCTGCTGCTGGATCTGCTGGAACGATGGTTTGACGGGCGGGAATTGTTCAATCGCGTGGATTTTGCGCGGGGATATTGACGCAGTTCTAAATTGTAAGTTCAAAGTTAAGTGACCCAGAAAGCTGCGGCTTCGATTCTTCGGAAACATAAATTCCAGCAACTCACAGCCTCAGATTTAGAGTCCAAGAATCGGAAAGCAAAGAGTAAGAATTGAGAGCTTATAATCAAAAGTCGATAACTAAGAACTAAGAACTAAGAACTAAGAACTAAGAACTAGTTTCAGTCGCCGACGCCGCCCTTGGGAGCTTGATAACCTTCGCGAGCGTAGACTTGGAGCTTCTGCTTCTTGCCCTTTTGATCGGGTACTGTGAGCGGGCTTCCATCGGGCTGCACGAGTTCTACTTTGATCTTGTGGAATTTTCCGTCTTTCGCCCCGTTCGCCGGCGAGTAGGAAAGGCTGTACTGGTGGCGCAGGAACGCGGCGACATCATGAAAGATTCCGGGAATTTCGCCGTCGAATTGTGGGAACCAGGAGTAGCCGCCGGTCATCTGCGAGAACGTGCGCAGCTGGTTTTCTCCTTGAAGCGAGTTGATGTGCGCATGCCGCTGTATCCCTGCGAATCAATCCAGTTGTTGAAGGGGCGATCGAGGCCCACGCAGAAAATGGTCACGTCGCTCTGTCGCAGCTCCTTCATGGTCTGGTCGAGGGTGTGCTTGGAAAAAGTGTCCACGCCGGTGGCCAGCAGCAAAATAGATTTCTTTCCCTTGCACGTCCTTGAGCCGGTCGGTCGTGTCCAGGACGGCGTCGAACACGTTGGATTCGCTGAAACCAGGAAAGTAGAGATGGTAGAGGGCGTCGCGGACTTCGTCCTTGTTTTGCGTGAAGTCGACTTCGACGCGCGTCTTCATGTCGAAGGTGACGAGCGCGACCCAGTCCTTTGGCTGAAGATTGGGGAAGAAGGCGTCGGCCCAATACTTAGCCTGATAGGCGTACCAGTCAAAGAAGCCGCGGCTGCTGAACTCCATGAGCATGACGATGGTGATGGGAGCGTCAGTGGGGGAGAAGTTGGTGATGGTTTGCGCCACGCCGTTATCCAGGATCCGGAAATTTTCTTTCTTCAGGCCGGTGAGAATGTCGCCGTGCTGTGTGGTGGCTACGACATCCAGTGTGACGACAGGGACATCGACGGCAATGGTGACGCCAGCTTGCGGCGCTTGTTGCGAGGGTGCGGGGATTTGGGCCGGGGCCGGACTCTGCTGCGGCGATTGGCCGCCCTGCGGGCCGCCAGTAGCTTGAGCAAAAACCGAATGCCCGGCGAGCGGAATAACCAGACCCAGGGCTAGAGCCGCGAGCAAAACCAGTGAAACAATCGCCTTCATGGTGAACCCCCGATTCACATTCGAACTGCTTTATTCTATCAGTGCGAACTGCCTGCCGGACATCCACGCGGCGGTGGGGTTTAAGCAACGAACGGGCAATGCCCCGGCGACTCGTCCAGACCTGCATGTTAGTATGAAGCAGATTCGATGCAAAACGTTACCTGAGCGGGCCGCTCGGCGGTCAGATGTGACCAGGAGGATGGATTCGTGAATTGGAACGGCAAGATTCGAGTGTTGGCGGGAGCTGCGGCAGTGCTGATGGCCGCGAGTTTGCCGCTTGCGGCGCAAGTGACGCCGCCGCAGGGACCGGGAATTCCCTCAAATCCGTCGCCGGCCGGGGATACCTCCGCGCTTGCGAGGGAAGCGCAGGGCTGGCTTGCGGATCTGGTGCGGATCAACACGACGAATCCGCCGGGAAATGAGCAGGCTTCGGCAAATTATATTGCCGGAATCCTGGAAAAAGAAGGAATCAAGCCGGAGATTCTGGAAGTGGCGCCCGGACGGAGCGCGGTGGTAGCGCGGCTGCGGAGCGCGGCGATGGCCGATCCTTCGAAAGCGCTTCTGCTGGTGGCGCACATGGACGTTGTCGGTGTGGACAAATCGAAATGGACGATCGACCCGTTCGGCGCCGTGATCAAGGATGGATATCTGTATGGGCGCGGAGCAATCGATGACAAGGGCATGCTGGCGGCAAATCTGGCGGCGTTCATTGCTTTGAAGCGGACCAATGCGCACCTGAATCGCGACGTGATCTTCCTGGCGACGGCGGATGAAGAACAGGGCGGAGAAGCCAGCATCAAGATTTTGATTGCCAAATATTGGGACAAATTTGCGGCTGGTTTCGCGCTGAATGAAGGCGGGGAAGTTTTCCTGAAAAACGGCAAAGTGCAATACGTAGCGGTGCAAGCCAGCGAGAAAGTGGCGGTAAACGTCGCCGTAGTCGCGCGCGGCGTCTCGGGCCATGCTTCACGGCCGACGAAGGACAACGCCGTGGTGCATCTGGCGGCGGCTGTCGAGAAAATCGGCAATTATTCCGCCCCGGTGCACTTCACCGCTATTGTGCGGCGTTACTTTGAACAGCTCGCCGCAATCGAAGATGACGAAATCGCAAAATGGATGCGTTCGCTGGATACTCCGGACCGCGGCGAACACGCCCAGAAGGTGATTTCCGATGCCAACCCGCTGTGGAACTCGATGCTGCGCGATTCTATTGCTCCGACGATGCTCTCGGCCGGCGTGCGGGCAAACGTAATTCCGGCCGAAGCGCGGGCCATGCTGAACATCCGGCTCCTCCCCGCGGATACCATCGATGCCCTGCTGGCAGAGCTGACCAAATTGGTGAACGATCCAAAAATTCATTTTGAGATCCAGCCGGATGCCGGACTGTCGGCGCCGCCGTCGTCCCTGGAGTCCGATTTTTATGCCACAATCGTAAAGGTTGCCGGAAGAGAGTTTTCCAATGCTCCGGTCTTGCCTTTCCAGTCGACGGGAGCCACGGATTCGGCGCAATTGCGGCTGCACAATGTTCAGGCGTACGGGTTGGTGCCATTTCCGCTCGCGGATGAGGATTTCCGCCGGATGCACGGCGATGACGAGAGAATTCCCCTGGCGTCCTTCACGAAGGGCGTGGACGTGCTCTCGCGAATCGTCGCGGAATTTGCCGTCACGCATTAGGAATTCGCGCGGAAAATTTACCCTTTCCCGTTCAACCTGGCGAACACGGCCGCGCAGCCAATCCTGTACAATCGTAAGACTATGAACTTCAGACATTCCAAAATTGTCTGCACCATTGGACCGGCGAGCCGCTCGCCGCGAATGATCGGCCGTTTGCTGACCGCCGGGATGGACGTGGCCCGGCTCAATTTTTCGCATGGCAAACATGAAGAGCACGCAAAGAGCATCTCCTTGCTGCGCGCGGCAGCCGTGGAGCACAAAAAAACTATCGCGATTCTTGCCGACCTGCAGGGGCCGAAAATTCGAACGGGACCGCTGGCGGGGGGCGGCCCGGTGATGCTGCGGGCGGGGCAACGATTCGTGATCACCACGGCAAAAGTGCTGGGCGATTCGACGCGCGTGAATACGACGTTCACGCCCCTGCCCCGGGAAGTCCATCGAGGCGACCGTATCCTGCTTTCGGACGGATTGATCGAGTTGCGAGTGGAAAAGGTCCGCGACCGTGAGGTGATTTGCGAGGTAGTGAACGGCGGGACGCTTGGCCAGCACCAGGGCATCAACCTGCCTGGACTCAAGCTGCGGGTTTCCGCACTGCCGCCCAAGGACCGCGAGGATTTGGTCTTTGCGCTTAAGCAAGAGGTCGATTACATCGCCGTTAGTTTTGTGCGCAGGCCGGAGGATGTGCAGTTGGCAAAGCAATTGATTCGCCGCGCCGGGAAAGACACCCCGGTGATCGCCAAGCTCGAGAAGCCCGAGGCGATTGAGAACCTGGATGCGATCCTGCGCGCCGCGGATGGCGTGATGGTGGCGCGTGGCGACCTCGGCGTGGAGATGAATCCGGAGCGCGTGCCGGTGGTGCAGAAGACCATCATCGCCCGGGCGAGAGAATTCCGGCGCCCGGTGATTACCGCGACGCAGATGCTCGAATCGATGACGGAAAACCCACGGCCGACGCGCGCGGAAGCTTCGGATGTGGCGAACGCGATTTTTGACGGCTCGGATGCGGTGATGCTTTCGGCGGAAACCGCGACTGGAAAGTATCCGGTCGAAGCCGTTGGCATGATGGCACGAATCATCGAGGAAGCGGAAGCGAGCATCCAGGAATTTCCGCGGCCCGCGCCGCAGGAGCAGTTGAAAGTGGCGGAAACGGTGGCCGAGCTCGTGTGCCACGCTTCGCGCGAGCTGCACATGAAGCTCATCGCGGTGTTCACGCACAGCGGATTCACGGCGCGGCTTGTTTCGCGCTACCGGCCGCTGGTGCCTATCATCGCGCTGTCGCCGGAACCCGCGACTCGGCAGCGCATGGCCCTGATCTGGGGCGTGCGGCCATGCAAGATTCAGGACGTGAAAAAAGTGGACGGCCTGGCCAAAGTAGCGGGGAAGCGGCTGCTGGAAGAGCGGCTGGTGCGCGAGGGCGACGTGATTGGAATTGTGGCTGGGACGCCGATGGGGATTCGCGGGACGACGAACTTCATGAAGTTTCACATCATTGGCGGGCCGGCGTAGCGGAACGTCGATGCGTATCTAAGCTTGAGCCTTGATTCTCATCCTCTAATTAATCCAGTTGTCCGGCCGCGAAGGCGGCTCTTTCCTGTGTTTGTTCATGTACACTTCGAACCGTTTGCGATTGCGCTTGTGCTGCCAGTCGGAGACGGTATTGCGGACGTTGTAAAGGAAAGAACCGCGGCGGAGATAGAGCCAGCCGACGAGCATGCCGCCCAGGTGACAGATGTGGCTGATGCTGTCTCCACCGGCGCCCAGCGTGGCGAAGAATTCGATCGCGCCCATCACCGCGACATACGGCCGCATGGGGATCGTTACCGGAAAAGGGATCAGCCAGATGCGCCGGTCGGGAAACAAAATGGCGTTGGCGATGAGGATGCCGAAAATCGCGCCGGACGCGCCGATCGTCGCGCTGCTCGAAGGTGCGTGGCCCCAGAGCGTGGGGATGGTTTTGACCAGAACGTTGATGAGCCCGGCGCCGACTCCGCACAACAAAAAGTAATTCAGAAAGCGGCGCTTGCCCCAAACCAGCTCCAGCTCGCGGCCGAACATCCACAGCATCAGCATGTTGATGAGCAGATGGAAAAAGCCGCCGTGCAAAAAGATATAGGTGAAGGGCTGCCAGATGCGCAGACCCGGCACCACGGCCATGGGGATCAACGCAAACCATTTCAGCAGCCAACCGGTCACCCAGGCAGGAGCGAGTAGTCCGACAAGCGTTTGCACCAGGAAAACGCCGGTGCACACCATCACCAGAAGCTTTACTCCTGGAGTGATGAAACCGCGCCAGTCAAACGCTACGCGCCGCCCGCCAAACGTAGATCCCATGATTCAAGTCTACGGCGGCCCGCCAAATCCGTCAAAGAACGGATTTGTAGCCCGTATTCTCCGCGGTATCGAGCCTTAGCTCCGGCCCCCGCAACCTAGTCCAGCTTTTTGCGCGCGAAATAGAAGAGCGAAGCCCCCAGCAGCAGGAACATGAAAATTCCGAAGAGGTTGCTCGCCGCCAGTGGCCCGAAATATTTTGGCCCGAACGCGAACAGATCCGGCCGCCAGGGCAGCCGCAGAATCGAAGTAAGCCACGAAGGGGTGTGACTGGAAATCTCCGGGTCTTGCAGAAGATTGATGACAATCCCTAGTAATCCAAAGACGCCGCCAGCCGCAATCAATCCGCTGGAATAAAGTGCTCCGGGGCTCGCCTCGCTCTCCGTGCTTTTCTTTTCTTTCAAGCTGGCTTCCACCGCCCAGCGCACCAGTCCACCGGCGAACATCGCGGCCGTCGTGGCAATCGATAAGTAGGATCCGGTGGCGAACGCCAGCGAACGCACGCCTAGAATCTCAACGGCCACCACCAGGGCCACGCCCATCAGCACCAGCCGCCAGGGCAGGCGCTGATTCAGAATGCCGTTGATAACCGTGGCCATCAGCCGGGCTTGCGGCGCCGGCGCCTTATCGCTGCCGATTCCCTGCGCCCATTGTAGTTCGATCTCTTTCGTTCCCGGGTCGTATAGGTATTCGCCGTCCGGAATTTCGCGCGCGCCCAGCGAATTGATCAGCACATAATTCCTGCCCTGGTACGCGAAGCTCTCCCTCTCCACTTTCACTCCAGAAGGCAGACTCTGGATGTTCACCGGAATCCGCGTGGGCAAATATTTTTCTAGACCTGTATTCATCAGGTTGAGAGTGGTGCCGATCGCAATGGTGGAGACGGTGACGCCGATCAACAGCCCCATCTGCTGCCAGAATGGCGTCGCGCCGACAAGGTAACCGGTCTTCAAATCCTGCGAGGTAGCGCCCGCAATCGCCGCGGCGATGCAAACCACGCCGCCGATCATCAGCGCCAGCACGGAATAATTCGGCGCCGTCCATCCAGCGAGGAAAAAAATCGCGCACGTGGCCATCAGCGTCGCGATGCTCATTCCGCTGATGGGATTTGACGAATTCCCTAGCAATCCGCTGATGCGCCCCGCCACCGTCACGAACAGGAAACCGAACACCACCACGAACACACCCGCAAAAAGATTCTGGTACCAGCTCGTGGCCGCTCCCTGCATCGGATGAAACGTCAGCAAAACCCACATCATCGCCACAATCACGATGGATCCCGTGATGACCCAGCGCATCGGCATGTCGCGGTCAATCCGGCTTGCTGCCGCGGCCGGGCCCGCCCCTTCGGCTCGCACGTCTTTCAGCCCGGCGCGCAGTGCGGAAATGATCGTCGGCAGCGTCCTCAGCAGCGTAATCAATCCGGCTGCCGCAACCGCGCCCGCGCCCATCGGCCGGATGTAACTGCGCCAGATATCGTCCGGCGTCATTTGCGGAATTGGAATCGTGGACGGATAAATCGGCGTGTTCCCCGCAAGTTGGCCGTAAAACTTGATTGCCGGCATCATCACCAGCCACGATATGATTCCCCCCGCGAATAGAAGTCCGGCAACGCGCGGGCCGATGATGTACCCGACGCCGAGATATTCTGAAGTGATGGCTGCGCGAAAGGACGCGCCGGGAAACCATCTGGGCTGGCTTTCCGGCTGCGAAGTCCACGCCTGAAAGGTGTTCATGAGAAACGTGTAAGCGCCGCCCAGCCCGAGTCCCCAAAAGACGCGGCCAGCAAACGAACCTCCCCGCTCTCCCGCCACCAGGACGTCGGCGCAGGCCGTACCTTCCGGAAACGCGAGGTTCCCGTGCTCCTTGACGATGAGCTGGCGTCGCAGCGGCACCATGAACAGCACTCCCAGCCACCCGCCCAAAAGCGCCAGCGGAAAAATCCGCCAAAAGGTGAACTCCGATCCGAAGCCCAGAAAAATCAGCGCCGGAATCGTGAACATCACTCCGGCGGCGAGCGACTCGCCCGCCGACCCGGTAGTCTGCACGATGTTGTTTTCGAGGATGGTGGAGCGTCCGAACGCGCGCAGAATGCTGATCGAGAGAACCGAAATGGGGATCGATGCGGAAACGGTGAGCCCCGCGCGCAGCCCCACGTACACCGTCACCGCGCCGAAAAGCAATCCAAAGAGCGCGCCGAGAATGACCGCGCGAACCGTAAATTCCAGCGGGCTTTCTTCCGCCGCCACGTAGGTTCGGAATTCACCCGGCGGCGCCGTCGAACTCCATGCGCGTCCGCGAACTCCTTGTTCTTCGCTCACCAGTTCCTCCCCATTCTCCATCCGAAAGCGGTTGCAGCTGTGTGCGGGGGGATTATGCCGCAGCCGGGCAAGCCGGGAAAGAGTTTCCTGTTAAAGGCGGCCTGTTTCGGCTGGCCGTTCTCGATACGTTCTCTTGACATGTATGGCATATCGCTGTAATGTCCCGCGCTATACGTTGCTTAGGTCGGTAACACCACCCATGGTTCGGGACGTTTCTATCTCGCGGGCAGCCTCGGAACACTCAAATTCCGCGGCGCCCCCGAAGCATTCCGCGCGCCGCCGCGCGATTTCCATCTCCCTGCCTGTAAATTCCCGCATCGCGCATTTCTTTCGAATTGCATCGTGGAGGCATGTCGTGAGCTATCGCCCCGTGCTCTTGCTCGTCGTGGTGCTATTGGCAGCAGCTTCGGTACAGCGCATTCCGCCGGTGACCGGCGACGAATGGCAGCCCATCACCCCGGAAGAGCTCAAGATGACCAGCGAGCCGAAAGCACCCGGCGCGCCCGCGATTTATCTCTACCGGCAGGTAGACAGACTTGACAGCAGCAAAGCCAGCACGGAATACAACTATTTGCGGATCAAGATCCTGACCGAAGAGGGGCGAAAATACGGGAACATCGAGATCCCCTATCTGGCGCGAAAGTCGAATATCAGCGGAATCCGCGCGCGGATCATTCACCCGGATGGATCCATCGTGAATTTCGAGGGCAAACCCTACGACAAGATTGTCTCCAAGGCCAAGGGAGTGAAGATCCGCGTCAAGACCTTCACCATGCCGGACGTCCAGGTCGGCAGTATCGTGGAGTACCACTTTAACTACGATTTTGAGGACAACTATATATACGATTCGTTGTGGATTCTGAGCGCGGAGCTTTTTACCAAGCGCGCTACGTTTTCTCTCGTCCCCTACGAGCGTTTTTCAGTGCGCTGGGAATGGCCCGCTGGACTCCCCGCAGAAACTGCCCCGCCCGCACAGGGGTCCGACCACAAGATCCGCATGACGACCCAGAGCGTGCCGGCCTTCCAAGAGGAAGATTTTATGCCGCCGGAAAACGAGGTAAAGTTCCGCGTCGATTTTATTTACAGTGAGGAAATCTCCATTGAGACCAACCCGGACAAATACTGGAAACAGTTCGGCAAGAAAGAAAACAGCCGGGTGGAGAGTTTCGCCGGGAAGCAAAAGGAGATGCAGCAAGCCGTATCGGGGATTGTTTCGCCCTCCGATGCTCCCGAGGAGAAACTGCGAAAAATCTATGAGCGCGTGCAAAAGCTGCGGAATTTGAGTTTTGAAGTGAGCAAAACCGAACAGGAGGAGAAGCGCGACAAAATAAAACCTGCAAGCAACGTCCAGGACGTTTGGAAAAATGGTTTCGGGTACGGCCGGGACATCAACTGGCTCTTTCTCGCGATGGCTCGCGCTGCTGGATTCGAGGCCTATCCGGTGCTGGTCTCCCGGCGCGACGAGTACTTTTTCCTTAAGCAAAGAATGAACAGTCACGAGTTGAACGACAACGTTGTGCTCGTGAAAGTGGATGGCAAGGACCGCTATTTCGATCCTGGAACAGCGTTCACTCCTTTTGGTCTATTGCCATGGTCCGAGACAGGTGTGACCGGGCTCAAGCTCGATAAGGACGGAGGCACTTGGACGGAAACCGAAGTGCCGGACAGCAATGCCTCGCAGATCCAAAGGATCGCAAATTTCAAGCTGACCGAAGAGGGTTCACTCGAGGGCAAAGTCACGTTGAGATTTTCCGGATTGGAGGCACTCTACCGACGGCTGGGACAGCGCAGTCAGGACAATGCCGCACGGAAAACCTTCCTCGAGGATCAGCTCAAGGAATATATCCCCGCTACGATCGAGACAGAACTCACAAATCAGCCGGATTGGAGCAGCTCCAGCGCGCCTCTGCTTGCGGAGTTTGACGTAAAAGTTCCCGGCTGGGTTTCCGCGGCGGGACGCCGTGCGATCTTGCCGGTGGGGCTTTTCAGCGCCGCGGAAAAGCACGTTTTCGAGCATGCCGATCGCGTATACCCGATTTGCTTTCGTTTTCCATTCAAGACGGTTGATGATGTCACCGTCGATTTGCCGCTCGGCTGGCAGGTCGGCAGCCTGCCCAAAGACCAGGATCAAAATGCCAAAGCCGTGGAGTACATACTGAAAACGGAAAACAAAAACGGCACTCTGCATCTGACGCGCGTGCTGCGCAACGATCTAATTCTGCTGCAGAAGGACAAATATCCCGTGTTGCGGAGTTTCTTCCAGGTGGTGAGGTCTGGAGATGAACAACAAGTCGTGCTTCAGCCAGGAGCCGCTGCGGCGAGAAACTGACTCGCCCACAGCTTTGTTTCGGGGCATGTTGCTCAGTGCAGTGTTTGCAATGCTCGTGCCGGCCGCCACGCCCCGGGCCTTTGCGGGCGATGCGCCACAGTGGATGCACGCACTCGTGAACGCACCTCTCCCCGCCCACGACGAGAAAACAAATGCCGCGTTGCTTTATTCCGAAGAAGTGCTGAGCGTTCAGCCGAACGGCAAGATGAAAGCGATTGTCAGGCGCGCCTACAAGATTCTTCGCCCCGATGGTCGCGGGTACGGAAAAGTTCGGCTTTCTTTTGACCCTGAAACACGAATCACCAATCTCCATGCCTGGTGCATTCCCCTTCAGGGTAAAGACTTTGAGGTCAAAGACAAAGACACCACGGAAACGGGTTATCTGGATGTGCAGGGGGGCGAGCTCGTTTCTGACATTCGCACCAAAGTTCTCCAGATCCCCGCTGCCGACCCGGGGAACATCGTTGGCTACGAGTTCGAGCATGAAGACCGGCCATACATCTTCCAAGATGAGTGGTTTTTTCAGGAATCAGTCCCCGTCGCGGAAGCACGGTACACGCTTCAGCTTCCTCCAGGCTGGGAATACAAAGCGGTTTGGTTAAACCATCCTGAGGTACAGGCCGCACAGGTAGGGACAAACCAGTGGCAATGGCAGGTGAAAGATATTCCGCCGGTCAGGTGGGAACCCGAAATGCCTCCTTGGAAGGGTGTGGCTGGACTGATGATCGTTTCTCTCATTCCGCCAGGAGGTGCAAACCGCGGCTTCCTGAATTGGAAGGAAATGGGATCCTGGTATAACGGGCTCACCGAAGGCCGGCGTGTCGCTTCTCCGGAAATCAAGCAGAAGGTGGCGGCACTTACGGCTTTGTCGCCCGCTCCGCTGGCCAAGATGCGGGCGCTCGCAGTTTTCGTGCAAGAAGACATTCGCTACGTCGCCATCGAGCTCGGGATCGGCGGGCAGCAGCCGCATCCGGCGCCAGAGGTGTTTGCCCACCGTTTCGGCGATTGCAAGGACAAAGCGACCGTCATGAGTTCGATGCTGAAGGAAGTCGGCATCGATTCCTATTACGTAATTATTCACGCGGAACGGGGCGGGGTCACTCCCGCAACGCCTCCGCATCTTGGTGGGTTCAATCACGTCATCCTTGCCATCCGGCTGCCCGACGGTGTTTCGGACGAATCACTGGTTGCCACGATGCAGCATCCCAAGCTCGGCCGGCTTTTATTTTTCGATCCCACCGATGAGTTGACACCCTTTGGAGAACTGCGCGGTCCGCTGCAATCGAACTACGGGTTGCTGGTCACGCCCGATGGCGGCGAACTCACAGAATTGCCGGAGCTCGCTCCGTCTGCAAACGGAGTAACCCGGACCGCCAAGCTCGCGCTCGATCCGCGCGGGACGTTGAGCGGCGATGTCCAGGAAGAGCGAGTCGGAGACGCTTCCAGCTATGAGCGATACAGGTTGCGAAATGTTGAAAAAGATGCGGACAGGATCAAGCCGATCGAAACCCTGATGGCCCATTCTCTGGGAACGTTTCAAATCACAAAAGCCACCGTCGTCAATCTCAAGCAGAATTCGCTTCCGTTTGAATACCATTGGTCCTTTGTGGCATTGGACTACGGGAAGGTTGCGGGAAATCTTTTGCTCGTGCGGCCACGCGTGTTAGGAACCAGAACCAGCGGTTTCCTTGAGACCAAGGAGCCAAGAAAATTTCCCGTTGAATTTCGCGGACCTTCGCGCGACACGGACGTGTTTGAGATTGTCCTGCCACCGGGTTACGAAGTGGATGACTTGCCGCCGCCCGTGAATGTGGACTACAGCTTTGCGAGCTATCACAGCAAGACGGAAGTGAACGGGAACACGCTGAAGTATACGCGGACGTTCGAAGTAAAAGAGCTGAGCGTGCCGCTCAGCAAAGTGGATGATCTCAAGAAGCTCTACCGCATCATCGCCGGCGATGAACGGAATACCGCAGTGTTGAAGGCTGTGGCTCGCTGATTTCCAGCCCATCTATTGCGTAGATTTTGTTTTCGAAGAATGTTCCCGCGGCTTAAGAAATAGAAGAGAGGAAGGAGGCTGCAGCGCCGCCAGTTTCTTACGAAGACTTCTTCGCGCGGCCTTCGCCATTTCATGTAACAGAGATGCAGCTGTCTCGAGCGGGAGGTGGAGGCGATAGACGTCAGCGTGCTCGGCATGGGAGTACTTCTCGTAACGCGGCGCAGAATTCTCGCTGACTCCCAGCAAGATTTCCCACGGGTTCCGCTTGCAGAACAAGCGTTTCGCTGAAGCTTCCTGACGCGTGATATGAATCAAGGAGCGCTGAGTGCCGCCGCCGGTTTCGAGAGAGACGGAGGTTACCGCGCTGGCATTGAATGGACGCGAAGGATCATCGTCGGGAAACGGCGCCAGCAGATTGGCAATTTCGGTTTCCGTGGAAACGAAGCCATCCCACCAGTAGCGGTAACCGTTGTAGACAACCGTGCCTGCGCGAAAAATTTGCTGCACGCGCAAAACGTTCTTGCCGGTGACACTCACGACCATATCCGCCAATTCCGCTAGGCGGAACGTCTGCTTCACGACGGGACGCACCGTCACGTAGCCCGCGTCTTCTTCCGTGAAGCGAATCGCGATGGTTTCCGGCAGATTCATGCTGAGAACATAACGACCGTTACTCCCGGCGGCAAAAGATACAAGGAAGCGAAACGTGAGCAGGCTTAGCCTAGTTTCGAGAGACGATCGCGGACGCGGTCGCTGAGCGCCTTGCCATCGACCGTTTTTCCTTCCAGAGCAGTCTTGGCGGCCTTCACCACGGCGCCCATCTGCTTGATGGAATTCGCGCCGGTTTCGGAAATAGCCTTCGCAATTGCCGCGTCCATTTCGGCTTCGCTGGCGCCGGCCGGCAGATAAGACTCGATGATGGCGAGTTCTTTCGTTTCCTTCTCTGCGAGTTCTGGGCGGTTGCCTTTGGTGAACTGTTCAATCGATTCCTTTCGCTGCTTCACCAGCATTTGCAAAATTTGGATCGTTTCGGGTTCATCGAGCGCGCGCATCTTTTCGACTTCCCGGTGCTTGACCGCCGCCTTTATTCCACGCAGCACGCTGAGGCGCAGTTCATCCTTGGCGCGCATGGCGTCAACCAGGTCTTTCTGGATTTTCTCGGCAAGGCTCATCGCCAGTTCCTCACTGCCTTGAATATAGCAGACCGGGAAAGAGGCAGGTGGAAATGCTGCGGTTCTGCGGTGGCATCGAAGATGCAGCGGAAGCGATTTGCGCGCGCCGAGTATCAGTCTTGCTTATTTGACATGGCGCGAAGGGCTCGCTACTTTTGATCTCTTATACTGCGCGGGAAAAACCCGCTAGGGAATCCAAGGGGCATCATGAAAGTCATCGTAGCGGACAAGATCAGTGATCGCGGCGTGAAATTATTGAAGGAGCAGCCCGGCTGGAACATCGTCCTGACAACCAAAGACACACTGAACGGGGAGATCGCCGATGCAGATGCGCTGATTGTGCGCAGCGCGACGAAAGTCACGGCGGAATTGCTGGACAAAGCGCCGAAATTGCGCGCCGTGGGCCGCGCCGGAGTTGGCGTGGACAATATTGACTTGGAAGCCGCGACAAAACGCGGCGTGCTGGTCATGAGCACCCCCGGCGGAAGTTCCGTCAGCGTTGCCGAGCATACCTTTGCGCTGTTGTTGGCGCTTGTTCGCCAGCTTCCAAAATTTGATGCAGCCATGCGCGAAGGCCGCTGGGAAAAATCGTCGTCGGGCGCCGAGGTGCGCGGCAAAACTCTGGGCCTGGTCGGTCTCGGCCGCATCGGCAGCGAGGTCGCGGTGCGCGCGGAGGCGTTCGACATGCGCGTTGTTGCGTTTGATCCATTTATCAGCGAAGCGGCAGCACGGGAACTGTCCGTGGAACTCGTTCCGCTCGAGCAACTGCTGGCCGAATGCGATTTTATCTCCCTTCACACGGCCGTGAGTCCGCAGACGCGGGAGATGATCAACGCCGGATCCATCGCGAAAATGAAGAAAGGCGTTCGCATCATCAATGCCGCCCGCGGGGAACTCATCAACGAAGCTGACCTGGCGGCGGCCATCAAGAGCGGCCATGTCGCCGGAGCGGCCCTCGATGTTTTTGCTGAAGAGCCGCCGAAAAATTGCCCGCTGATCGGGCTTCCGAACGTGATCACCACCCCGCATGTAGCGGGTTCCACGGCTGAGGCGCAAGAAGAGCTGGGTACGCAGGTGGCCATGCAGATCAAGGATTATTTGGTGGAAGGCATCATTCGCAACGCGGTGAACCTGCCAGCGCTTTCAGCGGACCAATACCGGCGCGTGCGGCCCTATCTGCTTTTGGCCGAGCGACTGGGCTCGCTCGTTTCGCAGCTTGCGCCGTCGCGCCCAGCGCGGATTCGCATCCGCTATGCGGGAGAAGTGGCCGAGGTGGGCACGCACCTTCTGCGCAGCGCGGTCCTGGCGGGCGTGCTGAACGCCGTGCTGGACGAAAAGGTCAACGTAGTGAATGCGCCGGCGGTGGCTGCCGCGAGAGGCCTGACGGTCGAAGAAGAGACGCGCCGGCGGGAGCACGGCTTCCCGAATACGCTGGAGGTCTCCGCACTGCCGGAAAAAACCGGCTCATCCAACGGCTTTACGGCGGAAGGCACAGTGCTGCATGACGGCTCGCCACGCGTGCTGGAGATCGAGGGGATTCCGCTGGAGGCGCAACTTGAGGGCACCATTCTGTATTTGCGAAACCGCGACGAGCCTGGGGTGATCGGCCAGGTGGGGACGACCCTGGGCAAGCACGGAGTGAATATCGCGACGTTTGCGCTGGGCCGCCGCGAAGCCGCTCGCGGCGCCGAAGCCGTCGCCCTTGTTCGCATTGACGGAGAAGTGTCGCCCGCGATCCTGGAGCCGCTACGGGCGATCCGGGCGATCACGGAGGTAAAGCTCCTGCATTTGGGGTGAGTTCAGAGTCTCAGGTTGGTGGCCAGCTTTCCGCTTTCTCCCTTTCCCTCTGCGACTTCAAGTAATGCATTAACTTTTGGCAGGCGAGGGGGGGTATACCCCCTTCCTCCCAGAAAGAGTGCGGAATAATTTGATTCCAAAGGACTTGCTCTTTAGCCGTGGCGCAAAAGAGTGCGCAATGACAAGAAAATAAAAGACTTAAAAAATGTACTCGGCTGCAAAGAGCGAAAGAGTCTCCAAGCTATTCAAACAAAATGGATTAGGGATGAGGGCAGAAGCAAAAAACATCTGCCGGAGTGATCACAAAAGGGCAGATGGGCTGATGACGAACATTTACTTGTCGCCAAGTATACCAGAATATGACAAATGTTCGAGCAAAAGCTGCCGGGGGCGGGGCGGCCGTAGGCAACGGCTCCATGAGGGAACCCGGCGACCGGTCGAATCCTGAAATCCGCGGTTGGATGGAAGTCAGGTCGCCTCAACGAGCGAAGCAATCAGGATGGGCGAGCGGGACAACTGACAGGAAAGATCTTACGAATGAGTGCATTGAATCGAAACAACTACGCTTGACAGGCGCGGCGACCTGTTCTAAAAACTATCTCAACCGAAGCTAAGACGAGTGGTGGGACGGGTGGCCCGGGGACATATCAATGTCTATCCGCGGTGATTTTGTTCATCGGCCAATCAGGGTTGGCCGGTGATGACAATTCCTCCCTCCAATTAAGGAATGAATCAAGGTCGAGGCGCGACACCGGGAATATTGCGGGCCGGTATGGCCTCAATTATTCGGTTCCTGCGTTGTGCAGGCCTGTGGCCATGCAGGGGGCCGTGCTGAGCAATGAGAGCGCTGAGCAAAGTTGATTTTGTCCGGGAGGAAAACACAATGAGACATCTGTCCACTAAACTTTTGATCATCTTTTTTGCTGGGATGGCTTTCGTAATGTCATGCGACATGGCTCGCGGGCAGGAAGCGACGGGCCGGATCATCGGAAATGTTACGGACCAGAGCGGCGCGCCGATTCAGGGCGCGAAGGTCACGGTGAAGAACGTGGCCACGCAAATTGCCCGGGGAGACGAGCACGGGCAACGACGGGTTTTACGAAGTGCTGTCCCTGCCCATCGGCTCCTATAATGTAACGATCGAAATTTCCGGATTCCGCAAGCAGGTGTTTGAACGCCAGACTCTACAAATCAGCCAGTCCTTGCGCCTGGATGCCAAGCTGGAAGTAGGCCAACAAACCGAAAGCATCGAAGTTACCGAGCAAGCAGCGAATGTGGAGACGGTCAATCAGACGATTGGGATGAGCGTGGTGGGGGAAACGATTCAAAGGGCCCCGCTCAATGGCCGGAATGTGCTGGACCTAGCGAAGTTACAGCCCGGCGTCACGGAAACGAATTCAGACAATACCAGCGCGGGATCCTACAGCATCGCTGGGGGCCGCACGGATTCCGTCACCTTCCTGCTCGACGGGGCGCTTAACAACAACCTGCTGAGCAACGGCGTGGTTTACAACCCGAATCCGGACACGATCGCGGAGTTTCGCATTCTGGAGAGCAACTACTCCGCGGAGTATGGGCGCAATGGCGGGGGAGTGATCAGCGTTGTGACGAAGTCCGGCACGAACGAATGGCATGGCAGCGCGTTTGAATTTTTGCGGAACGACGCGTTCAATGCCAACTCGTTTTTTAACAATGTTAATGGGCTGCCGCGCGACGTCTTGAAGCGCAATCAATACGGCGGCACGTTTGGGGGGCCGATCAAGAAGGATAAATTCTTCTTCTTTGTGGGATATCAGGGTCAACGGCTCTCCGCCCAACAGGCCACGGGGGCGGGAACGGTGTTTACGCCGGCGCAATTGAATGGAGATTTCTCAGGTGTTACGGGAGGCTACAAGGCAGGGAATGCCTGTCCCAGTGCAGATCTGGGAGTCGCTGCGTTTCTGCAGGCAAATCCCTATTTCCAATCAAATTCAACGCTGGCTTCCTGCGCGGTCATTGACCCGGCTAAAATCGATCCCGTTTCCAAGAGCTACATCGCTGCGGGGTTGATTCCGACAATCCGGCCGGCGTGGCCGATTACCAGGGCGCGCATACGGACAACAACAACGAATTGACGATGAAGTTCGATTTTCTAATGACGCAGAGAGATAAGCTCAGCGTCACCTTGGGTGGCTATCGCAATCCTAGATTGGACCCATTTTCGTTTGCGACCGTGCCAGGGTATCCGGACCTCAACGGGGACAATAATTACATCGCGAATGCCGCGTACAGCCATACGTTTACGCCCAGCCTGGTGAACGAATTCCGCGCTTTTATTCAGCGCAATAATCACCAGCAGGAAACACCGACGGGCGCCTTCAATTCGATTACGGCCGCAAAACTGGGCGTTGGAACCACGCCCGATCAGTCCACGGGACCGCCAAACTTGTTCTTTGACAACGGCTTGAATGTGGGATTTAGCGAACAGGGTCCGACGGCGGAAATAACAACACGTACGGGTTTACGGACACGCTCAGCTATATTCACGGACGGCACAACTGGAAAATGGGCGGGGGCATCTCGACGTATCAGAACAATACGGTGTATGACTTTTATGTGAATGGCGAATGGGATTTTACGGGAGTGGGAGGCTCAGGATCTGGCAATTCCCTCGCTGATTTCGTGCTGGGCATCCCCTCTTCGTACTTCCAATATCCTTCAGCGCCGTCGAATATACGCAGCAAGTCCTACTTTGGATTCCTGCAAGATGAGTGGCGACTGACAAAGCGCTTTACGCTCAATCTGGGCCTTCGCTATGAGTACAATTCGCCGAAACTGGACACCCAGGGGCGGTCCTTCTCGGTCATTCCCGGAGTTACGACCCCGTCAACAGTTTTCGTGAATGCTCCCCTCGGGATGTTATTCCCGGGCGATCCGAACGCTCCGAGGGGCGTGAACTTCCCGGACAAGAACGATTGGGCGCCGCGCGTTGGGTTTGCGTGGGATCCGCAAGGAAACGGCAAGACCAGCGTCCGCGGCGGATTTGGGGTTTTCTACGACATCCTGAAGGGCGAGGACAACCTGCAGTTTAACGGGCAGCCGCCGTTCTTTGGGTCGGCAGGGCTGTTTTCCCGGTAGTCGGCTCCGGCCAGACCACCGACGTGCCGTATTTCACGGACCCCTTCGGTTCGGCGGGCACGACGAACCCATTCCCGTCGCATAAGCCTCCATCCAATCTCGATTTCGGGGCGGCTGGATTCTTGCCGATCAATGCGGGCGGAGCGGTTTACCTGGTGGATCCGCACCTGCGGACTCCGTACACGTATCAGTACAACCTGAGCGTGCAGCACGAATTCGCACCGAATACGGTACTGGAGGTCAGCTACGTGGGCAGCAGTTCGCACGGACTGACTTCACTGCAGGATATCAACCCATTCGTATTAGGTACGACAAACCGTGTCTTGAATTTGGTGCCCGGCAACAGTTCCTGCGTGGACGAATTTGGCAACAGCACTTCGGGAGTAAATCCCGGAGCCTTGTGCAGTTTTGCCACCTTGCCGGAATTCAAGAACGTCTCAAACGCCAGCTACAACAGTCTGCAGGCCAGCTTGACGCGGCAAATTGCCGATTCCCACTATCTGGGACGAACCTATTTCACACTGGCATACACTCTGGCTCATAGCATTGACAATGTTTCTGGATTCCGCCAGAGGAACAGCAACGTGCCGACCTACGATCCGAGCCTCTTCCGTGCATCCAGCGATCAGGATGTTCGTGACCGGATTACCTTCAGCGGCGGCTGGGACATGCCGTGGGACCGGCTGTGGAGTTCCGGGCCGAAGCGGTTGACACAAGGATGGAGCTTATTTCCCATCGTGACGTGGCGTACCGGTTTCCCCTTTGACGTCTTTGCGCGGCTCGGAGATCGCTTCAATCCGGGGGCGGAAGGACCATCGGGCGCGGGCGACCCTTACAACGTTCACGCCAATATCGCGGGACCGACAAACACATTGAATCCCAGAACCTCCCAAAATTTTGGAAACGGCCCTGGGAACTATTGGTTCAATCCGAACAGCTTCAGCAGTGCTCAGTGCGGCGATCTCAACAACCCCTTTCCGTGCACACCAGGACCTACAATACTCCCCTCGAATGACCAGGTCGTTGCCAATCCAGCATTGGCGACGTACGGGACCTTGCCGCGGAACTTTTTGCGAGGACCGGGCTACATCAACTTTGACATGTCATTCACCAAGACGACGGCCATCACGGAGCGGACGAAATTGGAGTTCCGGGCCGAATTCTTCAACATTTTCAATCATGCAAACTTTCAAAACCCTGATACCAACATCAACAGTTCGCTGTTCGGACAGATCCTTTCAACCGGGGTGGGGAGCGGGTCGACGTACGATCCGCAGCCGCGCATCATCCAATTGGCGCTGCGGTTGACTTTTTAAATTGTCAGCCGAGTCGGCAAGGGACCGCCGGGAGGCTCATGCCTTCCGGCGGCTATGACTTCAGCGAAGATTGCTGCAAGGAAGGGAATCGGACCCGGTCTAGCCGCGAATGCGGAGCTATGTTAATCTGATAGTCGCGCTTGTGCTGAAGCTTGCACCTGAGCGCGTGAGTGGCAGTTAAAGCAATATCGTCGGGGCGTAGCGCAGCCTGGCTAGCGCGCCTGGTTCGGGACCAGGAGGTCGATGGTTCAAATCCATTCGCCCCGACCACTTCTATCTGAAATTTCCGGTTATCTCAAATCCAAGACTCGGTGTGTCCGGTATCGCGAGCCAAGCCGTCCGGCCTCCTACTCGCCATAGGGAACCCAAATATTTTTCACTTGGACAGAATGATCAACCCAGCGGCCTTCGCCCTGCTTCACGTCGAACCAATCAATGGCGCGGCCTTCGTTGGTCCAGACCTGCTTCAGGTTTCCCACCGAAGAGTCTTCACGGTGGCGTCGCCGGCTTCGCGGAAACACCAGATGGCCTCGACGTCGTCGTGCTCGGCGAGCGTCTTCGCCAGTTCCGCCGGACGGCCCGCGACAAGATTCACCACGCCGCCGGGCAGGTCGCTGGTGTCGAACACCTGATAGAGGTCGCCGGTGACTAGCGGGTATTGCTCCGAAGGAACGGCGACCACGGTGTTTCCTACCGCAATCGCGGGCAGGACCAGCGAGAGAAGGCCCAGCAGCGGCGCTTCTGAGGGCAGAATGCCGATGGCGCCGACCGGCTCCGGCATGGCGATGGTGATGTTGCGTCCCGGCGGATGGTGGACCGCGCCATCGTATTTGTCGGCCCACGCGGCGTAGGTAAAGATGCGTTCGATGGAGGATGACTTCCACGTCCGCTTGCTCCTCTCCGACAACGGCGGCCAGGCGGAAGCGATTTCGTCGCGGCGCTGGAAAGGTTTTCGGCGATGTAATAGATCACCTGCGCGCGGCCGTGCGCGTCGTCTTCGCCCAGCCGACGCCTCGCGCCGCTTCGACCGCGTTGCGGATGTCCTTGCGATTGCCGAGCGGCGCTTCGCCAAGCAATCGCCCTCCGCCCGAAAACGGGGATAGCAGTAGCCGGAGTCTGGCCTCGCCTGCTTTCCGCCGATGTATTGTTTGACCGTGCGGTCAATAGCCGGACCGGTCAACATCGGCGCAATGCTCGCGGAAGGCCGATCGGCCTCGCCGCGCTTCGCCGCGAGCGGAGCCGCCTGCTTGAGCCACTTAGGCGTCAGATACTCCAGCATGCCCTCGCGTCCGCCTTCGCGGCCATAGCCGGATTCGCGATAGCCGCCGAATCCGCAGGCGGCGTCGAACAGGTTGGTGCAGTTCACCCACACCACGCCCGCCTTCACTTGCGGGCCACGTCGAGCGCCACGTTGATGTTCTCGCTCCAGATGCTCGCCGCCAGCCCGTAGACGGTGTTGTTGGCCAGCTCCACGGCCTCTCGCGGCGTGCGGAACGTCATCGCCACCAGCACCGGGCCGAAGATCTCTTCCTGCGCCACCGTCGCCGCCGGATGCACATCGGTCAGCAGCGTCGGCGGGTAGTAGCAGCCCTTCTCCGGCAGCGTTGATTGCCGGCTGCCAGCACGCGCGCCCTCGGCCACGCCCGCGTCCACCAACTTGCGGATGCGTCTCCAACTGGACCGGCGAAACAATCGCGCCGATGTCGATCGACTTGTCCAGCGGATGGCCGACCCGCAGCGTTTCCATCCGCGCGCGCAGCTTGGCGATAAAGCGTCTCGGCCACGCGTTCCTGCACCAGCAGCCGCGACCCCGCGCAGCACACCTGCCCCTGGTTGAACCAGATCGCGTCCACCAGACCTTCGACCGCGGAGTCGAGATCGGCGTCGTCGAAGACAACGAACGGCGATTTGCCGCCC
This sequence comes from uncultured Acidobacteriota bacterium, assembly GCA_963754855.1. GTDB lineage: Bacteria > Acidobacteriota > Terriglobia > Acidiferrales > UBA7541 > Acidiferrum. The sequence goes on from CAVWHL010000022.1 coordinate 35,807, forward strand.
AGTTCGAGTGAGAGCTTCTTGTGCGATTCCGCAGTCGCCTTGCGGATGATCGCGGCCCACTTCGGTCGAGCCGGTGAAGGCGATCTTGTCGACGCCGGGATGTTCGATCAGCGCCTGGCCCGTGTGCCGTCGCGGTCAGCACGTTGAGCACGCCGGCGGCAGACCCGCTTCCATCGCCAGATCTGCGGCGAAACGCGAGCGCGGTCAGCGGCGTATATTTCGCCGGCTTGATGACCACCGTGTTGCCTGCGGCCAGCGCCGGCGCGACCTTCCACGCAAACATCAGCAGCGGAAAATTCCACGGAATGACCTGCCCCACGACGCCGCAGGCCGTGTAGTTGGGAAACTCCGACTCCAGCAACTGCGCCCAGCCGGCGTGGTGATAGAAGTGCCGCGCGACCAGCGGAATGTCGATGTCGCGGCTCTCGCGGATCGGCTTGCCGTTGTCCATCGACTCCAGAACCGCCAGCCGCCGCGAGTGTTTCTGCACCAGCCGCGCAGCGCGTAGAGATGCCTTGCCCGCTCGTGCCCGCTCAGTGCCTGCCAACGCGGCCAGGCCTTGCGCGCAGCTGCCACTGCGGCTTCCACGTCGTCGGTGTTGCCCTTGGCAACCTCGGCAAGGGTGTCGCCGGTGGAAGGATCGCTGGTGGTCTGATACTCACCGCTCGCCGGCTTCACCCATGCCCCGCCTATGAACTCCTCAAACCGGCGATGATGCCGCTCCAGCCATTGCACCGCTTCCTTAGGATCTTCCGGCGCGGCTCCATATTCCATGGTGTAGAACTTTTCCACAATGCTCACAGCGTCTCCTTCCAATGCACGAAAACCGTCTACAACCATCTAGGCGATGGGATGACGGTACGCCGCCGAATAACGGCCGGTCAGATGATGTTCAAGTTGACGCTCAATGTCGCCCAGCATGCCGCTGGCGCCGAACCGAAACAGCGACGGCTCGAGCCACGGACGCCCAAGCTCTTCTTTCATCAGCGCCAGCCATTCCAGCGACTGCTTTGCAGTACGGATGCCGCCGGCCGCCTTGAAGCCCACTGCCATGCCCGTCCGCTCTGCGTAATCGCGTATGGCGCGAACCATGGTCAGCGTTACCGGGAGCGTGGCGTTCACTGCTTCCTTGCCCGTCGAAGTCTTGATAAAGTCCGCGCCGGCCATCATGGCCACCCAACTGGCGCGCGCCACATTGCGCAGCGTCATCAGGTCTCCCGTCGCGAGGATCGCCTTCATATGAACGTGCCCGCAGGCCTGCTTGAACGCCGCAATCTCGTCGTACAGCGCCTGCCACTCCCCGTTGAACACGTGCGCGCGCGTAATCACAATGTCGATCTCCGTCGCGCCCGCTTCCACCGAGCGGTGAATCTCTGCCACCCGCTCTGCCAGCGGCGATAGCCCGGCAGGGAATCCAGCCGAAACCGCCGCCACCGGAATCCCGGTTCCCTCGACGGCGCGGCGGGCGGTTTCGACGAACGTGTGATACACGCAAA
>CAVWHL010000023.1:0-64116 GCA_963754855.1 uncultured Acidobacteriota bacterium
AAATGGTGCTGGCACAGAATTTGCAGCGTAGTTCGCGGAACTGGAGCGAAGCGGCGCACGGATGGTTCGAGCGGAAACAACGAAAAGGCAAGGAATGGCTCAAGTCGTGGCAGTTTCAGCATAGTGCGCTGCGCTTTTTGCTGCCAATCGCGCTCGTTCTCTTTCTCGTGGCGCTGCGATTCAACCTGATCGCGGATTTGTTCGGACGCATTTTTCTTTTTTTCGAACTGCGTCCATCGAAATCGCCGCGCAGCAACCCGCAGCTTGCCTCGCGCCTGTATGCGGAACTGCTGCGAACGCTGGCGCGCCGCGGATTTTTGCGGCTTGAGACACAGACGCCTTTAGAATTTGCGGCGGGGGTGAATGCGCCGAATCTCGCACCCGCCCTGCAGGAATTCACGCAAATCTACGCGCGAGCGCGGTTCGGCGGCGCGCCTTGCGATACCTCCCGTCTGCGGCAATTGCTCGGCAGGACAGATTCCGAACGCGCCTCCGCGGCGCTGAGCAGTTCTCGGCAAGAATCAATCTCTTCGGTTGTCTTCTCTCTTCGGTCCATCCAACGAAGCAGGAAAAAAATCCTCAGGCCTAAAGGCCTGAGCTACAGCCATTTCATGCCTGCTTCCGCTTGCGTGTTACAATTGGAGATTGCGCATCAGCGCAATTTCCCAACTATGACCAAGGTCGGATTCATTTCCCTGGATGCCCCAAGAACCTCGTCGACAGCGAGGTGATGATGGGCCTTCTCGCGCGCGAGGGCTATGAGCTGACGCCGCGCGCCGACGACGCCGAAGTCCTGGTCGTCAATACCTGCAGCTTCATCGAATCCGCGCAAAAGGAGTCCATCGATACCATCCTGGAAATGGCCGAGCACAAGAAATTCGGCGCCGCGAAAAAACTGGTCGTCGCCGGCTGTCTTGTCGAGCGTTTCCGCGACCAAATCCTGGAACAAGTGCCGGAAGTCGATGCCGTCGTCGGCACCGGTGAAGTCGAGCGCATCCTTGAGGCGGTGCAGGGCGACTTGCGCGTGCTTCCTGCGCAGCCGCCCTCGTTTCTGTACCACGATTTGACGCCACGCATCGTCACCACGCCGAAGCACCAGCCGCTTACATCAAGATCGCCGAGGGCTGCGATCATCCGTGCACGTTTTGCATTATTCCGCAGCTTCGGGGCAAATTCCGCAGCCGCCGCTTTGCATCGGTATTTCGCGAAGCGGAGAATCTTGCCGCGGCGGGCGCGCGCGAGATCACGCTGATCGGGCAGGACACGACTTCCTACGGCGAAGATTTCGGCCTGCGAGATGGACTGGCGCAATTGCTGGGAAGATTGGCGCAAGTGGATGATTTGCTGTGGGTGCGATTTTTGTATGCGTATCCGAACCGCGTGACGCAAAAATTGCTCGATACGATTGCGGCGCATCCGCGGCTCGCGAAGTACATGGACATGCCGCTGCAACACGCGAGCCGCAACGTCCTGGCGCGCATGAAGCGCGGTTCGAACGGGGACGCGTTCCTGAAACTGCTGGAGCGGGTTCGCGTCGACGATTCCCGGCATTTCGCTGCGCAGTTCGTTTATTGCCGGCTTCCCCGGAGAAACCGAAGCGGATTTCGAGGAGCTTTGCGATTTCGTGAAGGCAGCGAAACTGGATTGGATGGGCGTGTTCGAATACTCGGACGTGGACAATGCGGACAGTTACGCGCTGGATGCGAAGGTGGATGCGGAGACGATCACGGATCGCCGCCGCCGCCTGATGGCCGTTCAAAAGAAAGTTTCACGCGAAAATTTGCGCGCAAAATACGGGCACGCAAATTCGCGCGCGCCGAAGGACCGGAGCTTCACGGCGCTGATCGAGGGCCCTTCGAAAGATAACCCGATGGTATGGGAAGCGCGGCTGGAGGGCATGGCGCCGGAGATCGACGGGAAGCTGTACCTCACGGATATCGAGTTGCCCGGCGGAGAAGTCGCGGTTGCGGGCGATGTGGCGCGCGTGGAAATTACCAAGACAGACGCGTATGACCTGATCGGGCGCGTGGTGGAAATTACGAAGCGGTTCAGGAGCAAGAAGAAGCCGGCAAGGATGCCGGCGCTACATTTTCCGTGGCCGGAACCGCGAGTCCTGATGCTTCGCAGAAGCTTTATCGCATCGCTACCGGCGCGCCGCTGCGCGTCTTGGGGTAGACTTTCCTTCGTAATTGATTCTGACGGGGGTGGAACTGCCCGGCTGGACAAGGAGTCTCGACCTCTTCCAAAAAGAACTGAAGAGAGATTTCTCGCTTCGCTCGAAATGACGGATAAATCGAGATGAAACACAAATGCCCGATTTGCAAAACTGAGACCGACTCCGCTGTTCACGAAGATTTCCCTTTTTGCAGCGAGCGCTGCCGGGAGCGCGACCTAGGCAACTGGGCCACCGAAAAGTACGTCGTCTCCGACCCGATCTTCGACGAAGAAGAGCTTGTCGAAAAGGAGCGCAAGACGATCATCCTCGACCTCGAAAATCCGAATGATACCGAACACTGACGCCGCGCCGAGCCCCGACGCACCGCGCAAGAAGCCGCGCCTCGCGCTTGCCATCGCGACTTCGCTGGGCGTCGGTTACATTCCCAAAGCACCTGGTACATTTGGCTCCCTCGTGGGCGTCGCAGTTGCCTGCCTCTTAGTTCCCATTGAATTCCAGGTAATGATCTGGGTATCTCGTGGTCTATTGCCAGGATTTCACAATCAGCCTCCGGCGACCGTTCCGTTCACGCTCGTCCCAACACTGCTGACTCTCTTCCTCGCGGGCATTGGTGTATGGAGCGCCGCGCGCGTAGCGAACTACGCGGGCGTGCATGACCCTCAATATGTGGTAATAGATGAGGTTTCTGGCCAGCACCTAACTCTTCTCCTCGGCCTTGTCCCGTTCTTTGCTCCCGGGCTCGTGCCCAGCGATGCGGATTACTCCGGCAAGGATATCGAGCTGATATACCGACTGTTCAACTGGAAATACCTCGCTCGCGGGTTTCATGCTTTTTCGCGTGTTTGACATTGCGAAGCCGTGGCCCATCCGGCGGCTGGAAAAACTGCCGGGCGGATGGGGAATCATGGCGGATGACTGGATGGCCGGGATCTACGCTGCAATTCTTCTTGCGTCTCGCGTTACACTTCAGAGTGATATGAAATTAGGCTTTGGGACCACGGCAGAAAAGAAACGGCATCCCACACATTGAGAGAGTCGCGCCCGCGGCGGCCATTCCCGGTGGGGAGATCACCATTCACGGCCACGGATTTGTCTCGCGCGCGCAGGCTCGCCCGGTGGTGCGATTCGGGGAAGCGGAAGCCGCGCTCTCGCTGGCCAGTGAAAATCGGCTGATCGCGCGCGTTCCGGAGGGCGCGGGCGGAGGAATGGTTCGCGTGGCCACGGCCGGACAGGAAAGCCAGCCGCATCCCGTGCATATTGGATTGCAAATCGCGGACAATCTGCATCCGGTGGCAAATCCGGCGGTGGATCACGAGGGCGAATATTTACGTGACGTTTTCCGGGCCGCGGGGCCAGCGCGTTCCCGTATCGCTCTACAAAATCACCGCGAACTACAACGTGAAGCCGTTTGTCACCTCGCTTGTGAATCCCAGCGGACTGGCGCTCGATCGCGAGGGGAATCTTTTCGTCTCCTGCCGGAACGACGGGACGATCCACCGCATCACGCCCGATGGCCGTGCCGAGCAGTGGATCGAGGGCATGGGCGTTGCCACGGGCATCGCCTTCGATCGCGCCGGGAATCTCTATGTCGGCGACCGCAGCGGGACGATTTTCAAGATCAGCCCGCGAGCGCGACATTTTTGTGTTCGCGACGCTGGAGCCTTCCGTTGCCGCGTATCACCTGGCGTTTCATCCGAACGGCGAGCTGTACGTCACCGGCCCGACGACCTCCAGCTTACGACCGCGTGTACCGCATCACGCAGGGCGGTGAGGTACACGTGTTCTTCCGCGGACTTGGGCGCCCGCAAGGCATGGCTTTTGACGGACGCGAATCTTTACGTCGCGGCGTCGTTGGCGGCCGCCGCGGCATCGTGCGCATCACGCCGCAGGGCGCATGCTGAGCGGGCGCTCTCGAGCGGCCTCGGCGCCTCGTCGGCCTGGCGCTGCAGCCTTCCGCGGTCCGCGCCTAGTCCTGGCCACCACTCACAGCGCGCGACTCCTTCACGCTGCAGATTGCCTGGATCGCTCTCGCGGCCAGCAAAACCGCTCGCCCGAGGTGAGCTACATTATCTGACATGAAAGCGGAAATCATTGCCGTTGGTTCGGAAATGCTGACGCCGGACCGAATCGACACCAATTCTCTCTTTCTGACCGAGGAGCTGAACAAACTCGGCATCGAAGTGGTGCGCAAATCTATCGTCGGGGACAATCGCGGCTATTTGAGCACGGCGTTCAAGGAAGCGATGGACCGCGTGGAACTGGTCCTGGCCACCGGCGGACTCGGGCCGACCGAAGACGACCTGACGCGCGAAACGGTGGCGGAGCTTCTCGGGCGCAAGCTGCATCGCGACGAAGCAATTCTCCGCGCCATCGAAGGGCGCTTCCGGCAACTCGGGCGGGAGATGCCCGCGGTGAACGTGCGGCAGGCCATGGTGCCGGAGGGCGCGGAAGTATTGGAAAATCCACGCGGCACGGCGCCCGGGTTGTGGCTGGAAGAGCGCGGCCGAATCGTGGCGCTACTCCCCGGCCCGCCGCGCGAGTTGAAGCCGATGTTTCAGGAGCAGGTTGTGCCGCGGCTGGAGCGGCGCGGCTCCGGCATTCGAATGATTCACCGGGAATTGCGCGTCGCGGGGATGGGCGAATCGAGCGTTGAGCAACGCATCCGGTCCATCTACACGCGCTACGCGGACGTGAACACGACGATTCTCGCGGCGCCTGGCGAGATTCAAATTCACCTGCGCATGTGGACCGGCGAAGCGGCGCGAGCACAGAAGACGCTCGACGAGATCGTGCAGGGTTTCGAGATTGCACTGACGGACCGCATCTACTCGCAAGATGGGGCGTCGATGGAGGAAGTGGTCGCGCGCATCCTGACGATGAACAGCGCGACGATTTCCGCCGCGGAGAGCTGCACGGGCGGGCTGCTCGCGCAGCGGCTGACGAGCATAGCGGGCAGCTCGTCGTATTTTCTGGGCGGCGTGGTCTGCTACAGCAACGATCTGAAGACGGCGTGGGCGGACGTGCCGACGGAACTGATTCATGCCAAAGGCGCAGTGAGCAGCGAAGTGGCGATCGCGCTGGCCGACGGCATCCGCCGGCGCGCGGGAAGCACGCTCGGCGTGGGCATCACGGGCGTCGCCGGCCCCGGCGGCGGAAGCGAAGAAAAGCCGGTGGGCACGGTGCACATCGCGCTTTCGCACGCGGGCGGGGTCAAGGAGCGCGGCGTGCGATTCCCCGGCGACCGCGAAGCCATCCGCTGGCACGCTTCGCAGCTCGCGCTGGACATGGTGCGCATCCATTTCCTCTACGGCGGCGGGGAACCCCCGGCGCGCAGTTTGAAAAGGTCCTGAGCCGTGCGCCTCTTCGTCGCGCTGGAGACTCCCTCCGCGGTGCGGGAAAATCTCGTCACGCTGATCAAGACACTTCGGGAACTCTCTCCAGAACAGCGCTGGGTGCGGCTGGAGAATTTGCACGTCACGCTCAAATTTATTGGTGAAGCTGCTCCGGAGAAGCTAGGAGGGATTCGAGAGGCGCTGGCGGCGGTGCGCTCGGAACGGCCGGTGACGCTGGATTTCCGCGGGCTCGGCTACTTTCCGAATGAGAAACATCCGCGCGTATTCTGGGCGGGGATCGAGGCGTCGCCGAATTTGAGGACGCTGGCGTCCGACATCGATCACGCTCTTGAAACGCAGGGCATAGCGCGGGAACAGCGGCCGTTCGAACCGCACTTGACGCTGGCGCGATTCGAACCGCCCGGGCCGCCGGAAAAACTGCGTGCCGCGATCAGGGAAAACGCGGCGCGCGATTTCGGTTCGTTCCGCACGAATCAAGTTCATCTGATCGAAAGCAAGCTAAAATCCACCGGCGCGGAGTACACTACGCTGCAAAGTTTTCCCTTCGTGGTGGCGGAGGCCTGACAGCGCATGCCTGAAATTTCGATGACTGCCCTGGTGATTCCTGTCGCCGCGTACTTTCTTGGCTCGATACCATTCGGACTGATTCTTGCAAAGTCATTTGGCGGCACGGATGTCCGCAAGGAAGGGAGCGGAAACATCGGCGCAACGAACGTGGCGCGCGTCGCGGGCCCGCTGGCGGGAATCCTGACGCTGCTGCTTGACGCGGGAAAAGGGGCAACCGCTGTTTTGCTCGCCGAGCGACTCAGCAAGGACAGCGCGACGTGGATGATGATGGCTGGATTCGCGGCGCTGATGGGACACTGCTTCCCGGTGTGGCTCAAGTTCAAGGGCGGCAAAGGCGTGGCCACCGCCGCCGGAATCTTTCTCGTTCTCTGCCCGCCGGCGCTTCTGGGAGCCGTGATTTTGTTTCTTCTCGTCGTGGCGTTCTGGGGATACGTTTCGCTGGCGTCGATCTCGGCGGCTGCCGCGATGCCGCTGCTGCTTTACTTTCTCTGGGCGCCGCGCCACGCTCCGCCGCTGGCGATCACCTTTGGCGCTCTAGCGGTGGCGCTGTTGATCGTTTTCAAGCACGACGCAAACATTCAGCGGCTCGTGGAAGGCGCGGAGCCAAAATTTTCTTTCAGCAAAAAGAAAGACGAGAAATGACGAAAATCGCCATCCTGGGCGGGGGAGGCTGGGGCACCGCACTGTCTGTAATCTTCACGCGTACGCGGAAGGCTCACGAAATTTCCCTCTGGGTGCACAATGCCGCCCTCGCGGAAGCGCTGCACAGACAGCGTGAAAACAGCACGTATCTGCCGGGAGTGTTTCTGCCGGCGGCCATCCGCGTGACGAACGATTTCGCCGAAGCGCTAGCCGGGGCGCACATCGTCGTGGGAGCGATGCCGTCGGTTCATGCGCGGAGCGTCTACACGCAGGCGCGGCCCTACGTTTCGGCGGAAATGATTATTGTGAGCGCCACGAAAGGCCTGGAGCCATCCACGCATCTGAGGATGAGCAAGGTGATCGCCCAGGTTCTGATGCGGGGAGGACCGGCTCCCATGCCGGAGCGCATTGCGGTGCTCTCCGGCCCGTCGTTTGCCGCGGAAGCAGCACGGGGCGAGCCGACCGCTGTCGTCCTGGCGTCGCAGGATGCGGCGATCGCGACGGAGCTTCAGGAGGAGTTCGCAGGGCCGTCGTTTCGCCTGTACACGAATGACGACGTCCTGGGCGTCGAACTTGCCGGAGCGATGAAAAACGTGATGGCCATTGCCGCGGGCGCGTGCCAGGGACTGGGGCTGGGTTCGAATGCGCTGGCCGCGCTAATCACCCGCGGGCTGGCGGAAATGACGCGGCTGGCGGTGGCGCTCGGGGCGCGGCCTGAGACGTTGAGCGGACTCGCCGGCCTGGGGGATCTCGTGCTCACGTGCACGGGCTCGCTCAGCCGTAACCGCTACGTCGGGATGGAGCTCGGCAAGGGACGCCCGCTGCACGAAATCCTTGCCAACATGCGCATGGTCGCCGAAGGGGTGGACACCGCCGCGCCGCTGCTGGCTGTGGCGCGCGAACACCAGATCGAAATGCCCATCACCGAACAAGTGGACGCGATCCTGAATCAGGGGAAATCGCCGAAGGACGCGATTCGCGACATCATGGACCGGCCGTTGAAGAGGGAGTAGGCGAAGCCTGAAGTTTTGGGTATTTAGTATTAAGTTCTAAGTTTTGAATTTTAGGTTTTCAGTTTTTGGTTATTGGTTTTCCGTTTTCGTGTTTCAGTGATCAGAGATCGGTCATCCACCTGCGAAGACTGTTAAATCCAAGCCTGACAACAGAATGCGGAAAAGCGAGGACGGATCACGTCTTTGGCGGGTAGTACTAAAGTCCCAGTTGCAGATGAGCGACGGTGAGCGACAGCGGAGCGCCTAAGTGCGTGCGGTTCTTCTAAAATGAAGAGTCGAGATGAAGCTCAGCGCCAAATCCCGGTGGGAACAGGTGCGCGCAGGACGCGTGCGCATTCTGTGGCTGGTGCTTGGCGCGCTGTTGCTGGTGAGCGCGCTGCCCATCGGGCTGTACCACCGCCTGGTGCTGCAGCTGAGCCAGGACAAGCTGGTGGATACCGAGCGCGTGCAGCAAACAGAGCTGACGCGGTCGTTGGCGCAGGAAATCCAGCTGTTTGAGTCCAACGTGACGCAACAACTCGTCAGCGAGCGGCAGATACTTGCGCTAACGGGGCTTATTGATAACGTCGAGGACCCCGCGGCGGAGCCAAAAGTAACCCGGCTGCTGGAAGACTTTGTTGACAGCAATCGAGACACGTTCGTTTATCTGACAGCGGTGAGCAAGTCGGGCAAGGGCACGAGCGCTTCGCAGGGAAATTTCCGGGCCGAACAGGATCCCTTCGTCGCAAGGGCGCTGCAGCGCGCGTTCGTGACCTGCCTGCAGTCGCAGCAGTTGCAAGTGGTCAAATTCCGAAGCGATCCGCTGGCGCTGGCGCCGGATAACAGGCCCGCGTTTGTCATGGCGGTTCCTCTCAAGGATGTGAACGACAACTTCACGGGCATGCTGGCGGCGGTTATTTCGCTGGACCCGATTTTGCACCGCCTGCAAGACGCCAGTGTGCGCGGCCGTATGGTGTTCCTGGTGGACCACAACGGCCACATCGTGGCGCACCCGGACACGAAAAATTTCGTTCCCGGCGCAGATGTGAGCGGGACGTCCAAGCTGGTCGAGCAAGTGCGCGCGCTGCCGCAAGAACTGCGCAGCACGGCGACGCTAGGATTCACCGAGATGGTGAACAACCGGCCGGTGGAAATGATCGGCACGTACAGCACCTTTCCGGAAACAAACTGGGCGGTGATCGCGCAACGCAGCCTCGATGAGGCGCGCACGGACGCCGGCGTGAACGAACTCAACCGCCAGGCACTGGCTTTCGTGAGCGTCGTGGTTCTGGCCGCCATCCTACTCGGGTATTTTTTCGCGGTGGGCATCAGCGGGCCGATCCGCGGCCTGGCCGCTTCCACGCGCGCCATCAGCCGCGGCGAATTCCACCAGCGTTCACCAGTGCGCGGCGCGGCGGAGATCAGCGAGCTGGCGGAAAATTTCAACAAAATGGCCGGCGACATCGAGGAATACATCGAGCGCCTGAAGGAAGCGGCGGAAGAGAACCGCGAGCTGTTTATCGGGTCGATCCGCATGCTCGCGGCGGCCATCGACGAAAAGGATCCGTATACGCGCGGTCACTCCGGCCGAGTGGCGAAGTATTCGACGCTGATCGGCCAGGAACTGGGCCTGTCCTCGGAAGAACTGGACAAACTGCGTATCTCGGCGCTGTTGCATGACGTGGGAAAAATCGGCGTCGAGGACCGCGTGCTGAAGAAGCCCGGATCGCTCACGCCCGAGGAATTCGGGTTGATGAAGCAGCACACCATCAAAGGCGCGAACATCATGCGCCCCGTCTCGCAGCTCAAGGAGATGCTGCCGGGCATCGAGCTGCACCATGAACACATGGATGGCCGCGGCTATCCCTACGGGCTGCAAGGCCAGCAGATTCCGCTGATGGCGCGCATCATCGGCGTGGCCGATACCTTTGATGCCATGACTACCAACCGCCCCTATCAGTCGGCAATGGAACTCGACTATGCGATGGACCGCATCCGGGCCCTGGCGGGGTCAAAATTCGATACCGTCGTCGTGACCGCTCTCGAGTCCGCCGTCAACGCCGGCAAGCTCCGCCTCAGCGCCGTCGAAGTGCACGTGTAAACGGCAAACTCGCCGACGAATCCACGACTATTCGCTTCCAAAATGCCAGGGCGAAAAACGCAGAGCCTCTGCACGCACCCTCTAACGGGCTGCGAACCCACATCTGCTACAATTTAGGTTTGCGCGAAGTGTGATGCGCGCGACCGTATGATTTCACTGTTTGGCAAAAACGAGCCGGAGCCCACGTTTCTTGAGAAGTTGAAGAACTCCGTCAGCAAGACCAAGGCGGCGCTCTCCGAAACCGTTGATACGATTTTTCTCGGCGAACGCAGGATCGACCCTTCGATTCTCAAGGATCTGGAGACGGCGCTTCTCTCGGCTGACTTGGGCGTGAAGCCGACGCGCGAGATTCTGGATGCGGTGCGCGAAAAGATGGACCGCAATGCCCTTGCCGATGCCGGGCAGCTCAAGCGAGAAATCAAATCCCACATCATTCGCATTTTGAATGCGCCAGTGAAACCGGACATCGCCAGCGCAGCCGGTGCTTCCGTATCTCCGAACGGCGGCGGTACGCGGGTGATCTTCATTGTCGGCGTCAACGGCGCGGGCAAGACGACCAGCATCGGGAAGCTCGCCAACCGCCTCCGCAAGGACGGCCGCAGCGTCATTCTCTGCGCCGCCGACACGTTCCGCGCGGCCGCTGTCGAGCAGCTTGAAATCTGGGCGCAGCGCAACGGCGTCGAAGTGATCAAGCAAAAACACGGCGCCGATCCCGCCGCCGTTGTCTACGACGCGGTGGCCGCGGCCAAGGCGCGCTCCGCCGACGTGGTCATCGTGGATACCGCCGGCCGCTTGCATACGAAATCCAATTTGATGGCCGAGCTCGAAAAAATGAAGCGCACCGCCGCGAAAGTGATTCCCGGCGCGCCGCACGATGTCTTGCTCGTACTCGACGCTACGACCGGACAGAATGGCCTCGCGCAGGCGCGCGAATTCACTTCGAGCGTTGGCGTGACCGGCATCATCCTTACCAAGCTCGACGGCACGGCCAAGGGCGGCATCGTCGTCGCCATTTCGCGCGAATTGGGCCTGCCCATCCGCTTCGTGGGAACGGGTGAGCAGATCAACGACATGGTCCCGTTCGACGCCGATACGTACGCCAATTCCCTCTTCGACTGAGCCGTGGACACACACGCCATTCGCTTCATGCAACACGCGCTGGCGCTGGCCCGCAAAGGGATAGGGCTCGCGAGTCCCAACCCGATGGTGGGCTGTGTCATTGTCCGCGAAGGCCAGATCGTTGGAGAAGGCTTTCATCAATACGAATGGCGCGAACACGCGGAAATCGTCGCGCTGAAATCCGCGGGCGACAAAGCTCGCGGCGCGACACTCTACGTAACATTGGAGCCGTGCAATCACACCGGGCGCACGGGCCCTTGCACCGAAGCGATCATCGCTGCAGGCGTGCAGCGCGTTGTTGCTGCGATGGACGATCCGAATCCCGTCAATTCCGGCCGCGGGTTCGACCGCCTCCGCGCCGCGGGTATCGATGTTTTCACCGGTGTTTGCGAAGAGGAAGCGCGCCGCCTCAATGAACCGTTCAGGTGCTGGATTCGGACGAAGAAACCGTTCGTCACACTCAAGTCCGCGTTGACGCTCGATGGGCAGCTCGCCCTGCCGCAATCCTGGGAAAAATCAGGCAAGAAAGCGGGCAAACGCCGGAGTTCGACCTGGATTACCTCCGAGGAGTCGCGCGCCGAAGTCCATCGCATGCGTCACGCTTCGGACGCGCTGCTCACCGGCATCGGCACGATCCTTGCGGATGATCCGCTGCTCACCGACCGCAGCGGTTTGCCTCGCCGTAAGCGGCTTCTCCGCGTCGTGCTCGATTCGAAGCTGCGGCTTTCCGCAAAATCAGGTATCGTCGAAACTTGCGGCAATGACCTCCTCGTCTTCACTGCTGCGCCGCTGAAATCGGCCAAGGCACGTAATTTGCAAAACGCCGGCGTCGAAATCCTGCACGCAAAGACGAAGAATGGCCGCATCGATCCGCATATCGTTCTCGCAGAACTCGGCCGCCGCGAAATTCTGAGCGTTTTGCTGGAGGCCGGTCCGGCGCTCAATGGCGCTGCTCTTTTGAGCGGACTCGTTCACAAACTGGTGCTTTTCTACGCTCCAAAAATTGCCGGCGACAATCGCGTTCCCTTTGCACTTGCGCCAAGGCTCAAACTAGCCCCGCTGCAAAACGTCCGGACGCAGCCCTTCGGGCCCGATATCGCCGTCGAAGGATACTTGCAGGACGTCTACAGGTAGCTTTTGGAGGTGCGGCAGCCCGGCTGCCGATTTGCTGTTGCACCATACCATCAACTGAAAACTCGGGAGCAGGCCTCTCGCACTCTAAACTGCTCGTGAACCGTATCACTCGTTGACGCGGAGCACGGCCGCGCCGGGAATGGCGTCATTTTTTAGCGCATTCGGCGCGCGGCTGGCTCGCTTTATTCCGGGCCCGGGCTCTCTTCTCCGGCCTTCTGAGCTAGGACCTTCGACTTCCCCGATGCAAGTTTCAACCCTTAACTTTTGACTTTCAGCTTTGAACTTTCGACTCCCATCGCAGGTATAATCAAGTGCATCTTTGCAGCACACTCTGACCGGGCCTTTGGCCTGAAAGTTTCCCAAATGGCGGACACCATTCAGAAATACAAAGATTACGTGATGACCGGCTTTATGAAGTCGGTTGCCCCGATCGTCGTTGATCGAGCCAAAGGTGCGACGGTGACTGATATAAACGGCCGCGAATATCTTGATTGCTTCGCGGGCATCTCCGTCGTCAATGCGGGCCACTGTAATCCGCAGGTGGTCGCCGCGGCAAAGGCGCAGATGGACAAGCTCGTTCACTGCTCTTCGTATCTTTATCATGTGCAGCCCGTCGCCGACCTCGCCGAAAAAATCGCGCACATTGCTCCCGGCAAGAATCTTACCAAGACGTTCTTTGGCAACGGCGGCGCGGAAGCCATCGAAGGCGCGCTGAAGCTCGCTCGGCTCTATACGGGCAAGCACGAATTCATCTCGCTCCATGCCAGCTTCCATGGACGCAGCTGGGGCGCGCTCAGCGTCACGGGCAATTATGCCCGCAAGAAGAAGGGCGGCCCGTACGCCGCGGGCGTGGCGTTCGCGCCAGCGCCGTACGCTTACCGTTCGCTCTGGCCGAGCGATCCGGAGGAGTGCGCGCGCCAGTGCGCCCGGGCCATCGACGACGTGGTGAAGTTCGCCACCTCGAACGATGTCGCCGCCTTCATCGCCGAACCGGTCATGGGCGAAGGCGGCATCATCGTCCCCCCATTCAATTATTTCAGGGAAGTGAAAAAAGTTCTCGACCACTACGGCATTCTTTTCATCGCCGACGAAGTGCAGTCCGGTTTCGCGCGCACCGGCAAAATGTTCGCCATCGAATATTACGGCGTCGAACCGGACATCCTCGTCACCGCCAAGGGCATTGCCGACGGTTTTCCGCTAAGCGCCTATACGACTCGCACCGAAATCGCCGCCGCGTACAAGCCGGGCGATCACCTGTCCACATTCGGGGGCAACCCGGTATCCTGCGCCGCCGCGCTCGCCAATATCGAATTCATGGAGAAAGAAAACCTGCCGGTTCGCGCCACCGAAACCGGCAATTACGCGATGGCTGGACTGCGCGAACTGCAAAAGAAGAATTCCATGATTGGCGACGTGCGCGGCCTCGGCCTGATGATCGGCGTCGAGCTCGTGAAGGACGCGCAGAAAACGCCGGCTGCCGCCGAAGCCGAAGCCATTCGTGACGCCTGCCTGCGCAAGGGCATGCTGATCGGCGTCGGCGGCATCAACGGAAACGTGGTGCGCTTCCAGCCGCCGCTGGTCATCACGCAGCAGCAAATTGACAAGGCCATTGGAATTTTCACGGAAGCTTTGCACGAAGTAGCGCAGCCGGCTCACGCCACTGCTTGACCTATGTTCACAGGAATCATCGAACATCTCGGGACGATCGAAGCCCTCGACCTCAAACATGGCGGTGGCCGCGTCACCATCCAAGCTTCCGCCGTCGCGCCGTCTCTGGCGGTCGCGGGCAGCATCGCCGTGAATGGCTGCTGCCTGACGGTCGTCTCGTGCGACAAGGAACGCTTTTCCGCCGACCTTTCCGGCGAAACGATCCGCAAGACTTCGTTCGGAGCGGAAGGTGGCGGACTCAAGAAGGGCGCGCGCGTGAATCTCGAGCAACCGCTCACGGCTGGAAAAGAATTCGGCGGGCACTTTGTTCTTGGCCACGTGGACACCGTCGGACGCGTGACGCATCTCACGCCCGAGGGTGAAAACTGGTGGTTCGGCGTGGAAGTTCCGGAAGATTTTGCGCGCTACATCGTGCCCAAGGGCTCAATCAGTATTGACGGCATCAGCCTCACCGTCGCACGCTGGCACGATCGCACCGCCGAGGTGGCCGTCATTCCCTTCACCTACGAGCGCACCAACGTCCGCGACCGCAAACCCGGCGACGCCGTCAATCTCGAAGGTGATGTCCTGGGAAAATACGTGGAACGCTATCTGGAAGCGCGCAAAAGCTCGTCGTCAACTAGCCTGACCATCGAGCAACTCGTCCAGCAAGGTTTCTAATTTTTCGCCGCCACCAACTCACTCTTCAGGGAAGCGGCCTTCACGCTTTCGATTCCGCTTTTTTCGTCCTAACCCCGCGGTAATACAAAATCAGGCCGAGCGCGAGGGCCACTACCGTGCCACCCACAAGTTTCATTTCGAATCCGATCTTGTCCGCCGAATCCCCCGGCGGCACGAGAGAAACGGCAATTCCAATGAGCACGATGAGGAATCCCAGGCTCGAAATCAGCCAAACGCCGGACATGCCGCCGGGAATGAGAACCGCATGCTTGTTTTCCAGGCGGTCCGGCCGCTTCGCCAGCTTGATCGCCGCTGCAAACATGTACAGAAATGGAATGAAGTACAGGATGATCGCGGCATCCACCAGAAACTGATAAGCGCCTCGCGTGGTCTCGTTAACCTGGCTAACCAGCAAAATCAAACCGGAAACGATCGCTTGGACGAGGATCGAAACATAAGGCGTTTTCCATCGCGAATGTATCTTCCCGAAAGCCGCGGGCAAATAGCGGTCAATTCCGACGACAAACGGCACACGCGCGACGCCGGCTACGGTGCTGCCCACGCCTCCGGCGTTTCCCACGGTGACGAGGACCGCGGCGAGCACTCCCAAAAAGCCTATCTTTAGCGCGATGGAGCCAACCGTGATCGCATGGAACACTCCGCTCGTCGTCGACACATCCGCCGCGGGCACCAGCGCGAGCACTGCCAGCGTTGCCACGATGTACATCGCGGCGATCAGCGCTCCTGACGCATACACGGCGCGAGGCAAGGTGCGTTGCGGATTGCGGACCTCCTCGCTCATGGCGGAAACCAGCTCCAGACCCGAGAACGCAAAGGCGATTTGCGACCAAAAATTCACGGTGTCCCAGTTCCAGTGTGGCGTGACGTTGGCCAGGCTGAACTGCGTTATAGAACCATGCCGGATCCACAACAGCCCCGCAATGGCCACCAGCATCATCAGGGGAAGATACGTGGAGACGCCGCCGGCGTTTTGCAGCCATTTGCCGATGTTGAGCCCGATAATGTTCAAGACCACCGCCACGAGAAGCAAGCCAAGGGAAACCAGCAGCAGAAACGTGCGATTGTGTTCCAGCGCCGAGCCGCCTTCTCCGATGACATAGGCGCTCATGGAGGCGCTCGCCAGAAGCAACCCGGGGAAATAAAAAACCGTATAAATCCAATAGCACCAGCCGGCGACAAATCCGTGGAAATCTCCAAACGCTTCCTTGGACCACACGTACAACCCGCCCTCATTGGGATATCGCGACGAGAGTTCGTTGATCACCAGCGCCGAGGGAACAAAAAAGAAAACCGCGGCAATTATCCACAAGCTGATCGACGACGTGCCGTTGTGGGCGGCCGCGGCTATCCAGCGCGGCCCGAGCACGGTCGCGATGTTGAAGAGAAGTACGTCCCAGAAGCCCATCTCCTTGCGTAACTGTTTAATTGCATCGGGAGAGCCGTTTGCCGTCTGGCTCACAGAGTCACGTCCAGCGCGGGAATCAACTCATCCTGCAGGCGGAAGTTTTTCAGGAACGGATCCTCTGATCTTTCGAATTCTGCCCACGGCCCGAAAAATGTCACTTTGCCGTCCTGAAGAAAAACCACGGCGTCCGCGAGTTTCTTTGCCAGATGCGTGTCGTGCGTCACGACGATCGACGTTTTGTGAAACGCGCCTTTCAACCGCAGAATTAAATCGCCCATGTGCCCGGCCATGATGGGATCGACCATGGTTGTGGGCTCGTCGTACAAAATCGCCTCGGGATTCTGCGCCAGCGCGCGCCCGATGGCCACGGCACGCTTCATTCCCGTGGAAAGTTCACTGGGCAATTTGTCGAGCACTTCCTCGACTTCCAGCATGTGAGCGAGTTTCGCGACGTAGCTCTCGATGTCCTCGTCGGTGAGGCCGGGTTGTCCCTCGAGCGGAAACGCTATGTTCTCGCCGACCGTCAGCGAATCGAACAACGCGCCCGACTGAAACACCATGGTGACCTTGCGGCGGACCTCTTCAAATTGATCTTCCGTGAAATTCGTGACGTCCACTCCGTCAACGATGATTTGCCCGGAATCCGCCTTCAGGAAACCCATGATGTGCTTCAGCGACACGGACTTGCCCACGCCGCTGCGCCCCATGATCACGCACGTCTCGCCGCGCTTCACCGTGAAGCTGACGCGGTCCAGCACCAAGCGCTCATCGAAACCTTTGCAGACCTCGCGGAATTCGAAGTAATTAGCCGTCTTGCCTTCGTCCGCGGCCTGCAAAGGCGCGCCGCTCATTTTGGAAAATTCGCTCACGGATGATCCCGCTCCCACGCGCGGCGCACTTCTTCAAAATCCGCCGCTGTATTCATATTCCAGAAGAGCCGCCCTGCGTTATCAAATCGTTTCCAGTCCGTCTCGTCAAGCACTTCTGCTTTCACCTGTTTCACCCCGTCCATCACTTTGCGAACGCCGCGTTCGAACGCTGCCCGCAGCGTTATCACCGTTCCCGTGCGCCAGCACGCGCACAGTGGTTCGGGGCCGCCCGCGGAACGCGGCAGGATGACATCCGCGCCGCTCGCCTCCGCACGCTTGATCAAATATTTAAGCCAATCTTCGGTGAGGAATGGCATGTCGCAGCTCAGGATCAAATTCCATTCGCATTGTGGATCCCGCGCGGCCGTATTCTCCAGCGCGGTAATAATTCCACCCAGCGGGCCTTCTCCCGGCCATCGATCCGGGACAATGCCAACGCCGAACTCAGCGTATTCCCCGCTCACCGCAACGAGGTGCGCGCTTTTCGTAACGCTCTGCAGGAGCTCGATCATCCGCGTCAGCATGGGCTTCCCGCCGAGCTTCACAATCGCCTTGTCCCGCCCGAAGCGCGTGCTCCCGCCCCCCGCCATCACATACCCTGAAGCATTCTTGATTCGCGTCACTTGTTATGTCCCGTTTCGAGTTCTCAGTTTCCAGCTTTTAGTCTTTGGCCTCTGGATTTTGATTCTTAGTTACAGCATTCAGTTTCCAAACAATCGGCAATTCTGAGAGTTTCTTAACTAAGAACTGAAAACTTACAACTGACTACTCTTCTTCCAGGGGTTCGCGGCCCGGCCGGCGAATCCCCAGTTCGCGCAATTTCTCCTGCAAGCTCTGCCGGTGCAGCCCGATCGTTGCCGCCGTCCGCGAAACATTCCAGCGATGACTCGCCAGTTGCTTCGTAAGGTAGGCTACCTCGAATTTCCGCTTCGCTTCGCGAAAATCCCGTTCGCCAATTCCATTATCTTGTTCATCTCGGCCATGTTTGTGCGAAATCGTTTCGCCATGCACAACCTCACCCGGCAAATCCTCGACGCCAATCTCTTCGCCGCGGCAGAGCACCAGGCTCCTCTCCAATGCGTTCTTCAACTCGCGTACATTCCCCGGCCAATCGTATTTTTCGATCGCGGCCATCGCTTCGCGTTTCAGCCGCGCCGCCCGCCCCAGCCGCACGGCATGCATTTGCAGAAAAGTCTCCGCCAGCAGCGCAATATCCTCCTTATGCGCGCGCAGCGGCGGCAAATCAATCGTCACCACCCGCAGCCGGTAGAACAAATCCTCACGAAACTTCCCTGCGCGAATCTCCGCCGGCAAATTCCGGTGCGTCGCGCTGATTACGCGCACATCCACCGGGATCGACTGTGTCCCTCCGAGCCGCTCGATCATGCGGTTTTCCAATACGCGCAGCACTTTTGCTTGCGTCACCGGGTTCATGTCGCCAATCTCATCCAGAAAGATCGTTCCGCCCGAGGCCAGCTCAAACTTCCCTTTTTTCTGCTGCGCTGCGCCCGTAAACGCGCCGCGCTCGTAACCAAACAATTCCGATTCGATGAGCGTTTCCGGCAGCGCCGCGCAGTTCACCGCAACATACGCCTTACCTCCTCGCGGCGACCGCGCGTGAATCTCCTGCGCCAGTAAATCCTTTCCCGTGCCGCTTTCTCCAAGAATCAGCACCGTCGAATCCGTCGGCGCCACGCGGTCCGCCATTTCGAAAGCTCGCCGCATCCCCGCCGAACGCCCGATCATCGGTCCGAATTGCCCTTCGGCCGTCAACCGCCGACGCAGCGCGTCATTCTCCTTTTCCAGTGTCGCGAGCTTCAGCAGATTCGCGACGCGCTGCCGCAGCTCCTCCAATTCGAATCCCTTCACCAGATAATCCGCCGCGCCAAGTTGCAATGCTTCGACCGCCGTTTTCGCCGTGTCCAGCGCCGAAACCATTAGCACCGGCACTTCACTCCCCTGCTCGCGCATCCACCGCAAAAACGATAATCCATCCTGACCCGGTAGCACCACATCCAGCAGCACCAGGTCCGGCTGTTCGCGCGGCAGCGTCTCTCGCGCAGACTCCGCCGAATCGGCTTCCGCGATCCGGTATTTCGCTTCTAACGCCCGCCGCAGCCCGTATCTCGCCGCCGGCTCATCATCCACGATCAGAATCGTCTTCATATTCTCTTTTCCTTGCTTCGTTACTTCTCTACTTCTTTGATTCTTCCATCGGCAGCGTCACTTCGAATCGCGTCCCATGCCCGTCTTTCACTGGACTCTCCCAATCCACTTTCCCGCCGAATTCGGCCGCGCGCCGTGCCACGATCGCCAAACCTAACCCCGTCCCCTGCGATTTCGTCGTAAAAAACGGCTGCAAAATCTTTTCGCGCAACGACGCGGGGATCCCCGGGCCATCATCCTCCACCACCAGGCTGCAAATTCGATCCTCGTTCGCCGCGCTTACTGTCACGTGTCCTCCGCGAGGCGTGGCCTCCAGCGCGTTCACCACCAGGTTGGACACGATGTCATTGAACGCTTCCGCGCTGGCCGCAATTCTTGCTCCCCCGCCGGAAATTCT
Organism: uncultured Acidobacteriota bacterium; assembly: GCA_963754855.1. Lineage (GTDB taxonomy): Bacteria > Acidobacteriota > Terriglobia > Acidiferrales > UBA7541 > Acidiferrum. The sequence goes on from CAVWHL010000023.1 coordinate 19,271, forward strand.
GATCTGCAGCTCCACTCCGCGCCGCTCCGCTTCGCGCGACAACATTCCCGCGACCTCCTCCACAATCACCGCAGCCTCGCAACTTCCGGTCCCGTCCGTTCCGCGCAACGCCGGCCGGCTGAACTGCAGCAATTGATTCAGCTTCGTGGAGAGCCGCCCGATTTCATCCAGCACCATCTTTGTTTCGCCGCGAATCGATTCCGGCAGCTCCGGATTTTCCAGTTGTACCTGGAGAATGGTTTTCATCGAGCCCAGCGGATTCTTCAGGTTGTGCGAAATGCTCGCCGCCATTTGTCCCACCAGTGCCAGCCGTTCCCTTCCTGCCAATTCCCTCTCGAGCCGCAGCTTTTCTTCAATCAACCGGCACAAATCTAGCGTCCCCGGCAATTGCTCGCACAAAAATTCCAGCGCCGCCCGCGTCTCCCCCGAAAATCCAGCCCCATGCGGCTCCGCACGCAGTACCCCGACCTGTCCTGCTGGCTGACGCAGCGGTAAAAATTGATTCCCGGGCAATATAGGTGCGCGATGTTCGCCAGGTTTCAGGATGCGTGGCCGGATCTCTGCCTTACTGGGATCCAACAGAGTCAATGTCGCGCTGGCCAATTCAAATTCTTCCTTGGTCCGGCGCTGGATGAATTCAACCAGCCCGTTGAGATTGCCTTGGCGCGCTTCTTGTTGAATCTCCGCCATCAGCCTTTGCACGCGGTCCATTTCCCGGTGCGCCGTTTCCTGCAGCCGGCGCCCTAAGACTCTCTGCAAAGGCTCGATGAAAATCACCAGCACAAACAACAGAATCGAAGCCGTGGCTTCCGGCGGGATTACAGGTTCCAGCCAGCCGCCCAGACGCCGCACCAGACTCAGATACAGCAGGGCCAAAAATGTTGCCGAAACGGCGTACACCAGATTTTTTTGTCTTCCGATCTGCAAAAAGTTAAATCTCTGCACCAGATAAATGAGCGCTGCCGAAGGTAGGATCGCCAGCAGTGCCAGGGTGGTACTCAAACCAGCGGCCAAGTTTGAGGACAGCGGTCCGCCAAGAACATGCAAGTCGAAAGTTAGCGCCGCACCGGCGACCAGAACCACGGCGAGCAGCGCATGGAACATCTGCTGCGGCCGATCCGGCGCGCGCCAGAGAAACCGCATCTCCCACGCAGCGCTTACCGCCATCGCAAGGGCCAGCCAGATGCCGTAACCCTGCCCCAGCGCGTTCCCTGGAATGAGAAAATCGAATCCGGGCGAAGTCGCCAACGTCGGATAGACCCGCAGCGCGATGTAGAGCGCCGGTGCGTAGGCCGCCAGCAGAATCACGCGCTTCGCAGCTCGGCTCCGCAGCATCTCCCGCGTGTCCGCATATTCCCAGTGCAAATGAATCAGGAGCGGCGGAAGCATGCACAGCCCTGCGCACAAAACCGCTTTCGCAAATGCCGTCAGTAATGCCGGCGGCTCGGTATAGTGAATCTGCGCATTCAACGCTAGCAGCGAACCGCCGTAAAAAAGGAAAAGGGCCAGGCACAGAAAAAAGAATACGCGCTCAAAATTGCGCTGGCGCCGGTAGCCGAGAATCACCACCATCCAGAACAACTGCAGCAGCGTTCCCGCCGTGTAGCCAATGAGCCGGATGTAGAGGAGCGCGTCCATGATCTCCCACGTGGCGGATTCTATCCCCCACCCATTTGCAGTACAATCGCCAAGTGCAAGATTTTTCTTGCACCATCTAAGTCATTGATATTAAATTGTTTATTTGAAGCCAAAATCTAAGCGAAACTCGCTCAAGTTGTCCGAGAAATCCTTGACATGGCAGGCTTTTCTGCTATATTAGCACTCGGTAGCGAGGAGTGCTAATTTCTCTCCCGTTTCCAACCACACTAGAAACCGCAAGATCACCTATGGAGGTTTTTCAAGATGGCAGTGAATCTGACCCCGCTCCACGACCGTGTCATCGTGAAGCGCATTGAAGAGAAGGAAAGCGTCAAGGGTGGCATCATTATCCCTGACTCCGCAAAAGAAAAGCCCATGGAGGGCGAAATCATCGCTGTTGGCGCTGGCAAGCGCGAGAAGGGTGAACTCATCCCCCTCGACGTCAAGCCCGGCGACCGCGTCCTCTTCGGCAAGTACAGCGGTACGGAAATCAAGATCGAAGACGAGGAGTTCCTCATCCTTCGTGAAGAAGAGATTCTAGCGAAGCTGAGCGGCGCGGCGAAAGCGGCCAGGAAGTAGTTTCGTTCTCTCGGGTGTTGAAGCCGGAGAGCAATTATCCCGGTTCGGTCGGGAGCCCGGCTGTAGGGGCCGGTCTTTAGACCGGTGCTTTTCTCTTCAGAATTTCGCAGTTCGCAAGAAGATTATCAGGAGGAATAACCAGTATGGCGAAGCAGATTGTTACAGGTGAAGCGTCCCGTCAGGCGATTTTGCGCGGCGTGAACGCTCTTGCCGATGCAGTAAAAATCACCCTCGGCCCCAAGGGCCGCAACGCGGTGATCGAAAAGAAGTTCGGCGCGCCGATCATCACCAAGGACGGCGTGACCGTTGCCAAGGAAATCGAGCTGCAGGATCCCCTCGAGAACATGGGCGCGCAGATGGTCCGTGAAGTCGCTTCCAAGACTTCCGACGTTGCCGGTGACGGCACGACCACCGCGACCGTGCTCGCGCAGGCCATCTTCCGCGAAGGCGTCAAGACTGTCGCCGCCGGCGCCAGCCCCACGGCCCTCAAGCGCGGCATCGAGAAGGCCGTCGAAGTCGCCGTTGAGGAAATCAAGAAGCTCCACAAGGACGTCAAGGGCGACATGATCGCCCAGGTTGGCACCATCTCCGCCAACAACGACAAGCAGATCGGCGGCATCATCGCCGAAGCCATGAAGAAAGTCGGCAAGGATGGCGTCATCACCGTCGAGGAATCCAAGACGATGGAGACGACCCTCGAAGTAGTCGAAGGCATGCAGTTCGACCGCGGCTACCTCTCCCCTTACTTCATCACCGATCCCGACCGCATGGAATGCGTGCTCGAAGATGTCCGCATCCTCATCCACGAAAAGAAGATCAGCTCGATGAAGGATCTGCTTCCCTTGCTGGAGCAGATCGCCAAGATGGGCAAGCCCCTCTTGATCATCGCTGAGGACGTCGAGGGCGAAGCTCTCGCGACTCTCGTCGTGAACAAGCTCCGCGGCACTTTGCAGTGCGCTGCCGTCAAGGCCCCGGGCTTCGGCGATCGCCGCAAGGCTATGCTCGAAGACATCGCCACCCTCACGGGCGGCAAGGCCATCACGGAAGATCTCGGCATCAAGCTCGAGAACGTGAAGCTCGAAGACCTCGGCCGCGCCAAGAAGATCACCATCGACAAGGACAATACCACGATCATCGAAGGCGCCGGCAAGGCTGCCGACATCGAAGGCCGTGTGAAGCAGATCCGCTCGCAGGTCGAAGAACACCACCTCCGACTACGACAAGGAAAAGCTCCAGGAGCGCCTTGCCAAGCTGGTCGGCGGCGTCGCCGTCATTAAAGTCGGCGCGGCCACCGAGACCGAACTGAAGGAAAAGAAGGCGCGTGTCGAAGACGCTATGCACGCCACCCGTGCGGCTGTCGAGGAAGGTATCGTCCCCGGCGGCGGCGTCGGCGCTGCTCCGCTGCATCGCGATCGTCGAAAAGCTCAAGCTCCACGATGACGAAGCCGTTGGTGCAGGCATCGTGCGGCGCGCTCTCGAAGAGCCCTGCCGCCAGATCGCTCTCAACGCCGGCCACGAAGGCGCCGTTGTGATCGGCAAAATCCGCGACTCCAAGGAAGAAAACTTCGGCTTCAACGCCGAGACCGGCGACTACGGCGACATGATCAAGATGGGCATCATCGACCCGGCCAAGGTCACCCGCCTCGCGCTGCAGAACGCAGCGTCCATCGCGGGCCTGATGCTCACCACCGAAGCCCTCATTGCCGACATCAAGGAAGAGACCAAGGCGGCCGCCGCTGCCGGCGCCCCCGGCGCTGGCGGCATGGGCGGCATGTACTAAGTTCACCAGCTCGCTCAAAACCTCAATCCAAAGGGCGTTCCGGTTCACCGGAACGCCCTTTCTCTTTCCAATCATTCCCTGTTCCTTAACCCCTGTCCCCTCACTTGCCTACCCTCGCCTCCCTCTGTTATCGTCCCTTTGCCTCACCACTCAGACTCTTCAGGGGAGAGTCGCACATCATGCCGGGACTTTTGCAGCGCTTCCTGCCGCGCGAAGAGGGTTTCTTCGACCTCTTTGCCAGACAAGCCGTGAACATCAACACCGGGGCCAACGCCCTGCTCAAGATGCTCACCCATTACACCGGCGTGCCGGAGCAGGTGCAGATCGTCAAGGCCATCGAGCACGAAGGCGACGAAATCACCCACGCCATCTTCACCAAGCTCAACCAGACCTTCATCACCCCCTTCGATCGCGAGGACATCCACGAGCTTTGCAGCCAGCTGGACGACGTCATCGACCTCATCGACGCCGCCGCCAGCCGTTTCGTCCTTTACCGCGTGGACACCATCCGCCCTGGTACCGTGGATCTCGTCAAAGTTCTGGAGTCCGCTACAATCGAAGTTGTTGCCGCCGTTCGCTCCATCGAAACGCCGGAAAAGGCGCTCAAACACTGCATCGAAATCAACCGTTATGAAAACGAAAGCGACCGCCTCTGCCGCACTCTGATCGCCCAGCTCTTCGACGAGGAAAAAGACTCCGTCCAGATCATCAAGTGGAAAGAAATCTTCGAAGTCATTGAGACCGCTGTGGATAAGTGCGAAGACGTCGCCAACGTCATCGAAGGCGTCATCCTAAAAACCGCCTGACCCTCCGATGAGCAGCTTTTCTCTCCTAGTCGTCGTCATCCTCCTCACGCTCGCCTTCGAATTTTCCAACGGCTGGCACGACGCCGCCAATTCCATCGCCACGGTCGTCTCTACTCGAGTCCTCACTCCCTTCCGCGCCGTCGTCTGGGCCGCCTTCTGGAATTTCATTGCCGCGTTTTTCTTTGGAACCGCTGTGGCTAGTACCATCGGCAAGGGCATGGTCCACATCGAATTGGTGAATCAGCAGGTTCTCCTGGCCGGGCTGCTTGGCGCGATTGGTTGGAATCTCATCACGCTTGTCCTTGGCCTTCCCACAAGTTCTTCGCATGCGCTCGTTGGCGGCTACGGCGGCGCCGCCATCGCTCACGCCGGCTTCAAAGCGCTTATCCTCAGCGGCTGGGTCAAGCCGGTGCTTTTCATCTTTCTCTCCCCGGTCATTGGCATGGGTCTAGCCATACTCCTGACCATCCTCACGAGTTGGATCGTTCGGCGGCAACGCCCGCTTAAAGTCGATCGCTGGTTCCGCCGTCTGCAGCTTCTCTCCGCGGCGTTGTTTAGCCTGGGTCATGGCACCAACGACGCGCAGAAAGGCATGGGCATCATTACCACCGCGCTCGTCGCTGGCGGCCTCCTGAAGACCTTTGCGGTGCCATTCTGGGTGATTATTTGCTGCCATCTTGCCATGGGCGGGGGAACCATGGCTGGAGGCTGGCGCATCATCAAAACCATGGGTCAGCGCATCACCAAACTCACTCCCTTTGGCGGGTTTGCCGCCGAAACTGCTGGCGGCCTTACACTTGTCGCCAACGCCGTTTTCGGCATTCCCGTCAGCACCACGCACACCATCACCGGCGCCATCGTGGGCGTCGGCGCCTCCCGCCGCCTCTCCGCTGTGCGCTGGGGCATCACGCGGCGCATCGTGTATGCCTGGGTCCTCACGATCCCCGGCGCCGCCCTTTTCGGTATGGGTATCTTCCATCTCCTCCGCATCTGGCTGCGCTGACTCACCTTGTAGCCGCCCTCTTTAGGTGCAGGCCTGGTTGCACACGTTCCGCGGCACCTTCCGCTCCTTGAAATTTACTTGGCTCTTGGCCAATTCTTTTGATAAACAAGTGCCGAGAGGAAGGCACACATGAGCACCGCTACTGGCATGACACCCGCAAACTCGGCACGGATCGACCTTGCCCTTCTCATCATTCGCATTGCCGTCTCGCTGCCCTTTCTCTATCACGGCAGCGCCATCTTGTTCGGATCGTTCGGCGGCCCGGGCCCGCAAGGCTTTGCCTCCTTCATGCACTCCCAGGTGGCCGTCGCTTATCTTGTTGGCCTGGCCCAATTTGCTGGAGGCATCGCGATCCTCACCGGCGCACTGCTCCGGGTGGGGGCGGTCTCGGTGATCATCGTTATGCTCGGCGCCATTCTTATGGTCCACCTGCCCCACGGCTATGACCTCAGCAAAGGCGGCATGGAGTTTGCTCTCACCCAATTGCTCGCTTCCCTCGGCCTTCTCCTATCTGGCGCCGGCTCCTTTTCTCTTACCAAAGTGCTCCCCGCCTCGCTCCAAAAGCTCTGACCGCCCTCGTCCTGCGGCGATCTAGCCCAGCCCGCAAGGGTTAGGAGCTAAACGCCAGCGAGACGTCTTCATGGCTCATATGAATCGCCAGCGACTTCCTGGCCGCACGACATTTCTTCTAAACCCGAATCTTCATATAAATTTATTTACTTGACATTAAAAAATTGACTCTGTATTGTGCGCGATAATTTTAAGGAGGGTATATGTTCCGCTTCCTCCGGTACCCCCTTCTTCTCCTAGGTCTAGCCCTTATCCCCATGCATTCAAGTCGCGGGCAGGCGCCTCCCGTTCCGCACAGTGTGCCCCAGCACCCTGTTCCCCCGCCTGCCCCGACCGCTCAGGAACAATTCCTCGTCTATTGGACGACCGAGTCCGGGTGGAGCACTGAATTGCTCCTCCGCAACAATCTCGAATCAAGCCAGCTAACCGTGACCCCCGCCCTTCGTACCCCGGACGGTGTCGAGACGCTGTTGCCCAGTCAAACCATTGCGCCCGGCGACGTGCTTTCGCTCGATCTTTATGAAATTCTCCTGAAGGTCGCTCCACAGCTTGTCGGAGCCTGGGGCTCGCTGGTCGTCCGCTATAGCTCTGTCACTAATGGCGCTCTCTACGCCTCAGCGATGGTACGGGCCGACGGCCGCCCCATCGCCTTCCACCTGGACGCTTTCGGACGGGGATCCAAATATGAGGTGGGCAGCCGTGAGGGCATCTGGTGGCTGCCGTGGGCCACCGTAACCGACTACCTGATTTTGACCAACTCCGGGAACCAGCCGCTGGATACCGGCTTGGTCCTCTACGATTTCACCGGCAAAGCCTGGCAACAGAAACTCAGCCTCAGCGGCTACGAAACCAGGCGCCTTTCCATACGCAGCCTCCTGCAGCAAGCGGGCCTCAGTGGCTACTATGGCGGCATCCAACTGGTTATGGGCAAAGGCGCGCGTTACCTCGATTCCGCCCATCTCCTCTTCGATGAATCCGGAGGCTTTTCCGCCGTCATGAAGATGTTCCGGCACGATCCCAACACGACCTTCTCGTCCCGCAATTTTAGCGGCGCGAAGGAATGGACCACGCGAGCTCCAATGCTGGCCCTCAGCAATCCCGATCCCGCTCTCGCTTTTCCCTCCGGTACCACATTGCAGCCCAAGGTATTCATCCGCAATGCCTCGGGCAAGGCCGTCACCGCTCACATTCGCTTCATCTGGCGCTCGGCAGCCACCACTGGAAAGATCGCGCCCCTCGACTTACTTCTTCAGCCCAACGAAACTAAAGTCGTCGATGTCACCGCCCTCCAAGCGCAAAAACTCCTGCCCGCTGACGCCTACTGGGCGTCAGTGATTCTCAGCGCCCCCGTCCAACCCGACGATTTGTTGGCCGTTGCCGCCAGCTATGACCAAACCGGCCGCTACGGCGCGCAAACGCCCTTCAACGACCAGCTAGCTCCCCATTGGGAAGGTGGAAAATGGGAAGTGGACGGAACCCACAACTCGCTGGTTACCATCACCAATGGCGGCAGCAAGCCCGCGCTCGCCCAACTGACCATCCTCTATAATCAAGAAAGGGCCAATATCAGTTAGAGCGGACGCTGGCCCCAGACGAGCAATTGGCTTTGGACTTTGGCAAGCTCATTCACGACCAGGTTCCCGACAAGAACGGCCAAACCTTGCCGCCCGGCCTGACCTCGGGAGCCTATAGCATTCGCGACTTGGCCGACGACACCGTCGCCAATCTCTACGAGGGCAAAGTGATCGTGGACAAAACTTTCGGCCACGCCGCCTATGGCTGCATGATCTGCTGCGGACCCGACAGCCCGTGGATGCAATACGATCCGCTTTCGCTGGTACCCAGCGGCTACGCGAACCAGCAGGTTCAGGCCGTCAATTCCTGCAGCAATCAACTGGTCACTGTAACCGGAGACTTCCCCACGTGGTGGACCGATAGCACCTCCATCGCCACTGCCAGCAACAACAAGATCACTGGAGTGGCCGTTGGCAGCACGAACCACAACGCGCTAAGCATCAATATGTACTGGGGCCCCAAAGAGGCCAGCAACGGCGGCTCCTGCGACCTATCTCAGCAGCAGCCCAGCGGCGGCACCAACGTCACGCCTAGCCTTCTGTTGCAAGGAAACCAATACAACTCCATCTTTGTCGGCACGGACCCGAACCTCGCACCTCCTAATTCGATCTTCGCAACTGTATCTCCGGTCGGCGGGGCATTTACGGAAACCTCTTCAGTTTCAGCTGACACCTTTACGCCCGTGGCTTCAGGAGGGCCGGGCTGGGTTGTAAATACGACCACGCAGAGCACCAATACGGGGGACAGGAAGCTGACAGTTACCTATACGGCGGGAGGACAGACAGCCTCCCAATCGCTGAATGTCACCGCTCGACAGTTCGCATACCTAGCGAACGATTCCCCGAGCAACACCTGCACCCTTGGCTATGGGACAACATATCTTTATATCTATACGCCTTATACACACCCGGACAAGACCGCTGTGCCGCCTGGAATCGGCTTGACGAACACCGCCGTCACAGAGAGTTTCAACACTCAACCTCCGGCTGGTACCGTGGTCGGAAGCGGAGCATTGGACGCGAACAGTCAGTTTACAGACAAGCTGTCGTATTGCAGCAGCGCCCCCCTCAGCTTTTCTACGAGTATTACCCAGACCCTTTCGATTGAAGGCTATCAAGTGCGACAGAACTTACTCACATACTCTGGCTCCGGCATTACCTTGACCAACCAAGGACCAACGCAATGACCAGAACGGACAGCAACCGGGGTCGTGCTCTGCCTTTCCTCCTGCTTTTCCTGACCGCGTCGTGGCCAGACGGTGTCGCCGCGCAACAGCTGAGCAACCAACCGGCGCGAGAGCCAGAATTTCTGGAGGCCAAGGTCTCCGAGTTCGAGATGAGCAACCAAACCCTTCTCGATGCACTCTGGAGGCTTTCCCGCATCCCCGCACTTTTTGGATTTGGGTTTGAGAAAGTACTGAAGAGGAGACTTTCGGATCCGGACATTCCTGAGCCTCATCTGAGCCTTCGCCTCAAAGGTAAGTCCGTCCGGCAAATACTCGACGCCCTTTGCCAAGCGGACCCGCGCTACACGTGGACCTTGGATGGAGCAACCGTCAACGTCTTTCCCAAAGATGTCGCCAACGAACCGTCTTACCTTCTCAATCGCAAGCTTGAGAAGTTTGAATTAAAAAACGCGACCGATGTTCAGAACGGCTTACTGGCAATCGTCCGTCAACTGCCCCCACCTGTCGAGCAGGTCGCGGAGGCGCAAATGGGCGGGGCTGACCCGTACCCACTCGAGCCATGGACTGTGACCATGGAAAATCTTACAGTTCGCCAGGTGGTGAACCGTCTCGCAGCTCACGGCGACCCGTGTGCTGCTTGGATCTTTGGAGGCTCGAAGGACTTCCGAACTTTTGGATTCTTCATCCCTTACTTCTGTTCGACGCAGCCGCCCCCTTGGATCCAGAAAATCATTGGGTCGCGTCCCAAGACCCCGCAACCGTGACCCATGGGCTCGGGGCGCAAGACAGCTTGCATGGCCCAGCCTTTCGGGGCCTGCCAGGAATCATCGACGTCTCCCACGCCCACGATGCTGCCGCCAATCTGTACGAAGGAAAGGTGATTGTGGACAAAACTTTCGGCCACGCCGCCTATGGCTGCATGATCTGCTGCGGGCCGCAATCTCCCCTCATGGTGTATGATCCCATCCTGATCGTGCCCAGCGGATTCGGCGATCAACAAGTTCAGGCCCTCAATTCCTGCAGCGGAGTCCGTTCGCCAGCACCGTTCACCTACCCTCCGCGACCTTCCAATCCTAAATTTCTACAGTTCCCTGCATAATACTTAACCGTTCGATACCGGTGTGCTATCCTCTCCCGTGTCACCTGAACTCCCCATCCGCAAAAGGGCTCTCCCGCGCCTCTCTTTCCGCCGTCTCGGTAGCCCCTCTGGCTTCCGCCTCCGGTTTACCCCGCGCCTCGAAGGGCTTATCCCGCTTGCCCCGAACACATCCGAGGGGCGCTTCGAGGGGCGAAGCCGCGTGCGGTCGGAGATCCCGCAAACCCCCGAATCGGAGACTCCGACCTCGTCGGAGAGATTCTTTCGTTTTGTCCGAGCCTTCAACATTCCAACCTTCAAAAATTCCAACGATTTCCGGCTCATCTCTTTTTTTTTCAATCTCTTGCAAACTATTTTGCACCACGCAAATTCTCAAGTGCTTTCATTTCAGGCGATTACGCACTCTTTTGCAAAAACGGGGGGTGTGGGGGGAATGACCACTCAAACCTTAAAGTATTTCTTTAACTTCGTGTTCGGTCGCTCCCCGCTTAGCTACTTCATTACTTCCTCTTTTTAGGCTATATTTTTCAATGACATGACCGACAAACCCTCCCCTTTCGCCTCCGTCGAAGAAGCCGTCGAAGAGATTCGCCACGGACACATGATCGTCCTCGTCGACGACGAAGATCGCGAGAACGAAGGGGACCTCACCATGGCCGCCGAGAAGATCACGCCCGAAGCGATCAACTTCATGGCCAAGCACGGCCGCGGTCTCATCTGCCTCACCCTCACCGAGGAGCGCTGCGACGAGCTCCATCTCCCGCTCATGTCGCCCATCAACACTTCTGTTCATGGCACGGCCTTCACCGAAGCCGTGGACGCGCGCATCGGCGTCACCACCGGTATTAGTGCCGCCGACCGTGCCGTCACCATCCTTACCGCCATCGATCCGAAGACCAAGCCACAGGATCTTGCTCGCCCCGGCCATATGTTCCCGCTGCGGGCACGCACCGGCGGCGTGCTGGTCCGTGCCGGGCAAACGGAGGCTTCCGTCGATCTCTCGCGCATCGCCGGCTTAAACTCCTCCGGCGTCATCTGCGAAATCATGAATGAAGACGGCACCATGTCCCGCGTGCCGCAGCTCATCGAATTTTGCAAGGAACACAATCTGAAGATGCTCACGGTGGCGGACCTTATCCGCTACCGCATGCAGCATGAGCGCTACGTCCGCCGCGTCGCGGAAGCCGTCCTTCCCACGCGCTACGGCAACTTCCGGATGATCGCTTATGCCAGCGACGTGGATCACGACCAGCACATCGCCCTGGTGCGCGGCGACCTTTCAGGAGCCCTGCCGGCCCTTGTCCGCGTTCACTCGCATTGCCTCACTGGCGACGTGTTCGGTTCCACCACTTGCGATTGTTCTGAACTGGTTTCGCGCTCGCTGGCCGCCATTGCAAAAGAAGACCGCGGTGTCTTTCTCTATCTCCATCACACCGGCCGTGGCTTCTCCGTGGATACCGCCGAAGAACCGGGCACGCTCCCGCAAATCCATTTCCACAAACGCGGCCAGCTCGATCGTGAACCTGCCCGCCAGCGTATGGTTCAGCACGAGAGCGGCATCGGCGCGCAAATCCTGATCGATCTCGGCCTCAAGGACATCCGCGTTCTCACCAATCACCCGAAAAAAGTCGTCGCCCTCGAAGGCTACGGCATCCGCATCGCCGACCAGGTCCCGCTGCGCATCGAGCAGCCCCGCCCGACGCACCAGACCCTGTAACATCAGATCCGGCAAGGATGGCGCCACCGCCTCGAATCGGGCGTCATGCTTAAGAATGGAGCTTCGTCATCAAATCGATTGTCATCCTGAGGCCCCGACTCCTGTCGGGGCCTCAGGATCTCATCTGTCGCGCTATCGGAGAATGTGACCTGAGGATTCTTTTCCGGGAAGAGCCTGCCGTGGACTCGTTTCAGGCTTCTTGTCCGGCGCCTTCTGCGGGGGAGCGTTGCTCTTCGGCCCAGAGGACTTCCCGACGGTCAAATACTTGCGCATCTTTTCAAGCCGCTTCGGCCCGAGCCCGCGAATCGCCAGAAGATCATCCACGTTCTTGAACCGGCCATAAGACTTGCGCATCTGCAAAATCTTTTCCGCCGTCGCCGGCCCGATTCCCGGCACCTGCTGCAATTCCTCCGACGTCGCCGTATTTAGATTCACGGGCTTGGTTGGCGGTTTTTTCTTCCCCGCCACGGAGAGAGCAGCAGTAAGAAACAAGAGCAAAACGAGCAGGCTGGAAACGAACTTCACCGGAAACATCCGTCTCCGGAGGAAGGGCGAAAAGTTAAGCTGAGCGCTTCGGGGCCACATGCACCACGCACATCCACTGAATATCGGTTGTGTTACGTAGCGCTTATTGTATTAGATTTCCCTGTGCGTCGTATACATCAATTTCGCCGAACAGCGCCGCCTGCGCTTCAATTTGCGCGCGGTCGCCGACCACGACGATCTGCATGTTCGCGGAATCGAAGTATTTCCGCGCCGTCGCCAGCAAATCTTCTGGCGTCAGGGCGCGCACTTTCTCGCGATACGTTTCCAGGTAATCCTCCGGCAATTCATTCAAGGCCACCGTCGAAAATTGCGAGAGCAGCCCTTCCTGCGTCGCCAGCCCCATGGAGAACACGCCCGTCAGGTAATTCTGCGCATCGGCAAGTTCCGCCTCCGGCACTGGCAGGGAGCGCAGCTTGTCGATCTCGTAGAAAATCTCCGTCAGCGAAGCCGCCACCACATCGTTCCGCACCGCCGCCGAAACGGAGAAGTACCCGTGCTGCCGCAGCGGCATCACGCCGCTCCGCGGGCTGTACGTGTACCCTTTGTCTTCGCGAATGTTCATCACCAGCCGCGAATTGAACGCCCCGCCGTATAAACTGTTGGTCAGCCCCAGGCGTCACCCAGTCCGGATGTTTTCGTGTGATCGCATGGCACCCCGCAAGAATCTGCGTCTGCACCGAGCCAGGCACGTGCACCAGATACACCCGCCGCCCGCGTAGGTTTCGGCCGGTGCTGGAGCCGCTTTTCGCCGCCGGCTTCTTCCCGCGTCCAGCCGCCAAATACCTTCTCGATCGCTCTTCAACATCGCCCGCGCGATCAAAATCGCCGACCAGCAGCAGCAGCGCATTTTCCGGCGTGTAGATTTCGCGATACACGCTCTGCAAATCCTCGCGCTTGTACGCCGCCACCTGCGCTTCGCTCGGCGAAATCTTGCGCGTAGGGATGCGCCCCGAACAAAACTTTGCGCAGCCGCTCGCCCGCCAGAAATCCCGGCGAAGTGCGTTCCAGCTTCACTTCCTCGAGCTTCTGCCGCCGCTCCCGCTCGAATTCCGCTTCCGGGAAACGAGGCCTCGCGCGCCAGTTCGTTCACCAATTGCAGAAGCGGCTCGGCGAACTTCGCTGAGGCCGGCGAAGGAAATCGCACTGGTGTCCTGCCCCGCACTTGTGCCCAGGATCCGCGCCCAGCGGCGCAGATCCTCTTCAATCTGGCGGCTCGCGCGCTTCGCCGTTCCCGTGCGCACCACCGTCGCCGTCATTTCCGCCAGTCCTGGAGCGCGATCCGCCACCAGCGCATTCCCCGCGCGAAAAAACAGCTCGCCGTGAAATTTCGGAATGGAGTGCGCTTCCGCCAGGACCACTTCCAGACCGTTCGACAGCCGCGCCCTCGTCCGCTTCGGCCAGGTTACCGGGACGCTCCGGCGTAAGCGCTGGGGCCAATGTGGGGACTTCCGCTGCGCGCGTCGCCATCACGCGGCCTCCTTCGCATCGCTTTGTCACGGGAGTGCGGAACACGATCGCGCGGTTTTCTGGCCGCAGATATTTCTGCGCGGCGCGTTGCACTTCTTCGCGTTTCACCGCCAGAAAACCATCCAGAATCGTGTTCACCAGTTGCGGCTCATTGTCGAACAGCGTGAAGCACGCCAGCAGGTGCATCAGCCCGTAGCGCGGCATGTACCCGCCTCGTCCGCCTTCGAGCGTCGAGTAATAATCCGAGCGCCATTTCACCTGGAGTTGCTGCAATTCGTCCTCGCTGATGCCCTTCTCCTGCACCTCGCGAATCACCGCGTCAAATGCAGCCAGCGTCGCCTCCGCTCGAATACTCCGGCTTGTGCAGAATGCGCGTCGTCATTTGCGTCGGCCCGTTGTACCCGAACAGATCCTCGATCCCTCCATCCGCTTCCACGGCAATCTGCTTTTCCAGCACGAGTTCGCGGTAGATGCGTCCGGCCCGTCCGCCGTGCAGCGCCTGGTCCAGCAGCGCCATCGCGAACCACTCCGGTGTCCGCCGCGCCGGCAACACGTAGCCGATCGGCCATCGCCGGCAGCGTCCCGAATTTCTCCTCGACGTGTCCCCGCCGCTCTTCCTTTTGCGGAGGCTCGCTGCGGATCCGCAAACGGTGGCGCTGCTCCCGCCGGAATCGGCGCGAAATACTTTTCCGCCAGCGCAAATCCTTCTTCCGGCTTCACGTCCCCCAGCAGCAACAGCACCGCGTTGTTCGGCACGTAATACGTCCGGAAAAACTTCTGCACATCCGCCAGGCTCGCCGCGTCCAGGTCCGCAAAATCCCCGTAGAAATTGTGCGCGTTCGCCCAGTTGCGGAACGCCACCGGCGGCATGTCCAGCCACGGAAAGCCGCCGTAGGGCTGGTTCAGCACGTTCACGCGCACCTCTTCTTTCACGACGTCGCGCTGGTTCCGCAGATTCTCGTCATCCACTTTCAGCGCGCGCATGCGGTCCGCTTCCAGCCACAGCACGCGCTCCAGCGCATTCGACGGCACCGCTTCGTAATAATTCGTCACGTCGTACATCGTCGAGCCGTTCAGCACGCCCCCGCTCGAATTGATCAGCTTGATGTGCTGCATCTTCGCCGCGTTCTCCGAGCCTTGAAACATCATGTGCTCGAATAGGTGCGCGAACCCGCTGCGCCCCTGCGGCTCCAGCCGGAATCCGATTTTGTAGTACACCCCGACCGTCACCACCGGAGCGGTCGCGTCCGGCGCAATCACTACTCGCAATCCGTTCGTCAGTGTGGCGCTCTGTATCGGAATGTGCAGACGTGTCACGCGTGGCCCCCTGTCACTTTCGCTTTCGATTTCTTTTCCACGGATAGTTTTTCCAATTCAGCCAGCATTTCGGCGGCATCTCGGGCCAGCACTCGCGCTGCCAGCCGGTTCAGTGATTCATAGGCTCCCGCAAATTCCGCAGGTGATTCGGCAAGCGCCTCCATATGCGCCTTAACGACCTCGTAATCTCCGCGCGAAAGCGGCCCGGTCCAGGCGGCGCGCGGCCCCAGCCTTTCGAAATTATCCAGAACCTGCCGCGTCAGCGGCAGCAACGCTCGCACCGCCTCACTGCGCCTCATCCCGAGCGAAACAAGGAGCTGCGTGGCCGCTTCCTCCGCCGCCAGAACATGTCCGGCGGCCATGGCCGCGGCCGCGTGATACAAAACTTTCTTGTCTCCCGCAATCCGCACGGGCGATCCGTGGAGTGAACGCGCGATTTGGCGCGCCGCGCGCACCGCCTGCATGTCTCCTTCCACCGCGAAAACTTTTCCCTCCAGCGAGGGCACAGCGACCCCGCTGAACGATTGCAGCGGATGCAAAGATCCAACAGACGCTCCTTCCGTCTTCACCGCATCCAGCACGCGGGAATCCAGCGCGCCGCTGGTGTGCAGCACGACTTTTCCGCGAAGCTCTTCCCCGCCAATCCGCGCCAATTCCTGCGCGACTCCGGCGATTTCATCGTCCGGCGTCGCGATCAAAATCACCCGCGACGCCAGGATCCGCCGCGTCATTCCCGCGTGTGGTTTCCCCGCGCCGATGAAGCGAACCGCCCGGCGCGCGCTGGTTTCGCTGCGTGTAACAACCGCGCCGATTTTCCATCCTAGTTCACGTAAGCGGCGTCCGAGTGCGCGGCCGACGCGTCCTGCCCCGATGATAGCCAGGCCATTCTTCATCTCGTGCTAGCATAACCTGAGGGCCACGCCGGCACCAATTTCCATGCACCTTTTCGGACTCGTTCTTTTTGGATTGATCGCAATTTTCTGGCTCACCCACGGCCTTCGCGTTGCCTACGGCGCCGTCCGGCTTCCGTGGATTAAAGATTTCCCGCCCGCCCCCGACTCCGGCTGCCCGCGCATTTCGATTCTCTTCGGCGCGCGTGACGAAGAAGAAAAATTGCCGGCCGCGCTCGCCACTCTGATGGCCATCGATTACCCGAACCTGGAGGTCATCGCCGTCGACGACCGTTCGAAAGACGCGACCGGCGGCATCCTCGACGAGTTTGCCGCCACGCATCCGCGTCTGCGCGTCGTGCACGTCACCGAACTCCCGCCGGGCTGGCTTGGCAAACCTCATGCCCTGCAAAAAGCCTACGAAGCCTCCAGCGGCGAATGGCTGCTCTTCACCGACGCGGATGTCCGCTTCAAACCCGATGCGCTCCGCCGCGCCATCGCTCTCGCGAAAGCACGCGCTCTGGAGCACCTCACGCTTTTCGGAGAAGTGGAAATGGTGGGCTTCTGGGAAACCGTTCTCCTCACATTTTTTGGCATGGCGTTTCACATCGCCACCGATCCGCATCGGGTCACCAACCCCAATTCGCGCGCTTATCTCGGCGTGGGAGCCTTCCAGTTGCTCAAGCGTTCCGCATACGAGGCCAGCGGAACACACCGGCGGCTGGCCATGGAAGTCATCGACGACATGAAATTGGGAAAAATCGTGAAGGAATCGGGATTTCGTTCCGGAGCGGGCGTGGCGCAGGAATTCGTCAGCCTTCGCTGGCACGCGGGCCTCGGCAATCTCATTCGCGGCGTCACGAAGAATTTTTTCGCAGGAGTTGGCTACAGCGTTCCGCTCGTCGTGATTTCCATCACCGGGCTGATGCTGATGAACGTCGCGCCGTTTTTGGGACTTCTTTTCGGCCATGGCTGGATTCGCATTTTCGCCGCAGTCGCGTTTGTCATCGCGCTTTGCTTCCACGCGGGGGTAGACATCGGGATGCGCGCTTCACCGTTCTATGCGTTCACGCATCCTCTCGGCGCGCTGCTTTTCAGCTATATGCTTCTGCGTTCGACGGTGGTGACCCTGCGTCAGGGTGGCATCGTCTGGCGCGGCACGTTTTATCCGCTCGATGAGCTGAAGCGCGGAGCGGTTTAAGCAACAGGATCCGCGGGCGCAGGCGCTGCCTCAATCGAAAACAGGCCGGCTACATCCTTTTGTTTCAGGGAGCGGATGCGGTCGCGCAACTGGGCGGCCTTTTCGAATTCAAACTTTTTCGCGGCTTCGCGCATCTGCGTTTCAAGCTGCTGCAGCAGTTCGGCGAGTTGCTCCTCGCTCTTGATGTTCGCGGTGGCCGCGTCAAGCCCGGCGTCGTCCACCGGCACGGTCACGTAATCGGCCTCGACGATGCGCGCCAGATCCATATCCACGGACTTGATAATGGACATGGGGGTGATGTTGTTTTCCTTGTTATACGCGATCTGCTTGGCGCGGCGGCGGTTGGTCTCGTCAATGGCTTGATTCATGGAGTCGGTGCGCCGGTCTGCATATAGAATGGCCCGGCCTTCGATGTGCCGGGCGCAGCGGCCGATCGTTTGAATCAGCGAAGTGGAGCTGCGCAAGAAACCTTCCTTGTCCGCATCCAGGACGGCCACCATGGATACTTCCGGCAAGTCCAGCCCTTCGCGCAACAAATTGATTCCGATCAGGACGTCAAATTCACCGCGCCGCAGATCGCGCAGAATTTTGATGCGGTCCAGCGTTTCGATTTCGGAATGCAGATAGCGGCACTTGACGCCGATTTCCGTAAAATACTCCGACAAATCCTCGGCCATTCGTTTTGTCAGTGTAGTTACCAGCACGCGCTCGTTCTTCTCCGCGCGCACGCGAATTTCCTCGAGCAGATCGTCCACCTGGCCCTTCACGGGACGAATCTCCACCTGGGGATCCACCAAACCTGTTGGCCGAATGACCTGCTCCACCACCACACCGCCGGCCTTGGTCAATTCGTAGGGACCGGGCGTCGCCGAGACGTACACCACCTGATTCATGCGGTGCTCGAATTCTTCAAAGGTCAGCGGCCGGTTATCCAGCGCCGAGGGCATGCGAAAGCCGTAGTCCACCAGCGTTTGTTTGCGCGCTCGGTCGCCATTGAACATTCCGCGCACCTGCCCCACGGTCTGGTGCGATTCATCAATGAACATCAAAAAATCCTGTGGCACGTAGTCCAGGAGCGTTGGCGGCGCTTCGCCCGGCAAGCGCCCGCTCAGATGCCGCGAATAATTTTCGATGCCGTGGCAGTAGCCGATGGTGCGCATCATCTCGATATCAAACATGGTGCGCTGCACTACGCGCTGCGCTTCGACGAATTTTCCCTGCTTTTCCATCTCCTTCTTCCACCACCAGAGCTCTTCCTGAATGCTGACGATGGCGCGATCGCGCTGCTCCTGCGGCATGACGTAATGCGTTTTGGGATAGATCGGCACGCGCGGCAAATCTTCCTGGCCCGCGCGCACTTCCCCGGTCAGCGGATCGATCTGGCGGAGGGCATCGATCTGGTCGCCCCACATCTCGATGCGGTAGCCCTGATCTTCATAAGTGGGATAAATCTCGATCATGTCTCCGCGCACGCGGAAGGTGCCGCGCCGCAAGTCTTCGCTGCGATCGTACTGAATGTCGACGAGCCGCCGGAGCAAGGCCTCGCGAGAAGTTTGCTGCCCTTTTTCCAGCATGACGAGCATGCCGTAGTAGGCTTCCGGGGAGCCAAGGCCGTAAATGCAAGAGACGGAGGCGACGATGACGACGTCGCGGCGTTCGAAGAGCGAGCGAGTGGCGCTCATGCGCAGTTTGTCCAACTCGTCGTTGATGGTGGCTTCTTTGTCGATGTAGATATCGGCGGATGGAACGTAGGCTTCGGGCTGGTAAAAATCGTAGTAGCTGACGAAATATTCGACGGCGTTCTCCGGGAAAAACCCCTTGAACTCGTGATAAAGCTGTGCCGCCAGCGTTTTATTGTGCGCCAGCACCAGCGCTGGCCGGTTCGCTGCCTCGATGAGCTTGGCCATGGTGAACGTCTTGCCCGAACCGGTGACGCCGAGAAGCACCTGATGCTTTTCGCCCGCTTCCAAGCCGCGATAGAGCTGTTCAATCGCCGCGGGCTGGTCCCCGCGCGGCTGATAGTTGCTGCGCAGCTTGAAATTCATCGGGAGAGTCTCCTGCCGGTCCGGCGGCCTAAGCCGAAACTTTTATTATACTCCGGCGGGCAAACCCGCGCTTTTTAGGTGAGAGCGTCCCGGCAGAGCCGATCACGGCTGGCTTGGCGGCGTTTTCACGACCAGCAAAACCTCCGAACGGCTCTTCGCGTCCACGTTGTAATGCACGCGATTGGAGGCATCTGTTTTCGCCACCACGACATCCATGAATTGGCTAGCTTCTTCGCTCGCGCGCACAACGAGCCCGGTCTTCAGCGAAATATAGGTGATGATCTCGTTCATTCCTCTCGCCGTTCCCGTGGTGCGCAAGCCGTGAAGTTTGAAATCTTCCGGGGTCGCATCCTTCGGCGAAGATTTCTGCTTCAGAACCGCCGTGGTCAAGAGCACCGCGCAAGTATCGGGTGGGCCGCTTGCAGGTGAGACATCGCCAGCAATCGAAAGCTGACGCGCCGGGCACGGCTCATTTCTCACGTACTCCGTCTCGCGCAACCAATGCAGCCCCGCGATCGGCGATGCAGCCTGTTCCGCTTGCTCCGATCTCCATTTCTCCCCGATTTTCACCGTTGCCGCGGGCAGCACCCACGCGGCTGCAAAATGCGCCACCCATTCCTGCCAGATCTGCCGTTGTTCGGGAGAGAGAGAATCCGCGCCTTTCTTTATTTCGGCGGAGCCGTCCTGAGAAATCGTAAATTCGATGCTTGGGCCTTCGGAATCCGCCCCCTGATTGGCTCCGTCGAAATTCTTGCCGGCAGGCGGCTTGGTTTCCGCGCCAGCTTCGAGACCGAGGAAGCGAGCCAGGGCGTGAACCACGGGCTTTCCGCCCGCTTGCTGGACGTCCCGGATTTCAATTCGCAGCAAGCCGTTCGCGCCGGTCTGCGTCGAGTCCGGCGCCATGGGTGTGACAACGTGGCTTTCTGTCTTTACGGCTTTTTCGCTGCGATAACGGATCAAGTAGGTTAGCACTTGCCGGGCCTGCAATCTGGGAAGCAGGCTGACGCGCTTCTCGCCAGCGCCAGCAGTGGCAGCCGCGAGAAACAGGAAGCCGGCAAGCAGACGAGTTGCCTGTTTCATGTGAAATGCCGTCCGTGCACGAATGCGCCGTCCTTTTGGCGGAATGAACCGCGACTAGCCGGGCGGCTCGAAGCTGCGGTCCAGAAAATCGCTGGGCTCGCGATCCGCCGAATTCGAACGACCGTTCGAAACTCAATCCGCGGGCTGACGGGCACTGGCCTTTCCCACGGAAACTTTCGGCCCATCGAGCGGCCCTGAAATCTTCAGCACATTTCCGGTCCCAGAAGCGCTCGGCCTGCGATCCTCGCGCCGTGACCCACTCGCTGTTTCAATGTCGAGATCCGCAATTCTGCCGAAGGTGAGAGTTCCATTGACGAGCGTCAATTGTTTCCCGTTGTCCAGCTGGAAGTCATCCAGCCGGATGCTGCTGTCCTTGAAACTGAGCGAACCTTCTCCAGCTGCCCATCGGGAGATTCCAGGACGCGCGGCACCCTCGGCGACGCTGGCGTTCACGTCCCACCCGCGAAACTCGACCTTGCTCAGGTGAAAATCGCAGCGGCCCGCCAGCTTTCGCAATAATTCGTCGCGGCCCACGCCTTCGGTCTTCAAGCGCAATGTGCCGGACGCGGCTCCGCCGACACGTTCCGCGATTCGTCCCGCTCCCGGCAACTGCGCCAGGTTTACGCGTTCCAAATCCGCGGTGATCTCGTAGGCGGGACGCGGCAAAAATTTCGCGTCCATCTTTGCCCGCACTTTGCCGCCCGCCCATTCCGCCTCCGCCTCGCTCACATTGAGGTGGAGATCGTGGAGCGACCCTTTGGCTAAGACTTGCTCAAGCTTCAGCTTTTCCACCGTCAATTGCGTGATGGCCAGCTCTCCGTCCGCGTTCAGGCGGCGCAACAGCTCACTTGCCGGCGTGCTCCGCGCCGCTCCGCCGAGAAGCGAGGGCAACAGCCGCTGCAGCCAACTCGGCCGCGCTCGCGGCCCCACCCAGCGGTCGAGATCCGCCGCGCTCAACTGGTCCGCATGGAGCTTGAACTTCCAATTTGCCCGGCCTTCAGCATCGGCGGCTGGTGACTCCTCGATTTGCCCCGCCCACGTTCCACCAAAACCTTCCACTTTTATCACGCGGGCAATGCGCCGCCCGCCGATCCAATCCAATTCGCCCTCCACAATTTTCAAGGGCTGGTTCAGTCCGGCAACTGTCAAATTCGCTTTGTCGAGAGCGACGCGGCTATTCCACCGTCCGCTGAACGGCTTTTCCCACTCCCATTTCGCGGAGGCGGTAGCCCCGCCCGTCAACTCCCAGCCGTGATTCAGCGGCTTTCCCAACGCCGCAGACAATTTCAGGAAATCTTCCACCTTGGAGATATTCCCCTCGACGTTGAAGCTTCCTGCCGGGGTGGTCAAATCCTGTGTGAACTTCAAATCCGCTGCATTCTCAATGGCCGGCGCAGCGCGACGCTTCTTCTGCTCGGTTGTTTCGCGAACTTCGCCACCAATAGAGATATGCACGGGGCCAACAACAAGCATATTCCGCTGACGGCCTCCGCTTACGGGACCGATCCGCAGGGGCGCCGCGAGGCCCGGCACTTTTAAAGTTCCACCGCTGCTGGAGAGAGCGGCGGATTCCAGGGCGATGGGCCAGCCCCGGAGGATCATCCCGCCCGTAAAATACTGCTCCGCCGTCACGCCCTCGGCTACATCCGCATGAAACGCGCGATACCATGCCAACAAATCTCCCGCTTGAATCCCCATCGAATCCAGCCGCAATTCCGCCGAAGGTGCGATTCCGCCGGTGAGGCGAAGCATGCCTCGCAGATCCGATCGAGGCCCCTCGACGGCAATTTGCTCGGCGACCAAACTTCTCGCGCCAGCGTTCCCGCGGCCCGTCACGTTGACATTCAATCGCGGATCGTCGGAACGTTCCGTCAAATCCCAGCGATGGATCTGCCCCGCGCGCGCTTGCACGGAAAACGTCCAGTCTCCCGGTCCGTCTTCCTTGCCGGCGGCGCTTTTCGCGGAAGCATCCAGCGCGAACACACCGCGCACACCGTAGTCCTGGCCGCGGAAAAGCCTGAAAACGTCCGCCAGCGACGCATCACTCCAATGCAGAGTGATTTCCGCGGGCTGCAATCGCGCGGATGTACCCGCGAGGTCGCCGCGCACGCGGATGGTTCCCGCCGACTGCAAGGCCACGCCGCTTCGCCACGGCTGGGCCTCAAGCTGCAGTTGCCAGCGGCCGGGGGACACTTGCTCGACGCTCCCCGAAACGTTCATGAAGGCAAAAGCCTGCTTGTCATCGTCCGATTTGAAATTGATGCGCCCTCCGTCAAATTCAATTTTTTCCAGCCGATGGACGGGCGCGACGGGAGCAGGCGGCCCGTAGAAGCGAGGGCTTTGCCCGGTAGCGGCACTGGCCGGTGGAAGCCACCGCTCAAGATTCCAGCGGCCTTCCGCATTGCGCACGAGAATCAGACTTGGCTTGCTTAGAGACATCGTCCCGAATTCGAAATGACCTCTCAGCAGACCCATCCAGCGCAGGCCGGCGCTCAGGCGCTCGGCACGCAGAAAGTATTCGTAACCGAACGCCGGATCTTCACCCACGGTCACCCCTTCGGCATTGAGTTGTGGGCTTGGCAGGATGCGCACACCAAAATCTCTCACGTCCACCTGTCTGCCAAAGGCCCTCTCCAGTTGCGCCACCAAGTATCCGTGCAGGCGATGGGTGCGCACGAGCAGGGACACGGCGGCCTGCAAGGCGATCAGCAAAATCGCGATGGCCAGGGCGGGTTTCCACCACTTTCGTAATCTCATCATGCAGCCCGGAAGTTTGGCAGACTCCTGCAGAAATGGGTAGGGGCGAGCCTGAGCCCGCCCCCTCTTTTCCCAGCTTTGAAACGGGGCTTCAATGCACGGTATGGAGCATGCGGCTCCAGCGGGTTCGCGAAGGCAAATGCACCAGCGTCTGAAAAATTCCCGTCAGGCGTGACCAGAAGGTGCTCTCACTGGTGTAGTCACCGCTAGTCGCATCCACCGACCAGTAGATCAAGAACGGCCGCCCCATGATGGCATCGCGATCCACGAATCCCCAGTAGCGGCTATCCAGGCTGCGATCGCGATTGTCGCCCATGGCGAAGTATTTTCCCGGGGGCACCACGATTTCATCGCCGCGCATGTACTTACGCATCTCTTGAGCCCATTCCGGCTGCATCGCCGAAGTGACGAATTGGCTGGCCGGAGGAGGAAAGTTGTAATTCAAGGGGTCATAAGGGGCGCTAGGATCGTGCACGACGTAGGGCTCGCGAAGCGCTTTGCCGTTGATGTACATCTCCTGGTCCACAAGCTTGAGATGATCTCCGGGCAAGCCGATGACGCGCTTCACGAAATGCTGGTGATCCGCATAGGGATATTTAAAAACGATAATGTCGCCGCGTTCCAATTCCCGGTAAGGCAGCAGCTTGTCATACCAGGCGCCGGTTCCGCCGAATATGAACTTGTTTACGAGCAAATGGTCGCCAATGAGCAGCGTGCTTTCCATGGAGGCCGAGGGAATCTTGAAAGCCTGAACAACAAAGCTGGTTCCAAACAGGGCCAGAATCACGGTGACCAGGAGCGACTCCAGGTATTCGGAGAAGGTCGTCTGATCTCCGCGATGCTCCTGCTGTTTTTCCGGTGCGCGCGCTTCGATTACGATCTCTTCCGGCATTCCGCCTCAGCCTTTCGCATGCGTCTGTTCGAGTTGCTGTAACGCGCTCTGCGCGGCGCGTTGTTCCGCCTCTTTTTTTGTGCTGGCTTCGGCCGTGGCCTTGCACTCCCCTTCGACCCA
Organism: uncultured Acidobacteriota bacterium; assembly: GCA_963754855.1. Taxonomy (GTDB): domain Bacteria; phylum Acidobacteriota; class Terriglobia; order Acidiferrales; family UBA7541; genus Acidiferrum. The sequence continues at coordinate 43,536 of CAVWHL010000023.1, forward strand.
CACCTCGATGGTGAAGACTTTTTGGTGGTCCGGCCCGCTCTCTCCCGCCAGGCGATACTCCGCGGGCGGCCGCCCGCGTCCCTGCAGGAATTCCTGCAATGCGGATTTGCGGTCGGACTCGGCGATGCGCTCGCCGCGTTCCTCAAGCGCCTGCTCAAGCAAGGCCCGCCGTAGCACCCCCCTGGCTGAGGCCAGTCCGCCGTCGAGGTAAACCGCCGCGACGACCGCTTCGAACGCGTCCGCCAGCAGCGTCTGCTTATCCCGTCCGCCGGTCTTTTCTTCGCCGCGTCCCAGGCGCAAATGTTCGCCGAGCCTCAGACGCCGGGCCGCGGCCTCCAGCGAGCCGGCATTTACGATGCGCGCCCGGCTTTTGGAGAGCTGCCCTTCGCTCCAGTCCGGAAAAGTTTCCAGAAGGTACTCGCTGGCGAGCAATTCCAGCACGGTGTCACCCAAGAACTCCAGCCGCTCGTTATTCTGGGGTAGCAGGCCGCCGCCCGCTGATTCCGTGCCCGCGGCCTTCAGTTCCGGCACCGCCGAACTGTGCGTCAGCGCTTTCTCGAGAAGCGCCCGGGTCGAAAAAGTGTAGCCCAGCCGCTCCTCAAGCGCTCCGTCCTCAATCCGAGTCGTCTCTTGCATAATTCCGCCATGCCGGCGGCGGTGCCTATTTCGGCGCGCTCAACTGCGTGGAGCCGAGTTTCTTGGCATCGTCCGACTGGGCCTTGCACATCGCCTGCATGGTGCCCGGCATGGACGCGCACTTATTGAAAGCCGCCACGGCGTCATCAAAATGCGACGTGTTTTTGTTGGCCAATCCCAGCAGGTAGTAGTTCACGGGGTCCGGATTCGGATCGATCTTGGTGGCTTGCTCGAGTTCGGGAATCGCTTCCGCGTACTTCCCGCGCCGCACGTACACCAACCCCAGGCCGCTGTGGGCCATCGCCAGCGTCTGGTTCTTGGCCGAGGCAAACGCATCATCGGTCAGGTTTGCCGGCTTGGGAAGCGTGGGGGTGATCTCGATGGCTTGCTTGGAATACTGCTCCGCTTTGGCGAGCACCTGAGCAGCATCCGGCGGGTTACCATGCAGGGTCCGAGGCAGCGTCTGTCCCATCAGCGCCAGCGTCGAGACGTCGTTCGGAGTCATGGCGATTTCCTTTTCGCCATATTCCTTCATCTTGTCCACCTGGCCCAACTGCAGATAAGCATAAGTCAGCGCGCCATAGATGGGAGACTTGTAGCGGCTCTCAGGGTATTTCTGGAGGAACGCCAGGCCCAGCTCAATTTTCTTGGCCGAGTCATTGGGCGAAACATCCTGAAACGCCTTATAAGCCGCATCTTCTTCTGCATTCACCGGCGCCGGAGCGCCCAGTGTCAAGGGAGCAGCGTCCGGAGTCTTGGATTTGTCGGTTTGCTGTCCGGCCGGCTGGCTTTGGCCTCCCTGGCTGCCCTGCGGGCTCTGTGCCCCCGCGATCCCGCCGACGCACAACGTCAATGCCGCGATTGCTGCTGTTTCCAACCAAATATTCCACTTCCGTCTCATCCGTTTTCTCCTCATGCTTTTTTGCCCGGCTTCGCAGCTCGGACCCTTGCCAGTACCACGATTTCACGTCCCAACCAAGACCGATCTTCCCGCTCACGGCCGCGCCGTTGACTTATCTCCTTCAAACGCCGCGAGTCCCTTTTGCGCCGCCAGTTTCGCCTGTTCCGGCCCGCCTTCGACCGTCAGCGCCAACTGATACTCCGCCTTCGCCACTTCCGCATTTCCTTCGTCGTCGTAGATGCGTGCCAGGTAAACGTGCGACCAGGCCAGCACCATTGGGTCCTTGGTGGCCGCGTGCTCGCCCGTGGTCAGCCGGCCAAACACCTCCTTGGCTCTAGGCGCATCATGATCCATCAGGGCCACCAGCCCGATGCCATACCAGGCCCGCGGCTGATCTGGATATCTTGTCAAAACTTTCTGGAATGAGACTTCCGCCGCGCGTGGATTTTTCTCCGCGATCCGGCGCTCGCCTTCCGTCAGCGCCGCGATGGCTTCCGCATCATTGGGAACCGTTGTCAGCTGCGCCTGTCTCCGGCGCGCAACTTCTCTGCTTGCGGCTTCCTCCTGCGGTTGGGAGGGTTCCCATGCCGCAAATTTGACGGCCGCCAGCCGCTTCGATTCCGCCGCGGTATCAATGGCCCGTACCAGATCAGGGAAAAAAAGCCTCATCGAAGGTTCGGAATTCTCGAACTTCGGCAGCGCGCCGAAGAGCGGCCGCACCAACACGTAGCCGTCTTCGTCGTCGCGGTCCATCGCTGCTTCCCTTTCGCTGGGCGACATTCGCTTGAGCTTCAATTCCACCGCGCGTACCGTGCACTCCGCAAAATACGATGCGAAATCGTCTTTCAACTCCGGGGAGAGCTTTGGCGCCGTTGCCCCGACGTCATAGAGCGGCTTCTTCACCGCGATCACGTGCGGATACATCAGCGGCAGCGGGTCCAGCAGAAAATGCAGGAACGCATGGCGCACCACGTCCGCCGGAATCTGATTTTCCCCGCTCAGCACAAGCGCATAGTGATCGCCGAAATTCCGGACGTTGGTGATCCGGCCCACGAGCGGCTCGACAACGATCGTGAACGTCCGCGGGCCCGTGGGATCAAGGATCTCGCGAAGATATGCGGTGCTCACGAACACGATCTGCGACACCGGATCATGCAGCCGCTCGATTTCACGGTTGTAAATCGGCTGTACTTGCCGCCACATCTCTCCGATCTTCTGTTCCTGGTAATAGTTCGACAAAATTTCGCTGAACCCTTCGAGCGCCAGCACTTCCGGAGGCAATTCATCCCGCCGCAAAACGGATTGGAATCTCGGCGCGGGACCAGAGACCAGGCCAAACCACAAATACCTCGAAAGCGTCTCTCCCGGATCGCGGAGTTCGTGCTGCTTGTAGAATTCCCTGACCGCGTCCACGGCCGGCCCTTGCTGCTGCCGCAGCCTCTCCCGCATCTGCGCCCGGAACGCCGTCCAATTGTCGGAGCTGATGTTGGATTCGAAACCCGCGGCCAGCAGCGCGCACATGGTCGTGAACATCGCCTCGCTGCCGTCCACCGTCACCGTGTTTTGCGCCGCGGTCCGCGTGCCCAGACTTGCCGCTGGCGCTTGCGCCCTTGGCGGCGCCTGTGATTGCACCGGGACCGGCGCCGGCACCTGTGCGCTGGCTTGGATGGGCAACACCATCGCCAGGCACAACGCGATCCACCCTATCTGCCCTCGAAGTTTGTTCATGCCTCTTGCCGCAGTGTTCACTCGGGCCTGTCGTTGTTCGTATCGTCGCCGGAAGCGGTTCTCAGCAAGGAAGGGCATACCTGGGAGCGGTCCATGTCCTATCGCATTGCTGCGGCATCTTTTTAATTTACCGTCGCATTCCGCATCCGTCAAGGAATCGCGCGGGCCTCCGCCCGCCAACCCGTGCAACGCTTGCCTCTTTTCCCGGCATCTGTTAACAGTGAAGATGCGCCAAAGCCCCGCGCGGGATGGCTCATTCCGATGCTTCCGTCTCTCATAAAAAGACTACCCCTGCTTTTCGTTTTCTTGCTGGTCATTTCCATGTTCCCGATTCGCGCCGCCGCTCAGCTCGTGCGCGAAAATACCGCACCACCCCTGCGGCAAGTTTCCCCGGCGAAAGAGCCTTCTGGCGCGCAAAAGCCCCAGGGCAAGCTTCGCTTGTCCCAGGAAATTCAGATCACCGGCGAAGCTTCCTGGCTGGACACTGGCCTTGACGTTCAGGCCGGCGAACGTGTGCTGATCACCGCCACCGGCAAGCTTCGTTACGCCGACGCCAACGATGACAACGGTCCCGACGGCCTCGCCCGCGGTTTCAAGGACCTTCTCCGCATTCTCCCGTTCAACGACGCCGGACGCGGCGCGCTGATTGGGCGGATCGGCGACAAAGACACTGCCCAAACTTTTCTTATAGGCGCTCGCCGCGACGTCTTGGCTCCCATTTCCGGCCGCCTCTCGATCGGCATCAATCAGGCAAGCGACGACACCGGCGACGGTACCTACGTCGTCCGCCTCGAAGTGTACGCCCCGACGAAAAGCGAGGCTCGTGTCGTTGCCAAGCAAGTCCGTTCCATTCCCGGCGTCGACAAGGATCTCTTTTCAAAAATTCCGCGGCGCGTTGGCGACAAGCAGGGCAATCTCGGCGACATGGTCAATTTTCTGATCCTTGGTTCGGAAGCCGCGATGCAACAAGTGTTCACCAGCGCCGGCTGGGTGAAAGTCGACGCCGACGTCAAGGACACCATTCTCCACGGCGTGCTCGAAAGCTTGTCGAAAGAGTCCTATCTCACCATGCCGATGAGCCAGCTTTATCTCTTCGGCCGCCCGCAGGATTACGGCTGGGCTCACGCTGAACCGATCAGCGTCGTCAGGACCCGCAATCACCTGCGCGTCTGGAAGGCGCCTTTTGCGGTGAAGGGACAAACGCTGTGGGTTGGCGCCGCCACGCACGACATCGGATTCGAACGCGACCAGCGCAACAACGGTATCACCCACAAAATCGACCCGGACATCGATCTCGAACGTGACTACGTCGAAAAAACTCTCACCAGCACCGGCCTCGTCGGCGAAGTTTCTCACTTCCTGCCTGAAAATCCGATGAAGGAAGCCAAGACCGCCACCGGCGGCAGCTTTCATTCGAATGGCCAGGTTCTTATCCTGAAACTGGCCGATACCGGCAAGGATCTCGCCGCCGATCAAAATCATTAGTCCCATGCAGCTTCTCCGAACCCGCTCTGCGCTTCGCCCGCCAATATTGGTCCGACCCCCGCAAGGAACTAGTACTCCGAAGTTTCCCTGCGTCAACCCGCGCAGTTTTCGAAGCTCCTGTGTAAGATTGCGCCTCCTTCTAATATTTGAATGGTCCCATGATTTCTATCCCCTTTCTTTTCATCTCTCTCCGCACCGTTCAATGCCATCCAGAATGGAATGGTTCCTGCTCTACCTAATTCGCAACTTGGATGGATGAGTGTGCAAACTGGGGCTGCCGTGCGACAGGCGTTTTATTCCGTCGAAACTGGGAAATCCTTCGAGGAGGCGGTTCTTGCCGTTGAACAGTCCACCGCGGAGCATGGCTTCCGTGTCCTGTATGTTCACGACGTAGCCGCCACGCTCGCGGAAAAGGGATTTTCCCGCGAACCGCTCAAGATCATTGAGATCTGCAATGCCCGCTACGCCAATGAAGTCCTGCAGAAGGATATTCGAGCGGCTTTAATGCTGCCTTGCCCGATTTCGGTTTATACCGAGCAGGGCCGTACGTACATCAGCACAATGCTACCCACTGTGCTCGTGGATTTCTTCCCCGAGTCGCACCTGGAAGCGCCCGCCGGCGCTGTCGAGGCCGCCGTCCGCAGCATCATGGAAAAAGCCAAGGCTTAAGCGCGGCGGCAGCCCGCTCTGGACCCTCATTCATCAAGTCGCGCTCCGCTGCGCGCACTGATCTTTCATGCATCAGCAGCGAGGGGCTCGCACGCAAAAGGAGGACTCCATGTCCGTTGCCGAACACGAAAAAATAGAAGAGAAGGTTCACACGACACTGGGAGAAGCGCCGGTCACAATGATGCCACGTTTGGGCATGCCCGCTCCGCCATTCGAAGCCGACACCACTCATGGCAAGCTGCGCCTGGAGGATTTCCGCGGAAGCTGGTTGATTCTTTTCTCGCATCCCGCGGACTTCACCCCCGTCTGCACGACGGAATTCATCGCCTTCGCCCAGCTCGCGCCGGAATTGCGCAAGCGCAACACGGAATTGCTCGGACTAAGCATTGACAGCACCTATTCCCACATCGCCTGGATTCGTAACATCAAGGAAAAATTCGGCATTGATATCCCGTTCCCTGTCATCGCCGACCTGAACAAGGAAGTGGCGACGCTTTATGGGATGGTCATGCCGGGAGAGAGCAAGACCGAAACCAGCCGTTGCCTCTTCGTCATCGATCCGAATGGCATCCTGCGCGCCATGATCTATTACCCGCTCACCACCGGACGGAATACCGAAGAAATCGTCCGCCTGCTCGACGCTCTGCAAACCACCGACAAGCACGGCATCGCCACGCCGGCCAACTGGCGCCCGGGCGACAAAGTCATCGTTCCGCCTCCGCGCACGGCCGAAGAAGCCGCGGAGCGCGTCAACGCGGGTTTCGAATGCAAGGACTGGTACTTCTGCAAGAAGGCCATCTGAAAGGGGCCGCTTATGCCCTGCATCGATAGTCAAGGACACCTAAGCGAAGCGGCACGGAATATCCTCGCTGCCCTGGCACAGCCCAGAACCGCCGAGGAAGTTGCCGCTGCCTTGAATCTTCCGCTCTATCGCGTGCGCAGCGGCGTGCGCGAAATGCTGGAGGCAGGCTTGATCGGCAAACAGAACGGTGCTTTCGCCATCACGCCGCGCGGTCAGGAACTGACCGCCGCGGCGAAGCCTGCGTGACATTTTCTACACCGGATTTTTTTGGCTGCCCGGCCTCGCCAGCCGCCGGGCCTTTCCAACGCGCGCGGAGATCAGGTCTTCTGCCCGCGTTCACTTAGGGAGGAGTTATGAGAAATCGAGTTTTGCTTCTTGCAACAGTTTTCGCTGTGGTACCAGCGATTGCCGCTTCGCAGCGTCCGGGCGGCAGTGGCCAGGGCGGGCGCCCTGGGGGACAAGGCCAAGGTCAGGGACAGCCTCAAGATGGGCGCTCCGGACAAACCGCTGGCACGCCCTCCGGCAAGGGCACCATGGATCGGGACCAAATCCGCCAGCGCGACCGCCTCCACACCATGGCCACCGACCAGCAGCGCACTGATTATCGCACCTGTGATCAATCCATGGACCGCACTCGCACCCAAGCCCGCGATATGTCCCAATCCGCAAGCGGCAAGGACTTCGCGGCCGGCCAGGCGCGCCAGCAGCACGATCAACTTCGCGAGCAGATCCGCACCACTCAGCGGGAGCATCAGCAAATGATTCAGGGTCTCAACGATGACCAACGCAAAGCCGTGCAAGAACGCACTCGCAACATGGACCAGATCCAACAGCGCATTAACTCGCGGCTTCAGCAAATGGATCAGGAGCTCTCCGAGAGCAACCCTGACGCCAAGCGCCTTTCCAAACAGGCTCGCGAAATCGAGCGCGACATGAACCAGTGGCAGAAGCAGCATCGCCAGCTCGGCGACGATCTTGGATTGAACACCTGACCTCAAAAGGAGAAGAAAGATGAAGAAACGCTGTTGTTTATTTTCATTCTTAGTCGTGGCGTTCGCCGCGCTTGCTGCGGCCTGGGCCGCCTCGCCCGCGTGGGCGCAAACTCCGGCCCCCGCCGGCCCGCCCGCGTCCGCGCCTCGGTATGACCCGTCAACGGAAGTTACCCTTGCGGGTTCCGTCGAAGCCGTCACCCAGGTCACCAGCCCCAAAGGCCGGGGCGGCACTCACCTCACGCTGAAGACCGAGAAAGAGACCATCGACGTTCATGTGGGGCCCTCTGGGTATCTGACCAGGAAACAGATCAGCTTCGCCAAGGGCGACCAGATCGAGGTCACCGGCTCACGCGTCAAATTCGGCGATACTGACGCCCTGATCGCGCGCGAAATCAAGAAGGGCGAGCAAACTTTCACCCTCCGCAACGCCCAGGGCATTCCTCTCTGGTCGAGGAGATCGGGGCGGCACCGCTAGATCAACCAGTAGAGCATTTAAGGAAGCGTTCGATCGTCAAGGCGGCGGGCCGGAATCTTCCGTTCCGCCGCTGTCCGTTTCACGGCTAACTCCATCCGCACAAAATGTTTTTGGATCTCTCAGCGATGCCGCTTAGCCGGTGAATCACGCCCTCCAAACTTTTTAGATGGACGAGAGTCAGCAATCCGCGCGATTGTCTCTCCGCGCGCCGTTGACTTGCCTTCTGTCAGGGCCTAAGATGCGCCTGTCCCGATTGTTTTTTTCTCGATGTATCGCAGTTCTCCCCCGGCGGAGGCATTTGTGAGCGATTGGAGATTTGCTCAAAAGGACGTTTCCGAAGAGCTGGCGCTCCTCCAGCATTTTTCATTCAAGAAGTATCAGAACGGCGGCGAAGTCTGCTTTGGCATCACGGTAAAAGAATTTGTCACTCCTCCGCGTGGTCAATACGCGCGCTTTTTTGCTCAGGCCGACAGGCACGTCAACCAGAAAACCGCCCCGTTCCTTCCTACCGGCTGGGGAAACTCGCTCCTCGATGCTCTCAACGACTGCATTCGCATGATCCGGGAATTCCCTTACGAGGCGGAGGAAACTACTGCGGCCCAGGATTCGCCCGGGGCATAAGGTTCTTTCCGGGCTCAAAAGTTTACCGATTAGAATTTTCTCTTCACGGATTGAAAATCTCTGAGCGATACGGAAGGCGCGCTTGCAAATCGTCAAAAAAGAGTTGAAGCCCGGCATTATCGCCCTCGAGTTGGCCGGCCCCCTCCAAATGGGCGTCGAATGCAAGCAACTCGAGCTCGCCTTCGATGAACTCCTCCGCGACAACCACACCCGTGTGGTCTTCGATCTTTCCAAACTCACCAAGCTCGATAGCGCGGGCTTGGGCAAAATTATAAATTGCTTCTCCCGTGCGAAGACCGCCGGTGGCTCGCTTTGTCTCGCCGGCACCACCGGCATGATTGATGGCGTCCTGAAAATTGCTCACGCCGATCGGTTTTTGAAGACCTATCCCACCGCCCTCGCCGCCGCCGAAAGTTTTTCTGAATCTTCGCAGTCGTCGGCACGCTGACCCGATTGCTCCAATAAGTGACCGCTCCATTTTCGGGCCTAGTGATTCTCCAGAAGAGCGCTTAGCAGCTTGGCGAGTTGCGACTCCTCGCGAAGAGTCGCCTCCTGACGCGCTGCGGGTGCGTCACTTTCGGTCAGCCGCGCGAGTTGTCTCGCTAAATTTCTTACTGCCACGTCCCGTGGCACATACGTTCGCTCCGAAGGTGTAATCGCTTCCCAACCCGATTCCGTGCGGCGCAGCTCCCAGCGGACTTTCTCGCGCCGGCGCTTTAAATCGGTGTTGCCGCCCGCAATGGACGCCCGGGTCTCGATCTGCAAGCGCGCCCAGCCGTGGTTCCGTTTGATTTCCACGCGTTCCACATCGAGTCGCTCGAAAATCACGATCGGCGCTGGAAGTTGCATGGGATCATCCACCCGCAAGATGTTCCCCGCGGCGTTGCTCAATTCGGAGATGCCTGCGGCTACTTCTTCGCGCGTCGGCTGCTTCCTTCCTGTGGCAATGATGATGCTCGCGGGAACTTCAAGGGTTGCAATCTCGCTCTCCGAGGCAACGGGAGCTGGCGGTCCGAAGATGACCGCAGTTCGCTCCGAAGCCGGTCTCGGCGGCTGATTGGAAGCAGAAGTCTCCGCGGGGGAACTCTCTCCAATAACCGATGCATCACTTCGCGGCCCTAGCGTCTTTGCGCTGCGCGGCGCAGGTGTCCTTGCCGCGGTAAGAATCTCCCGGTTTTGAACTTTGTAGCGAAAAAAACGTGGTCTTCCCCGGGATCTCCAATACGGCCCCTCGTAATCCTGCGCCTCCCATCCTGTGCGCACCAGGCTGTAAAAACTGTGGAGCGCCGGATCCACCACGATGCCCATGTGCCCCGGCCAGACAATCAGATCTCCCGGCTGTGGAATCTCGACTCGCTCAAAACTCTCGTTCCCGGCGTAGATTTCGAACGAACTCGCATAGGGATATTCAAAGCCCGCGAGTCGGTAGATTCGATAAACCACGTGCGAACAGTCCACCATGCCGCGCAACGGGCGGTCTTGTGCCGACGCCGCTTCGACAATCGCCCGTTCTTCTCCAGCGGTTAGCAATCGTGAAGCTCTACTCGATTCCCGAGTGGAAGCCGAAACCTGTGCCCTTATGGGCCAAACCCCCGCGAAGCAAATGCATGCCAAGCCGGCAGCGGCTATGACTCCAGGTCCCTTGCTCCATCCGAATTTGCCGTTTGCTTTCCACATAGCCTGGAGATTCCCAATGCTCTCTGCGCAAAATATCCCCTGCTCATAGAGAACATTTGGGACTGCGACTAGCAATGGAACTTGCCCTGATCGTAATCGGCCGAATGGACAGGCGAAGAGGCAGTGCAGGGCAGCTCCGTGGCCGGCTTGGAGGCGAGGGAAAGGCGGGTGCTTCGATGCTCTTCTTGATTCTCTATGATTTTGACTGTTGAGGCGTGGCTTAGATTCCCGGGCAGCGTGGCAGCGCGCAATCAGGCCCGGCCTGAAAATGCAGTCCAATGCCGTGATTAGTCCCCGACCATCTCCAGCGCGGCGCCAGAGTCCGTACTAAGTTCTTCTGCGGTTCGCCCCGGCAGTTGGAGAACCAGGCGTGCGTGCGCCAAACTGTCGTTCGCCACTTCAAACCGCCCGGAACAATCCGTCTTAACGTACGGAAGCCGGTGCACATATCCCTCGCGACCTCGAATCTCAACCTCAACACGCGCGCCTCGCTCGTCGGAGCACTCCAATCTCCATAGGAGTTGCCGTGGATCGCGCGCACTTGCGCTCAGCTTTCGGAAGTCGTACTTCTTTCCCTCGTGCCACAGCGCCGCCCCGCGAAAAATCAGGCCAAACGGCATTTCGTAGACCAGCGCCTCAAATGTGGAGCCATGGCTCCCCGCGTCCCGAAAATGAAGGTGCGTCCAGGTCCAGAAGCTCCGGTGCCGGTATCCGCAGTTGTGCCCCTGCATTCCATAACCCAGCGGTTCGCCGCGAAACTTCCGGTCATCTAGCATAATCTCCCCGGAGAAAACCGCGTCGGAATGCGGTGTCCGCGAAAATCCGATCCAGCCCTTGCTGCTCAGCTCCAGGCGAAAATTCGACCGGTATCGCAAATCCCAGCCGATGCGATGCCCACGCGCTTCGATGCGCCCGCGGCATTCGCTCTCGCCGATCCGGTTCTCGCCCATCTCCAGAAAAAACGGACTCGCACCGCGCTCGCTCATTCGCGCGCCGTTCGCACCCGCTTTCCTAGAACCCGTGTCGCTCGAACCCGCGTCGTCCGATCCAAGACTCTCCAGTGAATAACCTTGTATCCACGTCTCCGGCTTTCCCTCGCGTGGAAACCATGTCGCCCAGACCTGCACCGGCTGCCCCTGCGGATCGCCCGGACACCCGCCGCGCCCCGGATTCATCAGCAAATACCGGAACCACCACGCGCCGCTCCCGTCGCTCAACCCAAGCCGCAGAAACCACACCTCATATCTCCTCCGCATCGCTCGCGTGGAGAACATCTCATTAAACGTTTTCATAACTGGGGAAGGATATCACTCGGGTAGCTTCAGTGTCGGCTACCCCCATTGGATTTCCCGTATCAGCGCCGGTTCTCCCAGTGAGCCCCTCACGCAAATTAGGACACCACCTGGTTTTGCCGTAGAGAAGACAGACCTGCTGGTCATCGAAACGGCAGCGAAGCCCAGGATCGGCCTTCTACAGGCGGCTCTCTACTTACATGATTTGCTGCCGAGCGCCGCCGGTGAACTTTTTGCCCGGAGAACTGTATTACGCCTCCCGCATTGCTCGTTTCGAGAATTGAACCGCTCGCCGGAAGTGGATTCCGGCAAGTACACCACCAGAAATTTCATTCGCGGAAGTTGCTTCGAAGCGGCATTTTTGTCCTAAGCTGGAAGCTTGTCCGATTAAAGATTCCGACTATCCTTCCGGAGGAAAAAGCCGTGAGAAAGATCCTGGTGGCTGCGGGTGTACTGCTGTTGGGTGTTGCTTTGGCGGTGGCGCAGCAGAAAAGCGTTAACGATGAGGGAGGGTGGGTTCTTGCTCTTGAAAAGGCGTGGAATCACGCCTTGGAGGCAAAAGACGCGAAGGCTCTGGACATGATCCTCGCAAACGCATTTGTATCCATCGATATCGACGGGAGCGTTTCCTCCAGGAGCGAATTCCTGGCGAGTATCAAATCTCCTGACTATCAGCCGTCCCAGGCAGTTACGGAGCAAAGTAATGTGCAAGTGTACGGCGATGCGGCAGTAGTCGTCGGGACTTTACGAGTAAAAGGCACGGAGAAAGGCAAGCCGTACGTGCACCGCGAACGGTTCGTGGATACGTGGATCAAGCTCAACGGCACGTGGCAATGCGTGGCAACCACCAGCACGCTGATCACTGCGAAACAAAGCGCGGATTAAGCTCACTAGGTCGATCATCGATGGCGCCTGCGGGCACTTGCATCGGACGTCCTCCCCGCGCTTCCCGATACTCACACGGCCCAATTTACCTGTGACTAATCGGGCATGTACGATGTGTGAGTCCCGTCCCCGTAGTATTGACCCGCAATTCATGAAAGAATAATCGTACTTGACCGCTCTCGGAGCTATTGGAATGAGCAAATGTCGAATCCTCGGCCGCGCGCTAGGCGTTGTCGTCATTTGCGCAGGCTTGTTTTATTTGTGGGCTGATTACAGCCTTCGGCGAAGCTTCCGCCTTGAATTTGGTCCCCAATTCAGCGCAGATATTCATGACCTAAGCGTTGCAATTAAGGGACAGATGGGGGCGTTCTACTTGGGCAAAAAGTCTGATTTGCCAGCGCTGGCTAATGGTAGGACATTCCCGGACAAGACAAACCAACTTCTCGCTGCTTACCGGAGTAACCCTGAGAAATACATAAAATATGCGAAGTTCACTGACACCGTTCTCAGCGCCTCTCAAGTTGGCGATGAGTTGCTCAAAACTCCTCCACCGGCTGAACTTCCCAGTACAAGCGACAGACTCAGCTCCATGAGGCCGGATTTACGGAGGGACCCTTGGGGACACCCGTTTTGTATTTTTTCCACGGATAAGCTGGTTTTTGTCGTGAGCTTTGGACCGGAAGCTCACTCGCCTTTCACCTGCCAAACGCTTCATATCGACAAGGAGATTCGCAAGTCCGAACGGAGAATTTTCCAAACACCTTCAGGTGAACTTGTTTTGAAAATCGATAGGAGCACCACTCACTCGTTGTCCCAGGCCTTGTCTTCGCTACCGTCAACTCCTCGTTAACGCGGTTACCGGGCATGTGGGTATTGAAACGAAGCTGTTCGGTTACCACGGAGCAAGCGACCACCTATGCACGCCGCCTCCGGAACGTTGGCGAAACAAGATTTGAGGACACTCCTTGGCGGTTTCGCAATCTTGCGAGTATTGGCTTCTCGCCGATCGCTCCACATTTCCTCTTCGAAGCCTCTCCACATCACTTGATTCAGTGGCCCGCCCCGGCGGCCACTTCTTTCTCTCTGGAGTCCTTCCACAATTGAATGTACGGTTCCAGGTCTTTCATCATTTTTTGGAATTGCGCGAGGTCCAAAGACTGCGCTCCATCGCTGATGGCTTTCTCCGGCGAGGGATGCACTTCCACGATCAATCCGTCCGCGCCGATCGCCACGCCCGCGCGCGAGAGCGCCGGCACCAGGCTGCGCTTCCCTGTCGCGTGGCTCGGATCCAGAATCACCGGCAAGTGCGTCAATTCATTCAGTGCAGGAATTGCCGCGATGTCGCACGTGTTCCGCGTCACCGTTTCAAACGTGCGAATGCCACGTTCACACAAAATCACGTCCGGATTTCCGTGCGCCGTGATGTATTCCGCGGACATCAGCAATTCCTTCACCGTGCTGCTCAATCCCCGCTTCAGCAGCACGGGACGCCCGCACTTTCCCAGCTCCTTCAGCAGCATGAAATTCTGCATGTTCCGCGCGCCCACTTGCATCACATCGGCGTACTGCGCCACCAAGTCCACGTCGCGGTCGCTCATCACTTCCGTAATGATCGCCAGGCCCGTGGCCTTTTTGGCTTTTTGCAGAAGTTTCAATCCTTCTTCTTCCATCCCCTGAAAATCGTACGGCGAAGTTCGCGGCTTGAACGCGCCGCCGCGCAGCATTTTCGCGCCGGCTTTCGCGACGCCCTCGGCTGCCTGCATGATCTGCTTTTCTGATTCCACCGAGCACGGCCCGGCCATCACCACGAATTCGTCGCCGCCGATCCGCGTCCCGTTCACCTTGATCTGCGTTTTTCCCTTTCGAAACTCCTTGCTCACGAATTTGTACGGTGCCGAGATTCGAACGACGTTCTCCACCTGCGGCATGGCCTCTATCGATTCCAGGCACGCCGTCACGTCGCCTACGCCCACCACGCCGATCACCACGCGCTCTTCGCCCTCGATCGAGTGCACTTTGTAACCGAAGTGCTCTACTTGCTTTCGAATCTCATCGATCTCTCCGCGCGTCGCGTGCAGTTTCATCGAAATAATCATTTTCTGTTCCCCCGCGTTTCCACTTGTCTTTCGAACAACAAACCTTCGCAAAAACAAAAAACCCACTCTGGTTGCGAGTGGGTCGAATCTTTTTTCCGCAGATTCCGCTTACAGAAACGCCCCCCGCCACCTAATTGGGTGGACCGCTAAATCGAAACCAGTAAGCGTGGCGGGCGTTATTCATTTGCGTGAGTTAACAGTGTATTTCGTCTCTCCCCTGGATTCAACAATTTCTTTCTCCTGTCCGGCAGGAAGCCTATTCCATCCGCCCCATCAAAAAAGCAGCACAGCAATGCGGTAAACGGGAGCGCGCGATTCTTTCTCTGGCTGGCACGCGCCGACTTCCGCGCGCTGATACGCCTGGCTCTGAATCTTTTTTTCGAGCAGGTCCGGCAGTTTGCTGATATCCGGCGCTTCGTAGCGCACGATGAACATCGGGTGGTTCCCCGCGGGGGTGCCTTCGGTGGCGCACTCCTTGCGCGCCTCCGGCGTCGGCTTGGCAAAGCGAATTCCCTGCTCCTGGATCAGCGCGCTCACTGTCCTTTCCTGCTCTTCCAAATTCAAATTTGCCACCGCCAGAGAGAAATCCTCGACGGCAAACACTCTTCCTCTCGCTTGCACGACTGCAACGCCCAGCGCGGTGAGTTTGGGGTCGAGAATGTTGGCGCGGTGGCCGGGGGAACGCATCCACCCGGAGTGGATGTCGCCGGTATCCTGGCCGGAGGCGATGTTCTCCGCCACGGAGGAGAAGCGCGCGCCCGTGGCGCTGATGCGCTGCAGGAGTGGAGGCTCGTCCAGGTATTGGTGGGAGAGGGCGCCGTGCTGCGCCATCAACGCGGCGTGCCGGCGGGCAGCGGAGGCGAGCGCGTCATCCCAGCGGAGCAAGGGCAAGCCTTTCGCGGCGCGTTCTCCATTGGCAGCTTCGAATAATTGCAATTCGCCGGCGGAAGGTTTGTGAGTGGCGGCAAAACAAGTGGAAATGAGCGGCGAAAAAAGAATCGCGGCGGCCAGGAGAAATCTGAAATTTCTCATGGCAGAAAATTAGCTCGCGGACGCGGACGGCGCTGAAGCTGAGAACAACATGCCCGCCGGCAGTGGGACGGCCGAAGCTCAGCATCGGACTGAAACGGGAGAAGAGCAGCATCTGATCCAGCTGGCGGCGGAGCTCCGGGCTGGACGGACCGGAAAGGATCTGATAGTTGGTCATCTCGCCCTGGGCATCGACAGTGACGTCAAGGAGAAGTCCATGAGGCAGGGAAAGTTCGAGCTCGTGCTGTTCCGGCGCCCAGGATTGCGGATAATCGGAGAGCGAAAGCAGCTCGGCGGGACGCATGAGATTGATGGGCACATCGTTCTGCACCGCGCGCACGGTGATGCCGGGCACGATCATCTGGAACGCCAGGACGAAGACGAGGATCGCGGAGAAGAAACCGCCGGTGGCCGGAACGGTCAAAGGACGGAAAACGTTGTCGAGCAGAATTTCGGCGCGGTCCTTGATGCGGCGCACGCGACTCGGCCAATCGCGCGAAGTTTGAGCCTGGGCGGCAGCGACCTTGATCCGCACGGCGAGATCGGAAGGCGGAACGCTTCTCGGAACACGCGAGAGTAAAACGGCTAATTTGCGGAAGCGTTCGAGCTCGGCGCGGCAAACACCGCAAGCTTCGAGATGTTCACGAATCTGAATGCGCTCTTCGACGCGGGCAGCGCCGGTGAGCGCATCGTCGAGATAGCCCGCGAGTTTGGTTCGTACCGTCGTGCACTTCATGAGAGACCCTCGCCAGCGGAACTTTCCCGCTGAGACGTACTCTGCACTGAAACCGTGATGCGGCGGGCCGCCGAAAAAGCGTCAAGGAAAGGCGACGGCTGACGGCCGGCCAAGGAGCCATGCGAATAAGTCCGGGAACGATTATTTTCCAAATCCGGCTCTGACAAAATGGGCTCCAGAATTTCCTTTAAGGCGCGGCGTCCGCGGAGAATGCGGGATTTCACCGTGCCCACGCTGCATTCGAGGACTTCGGAAACTTCCTCGTAGCTGAGACCTTCGAGGTCGCGCAAAATCACCGCGCTACGAAAGACCTCGGGAACCTGCTGCAACGCACCCTGCACGGCGACTTGAATCTCCAGCGTGGCAAGCCGCTCAAAAGGGGTAGCACCAAGATCCTCGATTTCAATGGGGGCCCGCCCTTCTTCCGGTTCCGCGTCGATGGAGACATTTTTCTGCAGATGACGCTTGAACCAGCGCTTGTGATTGAGCGCTTCCCGGATGGCGATGCGATAGAGCCACGTCTTCAAAGAGCTCCCCTGGCGGAAATTGCGGATGCCGCGAAAGGCTTTCAGGAAAACTTCCTGAGTGCCGTCGGCGGCGTCCGAAGTGTCGCCCAGCATGCCGAGGATGAGGTTATAGACCGGAGCATGGTAATGGGTGACGAGCCAGTCGAAGGCCGTCTCGGAGCCGGCTTGCAACTCCTGGACGAGTTCGGATTCGTCTCGGCCCCAGCTAAGGGTGCTGGCCCAATCGGACACTGCCGGCCTTTCCGACCCGAAATTCACTGGCATCCTTGTCGGATGAGGTGATCGAGTCTCCCTGCATTCTCAGGCACGGCCCCGACAAAGTCGGGGTTAATCCTCTGATCCCAAAGGCTCCGGGATCTTCGACCGGGGCTCGGCGTCGAACGCTGCCGAGCCCGATGTCCGCTCACTATCCTTAGACACCGGGGAGGGAGCAGATGTTTCCCCCAGCCGCGGGAGTATTTCGTGCCTTTGGTCATTGTGGCACCAAGCGGCTCCGGCCGCAATGGGGCGAAAAGGTGAAAGGCGGGCCGACGAGGTGGGGAAGGAGGAAGAGGTAAGAAGGTAACGAAGTAAAGAGATCGGGAAGCGAGGAAGAAACGGGCTGCGTGGTCCATGGAAGGGAAAGCAGGATTGAGAGCTCCGAAATGGGAAGGGTGGGCAGATGACAAGCGGCAAGTTTTTTCCTTCTGGATAGATATGGGACAACTTCAAGTGATTCTTTAAGAATGCCACCGCGAGGACCCCATACACCCCCCATGAAAATGGATGGTTATCAGAAGAAAGGAGTTGCGGGAGGGGCATCGCGCAAGTGATTGAAAAGAAAGGTGGATGCGCGAGGCGTTTTGGGGCGTTGCAAGTGGGACAAGGCGGGAGTAGGTGCCGACACCCGGTCATTTTTGCAAAAGCGGAATCTAAAGGAGTTACGGCGTCACGGTGACGGACGGCTTTTGTAAGTGGTGATTGGAAAGGGGATGCGGGGGCGGGATTTTCGTCACGGCGAGGGGTGTGACGACGAGCGGATCCCCGACAAGGCCGGGGCAGGCGCGAGTGGGGTGGAGGCAGAGCGGCGGGGGCTAGCGATGCGGATTCCGACCCAGTCGGAACCTCCCCGAGAAAGCCGAGGATGGGTGGTCGACAAGGATTTTGATTGGCAAACACGCGGGAGAATAGCACGGAAGTACACTGTATGTCAATTACATTGTGGGTACCGTTCAAATGGGATGAGGAAATGGGTTGGAGTGAATTGATGGAGGAAAAGTCAAAACCCCCGCCCTCAAGAATCGAGGGCAGGGCACCCAAATTCATCTTAGTGCCTTACGACCGGGCCACCCGTCCGCAAAGCCGAAGCCTGGGGCAAAGCCACCGCGCACAATCGCGCGCAGGTGCTCTACTACATCGCCGAAAATCTTTCCCAGCGCCGCGAGGAAATCGCTTCGCGCCTGTCCGCCGTTGTCGGAAAAAAGCAAGCGGAAGCGGAAGTCAGCCTCGGCATCGAACGCATTTTTTCTTACGCCGCCTGGGCCGATAAATACGATGGCGCGGTCCACAATCCGCCATTTCGCAACGTCGCCCTGGCGATGAAAGACCATCGGTACGGTGGGGATCATCTGCCCTGCGGACGTGCCGCTGCTCGGACTTCTTTCTCTGGTCATGCCCGCGATTTCGGCGGGCAACACAGTCATCGCCATTCCTTCGGAACAATATCCACTAGTCACCGGCGACCTCTATCAGGTCTTCGAAACTAGCGATCTGCCCGATGGCGTCGTGAATATTGTCACCGGCCGAGCCGCCGAACTGGCGAAGACGCTCGCCGAACACGACAACGTTGACGCCATCTGGAGTTTTACCGACGAAGCCGGCGCCGCCACCGTGAAGACTCTATCGGTAGGAAACCTGAAGCAGGTCTTCACCAACGAAGGCCGCGCCATTGATTGGTTCGACGTGAAGCAGGGCGAAGGCCGCTGGTTCCTCGATCATTCTGTCCAAGTGAAAAATATTTGGGTTCCCTATGGCGAGTAGGAGGCCGGACGGCTTGGCTCGCGATACCGGCACACCGAGTCTTGGATTTGAGATAACCGGAAATTTCAGATAGAAGTGGTCGGGGCGAATGGATTTGAACCATCGACCTCCTGGTCCCGAACCACGGTAGTAAAAAATCTAAGCTGTTGAATTGGCTTGGGTTCCCCTGTGCAGCCCTCTCGCTAAGTGCGCTACGAATTGCGCTACTTTTTTACCTTTGCGCCGGATTCGCCTTGTGTTCCGTTTGAGAGCACGTGCCCCAGAAAAGGGGACCGCTCAACCGAGTCGGGTTTCGTATGATCCCGTGCGCGCGACTAGGGGGCAGGTCAGCCTAATCA
The DNA here is from genome assembly GCA_963754855.1 of uncultured Acidobacteriota bacterium. Lineage (GTDB taxonomy): Bacteria > Acidobacteriota > Terriglobia > Acidiferrales > UBA7541 > Acidiferrum. The sequence continues at coordinate 62,444 of CAVWHL010000023.1, forward strand.
GATATCCAGGTCTTTACGACCTCTTTGCCTGTCCAAGCATAGAGGATCGCCCACGACCCGTAACCGCAAAGAACGACGACGGGATTTGTGGCTCGAATAGTCGTGGGTTCAGACATGCCCTCATACTTCCTGGACCTTGACGCCGACCACCGCCACGGGCGCCGTATCTGAGGTATCCAACGAGCGAAGGTCCCAATGCTCACCGAGTCGGCGCGCCATAACAAGCTCCGCTTTCTGTTTTGATCCCTCGCCCGCTTTCAACACGAGAGCCCACGTCGGCTTTCCATCACCGTAGAAGTTCACTTTCACAAGACCCGGGCATCGAGTACCGTGGTCTTTCTGAAACAGTTTTCGATTGTACTCGCTAAGGTCGGCCAGAATGACAAGGCTTGCACCTGGATATTTCTTTGTGATTTCGTCATGCAGTCCAGCCGGGAGAGCGCATCGGTCCTGCGGCGGTGCAGCAACGACCACCTGGTTGGCAGCAAACAGGTAAAGACCTACCGCGCAAATCAACACCGATTTCAGTCGCATACCGATAAGTCTCCTCACTTCTTAGCGTCGCAGCCGCTCGGCTGGCAGTCAGGCGTCTTTGGTATTGAGTCTGGGTATTTCTTCAGATATTCATTTATGTCGACGCCGGGATAGTTGGGATAAACGAGCTGGAGATGGTAGTGCGGCCCCGTGCCCAACCCAGTCTTTATTTTTCTCTCATCCAACCCGTAGGCCGCTCCACACTTCCCGGCGCAGCAGAACAGCTTTTTGGAGGACGTACCAATTGGTCTAAGGTCCACTGTTGTGCCTGCTGCATGGCCAGGATCATGGTGCCTCGAATTCGTCGTGGCGTTGATGTATTGTGAGTCCCCCGTGCAAATGTCCATGCACTCCATGAACTTCTGCATTCTCGGATTGAGTGAGGGACTCCGTCCCCGAGCGTGTTAGAGGCCGTAGGGATCAGTGAAGTTCACTGGTTTGTTGTGGACATAAGCATAGAAATCAACTCCAGCGTCGGAATCTCAGCGGGTCCTCTGAGATGAACCTGCCTGTTTGCGGATCGTAGTACCGCGCTCTCAAAATTGCAGATTGGTCTCCGCATCAAACTCGCGCGCAGTGTACTGGAACGGATTGGTGAGCGAACCGGTGGATGCCGTGAGATTGCCGAACGAATCATAAGTGTAGGTGTTCGCTATGGACCCGGCCGCGCTGCTGAGCGAAGTGGCCGAGCCGAGACCATCGGCGTGGTAAAAGCTCGTCGCACCCGAGCGCAACATCGCCAGCGGTTCATCGATGTTCTGAGTGTCCTCATAGCGGGCAACGGCTGCGCCGGAAGAATTCGTCTCCTCGATGAGGTTGTCGCCGTCATAGGCGTAGATGCTTGTCGCCGAAGACGACGACTTGTAGATGCGTCGCGTCGCCCAAACGGATCGTATTTGAAGGTGACGGTCCCGCCGGAGCCGGGCAGGGTCACGCTTGTGAGGCGGTTCTCGAAATCCCACATGTAACTCGTGGTGTTCGACCCAACGACCTTGGTCAGATTGTTCCCGTTGTAGTCGTAGGTGTAGCTCGCGTTTGAAGTCGAGGTCAGCTCATTCGAGGAGTTATTGCTGTACGAAGCAACTCCCAGCGAGCTGAGACGGTTGCCGACCGCATCGTAAGAGTAGCTTTCCGTTGTG
>CAVWHL010000024.1:0-154224 GCA_963754855.1 uncultured Acidobacteriota bacterium
CTTCTACTGCAAAGACTGTGACTACCAGTTTTCCGTCACTTCCGGCACCGTTTTCAATGACTCCCATCTCCCGCTCGCCAAGTGGTTTCTGACCACGCATCTCCTCTGTGAAGCTAAGAAGGGACATGTCCGCCTGCCAGATTCAGCGCACGGTCGGGATGAGTTACAAAACGGCATGGTATCTCTGCCATCGTATCCGGCATGCCATGACGCAAACCGATAAGCCAATGCTCGACGGCAAAGTGGAAATGGATGTCACCTACGTCGGCGGCTGGAACAAGGGCAAAGGCCGCGTCGCCCGAATGGATAACAAAGAAGTCGTGGTCGGCATCCGTAAGCGCAACGGCGATCTTCGATTCTTCCATGCCAGAGACGCCAAGGGTGGAACGCTCGCTCAGTACATCCGCGAGAATATCTCCGAGGACGTGGAAGTCATTTTCACCGATGACGCGTCCGCGAACGAGGCTGCCATGCGGAAAGCTAAGAGGACGAACCACAAGAAAATCAACCACAGTTCGGGTGTGTACGTCATGGGAGACATTCACACCAATACTGTCGAATCCGCTTTCTCGCTTCTCAAGCGCGGCATCATGGGAACGTGGCATAGAATCAGCGCGAAGCATCTCCCCGCCTACTTGGAAGAGATGGAGTTTCGCTTCAATCGCCGGAATCGCCCCGATTTGTTCCTCGACACCTTGCGTCATATGATCACCGCAAACCCGCTGACGTTTGAACGGCTTACAGCCTAATTTGTCAATCAAATCACGGAATTTCTCTCTTAGCTCCCGAACGCCCTGAATAGTCTTATTGTCGCTATCTGCATCAAAACCAGACCAAGATGGGTGCGTTCCGAAAATTGTAGTGATAAATGTTCTGACAGCCGCTTCATCATAATCGCTAAAGAGTGCTTCCACGTCTTTGATCACTTTGTCATAAACGTAATGGGTCTCAGAGCCGATACATACGATTTGCGAATCTTTCCCGCAGTACGGCACATTTCTTTTTACCTTTTGCAGCGCATAAATTACCAAAAGTGCATCCATCGAGGGCGGCCCACTCCAACGGCGTTCATCCAGAAGTGTCTTTGCATAATCTGCTCCTATTCCAATGGCCGCATAATCTTGCACTCGGACTAACGATCCCTTCTCAGAAACCCATAATCCGTGTGAGGCATCTCCGTATAACGTTGCGCCCACCAAGAGCGCGAAGTCGTTATCCTCTCTTTCCTTCTCCGTAGGCCACGCCGTCACCGCGTCGTTGTAATACTTCCTGATTCTTTTGCGCAATTCTTCCTCAACATCAAACATGCGCATAACAGACGTATCGGAGAAAAAATCAAGCAATTGCTGAGTTAAATCGTCGACATAGCACCCTGGACCGGCCCCGCCGACAACCAATGTACCCTTGTTGAGATTTATATATGCAGGCAGCTTCGACACGGCCCTTTTCATTGTGGCCGTTTCTTCCGTGTCGGCACCCATGATCAGGCCGTCAGGGTTACGCTTTGCGATGATTACCGTCATGTATCTCCTGCCGCGCGGTTTTTTCGGGGGCTTCACTTCGCCCCCCGTGCGGCAGAATGGCTGCTCCCTTTACTTTTGTCAAGGGAATAATCCTGTTTCGTAAGAGCGGATTCTAAAGCACTTACGGCGTCACGGTGGCGGCGCAATTCTGTAAGTGTTGATTTGAAAAGAGTTGCGGGGGGCGGAATTTTCGTCACGGTGATGACTGTGACGGAAGCTGACGGCCGATAGAGTAGGAAAGTGTACCGCCACCCCCCCTTGGTTTTTGCAAGAATGTGATTCCATTAGGGTTAGAGGAAGGGGGTCTTCTAAGAATATGAATGCAAACGAGTTATTAGAGGAGAGCGTCGGGGAGACGGAGATTCGCCGGAGAAAATAAGAGGGGGACAGTCGGAGATGGCAGCTGAAATTCAAAATGAATGCTACCACGAATATACCCTTTATGTCAAGTATGTATTCAATATGCATTCGAATGGAATGCCGGAGGCACGCGATGCGGTGTCGGCGGAGTATGGGCCGGTGCCGGTGGAGATGGTGGTGGAGCAGGTGAGGTAAACGATGGCAGGAACGCGGAGAGATTTCTCGCTTCGCTCGAAATGACGGGAATAGGACACCATGCTACGCAGGCCTGAACGCCGTGTGCTAGCATCGGGGACTTGTGCGTTGATCGAGGACTGAGGCAGATGGCGACGACGATGAAGGCGTTGCGGAAGATGCAGGCAGCTAAGGGCTTGCAGATGGATACGGTCGCGGTGCCGGCGATTGGGCCGACGGACGTGCTGGTGCGCGTGAAAGCGGCTTCGATTTGCGGCACGGACCTGCACATTTACGGGTGGGACCGCTGGTCGCAAGGGCGCATCAAGCCGCCGTTGACGCTAGGACACGAGTTTTGCGGCGTCGTGGAGCGCGTGGGAGACGAGGTCGCCGCGGTCAAGCCGGGCGATTTCGTCAGCGCCGAAATGCACGTGAACTGCGGACATTGCCACCAGTGCCGGCTGGGCCAGGCGCACATTTGCCAGAATCTGCGAATCATTGGGATCGATCAGGACGGGGCGTTCGCGGAGTTCGTGAAGATTCCGGCGTCGAATATCTGGAAACTGGATGCGTCCATTCCCGAACATTACGGAGCGATTCTCGATCCGCTGGGGAATGCGGTGCATACGACGCTCGCGGGTCCGATCGCGGGGCAGACCGTTTTGGTGACGGGCTGCGGGCCGATCGGGCTGATGTCCATCGCGGTAGCGAAAGCTTGCGGCAGCTCGAAGGTTTTTGCGACGGAGACAAACGAGCCGCGGCGCGCGATGGCCAAAAAAATGGGCGCGGACGTGGTGCTGAATCCTGCGGCGGAAGATGTAGTCGGAAAAATTCTTGCGGGAACGAACGGCACGGGAGTGGATGCGCTGCTGGAGATGAGCGGGAATCCCACGGCGATCCAGCAAGGATTTAAAGCGCTGCGGGCGGGCGGGCGCGCGTCGCTGTTCGGCATTCCGACGGAGAGTGTGCCGCTGGATTTGGTGAACGACGTAATTTTCAAGGGCGCGACGGTGCAGGGAATTTACGGGCGGCGGATGTATGAGACATGGGTGCAGATGACGGCGCTGCTGAAGGCCGGGCGGCTGAATCTTGAGCCGCTGTTCGGCGAACGCGAGCCGCTCGATAAATTTGAGAACGCGTTCACGCAGCTGCAGAGTGGGCTGGCCGGAAAAATATTGCTGTACCCGAACGGTTTGCCGCGCTAGCCGTGGCAGTTTTACTCGTTTGTCCGCGAGCGGTTTGCTCCGAACCGCCGGCAGGCGCAAAATAGTCCTTCCACCAGCCGAGTCCACGTCAGGAGTGCAATCATGTCCGATACGGCAACGATTACTTCAAAGCAGAATCCGCTGCAGTACATCACCGACCAATTGAATGAGTTGCGGGCTAAAGGGCGTGGCCCCCAAGCTGCGCGTGCTGGAAGGCGAGCAGAAGCCCGTGTGCACTTTCGACGGCAAGGAAGTGATCAACCTTGCTTCGAACAATTATCTGGGGCTGACCACGCACAAGGCTCTGCGCAAAGCCGCGCTCGACGCGGTGAAGAGATACGGCGCGGGCGCGGGCGCGGTGCGAACGATCGCCGGCACGATGAAAGTGCACATGGAGCTGGAAGAGCAGATTGCGGCGTTCAAGAACGTGGAAGCGTGCGTGGTGTTTCAGTCGGGCTTCACGGCCAACGCGGGCACGGTTTCCGCGGTGCTTGGCAAGGAAGACCTGATCATTTCCGATGAGTTGAATCACGCTTCGATCATTGACGGAGCGCGGCTCTCGAAAGCGACGATCAAGGTCTTCAAGCACAAGGATGTCAAGGACTGCGAGCGCATTCTTCAGGAAACCGCGAACTGGAACGGCCACAAGCTGATCATCACGGACGGCGTATTTTCCATGGACGGCGACATCGCGCCGCTGCCGGAGCTTTGCGACCTCGCCGAAAAATACAACTGCATCATGATGGTGGACGACGCGCACGCGTCTGGCGTGCTGGGGCGCGGCGGGCGCGGCACGATCGACCATTTTAGTTGCCACGGGCGCGTGCACATCCAGGTGGGAACGCTGAGCAAAGCGATCGGAGCGATGGGCGGATACGTCTGCGGGACACGCGACCTGATCGATTTTCTGTATCTGCGCGCGCGGCCGTTTCTGTTTTCGACTTCGCATCCGCCTGCCACGGCGGCGGCGTGCCAGGCGGCGTTCGCGCTGCTGGATTCGCCGGAAGGCGAAAAGCTGGTGAAGAAACTCTGGGCCAACACAAAATTTTTCAAGCGCGAATTGAAGAAACGCGGATTCCAGTTCAAAGCGAGCGAGACGCCGATTATCCCGATTCATGTGGGAGACGCGGCGAAGGCGTTTGAGTTTTCGAAGAAGCTATTTGAGGCGGGAGTCTTCGCACCCGCCGTGGGTTACCCGATTGTCGCGGAAGGCAAAGCGCGGTTGCGCGCGATCGTCAGCGCGGCGCACAAGCGGGAGCAACTGCTGCGGGCGGCGGACATTTTGGCGGAAGTGGCGAAACCGCTCGGGATAGTCAGTTAGCAGTTCTTGGTTTTCAGTTTTTAGTCAAAAACTCCAAATCAGAAGAAGAATGACAGCCGCTTCCGGTGACTGCGAAAGGCGCTCGGGCGCTGATACGCGGCCTTTGGTGAAGGCATCGGGCGCTGCTGCTATACTCGCCCAGATGCCTCCTGCCGCGAAAAAACTCTTCCTTGTGGACGCGATGGCGCACATTTATCGCGCGTTTTATGCGCCGATGAACCGCATGAACGCGCCTTCGGGCGTCCCCACCAAAGTGCCGTTTCTTTTTTCAAATATCCTGCGGCGGCTGCTGAAGGACTACCAGCCGGACTACATTGGGATCGTTTTCGACACGAAAGGGCCGACCTTCCGCGACAAGCTTTTTGAAAAGTACAAAGCGCAGCGCCCGCCCATGCCCGACGATCTCTCCGTGCAGCTCCCCTACGTGCGACAGCTGTGCGAAGCCATGCGCCTGCCGATCCTGGAGATTCGACGGTTACGAGGCCGACGACGTCATCGGCGCGCTGGCCACGCAGGCCGCGAAGAAACAGCTCGAGGTGCTGATGGTCACCAACGACAAGGACATGATGCAGCTCGTCGACGGCGGCGTGCGCGTTCTGCGGACCGGATCGGGCGGCGCCAAGGGCGACGTCATCGTGGACGCGGGAAGGTGGAGGAGATCCTCGGCGTGCCGCCGGAAAAAGTGATCGACGTGATGGCGCTGATGGGCGACACGATCGACAACATTCCCGGCGCCAAAGGCATCGGCGAAAAGGGCGCGACCGAGCTGATCCGGAAATACGGCAGCGTGGAGAAGCGCCCTGGATCACGCCGACGAAGTTTCCAACAAACGCTATCGCGAAGCGCTGCAGCAGCAGCGCGAGCAGGTCATGATGTCCAAACAGCTGGCGACAATTGCCACGGACGTGCCGCTGGAACTGGATCTGCACGCAGCTCGAGCGCCGCGAGCCGGACATCGCCGCTCTGGCCGAGCTGTATCGCGAACTGGGATTCAATTCCTTGCTCAAGGAGCTTGGTTCCGCGGCGGTGGCATCGTCCGCGCCAGCGAACTCGGAGCAGCCGCGAAAACGGATTACGCGCAATTTGCCGCGCGCCGGCGAATTCCGCGCGTATCTCGCAAAGCTTCCCGCGAAGCAGCCGCTCGCCGTCTGGCTGAATCTCGAATCGGGCGAACGCGAAACCGAAGGCTTCGGCACGCGCATCGCTTCCATCGAGGTTTCCTCGAAGGCCGGGCGAAGGGCATTCCGTCTGGCTCGACGAAAAAGGCGAAGTCGCTAAAGGCGCTTGCGCCGCCTACTCACCGATGCGAAGCGCCCGAAGATCGTGCACGATCCGAAACTTTTTCAGTTCTCACCGGCCCGGTGCCGCGAACATCCGGCACGCCACGCAGCTTTATTCCTATCTCGTTGCGCCCCACGACGGCGAATCACAACTTCGCGGACGTGGTCCTGCGCCAGTTCAACGTCATGCTCGCCGGCGCGGCCCGGCGAGCGCGCCGATTATCTGCAGCGGCTGGCGCCCGTGCTGCGCGCGCAAGTCGAAGAGCAGCAGCTCACCGGCGTTTATGAAAAGATCGACCTGCCCCTGGCGCCCGTGCTCGCCGATATGGAGCGCGCGGGCGATGCGCGTGGACCCCGAAGGCGCTCGACGAGATGTCGCAGGCGATGGAGAAGGAAGTCCGCCGCCTGGAGAAAGAGATCTGGAAGCTGGCCGGTGCTGAATTCAACGTCAATTCGCCCGCGCAGCTCGCGGAAATCCTTTTCGACAAGCTGAATCTGCAGCCCTCGCGCGCCGCGGCAAGGCCAAGGCGCGCTCCACGGCGGCGGACATTCTCGAAGAGCTGCGGCGCAGCACGAGCTTCCCGCGCAAGATCATCGAGTACCGCGAAATCGCCAAGCTCAAATCCACGTACGTGGACGCGCTGCCGAAGCTGATTCATCCGGAGACCGGCCGCCTGCACACCAGCTTCAGCCAGACCGGCACGGCCACGGGCCGGCTCAGCTCCTCCGATCCCAATTTGCAGAACATTCCCGTGCGCAGCGAGCTGGGGCGGCAGATTCGCGCCGCCTTCGTCGCGGAGAAGGGAAAGATCGCTGCTTTCCGCCGACTACTCGCAGATCGAGCTGCGCATCATGGCGCATTTTTCGCGAGGATCCGGTACTCGTTGAAGCCTTCCGCAACGGCGAGGACATTCACTCGCGCACGGCGCAGGAGGTTTTCGGCGTGGGCCCGCTGGCGCAGACGGCCGAGCACCGCCGCGCCGCCAAGGTCATCAACTTCGGCATTATTTACGGGCTTTCGCCCTTCGGACTGGCGCAGCAGCTGGGCATCGAGCAGAAGGAGGCGGCGCGCTTCATCCAGGCCTATTTCGAGCGCTACCGCGGCGTGAAGGAATATCTGGACCGCATTCTTGCGGAAACTCGCCGACGCGGCTTCACGAAGACGCTCTTCGGCCGCATCCGGCCCATCCCGGAAATCCAATTCGCCGCAGATGCAACCTGCGCAACTTCGCGGAACGCACCGCGCTGAACACGCCGCTGCAGGGCACGGCCGCCGACCTCATCAAGCTCGCGATGATCGCCATTGACCGCCGCCTGGCGGAAGAGAAGCTCGAAGCGAGGATGATTCTTGCAGGTCCACGACGAGCTGCTCTTCGAAGCTCCCACGCGGGAGCGGGAGAAGCTGGAAAAGATGGTTCAAGAAGAGATGGAAGGAGTCCACAAACTCGCCGTGCCGCTGGTCGTGGAAATCGGCGCGGGGCCAAACTGGCGCGACCTCGATTGAACGGGCTGGGGCGGCCATTGGCGGCAGCGAGATTCCAAGAGCGGCCAAGCATCCCTTTTGCCCCTTCGGGCAGTCCCACATTCGAAACGTGGCCGTGAATCCCTCGCGCGGCCAACTTGTTTGTGCTAGCGTAAAAAGCCCCACCCCATCGAGGCTCCTGATGCGTCGTGGATTCTTCCTGGTTCTTGGCCTGTTCATCCTCCAGTTCGTAGTTTCCTGCGGGGGTGGCGGGACCGTGGCTACTTCTGTAAGTGTGGTGGTGTCGGCAGCGACGGCGAGCGTTCCCGTTGGGCAACACGTGCAATTTACCGCCACCGTCACAGGCACAACGAATACCTCGGTCACATGGCTTGTCGTTGGGGGAGCTGTTGATGGCACCATCTCTGCATCGGGGCTCTATACTGCTCCCGCCACGGTTCCGAACCCGGCCTTGGTCACGGTAACCGCCACTTCCGTTGCTGACACGACGAAATCGGGATCCGCGTCGATCACCGTCACGCCATCCGCCTCGAACGTGACCGTCAGCGTCTCCCCGGTTGCGCCGACGGTTTCTAACTTTGGCACCCAGCAATTCACCGCAACAGTGAGCGGCAGCTCGAATACGGCCGTCAATTGGTTCGTGAATGGCACGCAGGGGGAAGCTTGCAATTTGGATTCATATCGAGCAGCGGTCTCTATTTCGCGCCGAGCGGCGTCCCGACGAAATCCGATGGCAGCGGAGGCAGCAAGACCACGACGCTCACGGTGACAGCTGTGTCGCAAGCGAATTCCAGCGCAAGCGGTTCTGCAACCGTGACAATTGTGCCTGTGAATCAGAGTGCTCAGTCCACCCCAGTAAAGCTTGGCACGAGCGGCGGGAACGCCAACGATTCCTCGACGAGCGGCAATACCATCACTTGCTGCGGAGGCACGCTTGGTTCATTGGTGACCCGGGGCGGGACGCAATACGTCCTGAGCGACAATCACGTTCTCGCGTGCACAGATCTTGGAACCAATTGCGCATTGGGCAACAACATTATTCAGCCTGGTTTGATCGATGCCAACTGCAACAAGAACCAGACCATCGTTGCGAATCTTTCTCAGTTCTACAACCTCGAAACAGGCGCGGCGCCAAAAATTGATGCCGCGATTGCGCAAGTGGTTTCCGGGGCCGTGGATCTGAACGGAAACATCCTCTACCTCGGGGCGACAACCGACGCGAACGGTGTTCCGTTGCCCGGCGCACCACATGCAGGTTCTGGAGTTGCGGCGACCATCAACATGAAGGTGGCGAAGAGTGGCCGCTCCACGGGACTCACGTGTTCTGCCGTTTTTTCTACCAGCACCTCGACCTCCGTCCAATACCAAAAGGGTTGTGGAACAGGGACGACCTTCTCCGAAACCTACACGAATCAGGTGGACGTCGCAGGAGGCAGCTTCAGCGCCGAAGGTGATTCCGGCTCGCTCATCGTCACGCAGAGCACGGCCGATCCTGTCGCACTCCTTTACGCCGGTTCTGATACGGATACTGTAGGCAACCCCATTTCAGCCGTTTTGAATTTCTTCCAGAGCGGCGGAAACACCGTTACGTTCGTGGGCGGAGGGGCGCACGGGGTGATTGGCTGCACGCTGCCGCTCAAGCCGGCTTCCGCGACACTGACCGTTCCAGCCTCTGCAACCACCGCAGAGGCCTTGCAAAAGGCCACCGCCGTTCGCGATGCTCACGCGCCGGAGTTGCTGGCGCATCCAGAAGTGCAGGCGGTGGGCGTGGGCGGGAGCTACGACAACCCAGGCGAACCGGCGATTCTTTTCTTTGTCACGCGCGGGCAGCCGCGCACGAACATTCCCGCGGAAGTGGATGGCATCCGCACTCGCATCATCGAAGGAGACCTGTTTGCCCGCCGCGGAGCGCTTTCGGCCGCGGAGAGCGCGACGCTGGAGAAATCCGTGCCGCCCCCGCAACTGGTTTACGCGATCTCCGAGAGCGAATTTTCCCGCGCGAAGGCCGTCCATACCGCCCATGTGGATGAGTTGATGAAACAATCCGGCGTGCAGGGCGTGGGCATCGGTTCGAGCGTAGATTCTCCCGGCGAAGCGGCGCTGGTCATTTTTTTGATCCGTGGCGTGCCGCACGATGCGGTTCCAGCGGTGATCGATGGATTGCGGACGCGCGTCCGCGAATCGAGCCGGTTCCGCGCGGGTTTTGGCGACACTAAGCCGCAACGTGGGTGCTCCGTGCCCGCTGCAAGAAAAATACCGCCGTCCCTCGCGCCGGGAACACCGCCAAAACCATAGCCGGCAGATCAAAGCGGCGATTTCAGGCCGCTCCGGTTTCCATCTTTTGATGCTTTCCTTCCGCTTCCCCCGGGCGTAGAATCCGCTCGCAATCACGCCGAATCCGCTTCTTCGGCCGGCCCATCCTGTCAGGAGGAAGCTATGCGAAGGACTCTCGCAGTTCTGGGCATGTTTCTGCTCGCAAGTTTCGGAGTCGTCTCCGCGAAGCAGAGCTCCGCTCAGGAAAAATCGGATAATCCGGAATACAAGATCACTCCCGAAGATATCGCCAAGAAAAACCCGGTGGCGCCGACGCCGGAAGGTTTGGCGGAAGCGCGGAAACTTTTTGGCTATCACTGCGCCATGTGTCACGGCAAGGATGGCGACGGCAAAGGTGAACTCGCCGTGGAGATGAAGCTGACGCTGCACGACTGGCACGACCCTTCCACGCTCGAAAAGATGACCGACGGAGAACTCTTCTACATCATCAGCAACGGCAAGGGGAGAATGCTTGGTGGTGAAGGCGATCGAACTCCGGAAAAGATGCGCTGGAACCTTGTGAACTTGGTGCGCTCTTTCGGCAAGAAGGGCGCGGCAGACAAACCGAAATCCGAGAGCTCGCAGAAGTAGCGCACGGCAAAATCTGTTTCGATTTCCTACGATAGAGGATGGGAGGGCGGCAAGCCTCAAAAGGCGCCGCGCTACTCATGGTATCCTCGGCCCGAATCCCATTTCGGAAGGAGTTCTTCGATGGCGCATGCGCCGCAATTCCTGAAACTGGTGAACGAAGCAAAAAAGAAAATCAAGGAGACCAATGTCTCGGACTTGAAGCGCCGGATGGACGCGGGGGAAAAGTTTCTTCTTGTGGACACCCGGGAGGACCACGAATGGGCTAACGGACATCTTCCCGGCGCCATTCACATGGGGCGGGGCATCATCGAGCGGGACATCGAGCAGAAAGTGCCGGACACCAGCACCAAGCTGATCCTCTATTGCGGCGGCGGGTTCCGCTCCGCGCTGGTGGCGGAAAATCTGCAGAAAATGGGCTACCACAACGTGGAATCGATGGACGGCGGCTGGAGAGGCTGGCTGGAAGCGGGCCTGCCCGCGGCCAAGGATTGAGCCGGGAAATCGCAAAAGGACCAGACGGGAAATTGGCTGGGGCGGAAGGATTCGAACCTTCACCATCCTCATTAACAGTGAGGTGTCCTACCGGTTGGACCACGCCCCAGCGGCATTCGTCGCCCCCGACCTGGCCGGGTGGCACGGAGATGGGTAGGCTCCGCCGCAAAACGAAGCGGCGAAGAGTATCTCTAAGATACCACGGCCGCTTACATTTGGAACGTGTCCAAGAAAAATTTATAGCTAACAAAACAAAACGCTTGGAGCAAATCTGTTGCAGCTGAGCGCTGTGGAGGCCGGAATAAACTGCCGCACGTTACGCGTTTTCGTCCCTCCTGGTGGACCTGTCCAAAATGGTTTGAACGATTTCAGGATTTGGTTTTTTTGAAGACTTTGCAAAATTCCATCGATTTGTCAACCTCGTTGTATAAATTTTTTTTGGACAAATTTTTGTGGAAAGGTTGCATTCCGGAAAGTTTTGTTGGAAACTATCGCGTCACGTTTGGCCTGGGTTTGCATCTGCCGCTGAGCATGTAGGTCGTCCTGTCAGCAGCGCCCTTTCGGAGCGCTCCCCCCGCCAAAGTGCGAAATTGACATGGCCCAGATTTTTCATCGTAGTACGAATTTCATCGCCCGGTTCAGTGTTTTCGCCGCCATATTTCTGGGGGGCCTGGCGCTTGTCGCGGTCCTCGCGGTGGCGCGCTCGCCTTACATGACGCGGCAGAACCTGAGCCGTGAGCAGCCGGTGCAGTTCAGCCACAAGCATCACGTCGGAGATGACGGCATCGACTGCCGCTACTGCCATACCAGCGTGGAATCCTCCGCGGTGGCCGGAATTCCTCCGACCAAGACCTGCATGAACTGCCACTCGGTGCTGTTCAGCAACGTGGCTTATCTCGAGCCGATCCGTGAAAGCTATCGCACCGACAAGTCCATCGAGTGGGTCAAAGTGCACCGCCTGGCCGATTTCGTCTATTTCAATCACAGCATTCATATCAACAAAGGGGTGGGCTGCTCGACATGCCACGGGCAGGTGAACCAGATGCCGCTGGTGTTCCAGGCGAACACGCTGCTGATGCAGTGGTGCCTGGACTGCCACCGCAATCCCGAGCAAGTGCTGCGCACCAAGGATCAAATTTTCAACATGGACTGGAAGGCCCCTTCGAATCAGGCGGAGATCGGCGCCAAGCTGAGGGTTGATTACAACATCCGGACAACGGCCGAGCTGACCAGTTGCTCGACCTGTCATCGCTAATGGACAGTATGCGAGAGCCTGAACAACACGAACACTTCGATCCTTCGCACGATCACGACACCCACCGGACCGCCGGGAGCCACGGCGAACCGGCGCAGGATTTGACGCCGCGTGAACAGTCGCTGGATTTAGCCGCAGTGCGGGCCAAGCTGCAATTGAAGACCGGCAAGCAGTATTGGCGCACTCTTGAGGAGCTCGCGGAAAATCCGGAGTTCGAGGAATTGCTCCACCGCGAATTTCCACGCCAGGCGCCTTCGGAGTGGGACGAGTCCGTTGACCGGCGCGATTTCCTGAAACTCATGGCCGCGTCGCTGGCCTTTGCGGGGATCTCCGGCTGCGGCCGCGCTCCCGAACAGCACATCGTTCCGTACGTCAAGCAGCCCGACGGGATGATTCTTGGGAAGCCGCAGTATTACGCGACGGCGATGCCGTTCGGCGCGGATGCCATCGGCCTTCTGGTCGAAAGCCACGAAGGACGCCCGACAAAGATCGAGGGCAATCCGGACCATCCGTCAAGCCTCGGCGCGACGAACGCTTTTGCGCAGGCTTCGGTTCTGAATCTTTATGACCCGGACCGCGCGCAGATTGTCACCAACGTCGGCGAGATTCGCACCTGGTCTTCGTTCCTGGATAGCGCGCAGGCCATCTCGGCTGAGGCGAAAGGCGCCGGAGGCGAGGGATTCCGCATACTGACCGGGATTATCACTTCGCCGGCGCTTGCCGCACAGATCCAATCGCTTCTGACTCTTTATCCGAAAGCCAAATGGCACCAGTGGGAGCCCGCCGTCGGCGACGGCACGCGCGAGGGCGCGAAGCTGGCTTTCGGAAGCTACGTCAACACGGTCTACCACCCGGGGAAAGCCGACGTCATTCTTTCGCTCGACTCCGATTTCCTGGGCAGCGGACCGGGACACATCGGATATGCCAAAGAATTTTCGCGGCGCCGCAAGTTGAGCGGCCCAAGCGACACGATGAACCGGCTGTATGTGGTCGAACCGACTCCGAGCGTGACGGGCGCGAGCGCGGACCATCACTTGCCGCTGCGAGCGTCAGATGTGGAACTCTTCGCGCGCGCGCTTGCTGCAAAGCTCGGTTTGGGCGGCGCCGCGACACCCCCGGCCGCCGCGGAAAAGTGGCTCGAAGCCGTAGCGAAAGACCTCCAGCAGCACAAGGGCGCGTCACTCGTCGTCGCTGGTGAACAGCAATCCGCGGAAGTTCATGCGCTGGCGCACGCCATCAACGCGGCGCTCGGCAATGTCGGAGCAACGCTGCACTACACCGAACCGGTCGAGGCGCATCCGGTCAATCACCTCGAATCGCTGCGCGAGCTGTGCGCCGATATGGATGCCGGCAACGTGGAAACGCTTCTCATACTCGGCGTCAATCCCATTTACACCGCGCCGCACGATTTTGATTTCACGTCGAAGCTGAAGAAAGTTCGCAATTCGATTCACGTCAACTCGCATTATGACGAGACTTCCGACTACTGCCAGTGGCATGTGGCGGAGTCGCATTACCTGGAAACCTGGGGCGATGTCCGCGCCTTCGATGGAACCGTCACCGT
Organism: uncultured Acidobacteriota bacterium; assembly: GCA_963754855.1. Taxonomy (GTDB): domain Bacteria; phylum Acidobacteriota; class Terriglobia; order Acidiferrales; family UBA7541; genus Acidiferrum. The sequence continues at coordinate 13,562 of CAVWHL010000024.1, forward strand.
GATTCAGCCGCTCATCGCGCCGCTTTATCACACGCATTCCGCGCGCGAAGTGCTTGCCGCCTTCAGCGACAAGCCCGGCATCTCGGATTACGATGCCCTGCGCGACCGCTTGAAAGCCGCGAATCCTTTGGCCGATTTCGAAAAGTTTTGGCGCAAGACGCTGAACGACGGCGTGGTCGCTGGTTCGGCCTTTGCGCCCAGCAATGTCACTCTAAAGTTCAATCCCGCGAGCCTGCCCGCCGCGAAAGCTGCAACGGCTGACGAAATCGAATTTATCTTCCGGCCTGATCCATGCGTCTACGACGGCCGTTTCGCGAACAACGGCTGGCTCCAGGAATTGCCCAAACCAGTCACAAAACTGACCTGGGACAATGCCGCGCTGGTCAGTCCGAAGACCGCGGAGAAACTCAATCTTACCCACAGCATCCCCTCGCGAGGCGGGGAGCACGGCCAGATTCTTTCCAACATCATCGACATTTCGCTTTCGAACAGCAAAGTTACCGCGGCCGCCTGGATTCTGCCCGGCCAGGCCGAAGGCGTCATCGTTCTCCCGCTTGGCTATGGCCGCAAGAAGGCCGGCTACACGGGGACGAACAAGGGTTTCAACGCGTATGCGGTCCGCGTTTCGAACGCTCTCTGGACCGCGACGGGCGGCCAGATCAAAAAGACGGGCGACAATTATCCTCTCGCCTGCACGCAATATCACTTCAACATGGAAGGCCGCCAAATCCTGGCGACCGGCACGCTCGAGGAATTTCGCAAAAATCCGAATTTCGCCAACGCGCATGCGGAACCTCCTCCAAAGGAACTCTCTCTCTACAAGGGCGAGGCGGAATTTCCGTACAACCGCGACAAGTGGGCGATGGCCATTGATTTGAACAGCTGCAATGGCTGCAACGCCTGCGTGGTCGCCTGCCAATCGGAGAACAACATTCCCGTCGTTGGCAAGGATCAGGTCATGCGCGGCCGTGAAATGCACTGGATCCGCGTGGACCGTTACTACCTGGCGCAATCCGCGACAAACGATCCGTCCAGCTATGACGCATCGCTCGATAATCCTCCGACATTCTTCCAGCCCGTGCCCTGCCAGCAGTGCGAAAACGCCCCATGCGAGCAGGTTTGCCCCGTGGGAGCCACGGTGCACAGCGCCGAAGGCCTGAACGACATGGTCTACAACCGCTGCATCGGGACGCGCTACTGCTCGAACAATTGCCCGTACAAAGTGCGCCGCTTCAATTTTCTGCGATTCCAGGATTGGGAGACGCCGCAACTCAAGCTTCTGCGCAATCCGGAAGTCACGGTTCGTAGCCGCGGCGTCATGGAAAAGTGCACCTATTGCGTGCAACGCATCAACAACGGGCGCATCGACGCGGAAAAGCAGAACCGGCCGATCCGCGACGGCGAAATCGTCACGGCCTGCGAAGCCGCCTGCCCGACCGAGGCCATCGTTTTCGGCAACGCCAACGACCCGAACAGCCGCGTCGCCAAATTGAAAGCGCAGCAGCGGAATTACACGCTCCTCGGCGAGCTGAATGCGCGCCCGCGCACCACCTATCTTGCCGCCGTGCGCAATCCAAATCCTGAACTGGAGAAGGCATGAGCGCCGGGCAGCCGCCACTCGACTCTCCTCAAATTCGCCGGCTGACGCCGGTGCTCGGACCGGGCCATACCTACGCTTCGGTCACGGACAAGATCAGCGCGATCGTCCTGACGCGTCCCACCACGCTCGGCTGGTTTACGGGCTTTGCGATTGCCTTCAGCCTCCTGGGGATGATGACCATCGCGATCGGATGGCTGATCATTAAGGGCGTCGGCATCTGGGGCATCAACGTCCCCATCGGCTGGGGCTTTGCGATCGTCAATTTCGTCTGGTGGATCGGTATCGGCCACGCGGGAACGCTGATTTCCGCCATATTGTTTCTGCTAAACCAGAAGTGGCGCACCTCCATCAACCGGTTCGCGGAAGCCATGACGCTTTTCGCGGTTGCTTGCGCCGGCATCTTTCCGCTGATCCACACCGGCCGTCCGTGGATGGCCTTTTACATGTTCCCCTATCCCAGCACCATGGGCATCTGGCCGCAGTTCCGCAGCCCGCTGATCTGGGACGTCTTCGCGGTTTCTACCTACGGCACAGTTTCGCTGCTCTTCTGGTACGTCGGCCTGATTCCCGACTTGGCTACGCTTCGCGACCGAGCGAACACAAAACCAAGACAGATTATCTATGGCATGCTCTCGTTCGGCTGGCGAGGCTCAGCGCGCCACTGGCACCGCTACCAATCGGCCTACTTGCTTCTGGCTGGCCTTGCGACGCCGCTCGTGCTTTCCGTGCACACGGTCGTGAGCTTCGATTTCGCGATCGCCATCGTGCCGGGGTGGCACACCACCATCTTCCCGCCGTATTTCGTTGCCGGCGCTATCTATTCCGGTTTTGCGATGGTTTTGACGATTGCGATTCCGCTGCGCAAGGCGTACGACCTGCAGGACTTCATCACCATGCGCCACCTGGAGAACATGGCCAAGGTCATGCTCGCCACCGGATTGATTGTCGCTTACGGCTACTTCTTCGAATTTTTCCTGTCGCTCTATAGCGGCAACAAGTTTGACGTCTTTCTGGTCCAGCAACGTCTTCACGGTCCTTACGCGCCGTTCTACTACGCGCTGATTTTGTGCAACATCCTGACGCCGCAACTGCTGTGGTTCCATAAGATGCGCACCAACGTGGCGGTCCTCTTCGTCATGTCGATCATCGTCAATATCGGCATGTGGCTGGAGCGCTTCGTCATCGTGGTCATCAGCTTGACGCGCGATTTCGTGCCTTCCGCCTGGGGTCGTTACTCCCCAACGGTTTGGGATTGGGCCACGTTTATCGGTACTCTAGGTTTCTTCACCACCTTGATTTTCCTGTTCGTCCGCGTTCTGCCGGCGATTTCCATCGCGGAAATGCGCGAACTGGTGGCGCATACGTCAGAGGATCAAGAATAATGGAGCAACGCTCACACACTTACGGCGTGCTGGGTGAGTTCGAGACCGCCGCTCAACTGCTGAAGGCCGCGGAAAAAGTCCGCGAGGCGGGCTATCGCCACATCGACGCCTACGCGCCTTTTCCTGTGGAAGGCCTGTCCGAAGCGCTTGGCCTGGGCCGCTGGAAAGACAATTTCGTGCCACAGCTCACGCTTCTCGGCGGGCTCGGCGGCGGTTTGACAGGATTCTTCTTTCAACTTTGGGTGAGCGCCAGCAGCTACCCGATGAATATTGGCGGTCGGCCGCTCAATAGCTGGCCGGCCTTCATTCCTGTCACATTCGAACTCACGATTCTCGGTGCCTCCACCTTCGCCGTTCTGGGCATGCTGGCCTTGAACAAGCTGCCGCAGCCTTATCACCCGCTCTTCAACGACGACCGTTTTCAGAAACATGCGTCCAACGACCGCTTTTTCCTTTGCATCGAGGCGCGCGATCCGAAATTCAGTCTCGCGGACACGACCCGCTTCCTCCAGGGGCTTCAGGCGCAGCGCGTCAGCGAGGTGCAGGATGATTAACGCCTCGCGCTTCCTGGTGACGGCGTGCGCCGTAGCGTGTCTGTTCCTCACCGCCGGCTGCCGGTATTTGCGCCAAGACATGGCCAATCAGCCGAAGAACAAGGCGCTTTCGCCCTCCAGCTTCTTTGACGATGGCCGCTCGGAGCGCCCGCTCGTCGAAAACACCGTTGCGCGTGGCGCGATCGCCGCCGATGCGCTTTTCGTTCCCAAGGATTCGAACACTTTCCCGCTTCCTGTAAATCAGGAACTCCTCGACCGCGGGGAAGAGCGCTACAAGATTTTTTGCAGCCCCTGCCACGGCTTGCAGGGCGACGGCAACGGCATGGTGGCCATGCGCGGCATGAAGCACCCGCCCAGCTATCATCAAGACCGCCTCCGTCAGGCGCCCAACGGCTACTTCTACGACAACATCACGAATGGTTTCGGCGCGATGTATGGCTATTCCGCGCAGATTCCTCCGCGCGATCGCTGGGCCATCATCGCTTACATCCGGGCGCTGCAGCTCAGCCGCAACGCAAAAGTGGCCGATCTTCCCGCGGACCTCCGCGAGAAGCTGAATCAGGGCGGCTCTTCCAGCGAGAAACCCGGTGCGGAAAAGAAGCCGGAAACGGGAACCATGAAGGATTCGACAGGAGGCAGCTACTAATGGCTGCGCAGGAATATCAGGCGCCGGACAGCGTCGCTCGCTTGCAGCAGCGCGGGCTCATTGCCGGCGTTATCGGCGTCGCGGGGGGCGCCATTGCGGGATTCCGCTCGCCCGATCAGTTCTACCATTCCTATCTCATGGCCTTTTTGCTGGTCCTCGGCCTGTCGCTCGGCTCCCTCGGCTTGCTGATGCTTCAGCACCTCACCGGCGGCCATTGGGGGATCGTCATTCGCCGCCCGTTGGAGGCGGCCACGCGCAACCTCTGGCTCGTCTTGGTGCTCTTCATCCCGATCGTGATGGGGATGCGGTCTCTCTATTCCGCCTGGCTTGACCCGGAGAGGGTCAAGGAAGAGCCGCTCTCCGCTTTCCAGCAGACCTATCTCACCCAGCGCGGCTTTCTGACCCGCGCGGTCGTCTATTTCTTCGTGTGGCTTGTCCTGATGCTGGTCTTTAACGCCTGGTCGAAGCAGCAGGACGTCAACAAATCGGATCGCCAATTGCGCCGCCGCCTGAAAATGCTCGCTGGTCCGGGCATTATCCTCTACGTTTTTGTGATGAGCTTCGCGGCCATCGACTGGGTGATGTCGATCTCGCCTCACTGGGCCTCCACCATTTACGGTTTTCTTTTTGTCGTGGGCCAGCTCATCTCCTCGATGGCCTTCATGATCGCCGTCGTGGTGCTGCTCTCCCGCAGCGAGCCCATGGCCGGGCTCATTCAGAAGCGCCACTTGCATGATCTCGGCAAGCTGCTTCTGGCTTTTGTGATGCTCTGGGCTTACTTCGACTTCTCCCAGCTCCTCATCATCTGGTCGGGCAACCAGCCGGAAGAAATCAGCTTCTACCGCTCGCGCTTGTACGGTGGCTGGGGAGTCGTCGCGGTCATCGTACTGGTGTTTCATTTCTTTGTCCCGTTTTTCCTGCTGCTCTCGCGCAATTTGAAGCGCAACCCGAAGCTTTTGCCCAAAGTCGCCATCTGGCTCATCATCATGCGAGTCGTTGATCTCTTCTGGATGACGCGTCCTGAATTCAGCAAGAATCATGTGGCCCTCAGCGCTCTCGATTTTCTTCTGCCCATCGGGCTGATCGGGCTGTGGCTCTTCCTGTTTGCCATCAATTTGAAGCAGCAGCCGCTTCTCCCGCTGGGCGACCCCAAACTTGCGGAGGCCATTGCCAACCATGAGCACTAAGTCCCACGATACGGGCCAGGCGCCGCGCCACACGGACGTATCTTTCGAAGAGCGCGACATCAAGGCCCGCGCCATCTACGGATATCTTTTTGCCCTCGGCTTGGCCACCGTCGCTTCCGCGGTGATTTGTGTTTACATCCTGCGCTTTACGACCAATTATGCGGCCTCTCACGACACGCCCCCGCCGCCCTCCCGCGCGGCTCTCGGCCCCGATTACCGGGCGCTGCCCCCGGAACCGCGCCTGCAGGGCGTGCCCGGCCATGAAACCGATCCTCAACAGGATTTGCGGGACAAGATAAAGGCTGACACCGAGGCCAACGAGCAGACCCGCTGGATCGACCAGACTTCCGGCGTAGCGCAGATTCCCGTGAAGGACGCGATGAAGATCATCGCGGAGAAAGGCTTGCCAGCGGTCACCGCGCCGCCGGCGGAGAAGAAGAAGTAACGAAATGAAGAAAGCACGAATCCTGATTGCAATCCCGGCCCTGTTGCTGGCTTCCTGCGCTCTGCACGCGCAGACCATTCCCAGCAATGTTGGCCCCACCGCTGCGACCCTGCCCCCGGCTTTGGAGAACGTGGGCTTCGAGCCGCCGCTTAATGGCCAGATGCCTCTCGATCTGCACTTCCGCGACGAAACCGGCCGCGACGTGCAGCTTCGCGAGTATTTCGGCCAGAAGCCGGTGGTGCTCGCGTTCGTTTATTACAACTGCCCCATGCTCTGCGACGAGATCCAGCAGGGTGTCGTCGGCACGCTGCGCATGCTTTCCTTCAATCCCGGCCGCGACTACCAAGTCGTTTTCATCAGCTTCGATCCCCGCGAGACACCCGAAATGGCCGCCGAAAAGAAGCAGAAAGACCTCGCCCACTTCCGCCGCCCGGAAACGGCTTCCGGCTGGCATTTCCTGACGGGTTCGAAAGAATCCATTGAGGCGGCCACCAAGGCGGCGAATTTCCGCTTCCGCTTTGACGAGAAATCGAATCTCTTCGCTCATGCGAGCGGGGTGATGATTCTCACTCCGGACGGACGCATCTCGCGCTATTTCTATGGCGTCGAGTATCCCGGCCGCGACATGCGCCTCGGCCTCGTCGATGCCTCCGCGGGAAAAATCGGATCCCCCATCGATCACGTTTTGCTGTATTGCTATCACTACGATCCCAGTTCCGCTACCTACAGCGCTTCGATTCTCAAGATCATCCGCCTCGGCGGCGTCCTGACGATTCTCTTGATTGTCGGAGGAATTCTGATATTCCGGCGCCGTGAACTCGCGGCGGCGTCCCGAAATTTGCGTCACCCGCTTCGTGGCGGGATTGAACGAGGAGCACACTAAATCGTGCAGTCGCAATTGCCATTGTATCCGGAACAGGCGTCCAACTTTGCACCGCATGTGGACAGCCTGATGCTTTTCATCATCTCTGTCTGTCTTTTTTTCGCTGTCAGCGTCACCGTGGCCATCATTTTTTTCTTTTTCAAATACCGCCGCAAGGAAGCCAATGAAGTCGGTACTCCCATTCACGGTGATTCGCGGCTCGAAGCCGCGTGGATGATCATCCCGCTGATCCTGGCCATGGCCATGTTCAGTTGGGGCGCGATCATCTACGTCGACTACCGCCGCATGCCGGAAGACACTCTGGACATCTACGTCATCGCCAAGCAATGGATGTGGAAGATCCAGCAGCCCAACGGCTTGAGGGAAATCAACGAGCTGCACGTTCCTGTGGGCCGCAACGTCCGCCTGACCCTCGCGAGCGAAGACGTCATCCACGATTTCTTCGTTCCCGCCTTCCGCGTGAAAATGGACGTGGTGCCGGGGCATTACAATCAAATGTGGTTCCGTCCCACCAAGCCCGGCCGCTACCATTTCTTCTGCTCTCAATATTGCGGCACGAACCACGCCGTCATGGGCGGCTGGGTCACCGTCATGGAGCCCACCGATTACGCCGCGTGGCTCTCCGGTTCGTCGGACTCTGGTGCCATTCCCGCCGTGGCCGGAGAAAAACTTTTTGCCGAAAAAGCGTGCATCACCTGCCATATCGCCAACGGCACCGGCCGCGCTCCGTCTCTCAACGGCGTCTATGGGGCGAAGGTGCTTCTGGCGGATGGCTCGACCGTGACCGCCGACGATGCTTACATTCGTGAATCCATTCTCCAGCCCACCGCGAAAATTGTGGCCGGGTATCAGCCGTTGATGCCCACGTTCCAGGGACAATTGACGGAGGAGCAGATTCTCGCTCTCACCGCCTATATCAAGTCTCTGCAGTCGCAGCCGGTTCCCGCCAAGGGCGCCGGCATTGCGCCGACCACGGGGAAGAAATAAGTATGAGCACGCCTACTACTGCGCCGCCACACACGCTGCCGCGCGAACACTATCTCAACGCTACCTACGGCATTCGTTCGTGGCTCCTCACCACCGATCACAAGCGCATCGCTCTGCTGTATCTCGCTTCGGTCACGTTCTTCTTTTTCGTTGGCGGCCTTTTCGCCACCATGATTCGCATCCACCTGCTCACGCCCGCCGGGTATCTGGTCACGGCGGAAACTTACAACAAGCTCTTCACCATGCACGGCGTGGCCATGATCTTCTTCTTCCTGATCCCGTCCATTCCCGCCGTTCTTGGGAATTTCCTGATTCCCATGATGATTGGCGCAAAGGACCTGGCCTTTCCCAAAATCAATCTGCTGAGCTGGTACATTTACGTCATCGGCGGCTGCTTCGTGCTCTATTCCTTCAGCACCGGCGGCCTTGATACCGGCTGGACCTTTTACACGCCGCTTAGCAGCGTTTATTCGAATTCCGCGGTTACTCCAGCCGTCCTGGGCATCTTTATCAACGGCTTCTCCTCGATTCTTACGGGCCTCAATTTCATCGTCACGATCCACACCATGCGCGCTCCCGGCATGACCTGGTTCCGGCTGCCGCTGTTTGTTTGGGCCCATTACGCCACCAGCTTGGTAATGATTCTCGGCACTCCCGTCGTGGCCATCACCTTGCTCCTGGCCGGCCTCGAGCGCATGTTTCACCTGGGCTTTTTCAATCCGGCGATGGGCGGAGATCCGATTCTGTTCCAGCATCTCTTCTGGTTCTATTCGCATCCGGCCGTCTACATCATGATTCTTCCGGCCATGGGCGTGATCAGCGAAATCATTCCCACCTTCGCGCGCAAACCCATCTTCGGTTACTCCTTCATCGCCGGCTCGAGTATTGCCATCGCCGTGATCGGTTTTCTCGTTTGGGCGCACCACATGTTCGTTACCGGTGAATCCGTTTACGCCGCGCTGACCTTCTCGTTCCTTAGCTACCTGGTTGCGATTCCCTCGGCCGTCAAGGTCTTCAACTGGACCTCGACGCTTTACAAGGGTTCGATCTCCTGGGACACGCCCATGCTCTATGCTCTCGGCTTCATTGGCCTCTTCCTGGTTGGCGGCCTCACGGGACTGTTCCTCGCCTGCCTCGGCCTGGACATTCACATCCATGACACCTATTTTGTCGTCGCCCACTTCCACTACATCATGGTCGGCGGCGCGGTCATGGGTTATGTCGGCGGCTTGCATTTTTGGTGGCCGAAGATTACCGGCAAGCTCTACCCGGAATTTCTGTCGCGCCTCGCGGCCGTGATCTTGTTTATCGGATTCAATCTGACGTTCTTTCCGCAATTCATTCTTGGTTATCTCGGCATGCCGCGCCGTTATCACACCTATCCGCCGGAATTCCAAGTGCTCAACGTCATGTCCACCGCGGGCGCCTCCATTCTGGCGATCGGCTACTTGCTGCCGATGATTTACCTGATCTGGTCCATGCGCTACGGCAAAGTTGCCGGGCCGAATCCCTGGCCGGCCACGGGCCTGGAGTGGCAGACGGCTTCACCGCCTCCCACGGAAAATTTCCATGTCACGCCGGAAGTCACCTGGGAGGCTTACGACTATAAGAACCGGCCGGATCTTGGCTTGGCGGCGGATAGCCCCTCGCCGGCCCCGGCTCACGGAGATGATTAGTTTGCTGGATTGAGTTTTGCGGATGGGCTTGTTCCGTCTGGAATTGCCGGGCGCCCCGCCGCATGGTGTGCAGTTCGACGCCTTCATCTGAATGAAAAGAGGAGTGCCGAGTGCATCGCACCGGAGATCTTTACGGACAATTCGAAACGCTCGAACAGCAGAAGGATTCCGCTGCCCTCGGCATGTGGGTCTTCCTGGTCACCGAAGTTTTGTTCTTCGGCGGCCTGTTCATGACCTACACCGTCAACCGCCACTATTACTTCGCGGCCTTCGGCGTCGGCAGCAACACGCTCGACATCAAGCTCGGCGGCTTCAACACCGTCGTGCTCATCATGAGCAGCTTGACCATGGCCATGGCGGTTTGGTCGGCGCAGGTTGGCAAGAAGCGGCTCGTCACGCTCTTTCTCATCGCTACCATTGCCCTGGGTTCCGTCTTCCTGGGCGTCAAGGTCATCGAATACAAGCAGAAATTCGACCACCATCTCATTCCCGGCCACGGCTTCGACATCCGCTATCGCAGCGAGCATCCCACGCCCGCCGACGACCCCAAGGAAATTGCTGCGGAAAAAGAAGAGCTCCAGAAGGCGTTTGCCCGGGATCCCTACCTCAACTCCCATGCCCAGCTCTATTTTTCGCTCTACTTTGGCATGACCGGCCTCCACGCCTTGCACATGATCGTCGGCGCGGGCCTGCTCCTCTGGCTCATCAAGGGATCATTAGCCGGCCGCTTCACGCCGCGGTACAACACACCCGTCGAAATCGTGGGTTTGTACTGGCACTTTGTCGATATCGTTTGGATCTACCTGTTCCCGTTGTTATATCTGATTGACAGGCATCGCTAGGAGAGTTTGGGAGAGCAACGCGTGTCCGAGCACATCGTTTCGCCAAAAATTTATGCCGCCATTTTTCTGTCGCTCATGGCCGGAACCGGCATCACCGTCTGGGCGGCCTTCCAGAATTTTGGCCCGTTCAATATCGTCATCGCCCTCGGCATCGCCACTATTAAAGCGACTCTCGTCGTTCTCTACTTCATGCACGCCCGTTACAGCCCCAAGCGCACTCATCTTGTCATCATCTGCTCGATTTTTTGGCTGGCCATCATGCTGGGCCTCACGCTTACGGACTACACCACGCGGCCGCCCCGCGAGACCCGCCTCGCCCCCCACGCAGCCCTTTACCAGGCCTAGTTCTCTTTGACTTTTTCCTGAGTGCCAACTTGCAACCTGACAGACACACCTTCGCCGTGTTCGGTTTCTTTCGGGGTGTTATTTGGGTTGGTCGGTGCGGGTCCGGAGGGAATTCCGGGTCACCTGTCGGCGAAAATAAAAAGGGGGGAGTAGCGAACCGGCCCAGCCCTCAATCCCCTAAAGGGATCCTCGGCTCGCCTCCCCCACCGGCTTTATGGATGCAACCTCCAGGCCATTATTAAAGCCTTTATTTTCAATGGCCTGTCGAATGAATTCCGGGTAAAAAAGCTCTACTCCCCCCGCAAATTTACCTGCCCAACGGACATTTCAATCGAACTTCTCCGCGAATCCTCGGTTCCGCTCCATGGCAAGCGGTTCCCGCTACTGCTGGGCGTCCGGCGGCTGCGACCTCGCTAAACGCTCCGCTTCAGCCGCTCCGTTCGCGGCGTTACGCCGTCCCGGCGCTACGGACAGCACTTTCTGGTAGGCCACAAGTGCTTCCCTTGGTTCGTGCAATTCCATTAGCAAGTCTCCCAGCAATTCGCGCGCGGGACGGATCGCCCCGGGCGTTACGGAATGCTTTTCCGTGGCATCTTCGTGGTCCGCCGCCGATCGCAACATTCGCACTGCCTCCCCCGTTCGATGCTCGGCAAACGCGATCCATGCTCCGGCTTCCTCCCCTTGAATCGTCACTTGTTGGCTCCAGTACGCGTCGCCTTTCTCTCGCAATTTTCCTGCAAGCTGGCGCACCTCCTCCGCGTGTTGCCGAGCGGCCTCCAGGTGTCCGGTGTGCGCGGCCCCCAGGGCCGCCGCCCAATGGTAGATGGCCGCGACCTGAGGCTGTATGCCGGGTTCAGGGACGAGATTTTCCGCTTCCGTCCAATGCTTCTGCTCCAGTGCGCATCGGGCTTTTATCGCCGCCTTCGCGAAATTGCTTTTGAACAGCGATGACGACTTCTCATTCTGCATGGCTGGAAGTTGATCCCTGATTCTTTCGGCATCGCCGTACTTGCCCAATTGAAGATATGCGTAAGTCAGATAATCGAAGGCATGAAATTCCTCTCCTTGGTCTCCATGCCTTCGCGCTGCGAAAGCGGATGCGATGTTTGAGGCGATCGACTCTTCCCACATTCCCAGCCGCGTGAAAATGTGTGAAGGCATGTGCAGCGCGTGCGGAAGGTCCGGGGCGATCTTTGAGTACGCCCGCGCGGCTGCAACGCCCTGCGCTGCCAGCACAGGATTGTCGTAGGCGTGAATCAGGTAATGCGCCGCGCCCGGATGATTTGGACGCGCTACGAACACCGGCTCGAGGAGGGCCGCTGCTTGGCGTTGGTTCGCGTAGCTCTTGTCTTCGGGAGGCGCAGTGGCGATCAAGGCCAGCGCGTAGAAGACCCCCGCTTCTTGGTCCTTCGGGTTCCTCTCGTGCACCCCCTGCATCGCGTCTCTGTATGCCTTGGCACGCGTTGCGTGGTCTCTTTGCTCCCACCCTTCATAAAAGACGCCCAAAGCCTCGATGTAATCCTTTTCTCGCAGCGTTGCCGCCTTCAATTCCCGGGCTGCCCTGATCTCTTCGGAGCCTTGCTTCAGTTCCGCTGGCCCCGCGTAGGGCTCCCACAGCTGATGGTACTCTGTCATCGCCAGGCCCCAGTGCGCCATAGCGCAGCGCGGGTCTTTGGCCGCGGCAGTACGGAATGACTCCGCCGATTCTTCGTACGTAAAGGAATGCAGGAGCGCGACTCCGCGAGTAAACCACTGTTGAGCGTCCGCATCGCACGACACCGGGAACTCCACGGTTCCGAGCGTGTCCTTCCCGCCGGCTGCCGCATGTTCCTGCCCCAACGCAGCGTTACCGCCCAGCGGAATCGTGAATACGAGCGCCCATACCAAAACGCCTGTCCTTCCATGCATTCCTCGCATCTTGGTGCTCCTGGTGGGGCCGTTCCGCGCGCGATGGTAATTCTATTTATCCACCCGGTCAATCGAACGTCGACACATTGGATCCCTTCCATCCGTTCGCGCGCTTTCCTGGAGCATCGATTCAGCGAGCCCAGTCCTTGTAGCGTAAACCCCCGCGGAGTAGACTTTTCGCCTGCGTTTCCCCGGGAGGTACCGCATGCCCCGCATGGTTCGTTGTGGTCTTATTCAGGCACAGTGTGAATGGTCACCGGAAAAGTTTTCTCTCCCCGACATCAAGAAAAAAATGATCGCCAAGCACGAGCGCCTCATCGCCGATGCCGCCAAGAAAAAAGTCCAGATCCTCGGCCTCCAGGAACTCTTTTACGGCCCCTACTTTTGCGCCGAACAGCAGACCCGCTGGTACGAACTGACGGAGCGCGTCCCCAACGGCCCCACCGTCTCGCTGATGCAAAAGCTCGCCAAGAAACACCAAATGGTGCTCGTCGTGCCCGTCTACGAAGTCGAAATGGCTGGCGTCTACTACAACACTGCTGCGGTCATTGACGCCGACGGCCGCTACCTTGGCAAATACCGCAAGCACCACATTCCCCACTGTCACCCGGGTTTTTGGGAAAAGTTTTATTTCACTCCCGGCAACGCCGGCTATCCCGTTTTCCAGACCCGCTACGCTCGCGTCGGCGTCTACATCTGCTACGACCGCCACTTCCCGGAAGGCGCGCGAATCCTTGGGCTCAACGGCGCGGAGATTGTTTACAACCCCTCCGCCACCGTCGCCGGCCTCTCCGAATATCTCTGGGAGCTCGAGCAGCCCGCTCACGCCGTCGCCAACGCTTACTTCGTCGCCGCCATCAACCGCGTCGGCGTCGAAGCCCCTTGGAAGATCGGCGAATTCTACGGCAAGAGCTATTTCTGCGATCCGCGCGGCAAAATCGTCGCGCAAGCCAGCCGCGATAAAGACGAACTGCTCGTCGCCGACTTGAACCTCGATGAAATTCAGAAAGTCCGCGACACCTGGCAGTTTTATCGTGACCGCCGCCCGGAATCCTATGGCGAAATCACCCGCACGCGCGCCGTGGAGAGCTCCGAAGCAGCCAATTGAACTGGCTTTCATCTTGGCAAACAGCGCGCATGCGGTTTGTCAGTGAACATGGGGTGAAGCTTCTCGATGAGTGAAATTCAAAGCGGCGCGCTTCGCGCGGAAACCATTCAGCGCAGCTCCCTTTACAACAAGGACCTCGCCCCGGTCTCCCGCGAGCGCCGCCGCTGGCGCACTTACAACTACGCCGCCCTGTGGATCTCCATGAGCGTGAACATTCCCACCTACATGCTGGCCAGCGGAATGATCGCTGGCGGGATGAACTGGAAACAAGCGCTCTTCACCGTCTTTCTCGGCAACGTGCTGGTCTTGATTCCCATGCTTTTGAACGCGCATGCGGGCGCGCAATACGGCATCCCCTTTCCCGTTTTTGCCCGCGCCTCCTTCGGCGTTCTCGGCGCCAATATTCCCGCCATTCTCCGCGCGCTGGTCGCCTGCGGCTGGTTCGGCATTCAGACCTGGATTGGCGGCGAGGCCATCAACGCCATGATCGTGGCCCTGGCGCCGGCGTGGGCCAAAGTTCATTACGGCGCGGCGATCTGTTTCCTCTTCTTTTGGCTGCTGAATGTGCTCGTGATTCTGCGCGGCATAGAAACTATTCGCTTCCTGCAGGGCATCTCGGCTCCGTTCCTGCTTGTCATCGGTTTTGCTCTGCTTCTTTGGGCGCGCCAGAAAGCGGGCGGCTTCGGCCCCATGCTTGCCACGCCATCGAAATTTCAGACCTTCGCCGAATTTTTCCGCTTCTTCGTTCCTTCCCTCACCGGCGTCGTCGGATTCTGGGCCACTGTCTCCCTGAACATTCCGGACTTCACGCGCTACGCTCGCAGTCAGCGTGATCAAATCGTCGGCCAGGCGCTTGGCCTGCCCGCCACGATGACGTTCTATTCCTTCATCGGCATCGCCGTCACCTCCGCCACCACCATCATTTTCGGCCAGGCCCTCTGGGACCCCGTCGCGGTCCTCCAACGCCTTGGAAATCCTTGGGCGGTCGTCTTGGCGATGATCGCCCTGCTCATGGCCACGCTCAACGTCAACGTCGCCGCCAACGTCGTCTCCCCGGCCAACGATTTCTCGAATCTTTCTCCGCGCCGCATCAGTTTCCGCACCGGCGGCCTGATCACCTGCCTCATGGGCATCGTCATGCAGCCCTGGAAATTGATGGCGGACTACGGCAGCTATATTTTCGGCTGGCTCGTCGGCTACTCCGGCTTTCTCGGCCCGATTGCCGGAGTTCTCATCTGCGATTATTTTGTCGTGCGCAAGAAAATCCTCGTCGTCGAGGATCTTTACCAGCGCGACGGCCAGTACGAATATTCGCGCGGGTTCAATTGGAATGCCGTCACGGCGCTCGCGGCCGGCGCTGGCGTCGCTTTTGTCGGCTTGGCGGTTCCGCCGTTGCGCGTGCTGTACAATTACGCTTGGTTTGTGGGCTTCCTCGTTAGTTTTTCCTTTTACTCGCTCTTGACCAGCCGGGTGGAGGCGGTCGCCGAGCCTGCCGGCTGAGGAGGGAATTCATCCATGGATTTCGGCATCACCATCAAGCCTGATATCTCCATCGACCGCATCCTGAGCCTCACGCGTCAGGCCGAATCGTCCGGCTTCGCTTTTGGCTGGATCTTCGATTCCCATGTCATCTGGAAGGAACCTTTTCCTCTCCTCACCCTCATGGCCGCCAACACCAAGCACATGCGCCTCGGCACTTGCGTCACGAACCCCGCCGTCCGCGATGTCACCGTTTCGGCCAGCTTGTTCTCCACGCTCAATCTCGCCTCTCATGGACGCATGGAGCTCGGCATCGGCCGCGGCGACAGCTCGCGGCGCGTGCTGGGAAAGAAACCCACCACCCTTGAAAACCTGGAAGTATTCGTGCGCATCTTCCGTAACTTAAACGCCGGCAAAACCGTCGACCTGGATGGCGTGCTGACCAGATTTCCCTGGGCCAGCGGCGAAGTTCCCCGCGTCTGGGTTGCGGGCTACGGCCCCAAGGCGCTTCGCACCGCGGGACGCATCGGCGACGGCGTGATTCTCCAGTTTGCCGACCCTGATTTGATCGACTGGTGCCTGGGCTTCGTCCGCGAGGGCGCAAAGGAAGCCGGCCGCGATTTCAGCAAATTCGAAGTCATGGCCGCCGCGCCCGTCTGGGCCTCCGACGACCTGAAAACCGCGCGCGAGCACGTTCGCTGGTTTCCCGCCCTCGTCTCGAATCACGTGATGGATCTCATCTCCAAATACAAACCGGAAGAATTGCCCCCCGCGCTCACCTCCTTCGTGAAGGAACGCGGCAAGTACGATTATCTCCACCATTGCGAAGTCGGCAGCGACAACGCCGATTTCGTCAGCGATGAAGTTGTGGACCGCTTCTGCCTCATCGGCCCCATCGAGGAGCACCGCAAAAAGCTCGACCGCTTGCGCAAAGTCGGCGTCACGCAATTCAATATCTATCTGATGTCCGGCGACGAAGAAAAAACCCTCGACATTTATAAACACAAGATCCTTCCCGAGTTCCGCCGCTAGGCCCGAACGCTGTCCCATGCGCTGCAGCCCATCCATGCCTCTCACGGGCGGATAGCTCAGGTTGCTTTATCTTGACAATAGAAATGTGCGTACGTTATAAGTGCGTTACTCCGACTCGACCGGACTGCCCGGCCAGAAGCCATCCAGGACGACGGAAACCCGCTTGAGATGAAACATCGCACATGTATATAGCCACTGGAGCCTAAAGATGAAAAACTCTTGCCAAGCAGGGAGGCTAAGCCATCATGTAGCAAGGCGGCTGCCTCGATTGCCGGCCGCCACTGCGGCACTGGTCTTGTTCGGAATAGGTGCAACCGCCGAGCGCGCCACGGCACAAACCTCTCCCTCCGGCCCAAACACTAGGCAGTTGCCAGCGATCCCCGCCAATTCTCCTCCAGTCTTCCACGGATTTCTTTTTAATGGGGTCAGCTGCGGGACGAGCTGCACCCTGCTCAGTTACAATTTCTCTTCTCAGCAACCCTGGGTGACGGTCGTAAGTAGCACCGTTTTACCACCGTCCAATACCGTTTTGACTGCGGGTATGAGTACAGGGTATACCGTCGACGTGAGCGGTCTCGCCCCGGGTACTTATTGCGCGTTCTATTCCCTGTCTTGGAATGCGCAGGGCCCGGCCTACATCGGGCCTGGTACCCCTCCACCTCTTCTCTGCGCGGGCGGCCCACAGCAACTCTCCGGATCAGTATGCGTCGACTCGCAACCACCATTCACGCTGGCCGACCAAATAACCGTCACTGCACCAGTCCTAGCCATAATCTTGGTAGATCCAGTGCCGGACCTGGTGAATGGGAATGCCGTTAAGACCAGCAGTCAATTACAGAGTCTATTAACCAAGGGGCGCGCAGTCAGTGGTGTTGCTGCGGATGGAGTGACGCAGCTCGTCGTAAGAATTGACACCGATAGCCCCGGGCACCAATTCACAGCGACCCTGCTTGACGACCAAGGACTCTCCGGCCCAAACATTATCGCAAGTGAAGATGGCGCCCTCGATTCTCCAGGAGGAACAAGTTTTTCGTCGGGACAACTCACCGTAACCGCAGGGGCCGCGGACTCCAACGGAACGGCACATGCTTTTGCTGTGTACCGCGCTCCCGTCGATTTCGCGAGGCCAACCGGCTCGGGATTCAAATCAGGAACTTGCCAGGGCTCAACCAAGACCGACGATCAGTTGGGTTGCCGAGCCGTTTCACTCCAAATTCAAGACATCACAGCCAACACGCCTCCCATAACTCAGTCGATTACGATCATAAGGTCACCTATCATCCTAATTTATGGACTATGGGGCAACATGAGAAACTGGGACAATTTTGGCCCATTGGTGACTGGCGCCCAGTCGGCGGACTCCAGGTTTTCCGTCGGCCGGGTCAATTATAACTATGGCGTTGGAGCACTGATTTCAAGCCCCAATCCGAATTACCAGAACGTGGCCCGCGCTGCGGCAAATTCGCTAGGATTCCGGTATAACGCCGACCGAGCCTTGCGCTCGAGCTTGAGCTGGATCAATACCGGGTTCAAGATGGGCACAAATCCGGCCGGTGTGCCAGTGGCCGCTGTGCAAGCTGATGTTGTGGGCCACAGCATGGGCGGCGACATTGCAAGAACTTTTCCGTTGCTGCCTGAGTACTCGAGCCAGACGGCCTTTGGCCAGGGGCTGATTCACAAGCTGATCACGATAGATACCCCTCATTTAGGCTCGCCGCTGGCCGCCAATCTGCTCCTTCCTCAGAATGCGTGTACCCGAGGCGTTCTAGCGCTCGGAGGAAACTACGCCTTCAGCTCCGTCCAGTTGGCCGGTCAAACCGTATTCGGGGCCATCGGGGACCTTGCGCCGTCCAGCGGTGCATTGAATGCAATCAACAATCCCCCTCAACCGCAGCCGCACCCCTTGCCGACTGCGCTGGTCGCCGGCATCTACGCGAATTTTGCCAGCCTTAATTGCACCGTCTGCTGGGCAAATGTCTTGCGTACATCATCGACCTTCGGCTGCCCGAATGATCCACTAGCACGGAGCCTGACACAGCAAGGATGGCCGGCGATCTTCGGAGAGAACAACGACGCGATTGTTGGACTAAGCAGCCAGCTCAATACGGCTCCCGGCTCAACAGCCGGGATCGGCTTTCAATTCACCGGCTATGTGCACTCGCAAGGAACTGAGAAACTCAGTTTCACTGGCCCCAGCGTCTTGGATCCGGACGTCGTGGCGCCCCAAACAATCAGCATTTCAAATCGGGTGATCAATTTGCTCAACACCCCAGTAACGAACTCCACTGTCTTTCAACCCCTCAATCCTTGAAGGAGAAACCTAGCGATGAAGAGGAACTGCGAGCCCAACACCACGCCCTCCGCGATACAGCGAACAGCCTATAGCCTCATTCTGCTTGCCCTGGCTGTAACCATCTCGACCGCCTCGCCGCGGCTCGCACCCCAGAGCCAGCCCATACTTCAAATCACGTCCCCATCGGTGGGAGCCATTGTTAATCCGGGGCAGTCGCTTCTTGTTAGTGTGAATTCGAACTCTCCCTCCGCCTTCCAGGGATTTGCCCTCATTGGTGACGACCCCATTGGATTTGTCGGCACGATTCCCTCGCTTCCCGGCCAAATCACAGTGCTGATCCCCACTTCAAAGATCGATTGCGGTACCCATGTTTTAACTGTTGAGAGCACGCCGACCGGAGGGAGCGGTCCCGTTTTTGCATCTGTAGCGATCGACGTGGAAAGGCCTGATTTTCCTACCCAGTTGTCGACAACAGTATCAGGACTCGCCCTGGAGTCCATGGGCGAACAGATTAACCTGGATCTTCTCGCATACTTCTCTGACGGGGCTCTATTTACTGTAACTGCGTCTTCCTATGTCGCATACTCCTCATCGAACACGGCAGTTGCGACTGTCGACTCTTCTGGAAATGTTACGGCGGTAGGAGCCGGAAATGCGTCCATAGTGGTAACCTACACGCTTTCCGGACAGTCGCTCCAAATATCAATTCCTGTGAACGTATCAGCTCCTAAGCTTGCCGTCTCACCCGCATCCCTGACGTTCCCGTCTCAGGCTGTTGGCACGTCCAGCGCTCCCCAGCAGTTGACCTTGACCAACGTTAGCCCGGACAATCTGGGTGTACTCGCTCTCACGGTCGGCGGCGATTTTTCCGAGGTGGATAATTGCGTCGCATCATCGCCTCTAGGCTTATCTGCCAGTTGCACTGCGAATGTCACCTTTGCGCCTACAGCCACTGGTTTACGAACTGGAAGCTTAAGCATCGCGCACAGCGCCAGCCTCATTCCTATCGCGATACAATTGAGCGGAACAGGCATTGCCGGTTCGCCGAGCATCGCCAGCCTTAGTCCCAATTCCGGGGCCGTGGGAACTTCCGTCACCATCACAGGCTCAAACTTCGGCTCCGCTCAAGGCTCCAGCACCCTCACCTTCAACGGAACCTCTGCGACGCCGGCGAATTGGAGTGACACCAGCATCGTGGTGCCCGTCCCGGCTGGAGCGAGCACTGGAAATGTCGTTCTCACTGTCGGTGGAGTGGCGAGCAACGGCCTCAACTTTACCGTTCAGGGAACAACAAACGGGATCATTCTCGTTCAGCACACCAGCATTGACATCGCGTCAGCCGCTTCCGGCTCCCTATCGTTCCCCTCGAATAACGCCGCGGGCAACTGGATTGGCGTTTGCGTCCGGGCGGGGCGCTCCAACGAAGCTTTCACGGTGACGGATTCGAGGGGGAACACCTACCGCCAGGCGGTCCAGTTCAACGACACCTTGGACGCTCCAAACGGAAACACCATCGCCATCTTCTACGCCGAAAACATCGCGTCGGGCGTCAACACCATCACCGTATCGGATACGATTTCGGCCACGCTGCGCTTCGCTATCCTGGAATACACCGGGGTCGCCACGGCGAACTCCCTCGACGTGACCGCCGCAGCACAAGATAACAGCACGTCGCCAAACAGCGGAAGCGCAGCTACTGCAGCCAGCGGAGAGTTGCTGCTGGGTGCCATCGCCACCGCCGATGCAGCCAACTATTCCACGCCGTCCGGCGTCGAAATCCGGGAATTCGTCCCTGCCGAACCCAACACAAAACTCATTGCTGAGTATCAGATCCAAACGGCGGCTGGCAGCGCCACCGCCAGCGCTTCACTCGCGGCATCCGATCCTTGGGGTGCCATTCTCGCTTGCTTCAAGAGGGCCCGCCCATAATTGCTTGACGCATGTGCCCGGCAAGAGGACCAAGCCCTCTCGCCGAACTCTCCCAGGCAGGCTACACCCCGCGCCTGGTAAGCCCTTGACGGCCAGAGGCCGAGCATCGACCCGCAAAGAACCCTCCGCTACTCCGCACCAAACAAACGATTTAAATTCCTTGACAAATATATAACGGATGTGGTAACATGTTTTTTGTTTTCCAGCCGCCATCTCGATTCTCTTCGTCACAACTCCCACCGTGACGCAATTTCCACCTCTGCAACTCCTTCCAAATCTGTACCTTCCAAAACCGTGCGTCGCCGTGACGGCTCTAAGTCCTTTAGGATTCGCATTTACAAAAATTGCCGGGTGTCACCCGGTTTCCTAGGATTTTTCCTGAAGAATAATTTTAGACCGAGGGATATCCTTAAGAAACTAGTCCGTTCCTTAACTTCCTTAGAATCAACACTTACAAAAGTGTATCAAAACAAAAGACTTTATCTTCCTTTAGAATCAACACTTACAAAAAAGCTCTAGGGGGAGGGGGTGTTATGGTTAACCAGAAATCCGATGAAGCATTTCTGTCCCGAATGGCGGTCGGAAGTGAGCGATCTCTCTTGCTATCCGCCGAAGACCAGCAGATTGGTTCCCGCCCGTGCTTCCCTGCACCGAGTTCCGAATACCTCAAACCGAAGCAAATGTGTCATCCTGAGGCCGCGTTTTTTGCGGCCGATCGGAGATTCTGGCCTTGCCGGAAAGAACCTAAACCGCCTGAGTTTGCAGGAATGCTGATGTAGCCTCGGACTGAGGACACTCATGCAATTCGACACGGTAATTCGCAACGGCACGGTGGTCACGGCGGCGGATACTTGCGTCGCCGACGTCGGCATCAACGGCGAGAAAGTCAGCGCCCTCGCCGCGCGGCTTCCCGTCGAAAACGCCGGCCGCGTCATCGACGCCTCCGGCTGCCTGCTGATCCCCGGCGGCATTGATGTCCACACCCATCTCGACATGCCCTTCGGCGGCACCACCAGCGCCGATGATTTCGAGACCGGCACCATCGCGGCGGCTTTCGGCGGCACCACCACGCTTATCGACTTCGCCATCCAGTACAAAGGGCAGTCGCTCCGCCAGGCTTTCGACGCCTGGATGAAGAAAGCCGACGACAAGGCCGTCATTGACTACGCCTTCCACTGCATCATCACCGATCTCGGCTCCGCGCAACTCGAGGAGATGGGCCAGCTCATCCGCGAAGGCGTCACCAGCTTCAAGCTCTTCATGGCCTACCCGGGCGTCTTCATGGTTGATGACGCGCACGATCTTCAAGGCCATGCGCCAGGCGGCGAAACACAGCGGCCTCGATCTGCATGCACGCGGAGAACGGCGGAGTCGATTGACGTGATCGTCCAGCAGGCGCTGGCCGAAGGAAAACGCGCGCCGAAATATCACGCGCTCACGCGCCCGACCACCGCCGAAGCCGAAGCCACTTCGCGCGCCATCGCCCTCGCGGAAATGGCCGGCGCGCCCGTCTACATCGTTCATCTCTCCTGCAACGACGCGCTCGAAAAAGTGCGCGAGGCCCGCGACCGCGGCCTGCCCGCCTACGCCGAGACTTGTCCGCAGTATCTGTATCTCTCGCTCGAAAATATGGACGCGCCCGGCTTTGAAGGCGCGAAGTACGTCTTCACGCCGCCGCTCCGCGAAAAGTGGCATCAGGAAAAGCTCTGGCAGGGCCTCGCGCAGGACACGTCTGCAGGTCGTCTCCACCGACCATTGCCCGTTCTGCTTCAAGGAGCAAAAAGAACTGGGCAAGGACGACTTCACCAAAATTCCCAACGGCGGCCCGGGCATCGAGCATCGCTTGAGCCTGATCTACACCGGCGGCGTCCACGGCAAGCATTTTTCCGCGAATCGCTTTGTCGCAGCTTGTCTCCACCGCGCCGCAAAACTCTTCGGCCTGTATCCGCGCAAAGGCACGATCGCCGTCGGCTCCGACGCGGACCTGGTGATCTTCGATCCCAACCACGAAGAAGTCATCAGCGCGAAGACGCACCACATGCGCGTGGACTATTCCATGTTCGAGGGCATCAAAATCAAAGGCGCGTCCAAAACCGTTTTCTCCCGCGGCCGCGCCGTCATCGAAGCCGGAAAATTCGTCGGCCGACCCGGCGCCGGCCAGTTCCTCCGTCGCCAAACCTACGCCGGAATTTAGCAGCGACGAAAATGTGTCCTGCATTTCCCAATTCCAGATTGGCGAAGGTAAAACTCCAAGCTCATTTTGTCGCTTTCACTTATACTGTTCTGAACGATGAAATCGCGTGCTATCCAATTGCTGATTGTTCTGTTCATCCTTGGATGTGGGTACATTGCGTACGCGATGCGCTATCCACTTGCAGCCAAAATTTGGCATTTGAGACATGGGTATGCGACGAAAATGGGTGATTATGAGATGCCCGTGCCTGAGCATTGGCTTATCACTGAACAAGATTCGATAGCTTTCACCATGCTGAATACGGCCCCGAACTGGCATCGAGACGGGAAGTTCCATACAACAGCAGTCATGACGATTTTCCCGTTCCGGAATCGTCCTCTTGGGACCAGTGGACTCGATTTTTGGGTGTCACTTAAACGCCAGCGGCTCGAACGCGAAAAGGTCAAGTCAGTTGAAGAAAAGAGACTGAATTCTGGTGACGATACTATTGTTTGCATTGGAGGGAGCGAACTGAAGAATTTGCTCCAGAGTTATGCAGCCAAAGTTCCAGATATGGACATCATTTCTCTCGAATGCAAGACAGCTAATGATCTTAACATTCTGTTCATTGGAGAGCCGTCGGACGTTCAGCCGTTTTACGCTCTTGTGTCACAAATTCATAGATACAAATGAATTGCCAACTTACGAGACGCCTTAGTCGTTCATCGCAACGGCCACAGCCTTCTTGCCCTTCTTTTTCCCTCCTGCTATTGTGAAGTGTTATCTTGGGCTTAGTGTACCTACTGAGCGCCAGGGCCTGCATACCGTAGGCATGCTCCTGTGGAGGGAGCGCTTTCGTCTCATGGGCCTGACCAAACTGGTAATCCGGGGCGCGCGCCAGCATAACCTCAAGAATATCAACGTCGAGATCCCGCGGAACTCTCTGACGGTCATCACCGGTCTTTCCGGCTCGGGCAAATCCTCGCTCGCCTTCGATACCATCTACGCCGAAGGCCAGCGCCGCTACGTCGAATCGCTCTCCGCCTACGCGCGGCAGTTTCTCGACCAGATGGAGCAGCCCGACGTGGACGTCATCGAAGGCCTTTCTCCTTCCATCGCCATCGAGCAGAAAACCACCACGCGCTTCGCCGCGCTCCACCGTCGGCACCATCACGGAAATCTACGATTACCTCCGCGTGATCTACGCCACCGTCGGCGTGCCGCATTGCCCCAATTGCGGCAAGCCCATCACGCGCCAGTCCAGTGAGCAGATCGTCCAGTCCATTCTCCACGGCGAACTCTGCAAGCCGGACGACCGCATCATGATTCTCGCGCCGATCGTGCGCGGCCGTAAGGGCGCCTTTCGCAAGGAACTCGAAAAATTCGCGCAAGACGGCTACGTCCGCGCTCGAATCAATGGAGAACTGGTTCCGCTCGACGATCTCCCAGTCATTGATAAGCGTAAGAACCACACCATCGAAATCGTCATCGACCGCCTGCTCGTCAAGCCGGGAATTGCCGCGCGCCTCGAACAATCCATCGTCACCGCGCTCAAGCTGGCGAGCGGCCTCGTCACCGTGGCCATCGTCGGCGGCAAGGAAAACACTTTTTCTGAAAAACTAGCCTGCCCCGATTGCGGGATCTCCGTTCCGCAGCTCGAGCCGCGCTCCTTTAGCTTCAATTCGCCCTATGGCGCGTGCCCCGCTTGCAACGGCCTCGGCTCGAAATACGATTTCGATCCTTCAAAGATCGTAATCGATTGGACCCGCCCGCTCTTCGATGGCGGCCTCGGCCCGGGCTCCGGCTCCGCGATCCTCAAGCGCACGCTCGAGCTCGGCGCCTACGCGCACGGCTTCGATCTCGAAACGCCGTTCGAAAAATTTCCCTGCGCGCATACAGAACATGCTTCTCTACGGCTATCCGCCATCGAACG
The DNA here is from genome assembly GCA_963754855.1 of uncultured Acidobacteriota bacterium. GTDB lineage: Bacteria > Acidobacteriota > Terriglobia > Acidiferrales > UBA7541 > Acidiferrum. The sequence goes on from CAVWHL010000024.1 coordinate 37,964, forward strand.
GCAGCGTCTCCGGCGAAAACGGATCAGCCGCGAAGAGATTAAAAACCGAAAAAGGCTTTCGCTTTCCCGGCATCCTGAAATTTCTCGAACGAAATTTCGAAGAGTCCAGCTCCGACACTTACCGCGAGTGGATGACGCAGTACATGTCCGCGACGCTCTGCAGCGCCTGCCACGGCAAGCGCCTGCGCCCCGAGTCGCTTGCCGTCAAACTCGCCGGCTGGTCCATCGCCGATTTCACCGCGCTTTCACTCAGCGCCGCTCGGCCCGCCGTGGATAAAATCCTCGCGCTGCTCACCGATCGCCAAAAGGAAATCGCCGCGCGCCCGCTCGAAGAAGTCTCCGAGCGCATCGATTTCCTGCTTGCCGTCGGCCTCGGCTATCTCAGCCTGGACCGTTCCGCCGCCACGCTTTCCGGCGGCGAAGCTCAGCGCATCCGCCTCGCCACGCAGATCGGCTCGCGCCTTCGCGGCGTTCTCTACGTTCTCGACGAGCCCAGTATCGGCCTCCACGCCCGCGACAATTCGCGCCTGCTCGGCTCGCTCGAACAGCTTCGCAATCTCGGCAATACCGTGCTCGTCGTCGAGCACGATGAAGACACCATCCGCCGCGCCGATTTCGTCGTGGATCTCGGCCCCGGCGCGGGGAATGCCGGCGGCTACCTCGTCGCTCAGGGCAAGCCCGAACAAATCGAAGCCACCGCGGAATCACTGACCGGCCAGTACCTCAGCGGTGCCGCGAAAATCGCCGTACCCGAGAAACGCCGCAGCCCCAACGGCAAAGCCATCCAAATCCTCGGCGCCAGCGCCAACAATCTGAAAGATGTCGACGTCACGCTCCCGCTCGGCCTTCTCACCGTTGTTACCGGCGTCTCCGGATCCGGCAAGTCCACGCTCGTCAACGATATTCTCTATCGCGCGCTCGCGCAGAAGCTCTATCACTCTTCCGAAGCGCCTGCGGCGCATCGCGAAATTCTCGGCGCCGATCAAATCGACAAAGTCATTGAGATCGATCAAGCCCCCATCGGCCGTACTCCACGCTCGAATCCCGCCACCTACACCGGTGTCTTCGCGCCCATCCGCGATCTCTTCGCCATGCTTCCGGAATCGCGCGAACGCGGCTACCGCCCCGGCCGTTTCAGTTTCAATGTGAAGGGCGGCCGCTGCGAAGCCTGCCAGGGCGACGGCCTCCGCCGCATCGAGATGAATTTCCTTCCGGATGTGTACGTGATGTGCGAAGTCTGCCGCGGCCGCCGATACAATTCTGAGACGCTCGCCGTCCGCTACAAGGGCCATTCCATCAGCGACGTTTTGAACTTGCCCTCATCTGACGCGTTAAAACTTCTCGAAAATATTCCGCAAATTCAGCAAAAACTTTCGACGCTCGTGGAAGTCGGCCTCGGCTACGTCACGCTCGGCCAATCCGCCACCACGCTTTCCGGCGGCGAAGCCCAGCGCATCAAGCTGGCCCGCGAGCTTTCGAAGCGCCAGACCGGCCGCACGCTGTACATCCTCGACGAACCAACGACCGGATTGCACTTTGATGACGTCCGAAAGCTCCTCGACGTTCTGCAGCGCCTCGTCGATCTCGGCAATACCGTGCTCATCATCGAGCACCATCTCGACGTGATAAAGCAAGCCGACTGGATCATTGACCTCGGCCCCGAAGGCGGCGAAGGCGGCGGCCGCATTGTCGCCCAGGGCCCGCCCGAACTCGTGGCCCGCACGAAAAAGTCCTACACTGGACAGGTCCTCGCCCGCGTCTTGGGTATCTCCAACAATGGTCACTCCAATGGCAATAATGCCCACGATCGTGGCAAGTGAGGGTCGCAGCCAAGAGTGTTGTGGAGGACGGGCTTCAACCCGGCTCTTTTATTTTCACCTGCTCTTGCGATATGGCCGGCTTCTCCGTAGAGTGAAGCCCTTACCATGAGCATCTACTCCATCCATCCCATCACGTTCGGCGCGGTTCACGCCTACCCGCTCGCCTCGCGCAAGAGCAAAGTCAGTGTCCGCGACTTCGCGAAGCCGTCCGCGGCGAACACCTCGCTTACCAAATTTCTCGATTCACTCCCAAACATTCTCGCCGCCGAAGATCTTCGCAAGCTCCTCGCCGCAATCCATCGCGCGCGCAAACAGCAGAGCGCCATCTTGTGGGGCATCGGCGGACACGTCATCAAAGTTGGCCTCGGCCCCGTCTTGATCGATCTGATGAAACGCGGCTTCGTCAGCGGAATTGCGATGAACGGCGCCGCGCTGATCCACGATTTCGAAATCGCGCTGGCCGGCAACACTTCCGAAGATGTTGAAGCCGGAATCGGCGCGGGCCAATTCGGCATGGCCGCCGAAACCGGCCAGTACATCAATGAAATTGCGAAGCTCGCGCATCGCATTCGAATCGGCTACGGCGAAGCCGCCGGGCAATTCCTCTCTAGTGGCATCATCGACGTCAAATACGCCCATTCCAGCGTCCTCGTGGCCGCTTACAAAAATCGCATTCCAGTCACCATCCATCTCGCGATCGGCACGGACATTCCGCACATGCATCCTGGGGCCAGCGGCGCGGCCCTCGGCGATGCAACGCATCGCGATTTCCGCCTTTTTTGCGCGCTCGTCGAGCAGATGCATCCCGGCGGCGTCTATCTCAATTGGGGCTCCGCCGTCCTGCTTCCCGAAGTTTTCCTGAAAGCGGTTTCCGTGGTGCGCAATCTCGGCGTCCCGCTCCGCCCCATTACCACCGCGAACTTCGACTTTATTCAACACTACCGTCCGTTGCAGAATGTAGTGAAGCGCCCCACCGCACCCGGGCGCGGCCGCGGCGGACCTGAATCGCACGGCTACGCTATCACCGGCCATCACGAGCTGCTCTTGCCGCTCGTGGCCGCCGCGCTGGCCGCCGGCTGGCAAAAGAAATCGCACCTTGGAAAACGATGAACCTTTTTGACGACAATTCACCGAATCCGCCGCCGGAGCTGCACCTCGAGTCCGGGCGCCCCGGGGAGCAGCCCGCCGCATCGACATCTGAGGAGACACTCCATCTCCCGCTTACGGGCGACCCCATTTCCTACGCCGCGGGCATTCCCGCTCCCGCTTTTAAACCACGGTCCTTCCTGCCTGAGGATTTGCGCATCTCCTGGTCCTGGCCGCATCTCATTACTTTTCTGATTTTCGGCTTTGCGAGCTTGCTGATTGTGCAGATCGGCGCGGTTATCCTGCTCTCCGCCAACCGGCACCTTTCGCAGAAGCAGCTCCAGCAAGCCATCGAATCCAAGCCGCAATTTCTGGTCGGCACCAACGTCCTCTGGTACGCCCTGCTTTTTCTTTTTCTTTACATGACCCTGGCGGTCTTGCGTGACTTGCCCTTCTGGCGCTCACTCGGCTGGAAAAAATTCACTGCCGATCCCACCTCGGGGAAGGGCAGTCCATGGATGTATTTCTTCTCCGGTTGCGGCCTGGCCCTTTTTGTGGCGCTGGCCAGCTCACGCGTCAAGAATGTGGACCACGTCCCCATCCAGGAGCTCTTCAAAAATCGCACCGGCGCCATTTTGCTCATGTCCATGGCCGTATTCGTGGCCCCGCTCGTGGAAGAAACGGTCTTCCGCGGCTATCTCTATCCTCTTTTCGCCAGCAAATTCTCCGGCATCGCGGAGATCTTTGGCGTTGATCCGCTCAAGGCCATCCGCGTCGGGACCGGCGCGGCGATTTGCCTCACGGGCATCCTCTTCGGTCTGATGCACGGCGCGCAGCTCGGCTGGACCTGGGGTCTCGTCAGCCTCCTCATCCTCGTGGGCGTCATTTTCACCTTCGCCCGTGCCTGGACCGGCACCGTTCTTGCCAGTTTTCTTCTTCACCTCGGCTACAACTCCATGATCGCGGTGACCTCGATCATCGCCACCAAGGGTTTCACCCACATGCCTCCGGCCCCCTGAACACACCCCTGATTGATTCGTTTTCCTGCGCAGGCTTCGTTACAATGGAATTTTGTGAGGACAGTGAAGGCATGTACGTAGCTCAGCCCATCGAATGGACCGCCCAAGGCGTGGTCATGCTCGACCAGCGCCGCCTTCCCGCCGAGGAAATCAGCTACACCTATACCGACTACCGCGAGGTCGCCAAGGCCATCCGCGAAATGGTCATCCGCGGCGCTCCGGCCATCGGCGTGGCCGCTGCGATGGGCGCCGCCCTCGGCGTTTTGCATTCTCCGGCTAAATCCGCCGATGCGCTGAAAGCTGAATTTCCTGAAATCTGCGACGCGCTCGCGAAAACCCGCCCCACCGCCGTCGATCTCTTCTGGGCGCTCGAACGCATGAAGCGCCGCTTGGCCGAACTGACCGCGCAAACTTCCGACCTCGCCAAAATCAAGCAGGGGATGGTCGAGGAAGCCCAGCAGGTCCATCTGGAAAAGCGCGCCACCGACGAAGCCATCGGCCGCTACGGCGCGGAATTCATGCCCCGCGAAGGCCAGGTCATGACGCAATGCAACGCCGGGGCGCTGGCCACCGGCGGCATCGGCACGGCTCTCGGCGTCATCCGCGTCGCTTTCGAACAGGGAAGAAAACTCCACGTCCTGGTCCCTGAAACGCGGCCGTATCTCCAGGGCGCGCGCCTCACCGCCTGGGAGCTTCACAAAGGCGGCATCCCGCTTACGCTCATCACGGACAACATGGTCGGCCACTTCCTGAAGACGGGCAAAGTCGGCGCCATCGTCACCGGCGCGGACCGCATCGCCGCCAACGGCGACACGGCCAACAAAATTGGCACCTACCAGATCGCCGTCCTTGCCAAGGAGAACAACGTCCCCTTTTACATTGCCGCGCCGATCTCCACCTTCGATCTCTCGATCCCCGATGGCGAGCACATTCCCATCGAGGAGCGCTCCGCCGCCGAAGTCACGCACCTCCAGGGAGTTCGAATCGCCCCGGATGTTCACGCCGCGCATCCCGCCTTCGACGTCACCCCCGCGCGCTATATCGCCGCCATCTTCACCGAACGCGGCGTCGCCCGCGCGCCCTACACACAGTCCCTCGCCGACTTGGTCTCCTCCGCCGCGCAGCCTGCTTCCGCCACCCCATAGCTATTGCCTCGTCTCTCGTCAAGCCGGCCGAATCACGAAGCCGGTGCGTCCGCGGCGGCGGAACGATGCGAAGAAATTCAGCAACTGCTTCCACGGGAAATATTTCTTGTTCAGCAGGCCATCTCCATAAGCGGCTTCGGCGCCGGCCACAATTTCCGCCCGCGCGTCCACCCACTCGCCGAGCAAGTTGCCGCGCATGTCGCAGGGCGCGATTCGTACCCTTCCGTTATTCCGAATGCGCTTCACTTTGCCGGAGTTGCCGATGGTGTACGCATACAGCCTGGCTTCGCTGCTCGCCAGGTCGCTCTTCGGATCTGCCGCAAACCACACCGGCGTCTTCACGCCCTCGCCGCTCTTCTTAAAAGTTTCGAGGTTCAGATATTTGTGGCCGGCAAACGCCGCGAATACCATCGCATCGCTCCTTTTGCTTACTGAAACTGTTCCTAACGCTTAATGACCGGCCACTCAAACAAAACCCGGGCTTAGCGCGCCGCGCTTGCCGGCACAGGAGCTGCCCCATACTTCTGCGTCGCGTAGCCCACAATCATTCCCACAATGCTTCCCGGCAAGATGATCTCGAAATAGTAGCCGTGCTGCAGGTACGCCACGAGGAACGCCAGAAGAAATCCCACCGCCAGGCCAAACACATTTCCCAGCGGCACGGAATTTACTCTGCGCGCGAAAAGTCCGGCCGCGATACCGGTGATGAGCCCCTTGATGGTGGACCCAACGATAATGGCGACAAGCTGAGCTCGAACCGCGGGTGTAAACCATGCTGTCGCCCCATCCATCGCCCCCAGTACGGCCCCGAGAAGCAGCCCCAGCAGCACTTTGTTCATTGCCATCCTCCGTTATGATCTGCGTTCCATCCGCGGTTCATTACGAAAATCCGGGAGTTTCTTTTCCCGACGCAATCGAATGGAACCGAACAGAACAGTTGGGAAGGAGTCTATGCAGGAAGGCTGGAGGGGACAAGCGGTGATTATTCGAATCATTTATTCGTAGCGGAGGGCTTCCACGAGAGCGAGGCATATGCCCTGGGTACCACACCCAGAGCAGAAAGAAAAAGGGCGCCCCGATCGGATCGGGACGCCCTGGAAGGCAACCGTCGCGCCGGTCAGGCGCAACGGGAAGAGTTAGAAGGTGAGCTTTGCGACCAGTTGGAGGATGCGCATGTCCTCAGCGGCGGCGGCGAAACCGCCGTAAGGAGTGGTCGGGGGAGATACCGTATTGACGATCTGGCCGAACGATGTGGAGGCCAGATTGTTGACGGGGTTTTGGAAATTGGGATGATTGAGCACGTTGAAGGCATTGGCGCCGATGACGAGGCCCATGCGCTCATTGAGCTTGATGGTCTTCCTCAGGCTCATGTCGGTATTGAAGTAGCCCGGGCCGCGAAAGGCGTTGCGGCCGAGAGAGCCGATGAAGCCGGATGGGGTAGTCGTGAATTGGGATGCTGAGAAGCAGGGTGCACCAGGATTCGCGGCTTTTGCGCCGCAGGCCAGCGGGATAGAAGCGCCAGCGTTAGGCTGGGCTAGCACGGTCACGACGGGAAGGCCGTTCACGACCATATTGTTATTCATGACGTTGGACTCCGTCAGGCCGTCCACCAAACTGAAAGGAAGTCCGGTGCGGCGGAAGAAGGTGCCGGAGACCTGCCATCCAGTGACGAGATTATTCAGCCAATGATGGTTCTCGAGCTTGAAGGGAAGATCCCAAACGTAGTTGGCATTGAACTGATGACGCGCATCGTAGTCTGACGAACCATACGAGGCTCTGGGGTTGTGCGGATCGATCTGGGTCAAGAGGCTGTCGGCAAGGCTGTAAGGCAGAATGCCGCCGTTGGAGACGTTATCCAGAGCGTGGCTATAGGTGTAACTGAACTGCGCGGAAATTCCATGCCAGAGGTTCTGGCGGATGGAGGCGGTGAGGCCATTGTAATTCGAGTAGCCGTTGTTGTTCAGCTGCTGAACGGCGGAGACTCTGGCGTCCAGCGGAGCGGCGGGCAATGAGGCGAAGCCGAAGGCGTTCAGATAGGGGTTGAGCAGGAGAAGGTCCGTACCACGATTGCCGACGTAGTTGAGGGAGGCGACGAGGTTAGGGCTGAAGCTGTGCTGGAGTTCGAGGTTCCATTCGGTGTACTTGGGATTGTTCAGGTGTCCGACCACGTCGTACAAGGGCGGGACGACACCGGCACAAGCGGAATTACCGGATGGGTTGGAATTACACTGGGAGACGATGCTGGCGCCGCTGTTCGGATCGGCAGGGTTGATCGTTCCCGCAGCAAGACTGATGCTATTGACCTGCGGGAAGTTCGTCGTGAAATTGTCGAGAATGGTGCCGGGGTAGAGGTCGGTAAAGAGGCCGACACCGCCTCGAATGACGGTGTTCTGGTCCCAGGGAGTCCAGGCGAAACCGATGCGTGGCTCAAACACCATTTTCTCGATGCCGCGAAGAATGCTGCCCTGACCGGGTGCGTAGATGGACGCGGACGAAGAGTGGTCTAGCTGGTCAAACGGAAGAGTGGAGAGTGAGGCGCAGTCGGTCTGGCACATTCCGCCGGAGTTGCGATCGGCGCGCAGAGCCAGGGTCAGTTTGAGTCTCGAAGATACGCGAACCTCGTCCTGGAAGTAGAGGCCGAAGCTGTACATGGCAAGGGGCTGAGGGGAACTGAGGGCAAAGTTCTGCGAGACACTCGCGTCAATGGCATTGGAAGCGAAGCCGGCAAGACTGGTCACGACCGACGGATAAGCCGTATTCTCCGAGGCACGGTAGTCGCTGACGTCATCGCGGCGAAAATTGACGCCCATCTTGAAGTTGTGCCTGCCGCGCGTGATAGAGAGGTCGTCAACCAATTGCCATTGTTCGACGTTGCGGCCTTGCGGGAACAGGAAGCCAAACGGGAAAAGACCGCCGGTTGGGCCAAGGCAGGACATGCCGGTATTCGAAGGGCACAAAATCTCCGGAAACGTGGACAAGCCTTGGGAGAGATTGGCGGATTGGAAAATCGCGGAATACCAGAGATTTGAAAAGATAAAGTTGTTCACGACAGAGGGGCTAAAGACATGGGTGTAATTGAGCTGGCCTTCGTCCTGGGGCTGACGGCTGATGGCGTTGAAGGCCGGATTGATGGGATCCGCGTAGGTGGGCTGAACGCCGCGATCAAATTTGACGCGTCCACTGATCTTGTCATAGTCGCTGAAGTTGTAGTCCACCCGGCCGATGAGAAGCCATTCCCTGTTTCCGCTGGAGCCGGAGCCGGTCACTGTCTGGAGGCAGTCGGTTGATCCCCCGGGGAGTGCATTTGCAGAGCCGCCGATACCGGGGCAACTGTTGCCTAGAGGCTGGGCGTTGGCGATGCCGTGCACGCCGTTATAAAGATTAAAGATCTTCTGGTAGAAGGAGGTCTCCGTGGGGTTCTGGGAGAGCACATAGTTTTGAAACGCAGGAGTCGGAAGAGTTGCCTGAGTTGCAGTGGCAAAGATATAGCGCAGCCCTTCGGTATCCACGAAGAAGAAGGCTTTATCTTTCTTGATGGGGCCGCCAAAATTGGCAGCCCAATTGTTGTTGTTTTGGAAAGGCCGGGGTTGCCCGCTCTGATTGAGGAAAAAGTCATTGGCGTCGAGAGCGCGTCCGGTCCAGTAGTAATTGGCGTCGCCGTGAAAAACGTTGGTGCCGGACTTGGTGGAGACGTCAATTTGCGCGCCAGCCTGCCGGCCATACTGCCCGGTGTAGCCGTTGCTGACGACGGAGACTTCCTGAACATCGTTGGTGCCGAGAAGAAGATTGCTGGCGCCGGAGTTGTTGAGGTTGAGGAAAGGGTCGTTATAGTCATTGCCATTGATGGTGAAGAGATTGGCAGTGCCGGGCAAGCCGAAGGCGCTGAAGTTGCCATAGCCATTGCCGCTGGATGTGTTCATGGAAACGCCCGGGGCGGTCTGTGCGATGTAGGTAATGTCGTTACCGGGATTGGGGATGTTCTGGACCATGCGGGTATCGAAGGTGGTGGTGATGTTGGCATTTTCGGTTTGCAGTGCGGCTTCCGCGGAAGTGACTTCAATGGTTGTCGTACCGGAGCCAAGCTCGAGAGCGACATTGACGGTGGAGTTTTGGCCAAGAAGGACAGTCACAGTGCGCGTGAGAGTCTTGAAACCGTCACGGATGACGACCAGGGTGTAGTCTCCGGGCTTCAGCAAGGAGAGCTGAAAATCTCCGGTGGCTGAACTGGTGGTGGCGGTTGTTTCGCCAGTTGCCACGCTTTTCAAACTAAGCTTGGCGCCGGCGACCAATGCTCCAGAGGGGTCTTTGACGGTTCCACTGATACCACCGGTGACGATGGTCTGGCTCAGCAGGAGGACCGGCAAACAAAGAAGCAGCATTGCGCAGATCGCGAGATGCTTTGTTTTGAATCCAAACGTCATTTTCATCATTTCCTCTCTTTTCGAATGCATGTCTGTTTATCGACACCACATCGCGGGCGCCTCGTATAAGGCGTCGTCTAGGCACACAACCGCGCTTGCAGCCAAACGGCGGCTACAGCTCCGTCATGATGCTGAGGAGTACCCCTACCCCTTGCAGCGTTCCGTCTATGAATTGTTGCTGTACTGCTTGAAGACCACTCTGGAAGAAATCCGGCCCGCGGATTTCTTCGAATTTACACTCGCACGTTCGTTTCGCTCGACAGAGGAGAGAGCAAGTCTTTTGCCAAAAATGCGGTGTCTGTTGATCATTGAATTGGCTATGTTTAACACGAATTAAGAGATTTTGAAATTCTTATTTTTATGATTTTCGGTATTTAATTTGAAAAATCTGAATATTTTTAATTGCTGAATTGTGAAGTGCAAGTGGTGTGAATTTTTGGCACGTTCGTTGAGGCAATTTTGCACAATCTCCATTTGAAGACAAACGAAAAAATTGCCGACCGAAGGATGGAATTTATCTAAGCGGAGAGCATCGCTAGGTTTGGTGGCGGAGGCGCTCGGCGAGGGAACGAGCACGCTGGCGGGCAATATCCACAAAGCGGGAATCGCCGGAGATTTGATCGAGGAGAGGGAGAAGACGCTGGGGTTCGGGCAGGAGGCCGCGATTGAGATCGGATTCGAATTGCAGCAGGGCGTCGTTGATGCCCAGGCGGTCGTATTTCATACGGCGCGAAATCAGGTCGAAGTGTTCCTGCTGGCGTGCGAGGCCTTCGAAAATCTGCAGGAGCTGGGTGGCCGAGGAATTGAGTGTGTAGTTGAATTTCGTTTCATGGACTTCCGAGCCGGACTCCCACCGGAAAATCTTTTCGCCGAGGTTGGCGATCTTGCGGTGCACATCGAGGTCCTGGCCCTGGAAATGATTCAATTGGGCGGCCAGCGCGAACATTTTTGTCCGCAGCGCGGCGGTTACTTCGAAGGGCGAAGCGCCAGGATCCTCTTCGAGCTGACGAATGTCGTAGGTAGCGGCGTCCGAATCCTCACGGACCGTGATCCGAATAAATTCGGGTGTGCTGCCTTTGAAGACGCGCTGAAAGGAGAGCTTGGCGCTCGGAGGGGCGGCGGAGACGAGCGCAGCGCATGCTGCCAGCCAAGCTACGCCGATCAAGAGAGAAAATCGCGGGAGGAAAGTTTTCATCGCGTCGATAGGGTGCGCGACAGCGCGCCACGCGTTGTGCTGGCCGTGGGAATTTGAGCGGTTGAGCTTGCGGAAGCCGCGGCGGCGCGGGCGGAGCGAGGCCCGACACGGTCATTTTGGACCGGCAGGCCGAAGCGGCGGCGGACCTGTGCTGTTTGCAAATGGCACAATGCCACGGCCAAGGCGTCCGCGGCGTCGGCAGGTTCGGGGATGACCGTCATGGAGAGGAGCGCGCGGACCATGGTCTGGATTTGCCGCTTGTCGGCATGGCCGTGACCCGCAATGGAGGCTTTCACTTCCCGAGGAGCGTAGCTGTACACCTCGAGATCATACTGGGCGGCAGCCAGCAGCACGACGCCGCGTACTTCGGCCAAGCGCAGGGCGGTGCGCAAGTTCAACGCGGCAAACACGCCCTCAACCGCCATGGCGTGGGGAGAAAACTCTTCGATGAGGCGGCAGAGCAAGGCGTGCACGTCCTGCAACGCGGCGCCGGCGAATTCTTTCTGACGCTTGGGAGGAATCTTGAGCGCGCCATAATGCAACATGCGGCAGCAGCGCCCGTCGCTTTCAACAATCCCGTAGCCGGTTGGCCCGGTGGCTGCGGGGTCCACACCGAGCACGCGCATCCAGGCGCTCGACTTACTCGGGTGTTCCGTTGGAACCGCACCGTTCATCGCACCAAGTCTACGGCGAAGGCCCGAGTCCCGCCACTTCTTTGTCGGTAGTTGTTAAAACGCGGGCGTCCTTCCCGGTTGGTCTGCAGGAGAGTTCGCGGCCGAAAGAAAAACGGCCGCCCTGATTTACCAGGGTGGCCGTGATAAGAACTTGCGGGTGTCAGGGCTACTTAGTTGGCGCCCACCGCGGCCTGAATCTCCGATTCATCAATATCGAAGTTGGCGTAGACGTGCTGCACATCGTCGTGCTCCTCGAGCGCTTCGACGAGGCGGAGCATTTGCGTGGCCTGCGGGCCGGTCAGCTTGATGTAATTTTGGGGAACCATGGCGATTTCCGCCGACTGGGGTGTTATGCCTGCTTTCGTCAGCGCTTCTTTTACTTTTTCGAGTGCTTCGGGCGGAGTCACGATGTACCACGAGGAGCCGTCGTCTTTCAGGTCCTCCGCGCCGGCTTCCAGGACGATGTCAAGCATCTTGTCTTCGCTGGCCGCTTCCTTCGGCACGGTAATCTCGCCCTTGCGGTGGAACATCCAACCGACGGCGCCGGCTTCGGCCATGTTTCCGCCGTTCTTGCTCATGAGGTGGCGGAACTCGCCGACAACGCGATTGCGATTGGTGGTGACCACCTGGATCAGCAAGCCCACGCCGCCGGGACCGTAGCCTTCGAACGTCGCTTCTTCATATTGTTCGCCCTCGAGCTGGCCGGTGCCGCGGAGGATGGCGCGCTCGATGTTGTCGTTAGGCATGTTCTCGTTCTTGCCAGCCAGAATGGCGGTTCGCAGGCGCGGATTCGAGTTTGGGTCGCCGCCGCCGATGCGCGCGGCAATGGTGATTTCACGAATGATTCGCGTGAAGGCTTGGCCGCGCTTGGCGTCGGTGGCGGCCTTCTTATGCTTAATCGTTGCCCATTTTGAATGCCCGGACATGACAGATCCTCTTTTGTTTTACGTGACCCAATGTGGCGAGGGTCATCGATGGGTGAATTTTCGCGCCCGAAAGCGGTCTCTGAGAACAACGGCCGCCAGGCGGCCGCAGCCAACAGATCGTATCAGGGTCGCCAAGAAAAACGATACCAGTGCGGAGACTTCGGGTAAACCGCAAACCCCTGCGGAAACTCAATTAGTTTAGCACATAGCGCGCAGCGCGAGAATCCCAGTTATACTTGCGGCGTACCATGAGTACGGCGCAATCTCAGGTCTTCCACGAACATCCGCATTCCTCTGGCACTTCTGCCCGCCGGCTTAGAGTTCTTGTCGTTGTCACGCACGTCGTGCAGTATGCCTCGCCTCTGTTTCAACTCTTTGCCAAGGAACCCCGTCTTGATGTTCTTGTCGCCTATTGCAGCCTGCAGGGTGCCGAGCCCGGCATTGACCCTGAATTCGGCGTCGAGATCAAATGGGACGTGCCGCTTCTGGATGGCTATCCGTGGGTTCACGTCCCCAACAAGTCCTTCCGCCCAGGACTCGGCCGCTTCTTTGGCCTTTGGAATCCCGGACTGTGGAAGCTAGTGCGCACAGGTGGCTTTGACGCAGTCGTGATTTACACCGGCTACATGTGTGCGAGTTTCTGGATCGCGACGCTCGCGGCTAAAAGCAAAGGTATACCGGTGGTGATTTCTACAGACTCGACAAGTCTGCGTTCCCGAGAAGGAAAGCGCTGGAAAGAGTGGATAAAACCCTTTGTCGTGCGACGCGTCTTTTCTTGGGTCGACGTTATCATGGCCGCATCCAACGCGGCGAAAACACTGGCAATGGAACTTGGCATTCGTGAAGAGCGCATCCAGGTTATTCGCTCGGGGGTAGACAAAGAGGCCTGGCTGGCGCGCCTGAAGAAAGCCGACGATACCGCAGAACGCCAGGCTTGGAACGTCCCGCTGGATGCACCCGTCGTGCTGTATTGCGCGAAGCTGCAATCGTGGAAACGGCCGCTGGACCTCCTGCGCGCATTTGCTAAGGCCGATGTTCCATCCGCGTTCCTCGTATTTGCTGGAGAAGGCCCACAGCGCAGCGAACTCGAAGGAGAAGTACACGCCTTGGGAGTCGCTAACCGCGTTCGGGTGTTGGGCTTTGTGAATATGTCGCGGTTGCCTGAGTTGTACTATGCTGCGGACCTCTTCGTCCTTCCGTCGGAATACGATCAGTGCCCATTAGTGATTGCAGAAGCCATGTTCTCCGGCCTGCCCGTGGTTATGAGCGATGCGGTCAGCGGGCGCCTGGAGATGATTGACCAAGGTAAGACTGGCTATGTGTATCCTTGCGGTGATGTGGATGCATTAGCCTCAATCCTGCGGCAAGTGCTTGTCAACCGCCCGCTGCTCGAGCAGTTGAAAGCTGGCGTGCGACGCCAAATGGAATCATGGACTAAGGAAGAGTTTCTGGATTGCTGGGTTGGCGCCGTCGAGAAGGCTTTGCAGCTTAAGCAAGGTTCGCGGAGAAGGCCCCGATGAAATGGCTCCTGCAGAATGTTCGTCGTCGCGCCGGGTTCGCCACCAGGAATCCGCTCTATGCCCTCGGCGCCGCAAATGAGACCGAGGCCCGGATTCTTCGCGGCGCCGGCTTTCCGCGGAAGAACCCGGTGTGAGGCTCCTGATCTATTCCCATTTTTTTGCGCCGAGTGTCGGCGGCGTCGAAACCATCGTTCTTTCGCTTGCTCGCGGTCTCGCCGGACTCCGTGATTCGAACGGCTTGCCGCAATTCGAAATTACGCTGGTCACGCAAACTCCGGCGGGCGATTTTGAGGACAGCACAAATCCATTCCGCACGATTCGCCGGGCAGGCCTCCTTCCACTCTGGCAGCTGATTCGAAAGTCCGATGTCGTCCACGTTGCCGGCCCCGCTCTCGCGCCCCTCCTCCTTGGCCTGCTGGCGGAAAAACCTGTTGTTGTTGAACATCACGGCTTTCAAACGATTTGCCCCAACGGCCAACTGCTCATCGAGCCTGCCGGCGTCCCCTGCCCCGGCCACTTCATGGCCGGACGCCAGAGGGAATGTCTCCGCTGTAATGCAGGTCAAGGATGGGCCGCGTCGTGCAAGCTCTGGGTCCTGACCTACGTTCGGCGCTTTCTCTGCGAACGTGTTGCCGCCAACATCACACCCACGCAATGGCTCGGAGACCTCTTGCAACTCCCACGAGCTGCGGCCATTCCTCATGGACTCGAAGTCATCAAGGCAGCGCCACGCCCTGAACCATTGGGAGGCAAACCCGTGCTTGCCTTTCAGGGCCGTCTCGTCACCACCAAGGGCGTGCGTCTCCTCTTCGAGGCCGCGCGACTCCTCCGCGAGCAAAATCGCTGCTTCGAACTCCTGATCATCGGCGATGGGCCCGAACGCGCATCCCTGGAGCAATTCGCGCGCGAATCGCAACTCGGCGCGCGGGTGCACTTCGCCGGCCGCCTTAACGGAACGCAGCTCGAAGCCGCGCTCGCGCGGGCCTCCGCTGTCGTCGTGCCATCGCTTGGCGGAGAGGTTTTTGGTTTGGTTGTTGCGGAGAATATGTTGCGGGCCCTGCCCGTCGTGGCCTCGGATCTTGGCGCATTTGCCGAGGTCCTGGGCGACTCCGGCCTTCTATTCCAGACCGGCGACGCCGCGTCCCTCGCTGCTTCTCTCGCTCGTCTACTGGATGACCCCTCGTTGGCTACGAGCCTGGGCCAGCGCGCGCGTGCACGGGCACTCGACTTCTGCAATAACAGCCGTATGATGGAAGCTCACGCCCGCGTCTACCGCGATGTCTACGCCGCGGCGAAAGCTTGATGCTGCACACAACAACAAACAGCGGGCTCCACGATTTTGTCGGCGAGCGTGTGCTCGCAAGTTACGGTCGTCCCGGCGTACGCGCTGCGGACCTCGGCGCGGGGCCCGGTGCCATGGCGGCCCGGCTGCAATCGTTCGGATGTGAGGTGGTTGCCGTCGATCGCGACGCCAATGGCTTCGAAGCGCAAGTTCCGCATGTTTCCCTGGATTTCGATCAGCCAGATTTCGCCTCGCAACTGGGGCTAGCCTCATTTGACCTTGTCACTGCCATTGAAGTCATCGAGCATGTGGAGAGTCCCATCGGTTTCCTGCGCAACGTTGGCCGCCTTCTCGCGCCCGGCGGAGTCGGGGTTCTGACCACTCCAAACGTTGATTCTCTTGCCGCGCGTTCCAAATTCCTTCTCAGAGGAAAGATTCGCACCATGGACGAGCACGGAGAGCCAACGCATATCTCGCCGGTATTTTTTGATCTTCTTCGGCGTCAATTTCTGCCGCGGGCTGGTCTGCGCCTCCGTGAGCATCTCCTCTTTCCTCCCAACGGCTACCAGCTGACTCGAAAGCCGATCGCCTGGACCCTTCGCCTAGCTTCCTTTGCTTTTCCCGGTGAGGTTCTCCTGGGTGACAATCATGTTTTTGTTCTTGAGGCAGCGCAATGAGATTTGCTGCGCTGGCCCTCCCTGCAAATTTTCGCCGCGACCCTCGTTTCGCGATTGGTTTCCTGATCTTTTTTTTGCGGCCGCCTACAAGACCGCCGACTACATTATTGCGGGAGACCTGAACAGCCTGGCCTTTGTCGCGTTAGCGTTTATCGTTTGTGTCTTCGTCGTTGCCATGCTGAACGACTGGCGCAAGGGCCTCTATTTTTTCCTCGCCTGGCTCCTATTCGAAGATCTGGCCCGCAAGTATCTCGGCAACAACATGGCAATCTATTTCGCCAAGGACTTTTTGGTAGGGGTGGTTTATCTTTCGTTTTTCATCGCCTACCGACGGAAGGAAGTGACCTCTTTTCGGCCTCCTTTTCTTGTTCCGGTGCTTCTTTTTGTGTGGTTCGGGGTCATGCAGGTCTTTAATCCTGCGTCTCCAACCTTCGTGTACGGCATTCTCGGACTGAAGATGTATTTTTATTACGTCCCCTTGCTTTTTGTGGGATACGCTTTGCTAAATTCCGAGGCCGAATTACGCCGCTTCTTTTTTGTCAATATGGTGCTTGCCCTGATCATCGTTTCGCTGGGGATCGTGCAGGCCGTCCTCGGCCATACCTTTCTCAATCCAGCGAAGCCCGGCGAAGACATCCGCGAATTAAGTACTCTTTATCGCATCGCACCCATCTCGGGTGAAATCATGTACCGTCCGACTTCCGTTTTCGTGAGCGCCGGCCGCTTCGCGGATTTTCTGCTGGTCATTTGGCTCCTGGTGTTTGGATTCAGCGGCTATTTGCTGCTCCGCCACAAGCGGGGCCGCAGGTTTGCCTTCCTTGTTTTCGGGCTCACGTTTGCGGCGATCATGCTGGGTGCCTCGCGCGGCGTCTTTCTTTGGAGCATGGGGTCGGCGCTCGTTGGCAGCTTGGCCTTTCTCTGGGGCGCGCGCTGGCGGCAGCGTGAAGTGCTGCGCGTACTAAAAAATATCCAACGCGCGGCGCTGGGCGTAGGGTTGGCCATCGTGATCTTGCTTGCGACTTACCCGGAAGCGCTCCTGTCGCGCGTCGCGCTTTACGAGGAGACGCTCATGCCCGGCAGCAGCGCCAGCGAGCTCCAGAACCGGACTTGGGATTACCCAATAAAGAATTTCCTCGGAGCGTTCGAATATGGACGATGGCCGTACGGATATGGCATTGGCACTTTGTCTCTTGGCACCCAATATGTCGCACGTATCTTCCACGCGGCACCCCCTACCATAGGAGTGGAAAGCGGCTTCGGCACGCTGATACTCGAGATGGGGATCGGCGGCCTCGTGCTCTGGTTCGTTATGAGCTTCGCGATCCTGTTCTCGGCGTGGCGAGTCGCAAAAAAACTAAGAGGTTCGCCGCTGTTTCCGCTGGCATTTGTAATTTTCTGGTACGCAGGACTTCTCCTGTTTCCGATGACCTTCAATGGAATGGCGCCCTATCAGGACTTCGTACTGAACGCTTATCTGTGGCTGCTCCTGGGAATTCTGTTTCGCCTGCCGACCATCGCCGTCAACGCGCAGTACGCGGATGTCAATCCCTACGCCAATACGCGCCGCCTGTGGACGCGCTGACTTGCGGATCGCAGTCGTTAGTCCGTTCGTTGACCGCCGCCATGGCACAGAGCGCGCTCTCGCGGAATTGCTCGAACGGCTGGCCCGCGACGGGCGTTGCGAAATTCATCTCTATGCCCAGCGCGTCGAGGACCTGGCCTTAGATCGCCCCGCTGCCCCCCGGGGGAAGGGATCAGGCGCGATTGTTTGGCACAAGGTTCCGTCGATTCCCGGGCCGCATCTCCTGCAATTCCTCTCGTGGCTTCTACTGAATTCGTTTTGCCGCCGCTGGGATCGCTGGGTCCACGGAGTTCGCTACGACCTCGTTCTTTCTCCCGGAATTAACTGTCTTGAAGCCGACGTCGTCATTGTTCACGCGCTCTTTCGCCGGCTCCAGGAACTCGCCGGGGGCGATGGAGGCAAAGCACCTGCCTCAGGGACTATCCGGCATATCCACCGCCGTGCGTACTATGCTTTCCTGACTGGACTAGAACGGCGTCTCTATTCCAGTCGGAGAATTCGTCTGGCGGCTGTTTCTCAGCGCACGGCTGCGCTTCTCCAGAAATTTTTCCAACGCCCAGATGTCCGGGTCATTCCTAACGGTGTGGACACGTCGCAATTTTCGCCTGATTCCCGACTAACTCGACGAGAGGATGCCCGCCGGAGACGAGACTATCGCGACGAAGATTTCGTGCTTCTCCTCATCGGCAACGACTGGCGCAATAAGGGACTGCTCACAATTTTTGAGGCCATGGCCGCTTCTCCTGATCAGTCGCTTCAACTCCTTGTGGTTGGGGGCGAGGCGCCCGGAAGCTTTCTTAAAGCCGCAAGACGCTTGGGCGTACTCGATCGCTGCCGCTTCCTGTCTCCGGTGGCAAATGTCCTTGATTTTTACGCCGCAGCTGACCTTTACGTCAGCCCGAGCTTAGAGGATTCCTTCGGCTTGCCGGTCGCCGAGGCTATGGCGTGCGGGCTTCCGGTGATCACCTCAATCAATGCCGGAGTAGCGGAGTTAATGTGCGATGGCGTCAATGGCTACATCCTTCGCGACGCTCACGACTTCCGCGCACTCGCACGCCTGATCAACGAACTCCGCGACGATGCCGAGCTGCGTCGCCGAATTGGAGAAGCCTCCGCAACGACCGCTCGCGAATGGACCTGGGACCGCAACGCAGATGCTGTTTGGGAGCTGCTCCAGGAAGCTCTCCGCCAAAAACGAAAGACGCGCGTTCCGAAGGACGAAGAGTAGTTCCTCCTCCGTTTTCGTGGTGCTGTTTCTGCTGCTTCCTGAGCTTCTCTGTTTTCTGCTACTGTATTCACTCGTGAGGACGAATGGCTCCAAGTCCGGATCGTGCCGTTGAAATCCAACGGCGATACTATACAGAGACCGCTGCACGTTACGAACAGATGCATGCGCACGAAGGTGCCGGCGATGCCTTCACCGCGAATTTTTTTCACTCCATTCTTCGCATGGTCGATGCTCGCTCCGTCCTCGACGTCGGCACCGCGGCCGGCAGCTTTCTTCGCGAACTGAAAGAGGCATTCCCGCAGGTGTTTGTTTGCGGTGTCGAGCCCGTGGCTGCCCTGGTTGATCAAGCCATCAAGAAGAGCAACGCCGTTCGCGCCCCCATTCTTCAGGCGAGCGGAGAAAAGCTGCCCTTTGCTGACGCCAGCTTTGACGTCGTCTGCGAATTTGCAATTCTCCATCACGTCGCCAATCCCGGCGCAATCGTCAAGGAGATGCTCCGGGTGGCCAGAAAGGCTGTGTTTCTTTCAGACAGCAATCGTTTCGGTCAGGGTTCGCTCACTGCCCGATGGATAAAACTCGGGCTTTTCAAAAGCAGACTCTGGGGTATTTACAACTACCTTCGGACTTCCGGGAAAGGCTACCAAATTACCGAGGGCGATGGACTTGCATATTCTTACAGTGTGTACGATTCCGTTGAAGAAATTACGCGTTGGGCTGATCGGATGATGCTCATTCCCAATGGCGCAGAGAAGGCAAGTAGCTGGTTTAGTCCGTTGCTGACGAGTGGTGGAGTCATCGCCTGTGGATTGCGTGATAGGCCGTGTAGTTCGCCATCCCGGTGAAAGCCCTACTTCGCGCTCTTCTTGCTTTCAGTGTTTCACGGGCTTCTGAGTTTCCACCGCACTCTTTGTCGCTTCCAGGGTAAATGTCAGCGATTCTTTCGGGATGCTGGTCACAAACGGGCCGATCATCCAGCCCAGCCCCACCGGAATGTCCCGCGTCAGTGAAGCGACTTCGCTCTGCACGTAGACGCCGCCGTCGCGCTCTTCCATGCGCCACCAGGTCTCCATTCGCCACATGAATCCATGATCATCGCCGGGTGTTTTTTCGCGTTCATCGCTCTTGCCGGCGTTCTCCACTTCCGCAATGCGCACCGCCGAGCTCCGGCTGTGCGCGCGTCCCAGGCGCATCGTGGAAATACTCCACGTCATGCTCGGTGTTCAGCACCACGGTGATCACTTTGTGCCGGCGGAATCGCAGGAAAACACGGAAATGATCGCCGTCCCTCGACTCGATCTTTGACCGCTCCACGTCCGGCGCGTAATACACCGAGTGCTTGTCGTAATCCTCGAGCACGCGCAGCACGTCCTCGAGTTTCGCTCCGGGAATGAAAACCACGCCGATCCAGTGATGAATCATCCCGCCCGGGCAGCGGATCGCTTCGCCGTTATCGCGCGTTTCAAGTTTTTGCATTTTCACTTCGCCGCGCTTCAGCGAGGCGTACGCCTCGGCGCTCTGCTCCTGGGCAATCCATCGACCCACAACAGGCCCGTGCCGCGCTTCAGTTCTTCTTCATTCCGCGCTTCAGTCAGTTTCACGTAGCGTTCGAACGCTTCCTGCGTCTCGGTCTTCAATTTGGGAAGCGCGGGCTCAGCGGCAGAAGCGAGTTGCGGCGCATCTGCTGCAGTCCGGACAGAAGCGAGCAGAAACACGATCGCCATATGGAGCCTGCCGGTCAGAAGTTTCAGGTGTCGCACAAACACTTCATTCTGGACGGATGAATTGATGCGCAAAGTCTTCCTATGGCGGCATTTTGTGATATTGCCCCGATCCACCGCCTCTCTAGGATGCAAGGCAATCACCGTTTATGCAAAGCATCAGAAGGGACGCAACTCAGAGGGCTCGGGTCGTTTAGGCTGGTCAGGAAGGGCGAGGAACGTCGATAAAGAATCTGGCGGGTTGGGTAGCTCGCACACGACCCCTTGCGGAGCCGCTGTCCCCGCGCGGCCCCCAACCCGTTCTTCAGAGACTACGCATCGGTTCTGAATGACTCAATGGGTCAGCGGAGCCACTTAACGGGGTACGAGGGTCGTAGTACAGCGAGGCTATTCTTGGCTTGCTCGGCTATGAATCGAACTGGGAATGTTAAAATAAGTCCTTTATTTACAGTGTGATGTTGCCTATTTGGGGAATCGGAGCGAGCCTGGCATTGCCGTAGTACTGAGGTTCGTCCGAAGACTTACCAGGGAAAGTCTATTATCCGGGCGCGCTCACGCCGTTCAGGAACCGGCCTAAGTGTCTGGTTAACTCCACGAACGCGACCGCCTCGATCAGCAAACGATAGCCCGGCAAACACTGACCATTTGGCGTTGCGCTCTCATGTAAATGAGCCACACCAGCCAGATCAGCACGTCCTTCGGCTTCGCACTCTTCAGAGCCTGCGCAACCGTGTCGGACTCCGCCGATTTTGAGAGGTGGCCGATGCCGTCTGTGTGGAGCAAAATGCCGACTCCGAATTTGGATCCAGGAGTACCTTTAGCGACATGCAGTTACACTTCCCCGCCAATTTGCTTTGGAGGGCGGCGCGGGTGAGAGAGTCCAGGGAGCCCGCGCCGCGTATGGGACGTGCTTCGCTTGTCCAGACTGGCCGGGGTGGCGAGTTATTCCCGGTTTGGCCGCTTACCAACCTATGACCGTTTTCGTCACATCCAATGGAGCATTTGGGAATAAAATTCCCCAGCAAGCGGTTCCTGCCTATGAGTGGCTCTGACCAGGGGAAAGGCTCGGACGTGTTGGATGCGCAGGACCGGGCGCGCTTCGAGCAGCTCGTGCTGCCGCATCTCGACGCCGCCTTCAATCTCGCGCGCTGGCTCTTGAAGAGCCGCGCCGATTCGGAAGACGTCGCGCAGGAGGCGATGCTCCGCGCCTACCGGTTTTTCCGCGGGTTTCACGGCGGAGATGCGCGCGCCTGGCTACTGCAGATCGTGCGCAATACTTGTTACACCTGGTTGGAGAAAAATCGCCCCGTGGAACTCATGACCGAATTCGATGAGGAAATGCACCAGCCGTCGAGTACCACTCCCGAAGCCTTAGCCATCGCCGGTGACAATCGAGATCGCTTGACCCGCGCGCTCGAGACGCTTCCGCCGCGCTTCCGTGAAGTCCTGGTTCTACGAGAGCTGGAAGGTTGCTCGTACAAGGAAATTGCCACCATCACGGCGATCCCGATCGGAACGGTTATGTCCGGGCTGGCGCGCGCGCGCCAGCGGCTCCAGCGCGCCCTCGTACGCCCTGCCCCGCAGGAGACTTCCCGTGAGTTGTGATTACACACGCACGGGCCTGCACGGGTATCTGGACGGGGAACTCGATGCCACGCGGGCCGCTGAATTTGAGCGGCACCTGGAAACCTGCCGCGAATGCGCTACCGCGCTAGGAGCCGAAGAATCTCTTCGCTCTTCCCTGCAGGGGGTGGGGCTTTACGAACGCGCTCCGGTTGCGCTGCGAAAGAAAATTCGCGCCTCTCTCAACGGTGCGACGGCTTCTTCCGCAACGCCCCGGATTCACGGATGGCGATGGCTTGCCGTTGCCGCTGGGATACTGCTCGCGGCAACAGTTGCGTGGTATTCGTGGCCGCGGCTTCAAAATAGTGCTGCGTCATCGCCCGTTACGGCTACGGAGATCATAGACGCGCATGTGCGCTCGCTGCAGCCCGGACACCTTACGGATGTTGCATCGACGGACCAGCACACTGTGAAGCCATGGTTCGGCGGCAAGCTCGCCTTCGTGCCGCCGGTGAAGGATTATGCGGACGAGGGTTTTCCGTTGATGGGCGGCCGGCTTGATGTACTCAACGGGCAGAACGTGGCCGCGCTTGTTTACGGACGCCGCAAGCATGTCATCAATGTATTCGTGTGGCCGACCAAGGAGCCGGATACGCCCATTCATCCACCCGGCGCGCGGCAAGGCTATCAGTGGGTGCACTGGCGGCATCAGGGGATGGAATTCTGCGCCATTTCTGACGTTTCCGCTTCCGATCTGCATGAGCTGGCCCAGCTGATCTATCAATAAAAAGTCTGCCGCCCTGCGGGAAAAATTCCACTCCAATGTTTCGGAGCGCAAGAACCCCGATCGCAAAGGAATGTTTACGAACCACAAGGCACCAGTCACGAGTCAGGTCTCTAGAGACTGGCAGTAGGTTAAGACTGAAGGTTTATTGCGCTGGCTTGCTCTTTACGTAGGCTTTGGGGATTTCTTTTGCGTAGATGAGGCGCAACGTCACGCTTTTCGATTGCCCGGACCGCAGGTTGATGTTCCTTTCCCAATCCGAAAAAACACCTTTTCCGGAGGCCCTCAAATCGTAGATGTCCGCCTTCAGCTTGGAGATCGCGAAATGTCCATGAGAATCCGCGTGCACCACGTGGGGAGCGCTGCCGCTCGACAATTGGTAGGAAATGCTCGCATGCGGCACGGGCCTGTCATCCGGGCCGAGCACGACACCGGTTAATGTGGAAGAGCCCTTGCTCTGCGGGGCGGCGGAGACGCCGCGGACCGCCACGAGGGCGAGCAGTAAAATCGTCATGAAAAGTAGTGCGCGTCTCATTTGTTTCATCCTTGAGCGGGTCCTGTGACCTGGAAGCGTTGGAAAATTCTTCCCCCAACCTCCAGCTGAGATTCGACGCTCCTTGCTAACTGTGAGTTTAGAACGCAGCGCATAGCCCCGGGCGTCGTAGCTCCAAAATGTGCTTCAAGCAAACCTGCCAATTCGGACAGGTAGAAGATCGCCCAGTTCTTGCCGGAACCCTTCCGGGCCTTTTCGTCCCTTTTAACTTTTGACCGTCAACTGTATATTGCCCTTCGCACACTGAGGAGGCACTCAAAATGGAACTCTGGTCACGCCGCAAGTTTTTTCTCACATCCCTCGCGGGCAGCGCGGTTGCCGGCGCCGGTAAACTTTTTGGCCGCACTGTGCCGGATGGCAGCAGCGCGTCGACACTCGCGAACCTCGCGGCACCGGCACAGGGCAAGCGCCCGCTGATCATCTCCAGCGCCAACGGCGTTCACGCGCTGGACAAAGGAATGGACATTCTCAAGAAAGGCGGCGACACGCTCGACGCGGTTGTCGCCGCCGTCACCATCGTTGAGGATGATCCCAAGGACGATTCCGTCGGCTACGGCGGCTTGCCCAACGAGGAGGGCGAAGTGGAGCTGGATGCCAGCGTCATGCACGGGCCAACCCATCGTGCCGGTTCCGTCGCCTCAGTGCGCCGCATTAAAAATGTTTCGCGTCTGGCAAAGACGGTGATGGAGAAAACGAATCACGTGATGATTGCCGGCGATGGCGCGCGCCGCTTTGCCGTGGCCGAGGGATTCGACGAGATGAATCTCCTCACTGAAAACTCGCGCAAGATCTGGCTCGCGTGGAAGGCTTCCACGTCTTTCAATTGGCGGCCGGGAATCGATTCGCCGGAATGGAAAGAGCGCGTTTCCGCTATCTTCGACGGCGATCAGGAAAAAATCGCGTACGCCGAGCGCGTCATCGCGCATCCGCCGACCGGCACCATTCCCTGCATGGCTGTCGATGCTAATGGCGACATATCCGCGACTACCACCACGTCCGGGCTCGCGTGGAAAATCCCCGGGCGCGTCGGGGATTCCCCGATCATCGGCGCGGGCTGCTGCGTGGACAATGAAGTGGGCGCGGCAGGCTCGACGGGCAAGGGCGAGGAAAATATCAAAATTTCCGGCGGCCACACGATCATCGAAATGATGCGCAAAGGCGCGTCGCCGGTGGATGCGTGTCTTGAAGCGCTGGCGCGCATCGCTCACAATTACAAGAACGACAAGAAAAAACTCGCCACCTTTCACATCTACTTTTACGCCATCAACAAGGACGGCGTACATGGCGCGGCATCGCTCTGGCGCAATGGCTATGAGCCAAGCAAACAGGCTTCCTATGCCGTCCACGACGGGACGGAGTCGCGGCTCGTCGCGTGCAAGCCTTACTTCGACGCCATCGGCGGCGATCAATAGCTGGGAGAGACCTCAGTAGAGTGGACAGCGAGGAAACTTCGCTGCCAAAATTTCTTCGACGGCCAGAAATCTATCTTATTCTTTTTCTTCTATGGACCAGGCCAACATTTTGATCATTGGCGGAGGCGTCGTGGGCTGCGCCATCGCTCACGAGGTCTCCAAGCGCTGGCAGGACGTTTTTCTCGTGGAGCAGTTTCCCAAGCTCGGCATGGCCACGAGCACGCGAAACAGCGGCGTCAACCATTCCGGCATCTACTATCCGAAGAATTCGCTCAAGGCGCGCCACTGCGTGGAGGGCAACCGGCTGACGTATGAATTCTGCGCCAAGCACAACGTGCCGCATCGTCACACCGGGAAAATCGTTGTCGCCAGCGAGGCGCATGAAGAAGCCGAGTTCGTCGCCCTGAAAAAACGCGGGGAGGACAACGGCGTCGAAGGGTTGCGCATTATAGGCGCTGCGGAAATTTGCGCCCGGGAACCCCACGTCAAAGGCGTCGCAGCTCTTGACGTTCCGTCGACCGGAATTGTCTCCGCCGAAGAGCTTGTTCATGCCTACGCGCGTGTGGCTACGAGTCAGGGCGCAAATATTGTCACGCATGCGCGGGTTGTATCACTCCAGCCAGGTAACTTTACGATTCGGGTTGGTTTGGAGATCGGCGATGAAGAGGACTCGCAGGGGGAAGCGATCGAAGCCCGGTGTGTGATCAACGCGGCCGGCCTTTTTGCCGATGAAGTGGCCGCGCTTCTGGGGAATCGCGCGTGGCGCATTTATCCGGTCCGCGGCGAATATTGCGAAATTCGCGGGCCTCACTCCTCCCTGATCAACAATCTTGTTTATCCGCTGCCGCACGCGGAGGGCCTGACCCTTGGCGTTCACTTCACTAAGACGCTTTGGGGAACCGTTCTCGTCGGCCCAACGGCGACTTATGTCGAGGGCAAGGATAATTACGAGAAGAACCGTTTGCCCATTGCCGATTTTGCTCGCAGTGCGAAAACGCTGCTGCCGGATATCGAAGAGCGCGATCTTCAGCTCGGCTACTCCGGCCTTCGCCCGAAGCTCGTTCCTCCCGGCGGCAAAGGCCCCGCCGATTTCGTTATCACTCGCGATCCTGCCGTGCCCCAGGCCATCCACCTTGTCGGCATCGAGTCTCCCGGCCTTACCGCGGCGCCTTCCATTGCTAAGCACGTCTTTCAGTTGGTCGCAGAGACTCTGGCATAACGAATTGAAATGATTTGGAAATTGCAGGACGGGTGGAATCTACTCGATAACGATGCGCACGAATTTCTTTTTTCCGGCGCGCAGCAGAAAGTCACCCGGCTTGCTCAATTCTACGTCTCTCCGGAAATCATCGACGCGCCCTCCGTCGATTTCCACTCCGCCCTGCTTGATCAATCGCTCTGCCTCGCTCTTCGAGGGGGCTAGTTTCAGATCGACTAGCAGCGAAATTAGTCTCTTCGCGGGTCCGCGCAGTATTTTCATTACCGGCGCCTCCTCCGGAGCCTGCCGGTCCCGAAAGACGCGTTGAAAATTCTCGGCGGCCTTGCGCCCAGCGTCTCCACCGTGGAAGCCGGAGACCACTTCTTCCGCAAGTCTCATCTTGGCGTCCATCGGATGCATGGCGCCGTTTGCGACTTCTTTCTTGAGCGCCTCAATTTCGCCCGGCGTGCGGTCGGTCACCAGCTCGTAGTACGACCACATCAGCTCGTCCGGCATGGACATCATCTTCCCGAAAATATCGGCCGGAGCCTCCGTGATGCCGACGTAATTGCCCAGGCTCTTGGACATTTTGCGATGGCCGTCCAGTCCCACGAGGATCGGCATCATCATGGCGACCTGCGTGTCCTGGCCGTATTCGCGCTGAATTTCACGACCCATGAGCAGATTGAATTTTTGCTCCGTCGCGCCCAGCTCCACATCTGCCTCGAGCACCACCGAGTCGTACGCCACCAGCAGCGGATAGAGCAGCTCATGCACGGAGATGGGCTGTTGCTCGGTCAATCGCTTGTGGAAGTCATCGCGTTCGAGCATGCGCGCGACGCGGTATTTCGCGCAGAGCCGGATAATGTCATAGCTCGTAAGCCTGTCCAGCCACTCGCTGTTGTAGCGGATCTCCGTCTTCTCGCGGTCGAGAATCTTGAAGACCTGGTCGAGATAGGTTTTTGCGTTGGCGTTGACTTGCTCGCGCGAAAGCGGCGGCCGCGTCTCCGATTGTCCGGTGGGATCGCCGACCATCGCGGTGAAGTCGCCGATCAGAAAAACGGCGGTATGGCCCATGTCCTGAAAGTGTTTCAGCTTGCGGATTACCACGGTGTGGCCAAGATGAATATCCGGGGCGGTCGGGTCCACGCCAAGTTTCACGCGGAGCGGCTTCCCGGTTTTCGCCGACTTCTCGATCTTCGCCGTCAGCTCCGCTTCCGGGATGATCTCCGCCACGCCTTTTTTCAGGTAGGCGAGCTGCTCTTGCACGGGCTTGAATTTTTTTTCGGTCATTTCATCTCTTGGATCCGAGCTTCAAATTCCAGTCTGGTCAATGAGGCGTAAGCTGAGATCCTTCGGGCCTCCTTATCAAATGCCCTCAGAATGACAAACTTCCCTCTCGATTAGATTGCCCGGAGCACGCGCCGCCCGACGATTTTATACCTTTCTTCGAGGACGATTCTTACCGCTTCCGAATAGATCCGGTGTTCTTCCTTCAGGATTTTTTCGGAGAGCGTCGCTTCTGTATCTTCGTCCAACACCGGCACGACGGCCTGCAGAATGATAGGTCCCGCGTCCAGATTTTCATCCACAAAATGCACCGTGCATCCGGCAAATTTCACTCCGTATTCCAGCGCCTGCCGTTGCGACTCCAATCCTGGAAACGACGGCAGCAGCGATGGATGAATGTTCAGGATGCGGTTCGGAAATTTTGCGACAAAATACGGAGACAGCAGCCGCATGTATCCTGCAAGGCAGATCAGATCGACTTTATGCTCGTCCAGAACCGCGGCGACTTGCCGGTCGTACGCTTCCCGCTCCAGGCTCTTCGAGGAGATCACCCGCGCGGCAATTCCGCGCGCCTTTGCGCGCTCAATGCCCGGTGCGCCTTCGCGATTGCTAATCACAATGGCGATCTCCGCGTTCGCGATTCGCCCCGCCGCAACGCTTTCCGCCAGCGCCTCGAAATTCGAGCCACGCCCGCTCAATAGCACGCCGATGCGCTTCTTCATGAACGGAAAACGTTAGCATACCCGTTCCAATCGGCAAAATTTCAGCCGCAGGGTCCTATGACCTGCGGACTGTCGCGCAATTTCATCGCAACTGCCGCCAACTCGCGCTAGAATGCCGGATTCGCTGATTGCCACTCCAATTCGGGGAAGTACAACTCATGACTCATCGCATGAACGGGTTTCGGAGCCGTAACTTACGTTCAATCGCATTCGCGGTTCTTGCCCTCGCTTTCGCCGCAGCTCCAGTTTTTGCGCAGCGTGTCGCACCGCGCGACCCTGCAGAGCCGGCACAGGGCAAGCCACAACCCAAATTTTTGCCGCGGCCTGCGGGGGGCATCGCGCGCCAGACCGTAGATGAAAAATCCATGCGCGCATTGATCAGGCAGTTAGTCGGCTGCGGGACGCGGCTCACACTTTCTTCCTGGACGGACCCAAAGCGCGGCATCGGCTGCGCGCGCGATGCCATCGTGGCGCGATTGAATGAAATTGCGAAGGATTCCGGCGGCAAGCTTCAGGTGGTCGTAGACAAATTTGAGTCCACTTCCGCCCGCACCGGTGAGAAACCGGTCCCGCTCGAAAACGTTTACGCCATCCTTCTTGGTTCCGATCCCAAGCTGGCAAAAACCATTTTCATCGTCTCCGGGCATTATGATTCGAGGCCATCGAACGTCATGGATCCGCAAGCGGATGCCCCAGGCGCCGACGATGATGCCTCCGGAACAACGGTCAGCGTGGAATGCGCGCGCCTGCTAAGCAAAGTAGGCGCACACGGCCGTGGAACGTATCGTGCGACAATTCTTTTTGCCGCCGTCTCCGGTGAAGAACAAGGACTGCTGGGCAGCACACACCTCGTGGATTGGGTAAAGCAGCAGGGTTATACCGTCGGCGGAATGCTCGACGATGACATTGTTGGCGCAGACCCCGCTCCCGGCGCGCCGGATCGCGTGCGGCTCTTCTCCGGCAACGGCGAAATTGACGATGCCGATTCGCCTTCGCGCGAACTGGCGCGTGCGGTCGAAGAGATCGACGGCCGTGCGGCCATTCGAATGACTTTCCGCATCGACCGCTACGGCCGCGGCGGCGATCACTATCCCTTCTACAAAGCGGGGCTTCCCGCGGTGCGCTTCACCGAGCCGCTTGAAAATTACGACCACCAGCATCAAACGCCACGCACGGAAAACGAAATCGAATACGGCGACTTCGAAAAATATCTGAATTTCAAGTTTATGGGTGACGTCGCCCGCGACAATGCCGAAGCTCTACGTCAATTGGCGCTGGCCCCAGCGCCGCCCGCGAAAGCGAGGCTGACCGGAGCAGTCACGCCCGATGCGAAAGTTTCCTGGTCCGCCGAAGATGATCCCGAACGCGCGGGATTTGAAATCCTGTGGCGCGAGACCACGGATCCACGTTGGCAGGTTTACGATTTTGTGACTTTGCCGGGCGAATCGATTTTGAAAGGCGTTTCCACGGACAATCACTTCTTTGCTGTGCGCGCCATAGGCAAAAATGGCGCCCGTTCGATCGCTGTCCCTACAGAAATGGAGCGCCGCCCGCCGCCGCTGCCCACGGCTACCAAGCAGTAAGCCTTCGCTGTTGGGATGTAAAGCCGCGCCATTGCTATTTCCGCGGACTTTGTCAGATCCCATCCCACGCTAGTGGGTGATGGCTGCAGGATTGGAGTGTCTCCAACAGCAACGAGAAGCTACCTCCCAATGGAAAACGGCTGACAGCAGATGCTGGCAGCCGTTCCTGTTCTCCGTTGATTAAATCGGGGCGAATTACCGATGTCCGCCGCCGTGGGATCCACCGCCTCTGTTGCCGTGGGAGCCTCCACCCCCATGACCACCCTGGTAGCCACCGCCACCTGAGCCGCGTCCACCGCCGCCATGGCCGTATCCACCACGACCGGAGTAGCCGTTGCCGCGTCCGGAGTAGCCGTTGCCACGGCCATAGTTACCATTGCCACGTCCATAGTAGCCGTTGCCACGCCCGGAGTAGCCGTTGCCGCGTCCGTAGTAGCCGTTGCCGCGTCCGTAGTAGCCGTTGCCGCGTCCGTAGTAGCCGTTGCCGCGTCCGTAGTAGCCGTTGCCGCCGCGGCCATAATAGCCGTGATACCACGGGCCAGCACCGATAAAGACACCGCCGGCAAAATACTCAGGACCATAGAAGCCATACGGTGCGCAAGCGTAGGGGTAGTAGCTATAGTATCCGTAGGCGCAAACGGGAGCTGCGCCGACGTAGCCGTAACCCGGGCCGACTCCAATGCCAACGGAAACTTGAGCCTGGGAATAACCTGCGGTAAGCATGAAAATGCCAAGTAAAACGAGATATCTTAGATAGCGCATTTTTCGACCTTTCATCAGATCCGGAAAAGCTGTCGTAAACCTAACTGGATCTGAAGGCCTACTGGCGCCTCAGGTTAGTCTGAAGCACCACCTATAATCATTAAACCCTAAGAATGGCAAAGAGTTGCAGGCCTTTCCCGCGCGGGGAAAGGGCCTTTTTAGTGGCAATTCATTGGCGGCCCTTTGGGGCCATGCGCTCTAGTGCTGCGCCGCGGGGAGGGGCTGGGAAAAGGTTATGAAGTGGCCGCCGGGGTCCTGAACGCCGAATTCCTTCATGCCATAGAACGCGGTGCGGACCGGCAAAACAATCTTCACATCTTTCATGGCCACGAGCACGGCGTCCAGATCGTCCACCTCCATATATAAGTACGTGGGGCCCTTTCTGGCCTCCGCAGCCATCGGTTGGGGCGCGTCTTTTTCCACGCTGGCATAGGTCTGGTACATCACTTCAGCTGCGCCCTTCTGAAAGGCCACAAAGCCGAGATTGTTGCCGTCGGGCACCTCAATCGTCTTGGTGAAGCCGAGGCGCTCGACCCAGAAAGGCACGATGGGCTCAATCTCCTGGACGAGCAGGACCGGGGAGATGCGTTTGACGTTCATGAGCTTTTTCTCCTGTATTTGATTGGCCTGTGGGGAAGCAAAACTTAAAGACAACGCAAGAGCGGCGACGATAGCGGAAGAGCGCATGGCAAATTCTCTCCTTGATTTTTCGGTAGTCTTATTTAGACTAGCTAAGGATAGAAAGTCAAAAGATCTGAGTCAAGGGGAACTTTCATGACCAAAAGCACTCGTCAACTCGCCGACCTGATCTCCATCGGACCGGCTATGCTCCGCGATTTCGATGTGCTCGGAATTCACAGCGTGGCGCAACTCGCCCGGCAGAATCCGCAGCAGATGTATGAACGGCTGAATCGCGTCAGCGGCCAGCGGCAGGATCCTTGCGTGCTGGACGTGTTTTGCGCGGCGGTGGCCCAGGCGAGGAATCCGCGGCTGCCAGCGGAACGATGTCAGTGGTGGTATTGGAGCAGGAAGCGTAAGACGGGAAAGAAATGAAGAGACAAGAAAACGCAGAGACGCGGAGGGCGCGAGGGAGCGTGGAGAGACCGAGCAACATTGGGCGCACGACCAGGAAACCGCCGCTAACAACGCCGGATTTGGTGCTGCTCAGCTTGCTGGCCGAACGGCCCATGCATGGCTACCAGACCAATCTCGAACTCGAGAGGCGCGAAATCCGCGATTGGGCGGGGATTTCGCGGCCGCAAGTTTATTACTCGCTGGAAAAACTCGTTCGCACGGGCTTGATCCGTTCCGCTGAAACGGACGAGCCCGCCTCCGGCCCGGAACGCAGCACCTACGAAACGACAGCCAAAGGCCTAGCCGCCTTGGCCGACGCGCTGGAACGCGAAGACTGGACCATGCAGCGCGACCGGCCTCCTTTTCTCACCTGGATCGCGCTTTCGTGGCAGGCGCGGCCGGGTGTTTTCCAGAGCCAAGTCGAGCGGCGGAGAAACTTTCTTCAAAGAGAACTTCAGCGGGAGAAGCAGACTTTACAGTCCATTTTGAAAGAAGTCGGACATCCCTATCACGAGGCAGTGTGGATGGTCAGATTGATGATCGAGCAATTTCAAGCCGAATTGCGCTGGCTGCGCAAACTCAAACGCGCATTGCCGCTCCGCGTTTCAGCCGTGAATCCGACCTATGCTCTGACGGATGTAAACCGCTAGGCTTGTCTGAAGCAACTTGGTCCTTTCGGCAAGTTTTTCGTGTATGGACTGGCTTCACTCTCCGCAAAAAGCTACTCTAAATAAAAGCCCACAATGCCCTCACGCCACGACTGGAGGATTCATGCTTTCTCGATTTTTGCGCTATGGAATCGCCGGCATCTTGATGGCCGCGCTATTTTCCTGCCCTGCTTTTCCGCAGGGGAATAGTCAAGGAAAAGGCAAAGGAAAGGGGCATAACAAACAGGTTCAGGGAGATGACGAAGGCCAATATGTGAAATTTGGCTTCGGCCCCCATGATCGGGAAGTGATTACACATTATTACTCAAATCGCGGGTCAAATCTTCCACCAGGGCTGGCCAAGCGCGGGGGAAATCTGCCCCCAGGGCTTGAAAAACAGCTGCAACGGAACGGCACGCTGCCGCCAGGACTGCAGAAGCGCGTGCAGCCATGCCCCGTGGAACTTGAGCGCCAGTTACCGCCGCTTCCTGCGGAATATCGCCGCGGCGTGATCGGGGCGCACATCGTCATCTTCAACAAGAATACCAATGTGATCGTCGATGTGCTGAAGAACGTGGCGCAGTAGACGATCCCCGGTATGCAGGATCGCCGTGCAAAGAACGGGCCCGTGTTTAAGCGAGACTGAGCGTGCCAGAGAAGTTCACGCGCGCCTTGCCGGATTCGCTCCGCTCCATGCGCCCGATGCGGAAGAACTTTTCGCGGCGCTTCTTGAGGTCAGCTTCAACGGACTTCACGCTTTTCGGTGGCACGACAAGAATCATCCCCACGCCCATATTGAAGGAGTGCAGCAGTTCATCCGTCTCGATCGTTCCAAGTTTCGCCAGATACTTGAAGATTGCCGGCACCGGCCAGGACGCCAGATCGATTTCCGCCTTCACACCGCTTGGCAGCACGCGCGGCAAATTTCCCGGAATGCCACCGCCCGTGATGTGCGCCAACGCGGAAACCCACCCGCGGGCGAGGATATTTTTCAACGCCTGCGCATAGCACAAATGCGGCTTCAGCAGCTCCGCGCCGATTTTGTTTCCTACTTCCGCAACGTACGCGTCCGGTTTCAGCTTCGCCACCTCGAAGACGAGCTTTCGCGCCAGCGAATATCCATTGGTATGCAGCCCTGCGGAAGGCAGCGCGATCAATGTGTCCCCGGGCTTCACGCTCTTGCCCGTTAAAATTTTCTTTCGCTCAACCACGCCGACGATAAATCCCGCGAGATCGTATTCTCCAGGTGGATAAAACCCCGGCATTTCCGCCGTCTCTCCGCCGATCAATGCGCAACCTGTTTTGCGGCAGGAGCGGCTCATTCCTTCGACGAGTTGCTCGACGACTTCCGGATCGAGTTTCCCCATAGCGAGATAATCCAGAAAAAACAGCGGCTCCGCGCCTTGCACCAGAATGTCGTTGATGCAGTGATTCACCAGGTCACCGCCAACCGTGGAGTGCACGCCCATGGCCATCGCGACTTTGAGTTTTGTGCCGACGCCATCCGCGCTCGACACCAGAACCGGCTCTTTCCATTTTTTCCGGTCGAGCGCGAACAGCGCACCAAAGCTTCCAATCCCGCCGAGTACCCCCGGAGTGAAGGTACGGCTGGCATGGTGGCGGATTCTCTGTTTCGCGTCGTCCGCGACGGCGATGTTCACCCCGGCATCGGCATATCTCATCATTGGCGTGACCCGTGTTCCGTGAAATGAGCGGCGCCACGGACGGCTGTGGCGTCATTGGAAAGCGATTAGAACAAGACGCCGGTCTTCCCGGCAATCAGCGCCGGGACACAAAAAACACGAAGTCCGGCGGCACAAAGTTAAAACGAAATACTGTCAATCAAAATGCCGGGGAAAGCCGAGGGGACTGCGGCGGTTCCTGGCAAAAAGCAATTTTAGCAGGAACGTTCAGAAGGTGCGGAAAATCCGCTTCCAGCGCACGATCCCAGGATGCAGGACGGCGTTCGCATAGGCAAAAAACCGCTCGCGAATCTGTCCCGGCTCCCAGGCTTCCGGCGAGACGTCCAGCGACATATAAATCAACACTGGCGTTCCGATGATGTCCTTCCGCGGCACGCAGCCCCAGAACCGGCTGTCGTAAGAATTTCCTCGGTTGTCGCCCATTACGAAATAACAATCCGGCGGAACTTTGTATGGAGTGTGCAGCTCGTACGGCTCGCTCGGGCCGTTCGTGTATTTTTCGATGAGTTTTTGGCCGTTGATCCAAACCGCGCCATCATGGATGTCGATCGTGTCGCCCGGCAAGCCGATCACACGCTTCACATAGTCCGGTGTGTCCGGCGCAAATGGTGGCTTGAAGATGACGACTTGCTGGCGCTTGGGATTTCGCCACAGCGGCACGTGCCAGTTTGTGAAGGGAACGCCCGCGTCGTAGCCGACGCGGCTCATGATCAGGTGGTCGCCGATCAGCAGCGTATTTTCCATCGAGCCCGACGGAATGACGCGCGCCTGCCCGATTGTGCCGTTGATCAGCAGAAAGGCCAGTCCCACCCAGAACCACGCGATGATCTCCCGCTGGATTTTTGTGCCCACGGGCACGTTCGCTTCTTCTTGTTTGTTTTTCTTGTCAGCTTTCACGTTCCACCACCACCGGCCGCTCTGCGGGCGCGGGTTCACTGCCGTTACCATGCGCAACTTCGCCGGATTTGCCGTTGGCTGCGCTTTCGCGCACCTCCAGCTGCACCAAATCCGTCGGGTACACGCCCGTATAACAGGACGTGCAAAACTTGCCCTCGGTGTCATTCACAGCCTGCCGCAACGCGGGCAGCGACACATAGCCCAGTGAATCCGCGCCCAGAAATTTGCAGATTTCTTCCGGAGTGTTCGAGGACGCTATCAATTCCTCGCGCGTCGGCGTGTCCACGCCGTAGTAGCACGGCGAAATCGTCGGCGGGCAACTGATGCGCACGTGCACTTCCTTCGCGCCGGCTTCGCGGACCATGCGCACGATCTTGCGGCTGGTTGTACCGCGCACGATCGAGTCGTCCACCAGTATGACGCGCTTCCCCTCGATCAATCCGCGCACGGGGTTGAGCTTCAGCTTCACGCCAAAATTCCTGATGGCCTGCGACGGCTCGATAAACGTACGGCCGATGTAATGATTGCGGATCAGTCCCATGCGGAAGGGAATCTTGGACTCCAGCGCGTAGCCTACAGCGGCAGGGACGCCGGAATCCGGAACGGGGACGACGATGTCCGCTTCGACGGGGTGTTCCTTGGCGAGGAGGCGGCCGAGCATCTCGCGGCTTTCGTTTACGGAGCGGCCGAAAATAATGCTGTCGGGCCGCGAAAAATAGACGTGCTCGAAAATGCACTGCTGCCGAGGTTTTTCCGGCGCGAAGTGGACGGATTCGATTCCCGACTTCGAGATGCGCACCATCTCGCCGGGCTCGATCTCGCGAATATATTGCGCGTTGAGCAGATCGAACGCGCAAGTTTCTGACGCTACGAGCCATGCAGCGAAACCGCCTGGCGTGGTCAATTTTCCGAGCACCAGAGGACGAAAGCCGCGCGGGTCGCGCACCGCGTACAGCTCGTCCTGCGTCAGCACCAGCAGCGAATAGGCGCCTTCGACCTGATTGAGCGCATCGCCCAGCGCGCCGGACAAATTGCGCGCCTGCGAGCGCGCGATCAAATGCACGATCACTTCCGTGTCGCTGTTCGTCTGGAAAATCGAGCCGCGATGCTCGAGCCTGCGGCGCCACTCGGCGGCATTGGTCAAATTTCCGTTGTGGCCCAACGCGACTTTGCCCTTGTTGCAATCGATCATGATGGGCTGCGCGTTGAGCAGAGCCTTGTCGCCCGCAGTTGAGTAGCGCGTGTGACCGATGGCCAGGCTCCCGGGCAGCTTCGCCAGCACGCTTGGCTGAAAAATTTCTTCGACTTCGCCCATCGCGCGGTGCAGGTACAGCTCTTTGCCGTCGCTCGAGACGATTCCCGCCGACTCCTGCCCGCGATGTTGCAACGCGTAGAGGCCGAGATAAGCGAGATTCGCCGCTTCGGGGTGTCCGAACACGCCGAACACACCACATTCGTCGTGGAAATGATCGTCCGCGTAGGCAAGTTTTCGTTTCATTTTCCGTGTGGTCGCACCGCGATCAGCGAACCTTTAGTGTACGCTCAATTGAGTTGGCCCAGGCATCGCGGAGCGATTCGACCGATGAGTCGATCACCGCGCTCCCCTTATATTGGATGCGGAAAGCGTCGCCGTGGATGACTCGACCGATTTCATGTGCTGAGACGCCATATTGTCTCGCAGTATCGAGAACACGGGCAAGCGACGAAGTTTTAACTGATACGATTGCGCGAGCGCCCCGTTCGCCGAACAAAGCAGATTCAGCAGGTTCATCTCCATCCAGTCGTACCTGCGCTCCCAATCCGTTCGCATTGTTCTTAGCAGAGGCGAAACTGGATTCCGCGAGCGTCACGGCCATGCCCCCATCACTGATATCGTGCGCGGACTCTACCGCGCTGGCTGCTGCCAGCGCAACCAAACAATCCTGAAGGCGCTTTTCCGCCGCGAGGTCGATCGCAGGCGGTTCGCCCGCGACAATGCCCGCGACCGTCTTTGAATATTCACTCGACGAAAATTCACGCTCTGCTTCTTGTAGGGGCACGATGTATCGTTCCCCTATGGGAGGCGCCGATTGCGCGCCGTCGAGGATGATGATGACGTCGCCCTCTTCGCGAAACGCGATCTTCAAAACATGCGATGCGTCCTCGATCACGCCCAAGACGCCAATCACAGGCGTGGGATAGATCGACTTGCCCAGCGTCTCGTTGTAGAAGCTGACGTTGCCGCCCGTGATCGGTGTGCCCAGCGCGGTGCATGCTTCACCGAGTCCATCGATCACCTGCGAAAACTGCCACATCACTTCCGGTTTCTCCGGGTTGCCAAAGTTCAGGCAATTTGTCGCCGCAATCGGCCGCGCGCCGCTGCACGCCACGTTGCGCGCCGCTTCCGCCACCGCGTGCATCGCACCCAGACGCGGGTTCAATTGGCACCAGCGGCCGTTTCCGTCGGTCGAGAGCGCCAGCGCGCACTTTACGGCTCCCGTCTTCGGATCCTTGATGCGCACAACCGCCGCATCGCTCGCGCCGGGCCCAGCCAGCGTGTTCGTTCGCACCGAGGTGTCATATTGCTCCGTAATCCAGCGCTTCGAGGCGATTGCCGGCGTTGCAAGCAACTTCAAGAAATTCTGAGTAAGGTTCGTGCCTTCGGGCGCAAACGCAAACCAATCTGCCGCCGTCTCTTTTTTCGGCGCAGGCCCCGCGATCGGACGCTGATACACCGGCCCTTCTTCCGCCAGCGGGTGCGCGGGAATTTCCGCAGCCAATTTGCCGTGGTCTTTCACGCGCATGAGGCCGCCGTCGGTCACCTGGCCGACGACCATCGCGTCCAATCCCCATTTCGCGAACACATTCAGCACTTCCTGCTCGCGGCCTTTCTCCGCCACGAGCAGCATGCGTTCCTGCGATTCGCTGAGCATGATTTCGTACGGCGTCATGCCCGTTTCGCGCTGTGGTACCTTCGTCAGCTCAATTTCAATTCCCGTGCCGCCGCGCGAAGCCATCTCCGTTGTCGAGCACGTCAGCCCCGCCGCGCCCATGTCCTGAATCGCCACCACCGCGCCCGTCTGCATCGCTTCGAGGCACGCCTCGAGCAGCAATTTTTCCAGGAACGGGTCGCCCACCTGCACATTCGGCCGCTTCTGTTGCGATTCTTCCGTAAACTCTGCCGAGGCCAGCAGCGACGCGCCGTGAATTCCGTCGCGCCCCGTCTTCGCGCCCGCGTAAATCACGGGATTGCCTGCGCCCTTGGCTTTCGCGAAAAACAGATCCTCTTTCTTCGCGATGCCCAGAGCCAGCGCGTTCACCAGCGGATTCTGCGAATAGCATGGCTCGAAGCAAACTTCGCCGCCGACTGTCGGTACGCCGAAGCAGTTCCCGTAGCTTCCAATCCCGCGAATTACGCCATCGAGGATACGCCGGTTCTTCGCGGCGCCTTCTTCGCTCGTATGTTTGCCGGTCGTAATTTCACCGAAGCGCAGCGAATCGAGCACCGCGATCGGCCGCGCGCCCATGGTGAAAATATCGCGCAAAATTCCGCCCACGCCCGTCGTCGCGCCTTGGAACGGCTCCACGTAACTTGGGTGGTTGTGCGATTCGATCTTGAACGCCGCCACGAGCCCGTCGCCAATGTCCACAACGCCGGCGTTTTCTCCCGGCCCTTGCACCACGAGCTTCCCGCGCGTCGGCAGCCGTTTCAGGTGCACCTTGCTCGATTTGTACGAGCAGTGCTCGCTCCACATCACGCTGAAAATCCCCAGTTCCGTGATGTTCGGCTCGCGCCCGAGGATTTGTTTCACTCGCGCGTACTCTTCCGCCGTGAGTCCGTGCTCCGCCGCAATCTCGGGAGTGACCTTAATTTCGGCGCTGGCGGTTGCCATCTTGAATGTAGGAGCACGGTATCCCGTGCCTCTACAAAATCTCCTTCACGATCTCAGCTCGACTCATCGGTTAAGCTGTTGCCTTCGCCGCGCCGACCAGCGCTTCCACCATCGACTGGAAAATCACCAGGCCATCCGCTGAATTCAGCGCGGATTCCACGGCCCGCTCCGGGTGCGGCATCAGCCCGGCGACGTTGCGCTCGCGATTGCAGATGCCCGCGATGTTGTGCATCGAGCCGTTGGGATTCCCCGCATCGTCATTTGAACCATCCGCCGTGGTGTAGCGGAAAATCACCTGTCGGTTTTTCTCCAGCTCGGCAAGCGTCGCTTTGTCGCAGTTGTAATTACCGTCCGAATGCGCGATGGGAATTTTCAGGATTTGGCCCTTCGTCGCCGCATTCGTAAACGGCGTGTCCGTCTGCTCCACGCGGATATGCACGTGGCGGCAGATAAAGCGCAGGCCGCTGTTGCGCATCATCGCGCCCTGCAGCAGGCCGGCCTCTAGCAGAATCTGGAATCCGTTGCAGACACCCAGAACAATCCCGCCGCTCTTCGCGAATTTCTCCACCGATTTCATCACCGGAGAAAACCGCGCGATCGCGCCGGTCCGCAGATAATCGCCGTAGGAAAACCCTCCGGGCAGAATGATCGCGGCGCAATTCGCCAGATTTTCCGATTGGTGCCAGATGAATTCGACCGGCTTCGTGAGGACGTTTCCGAGAGCGTAGTATGCATCATGGTCGCAATTGGACCCGGGAAAGACGACGACTCCAAATTTCATGCGCTGGCGGCTCCCTGTGGGATCGTAGGAACCCTTATTTTAGCACACGCGCGCCTTCCGGACCTTCCCTGACAATTTTTAAAGGAGACAGCTTAGATCGCATCTCCATCGAATCAGGAAGGCTTGAGCTGGAATGTACAGTCGGAAGACCGCTGCAGGGCTCGTTCGTTACTTGGTTTGTGGAGCGATGTCGTAGACGTAGCGGATGATGAGCGGCGTGTTGTTGCGGCCCACGGTCATGTGCAGCGTTTCATACAGTTGCCGCCCGTCCGAGGAAAGCTCGAAGGTGCGGCTCAACTTGCCGCCGCGGGGATTTTTTTCGTCGGTCGTAAGCCGGCTGCCTTCCCATTTCGCGGTGATCTCCTGATAGTTCTCATCTTTCGATTTCTGCAGCTTGCGCCCGTCGGTCATGAACGCACGCTTGCGGTTCTGGTCGTCGACCAGATCCACCTCCGCGCCCGTCATGGAAAGCGTCATTTGGCTGGCGGGCGTAAAGAGTTCGCGCATCTTTTGCCGTTCATCATCGTTTTCGCCGCCGCGCCCGGCGTAGCCTCCGCGGCCCCCGCCGGGATACCCGCCGCCCATGCGTCCACGTCCTCCCCCGTAGCCTCCGCCATTCGATCCTCTAGCGTCCTGCATCTTCTTCCGCGGGTCGTCGCTTTCGTCGCGGTTGAGTTTCCAGCCGCCCAGAATAGATTGACGCGGGGGCGTTTCCGGCGCCTGCTGTTGCGGCTTGGCCTCCGACGCTTGAGCTGGCTGCGCCTGCGCCGCGGGAAGCGGTCCCGAGGGCGCCTGCCCGCAAACCGCTCCGGGAACAACAAGACAGAGCGCGGCAAGAACGTTTACGGTTGATAGCTTGGCAAAGAGGATGGCTTTCATGCGTGTGTCAGGATTCTTGCTAGCTCCATCACTAGATTCCCGCCTCGATATGGAAAAGTTCCCGGCGGATTACTTTAGCCAGTGGTTGAGATCCTTGGCTCGCGGAAGAAGAGCCAGCGCGCCGAGTTCGCGGAATCGCGCGGCGCGCTCCCGGTAGCGGTGTTCGCCCGGCGCGATGATGGCCATGAACGGAACCCCCGCGTCGCGCGCGGCCAGCGCGTCGTCAATGTTGTCTCCGAGATAGAGCGCGGTGGCCGGATCACGCTTGCCGAGAATCTTGTGCAGGCCCTCGGGATGCGGCTTTTTGCGCTGCACGTCATCCATCGTGATGATCGTTCGAAAGTGAGTTGTGGCCGGCCAGCGTTCAAACGTGAACGCAAATTCCTTCCGCGTGCGTCCCGTGAAAAGATTCAATTCGAATCGCCGCGCCCAGCGCTCGATCTGCTGCGGCGTCACGATTAATTTTTCATTTCGAACGTTGCCCGGCTTGCCTTCGCTGCCCCAGTAGAATCGTTCGAACGCTCTGCGCGCTTCCTCGTACGAAGTGGGCTTCCCCAGCGAACTCACCCACGCCGAGACCATCATCCAATCGTCATTGAAGCCGGGCTTGCTTTTCCAGCGGTGCAGCTCCGCGTAGGTCACGCGTTTGCCCGTCAGGTAGCGCACCGTCTCGAGAGCGGAGCGCCAGTACGTGCCGCTGACATCCACGAGTACTCCATCCACATCAAAGATCAGGATTTTCGGCTGTGCCTCCTGCGCTTTGCGGCGGCACGCCGCCCTCTTCCCGGACGCCGAAGATTTTTTCGGCACGGATCCCTTTCGAACAGAAGCATTTCGAAACTTCAAAATTAAAGTGTCGCCGCTCCGCGCATCCCGCGTCAAGGATGCGGTAAAGCGTGTGTCGAGCGTACGGTTGCTGGCGCGAGAAGCGCCTTGCTACAATCGC
Organism: uncultured Acidobacteriota bacterium; assembly: GCA_963754855.1. Classification (GTDB taxonomy): domain Bacteria; phylum Acidobacteriota; class Terriglobia; order Acidiferrales; family UBA7541; genus Acidiferrum. The sequence goes on from CAVWHL010000024.1 coordinate 78,923, forward strand.
GGTGAGCGAATTGTGGCCGCACGGGACGCGCCCTGGGAACGGCGCCCGCAGAAAAGTTTTTCTCGCGAACCTATTGCGATTTACGATGGCCGGGCAAAGGAGCGTTGCACCTTCTTGTCCGCGTCAACCCTGACGGGGCCGGGGCCGAGAAAATGAGGAGAGCAGCATGGCTGGATACGGCGGCGTGGACTTCATCGATTTTGATTCGCAACTGAACGACGAAGAAAAACTGGTGCGGCAGACGGCCCGGCAGTTCGTCGAAAACGAAGTCATTCCCATCATCGAAAAACACAGCCGCGAAGGCACTTTTCCAAAGCACCTCGTGCCACAACTCGGAGAACTGGGGTTTTTTGGCGCGAATCTGCACGGCTACGGCTGCGCGGGAATGTCCAACGTCGCTTATGGCTTGATGACACAGGAACTCGAGCGCGGCGATTCCGGACTGCGCAGCTTCGTTTCCGTTCAAGGCGCGCTGGTGATGTACCCGATTTACAGTTATGGCAGTGACGCGCAGAAGGACAAGTGGCTGCCGCTCTTGCAGCAAGGCAAAGCCATCGGATGTTTCGGACTAACCGAACCGCAGTTCGGCTCGAATCCGGGCGGAATGTTGGCGCGCGCGGTGAAGAAGGGCAACAAGTACATTTTGAACGGCGAAAAGATGTGGATTACCAGCGGTTCGATCGCGGACGTTGCCGTGGTGTGGGCCAAGGGCGAGGACGACAAGGTTCGTGGATTTCTGGTGGAGAAGGGCGCGCCGGGATTCAAGGCATGGGACGTGCACGGGAAGTGGTCGCTGCGCGCTTCGGTGACGTCGGGATTGGCTTTCACGGATTGCGAAATCCCGGAAGAAAATCTGCTGCCCGGCGTCGTTGGTTTGAAGGGGCCGCTGAGCTGTCTGAACCAGGCGCGCTATGGAATCGGCTGGGGTGCGCTCGGCGCCGCGATGGCGTGTTATGACACGGCTCTGCAATATGCCAAGACGCGCAAACAATTTGCGAACAAGCCCATTGCCTCACACCAGCTGGTGCAGGAAAAGCTGGCGTGGATGATCACGGAAATCGTGAAAGGGCAGCTGCTGGCGTTGCACGTCGGCAAGCTGAAAGACAAAGGCAAAGTCGATCCGTCGCACATTTCCATGCTGAAGATGAACAATGTGGGCATCGCCCTGGAAACGGCGCGCAAGGCGCGGGACATCCTTGGCGCCAACGGCATCGTGGACGATTACTGCATCATGCGGCACATGAACAATCTCGAAAGCGTTTTCACTTACGAGGGCACGAACGACATTCACAAGCTGGTGATCGGCGAGCGCATTACCGGCATCGCCGCGTTTGTGTAACCTCGCGCCGGAAAAATGCCGCCTTGAACCTTTGACTTCGCTCGGGGTGAAAGGCCGGCGTCACGACTTATTGCATCCAACCAATCCTAGACGTGCGCGAATCCTGTAAGCTGTAGGGGCACGGTATATCGTGCCCCTACAGGAGCAAACTCCCATGCGTCAATCCGCGTTTGAAATGACACGTTTCTTCCGGTGCTCGATTACGGCGATATTCTTCTTGCTTCTTTGCACTTGCGGAACTGTTCGTGCACAAGGGAAAGCGGCGGCGCAGGAGGTGAAGCCGAAGATTCGCGCGGTCACGGCGTATATCAACCTGGACCGCACGCAATATCAACAGCAGGTGGCGGACGCCATGAAGATGCTGCGGCGCGCGCAAACGATTTTTGAATCGCGCGGCTACCAGGTCCAGACGCTCCGCATTGCAACGCAACCGTTTCCGGAGTATACGAAGGGTCTATCCACAGACCAGGCAGTGGCATTTTTCAAGCAGTACGACGAGCTCGCGCAGAAAGACAAATTTGCCGCGGCGATTGGCCCGGCCATGCTGCACGCGGGCGACAGCGACTCGCAGGCGGAACTACTTGCGGAAATCCTGCTGAACACGAAGTCGCTGGATGGCACCGTCGCAGTTGCAGGGGAAGATGGCGTGCGCTGGAGTGCGGTGGGCGCAGCGGCGCGCGTAATGAAAAAGCTCGAGGAGACGGAGCACAGCCAGGGTAATTTCCGGTTTGCAGCGATCGCCATGGTGCCGCCGCTAACGCCGTTTTTTCCCGCAGCGTATCACACCGGCTTTGGACACCAGTTCGCGGTCGCGCTGGAGTCCGCGAACGTGGTGACCGCAGCGTTCAAAAATGCCCCCGACTTGGCGACGGCCAAAGAGCGGCTGACCGATATGCTGGCGGACGCGGCCTTTGACATTGAGCAGCACGCCGGACGCGTGGATTCGGAAACCGGCTGGACGTACATGGGCATCGATCTGTCGCCGGCGCCGATGAAAGACGTCTCGATCGGCGCAGCCATCGAAAATCTGACCACGCAACCGGTGGGCTCGAGCGGGACGCTGACGGCGGCGGCCACGATTACCGCGGCCATCAAGAACGTCGAAGTGAAACAGACCGGCTACTCCGGCTTGATGTTGCCGATCCTCGAAGACGCGCGGCTGGCACAACGGTGGAGTGAAGGAAATATATCGCTCGACGCGCTGTTGAGCTATTCCGCCGTTTGCGGCACGGGACTCGACACGATCCCGCTGCCGGGTGACATCAGCGTGGAGCAGCTTTCGCTGATCATCGGCGACATGGCCAGCCTGGCGGTGAAGTGGCACAAGCCGCTTTCGGCACGGCTCCTCCCGGTTGCGGGCAAGGGGCCGGGAGACATGACGGAGTTCGACGATCCCTACCTGGTGAATGCCAAGCTTCAGCCACTCGGTCAGAAGTGATCCCTCACTGACGTTCGATACAGGCTGTGACACGCTTCGGAATGAAATAGATTCTGGTGCTGGCTAGGGCGCACGACCTCAAGGCGAAAAGTCAACTATGTCAGTCTTTGTTTAGTGCGTTACTCCGGAGTTGGATCGACCTGCGGAGAATCAGTACGAAACTACCCGAAAGCCGGGAGTGTATATCTTCTGAGGCTGCCTTCGACCGGCCAGTGGGGCCCGCGCTCGCGGAACTGGGCAGGCATCCGAAAGTTCCGGAATTCTCCACCCGGCGCATGCCCCGCAAAAACTTCAGCGCGAGCTCTGTCTGTGGGATTATGGAAGAGGCATGAATCTCGAAGTGTACCTGGCAGCAGGCGAGTTTATCGACAGCAGCGATCCAGACGTGCAGTCCTTTGCGCAGAAGATGACGGTCGGCGTCGACGATGCCATCTCGCGAGCGGTGAAGCTCTATTACGCGGTGCGCGATGAAATTCTCTACGATCCGTATTACGCGGGCGAGGCGCGGTCGTATTTCCGAGCCAGCGATTGTCTGCGCGCCAAACGTGGGTTTTGTATCCCGAAGGCGGCGCTGCTGGCCGCCACTGCCCGGGCCGTGGGTATCCCGGCTCGCGTCGCCTATGCTGACGTGCGCAACCATTTATCCACGAAGAAACTCATCGAGTTGATTGGTGGCGACATCTTCATCTGGCACAGTTTCACCGAGCTTCATCTCGAGGGGCGGTGGGTGAAAGCCACGCCAGCCTTCAATCTGAGCCTCTGCGAGCGTTTCGGAGTACATCCGCTGGATTTCGATGGCCGGCATGATTCGCTCTTCCATGAGTACGACCAGGGAGGCCGGCGGCACATGGAGTATGTACGGCAGCGGGGTCATTACACTGACGTGCCCTACGACGCTATCCTCGCCGATTTCAAGGAGAAGTACCCGCGCTGGATGACATTGGTAAGCCGGGGCGGGCATGGGGAGTTCGCGGCGGAAACGTAAAGCCGGCGTTTCCCAGGAATCTGTCAAGTCGCGCTCGGTGGCAGTCGCACTTCTGCGACGAGCGCGTAAGCCATGCGTTGACACGGTGCGCGGCTGGGGTCAAACAATCGGTTTTGCGAACAAAATGCTGGCAAAGCCGCCTACGGTTCCTCGGAATGACACTTTTCGTGTTTTTCAGCAACCTGTCAAATCACAAATCCTCGACTCGAAACTTGAGTTTGGCTTATGATTAGCGCCCGCAGCAACCAGGCCGGTCCAACAACTGAATAGAGCCAACAGAGTAGGTTGAAACCCGGCGGGGAAAAGCAGGCCCGAGAGTGCGGTTGCTGGAAGAGGCAGGGCCGGCAAACAGATGCGCGTTAACAGCTAATCGCTCGAGCTGCCAACGGAGGAGACGGACGAATGGAAGAACACCTCAGCCTGGACTTTTTGCGAGTGGTGGAGAACGCGGCGATGGCGGCGGCGCGCACGATGGGATTCGGCGACCGGCACAAAGCCGATGAAGTGGCAGTCGAGGCCATGCGCAAGACCATGGACTCGTTGGAGATGGACGGGACCATCGTCATCGGGGAAGGCGAGCGCGATGAAGCGCCGATGCTGTACATCGGCGAAAAAGTCGGCCTGTCCACGCACGCGCCGAAAGCGCTTTTTCCGCAAGTGGATATCGCCGTTGACCCACTGGAAGGCACAAACCTCTGCGCGACGGGCGCGCCCAACGCCATTGCGGTGCTGGCGGCGAGCGAGCGCGGCGGATTGCTGCACGCGCCGGATCTGTATATGGAGAAGATCGTAGTGGGGCCGTCATGCAAGGGCGCGGTCGATCTGGACGCGCCGGTGGCGGACAACTTGAAGTCAATCGCCAAGCGGCTGGACCGCGACGTGGAAGATCTGGTGGTCGTGGTGCTGGACCGTGTGCGGCACGAGAAGCTGATCGACGACATCCGCACCGCGGGAGCGCGAATCCGGCTGATCGGCGATGGCGACCTTTCGGCGGGGATATCCGCGGCCGTGATCGGCACGGGTGTTCATGCCGTCATGGGCACGGGCGGCGCGCCGGAGGGCGTGCTGACAGCGGCGGCACTGCGCTGCCTGAACGGGCAGATTCTGGCGCGGCTGGTGATAGGCAAGCCGGAAGACACCGAGCGGCTGGCAAAAATGGGCGTGAAGGATCCAAGCCGCATTTACGACACGGAAGACCTGGCGCCGGGCAAGAAGCTGGTGTTTGCTTGCACGGGCGTGACGGACGGCAACCTGCTGAAGGGTGTGCGATTTTTCGGCGAAGGCATCCGCACCAGTTCCATGATTCTGACGCTCGACGACCGCCAAGTGCGCTTTATCGAGTCGGTGCACCTGGAGAAGCGGCCGGATATCAAGGTGCGGTTCAACTAAGCGTGCTGAGCCCGATTCGTGATTTGCGTCTCGTCTAAAACGCCGATCTACGGGATCCTACCGTACTGCTCGCCTCATTGATGGCCGCTGGTAATGGCGACGAAGACGCCGTCATCCACGGCAACGGAGCGCGTGAACAGCGTGGCCGCGCTGCCGGCGGCAACAGCTACGTGATTAGCTTTGCCGCTCAAGGCCGGGCCGGCCGGCTTCGCATTGCTTCCCGTTCCATCGCCGGGCTGAAGAGAAATCCGGCTGGTTTTCGGCGTGCAATTGGCCGCGCCCAGGCAGGTGTCTCGGATGAACACCTGGCGGTAGCCGCTATTCGCTGCGCCGGCCGCCGTTTTCGCCTGAGAAGACGACGGATTCGCCGCATGGCTCGGAGTGACGGCCAGAAACGCGACATAGCGTCCCGAGGAACTGACCGACGGGAGAATGCTCTCCGTTCCCGCGAGTGCGCCGTTCGAATCAGTGGAAACCAGTTGCAGCGACGGCTTGCACGAATCTCCCGTGCCTGCGCAAGTATCGCGCAAGTAGACTTGCCTTCCCGGCGGAGCATTTTCCACGAGATTGCTCGCGGCCGAACTAAACGCCACGTACCGGCCATCGGAGCTCATTGATGGCGCGTGGCTTTCCGCATTCGCTGCCGTGCCATCGGCAGCCGCGGAGAGCAGCGTGGTGAGTGGCTGGCAGCCCGCGGGCGCGCCTTCGCAGGTATCGCGGAGAAAAATCTGCGCCTGGTCGTTCTGCACCGCGGTGTAAGCGACGTATCGTCCATCCAGGCTCACCGCCGGCGTCTCTTCCGCCACCAGCGCATTGGCCGCGGCGCTTGCCCCAGCCGCAGCGGAACAACCCGTCGCCGGGCAAATCGTGAACGTCAGGGCACTGCTTGACCCGCCTCCCCCACCTCCGCTGCAGGCGATCGTGCAGCCCGCGGGCGGCGGAGACGGCGGATTATAAACGGTGACAGCGGCCGAACCCGCAGTCGCAAGCATGGAGGCGGGAACCGTGACCTGAATCTGAGTCGTGGTGATATTTGCCCCCGTCAGCGGAGTTTGCGTTCCGCCCATGGTCCAGATCACCTGGGACGCTTGTGTCGGGTCGGAGTTCGAAAGGAAATTGGCGCCCGTCAGGGTGATGCTCAGCGACGGCGACCCTGCGGCAGCGGAGTTTGGAGTCACACTCGTCAGCGTGGGAATCGGGTTCGGCGGCGGACTAATGATGAACGCGATGGGGTTGGAAAGGCCGTTGTTTCCCGCGCCCGAAAATGGATTGAGGGTGTTGACGGTTGCCGTGCCTGGCTTGGCCACGAGAGATGCGGCAACCTGGGCTTTCACGGTAAGAACGTTTCCGTTCACATCCGTGGTGACGGTCGTCGGAAGGTTTTGGCCATTCCACTGCACCTTCGTTTGCGCCACAAAGCCGAAGCCATCCACGATAAGCGTAAAGCCTGGGCTCCCGGCGCTGATGGTCGAAGGGGAGAGAAATTGCAAGTTCGCCCCCGTGTTGATCTGGAAGGTGTTCCCGTAATCGTTGCAACCGGCGCCGGCCAAAATTGTCACCAAGGCGACAGCCAGTGCTGTCCAAGACCGCTTCATTCGTGCTCCTTCATCATTTCTGGCGGCCCCAACCCGGTCGGGGTCAACCTGCCTGAGCAGACGGCGGGGAACCGCGGCGCCAGCTTGCTTTTGGGGATGAGATGCCAAATTCGTGCTGCGCGTTGACCGTTCGGCCTCGTGCAAAACCTCCGCGGGCCCCGGCACATCCCCGCGTCAGACCGTGCTTTGCCCCGGGTATCAGGCCATGCACAACCCTACATGCTTACCATCCGGAGAGGGGAAAGGTCAATGCGGATTACGGGAGCGCGCCGTGCTTCGGATTTCAAATTGCCGCTCAACGAGCCGCATTTTTATTTTGCAGGCCCAGAGCTGCAATCGAGGTCCGCACCAGATCCTGAACGTGCGTCCGGCACTCCTCGTCCGCCACGGCTGCGGCGCCGGCGGCACGATAGCAGGCCAGCGCCTTTTCTTTCCGGCCGAGCTTGGCGTAGAGGTCGCCACGCGCCAGTTGGAAGAGCGGATTCGTTGGATATTTCTCGACCAGCGGCCCGATGACCCCCAGGGCCTTCTCATATTGCTGATCGTAGCGATGCAAATTCATCGCCAGATAAAATCGCGCGACGTTTTCCGTCAGCACTCCTTCCGCGACCGCATGCTCGAGCAGGCGCATGCCTTTCTCCTTAGATCCTCCTGGAATGCCCATGAAAAAGCGCAGGATCTTTGCGATGGCGTTGAGCGTGTCCACGTAATAGTCGTAGAGACCCAATCCCATATCGGCATCCGCGAGATCCGGCGCGAGAGCCTTCGCGCGCAGTAGATGCTCCCGTCCGCGCACTCCGGCACGCGCGGCGTTGCGATTTTCTCCGCGCAATCCGTAGATCCGCGCTGCCGCTGCATCCGCCATGCCAGCGTAGAACTGCATTTCCGCGGTTTCGCTCTTCTTGATTTGCGCGTCGGCCAGCGACGAAGCCGTCGCTGCAAGACCGATGTAGCGCCGGTCTGCTTCCAGTTTTGGCCGCCGCCGCGCGTCGCTCATTCCATACTTGAAATCGGCCGAAGTGCACCAAATGCGCCACCAGAGGGCTTCCGCTTCCAGCAGGTAGCCCAAGGGATGATCGGGCCGCTCCTGCTGCATCTGCTGCGCGGCCGTCACGGCTCCGTCGAGGTCGAAGGAATAAATCTTGTTGAGTATCCCAGGCGCCTCCGGCGGCAGCGTAAGTCTGGAGGCACGGCAGGGCACGGCAAGACAGGCTAGGGCCACGAAACAAGCCAGCCAGGCGCGGCGGCACAGCCGTATCGAATTCATGGCGCCCATCCAGAGAGGGAATGTGCAGGATCAGGCTCTGCGCCGCACGAGTTTAAGCTGTTCGAGGAGAGTTGCAAACCGAAATGGTTTTTGGAGAAAGATGGAATTGGGCGGAAGTTGCGCTTCCGGAAACCCCTCCGCGTATCCGGACATATACACGACCTGGATCCGCGGGTGAATTTGGGTCACGCGTCGCGCGAGCTCGGTCCCGCGAAGTCCGGGCATGACGATGTCGGTCAGCAAAATGTCCAGTTTTCCCCGCTGTTGCTCCGCGATCTCGACCGCCTCCGCGGCCGTCCGGGCGTCGAGAACTGTGTAGCCGGAAGAACGAAGAAATTCCGCGACCGCATGGCGGAGCGCCACCTCGTCATCGGCGACGAGAATCGTCGTGCCACTGCCGGATTTTTCCTCCGCTTCCACCGCGGGCGGTTCAGGAGAGCGCGTGATTTCTGTTTTCAGGGCCGGGAAATACAGTTCGAATCGCGTTCCCTTGCACGGTGCGCTTTCCAGATGGATGTGCCCGCCGCTCTGCTTCACGATTCCATAAACCGTGGCGAGGCCCAGGCCCGTTCCCTTTCCCGGAGGTTTAGTCGTGAAGAACGGCTCAAAAACCTGAGCGCGGGTTTTCTCATCCATGCCCGTCCCCGTATCGCTCACTTCGAGCACCACCCAATCCTCTGAAGGAGAAGCGGAACCGGCCCCCTCTTCCGGCAGCCTCGAGGCGTTTCGCGTCGAGATCGCCAGATGGCCGCCATCCGGCATGGCGTCGCGCGCGTTGATGGCCAGATTGGCCACCACTTGCTCGATTTGCGAGGCGTCGGAAAGAATCCATGGCTTGCCGGCTTCATGTTGAAACGTGAGCTGGATGTCGGATCCCAGCAGCCGGGGCAGCATGAACTCGGTTTCTCTCAGCGCTTCATTCAGGTTCATGGGGCGGAGTTCGAAGACTTGTTTGCGGCTGAAGGCCAAGAGCTGTTTCGTGATCGCCGCGGCCTTTTCGGTCGTCCGCTGAATCTGATCCACATACAGCCGCGCGGGGGAATCTTCCGGCAGCGCGCGGTCCAGCAGTTCCGACGAGCCGCCGAGGACCATCAGCATGTTATTGAAATCGTGCGCCACGCCGCCGGCCAGCCGTCCCAGCACCTCCATTTTTTGCGCCTGCCGCACCTGGGTCTCCAGCCGTTTCTGTTCCTCTTCCAGTGCGCCGCGCTTCAGATTTTGCCGGTAGCTGTCGTACAGGACTCCCGTCGCCTGCGACATGGTCTGAAGATAACTAAGCTCCTGTGCCGCGTAGCCGCCCTGCCGGTTGGCTACCGCAATCAGCCCGACCGTTTCGCTGCCCTTGAAGATGGGTACACCCAGAAACGCCGATAAGGGAGGGTGGCCGGCGGGCAAGCCTCCGGAACGGGGGTCGGTTTGGGGCGAGTTCGAGACCACGATTTCCCCCTTGTTCACGACCTCGCCCAGCAAATTCTGAAAGTGGGCCACTTCGAAATAGCCCTCGCTCGCGTGCTGTTTGATTTTTTCTTCGTACAACTCCCGATTGAGTTGCGCGTCCCAGACGGCGCCGTCATGCGCCAGAATGCGCAATATCGAGCCGTCGAGAACCACACCGAGTAAGCCGTATTCGCTCTGCGTCTTCTCGATGGCGAATGTCAATAAATGCTGGCTGGCCGCTTTCCAATTCCCCTCCTCAAGATACGAATTAAGCGCTTGCGTCACCGTGCTCAAGACCTCGGTATTTTCTTTCAGCTCGAGTTCGGTGCGTTTTCTCCCGCCGATGTCTTCGAGAATTTCCATTACGCCGGTGATTGCCCCGTTCTCACCGACGAGCGCAGCGGCGGAAATGGCGACAGGGAACGGTTCTCCATTGCGGTTCAACCGGAGCGTTTCGAGACCTGTGATCATTTCGCCGGCATGAATCCGGCGGCGCAATTCGGTTTGTTCTGCGAGTTTTTCTGGCGGTAATAGGGAAAGAATATTCCCGACTGCTTCGCCGGCGGGCCACCCGTATAAGCGCTCCGCGGAGGGATTCCAGGCCGTGATTTTGCCTTGGAGATCGGCACTCACGATGGCAATTGGTGCTGCATTGATCAAAGTGCGGAACTGCTCATTGCCGCGGCGGGCGGCCGCTTCACGCGCGGTTCGGACGAATCGAACCATATCGTCGGCCGCGACAAGCAGAACCACGGCCGTGCCCGCAGAGGCAGCTGCGGTAATGACTTTTGTGGCGGCAAGAAGCCAGTAAAGGGGCTTCCACACAGTTACCATTTCGAGAAAGTGGGTTGCGGCGCAACTCACGAGGAACAAGCCAAAGGCACAGAAGAAACGCGAGTAGGGCAAGTCCCGCCCGGCACGCTGCGCCAGCCAGACTAGCGTCGCGGCTATGCTCACGTAAGACAGGCCAATGAAGGCGTCGGCGATCACATTGGTCCAGAGCAGGCGCTGGTTGCCCAGGTAGCACAAGGAGTGGGGAAGAAAATTGGCGCCCAGCAGGGTGCGCGAGCCGAGCCAGATCCCCACGGTCAACAGGAATAGTCCCATCAGCGTGAGCTTCACCGCTCGCGCGCATACTATGGACCGCGATGCGGTAACAGACAGGGTACTCGAGGGCATCTCGAGAACAGCCTTTCTTTCGCAGCGCGCAATGGAAAAGCAAGGCGCGCTGCGTTTGGCAATTTTGGGAAGGGGAGAGAGCTTACCTGCCGCCGGACCGGTTTGAGAGGAAATGCATCCGGCCGGATTCGAACACCTCTATCTTACGTCAGATTCCCGGAAGACGATTGCGCCCTGCGCAGGGTGTGCCGCAAATCAAAACGCCTGCGAGGGAGAATCCGGGTTAGGCGGCGCGCGGCGCTTTTGTTATTCTCGGCGGACCCATGGCGGCGGGTGACAAATCGGAAAGCATCGCTCTCGAGCGCGGCCTCGGCCTGAAAGAAGCCGTCGCGCTGAACATGATCGAGATCGTCGGTATTGGCCCCTTTGTCGTTAGTTCCCTGGTGATTCGGGCGATGGGCGGGCCGCAGGCGCTCATCGCCTGGTTGGCCGGCGCCCTGCTTGCCACTCTCGACGGATTTGTCTGGTCGGAGCTGGGTGCGGCCATGCCCAAGGCCGGTGGCACCTACGTTTTTCTGCGCGAAGCCTACGGCCCGGAGCGCTGGGGCCGCCTCATGTCGTTCTTGTTCGTCTGGCAGACCTTCGTCCAGGCGCCGCTTTCCGTGGCTTCCGCCTCCATCGGATTTTCGCGTTACGCGGGATATCTTTATCCCCTTTCCACGCTGCAGGCCAAGGCCATTTCCGGAAGCCTGGTCATCTTTCTGGTGATTTTGCTCTACCGGCGGATCACCACGATCGGAAAAATTTCCGTCCTCTTGTGGGTCGGCGTCGTGGGCACGATGCTCTGGCTGATCTGGGGCGGAGCGCGGCATTTCGATGCGAAGCTGGCTTTCGATTTTCCCCCAGGCGCTTTCCATCTGTCGTGGGTGTGGTTCGCGGGCCTCGGATCCGCGATGGTCAACACCATCTACAGCTACTGGGGCTACTACAATATCTGCCACCTCGGCGGTGAAATAAAAAATCCGGAACGGAATATTCCGCGCGGCATCTTTCTTTCCATTGCCGGAATTGCCGTGCTCTACCTTGCCATGCAGACCAGCCTCCTCGGCGTGGTGCCCTGGCGCGAGGCCCAGCATTCCCCCTTCCTCGTGAGCATGTTTGTCGAAAAACTTTATGGTCACGCCGCGGCACGATTCGTCACTTGGATGGTTTTGTGGATTGCGATGGCTTCAGTTTTCTCGCTGCTGCTCGGCTATTCTCGCGTGCCCTATTCCGCGGCGTTGGACGGCAACTTCTTCCCGGTGTTCGCGCGCCTGCACCCCACAAAGCACTTTCCCTACGTTTCGTTGCTGGTTCTTGGCGGACTGGCGTTTCTTTTTAGCATCGGCTTGAAGCTCGAGACAGCGATTGCAGGGATTCTCTCCATGCGGCTGCTCGTGCAGTTCATCGGGCAGGCCGTCGGAGTAATGCTGCTGCGGCGGCGCTGGGGCAAGGAGCGGTTGCCATTCAAAATGTGGCTGTATCCCTTGCCCGCCGTGCTCACAATGATGGGCTGGGCATGGCTTTTCTGGCAAACCGGCGCAACTCGAAAATGGGGACTGGCGGAGATCGCGCTTGGGGCCCTCGCGTTTCTCATTCGCGCACGGGAAATGCGACAATGGCCGTTTGAAACTCCGCAGTCGGCGGTTGGCCGTTGAGAGTCAAGAATTGTCTTTGGAATCCGGGAATCTGCCTGTGATGCGCGAGCAACTGCTCGCGGTTGCCGTGTTCTCTACATGGGAGGGGACGTGAAGCGTTTTGTTGCCTGGTTTGGGCTAGCCATCATTTTGATTTTGACCGCTGCGCCTTTCACCCTGGCGCAATTCCCTTCTGCTCCGGGCACCGGACCGGGACTCGCCGAGACCATGGAAGCCATTGACAGCGCTCGCGTCACTACTCGAATTCTCTACATCACCGCGCATCCCGACGACGAGTCTGCCGCTCTCCTGACCTATCTGGCGCGCGGACTTCACGCCGATGTCGCGTTGCTCACTTTGACGCGCGGCGAGGGAGGGCAGAATGCCCTCGGACCCGAACAGGCTCCGCAACTCGGCTTGATCCGCACTCAGGAACTGCTTGCCGCTACCCGCGGCTACGGCGCGCAACTGTTCTTCACGCGTGCGCCTGACTTTGGCTTTTCCAAAACTACCGAAGAAACACAAAAAGTCTGGGGCGAGGCCGTGCTTGGAGACATGGTTCGCGTGATCCGCACGTTTCGTCCGAACATCGTGATTAATGGCTGGGGCGGAGTTCACGGGGGACATGGCCATCACCAAACCTCCGGGTTATGGACGCCCCGCGCCGTGGCGCTTGCGGCGGATCCAAAGGCCTTTCCTGATCAGCTCCAGGAGGGTTTGCCCGCCTGGGGAGATGCATCGAATCCGGTGCAAATCCTGGACACGGAACGAGGAGGAGCGACAGCCGCGACGGCCAATGGCTATACGTTGCCAGTGGATGAGGTATCGCCACTCTGGGGAAAGACCTGGCGCGAGATCGGTCTTGATGCGTTCACGAACCATCGTTCTCAGGGCATTGCGGGTTTTCTTGGTTCTCCCTTCCTCCGCCGGCCGCTCGTGCTGGTTCGCGAGGACGGTAGCAAGTTCGATCCGACGAGCCTGGCGCGTCCGCTTCATGAGCTCGATGGCACCGCTGCGCCCGAAACTGGGTTCCGGCCGGCCCTGCGCGAAGCCGAAGAGGCGATTGTCAAGGCGCATGCCGCCACCCTCTCTTTGAACTGGAAAGAGTCAGCGGAAGACTTGGCGCACGCGGCCCAGAAAATCGAATCCCTCTCCCCTGCGGCTGCCAACGCGCGATTGTCGCCGGCGACTCATTTTGAACTTGATGCCATCCGGCGGCATATCGAAAGCGCGTTGACTCTGGTGGCGGGCGTCCACATCCGGGCCGAAGCCGATCGTGATGCTCTTGTGGTGGGAGAGTCGGTTGGAGTAACCGTCGAAGCGCGGTGCCGCAAAGAGGCAGGTTGCAAGCTCGGCGGCGTGCACTTGAATCTTCAGAAAGGGCTCAGGGAAACCGGGCGGGAAGGTGATCCCGCAAAAGGCTTTCACTTTACGGTGGCGGTGAATCCGCTCGCTCCTGCTCTCACGGCATGGGACCAACTGCTTCCGGAACCGCCGCCGCTTGTGTTCGCTGAACAGGAAACGGCCGTTGGGGGCTATAAATTCAACGTCGCAATCCCGGTAATGCACATCTCCGCCACTTCGACCCGCGTCGATCGCGTGCCGCTCAGAATTGTCCCGGCGTACACGCTGGCAGTGGAACCCAAGCAGGAAATCGAAGTGTTGGCGAAGCCGCGCAAACCCTTCGATGTGCTCTTGCGCGTGCATTCCTATTCCACGCTGGCGGCGAAGATCAATATCGGATTGGATGTGCCGCAAGGATGGACCAGTAGCGCTCCCGTTGACACGGCCTTCGACGGCCCTGGCGACAAGTACGTCAAACTGACGGCCGCGCCACCTCAAAAGTTGGCGGCAGGAAACTACACCATCACCGCCTACGCAAGACGCGGGGACGAGAAATTCACGGATGCGCTCGATCCGCTGCCGTCCATGCCAACGTTGCTTTGGATAGAGCCGGCGCGGTGCGTTGTCCATGCTTTCTATATCAGCGTGCCGGAAAATCTCCGCGTCGGCTATATCACCGCCGAGAGTGAACCCATTCCGGAAGCCTTGCGCATGCTGGGCATTCGCGTCGAAACCCTGGATGCGCAGGCGCTGGCGTTCAGCGATTTGACAAAGTTCGACGCCATCGTCGTCGGTGTGCGCGCTTACGAACTACGGCCTGAACTTCCCGGCGCGAACCAGCGGCTGCTCGATTACGTTTCGAATGGCGGCACGCTCGTCGTGCAGTACAACCGCGATTTCATCTGGGACAAACTGCAGCCCGCGCCGTATCCCGCATTGATCTCGCCTCCGCTTTCTCCCGCAAAGGACGCCGCCCCGCAAACCCCGCGGCCCCTGCCGCGCATTACGGATGAAAATTCGCCGGTGAAGTTTCTGAAGCCGGATGACCGGCTGTTGAACACGCCGAACAAAATTACCCAGGATGACTTCAAGGGCTGGGTGCAGGAGCGCGGGCTTTATTTTTGGACGCAATTTGATTCGAAATATACGCCGCTTCTCACGATGAGCGATCCTGGCGAACCGGTTCTCACTGGCGGGCTCGTCTACACGCACTATGACAAAGGCACTTACATTTACACCGGTCTGGCCTTCTTCCGGCAATTGCCTGAAGGCGTGCCCGGTGCTTACCGGCTTTTCGTCAATCTGCTCAGCGCTTCGCGGACGAAGTAAACCAACTGGGCACAACGCCGCCGCCTCCGACCCCGCGTGTTATTCTCTTCAACCAGAGGAGTCGAACGCGAATGGACAATATTTGTGCGGATAATTTTGCCGGTAAAATCTTGCATTCGGCATTCCTGCTCATCTTGGGGGCCGCGCTCTTCCTGGCCTGCGCTTCACCGGCCGCGGCGCAGAAGGATAAGAAAAAAAAGAAAGACAATCCTCCCGCCGCGGACAGCTCCAACCCGCTCGTTTCCCTGACCGACGAGCAGCAGATCGATTACATGCTTTCCGAAGTGCTCGGCGCCTGGCAGATCGGCGACGTCGAGAAGATGCACAAGGACTATGCGGATGACGTTTCCATCGTCAACGGCTCATGGGCGCCACCGGTCATCGGCTGGACAAACTTTCTGGCCATTTACCAGCAGCAGCGCACGCATATGGAGCGCGTGCGCCTGGACCGTTCGAATAGCTATATCAAAGTAAATGGAAACTTCGGGTGGGCCTGCTACCAGTGGGATTTCGCGGCGCTCATCGATGGCCAGCAGACCGAATTGCAGGGCCAGACGACGGTGGTGGTCGAAAAACGAAACAACCGCTGGATCATCGTCCACAATCACACGTCACTCGTGCCGGCGCCCCAACCTCCAACTCCCGCGAATACAACACCGCCGCAACAGCCGCCGCCCGCAAAACCAGCGCCGCGCTGACTGCCCGCAAATATTCGGTCCGTACGTGCGGACTAAAAGTTCCGCAAGCCTTCGTACAGCCACATCCCGGCAATGACCAGAAGAAGAACGCCAGCCAGGATGCCCGTTCCTAGGAGGGGCCGCGAAAGGGCGTCGATCTTCGCCACTAGCTCGCGCTGCTCCTTGGCCATATGTTCTTCTGCCGCATCGAGAAATATCTGATCATCCTCGTGGCTCGCGAGGAGGCTCCGCCGAAGCAACAAAAACAGGAATACAGCGGTTACGACTCCCCAGGCGATCAGCAGGTAAAGAAGTGGCCCCGTTAACGTTGGTGATTCCATGGTGACCTCCCGTTGGAACCGATCCGCGGTGCCAGCCCAGATCAGGCTGGCAAGGGGTATTAGGGATTTCTAGGCCGGAGTATAGCACTCTAAATTTAAAATTCTAGTGAGGACCATCATTAAAGCTGATACGCGGCATGGGCCCCCCGCCCGGCCCGTAGGCGGACGAACGGGCCATGGAAACGGGCAAGATGCACAAAGTAAAGCAGATCACGCCGTTCAGGTTCCGGCCACCGCTGCCGTTGCGGAGACGCTCCCTCCCGTCTGCCTGGCCGTCTCTCCCCTGCCACATGCACTGATGATACTTACTCGCGGCCGTTCCTTTTGGCTCGCCCTGATTCTCCCCTTTTCCATGGGGGTGATATTTTCACGTTGCTGTCCAGGGGTGACAGAATTATGGAGCTAAGATCAACTGGCCGCGTGCGTTGACAAAGCCGTGGGTGGCGGGCAGAATAAAAAAGCCTCGTTGTATGCGTGACTCCCATTCGCTTGGGGTCAACTTACTTCACTCGTGCCCGAGTGGCGGAACTGGCAGACGCGCTAGCTTCAGGAGCTAGTGATCGCAAGGTCGTGGAGGTTCGAGTCCTCTCTCGGGCACCATTTTTACCGACTTTTCCTCGAATGTTGCTGTACCTTCACCCGCCTCAGTTTAACTTTCGCCACCAAGCCCTTGCGGCGATGCCTACGCGGCGGCGAGGTAGATGTAGCGCAGGACGAAGAGTCCGGTGAGGATCCAGAGCAGGATGCTGACCTCGCGGAGCTTTCCCGCGGCGACTTTCACTACGGTGAAGGAGATCAGCCCGAGACTCAATCCCGTCGCGATGCTGAACGTCAGCGGCGTGGCAATCATCGTGACGAAGGCGGGGAAGGCATCGGTGTATTCCGACCACTTCACGTGAGCGATCGATTGCGCCATCAACGCGCCGACGAGGATGAGCGCGGGAGCCGTGGCAAAGCCGGGAATCACAGCGACGACCGGGGAGAAAAATGCGGCCGCGATAAACAACGCGGCGACTGCCACATTGCTCAGCCCGGTGCGCGCGCCGGCAGCCACGCCGGCGGCGCTTTCGATGTAACTCGTAACTGTCGAAGTTCCCGTCAGAGATCCGAAGACCGTACCCACCGCATCGGCAAGCAAAACCCGCCCAACGCCGGGAATTTTTCCATCCTTGACGAATCCCGCCTGCTCGCAAACGCCAACCAGCGTGCCGACGTTGTCGAAGAGATCCACAAAGAGAAAGGCAAAGGTGATTTCCATCAGCCCGAGGTGCGCCGCGCCGCGCACATCCAATTGCAGCAGCGTGCCCCAGGGATGCGGCATGGCCAGCACGGATGCGGGCCAGTGCGCCATGCCGCGAAAGATTCCGTAGAGCGTGGCGCCGAAGATCCCCAGCAAGATGGCGCCTTTGACCTTGCGCACCATCAACACCAGCGTAAGCACGAGGCCGAGGCACGCGGCCTGCACTTCCGGATCGGAAAAATTCCCGATCCCGACAAACGTCGCGGGGTTCGCGACCACCAGCTTGGCGCTGCGCAGTCCCACAAACGCGATGAACATGCCAATTCCCGCCGCGGTCGAGTGTTTCAGGCAGTCGGGAATGCCGTTGACGATCTGCTCGCGCACGCGCGTGACCGTTAGCACGATAAACAGTACGCCGGAGAAGAAGACGACGCCCAGCGCCGTGCGCCACGGAATGTGCATGCCCAGGCAAACCGAATATGTGAAGTAGGCGTTCAAGGACATCCCCGGAGCCAGCGCAATCGGATAATTGGCATAGAGTCCCATCACCAGGCTGGCGGCCGCGGCGGAAATGCACGTGGCGAAGAGCACGCCCTCTGCCGGCATTCCGGCCTGCGCGAGGATTTGCGGATTCACGACGATGATGTAGGCCATCGTCATGAAGGTGGTTACCCCGCCGAGCAGCTCGCTCCGCACGGTCGTTCGGTTTTCTGCCAGCTTGAAATAGCGATCGATCAATTTCCTGTTCCGGGTTTTATCCAGCGGCAAGCCAGCACATTTGCCTTTCCGCGTGGAAGAGGCAGCCACTTTAGGGCGCGCTGTTAGTCAAGTCAATCCGGCTTAAATTTCAAAACAGGAAAGGTCGTGGCGTCGGCTGGCCGGAAGATTGCTCGATTGACGATTCGCTTCCTAATCCGCTACGGTGTTTGCGCGGAACGATGCCAAGAAAGTCCGAGGTATGGTGATGCTTTTTGTTCTCCTCGCGTTCGCGTTTCCGGCGTGGCGCCCGCACTTCTCTTTCCTCGAAGGGGCCCTTGCCAATGAGATGATGGCCCTGCGCTGGCTGCATTTCATTTTCGGAATCATCTGGATCGGATTGCTGTACTTTTTCAACCTGGTGCTCACACCGGCCATGAAAGAAGTGGACCCTGCCGTGCGCGTAAAGGTCTATCCGGCGGTGATGTCGCGGGCCATGGGGTGGTTTCGCTGGTCGGCGCTGGTGACGGTGCTCGTGGGAATCCGTTATTTCCAGATTCATCTCGCCTCGGACGCAAAAATCGCCGGGGATCCCTCTCTCGCGGGGAAATGGCTCGGGTGGTGGCTATTGGTTTGGCTTGTGGCCTATCTCTTTCTCTATGCGCTGCAACTGCCGGCGAAGGGCATCGTGGACAGTCTGTGGTTCCGTGCGATTGCCATCGCGATCGTGGTGATTGCTTCGTCGTGGATGGTGCTGGCGTTGAATGCTGGGCCGGACGTTTCAAACGCGCATCTGGCGATCAGCGTCGGAGGAGGGCTGGGCTTCGTGATGTTGCTGAATACATGGGGAGTGATATGGCGGGTGCAGAAGCGGCTGATCGGCTGGGCCCGGACCAGCGCGGAGCAGGGCGTGTCGATGCCGGCGGAAGCGCAGCGGTTGATGCGCTGGGCTTATCTGACGGCGCGGACTTCGTTTTGGCTATCGTTTCCGATGCTCTTTTTCATGGGTGCCGCCAGCCACTACCCATTCTTGAGCACTGTTGCCCGCTGATTTCAGGTAATTTCATGGCGCAACTAACTGTTAGCGGCTGTTTATTAGGAGAAGTTCCGGTAGGGGCGAAAATGAAAAGGGAGGCGGGCCAGGTCTTCCCGCCTCCCTCATATCCCCTTTCGGGGAACCCGGCCAGTCTGACGGAGGGCGACTAGCCGGTCGTGTGTTGGCCTGTGTATGAAACCCCGGAAACGCGAAAAAGGTTTCAGGGAAGACCAAAAAAGTGATTAAAATCTCTGTGGAAAAGGAGGGCCCTCTCCCCTGGCGCAACCCCCATGCCACGCCCCTCACACCTAAGTCCCGATAACATATTGCGTTTTCTGCAAGTTAGAAGTGCTCCGGCGTCAGCGAACGAGATCGCGCGCGGCCTTCACCTGAGGAAATCTGACAATCGTTCTTTGTTCAAAATGCTGGCGAAACTGAGGAAACGGGGCGCGATCGAAGAAGTGCCAGGTGCGAAGTACCGGTTGGCGGGGCGTAGGGGAGAGAGGCCAGAATCGCCTCAGCAACCCCGGGAAGGCGCCGCACCGCGTGCGCCGAACGTGGCCATGGCGAACCGCGACGAGGTCAAAGGGCGGCTGGTGTTGCATCACGAGGGCTACGGCTTTGTCGTGCCGGATTCGCCGGTGCCGCATCTGGAGGGGGACGTTTTCATCCCGCGCGACGCGGTGGAAGACGCGATGCACGGGGACCAGGTGTTGGTGAAGATTCAGCGCATCGGCGGCGTTACCGGTGCGGTGCGCGCCGAGGGGCGAATCATCCGAATTCTAGGGCGTGCGCATCCGACCGTGGTCGGATTGTTTCGTTATGGCCCGCACGGAAACGTGGTTCTTCCTTACGACGTTCGAATCCAACGCGAAGTGGAAATCCCCCGCGGGCATGAGCTGACCCCGGGGCTGTGGAAGAAGCTGGGCTTCAGCGGAGCGGATGAGATCAGCCTCCGGTCGAGACGAATACCACGCTTGGATGAGCTCGATGGAGCAGTGGTGAACGTCGAGCTAGTGCGTTATCCGCATGCGGGAGCGCCCGCCACCGGAAGGGTGATTGAGATTCTAGGCCGTCCCGGCGATCTCGGCGTGGACACCGAGATCATCATTCGCAAGCATCATCTGCCGCATGCCTTCTCCGCCAAAGTGCTGGAGGAAGCGGAGCATCGCGCCAAGTTGGTGAGTGAGGGCGAGCGTGAAGGCCGCGAAGATTTCCGGGATTTGCCGATTGTCACCATCGATGGCGAAAGCGCGCGGGACTTCGACGACGCTGTTCACGTGCAGCGCCGCGCCGGCGGAGGCTGGCACCTGCAAGTGCACATTGCCGATGTTGCGCACTACGTTCGAACCTCGACGCACCTCGATCAAGAAGCGCGGCTCCGTGGGACCTCCGTCTATTTTCCGGATCGCGCCGTGCCCATGCTTCCGGAGCCCCTTTCGAACGGCATGTGTTCGCTGAAGCCGCGGGAAGAGCGCCTGGTTATGAGCGCCCTGATGGAATTCGACGCGGCCGGGCACCTGAAAAGTTCGCGCATGACTTCGGGGATCATTTGCTCCGCGGAGCGCATGACTTATACGAATGTAAACAAGGTGCTCGAAGGCGATGCGGAAATGACCGAGCGATACGCTGCCATCGCCCACCATTTCCGGGACATGAAAGAGCTGGCGTTGCTCCTGAACGCGCGGCGCAATGAACGCGGTTCGATTGATTTCGATCTGCCCGAACCGGTGATCGAATTCGACGAAGAGCAGCGCATGACCAACATCACGCGCAGCGAGCGCAACATCGCGCACCGCTTGATCGAGGAGTTCATGCTCGCGGCCAACCGCGCCGTGGCGGGATACCTCCTGCAGCGCGGCATCGATTCGCTGCACCGCGTCCACGAAAAGCCGGACGCCCGCAAAGTTCTGGAATTCGAGGAGTTGGCCCGCGCATTCGGCTATTCCCTCGGGGTGGAAGACTTGTACCAGCGCCTGATTCCCGTGCGGCATGGGCGCGTCCCCGCGCCGACAAAAGCCGGGCGACCCGAATCCTACGGCCACGGCCGTGAGCGCGGGATGAAGGTCGTGCTTTCGGGCACGACCGAACTGCGCATCACGCCGCAGCACTACCAGCGGCTGATTCGAAAGGTGGCCGGAAAGCCGGAAGAACGCATCGTCTCTTACCTGATGCTGCGCTCGCTCAAGCAGGCACGATACGCCGCGGATTCGCACGGGCATTTCGCGTTGGGGTTTGACGAATACACGCATTTCACTTCACCGATCCGGCGGTACCCGGACCTGATCGTGCACCGCATTTTGAAATGGGCATTGGCTCACCCAACAGAGGAGCCGCCATCTTCGCATCCTCAGGGCGCCGCGCCGCGGGCGTCGGAGGTAACGCTCTACTCGCATGGAAATCTCGAGGAGATCGCTTCCGAGACGTCCGAAGCGGAGCGCCGTGCCAATGGCGCGGAACGCGAGCTGATGAATTGGAAAACCGCGCAGTTCATGGAAGAACATCTCGGAGAGGAGTACGACGGGCTGATCATTTCCGTGCAGAAGTACGGATGCTTTGTGGAGCTGCTGGAGGTCTTCGTGGAGGGCCTGCTGCCGGTCAGCGCGCTGGAGGAGGCGGCGAATGCCCGCTGTGTATATCGCGAACGCGACCACGCGATCGTCGCGCTCAGCCGCGCAGCGGGCCCGTATATTGGCAAAGGCGCGCGACACGGCCGCGGCGCCAAGCCTCGGCAGCTCGTCTGGCAGCATGGCGACCGCGTGCGTGTGCGAGCCGAACGCATCGATCCGATGCGCAAACGCGTCGAGTTTGCTTTGGTGATAACGGCCTGAAGGAATTAAACGAAAAATCAGCGAATCGCGGCAGTAGAAACTCGTAGCGCGTCCATCAACCGCCGCGCCGGCCGGGTCAGGATCGCCGCGAACCTGGCGAGCGGGTACCAAAAACGGCTGCGCAGGGAAAGTTGGGAGATGAATAGTCCGAGGGCCAGCTGGCCCGGCGTATCGAGATCAATGCGGCGGCAATCGCGGTAGATGCGAACCACGCGGCCCAATAACTCTTGTTCTCGAACAGCGCCGTCAAGCGTGGGATGAGCATCGCCCTTCGACAAAAGCTCCATGCCATCCGGAGAACCGCGTTTCTTAACAGCCCGATGCACGAACAGCCGATTTTCCCGGCGGAACATGACGATATCGCCGCATCGCACGTTTTCGATCGAGATTTGGCGGACCATGGCGATATCGCCCGGACGCACCCAGGGAAGCATGCTCGTCCCCTGAACGCGGAGGGAAAGGCGTCCGCGCGACTGCAGCGCTTGCGCGATCCGCGCGGCATCGCAGGCGCGGCGTTCGCCGCCCAGGCTTTTCGCGTTGTCCCGGCTCTTCACCATCGACATAAGCAAGGATATTTCGTTTGAGCGTGGGATGGTCAATAGATTGCGCTCGTGATTTGTCCAATTGAGCAGCTTCTTGAGGCCAAGTATGGCCAGCGCTTCGAGGCCAGTGAGAAACGGGCAAACGATAAATGCGGGAAATGACTTAGGATCTTCGTGGAGCGCCGTTGCAAATGCCGCCCTGGCCAGGATGTTTGCCGCAGGCGAGCGCCAGCGTCTCGTAGATCGGCTCGGAAACCACGCTGGGCTTCGTATACGGTTTCTTGCCGCCGTTTTCGCCCGGCGGCGGGGGAGAGCTCTTGTGATCTTCAGCCATGCAATCTTCGCTTAGTGTGAATCAAACTGCGCCAAGAGAGAAGCCAATTCCGCGGCAGAGGTTGCCTCGTACGCATCCGCGGTCTGTTCCCGGTGAAAAGCGCTAAGGGGCGCAGCAACGCCTGCCAGACGCGCCTTTTCTTCGGCGAGCTCGCAGGCGCGCTCGTACGCGCCGAGCAAATCGCCGCCTTCCATCAGAGCCAATCCCGGGCAGCGCTCGCAATAGCTCCGAATCTCGCAGCGCGAGCAGACCGGAAGTTGGCTTTCGCGAATACTCCGCAAACGCTCAAGTTGCGGAGCGTGATACCAGATATCGGTGAATTTCTCCCGGCGCAGATTCCCCGCCGATTGCGGCAGTTGCACGCAAGGAAATACATCTCCATAGGGAGAGATATAACAACTATTGTGCCCCGCGCTGCAAGGCAGGTCTTCATAGGCCGAGCTTTCGATGCCGCTTGAAACCGCGCTCCCGAAGGCCGGTGGCAAGCCAGTCATGCCGCTGGTTGTTTGCGAACCCGCTTGCGGCTTGCAAGCATGCAGGGAGGGATCCTGCAACACGGGCAGAAGAGACGAAACCGTCGCGCGATGGGCTAAGGGTGTGCCCGTGCCATCCATCATCGGTGTGATGGTCAAATCCAGAACGTAGGGGACGCCCAATTTTTCCGCGAGGGCCATGACGCCGCGGTAAGCCAGGAGATTTTCTGTCATCAGCGGGCAAGCCAGCTTGACCTGCAAGCCCTGTTCGATCAGCAGCGGGATCGCCGCCAAAGTGCGCTGCAAAGAGCCTGGAACTTTGGTGATGGCGTCATGCACCTGCGGAATATCGCTGTACACGCTGATCTGCACACGCCGCACGCCGAACTGGCGCACACGCGCGGCGCGCTCCGGCGTGACCAGCAGCGCGTTGGTCTTCAA
This sequence comes from uncultured Acidobacteriota bacterium, assembly GCA_963754855.1. Taxonomy (GTDB): domain Bacteria; phylum Acidobacteriota; class Terriglobia; order Acidiferrales; family UBA7541; genus Acidiferrum. The sequence continues at coordinate 102,452 of CAVWHL010000024.1, forward strand.
GCTGACGTCGAAATGCAGGCGCCGGGCGGCCCCTAGAATTTCGTAAAGATCCTGGCGCAGGAAGATTTCGCCGCCGCTGAACGTTAGGAAAAGTGTGCCCGCGCCCGCCAGCTCTTCCAGCACGGCCAGGCACTCGGCGGTGGACAGTTCTCCATGATCGTCATGATCCAGATAACAATGCACGCAGCGTTCGTTGCACCTGTAGGTCAAATCAAAATGCACACTAAGCGGGCGGTGCTTCCGCACCGTGCGGGAGATCAGGTGATCCATGACGGGAGTGCGGCCCGCTGACACGCTCGTGGTCAACGCAGCCCTCCCTCCGCGGAGACGACAGGCACCACCAAATTCCGCGAAGACATTTCCTGCAAGAGAGTCTCCGTATCGGAGAGGGCCACGTCCGCACCGACTTCGTAGTTTGCCATGAGCAATTCCGCGAGGTCCGCGGCGGACCGATGGCCATCAATGTTCTTCCAGAGGAAACTGCCCGTGTCGTTCAGCTCGTGCATCACGCTGTCATTCGGCGAAATAATGACGGTCTCGCCGTCGATCTCTCTCCACGCCAGAGCCGGATTCTTCTGCCACAATCCTCTCTGTGCCGTACTCATGCGGGAACATCCTCCCAAAATGAAGGATTTTTGCGAAAGGCCAGGCCATAGCCGGAAATTTCCGAAGCCGCCTGACTGATAATGTGGAGAAGCTGCCGGTTGGCTTCCAGTTCGGCGGAGAAGAACAATATGTTGGGCATGAGCACGCGAAGAAGCTCCATCGGGCGAAGAGAAGTGACGCGATTTTCTGCCGCCTGAATGAGCCGGAAGATTCCGGCAACGGGAGCGCTGGTATTGGAGCCTGCGGCGCGGAATTCCCCCCAAAAAGGCGTGCCGTAAGCGCGCCAAACGCCCTCTTCGCGCCGAAGTAGCGAAATCTCATCGGTCAATACGCTGCCTTCCGGCGATAACGAAGCCACCGTGCTCTTCCCGGCGCCGGATCTGCCGGTGAAAATATAGGCTTTGCCGTTGCGGATCACCGTGGCGGCGTGGAGCAAAAAGCCGGAATGCGAAAGCAGCTTCCAGCTCAACAGGACTCGCAGGAGAGAATCGAGCGCGTACTCATTGCGCACGCCAGTGAAGCAACTTGCGAAGGCGTGCGTGCAAAGCGCGGAACCCTCAAATTCGTAAGCAAACTCCGATGGCCGCTCATGGTCCCTGGCAAAATCCTGGAGATGAATGGCAAAGGGCTTGGACTGCGTGGCCGCGAACGCGGCATACCGCGCAGAAGCCGCTTGCAACAGCGCTTCATCAGCGGAATGCAGGCGAAAAGGCAGACAGCCGATCGAAAAATCAAGCCGCCGCTCAAGACCGCCCTTTGAGATGGCATGCGGTACGCTCAAGATACTCCTCTAAACTGATGATGCGGGCGCGCCGGTGCGAGGGGAGTAGGCGCGACCCAATAAGTATATTCCCCAAACTGCAAAAGTCTTTGTAGTTTTCCCGCAGAAGCAATAGTAAGTCAAGCACATGTTCGCTGAAGTGCCACAATAGAAAGACCTTGCGGAACTCCGGTCCTCTTCTGCCAATTGATCTTCGCCGCGCTTCCCCGGCCGTGGCCGCCTGCCCGGCCGAAGAAACACCGGCGCGCTCCGAGGCTCTCCTCAACTCTGCTATTCTGGAAGGCTAAAGAGGCAGCGTTCACCCCGCATCTGCCGCGCTGTAATTCTAAATGAAAGAGGTCTAGGATATCGTGACATCGTCCGTACTTCCCGCACCAACCACCAAGCGCGCTTTCAACTTTAATGCTGGTCCCGGAGCGCTCCCGCTTCCCGTTCTCGAACGCATCCGCGAAGAGCTTCTGGATTGGCGCGGCAGCGGCATGTCCGTCATGGAGATGAGCCATCGCTCGCCCGAATTCGAGAGCATCAATGCAAACGCCGAACTAAAGCTCCGCAGCCTTCTAGGAATCTCCGACGACTACGCGGTCATCTTTGTGCAAGGCGGTGGAAGCATGCAGTTCACCATGGCGCCCATGAATCTCTGTCTCCCCGGCAAGCCCGTGGACGTTCTGCATACCGGCATGTGGACGGCCAAAGCCATTGGCGAGCTGAAGAAGGGCATCCTTCACAACCTTGCAGCTTCAATGGAAGCGGAGAAATTTGCTCGGCTTCCGCGCAAGGATGAGATCAAATTTTCGCCGGACGCGTCTTACGTCCACATCTGCACCAATAACACGATTGAAGGCACGCAGTGGACCGCGCTGCCGGAGACCGGCAACGTGCCGCTCGTAGCCGACATGTCTTCGGAAATTGCTTCGCGCCCCATCCAGGTGAACAAATACGGGGTCATCTTCGCCGGCGCTCAGAAAAACCTCGGTCCCTCGGGCGTCACCGTCGTGATCATCCGCAAGGATCTGGCCGAGCGCGCGGACAAGAATCTCCCGACGCTTCTTCAATACCGCACGCACATCAAGGAAAAATCGCTCTATCACACTCCTCCGACCTTTGCGGTCTATGTCGTCGGGCTAGTCCTCGAATGGATCGAATCCGCCGGCGGAATCACAGCCATCGAAAAGCGCAACCAGGCCAAGTCCAAGCTCCTCTACGATACGATTGAAACGAGCGGTGGTTTTTACCGTTGCCCCGTCGAAATCAGTTCGCGCTCGAAAATGAACGTCGTCTTTCGTGTCGCCGGTGGAGACGAGGCCGTGGAAAAAAAGTTTGCTCAAGAAGCGGACGCCGCGAGGATCGTCGGTACACCCGGTCATCGCTCCGTCGGCGGAATGCGCGTCTCCCTTTATAACGCCGTCACGTTGCAAGCTGTCGAAGCTCTTACCGGATTCATGCGCGAATTCCACCGCACCCGCGGCTGAAATAGAAGGGCTAAAGACACCAGCGCCCAGAAGGATTTCCCTTCTGGGCGCCCCTGCATCCCGCTGGTCTCACGCTAAATCGAACAACAACACTTCAGCGTCTTTCACGCCCGTTAGCTCGACCGTCTTCTCGCTGGAGATGGCCGCGCCGTCGCCGGTTTCGAGCGGCGTGCCGTTCAGTTCCACGCTGCCACGCGTCACTTGAACGTACGCGTGGCGCTCCGGCTTCAGTTCGTGCTTCACCGATTCGCCCGCGCCCAGAACCGTGGCATAGAGCTCATTGTCCTGGCGGATCTTCACCGAGCTCTCGCGTCCGTCGGGCGAAGCCACCAGCCGCAGCTTGCCGCGCTTTTCCGCCTCGCTGAAGTTCTTCTGGTCATAGGCGGGCTTCAGGCCCTGCTTCTCCGGGAACATCCAGATCTGATAGAGGTGCACGGGCTCGGTTTTGGAAGCATTGAACTCGCTGTGCGCCACTCCCGTTCCCGCGCTCATGTACTGCACGTCGCCCGGCCGGATCACGGATCCGTTGCCCATGCTGTCGCGGTGCTCCAGGGCGCCTTCGAGCACATAAGTCACGATTTCCATGTCGCGGTGCGGGTGCGTCGGAAAGCCTCCCCCGCCGGCCACGCGGTCGTCGTTCATCACCCGCAGCGTGCGGAAGTTCATGTGTTTGGGATCGTGGTAATCGGCGAAGGAAAAGGTGAAATGGGTGTCCAGCCAGCCGTGGTTGGCGTGGCCGCGCTCTTTGCTCTTGCGGATGTTGATCAAGGGCCGCCTCCTGAGTGACGAACCCATAATACTCGTTATAACGATAATTGTCAAGAGGCAGGTTTACGCCCTCCCACCTCCCCCTCCCTTCCCCCAACTCCTTCCCTTTGATGCGTTTGCCACCTCCTTCGCCCACGGCTTCCGGCCAGACTCCCTTTGGTGTACAGTGGTAGCGAAACTACGGCAACCGCTCCGCTGCCTTCGAGGATTTTTTCAATGGACTCCCCACTTACCGCGACGCAATCGAGAAAGCCCGATGCTTCGGCAAAGGGCAGTGAAACGCTCACCATCACCGACAATCGCACCGGCAAGTCCTACGAAGTTCCCATCACCCATGGCACCATCCGCGCCTCCGACCTGCGGCAGATCAAGGTGGACCCCAAGGAATTTGGGATGATGAGCTACGACCCCGCGTTCAATAACACCGCTTCGTGCATCAGCAGGGTCACGTTCATCGACGGCGACGAGGGTATCCTGCGTTATCGCGGTTATCCGATTGAAGACCTCGCGGAGAAAAGCACCTACCTGGAAACCGCCTACCTGCTCCTGTACGGAGAGCTGCCCACCTCCGCACAACTGAAGGATTGGACCTATCACGTCACCCACCACACCTTCATCCATGAGAGCATCAAGAAATTCCTGGACGGCTTTCATTACGATGCCCACCCCATGGGCATGATGATCTCGACCATCTCCGCGCTGTCCACTTTCTATAACGACGCCAAGGATATCTTCAGCGTCGAGTCCCGCAGGAAGCAGACCTATCGTCTGGTGGGCAAGATGCCCACCATCGCCGCATTTTCCTATCGCCACACTCTGGGCATGCCCTACGTTTATCCGGACAACGACCTGAGCTATCCGGGTAATTTCCTGAACATGCTCTTCCGTACGTCGGAAGCCAAGTACCGGCCAAATCCCACGCTGGAACACGCGCTGGACATTCTGTTCATTCTCCATGCGGACCATGAGCAAAACTGCTCCGCCAACACCATTCGCTGCGTCGGCAGCTCGCACGTGGATCCCTACTCCGCGACGGCCGCCGCCATTTCCGCGCTCTACGGGCCGCTCCACGGCGGCGCGAATGAAGAAGTGCTGCGCATGTTGGTGGAGATCGGTACCGTCCAGAAAGTTCCCGAATTCATCAAGCGCGTGAAGGCCGGCGAAACCAAGTTGATGGGTTTTGGCCACCGCGTTTACAAGAATTACGATCCTCGCGCGCGCATCATCAAGCGCGTGGCGTACGAAGTCTTTGATCTCATGGGCAAGAACCCCCTGCTGGAAATCGCGCTGGAGTGCGAGCGTATCGCCCTCGAAGACGAATATTTCGTCAAGCGCAAGCTCTATCCCAATGTGGACTTCTACACCGGCCTCATCTACCAGTCCATGGGTTTCCCCATGACTATGTTCCCGGTGCTGTTTGCCATTCCGCGCACTTCGGGATGGATCGCGCAGTGGGAAGAGATGCTCCTCGATCCCGAGCAGAAAATCGCGCGCCCGCGCCAGATCTATCTGGGGCACGATACCCGTCACTACGTCCCGATCGACCAGCGCAGTTGATTGAGCGCGGTAGCACCTTTGAATACCCCCTTCCGGGAAGCCCCTCGACAATCCCTTCCCTCCGCGTATAGTGGTTTTCAGTGAGGTTGTATGTCTCAGGTTCCAAGCACGCCGACGAATACGGGATCGCGACGCCGCAGCCAGCGTGTGCTGATGCAAGTCGGCATCCGCCTTCGCGGAACGGACGCGCAGGGTCAAAGCTTCGAGGAATTTACGGAAACGCTGGCAATTAATGCGCACGGAGCGCTGGTTTTGCTTTCCGCGCGTGTTACCAGCGGCAGCAAAGTCCTGATTCGCCACAATAAGACGGAAGAGGAACAGGAGTGTCATGTCGTGTTCCTTGGTCCCGTCCGGACCGGCAAGGTGGAGCTCGGCTTGGAGTTTTCAGCCCCGCGTCCCACTTTCTGGCGCGTGGCGTTTCCTCCCGAAGACTGGACTCCGAAGAGTCCCGAAGCCCGCACGGTCTCGAGTCACCGCGCGGATAAGTAACCCATCTTCTTACGGTTCCCGCTTTTTCCCCTCTCCGAGAACACTGCGCAAGAAGTGTGCAACGCGGACCGCTTTTCCTGCGCGTCTGTTTGGCTGGCATTTCGGCGCGAAATTCCACTGGACCGCGGGGAAAAACGAAAACCGGGCAGTCACCGCCATTTATGTGCTCGCTGTCACCCCGGTACGTGATTCCCGTCACCGCTAGTTGTTCGACGACGGATGTAGAGAGAATAAGTAGGCTATCCGGGGACAGAGTGAGCCGCCGCCGCGCTCCTGCAAGAGATTTTCTTTCCCGCCGCTGAACTGGCGCTGCGCCGCGGTTGGCTTCTCCCGCAATAACTCCTGGAGGCTGGAAGGGAACGCCCCATGAAATACATCCTTCTGATTCTTGTGGTGAGCGTCGCGGTTGCTGTGGCGTTCGAACTGGTGCGTGCTTTGCGGACGTATTTCAAATTCCGTGGAAAGAGGATCGTCTCCTGTCCCGAGACGCACCAGCCCGCGGGAGTCCGCGTGGCGGCGGGAAAGGCTGCCTTGGAAGCAATGGTGGGCTCTCCGCATCTTTCGTTGAGCGAGTGTTCGCGCTGGCCGGAAAAGGAAGGTTGCGGACAGGAATGCCTGGCGCAGATCAAGGACGCGCCGGAAGCCTGCCTGGTTTCCACGATCGTCAATCACTGGTACGAGGGGAAAAGTTGCGTGTATTGCCACAAACCCTTCGGCGAAATTCATTGGCATGATCATCCGCCGGCGCTGGTTGACGAGCAGAGCAAGACCGTTCAGTGGAACGAAGTTCCCGTCGAGAATCTCGAGCAAACCCTGGCAACCCACTGGCCCGTTTGCTGGAGTTGCCACATCGCGGAAACGTTCCGCCGCGAACATCCTGAGCTGGTCACCAATCGTCCCGTGCATTAGCCGGCAAGCGCGGCTGGAGCAATCGCCCTGAGAAGGCATATTTCTCTCCGCTTCCTGCGAAATTTATGCGCCGGTTTGCTCCCGGATTAATGAGCGGTCAATTGGCCATCCTCGCCACCATTTGACATGCCATGCAATCCTTGTATACCGTGCCCGGCATGCCTGATCAGACTCAAAGTGATTCCGCGAACGCTGCCGTTCCGGTCGGCGTACAGATCGAACGCGCCGGGGATGTCCTGATTTTTACGCTGGACAATGCCGAACACGGGAACGAGGTGACTGGCCCGATGTTCGACGCCATGCTTGCGGAATTGCGCGCCGAAGCGATGCAATCCCGCGCGCGGGTTCTGCGGATTCGCGCTCGTGGCAAGGTCTTCTGCACGGGACGCGAGCGCGCCGGGCGCGATCTTGCCTCCGTCCGTCACGAATCCGCCCGTCTCATCGAATTCAAGCGTGCCGTGCGCTCCTCGCCGTTGATCAGCGTCGCGGAAGTTCAGGGCGATGCGTTGGGTTTCGGTTTCGGCCTGGCGATCGTCAGCGACTTCGTCCTCGTTTCTGAGCACGCCGCCCTGGCATTTCCCGAGATGCGTTCCGGTCTCGCTCCCGCCGCCATCATGGCCTACCTCGGCGAATACACACTTCCACGTTTCGCTTTTCCTCTCGTGCTTTTCGGTGATCCCATCGAACCGCAGCGCGCGCTGCAGATTGGCCTCATCTCCCAAGTCTGCACGCCGGAGCGGCTCGCCGCGAATGCGGACGCTCTCGTGGAACGCATCCTTCGGCTCGATCCCGCGGCAGCGCGGCGCTGCAAGGAATTTTTTCTGACCGCGCAGCAAAATTCCTTTGACCAGAATTGCGGTCTTGCTGTCGAGGCCCTGACGAACGGCAGCCTGGCTTTGCTCGCCAGGCGGAAGTGACCCGCCCGTGCCGGTAAACTCAGGCGCGCGCCTCGATCGCCTTCCGATTTCCTCCTTTCACCGCCGCATCCTGACGTTGATTGGCATCGGCATGTTTTTCGATGGTTTTGACGTTTACGTCGCCGCGACCGTCCTCGGCGCGACGCTTCATAGCGGCTTTTCCACGCTCACACAGAACGCGCAGTTCGTCTCCGTGACTTTCCTCGGCATGATGCTCGGTTCCTTCTTGACCGGTTTCCTCGGCGACCGTTACGGCCGCCGCTTCACCTATCAAGCCAATCTCGCCATCTTCGGTTTGGCCTCCATCGCATCGGCTTTCGCGCCTTCCATGCACGTGCTCATCCTGCTTCGCGGCGTCATGGGATTCGGCCTCGGCGCGGAACTCGTCGTGGGCTATGCCACCATGACCGAATTCGTTCCGCCGCAAGCTCGCGGTAAATGGGTTGGCGCCTTGTCCGTCGCCGTCGTGTCGAGCTTGCCTATCTCCGCGCTCATCAGCACATTGGTCATCCCGCGCGTCGGTTGGCGCGCCATGTTCATTCTTGGCGGACTCGGCGCGCTCGTCGTCTGGTATTTACGCAAGGCGCTCCCGGAGTCCCCGCGCTGGCTGGAATCGGTTGGCCGGACCGAGGAAGCGGAGACCCTCTTGCACTCTATTGAGCACGAAGTGTCGCGGCAGCACGGTCCCCTTCCCGCGCCCGTGCCATTCACCGCGGCCCCAGCCTCGCGAAACTTTGCTTCGTTGTTCAGCCCTCTGCTTCTCCCGCGCCTGCTCGTCGGCGCGGTCACTCTGATCGTCGCTAATACTTTGATCTACGGTTTCGTCACCTGGCTGCCCACTTTTTTCGTTCACGAAGGGCGCAGCATCGCCACCTCCTTCGCCTACTCTTTTGTCATGTCCATTGGCGCGCCCGTGGGCTCGTCCATTGGCGCCCTGACCGCGGACTCCTGGGGACGCAAGCCGGCCATTATCGGCGCTTCCTTCGTGACCATTCTGGTCGCCATCTTCTTTCCTTTTATCAAGAATCCCGTTGCTCTACTCACCGCGGGTTTCCTGCTGATCGTTCCGATCTATGTTCTCGTGACGGTGCTTTTCGCCGTGTATATCCCGGAACTTTTTCCCACCGACGTCCGGCTTCGAGCCACCGGCATCTGTAACACCTGCGGCCGGGCCGCGACCATCGTCACCCCGTTCCTGGTGGTCGCCCTGCTCCGCGCTTACGGCGTCGGCGGTGTTACCAGTCTTATGATTGGGCTGCTCATCGTGCAAATTGTGGTTGTCTATCTGTACGGGATTGAGCCGAAGAATCGGCGGCTCGAGGAATTGGACGCTTAGTGGCCGCTTTTTTTCTGGCCGATGGGAAAATGTGAAACTCTCGCGAGGCAGCCCGGAGTGGAGGTATTCTGCCGCATAAAAATCAGCTGGGAGTTCCTTTTTTCCCCATCATCGCGGCGAGGAGCCATTTCCTCAGCACCATCAGGTAATAGGGCTTGGTCTCCCGGAACATCAGCCCCATGCCCAGATTGGGTTGTGAATAGATGACGGTTGCCTGACCTTCGAAAAACTCCGTCGGGGTGAAAAGCTTTACGCTCAGGGCAGTCCCCTCCGGGTAGGTATTTTCCGTATTGACGTAGCATCCGTTCATGCTCAACTCATCCACGCGCGCGGTCCTCTTGTCTTCGGACGATCCTTCGCGCATCTCGATCGAGCCAGCAAACGGATACCGCGGCGTGCGTCGTCGATCCTGCTCCATGGGCCTCCTGGGCAGAGAAACCGCGACGATTCTACTCCTCTCTTCGCAAATCCTGCTCAAGAATCTCATCCCGTTGGCTCGCGGGCGAACCAAATGGTCTTTGCAAACATTCAAGGGGCCAATGCTCTTGGACCAATAACGGCTCAGCCTGCGGAGTGATTTTTCTTGCCGCAGGAAGTTACGATTCGCATCAGTTGCAATGCTTCTTGGGTGGTTTGCTATCCCTCACCCTCGCAATGCTGCTATCATCCTCCCGCGTAAAATTACAGAGTCTGACGCAAGATATCATTTTTTTGTGGGTGACCCATGTCGCGAATCTTCCCGGTATTTCTGATCCTCTGCTCCGCTCTGCCTCTCCAAAGCGGAGCGCAGCGCTCGGAGAAGCGTCCTGTCTTCCAGCCGCCCACCGTCTCCACGTTCTCCATTGTTGCCATCGACCCTTCGAACGGTGATCTCGGCGTCGCCGTTGCGTCGCGCTACTTTTCCGTCGGTTCCGTGGTGCCGTGGGCGCTCGCGGGGGTTGGCGCCGTGGCCACCCAGGCCAACGTCAATGTCGGCTACGGCCCGCGCGGCATCGATCTCCTGCGTCAGGGCCTCACCGCCCCCGATGTACTGAAGAAGCTCCTCGAGGAAGACACCTTTGAAGGGAAAGACGGCCGCCAAGTCGCCATCGTGGACGCCCATGGGAACATCGCGGCGTACACCGGTCCCAACGCCCCGCACTGGGCCGGCGACCGCCAGGGAAAAACCTGGTCGGCGCAGGGAAACATTCTTGTCGGGCCGCAAGTGCCGGAATCCATGGGCCGCGCGTTCGAATCCACGCAGGGCGAACTCGCGGAAAAACTTTACGCCGCACTCAAGGCCGGCGATGACGCCGGCGGCGACGCGCGCGGCCATCAATCCGCTTCCATGCTTGTCGTCCGCAAACAGGGCGGGCGCAACATCAACAACGATCGCTACATTTACATCAACGTTGACGACAATCCCAAACCCCTTGGTGAGCTTCGCCGCCTTCTCAACCTCAATCTCGCCTATCTCTATGAAGAAGCTTCCGATCGCAGTCTCTCCGCCAACAAGCCAAAAGATGCCTTGGCCGCGGCGCGCAAAGCCCTGCAGTACGCGCCGGAGCAAGCCGACACGCACACCGCGGTGGCCTTCCTTGAATATTTCAACGGCAACAAGGACGCCGCCCTCGCCGAATTTCTACATGCCAAGAGGCTCGATCCGGATTTCAAAAAACAGTTCGACGCCACTATCAGTTGGACCCCGGCCTTCAAATCCATCCTCGCGGACAAGGAGTTCTTGGCAAAGCTGTTCCCGCGCTGAACTTTTTAGCGGTGGTCGAAGGCCTCGCGGAGGCCGTCGAGCATGCGAGAAGCGGCTTTGGGGTTATCGGTTTTGTGCACGTCGGACCACAGCGGGTTGCCGGTCTTGGGGTCGATGAGCGAGAGGCGCGTCGAGCCGGGAGGAACCGCTTCATCGGCGCCCATCCAATTTTGCTTGGCGGATTTGGAATCGTAAGCCGGAGGCTCACCATTTCCGGGGACGAACTTCACGGAAGTGCCGCCGGAGAGGCGAAGGATGATGTCCGCCTTTTCCGGGGAGTCGACAATTTGAAAATGCGCCCACTTGGAAAGTTCGATGTACGCGGTGTTCTGAAGTTCGGCGGAAGTGGTTTGGTTATCCACATAGATGGTGGAGGCGGTGAGGACTTTCATGGGGAGGACGGCATGTTTGCCGTTGGCCTGGACCTGCACCGGGAAGAGTAGAGCCGAAAGAACTACGGCGGCCAGAACGGAGACGAAGACTTTCATGGGGACATACTCCTTGCCGCTCACCTCTTGCGCAACGACGTGAGCGATAACCGCGGCCTGGTAGGGGCCCAAGGTCTTTCCACGTAGCGCGAAGTCTATGACCGGCGAAAGCGGCCGGGAACTGGACGGAAGACGCGAAAAAGGGCAGATGGCGCGGCGGTGGGGGGAACCTGTCCTGTGGGGCAGTGAAGTGGAGCATAAGGAAAACCCTCCGAATCGTTTTAGCCGGGAACAGAGGATGCGCGGGGGAATTCGCCTTCCCAGCGCGCGATGACCACGCAGGCGAGGCAGTTGCCGAGGACATTGACGGCGGTGCGCCCCATGTCCATGAGCTGGTCGATTCCGAAAAGAAGAAAGAGCGGCTCGGTCGGCAGATGAAACGAAGCCGCGGCGGCCAGAACGATCACCAGCGAGGCGCGCGCGACGCCGGCGGTTCCTTTGCTGCTGACGAGAAGAGTCAGCATCATGACGGCTTGCTGGCCGATGGTCAGGTGAATTCCCGCGGCCTGGGCGATAAAGAGCAGCGCCAGGGATTGGTAGAGGCTGGAGCCGTCCAGATTGAAGCTGTAGCCGGTGGGAAGAACGAAGGCCACCGTTTCGCGGGGCACGCCGAAGGATTCCATCTGCTCCATGGCAAGGGGCAGCGCCGCTTCCGAGCTGGCCGTGGCGAAAGCGATGGTGACGGGCTCGGTGACGGCGCGGATAAAGCGCTTCACGGGAACGCGCGCCAGCAACGCAATCGGAAACAAGACGCAGGTGATGAAAAAGACGAGCGCGACGTACATCGTCGCGAGCAGCTTCAGGAGCGGAAGCAGCACTCCCAGGCCGAGATGGCCGACGGTGTAAGCGATCGCGCCAAAGACGCCGATGGGCGCGGCGTACATCACGAGGTTGGTGAACTTGAACATCGTCTCCGAAAGGCTTTCCGCAAGGGCCAGCATGGGGCGGCGCTTGGGCTCCGGCACAAGGACGAGCGCCATCGCGAACAAGATGCTGAAGACGACGACTTGCAGGACCTGGCCTTCGGCGACGGACTTGGCGATATTCTCCGGGAAAATATCGGTGATGAGCTGCGCGGCGGTGTGCGGCGCGGCGCTCAGCGATTCCGCCGCGGGCGCGGCCGGAAGGCGCACGCCTTCTCCGGCGCGGGAAATATGGATGGCCGCGAAGCCGATGAGCAGCGCGATCGTGGAGACAATCTCGAAGTAAACGAGCGACTTGATGCCCAGTCGGCCGACTTTTTTCAGGTCGGCGTGCCCGGCAATGCCCACCACGAGCGTGCCGAAGAGCAGCGGCGCGATGATCACCTTGATGAGGCGCAGAAAGATCGTGCCGAGGAACTGCAGTTTCGCGGCAAAGGCCGGCGCGTCGTAGCCGAGCTCCACGCCGGCAAGCAAGCCCACCAGGATCCAGGCGGTCAGCGAGCGCCGGGAAGCGGCATAGGCCGCGATGAGAACGATCGCGAGCCAGCGCAAGAGCATTGGCGCAAGCACGGGCAGGGGCAGCAGATGAGCGCCCGCGAGGAGCGAAGCGGCGATGGCGATGGTTGCGGTAACGATGGCCGCTGCCAGGAGGCGATTTTTCATCGGAGATTGGCCCAGAAAGCCATCGGTGCGCAAAGGTATGCGGCTTGGGGTTGAGTGTCAAGGAGACGAGGTAAGGAGATATCGAGGTAAGGAAAGAACCGGGAACGTTGAAACGTTTGAACGTCCGAACGTTTAGAAGCGCCGAGCGCAGGACACTTGAGGTTCTTCTCACGAAAGACCAACACTCCCCCACACCCCCGGGTGTTTTTGCGAAAGAGTTCGGAATTGTTTGAAAACAAAAGAGTTGAGTTTTGTGCAAGTGCAAAAGAGTACGCAAGAGTGTGAAAATAAATGGGATAGGTCGGTAGCGGGTTGGAATGTTGGCAGGTTTCAAGGTTGAAAAGTTGAAGGGCCCCCCTACACCCCCATGAAAATGGATGGTTATCAAAACAAAGGAGTTGCGGGAGGGGCATTTTGTAAGCCATTGAAAAATAGGGGGATGGATGATGGTTGTTTTGTCCGCTGGTGAGCTTAAGGGCCGGAGTAAACGCCCTGCACGGCGGCAGTGCCGGGGAGCCGGTTCCAGAAAGGGACGCCGGGGGATGGAGATTTCAGGTAACACGGGAGAGGATAGCACGGAGAGTATCAACTGGTTAAATGTTATTCAGGGAACGGGAAGAATTGAGGGTTGGACGGCAATGGGACGGGGTGAACGGTGCGGTGAGGCGGCAAGGCGAACAAGAAAAAAGCAAAGTCAAAACCCGCACACGCGAAACTCGAGGGGCACCTGAAATCTACCTAATGGACCGGCCGGAGCCACCCGTCCCGCGGTATGTGAGACGGGGGTAGTATAGACTGCGGGTTGTATTGTCAGAAACTCGTGAGCGGATATTGGAGGGTCTGGTTTTGGTTACTCCGTAGGTGCACTAACAAATGGCCGTTGTTAAGATTAATCCTATGAAGTTACGGGGACCGTGGGTCGATGGCCGCGTGCTGGATTTTCACACCGTTAGCAGTACATGGACCGGAGATCCGTTCCACTACGATACAAAGCGCACGGAACTCGGCGATCGAGTCTATGGCTTGAAATACGGCGGCGCGGCGGGTTTCATCACGGACATAGTCGATACCGCTGAGAAGTTCGTTTCAGAATGGAAGCCCCAGGTCGATTGTGTTGTGCCCGCACCGCCTTCGCGGAGCCGCAACTCGCAACCCGTCGTCGATATCGCAAAGGGGCTGGCAACGCGTCTCAACCTGCCGGTGTGCGAGGATGCGCTGCTAAAGGGGCAGGCGACTCCGCAGATGAAGAACATCAAGGAGTGGTCGGAGCGTGAGAAACTACTTCGCGAAGCGATCCAGGCAGGCCAAGGCGACGTGAAAGGCAAGTCTATCTTGCTGGTCGACGACTTAATTGAATCGGGTTCAACCCTTCGATGCGCTGCGGAAGTACTATTGAAAAATGGCGGTGCCCGTTCTGTCTATGCCCTCGTTATGACGCGAACCAGATGGCGACAATGAATAGTGAGACAACAAAGGTGTTCATCGCTGGATCACGTCGTCTGTCGAAGCTTAGCAAGGACGTGAAACGCCGTATCGATAACATTATCGACAAAGAATTGACGGTGATCATCGGCGATGCGAATGGTGCCGACAAGGCTGTACAGCAATACATGAGCAAACGGCATTACCAGAACGTGATCGTCTTTTGCATGGAGGGCGGGTGTCGAAATAACATTGGTAGGTGGCCTACTCGGGTGATCGTGGCCGCTTGCCCTGAGCGGAAGGACTTTGCATACTTCTCTACCAAAGATCGCGCGATGGTGGAAGAAGCAGATTATGGGCTGATGCTATGGGACGGGAATAGTCGCGGAACACTGACAAGCCTCGTTGACTTAGTTCGAAAAGGAAAACCTGTGGTCGTGTACATCTCAGCGGACAAGACCTTTTACACGCTGCGGCAATCCGCTGACCTCGCTGCGATGAGCGATCGTGTTGATTCCGCAGCTCTTCACCGAATAGATCGTGAATTGCGGTTCTCCCCGGCAGACGCTCCATCTAGTCGCAGAGGCGACAACATCTCTTTGTTCTAAGGCTTGTTGAGAGGGTGGGAGCCTTCGTTCTTATCGACGGCCACCCGAGGGTAGGGGGCCGGCCTCTTAGGAAGAGGTGTGCAAGCAGCATGGAAAGGTCACACAAGCCAGGTGATTCTGAGATAGTATCCTGCCGGGTTGCGATTCGTGCGCTTCTACATAGGGATAACAGACGAAGACTGGTTCACGTACCTCGCTGGAAGTGGGCGTATCGAGGAGGTGAACTTTTGGCAGCCGAGCGGAAGACGGCAATTTCGGATCCTTCAACCAGGGGAGCCGTTTCTTTTCAAGTTGCACAGCCCCAAGAACTTTATTGTGGGAGGCGGGTTTTTCGGCTACTTCACCATCCTGCCCGTGAGCTTTGCATGGAGCACATTCACGAACAAGAATGGCGCCCAAAGCGAAAGGGAGATGCGCGCAAGGATTGCCCGCTATCGGAGGGTTTCGCCAAATCCCTTCGAGGATTATGAGATTGGCTGCATTCTTCTTCAGTCGCCGTTCTTCTTTCCAGAAGATGAGTGGATTCCTGCGTCAGACTGGGCTCCGAACATCGTTCAGGGACGCAGTTACGATACGGCGGATGAGCGGGGACTCTCGATATGGCAGCAGGTCGAAGATCGCCTGAAGTTCTATAGAGGAGCGGATTCTCTGCCGGTTGAAGTCACGCAGGAGGGGGCGCGCTTTGGTGCACCACAGCTTGTGTTGCCTCGGCTCGGGCAAGGATCCTTTCGCGTGCTCGTCACCGATGCCTATAAGCGGCGTTGCGCATTCACAGGTTCACCGGTCTTGCACGTTTTGGAAGCGGCGCACATAAGACCTTACTCCGACGATGGACCGCACGCGGTAAACAACGGCATTCTTTTCCGGCAGGACGTGCACACGCTTTTTGACCGTGGTTATATCACTGTAACGTCGGAGTATCGCGTCGAGGTGAGTCGCCGAATCAAGGAAGAATTTGAGAATGGTCATGAGTATTACTCCGCGCATGGGAAACAGATCTCGCTACCGGACGCAAGTGAGCTGCGTCCCACGGCAGATTTTCTTAGCTGGCACAATCAGAACCGTTTCCTTGGCTAACTCGAATTCAGCTGGGGGGTCGTAGGCCGAGCACTGCGCCGGGTGCCCCTCCTTCACGCACGATGGCAAGGGTCGGAAATTCCTCGTATTGAAACCAGCTAAGCCACTACCAGCCGCCGGAGCTTGATGCGGTCCGCGCGGACCTGGGCAAGGTCGTACTGTGCCTGCTGCGTAAGCCAGCTTTCGGCGCTGCCTCCGAAGACCTTGGACAAGCGCACGGCCATTTCCGGAGAAATCCCACGCTTCCCGTTCACTAGTTCCGAGAGCGTGGTGCGCGTGACTCCCAGCGCGGCGGCGGCGTCCGTGATGGTCAGGCCCAGGGGCTCAATGCACTGGCGCAGCACGAGGCCGCCAGGGTGATGCGGGCTTTTCATTGGCATGTTTCCATTTCCCTCATTTGTAGCAGATAGAGCAGATCGTTTTTCACCGTAATGTGTTACGTAACGCATGTCAAGCGAACGGCTGACCCTTCTATTCCGAGGGGCCGGGGGAGGAATAATGCCTCAGGTCTAAAGACCTGAGCTACAACGGCGCTCATTCTGCGCCGAGGGGGGAGGGAAGAATGCCTCAGGTCTAAAGACCTGAGCTACAGGGACGATCATTCTGCCCCTAGCGGAAGGAAATACTGCGTGCCCTTGACGGGTTCCTGGAGGCGGCGGAGGAGCTGCTGGAGGTCGTCGCTGCGCTCGACGAAATCAATGTCCGAGGTGTTGATGACCAGGAGGTCGGAGGCGGCGTAGCGGAAGAAGAAATGTTCGTAGGCGCGGGCGACTTCCTCGATGTATTCGAGGGAGATTTGGGTTTCCTCGCGGGAGGCTTTTTTGGCGATGCGAGCGCGGAGGACTTCGGGCTTGGCCTGGAGGTAGATGACCAGGTCGGGAGCGGGAAGACCGGCGGTGAGGGCTTCATAGTAGCGGTCGTAAAGTTTCAGCTCTTCGTCGCCGAGATTGAGATTGGCGAAGATGCGATCTTTCTCCATGAGGAAATCGGAGAGGAGAGGCCCGGGCGCCTCAGCGGCAAGGGCTTCGCGGAGACGCTTCTGGCGATCGATGAGGAAATACATTTGGGCGCGAAAGGCGGAGCCGGGCTTGGCTTTGTAGAAATCGGCGAGGAAGGGATTGTCTTCGCAATCGTAGATGCGGCGGGCATGCAGGCGTTCGGCGAGGACTTTGGCGAGCGTGGTTTTGCCGACGCGGAGAGGGCCTTCAATGACGATGAAGCGCGGAGGCTGCGGGCCGCGCTGCGGAGTGCGAGCGCGTTTGGCTGCGGCGGAAGAGTCGTTGCCGGGCATCAGCGCGAAATTATAGCAGAGTCGGCGTTCGCGCAAGGCGCAAGAGAAAGGCTTGGGCAAGCGCGCCGGGAAAGGGCGAAAAGCGGCTCCGACCAAGGCGAGGGAGAGCGCCGGGGATGGCCGGAAGGGCTCCGGTGCTGGGCAGGGCTGTGCCGATAATGTCTAAATTTTTTCACAAAATTGTCCTAGTACGAGGGCTCCAGCGGGGGCAAACCGGGGGTCCAGAGGGGGGTACTAATTAGAATGTGACCAATGGGCCAGTGCTACCTGACCTTTTGTACAGTATAGTCTGAGTGTTGCGAATGGGGCCCGACGTGCAGGTTTCGCAATAACTGAGGTGATTTATGTTATTGGCCGCGATCGTTTTGCTGTTCCCCTTTCCGCAGACTGGGGACGCAGGGAAGGCAGTAGATGACCTTCCGGCAGTGACGTCAAGCGATTCGACGAAGGACGTAACGCTTTCAGCCTCATTGCCTTCCGCACCGTTACCCAAGGTGAAAGCCGGTCCCGAAGCGATTGAACCGCGCACGGCGGGGGCGCCGATTGAGCCGATGAAGCAGGCGTTTACGCGGCCGCGCGAAACACCGCGACAGAGAAAACTGTGGTATGGGCTGATGGCGGCAGGACACACCGGTGCGGCATTTGACGCATGGTCCACGCGGCGGGCGCTTTCGGCGAACGCAGGCACGGAGTCAAATCCGCTGCTGCGGCCGTTTGCGCACTCCAACGCGCTGTATGCGGCGACGCAGGTGAGCCCGCTGGTCATGGACTTTCTCGGCAAGCGAATGATGATAAGCGAGCACCGCTGGTTGCGGAAAGTTTGGTGGCTGCCGCAGACGGCCGGAGCGAGCTTGTCGTTTGCTGCGGGCGCGCATAACGTGGGCGTCGTACGCTAAGAAATTTTCCAGCTTAAAAATATCTCCAGCATAAAAATGAAAAGCGCCCCGATTCAATCGGGGCGCTTTTTTTTGGCCGGATGGCGATGCGCAGCCGGCGGTTTTTTTTTCGGCTTACCTGCCGATGGCTACCCGCTGACGGCTACTTGCCGACGACGAGGATAACGAAGGTGCCGGGCTTCATCTTGCCGCGGCGCTGGCCCGGAGCGGGCGGTTCGAATTCGGCGGCGGGAAGAAAGATGTTGTGGGTCTTGGGGTCGAGAGCCATGGTGCGGGCGCTCTTTTTTGTGGGAACGGTATCCACGACGGAGTATTTGTCGGGCGAGTCTTCGTGGATAACCGTGAGAGTGCCTTCGCCGTTCGAAGCGAAGAAATCATCGGTGGCCGGATCGAAGGCGGCGGCGTCAGGGCCCTCACCGATTTTGGGAGTGGCGACGACTTTTCCGGTGTCCGCATCAACGACGGCGGAGACGGTGTCATCGCAGACGGTGAAGAGGCGGCGAGTCTTGAGATCCATGGAGAGACCCGAAGGGGATTTGCAAGAGCCGAGGGGCCAGTGGTTCGTGACGGTGAGCTTCTGCGCGTCAATCTGCATGATTTCGGAAGTGTCTTCGTTGTTGACGTAGACGATGCCCTTGCCGTCGGCGACGGAGAATTCCGGCTTACCACCCAGAGGAATGGTGCCGACAACGGCGCCGTCGGCGGCGTTGAAGACGGTGGCGTTCTTGCCGCGGCCGTTGAACGTGAAGACATGCTTGGTGACGCTGTCGTAGAGGATGGCGTCGGGATTGGCGTCGGTCTTCACAGTGGCGATGGTCTTCAAAGTTTTAAGGTCGAAGATGGTGGCAGTGTTGGCGCGGCCGTTGCTGGTGAAGCCGCGGCCAAGGTCTGGAGCGAGGGCGATGCCGTGGACGCCATCCGTACCGGGGATATCGCCTTCAATGGCATACGTGTCGGCATTCATGACGACGACGTGCGAGGCGTGAGAAATGTAAACGCGGCGGGCGACGGCGTCGACGAGCAGATAATCCCAGCCTTCATCACCCGGAACCGGAATGGTCTTGATGACGTGATAGCCGGAAGGGCCGGGCGGGGGTGCGGCCGTGAGCGAGATTGCTCCCGCACAGAAGATAATGGCAACCGCGAAAGAAGCAACAACCGTGACAAGAGTCAGATTTTTGCGCATTGTGTTTTCTCTCTTTGGCTCTGAGATCTCCATCAGAAGAAGGCTGAGCGTGCCAAGTTATATAGCGATGAAGATAAACGCAAGATAAATGCCGGAGATGGGGCACCGGCCGGGACGGCAGCCTATCCCTTACGGCGGAGTCATTCTTTAGATTTATGCTGGGCGAACCAGCCAGCAATATACAGCATTTTGGCGATGTGGTGGCTGGGACGGCGGCTGATGCCGTGGGGCTCTTCGGGGACGCGGACAAGGAGCGCGTCGACATTCAGAAGCTTCAGAGCTTCGTAGAACTGCTCGGCTTCGGAAATGGGAGTGCGAAAGTCGGCTTCACCGGTCATGACCATCGTGGGAGTCTTTACTTTGGCGACGAGACTGATAAGCGAGCGTTGCATGTACTGGTCCGTGTTGTCCCAAGGATTGCCGGGGAACCAGTATTTGGTGATGAACGGGATGTCCGAAGTGAGGGCAAAGCTGTACCAGTTAATGACCGGATAAAGCGCGGCCGCGGCGCGGAAACGGTCCGTGTGTTCGATGGTCCAGCAGGTGAGGACGCCGCCGCCGCTGCCGCCGGTGACGAAGAGATTGTTGGTGTCTATGTAGCCTTTGGCGATAACGGCGTCGACGCCGCTGTTCAAGTCGAAGAAATCATCGCCGGGGTAGGCGTGATGGATGAGGTTGGCGAATTCTTCGCCGTAACTGGTGCTGCCGCGAGGATTGGTGTAAAGGACGACGTAGCCCATGGCCGCCCAGACTTGTTTTTCGAAGTCGAAACGGCCGCCGTAATCGGCGAACGGGCCACCGTGGATCTCAAGAATAAGAGGATATTTTTTTGAAGGGTCGAAATCCGGCGGGTGGACGATCCAGCCCTGGATTTTGCGGTTGTCCTTTGAGGATTCGTAAGAGATCTCTTCGACATGTCCGGGCTTTTTTTGCGTCAGCAATTCCTCATTCAGGGCGGTGAGCACCTTCATAGCACCCATGTTGTTGATGGCAATGTCGCCGGGATTGTCGGGACGGCCGTAGGTCATGGCGATCACGCCAGTTCGGGCCAGCGAAAAAGAGCCGCTGCCATAAGCGCTGGTAGTGGCAGCGACGTGGTCGGCGACTTTCTTGCAGGTGCCGTCGGTGGAACAGAAGCCGACTTTGGTGTCCCCCTGGTCGTCGTAGCGGAAGTACACACCGGTGTTATCAAAGGCCCACTCGGGATCCTGGATGTCGCGGTCGAGCTTGTCGGAAAGGGAGTGGGAACCCGTGCCGTCGCGATTCATCAAGTACAACTTCGTGGTTTGGTGGCCCTGGTAGCTATCATCAAAACCAGTGTAGGCGATCCACTTTCCATTAGGAGAAACAGCGGGAGAATTGTCGGGACCTTTGCGAGTGGTCAGAGCGCGAAGAGTGCCGTCAGCGACGCTGAATTCGTAGACTTCGGTATCAAAATATTCGTGATCGGATTCGGGGTGGCGGTTGACGGAAACGATCAGGTACTTGCCATCCGGTGTCCAGGAGGCGCGTGAAGGACCGAATTCGTTGCCGCCGTTCGGGAAATTTCCGTTGGTGATTTGCCGCGGAGCGCCGCCTTCGCTGCTGACAACGAAGACCTGCATGTAGCCGGGTTTGAGATAACCCGCTCCATTGAAACGATAGACGAGACGGTCGTAGGCGGTTGGGGGATCGGCCCATTTTGCGCCGGAGGGCGGGGCGGGCAGATCGGCGACGTGCGGGCCCTTGCCAGGAACAAGCGCGGAGAAGGAGAGCATTTTTCCATCGGGCGACCAGGCGATGGCGTCGGGCGTTTGCTCGAGATTGGTGATTCGCGCGGTCTGGCCGGTGTCCATCCAGCGGATGTAAATCTGCTGCTTGCCGTCGGCGTCGGAGAGATAAGCGATGCGCGTGCCGTCGGGAGACCAGCGTGGGGAAGCGTCGCCATGGTTACCGGTCGTTAGCGGGCGATGGTCGGTGCCGTCGGAGTTGATGGTCCAGAGATTCGAGTAGCGCTTGTCGGTCATGGGATCGGCAAAGCGCCGCACGTAGACGATTTTCTTTCCGTCGGGGGAGATTTGCGGGTCCGTGGGGAGTTGGAGTTGGAACTCATCCATGGCGGTGAGCCTGTGAGAAGCCTCTTGCGCCCATAAGGCGGGGACAGAACCGATTGTCAGAGTTGCGGCCAAAAGAGCGACGGCGATGAGCGCTTTAGGTTTCATGCGAACGAACCTCCTCGCGGGGCGAGTAAACAACGCGAATCACGTGAAGTCAAGGCAAGAAGAGGAAGAATTCGTGAGAGTGGGAGGGTTTCGTTGACACTTTTGCATGCGCTTCGCTAGACTACGTTGTGTAATGGATCCGGCCGTACCTGCCTGCGCGGTTCCCCGGTAGCTCAATGGTAGAGCATTCGGCTGTTAACCGAAGGGTTGCTAGTTCGAATCTAGCCCGGGGAGCCAACTCCTTTGCACTCAATCGTTTCTGAAATTGCATTCTCACGTTTTGCTTCCAGAAAATAATAGTGTCATGCAAAGGTGTAGGGCAGGGTGAAGTTTCTCTCTCCCCGCCAGCCCGATCGCAAACCTGACTCACGGCGCGGTAACAACGATTGCGCTACATGGCTTCTGACTGACTCTTCTGTAGGAATGTGGCAGCGAGGAATCGAAATAGATTGAGTCTCCCGATTCGAGAATGTGGTCTTCCGTTCCGATGTGTAGTTCCAGCTTGCCGCGGAGGACCGACAAGAATTCCACTCCGGTGTGACGGTGCAGGCGAGCCTTTCCAGGATGGAGAGGCTGGAACTCAGCGTAGTAGGCGTTCAACTTGCGCTCCACTGCGGCGAAGTCCAGCGATTCGAAGTAGAAAGAAATATCACGCCCATCAGGCCTCTCTGGAAAACGCTTGCGCTGGGCCCGACGCACGATCCCGACGACGTGCCGCTTCTGGTCGTCAGAGAAGAAGTACTCCAGTCCAACGCTGAACACCAAGGCGATGCGTAAGAGCGTCGGCAGGGTCGGAAAAAGCTTTCCGCGTTCGACCTTTGATAGCATCGCCGCCGACAGGCCCGTGTGCCGTCCCAATTCAACAAGTCCCATCTTCTTTTTCAGGCGCAGCGCGCGCAACTTATCTCCAATGGCGTAGTGGCCCAAGCCCTTGGCCAGCGTCTCTGACAGCACGATTTCCCTCCGAATTTAACTGGGAATCAAAAAACTCTCGAGCATTTAACTGCGAATCACTCGACTTTTAGTTTGACGTGTATTTTCCTTGCTGTCAAATAATTGTTCTCTATAGTTAAACTTGCAGTCAGCAACAAACAGAAAGCATGGAGGAAATGATCATGAAGAAATTCGACGTTATCGCAGCCATCCTCGTGGTGGTCGGCGCGCTCAACTGGGGATTGGTCGCCGTCATTCATTTCGACCTTGTGGCAGCGATCTTCGGTATGAAGTTCGGGGAAGTCTCGGTGCTCAGCGGAATTGTGTACGGGCTTGTCGCTCTGGCAGGCATCTACCAAGCCGCGAGTTTCAAAGCCATTCAACGTCGGTGGCATGGTGAACCGGCTCTTCAGCGTTCGCGATAGCCGCGTTGGAGTTTCAGAAGAGTAGTGAAAGATGTAGGGTTCAAGAGTCAGATTCGAAAGGTAAATGAAATTCAAGGAGAAGAAAAATGAAAGGGAGTTTGAATAGAAGTGTAAGAGTTGCATCTCTTGCGGTGGTGGTGGGCCTCGTACTGTCTCTGTCCCTGGGGACATACGCGCGTCCTAAAGCTGCGTCACAAGACATCGTTGACACCGCAGTCGCCGCAGGCTCCTTCAAAACTCTGGCTGCAGCACTTCAGGCCGCGGGTCTTGTGGATACTCTGAAGGGCAAGGGTCCTTTCACGGTCTTCGCTCCCACAGATGAGGCATTCGCAAAGTTGCCTCCAGGAACGGTGGAAGATCTGTTGAAGCCGGAGAACAAGGAAAAGCTTGTCGCCATCCTGACCTACCATGTGGTACCAGGAAAGGTTCTGGCGTCTCAAGTAACCAAAATGAATTCAGCAAAGACCGTAAACGGCCAGTCTGTCGCCATCAGCGTTAACGATGGCACGGTGATGGTTGACAACGCCAAAGTCGTCAAGACCGATATCCTCTGCAGCAACGGGGTCATTCACGTGATTGACTCAGTTGTTCTGCCAAAGTAGCTCCTCAACGGGTGTTAGCGGGCCCTGTTCAGCATCTGAACAGGGCCCCTTCTTCTCTGCAGATTGGATAGAGGCTCTTGTTGATGATCTTTGAAGGACAAGTGACAAGTAGTAGGAAAGAATCCAAGGAAATGAAACCGAGGTGAGAAATGGGAGTGACGTTGGAAACTGCAATACAGGAAGACCGAAGCATGGCATTGGTATTGACGGAGGAGACCAAGGCGGATCGATTGGAGAGAATTGTCAGCGATTTGATAACAGAGCTCGGTTTGGACATCACCGATCAGCACTTTGAGGGTACGCCTGCCCGTGTGGCCCGCCTTTACCGGGAGCTGACACGTGGTTCACGCTTGGACCCCGTGAAGATATTAAAGACCTTTGATTCGAAATATAGCGAACTGATTGTTGTTTCGGAGATCAATTTTTACTCCCTCTGTCCACATCATCTCCTCATTTACCGAGGAAAGATGCACTTCGGCTACGTGCCGGACGGCAAGATCGTGGGCCTTTCCAAGATTCCCCGGCTGATTCAGGCGATGGCGTCTCGACCTATGGTGCAAGAAGATCTTGTTTCTGAAATTGCGGACACCTTCATGTCGGTTGTGAAGCCTTTGGGCTGCGTGGCGCGTGCTACGGGTCGGCACGATTGCGTTGCCGTCCGCGGAGTGAAATGCCATGAGGCGCAAATGACAACCGTAGCTTTGCGGGGCCTTTTCCGAGAAAAGCCATCTCTTGTGGAAGAGTTTCACCAGGTCTTAACAAAGATCGACAGGTAACTTACTCGTTGAAAGAGTTCTCGTTTCAAGAAGGAGAAATACCTTGCAGGATTCACGTTTGGTGATTTTTGCTCACGGGAGCCCAGACATTCGCTGGCGACTTCCTTTCGAAGAATTGACCGCGAGCCTGATAGAGCGTCATGGCGCGGAAAAAGTGCGCCTTGCTTACATGGAGTTTGTACGCCCCTCGCTAGCCGATGTAGTGCGGGAAGCTGCACGAGACGGCAAGTTGTACCTTCGCGTGTTGCCGTTGTTCTTGGCCGCTGGTGCTCACATTGCAGAAGATATTCCGCAGCAGATCGCAGACGCTCAGAGGTCTTTTCCGCAAGTCAAGATCGAACTCTTGCAGCCAATCGGTGAGCATCCTCGCGTGAAAGAACTCTTCCGCGTGATCGCCTGCGATTACGCGCGGGACTGAATTGCAAGATTAGAGAAAGCATTTTGGGACTGACAGCCTAACCAATCGTCTATGCGACTTATCTTGTGCATCCTTGTTTGTCTTGGAGCCGCGGGGATCGGGTCGTTACTGACCACGCCCGCGCTTAGCCCATGGTATGCCAGCTTGAGAAAGCCCAGCTGGACCCCATCCAATTGGCTATTTGGGCCTGTTTGGACAATCTTGTTTCTAGCAATGGCAATCGCAGCTTGGCTGGTTTGGCGGAAGGTCGGCTTGACAGCAGCTCCGATGCAACTCTTCCTGCTGCAGTTATTGCTCAATGTTGCGTGGTCCGCCCTCTTCTTTCGGCTAAGGTCACCGGGCCTGGCCTTCGCCGAAATTGTCATGTTGTGGTTCGCCATCCTGGCAACATCGATCGAATTCTGGAGGGCAGTTCCGGCCGCGGGCTGGTTGCTCTTGCCATACTTGGTATGGGTTAGCTACGCGGCGGCGCTCAATTGTTCAATATGGTGGTTGAACGCCTGATTATGTCCGCCACGACTATAGGAATATCGCATTGAGCTCAGTTCCCGAAATCCGCATCAGGTCCGCCAACTCCTTGCCAGTCCTGCAGAGTAAGGATTTTGTCCTCTATTGGATGATTGGCTCCCGCAGGACGACCTGGAATTTTGCGTTGGACCGAGCTGTGGAGTGGGCCGAGAAGCTGCGGAAGCCATTGGTTATCCTGGAAGCGTTACGCTGCGGCTATCCGTGGGCGAGCGATCGGATGCACCGTTTCGTGATTGATGGAATGGGGGAAAATGCCTGCCGGTTCGAGGGCACGGGCGTTCTCTACTATCCGTACCTGGAGCTCGCACCGAATGCAGGCAAAGGATTGCTCGCCGCTCTGGCATCGCGCGCCTGCATTGTGGTGACGGACGACTTCCCCTGCTTCTTCCTCCCGCGCATGGTCGCTTCCGCGGCTCGGCAGGTCGCAGTGTTCATGGAGGTGGTGGACTCGAATGGCCTGCTCCCGCTGCGGCAAGCGGAGGAAGCCTTTCCAACCGCGTATTCTTTTCGCCGGTTCTTACAAAGGGAGCTTCCACGACATTTGATCTGCTTTCCGAAGGCCAATGCGCTCTTGAACGCAAAACTTCCAAAAGTAAGACATCTTTCCCGAGAGATCACAAAGCGCTGGCCGAAGGCCTCTCCTCGACTTCTGAATTCAGGATTGGGTGTGCAGGCAGGAATTACCTTGGATCACGGGATTCCCCCGGTGGAGAGCCGAGGGGGAAGCACGGCTGCTCAGGCACTACTGAGAAACTTTTTGCGAGATCGGCTACCGGCTTACGCTGAGGCGCGAAATGAACCCGCGCAGCAGGCCACGAGCGAACTCTCCACGTACCTCCATTTCGGCCATATTTCGGTGCATCAGGTTTTTTCCGAAATCACAAGACAAGAAGGATGGTCTCCTGACCATCTGGCAGTACGCGCAACGGGCAGCCGCAGCGGTTGGTGGGGTACAAGCCAGGCTACCGAAGCCTTCCTGGACCAGGTCATTACTTGGCGAGAGCTCGGCTTCAATTTTTGCCAGAGGCGGAACGACTACGACCAATTCGAATCGCTGCCGGCGTGGGCTTTGAAGACTCTTCGACAGCATGCACGTGACGAGAGGTCCTACGTTTATAGTCTTGAGAAGTTTGAGCGTGCCGAGACGCATGACGCACTTTGGAATGCTGCACAGACACAGTTGCTTCGAGAGGGGCGAATCCATAATTACCTTCGCATGCTGTGGGGAAAGAAAATCATCGAGTGGACTCGCACTCCTCAAAAGGCCCTCGAAATCATGGTGGACCTGAACAACAAGTATGCACTCGATGGGCGTGATCCGAATTCTTACAGCGGGATCTTTTGGTGTCTGGGGCGCTATGATCGCCCCTGGGGCCCGGAGAGGCCTGTTTTTGGGGCAGTCCGCTACATGAGCTCCGAAAACACTGCCCGGAAATTCAATGTCCGTGACTACATCCAGAAATACAGTTCTCCTTCTTATCAAGGCGTGGCCCTTGAGAAATGATTCTAAATTGACTCTGCTGACAGGCGCGACGGGCTACGTCGGTGGGCGGTTACTTCATGCGCTCGAAGCCACCGGGCACCGTGTGCGTTGCCTGTCGCGACATCCCAATGCTTTAAGCCAGCGCGTTGCCCAGACGACTGAGGTCGTAAAGGGTGATGTTCTTGACGCGGCGTCCCTTGCCACTAGCATGGCTGGGGTGCACGCCGCCTATTACCTCGTGCATTCGATGGCTTCGGCAAACTCTTTTGAAGAGGAAGATCGTAGTGCGGCGCATGCGTTCGCAACTGCGGCGCGCGATGCGGGCGTACAACGAATCGTCTACCTCGGTGGGCTCGGAAGTGGCAGTGAACTTTCGGCACATCTGAGAAGCCGTCAGGAAGTCGGCCGCATCCTCAGAGAATCAGGAGTGCCAACCATCGAGTTGAGAGCCTCAATCGTCATCGGGTCGGGCAGCGCTTCCTTCGAGATGATCCGGGCCCTCGTTGAAAAGCTTCCGGTGATGATCACTCCGCGCTGGGTCAAGACATGTTCGCAGCCAATTGCGGTCGAGGATGTGATTGCTTATCTGATGCAGGCACTCGACATCCAAATCAGCGGCAGCAGGGTTGTTGAGATCGGTGGAGGTGACCAGGTTAGCTATTTGGATCTCATGAAAGAGTACGCCCATCAGCGAGGGCTGAGACGATGGATGATTCCAGTGCCCGTGTTGTCTCCGCGGTTATCGAGCCTTTGGCTGGGTCTTGTGACACCGGTCTATGCGCGTGTGGGCCGCGAGTTAGTGGATAGCTTGCGTAACGAGACGATCGTGCGGGATCGATCTGCCAATGCCCTGTTCTCCGTTCGCCCACTTGGATACCGGGAAGCACTGAAGCGAGCCCTTGCCAATGAAGACCGGGAATTTGCGGAAACGCGTTGGTCCGACGCATTCTCGTCTGTCGGTGCAACACGTCAGTGGGGTGGGGCCAAATTTGGCCGCCGCATCGTGGATTCGCGGTCGGTGCACGTACTAATTCCTCCGGCCATAGCCTTTCGACCCATCGAGCGGCTAGGAGGTGAAACCGGCTGGTACTACGGGAATTGGCTCTGGCGAATTCGCGGGTTGTTAGACTTGCTGTTCGGCGGTGCGGGTATGCGTCGTGGGCGACGTGATCCGGATCGGCTTCTCGCCGGTGATACAGTCGACTTCTGGCGTGTCGAAGAGATCCAACGCGATCGCCTGCTTCGATTGGCAGCAGAAATGCGCCTGCCTGGCAGGGCGTGGCTGCAGTTTGAAGTAGAAGCGTCCGCTTCAGGGTCACTCATTCGCCAGACGGCTATATTCGATCCAGTGGGAGTGCTGGGTCAGCTCTACTGGTACCTTTTATATCCGGTTCATCAATTTGTGTTCGCTGGAATGCTGGGAGGCATTGTGCATGCGATGGAGGAATCGCGTTGACCGTGATCCCGAAACCAATAATTGTTGTGAGCAAATGCATCGGTTCTGATCCCCGCTGATAACCTGGAGTGTCATGCCAGTGTCATGCGAATTGTGATAAATCGCGGCAAAGTTCGACTAGAGAAAAGAAAGAGAAGGTGAATTGTATTTGCCCCGCTTTTTCAGAACTTGCTGAATCCCTTCAATTTGTCTCGGCTCCGGCAACTTGTGATTAATTTGGTCACAAGGCTGTTAACCGAAGGGTTGCTAGTTCGAATCTAGCCCGGGGAGCCAAATCTTTCAATCAGTTAGCGAGTTGCCGCACCCGGGGCTTCTGAGACTGTGCCCAATTCTGTGCCCCATCGCCCTCAAAATCCGCCCCTCTTAAAACATTGACGCCCTGTCGGTGCACGAGGATGTGCGAATAACGCTCCATCGAACCTGAGCCTGGTTTCCGCGGCCTCCAGCGCTTTTCTGGCACGTTCTGATTGCACCTTCAATTTTGATTCCATCGTTTCTCGGCTAATCGGCGCTTCCGCGGCCGAGGGATAAAGAAGTTCTCGAGCGTAGGGAGAATCCGCCAAACGCAAAAGTTCAATTTCTTCGACAAAGAGACCTAACAGCTCTGCTTCAAGCCTTCCCGCAACTTCCACTGCTCGTGCCAGAGCCGCATGCTGCCAGGAGAGGCATCGACTGGCACGAGTATCCGGCGAATCGTAAAGCTAATCCCCGTATGACTCACTGCGTATTCTCCAATTTCGTCCGCTGTGCAAGCTCAGTTCTCCTTTCAGCAAGTTGAATCAAACGGGCCTCTACTCTTTGATTCACGCTTCCATCGGGAAATTTCCCTGCGGTGTCGCGTTCACCGGCTCGCACACCGCAAAGAAGTTCCATGCCTTGATCAACTGTTTCCACTGCGTAGATCTGAAAATGACCGGCCGTCACGGCTTCAACGACATCGTGACGGAGCATGAGATGCCGAACGTTGGAGGCCGGGATGATCACACCTTGCCCATTCCATTTGCCTCGCGCTTTGCATAGATCAAAAAATCCTTCGATCTTCTCATTTACACCACCAATGGCCTGCATCTCTCCGTGCTGATTCACAGACCCAGTGACGGCCAGGGATTGCTTGATGGGCAACCCGGAGAGGGCAGAGAGCAAGGCGAAGAGCTCCGCTGATGATGCGCTGTCGCCCTCGACTGGGCCATACGATTGCTCGAAGACGAGGCTCGCGGAGAGCGAAAGAGGATGGTCAGGCGCGTAACGTGCGCCGAGAAAGCCTGAGAGGATCAGCACGCCTTTCGAATGGATTGGGCCGCTCAGTTCAACTTCTCTTTCGATGTCAACGACTTCGCCTTTGCCGAGCCGCACGCGTGCGGTGATCCTGCTGGGCCGGCCGAAGACAAAGTGACCGAGGTCGATCACGGAGAGCCCGTTGACCTGGCCGACTCTCTCCCCATCCGTGTCGATCAAAACAGTTCCTTTCAACGTCTCTTCCAGGAGTCGTTCACTGACGCGATCGGCACGATGAATTTGAGCCTCGATCGCACGTTGAACATCATCGCTTCTCACGACTGTCCGCCCTCCCTGCCGGGCCCAATAGTCCGCCTCTCGCAACAAATCGGAGAGTCGCCTGCGGTGAGTGAGTATCTTCTGTGAATCTCCAGCCATACGAGAGCTTTGCTCGATTACGCGCCCAACAGCTCCTGGGTCCAGCGGAAGCAGTTTTTCCAGGCGGGCGATGGTGCCAATCCATCGTGCATAAAGAAGGTCCGATTCGGGGTTCCTGTCCATCTGCTCTTCGAAATCCGCGGCCACTTTGAATAATTCCTCAAAGTCAGAATCGAGCGAGGAAAGCAGGTAGTAGAGCAGACGTTCGCCCACCAAAACGATTTTCACGTCGGCTGGAATTGGCTGTGGCTCGATGGAGACCGTGCTGACCAGACTCAGCATCTGGCCAAGTGATTCAATGCGAATCTGAGAAGATCGCAGCGATCGCTTGAGCGCCTCCCACGCGTATGGCTGCATAAGCAATTTATGGGCGTCAAGGATCAAATATCCCCCATTCGCCCGGTGCAATGCGCCCGCGCGGATAAGGTTGAAATCCGTTGAGACCGCACCCAGGTGAGCCATGTACTCGACTTGGCCTAGGATGTTTTGATAGGTGGGGTGATCTTCGTAGATCACCGGCGCACCGTGAATTTCACTATGGTCGACGAGGACATTCACGCTATACCGCCGGAAAAACGCCGAGCCCTTGGCCCCATAAGGCAGCGAGATACCTATGAGAGCGGCCAACGGCGGTTCCTCTGAGGGAAGAAAAGCTTCCACATTCTCGATGATGTCCTTTTGTACTTCGTTCAGAAATGTCACGACTTCGATTAGATTTGCGTATTTCTTCCGGATTTCATCGATCAAGTGGCCCACCGCGAAGATGGTGACTTCCTGGTTCAGCTCCCGGATCTTTTCCCGCCCCTCTTGTTCTAGTTTGGGCATTTGCCGTAGAACGGCCTGCAGTTTCTCTTGTAATCCACCGATTGCAGCCTGGATTGTTGCGTGTTCTTCTTCGGACAGCTGCTGGAATTCCTTGGGGCTGATGATCTCCCCTTCTCGCATGGGAGCAAGGGCTATTCCGGTAGGAGTCCGTACTACCGCGACGCCCTTCTGATTGGCCTGGCTTTGGATCTCTTCAAAAGCCTTCTCCTGTTTCTCCTTCACCTCTTGTTCGATGGCGTGTTTGCGTGCCGTGTAGCTTTCACTCTCGAAGGCTGACGGAATCGCAGACCGCAGATTTTCCAGCAAGCGTCGCATATTTTCGCGGAGCAACACGCCGCGACCCGGCGGAAGCCTTAGGGCATGCGGGGTCTCCGGCTTGGCGAAGTTGTTGACGTAGCACCACTCATCCGGTGTCGGCTCCGCAGCTGCTTTCTTTTGAAGGTAGGCCCGCACGCTGGAGAATTTACCGGTCCCGGCGGGCCCGAGCAGGAAGAGATTGAAGCCTTGTCTCCGGATGCTGCTTCCGAACTGGACTGCCTGAACAGAGCGCTCCTGGCCAACAAAATCAGTCAGATCCGCCAGCTCGGCGGTGTTTGTAAACCTAAACTCGGACAGGTTACAGCGCCGATAAAGCGCTTCTGCCGATAATGCTCTCGCTTCAGGTGTCTCTGCCACGGTCGTGTTTGCCCTCTCCCTAGATTTCTACGACATTAGTCTTCAGTCTTCGGAGAAAAGAGACGTGCCGACAAATGACGAATTCGCCGGTTCACCACTCAGCGCACATGATGACGACAATAGAGAATCCTTGCACTGCCAAATGAAATGAGAACCATAAGGCTAGAAGGGTTGTCCCAGGCAATCATGGCGCCGCATTCCTGCCTGCGAGAGTGCTCGAATTGAAGTCTTGTCCATTTTCGCCAGCATTCCTGTGATGCATGTCACGGGCTCGTGTGACCCATTGAACCGTCTTGGAGGCCGAGACCGTGGCGAGATCGGCAGAGAGCGAACCGAGATCTCGAAGATTTCTAATTTTAGGAAGAAGACGGGTTGGAGTTTTTGGGAAGGGAAAAACGGTTGCAAAACCAAGAGCAGCGACTGGCTGCAAGGCATCCCGATATCCGCGGACTCCGGGCCGAATGTGCCCTATTTTGTGCCCACCCTGCATCGAAAAACATCGCAAATGGTAGTACAGAGGTGAGAGCAAGAATCGCCGCTACTGACGTGGCAATTCAATACGATAGCGAATCATCGCACTCGGTGCCAAAGACTGGCGCCGAACTGTTAACCGAGGGGTTGCTAGTTCGAATCTCGCCCGGGGAGCCAATCTTTTCCTGAGTTTTCAGTTGCGGACCTCAAACCCGCGCTCGCAGAAAAACGGCAAATTCGTTGCCTGACAAAAATAATTAGAATTCGGCCGGCGTGACGCACTCTAAGAACAGGAAGTCACCTTCAGCGGATTAATGTGGGAAGCTCGCAACAGCAAGAGCCTGGGCACACTTTCCCGGGCGTGCCCCCGAGCACGATTTCCATCCAGCCGCACGATCTTTTCGATATAATGCGCCCGTTCTGGGGAACTCGGGAGGCTTCGCATGCCATTGATTGCGCCTGCAGCCGAATGGGATACGCTTGTCCGCAGACTGAAAACGGAGGCGCCGGAAGCTTTCCTCTCCGACGGCCGCCTTCTCAACCTGATTGAAGGTGAATGGCAGGAGCCCGGCTTCGGCCGTCACTACACCTCTTCCGTGGATGGCCGCAGCCTCGGCCGCATTCCCATGATTGACCTGGAGGCCGCGCGGCGCGCGGTGAAATTCGCCAAATCGGAAGCCGCCGGCTGGGCCGCGGTCGGACTGGACGAACGGCGGAGACGGATTTCAGCGTGCCTGGAAGATCTTCGCAAGCAAAGGGAATTG
Organism: uncultured Acidobacteriota bacterium; assembly: GCA_963754855.1. GTDB lineage: Bacteria > Acidobacteriota > Terriglobia > Acidiferrales > UBA7541 > Acidiferrum. Next base: position 134,795 of record CAVWHL010000024.1, read on the forward strand.
ATCGCCCTCTTGCTGATCTGGGAGATCGGCAAACCCTATGCGCAGGCCCTGACGGATATCGACCGGTGCATCAGCGGCGTCGAATGGTACGTCGAGAATATCGAAGGCATGCTCGGCGATCGCAAGCCGGTTGGTCTGATCTCGAATATCGCCTCCTGGAACTACCCCATGTCCGTGCTCATGCACGCTGTGTTGGTGCAAGCCCTCGCGGGAAATTCCACCATCTCGAAAACTCCCACGGACGGCAGCTTGTACGCTTTGACGCTCGCGCATGCCATCGCGCGGCGTTGTGGCTTGCCGGTTTCTCTGGTCAGCGGTTCCGGCGGCCAATTGAGCGAGGCTCTGGTTCGCAACGAACACGTGGATTGCCTGGCTTTCGTGGGCGGAAAAACCAACGGCGGGGTGATCGCCTCCACGCTCTATGACGACAAGAAGCGCTACATGCTGGAGATGGAAGGCGTAAACACTTACGGGGTGTGGCAGTTTTCCGACTGGGCGAACCTCGCGCAGCAACTGCGCAAAGGCTTTGACTACGGGAAACAGCGCTGTACCGCCTATGTTCGCTACGTGGTGCAGCGGGAACTCTTTCCACAGTTCTTGGAGATGTACTTGCCCATACTCCGTTCCCTGCGCTGCGGAAACCCCGTGATGGTCGAAACGGAAAACGACCCGCTGCCCAAGCTCGACTTCGGCCCGCTCATCAACAGCAAAAAAGTGGAAGAGCTGCGTGTCCTGTACGTCGATGCGCTAGGTAAAGGTGCGATCAGCCTTTTTGAAGGAGCGGTGCAGGAGAGCATGATTTTTCCCGGGCAGGACATTTCAGCTTATGTCGGTCCCGCAGCGCTGCTGAATATTCCAAGAAATTCGAAGCTCTTTCACAGCGAGCCCTTCGGGCCGCTGGACACCATCGTGATTGTGGATCACCTGGAAGAGCTCATTTCCGAGATGAACGTTTCGAATGGCTGCCTGGTCTCTTCGATCGCCTGCGATGACATGAAAATCAGCCGGCGAGTCGCGGAGGAATTGCGGGCCTTCAAGGTAGGAATCAACACGGTCAGGTCGCGCGGCGACCGCGAAGAGGTTTTCGGCGGGATTGGCCAATCCTGGAAAGGCTGCTTTGTCGGCGGACGTTATCTTGTCCATTCCGTGACACAAGGGGCTCCGAACGAAAAACTCTACGGAAATTTCCCGGACTACACGCTTCTCCCCGAAGAAGTTTCCGCGAAGTCCCTGGTGAGCGCCACGGCGGGAAAATCGGCGTGATAGTATGGGATCGGGCTCATGGCGCAGACTATGAGCGTTCTGACGCCCGCTCCGGAGCAATCTAATCCAGGGCAAAAATCGAGAGCGACTGCGCGGGCATGGTGACGCGAATTCCTCTTTTGGACATCGCCGCACTTCCCGTTCCGAACAGCACCGTAACACCCGCACTCTTTTGCGCTGGCGTGCCGTCCAGCGGAATCCCCAACTCTCGCGGCTGGCTGGAATTATTGAAGGCGACCACCAATCGTTCTTCTTCTGACTCTCTCAAAAAAACGTAGCTCGATTCATCGGAGGCAAGGTGCCAGAGCTCGCCTCCGCGCAGTGCTGCATGTTCCCGGCGCAGCTTGAGCAAGGATTGAACATAAGAGAAAATTTCCTGTTGCTCGCGTGTTCGGCCGGCCTGCGTGAACGCGTCGTTTCGATCTCCGGGCCATCCGCCGGGGGAATCGCGCCGGTTGTCCGGATCTGCGCCGCCCGGCATGCCGATCTCGTCTCCGTAGTAGATTTCGGGAATGCCTCGCAGCGTCAGCGTGAGTCCGAACGCAAGCTTCAATTTTGCGGGCGAACTGCCCTCCGCGCTGGCGAAGCGGGGCACATCATGGTTCGCGAAGAATGGTACAAGCACATCCGGATGCGGATACAGCGAATCGTGCCTTAGGACATCGGCGATGCGTCCAACGGGCGCATTCCCGAGCAGCACCTCGCGCAGCGCAAAGAACATCGGGAAATCGAATAACGTGGACAATCCGCTGTCGATTTCGTCGTAGCGCCTCACTCCCCCCGCAAAAAACGAAACCACGCTCGGATCGGGATGAAACACCTCGCCAATTGTCGTCAGACGCGGATAGATTCTCCGCAATCCTGCGTGCCAGTCGGCCCAGAATTTCCGGCCGACATAGGGAAACGCGTCGAGACGGTAGCCGTCCAGGCCGGAAATCTCCGCCCACCAGATGCAGTTCTGCAGAAGATATTGCCCGACCACCGGATTTTCCGTATTCATGTCCGGCAGCATCCCGAAGAGCCAGCCTTCGGTGAGGTTCTTCTTCATGCGCGCCGGTGCGTGCGGATCAATGAGCGCTTCAAATGGATCGTTGGCGAAGGGGCCACCGCCGGTTTTCCCGTAGAACGTGCCCTTGAACGGCGCAAACGAATCGGTGTGATGCTGCAGCGTGCCGTGGAACCAGTCCGGCAATGGCGGGTCCGCGGCCCAGGGATGTTTCGGCCCAACATGATTTGGCACGGCATCGAAGAAAATTTTCAGCCCCTGCTTGTGCGCTGCCGCCACCAGGCCCTGATAATCCTGCAGCGTGCCGAGATGTGGATCAACGGCATAAAGATCGGCCGCGCCATACCCGGGATAATCCTGCGTTGTCCCATTTTTCACGATGGGTGTGAGCCATAGCGTGGTCACGCCGAGATCCTTCAAGTACGGCAAATGGCTCTTGATGCCGGCCAAGTCTCCGCCATGATACGCACGCGGTTTCGAACGGTCGTGCGATCCCGGCGCTTCCGCCGGTGCGTCATTCGTTGGATCACCATTGGCGAAGCGATCCGGCATGATCAGGTACATCACATCATCCCGCGAAAGTCCCTGGAACCTTCCCAAAGTGGGCGTGCGCGCAGCCAGCGGCAGTTCGAATGATGTGTTTCCCTTCGGCGTGCTGATTCGGCACACCGCCGTCCCTGATTTCGTGCCCGCGCCGATCTTGAGCCATACGAAAAGATAGTGTCCGCCAGCCGTGGATTGCGTGCGGGAGATGAGGAGTGTCGGCAAGTTGCAACGGACGTGCGTCGCGTCCAGTTCACGCCCGGAAAGCAGCAGCATCAGTTCCGGCGTCAATCCCACCCACCAGCTTGGCGGTTCTACCTTCGAGACAAACGGCTCGCTGTCATTGGCCTTCTGCTGCGGCCGGGCCTCGATCGCTGAGGCGCAGCAGGCGAGCGCCACAGCGGCCGCGGCCAAATACAAACACCTGAGAGTTCGCTTCATCATCAAGCAGCGGAAATGCTCGATTCCTTCTTTCACTCGGCAAGCATAGGTAAAAACGAGGACGGACGCCAGCCGGGATTGTTTTAGCGGAGCCGCCAGTTTCTTTGCTGCCCTTCTATTGGGATGGCACAAAGACCAGACGCCCAAACGCTTCGGGAACGTGGAAATTCGGCGCGGGTGATCGCGTCGGCCGCCACGCCGAGTAGAATCGCGGCTCGCTCGCGCCTTCCACCCGGTAAAAATTCACCTTCCACGTGGCTGCGGGATCGAAGTCTTCCACGAGACACTTGATGGGCAACGCCAGCTCCGCCACCCAGGTCTTGCTCGTTTGATCCAAACAAACGCGCCGGCGCATTCCACTCTTCAAATCGTGTTTCTCCCCTGCCGCGATGTCGAGATCAATCCAGAATCCATTCGGGCTGACTTCGAATTCTTTGTAATGCCGCGGATGCGACGGGGCGGGCTGAAGAAAAACTTCCGCGACATCGCGGTCCCATAGCTGATCCCGGCGGCCATTGGGTTCCGCATCGGGAAAAACCGTAATTACCCGGTATTTTGCTCGAAATCGCAAGTAGAGCGTATCGGGATTCCAAAGCAACCGCACTTCCGTTTCTCTTGCAGGGTCTGCATTCCTGCCTTGCCAGTCGGCGCAGAAACGCAGCGCTTTGGCCTGTTCCCAGGCCACCAGGCTCGGGAACTCCTCCGCATCCGGCGTTCCCGTCATCAGAACGGCCACGGCAGTTTGTTCCTCGAATAATTCGTGCGGTTGGGTTGTCGTCACAAGCTGCTTCCCACGCGTTTTTTTGCCTGCTTCGTTTGCGCTCTTGCAGGATAGCCATTGTCACGGAATTCACAAAATGAAACTGGGGGAAGCCGAAGGCATACTTTTCCGAAGCCATCAGCAAGAATCGTTCCCGCGTATCGCCCGGCCTAACCCCCGCCAACTTTTTGCGCAACTCCTCTTTCTCTCTTCACGGCCTTCTCCCATCGCCGTGCTAGCATCAAATTTAGTTCCTTCGGAAAATCACCAGAATTTGCGGAGTCCATGAAGACTCAGGAGCGCTGGAAATGATCGAGCCCGTCAACGCCGAAGAATTCGCTTCGCAGCCGGAAAAGCGCAATCCGGACCAGTTTCAATACCTGAAGCTGCGCATTGACGGCGGCGTCGCGAGGATGACGCTCAATCGCCCCGAGCACAATCTCCTCAATGAAGCCATGCTGCGCGAGTTGGCCGGCGGCATCAGCCATGCCGGCGAGCGCGATGACGTCAAGCTGATTGTCCTCGATTCTGCTTGCAAAGTCTTCTGCGGCGGCATCGACATCGGCGAATACACTTCTCAGCGCGTCTTCCAGATGCTCGACGCTTTTCATGCGGTCTTTGCGGGCATGCTGGAAGTCGGCAAACCAGTCGTCTGCGTCGTGAACGGACCGGCCATCGGCGGCGGCGCGGAATTGGCGGCCTTCGGCGATCTTGTGATCGCCACGCCGAAAGCGCGCTTCGCCCAGCCGGAGATCACTATCGGTGTGTTTCCGCCTCTAGCATCCACGATTCTCCCGTTTCTTGTCGGGCCAAAGATGGCTCTCGAGCTCGTCCTGACCGGCGAAGCCGTTACTGCGGAGCGCGCGCTGGAACTCGGCATGATCAATCGTCTCGTGCCCGAGGCGCAGCTCGAGCAAGCCGTAAGCGACCTCGTTGGCCGCATCAATGCCCACTCCGGTCCGGTGCTCACCATGGCCAAAAAAGCGATTCTCGGCGGCATGGGCCTGTCCTTGCGCGATGGCCTCAAGCATTCCATGAACATTTTCTTGAACGAGCTGTATCGCCTCGAGGATTCACAGGAAGGTTTGCGCGCGCTGGTCGAAAAGCGCAAGCCGAACTGGAAAAACCGCTGAGGCCACGCGATGCTTTCTCAGCCGCTCATTGACACTCCCGCACGCGCGGCATACACTCAAGTTTCAATTTGCAGGCAAGGGAAGCGGGGAAGGCCGTGCGAATCGGCCGCGGTCCCGCCACTGTGATCGGCGTAACAGCCGTAAGCCAGGCCACCCTCCCGTGCCGCAGAGGCCCGCGCTCTTCGCGAGAAAGAGTGTTGCCGGAAGCCCCAAGGTGTCTCGTGGGGCTTTTTTGTTGCTCGATAAGGATTTCTCGTCAGGAGAGATTCGTGCAAGAAGTAATGCCTCCGCGCTTCCGAGGCCTCGCCTTCACTGCGATTGTTTTCATCTTGTGCTGCGCGGCGCCATCCAGTGCGCAGTCCGCCGCTCCAGCTCGTTCTCCGGCGCCCGCCTTCCTCGACGTCACCGATGAGGCTGGCCGCACCGTTCGCATCCCTCAACCCGTGCGCCGCATTGTTTCTCTCGCGCCGAGTTTAACCGAAACTGTCTACGCGCTCGGTTTGCAGGATCGTCTCGTTGGAGACACCGATTATTGTGATTATCCTCCCGGCGCCCGGGAGAAAACCAAAGTGGGCGGGGCGATCAACCCCAGCCTCGAAGAGATCGTGGCCTTGCATCCCGATCTTGTGCTCGTGACCAAGGGTTTGAATCGCCTTGAGACCGTGCACGCTCTGGATGAATTGGGAATTCCTTCTTACGCCACGGACCCTCACACCGTGGATGAAATCATCGCTTCTTCGAAAAAACTCGCCGATGTCCTCGGTGTCCCCGATGCCGGCGCTTCCGTCGCCGGCGATATGCGGCATCGCCTTGATGACCTGCAACAACGCATCGGCGCCCGGCCGGTAAAGCGCGTTCTGTTTGTCGTCTGGACTCAGCCGCTCATCTCCATCGGCAGGAACACTTTCATTGCCGATGCGCTTCGCCTCGCAGGCGCCGTTTCCATCGTGGACTCGGACCAAAGCTGGCCGATGGTTAGTCTTGAAGAAGTCGCGCATCTCCAGCCCGAATTCCTTGTTTTCGCGGCTTCCCATTCGGAGAACGCCCCGCGTGAAATCGAAGAACTCGCCACTCTTCCCGGATGGAAGATTATCGAGGCCGTCACCAACCGCCGCTACGCGGTCATCAGTGATGCTGTAAATCGTCCCGCCCCGCGCATCGTTTCCGCGATCGAAGACCTCGCACGGCAGCTTCACCCCGGCGCTTTCGTTGAAATGCCGGACAGCGGCAAGGGGAAAATGGAAAAAGAGAAGCCGTCGCCAAACCCGCGGCCTTCTGCGCATTCGTATCTTCAGTCATTGGATTTGCCGAACGACAAAGCGGATCCCGGGGGCTGCGCATGCGCCCGCTGACGCTCCAACGCCTCCTTCTGCAATGTTTTATTCTCGTCGTGATCCTGTTCTTCGTCGTGGTAATTGCCCTGAAGTTTGGCGCCGTTCCCGTCTCGCTCTACGCGCTGGGGCGCGATTTGCTGCGTGTCATTTTTGGCAAGAGTAGCCAGATCTCCACGGACTATGGCTTGATCGTCGTGAATATCCGATTGCCGCGCATTCTTCTCGGCATCATTGTAGGCGCATCGCTTTCAGTCGCGGGCACCAGCTTCCAGGCGCTGCTCCGCAATCCTCTGGCGGATCCCTACGTGCTCGGCGTTTCCAGCGGAGCGGCCCTCGGCGCCATCCTCGCGCTGATCGCTGAGCCTCATCTCGCCGTTTCTCCGGCGTTCACTGCGTTGCTCACGCCATTGGGAGCGTTTCTCGGCGCCGCCGCCACCATCGCCGCGGTCTATTTCCTGGGCCGCCGCGAGGGTCAGATCGACAGCAGCACCCTGCTCCTCGGCGGCGTCATCACCGCCTCCTTCCTCTCCGCCATCATCATGTTCCTGATGACCACTATCAGCGGCAGCAACATGCGCGGCATGGCTTTCTGGTTGATGGGCGACCTCTCCACTCCTTTGCAGAAAAGCGTTTATTGGTTTCTCGGCATCGGCTTCTTCGCCGCTGCCGGCGCGATTTATACAACCGCCGGTGATCTCAATTTGCTTCTCGCCGGCGAAAAAGAAGCGATGCACCTCGGCGTGGACGTCCACCGCGTGCGCCTGGTCGTCTATCTCGCCGCCTCCTTGCTGACAGGCTTGGCCGTTTCCGTCAGCGGCGCAGTCGGCTACGTCGGTTTGATCGTTCCACACGTCATGCGCCTCATCTTTGGCTCGGACCATCGCACTTTGTTGCCGACGGCGGCGCTCGGCGGGGCGATTGCCGTGGTCTTCGCGGACACTCTTGCTCGCACCGTAGTCGCGCCCGCAGAGCTTGCCGTCGGCGCCGTGACTGCCATCGTCGGCGCGCCGCTCTTCATTTACCTTCTGCGCAGGAGGCTGGCATGAGCAGCCGATCCGCTCTCGCGCGCAAGCCTTTCGAACCGGCCCGTTCGGCAAGCGACATCCGCCTCAGCGTCGAGCAGGTCAGCTACGCCTATTCCGCCAATCCCGCGCAGGCCCCGCTCTTCACGCTGGAAGCCACGAGTTTCCAGTCTAAGCCGGGCGAAATCGTCGCCATTCTTGGCCCGAACGCCAGCGGCAAAACCACCTTGTTGCAATTGATCGCCGGCGCGCTCGCGCCGCTCTCCGGCCGCATTCTCCTTGACGGATTTGTCACGCACGCGCTCACGCCTCGAACTCGCGCCCAGCGCATCGCCATGGTCCAGCAGGAGAGCCGTTTGCTCTTCCCCGCTCGCGCCTGGGAATTCGTGCTGCAGGGCCGCCACGCCCATGGTCCGTCTCTGCGCTTCGAATCCGAAGAAGATGTCTTGATCGCGAAAAATGCTCTCGCCCAGGTCGGAGCAGCTCATCTCAGCGACCGCTGGATGGACCAGATCTCCGGCGGAGAAAAACAGCGCGTCATTCTCGCGCGCGCTTTGGCTCAGCAGCCCCTGCTTCTGCTGCTCGATGAGCCCACTCTTCACTTGGACATCGCCGCTCAAGTCGGTCTGCTGGATGCTCTCCGCCGTCTTGCCGCGGAGAACCGCTACACCGTCGTCGTGGTTACGCACGAACTGAACCTCGCGGCGGATTATGCGGATCAGGTCGTGCTGATGCAGCGCGGCCGCTGCCTCCGCGTCGGCCCGCCGGCAGCTATTTACCAGCGCGAATTGCTCGAACAGGTTTTTCAGACGCCGCTCACCGTCGAGCTCGGCGCCTCCGGGCGGCCCCATGTGACGGTTTTGTCTGGAACGTAGTTGTTAACAGGTCTTTTCTCGTCCACCTCAACCCTGCGGCCCTGAGCCGCGGATCACAATCACCGCAGACTTCGTGCTCGGGAAGACGGTTTGGTGGCCTCCACTTCGTTGGGGTCGCCAAAAAGAGCCGTCGCCGCCGCGCGACTGTAAGGCGGAAGTCGCTTGCTTCGCAAGCGCACTTGAACCGTCAGCTCGCAGGCCACTGCAGCGCACCGCTCGAATCGGGCAACGCTGCGGGAAGGCTGCGCGCTGGTATCACCGCCAAGCCAGGAGACCGGCGAAGTCTGCAGCCCGTGCGTTCTTCACCCTGCGCACAGGACAACCTTCAAGCTCCCGCGCGTGAGGGAGCGGAGGAAAAAATGAAATCAACTTTGCTTCGCACGGCGTTCTTCTCCTTGGCGCTTTTTCTGTTTACTTTCTCTCTACCGGCCCAAAATAATCCCTCGGATGCCCGTCTTTCCGGAACAGTTACCGATCGTTCCGGTTACGGCGTCCCCAACGTTGCCGTCACCGCCCAGCTCGAGGGCGATCTCCATGCCCGCGTCTTCTCAGCGCGCTCCAGCTCCGGCGGTGACTATCTCCTGATCCTTCCTCCCGGCCGCTACCGCATCCATTTCCAACGAGCATCTTTTGTCGCTCGCGACTTCCTTCTGGATCTGTCTGCTGGCGAAAACCGCGCGCTCGGCCTCCGCCTCGAAATTGAGCGCGTTTCGGAAAACGTTGTCGTCACCGCGAACACCCAGCCTCTCGAAATCAGCCAGACGCCCGCTCCGGTGGATCTCATCGGCCGCCAGGAAATGGATCTGCGCCAGGCCGTTTCTCTCCCCGACCTCCTCGCCACGCAGACAGGCGTCACCATTGCGCGTACCGGGCCCATCGGTGGTCTGGCCACCATATTTCTTGACGGGGGTGATTCAAATTTCACGAAAGTGCTCCTCGACGGCACGCCGGTCAACGAACCGGGCGGCGCTTTCAATTTTTCGAACCTCACCCTCGACAATGTGGATAAGGTCGAAATCGTTCACGGCGCGGAAAGCGCTCTTTACGGCACCGACGCCATGTCTGGCGTCATTCAGATCATTAGTCACCGCGGTTCCACGCGCATTCCCGAAGTCAATCTCTTCACCGAAGGCGGCGGCTTCTCTTCCGCTCGCGCCGGCGCTCAGGTTAGCGGCCTCCTCCACGCTTTCGACTACTCCGTTGCAAGCTCCTACTTTCATACCGATGGTCAGGGCGTCAATGACGCCTTTTTGAACCGCGGCTTCGCCGGCAACTTCGGTTACGGCTTTTCGGACACCGATCAGCTTCGCCTCACCCTTCGCAGCAATTCCAGTTTCGCGGGCACGCCGGGCCAGACCCTCTTTGGCCCCAATTTCTCCGATTCCACCGCCTTCGACAATCTCAAGCAATTTTCTGCAAACTTGGCCTGGACCTTCAACACCGGTACTCACTGGGCTCACCGCATCACCGGCATGGAATCGCGCATTCTCGATGAGAATGCTTTTCCCGACTTCAGCTATTTCGCCACCGATCAATTCAATCGCTCGGGCTTTCTCGAGCAATCCACCTATTCCTTCCGCCAGGGGGCCGCAACCGCCGGCTATCAATACGAAGTGGAAAACGCCTTTCCCAACAGCCTCGGCGGCGTCCACGCTCGCCGCAACAATCAAGCAGGATTTCTAGACGCTCGCTGGTCTCCCATTTCTCGTCTTACCCTCAGCGCCGGCGCTCGCGCGGAAGATAATTCCAATTTCGGCACGCGCGTCGTGCCCCGCGCCGGCGCCGTCTACGCGCTCCGCTACTCCAACGGCTTATTGGGAGACACTCGCGCCAGATTTTCCTACGGCCAAGGCATCGAGGAACCTACCGTCTTCGAGTCCTTCAGCACCGATCCTTGCAATCCCGGCGACCCCTCCTTGCGTCCCGAGCGCAGCCGCACCCTCAACGCCGGCCTCGATCAGTATTTCAGTGCCGAGCGGTTCCGCATCTCAGCCACCTTCTTTGACAGCGAATTTCGCGACTTGATTAATCAGCAGGTCGGCCCGCCCAATTCCATCTGCTTCAGCGGCAATGAAATGCTTCTCTTCAATACCGATCTTTCTCGCGCCCGTGGTGTGAATTGGTCCGGCGAAGCTCACCTGAATCACTGGCTTACTTTGAAAGGCAACTATTCCTACGACGACACTCGCGTGCTCAGAACCGTCGCTTCGGCTCCTGCCGTCGAGCAGCCCGGCAATCATCTACTCCGCCGCCCCGTCAATTCCGGCAATCTCTGGCTCAACGCCGGCTTCCGCCGCTTCAACTTCAACCTCGCCGGCTACTTCACCGGAGTCCGCACCGATAGCGACTTCGATGGTTTTGGCATCACTCGCAATCCCGGCTACGCGCGTTTTGACGTGGCCACCAGCTACAATTTCTACGGCGGCCTTTCCTTTTACGGCCGCGTCACCAACCTCCTCGACAAGCAGTATCAGGACGCCGTCGGCTATCCTGCCCTCGGCCGCGATTTCCGCCTCGGCCTCAACTACCGCTTCTCCGGCCGCAACTAACATTCACCTGGGGGCCCGCCACGACCCAGACCATCGGCTGTGGTGGCGGGTCTTTAGACCCGTTCTTTTCTCTCTGCTGCCGAAGTTTTAGGCACCGCCCGGCGCTCACCTCGGCTCCTGTTGGGCAGGCCGTCCGCTCTCTCTTCCCCAGTGACGGTCGGTGCCGCCCTGGGCTCGATATTCTCAGCCCCGCCTGCAACCGTGCGCGCTGATGCTATAATCTCTGTCTCTTTATGCCGAAATCCACACCAGAGGAAACCTCCCTCGCGCCGGAACTCCTCGCGAAATACGAGCCCGTCATCGGCCTCGAGGTCCACGTCCAGCTCCTCACCAAAACAAAAATCTTTTGCGGCTGCTCCACGCGCTTCGGCGATCCGCCAAACACCAATGTCTGCCCCGTGTGCCTCGGCTTGCCCGGCACACTTCCAGTCCTGAACAAGCGCGCCGTCGAGATGGCTATGCGCGCCTCGCTCGCCCTCAATTGCACCGTTCACGAGCATTCGCGCTTCGCCCGCAAGAACTATTTCTATCCCGACCTGCCCAAGGGCTATCAAATCTCTCAGTACGAATTGCCCCTCGCCACCGGTGGCTGGCTCGAAATCGAAGTCGCCGGCGCCAGGAAGCGCATTGGTATTACGCGCCTCCATCTCGAGGAAGACGCCGCCAAAAATCTGCACGAAGGTTTCTCGCAATCCGCCACCAAGGCCTACATTGACTACAACCGCTGCGGTACCCCGCTCAGCGAAATCGTCTCCGAGCCGGATATGCGCACGCCGGAAGAGGCCTACGCCTATCTCACCACGCTCCGCCAGATCATGCTTTACACCGGCGTCAGCGATTGCAACATGGAGGAAGGATCGCTCCGCTGCGACGCCAATGTCAGCGTGCGCCTGCGCAGTTCGCGGGAGTTCGGCACCAAGGTCGAGGTAAAAAACCTCAACTCCTTCCGCTACCTGCAAAAAGCTCTTGAGTATGAAATCGAGCGCCACATCGGCGTCCTCGAATCTGGCGGACGTATCTCGCAGGAAACGCGCCTCTGGCACCAAGCTGAAGGCCGCTCCGTCTCCATGCGTTCGAAGGAAAAAGCGCATGACTACCGCTATTTCCCGGAGCCGGATCTTCTTCCCGTGCACGTCAGCCCCGCCTGGCGCGAGGAAGTTCGCCGCGCGCTCCCCGAATTGCCCGAAGCCAAGCGCGCGCGCTTCCTCAGCTCCTACGGCATCACGCCGTACGACGCCGAAGTTCTCACCAACACGCAAGCGCTCGCTGATTATTTTGAATCCGTCGTGAAAGCGGGCGCGCCCGGCAAAGCCGCCGCCAACTGGATGCAAACGGAACTTCTTCGCCGCCTGAAGGATTCTGGCAAGGAAATTGATGCCAGCCCTGTTTCCCCCGCCGCGCTCGCCGAGTTGGTGAAGCTCGTTGAATCAGCTCAGATTACCGGCGCCATCGGCAAGAAAGTTTTCGCCACTATGTTTGAATCGGGCCGCAGCGCCCCCGAAATTGTTTCTGCCGAAGACCTCGGTGCCCAGGTCAGCGACGCCGCCATCGAACAATCCGCGCGCGATGTAATCGCCAAGAATCCGGACAACGTTGCCAAATTCAAGGCCGGCAACGAAGGCGTCTTCAAGTTTTTCGTTGGCCAGGTCATGCGCGCCACGCGCGGCCAAGCCAATCCGCAGGCCGTCAATGACATCCTGCGCAAGCTGCTCTCTTGATTTCGCCGTGCTGCGGCCCATTCGCTGTAGCTCAGGCCTTTAGGCCTGAGGTTTTTCTCGCGCGTCGGGCTTCAACCATTGCTGTAGCTCAGGCCTTTAGGCCTGAGGTTTTTCTCGCGCGTCGGACTTCACTTATTGAGGTGCATGGATGCTCAAAGTAGGTTCCAAAGCCCCCAATTTCCGTCTCCAATCGGACGAAGGCAAAGAAGTCTCTCTGAAAGATTTCCAAGGCCGTCGCGTCCTCCTCTTTTTCTTCCCCAAGGCCAACACTTCCGGTTGAGCCATCGAAGCGTCCGAGTTTCGTGACGCAAAACCGAAGTTCGACAAGCTCGGAGTGGCCATCCTCGGCATGAGCGCGGATCCCATCAAGGCGCTTGCCTCCTTTAAGGAAAAGCGGAAGCTGAATTTCCCTTTGCTCAGCGATCCCGATCACAAAACCATCGAAAAATTCGGCGCCTGGCAGCAAAAACAGTTCATGGGCCGCACCTTCATGGGCGTCGTCCGCAGCTCTTTCCTTATCGGCAAAACCGGCAAGATAGAAGATGCCTGGCCCATCGTCAAAGCCAAAGGCCACGCCGCCGAAGTCCTGAAACGCCTCGCGCAAAAATAATCCTTCGCGCCCGTTCCATCTGCGGCGCGTTTCACCGCAAAGTTTAGCCTTCCGTCCCTCCGCTACGTCCCAGAACGCGTGTTTGCCTCCCGCCACTCTGAGATCTTTGCCGAGTAGCGGATTCTTCGCCCACAATCGCAGATCCAAGCGCCTCTCCGGTAATCCGACTTATTAGGAGTTACCACGCGCTTTTAGTTCAATTGGAGTTAAATTGGAGTCAGATTGCCTCTGCTTCGCGGAAAGTCACAGGAGCCGCAACGCTCACCCAAACCAAAACGCCATCCACATCGGGGACAGCGGATGAGAAACCAACGCACGACTACAGACAATCCGTAAAGGATAACAATCAATGACCAACCCAATGATCCAACTATGAGAGTTTCTGCAATGCCTGCCCAGAAGGCGGTGTCAGGCACAATACGAGGAAGCATGCCAAGACCAATGACAATCGCAAGGAAAAAAGGGACTAAGGCTAAGGCATGCCCATACTTCAGTAAGAAACGCCTTCTGCCGTCCAGTCTCTTATAGTTCTCCGAATCAGCAAGACAGGCCAAACCCGTGGCGTCGTGTAAAGATACCGCATTCGGGATGTCTGAATCAGTATTCATCACGGTCAACCGGACTTGTTGCGCCGTCTCAAGACATAATAGTGGCAAAGGCGTAATTGATAAGGATTGTTTCTGAAGCTTTGTTCGGAGAGTAGACTCCAAGTAAGTGTTGCGCCGACCCATTGAGCCCGCAGCATTTACCGGACATCTGGATGTAGATAGTTGACCAAAACAGGCGCCCACGCCGACGATCCGGGTCGCTCTCCTAGGAATGGCGAGCGAATCCTCGCCTGGACTTTTCCTTGACTAGTTTTACCTGCATGGTAAAATTTAATTCGGGTAATACCGCGAGCGTCTTGAAGGGCAGGCGGTTTACCCCAACTCTCGTCGGGGCCAGGCTACGGTTTTTCTCCTTCCGCGCTCAGAATTTCGCAACCCCTGTTCCATCAATAACTTGCGCACTCTTTGCACTTCTGCAAGCAATGTGAATTTGTAAACTCTTTCGTTTCACACTCTTGCGCTCTCTTGTGCGTCACGTGCAAACACCAAGCCTTTTGGAATCAAGCGATTCCGCACTCTTTTGCAAAGCATGGGGGTGTAGGGGTAGCTTCCTGCCCGAACCTAAAGTTTTACTTTAGGTTCGGGCAGGACTCACAGATCTGCAAGAAGTTGCGCCGCCCCTCGGCCCTGCGGTAACGAATTGTGGCACTACTTGATCGCTACATCCGTTTGCGTCGTAAACACCAATCTGGTCTCCGCCGGGAACTCGATATCTTTCTTTCCCGTCACTGCCGCACCGGCCGTACCGGCTCCCGCGCCAGCCAATGCGCCGATCGCCGCGCCCTTTCCACCGCCTGCTATCGCGCCGATCACTGCCCCAGCGGCCGCGCCCCCGCCGATAAACACGGTATTGCGCTTCGTCTTGCTGCCTTCGGTTTGCCCGGCGGAACTCGTCGTAAACGTGTAGGTCTTGCCCTTCACGGTCACGCTGCGCAGCCGCAGGTACAATTTAGAAGGCGTGGACAATCGTCCCGACGCCTGCACGCTGCTCACCGACAACTTCGCCGCCGAGCCCTTCGGAATTACCACGGTGCCGCCGGACTTCACGTCCTGAGAAACCGTGCCCGTCACCGTCTGGCCGACTTTCGCTTCCTTGGAACTCATGGCCTGGTCAATCACTACGGAAACGTTCGTGCCTTTCGGAACCGTACCGCCCGCCTGAGCCAATGCTGGCAGTACAAGCACCAATGCGAAAAAAATGGAAAAAAAACGAATTCGGGAATTCATCTTGCTTACCTCCGTCAGGAGTTGGACCTGTAAGGGAAGTCTAACAGAAGAAATGCACGGGGATGCGGCGAGTGCGAGAATGGACCGCTAGAAGTGGAACAACAATTCTTCCGAGCCTGGCGAGCTTGCCTCGATGTACAGGTTGTCGATCAACCGCGTTTTGCCAATGAAGACCGCGAGGAGAACGTAGCAGGGCCGACTCACGCGCGTGACCGGCTCGAACGAATCAGCATCTACAATTTCGGCATAATCCACCGTCGCCAGCCGTTCCTTGCCGAGAACATTTCGCAGCATGCTTTGCAACTGCAGCGCGTCGCGCACTCCGGCGGCCAGCTCTTTTTTCGCCGCCTCCAGCGCGCGATATAATACCCTCGCGGCCTCGCGCTCTTCCGAGTTTAAATAAATATTTCGCGAGGACAGCGCCAGACCATCGGCCTCGCGGACAATCGGGCACACCACAATTTCCGAATCAAGACTCAAGTCTTGCGCCATTTGCCTGATAATCCGCGCCTGTTGAGCATCCTTCCGCCCAAAATACGCGAAATTCGGCTGCACAATTTGCAGCAGCTTCATCACCACCGTCGTGACGCCGCGGAAGTGCCCCGGCCTCGAGCGCCCCTCGAGTCTCTCGCTCAATCCATTAACATTGACGTACGTGGAAAAATCTTTCGGATAAATCTCGGATGGCTCCGGCGCAAACAGCGAATCAACGCCCGCTTGCTCCAGCCTTTCTTTGTCGGTTTCAAAAGATCGCGGATATTTTGCGAAATCCTCGTTGGGGCCGAACTGTTTCGGATTCACGAAGATGGAAGTAATCACCGGCGAACACTCCTGCCGCGCTCGTTCGATCAGCGACAAATGCCCCGCGTGGAGCGCTCCCATCGTTGGCACCAGTCCCACGATGCGGTTCTCCGCGCGCGCTTGCCGCGCTTGTTCCTTCATCCAGGCGATAGTTCGGATTGTGTCCACAGGGAAGGGATCGATGTCCGCAACTACGCGCCGGCCGCCGTTGCACGCTCGCGATAGAAGTGCATGAGGTCCGTGAGGATCGGCTGCGCGCCGAGCTGCCTCAGCAATGTCGTGACCTGTCCGCGATGATAGGTCCCGTGATTCACAAGGTGTTGCATCGATTGCCAGAGCGGATTGCGGTAGACGCCGAACTTCAGCGTCTTGTACTCCATTACGCGGTCGAGATCAGTTTGGGTTAAACCGCGGACGAAGCTAAGCAGCCGCGTTTCGTGTTCGTTCCAGCGCTCCCGCAAGCTGGCCACATCCTTGAATTGCGTTGTGTCCGGCAGGGAAGAAGGCGAGCGGCCCTGGAAAGCGTTCCAGCCAAACCCATTCGGCTCCATAAATATGCGCCAATGTGTCGCGAACGGAGCGGAAGCTCGAACCCATCGGTTGTGCAAACTGTTCTGCCGTAAGGCTGGATGCTGCGTCCAGCGACCGGTGATTGGCCCAGGCATTGTAGTCATACAGCATGCGCATCTCTTCGGGCGTCATGTCTGGCTCCTCATTGCGTGGTGATGGTTGCGGGCTGTTCAGCTCGCAATGAAAATGGTCTTGCGCTCTTTGCTCTTCTGCGGCGCGTGATAGGACTCCGCATCGGAAGGGAAGCCGCCGTTGCGGACGTCGTCGCAGTATTCGTGCACAGCCTTGGAAATGATTTCCCCCACGTTGGCATATTGCCGTGCAAATTTCGGCGTCTGATTGAACGTAAGTCCCAGCAAGTCGTGCACGACCAGAATCTGGCCGTCGCAGTCCGGGCCCGCGCCAATGCCGATCGTCGGGATACGCAATTCGCGCGTGATCTGTGCGGCCAGCTCGCGTGGTACCGCCTCAAGAACTACGGCGAAAGCGCCGGACGCTTCCACCGCGCGCGCATCGCGCAGCAGCTGCTCCGCCGCATCGGGCGTCTTGCCTTGCACTCGGTAGCCGCCCAAAGCGTTCACCGATTGCGGCGTCAAGCCGACGTGCCCCATCACCGGAATTTCCGCTTCGGTCAGCCGTGCGATCAGCTCCAAGCGGCGTTCCCCGCCTTCGATCTTCACGGCCTCCGCGCCGGCTTCCTTCACGAAACGCACGGCATTGCGCAGAGACTCCGCCGTGTCCGTGTGATAGCTGCCGAAGGGCATGTCCGCGACGACCAGCGCGCGGTGCGTTCCGCGGCGCACGGCCCGCGTGTGGTGCAGCATCTCCTCGATCGTAACCGGCAGAGTGCTCTCATACCCCAGCACGACCATCCCGAGCGAATCGCCGACGAGAATCACATCCACGCCGGCTTCGTCGAGCAGGTGCGCGGTTGGATAGTCGTACGCCGTAAGGCAGGTAATTTTCTCTGCTTTGGAATGGGAATCTGCAGCCCGGACTTTGCGCTGCAGGAGATCGGGCACGGTGACTTTACCGTTCCCGGAGTTCGGAACTACGCTCATGGTGGCCTCCGGTGCCGCTCCCTGACCGCAGGATGCAGCCCTGTACCTTACCTGCCCGAAGAATAACAAATTCCGATGCGCTAGACCACAAATTTCAATACCGCGAGAGTAATGAATCAGAATTAGCACGGTACTTACGCCGGCCTTGCCGGTCGTTGTGCTTGTGCGCGGCCCTTCCATTGGCCGCCGCGCCCGAGCCAATAGCGCACGGCAGATAAGCACGTTGCAGTGCCGTAAAAGACCGCTGCGACTGGCAGTGTTAGCGCCCAGAGCGGCGAGAGCCTGTAAAATCGCACCGTCACGAGGAATGTCGCCGTCATCAGTGAAATCGTTACGTCCGCGAGCAGCCACGAGATTTCATGAGCGGTGAAAAAGAGAATCCAGGCGAGAAGATACGTTGCGGCCAGGCCGATTAGCGTGGCGAGAAGCAGTGGGAACGAGTATCGGAGCTGGGTAAATGCGGTGCGCGCGATCATGTCGCGAATTTCCGCGAAGCTGCCGTAGCCGCGCAGGCTCACGCTCGCGCGCGTCAGCCCCATCCAGATTTTTCCGCCACTCCTTTTCACCGCGCGCGCCAGTGCGCAATCGTCAATCACTTCGCCACGGATCGGCGGCGATCCCGCCGATCCGCTCAAGCGCATCGCGCCGCAGCAGAACGCATCCGCCGGCTGCCCCTGCCGTGCGGGCCTTCGGGTCCGCGATCCACCGCGGCGGATACAGCATGAGAAAGAAATACAGAAATGGAGGAATCAGCAGCCGCTCCGGAAAGGTCTTTACCGGGAGCAGCACCATGAGCGAAGCGAGGTCGAGCGATTCTTTTTCCGCGCGGTATACCAGGCGGCGCAACGTGTCTGGCGCGTGCGCAACATCCGCATCGGCAAACCAAATAAATTCCGCTGCCTGATCCTTTGCGGCGCGAATGCCTTCGTTCAGCGCCCACAGTTTTCCGGTCCAGCCGGGTGGAAGTTCTGATGCCGGGTGAATGGTGATTCGTCCCGCCGCGCCGGATTCTTCCGCGGCGTGACGGGCGAGCGCGGCGGTGCCGTCTTCGCTGTGATCATCCACAACGATGATGGAGAATTTTCCGGGATAATCCTGCTTCGCGAGAGCGGAGACGGTGCGGGAGATGGTTTCAGCTTCGTCGCGTGCCGGAACGATGGTAACCACGCGCGGCCAGTTCTCAAGCGGCGACGGTTCGATCTTGTCTTCGCGCAGCCGCCAGAAATTGCCACGCGCATAGAAAAGGTAGAGCCAAATCGCCAGCGGAATCGCAGCTACAAAAAGTGAAATCAGAGGCACACGCTATTTTGCAATAAGCGGAGAGCCGGGTGCTATGCCAGATCCTCGGCGCGAATCGGCAACCGCCGAATCGGCTTGCCGGTAGCCGCGAAAATCGCATTGCACACAGCGGGCGCAATCGGCGGCGTGCCGGGCTCGCCAATCCCGCCCGGCGCCTCGTTGCTCGGCACGATGTGGACTTCCACGTTCGGCATCTCGTTCAGCCGGAGCATTTCGTAATCATTGAAATTGCTCTGTTCCACGCGGCCCTTGTCGATGGTGATTTGACCCTTGAGGGCGGCCGTCGGCCGAAGACGATTCCGCCTTCCATCTGCGCCGCGATCGTATCGGGATTCACGTGGCGGCCGCAATCGACGGCACAGACCACGCGATGCACGCGCACCTCGCCTGAGCTGCGGTTGATGCTCGACCTCGGCGACTTCGGCGACGTAACTTCCAAAGGATTCGACAACGGCGATCCCGGCGCGTGCGTCCCGAGGGGAGCGGTTTTCCCATCCCGCTTTCTCCGCGGCCAATTCCAGCACGCCACGATGGCGCGGCGCGTTGGCCAGAAGCTTGCGGCGAAATTCCAGGATCTTTTCCGCTCGCCCTGGCGAGTTCCTCGACAAAA
>CAVWHL010000025.1:0-57561 GCA_963754855.1 uncultured Acidobacteriota bacterium
CTACTCTCTGGAGCTACCTCCCGGAGGATTTCGCTGGTGCCAGCTGGGATCAACAGGCCGACGTGGAGTACTCTTTTTACGGTCTCGGGATTCTTGGTCTGCTTTTTGCATCTCGATGACGCAATCCGTTTGATCACACGTTGGCTGACGATCGCCTTCCGCGGTGCGAGATGATTTTGTGCGACACTGGGCAATTACGTGCAGTGGACGGCGTGTGTGCACTTCGGCCACTCAATCGTCGTGAATTGCGCAGGGATTGCAAAAGATCCCGAAAACACCAAGTGAATCGGATCTCGTTGCATTCGGCGAGTTTATATGGGACGCTGATCTGGACGGGGCATCGTGTCGGGGTTCGCTGGATCATGTTGTTCGGGCAAGATTGAATCGGTCCGACAGGCGTGGATCGTTGCTGCGTGTGCCATTGCCGTGAGCCGGTTTCGTCGCGATGGAGGGGGTATCTCGTCGAGTAAACGAGACCGTCCGAGAGTCTTCTTTCAAAATTGAAAACCAGAGAAATCGGATTCTGACCTGGAAACAGGTCAAACATTCGGGTGAAGGCGTTGACGTAAACGGGTTCTGCAGCGAATAATCCGTCGCTGGCTGCAGTTTGAGGGCTTTTTGGAAGGTTTGGAGTTCGTTGATTGATGGGACCAGGACGGTTGAATATCAGCAACGTGTTCTGAACCTTATTTTTTTGCCGGCTGGTTCGGTTGATTTTTCAGATTCGTGGGTATGCTGGACGATTCAGAAGAAGTGACAGTGAACCGAATGAATCTGGATCGAGCTGACGTCCGGTCGCTTCAGTGGTTTGCTGATGCGAGGTGTTAAAGGAGCTGTCAGCGGAGTGCCTGACGGAATTTGGATCGCTGTCAGCGGTGTGCTGACGATGCGTGTGTCTCACCACGGAGGCACGGACACTCGAAATCAATCGGGGCGGAATTGCTCCGCCTTGAATCTTGGCGACACGTGTTGCGGTAACTGATGGATCTTTGAAAGGGGAATCGCGTGTATCGTCTGGATGCGGGATTGAAGGCGATCATCGAGGAGGGTAAGGAACGAGGATTTGTCACGGTGCAGCAGGCTCATGCCTGGTTGCCGGATGAGGGAGGCGACCCGATCATGGTCGACAACCTCATTATGGCTCTCGACGAGTTTGGGCTGAGCTTTATTGAGGACCCGGATATTTCACTTGAGCCGGAACCGGTCGGCGAAGAAGTCAAGCAGGCTCAGGCGGAAAAAGCGGCTCGCGCATTGCTCGGGCCGGAAACGTCGGCGTTGTCTTCTCGCGATCCGATTCGGATGTATCTCAGTCAGATGGGCAGCATTCCGCTGCTGATGCGGATCGCGAAATTTTTCTCGCCAAGCAGATTGAGGTCATGTGCAAGTGGATGCGTGCGCCAGATGCTGAGTCGGACTTTGCGCTCGGTCTGGCTGTCGATACGATCGAAAAGGTCCGCCGCGACGAGTCGCCGTTCGAGCGGACTCTGCGCACTTGCGAGACCGAAGACGTCCGCAAGGAGCAGATCGAGGGCCGTATTGCGGTCAACCTGCGGACGATTCGTCGTCTGATGGCGGAGAAGAAGGACGAATTTTTTAGTGGCGAGACCTGCCCGAAAGTTTGAAATAAAAAATGACGCCAGCGGATTCACTGCGAGTTCGCCGTCGCAAGATGTGCGCGTGGGTGAAGAGCGAGCGTTCGAACGCAGACTTCCGCTCGTGTTAAAACGCATGCGCCGAATGCGAACGAATCGGAAAGTGGAGGACGGAATCTCCTGCCTGCGGATGAGATCGACAGATTCGGAACGCACGGCTCTGGAACGTGAAGTCGAAGAGTACGTGCAGATGCTGGTGGAGACCCTGGATCAGTTTCCGCGTCGCTGCGGCGGATCAAGAAGCGCTTGGACGGCTGGACCGACGCCAAGCAGCACCTGTCCGGCGGCAACTTGCGGCTGGTGGTGTCGATCGCCAAGAAGTACCGCAATCGCGGCCTCAGCTTCCTGGACCTGATCCAGGAAGGCAACGCGGGTTTGATGCGGGCGTCGACAAGTACGAGTATCGCCGCGGATACAAGTTCTCGACGTATGCGACCTGGTGGATTCGTCAGGCCATCACCCGCGCGGTCGCCGATCAGCGCCGTACGATTCGCATTCCCGTGCACATGTTCCAATGCATCTCGCAGTTGAAGGCGAAGAGCGGACAGATTCGCCAGGAAACCGGGCGAGATCCAAGCATGGAGGAGCTGGCGGAATCGGTCGGGATGTCGCTCGAAGGAAACCGAACGCATCATGAAGACCTGGAAGCATCCTGTCAGTCTGGATACTCCGGTCGGCGAAAGCGAAGATGGTTCGTTCGGCGATTTCCTGCAAGACGACAACGAAACCAACCCGGCCGAATCGGCCACGCAGGAAATGCTCCGCGACAAGATCGATATGGTGCTCCAGCAGCCTGACATATCGCGAACGCGAAATCATCAAGTTGCGATACGGCCTGGGCGACGGTTACAGCTATACGCTGGAAGAAACGGGTCGAATCTTCAAAGTGACCCGCGAACGAATTCGACAGATCGAATCGAAGGCCTTGCACAAGCTGCAGCACGAAACGCGGGCGGCTCATCTGCGAGGATTTGTCGATATGGCAGATGATGATATGCCGCTCCCGATTATCGAAGAGATCAGCGAAGAAGAGTCGGTGCTGGAAGACGTGATTGCATAACGTCGCTGATTGCTGATCGCATCTGAAAAAATCCAATTTGCCCGGATGTGTAAAAACATCCGGGCCTTTTTATGGGATGAATGTGGCTGAAACGCCCCGGATCAAAGTGTTTCCTCGACGTCAAAGGGTGAATCGCAATGCAGTTTCGCTGCCCAAATTGCGGCAACCCATTCGCGTGGAAGACGGCAATGGACATGAAGCCGAAACGATCGATGCGATCGAATGTCCTTCGTGCCACAGTCGGTTCAGCTTTTCCTCTCAGGAACCGTCAACGGTGATTGTGCCGATTGGTGCAAAGATAAGTCATTTTGAAATCCAGTCATTGCTGGGTGAGGGATCATTTGGGACGGTCTTCAAGGCATGGGATACGGAACTCCTGCGACACGTCGCGTTGAAAGTGCCGCGGGAAGGCCGTATTTCGAATGAAACATCAAAACTGTTTCTGCGGGAAGCCCGTTCTGCCGCCGGAATCTCGCATCCGAATGTGGTCGCCGTTTATGAAATAGGACAGCACGGCGAATCGTTCTATATCGCCACCGAATTTATTGATGGGATAACGCTGAGCGAATACCTGCGGAATCATGCCTGTGAGCCCCAGGATGCAGCGAAACTCGTGATTAAGCTGCTGCGGCGCCGGACAATGCGGAAGTTCTTTACGTGGCGAACACGACGACGTGGAAATCCACGGATGGCGGAAAAACTTTTGCCGGGTTTAAGGGCGCGCCGGGCGGGGATGATTACCAGCGGATCTGGATCAACGCGGAGAACCCGCAAATCATCGCGCTAACGGCGGACCAGGGCACGGTGATCAGCGTGAACGGCGGGGCAACGTGGAGCAGTTGGTACAACCAGCCAACGGCGCAGTTCTATCACGTGACGACCGACAACCGGTTTCCGTATTGGGTATATGGGGCACAGCAGGAAAGCGGGTCGGCGGGAACGATGAGCCGGAGCGACTACGGCGAGATCACCTTCCGGGAGTGGCATTCCGTGGGCGTTTTCGAATACGGGGACATCGCCGTGGATCCGCTCGATTCGAACATTATTTTTGGCGCAAAGCTGACGCGGACAAAGCAGGACATCGGAGAAGTGGCGGATATCACGCCGGAACCGGTCCGGCGCGGCGAATATCGTTACGACCGCACGCTGCCGGTTATTTTTTCGCGACAGGAGCCGCACACGTTGTATTTCGCGGCTAACGTGCTGTTCAAGACGACGGATGAGGGAAACAGCTGGCAGGTGATCAGCCCGGACCTGACGCGCGAATCGTACGAAATACCGCTAAATCTCGGTACCTTTGCAGCGTCGGATCCGGAGAAAGGCAAACATCGCGGGGTGATTTACGCGGTGGCGCCATCGTACAAAGAGGCGAATACGATTTGGGCCGGAACCGACGATGGGCTGATTCATATTACGCGTGATGGAGGAAAAAGCTGGCAAAACGTCACGCCGCCGCAACTGAAGCCGTGGAGCAAGGTCTCCGTCATTGAAGCATCGCATTTTGATGCGGGGACAGCTTACGCGGCGATCAATTCGTTCCGACTGGATGATTTGCGGGCGCACATTTATCGCACGCGGGACTATGGCAAAGCCTGGACGGAAATTACGAGAGGGATTCCGGATGGAGGGGCGAGCAACGTGGTGCGCGAAGATCCCGTGAAGAAGGGATTACTGTTCGCGGGGACGGAGGGATCGGTCTACATTTCCTTTAATGACGGCGATGATTGGCAGCCGCTGCAGCTCAACCTGCCGCACACTTCGATGCGCGACCTGACGATTCACGGAGATGATCTCATCGTGGGGACGCACGGGCGTTCGTTCTGGATTCTCGATGACATCACGCCGCTGCGGCAGATCAATACCGAAGTGGCAAAGGCCAACGTGCATTTGTTTGCGCCGCAGGAGGCGATACGCTTCCGCTGGAACCGCAACACGGATACGCCGCTGCCGCCGGAAGTGCCCGCGGGGAAAAATCCTCCCGACGGGGCCACCATCGATTATTCTTTCGGGTCGGCCTCGACAAAACCGGTGATGCTGGAAATCCTCGACGAGCAGCAACATCTGGTGCGGCGCTACAGCAGCGCGGACAAGCCCGAGCCGATGGAGAAAATCGCGGCGGAGCACCCGATCCCGATGTACTGGGTGCGCTCGGAGCAGATTCTTCCGGCGCAGGCAGGGATGCATCGTTTCGTTTGGGATTTGCACTACGCGCCACCGGATTCCTTGGAACACGAGTACCCGATCTCGGCGATTCTGCACGATACGCCGAAGTATCCGCTAGGCACGTGGGCGCTGCCCGGAAAATACACCGTGAAACTCACGGTGGACGGGAAAAACTACACGCAGCCGCTGGTTGTGAAAATGGATCCGCGAGTCACGACCTCGCCGTCCGATTTGGGAAAGCAGTTCGACATGCAGAGCGGCGCGGTGGAAGGGATGAATGAGAGCTTTGAAGCGCTGGCGCAGGTGAAATCCGTGCGGGCGCAGTTGAAGCAGCTTGCCGGGAAAGCGGGAAAGGGCGCGCTGGGCGAGAAGATCGAGGCGCTGGACAAGCAGGCGGGGGAGCTCGAAGGAACGCCGCAGAGCGGCTTCTTCGGCCTGCCGCCCGGCGCGAAACGGCCGGAGAATCTCTCGACGCTGAACCAGCATTTGGGGCGCATCCTGGCGATTGCGGACAGCACGGATGGCGCGCCGACCACGCAGGCCACGGCGGTTTACAAGGAGCTGGACGAGGCGCTGGACAAACTCATCTCGCGGTGGACGACCATCCGGGAGAAAGAGATTCCCGGGCTGAACGCGGAGTTGAATAAGGCAGGGCTTGGCGCGGTGGATCCGAACAGGCGGCCTGATGCGGAACCGTCGGGGGATGCGGACGGCGACGACGAGCCATGATGGAGCGGATTCTTAGAGTGCATAGGGAGTCTCGATGAGAAGCCATCGCAAGAACAGGATTTGCATCGCAATTATTTTGCTGCCGGTGATTCTAGCGGCTGGCTTTGCGCGCGCGCAGCAGATTCCGGAATCGCTCTATTCGGAGATGCGGTGGCGGATGATCGGGCCGTTTCGCGGCGGAAAAGTGAATGCGGTTGCAGGTGTTCCGGGCGAACCTGGCGTCTACTATTTCGGAGCGGATGGCGGAGGGGTGTGGAAGACGACGGACGGCGGCACGACGTGGAAGCCGATCTTCGATAAGGAGCCGGTGGGGACGATCGGTGCGCTTGCGATTGCGCCTTCGAATCCGAAGATTATTTACGTGGGGACGGGAACGAACCTGGTGCATTCCGATATGACGCACGGGAATGGAATGTACAAATCGGTCGACGGGGGAGAGACGTGGCAGCACACCGGACTCGATGACACGCAGCACATTGCGCGCATCCTGATTGATCCGCGGAATCCGGAGATCGTGCTGGTGGCGGCGATTGGGCATCCTTCCGGGGCGAATGAAGAGCGCGGGGTGTTCCGGTCGACGGACGGAGGACGGACATGGAAGAAAGTGTTGTTCAAGGACAACGTGACGGCGGCGGTGGACCTGTGCTTCGAACCGGGGAATCCGCGCGTGGTGTACGCGACGCTGTGGCATGGGGTTCGAAAGCCGGGGCAAAAGGGAACTTCGTTTGGGCCGGGGAGCGGGCTGTATAAGTCAGTAGACGAAGGAGTGACATGGGCGCAAATTTCGGGGCACGGACTTCCGTCGGGAGACTGGGGACGGTCCGGGGTGGCGGTTGCGCCGGGGATGCGAGGGCAGCGCGTTTACTTGATTCTCGAGGCGAAGGAGAAAGACGGCGGGCTTTATCGTTCGGATGACGCGGGCGCGAGCTGGAAGAAGGCGACGGAGGATGAGCGGATCAAGGGCTACTGGTACATGAGCGAAATTTTTGTGGATCCGAAAAATGGGGATGTCGTCTACGTGCCATCGCAGAATCTGTACCGTTCGAACGATGGCGGGCGCACGTTCACGGCGATCAAAGGCGCACCTGGCGGAGACGATTACCACTCGGTGTGGATCGATCCGACGAATTCGCAGCGAATCATGCTGGGCGTCGATCAGGGCGCGACGATCAGTTTGAACGGCGGCGAATCGTGGAGCACGTGGTACAACCAGCCGACGGGAGAGTTTTACCGGCTGGCGACCGATCACCGGTATCCATATTGGGTGTATGGACCGCAGCAGGACAGCGGCACGGCGGCAATCGCGAGCCGCGGAAACAACGGACAGATAACGGAGCGAGACTGGTCTCCCGTCGGGCCCGGGGAGAGCGGGTACACGATTCCAGATCCAGCGGATGGGGATGTTGTGTACAACGCGGGGCCGGGCGGAAGCGTCGTGCGGTTGTCAAGAACCACCGGGCAGGTGCGGGACATTTCTCCTGCGCCTGTCTCTTTCGACAGCAAATACCGCTTCAATTGGACCATTCCGATGGTTTTTTCGCCGCAGGATCCGCATCTGCTCTATCTGGGCACGCAATTTCTTTTGAAGACGACGGACGCGGGCACGAGCTGGGACGCGGTGAGCCCGGACCTCACGCGCATTCCTGCGGATGAAAAGAATCCGAAAAAGATGCGCGGAACAATCCTGACGATTGCACCATCGGAGGTGAAAGAGGGACTGATTTGGATCGGAACCAGCGATGGAAACATAGAGGTCACGAAAAACGCAGGGCAGAACTGGGAGAACGTGACGCCCGTGAGTGTGACCGAATGGAGCACGGTGAGCATCGTGGAAGCGTCGCACTTCGATGCAAGTACCGCGTACGCGGCGGTGAATCGCAACGCGCTGGATGATTTGCGGCCGCACATTGTGCGCACGCGGGATTATGGGAAAACATGGCAGGAGACGGTGAGCGGCATTCCAGAGAGCGATATCGTGCGCGCGGTCCGCGAGGACCCCCTGCGCAAAGGGCTGCTGTATGCGGGAACGGAACAGGGCGTGTACGTCTCGTTCGATGATGGAGAGCATTGGCAATTGCTGCGGCTGAACATGCCGGTGGTGTCCGTTCATGATTTGGCCATTGAACAAAACGATTTGATAGCGGCGACTTATGGGCGGTCGTTCTGGATTCTCGACGATGTGACGCCGCTGCGGCAGGTGGATTCGCGTATGGCGAGTGGAGGAACGCATTTGTTTGCGCCGCGAACCGCGATCCGCGTGCGGCGGGACGAGAATCAGGACACGCCGCTTCCACCGGAAATTCCGGCGGGGAAAAATCCTCCGGATGGAGCGATACTGAATTATTTTTTGCCGGCAAAGTCGACGGCGGATATTCAACTGGAAATCTACGACGCGAATGAAAACCTGGTGCGCAGCTTTTCGAGCGCACCCACACCGAAGGAGCACTTGGACGTTCCTTATGTTGCGGAATATTGGATCGGACATCCGCAAGCGCTCTCGAAAGAGGCGGGGATGCACCGATTTGTATGGAACCTGCGCTATGCCGATCCGCCCGCGATTCATGTGCAGTCTCCGTACAACTATCCGATCGCGGCGATTGTCGGCTCGACGCCGCTGCCGCCGGAGGGGCCGCTGGTGCTGCCGGGGAAGTACGAAGTGCGGCTGAAAGTGGGGGAGCGAGTTTTCAGGCAGCCGCTGGAAGTCAAAATGGACCCACGGGTGGAGGCAGTGAGGAACCAGTTGCAGAGCTCATTGGAACTACAACAGAAAATCTCGACACTGCTCGGACAAAACTACGCCGGGTTCCAGCAGGCGAAAAGTTTGCGAGCGCGGCTCGGAGAACTGATAAAGCGGCCGAAGGAGGATCCCATCGCGGTGGCGGCGAGCGCGCTAGACGCGAAGGTGGCGGCGCTTGCGGGCGAACCGACGCCGATCCTGGAAGCACCGAAAACGGCCAGTTTCATGGCGGTGAACGATAGTTTGACAGCGCTGATGGCGCTGGTCGATGGCGCGGATTTTGCGCCGTCCGAAGAATCGTTCGCGGCGTTTCATCGCTTGTGCAAGGCGTTGAATGAGGCGCTGGGGGCGTGGCAGGAGCTGAAACAGAAGGATGCGGCGGCATTGAACGAGATGCTAGGCAAGAACAATCTCCCAACTCTGCCGGATTTGCCGCAATTGGCGGTGGATTCGAATTGCGGAAACTGAGGCGGTAGCTGAAGCAAGAGTGCGCGTTTCTCAGGAGAGGAAGAAAGCGCCTCTATTTTGCGGAGGAGGCCTGCTGAAGACCGGCGAGGTCCGCCAGCACTTCGGCGCTGTGTTTTTGCGCGTCGACCTTGAGATAGACTTTGCGGATCACACCATCAGGGCCGATCAGGAAAGTGTGCCGGGCCGAAAGGCTGGCCACGCCGAGGTTCATCAAGGAGTCGTAGGTTTTCGAGACTTGGTGTTTTGTATCCGCCAGAAGCTCGAAGGCAAGGCCTTCCTTGGCGCAGAACTTTTCATGGGTCGCTTCATCCTGAACGCTGACGCCGAGAATGACGGCGTTCTTGTGTTCGTATTGAGAGAGATCGCGTTGAAAATTATGCGCTTCAATGGTGCAGCCGCTAGTAAAATCCTTGGGATAGAAATACAGCACGACCCACTTGCCGCGAAAATCATGCAGGCTGACTGGCCTGCCATCCTGTGAATTCAAAGTGAAGTCCGGCGCGGAAGTTCCGGCGAGCGGCGCTTTCTTTCCCGTAGACATCGCGCGGAAGATGATGACGACCAGCAAGAGAACAAGTACAGCGGCGATGATACCCGTCATTTTCATTCCAACTCCCACTTGGAGGGAGATTTTAACTCATTCCCCAGCTTAGAACCGTGGATCTGCGATTGTTGCTGGCGCACGCAAATCCGGACGAATGGCGGCAGCGCACGGTACAATTGGAACTACGCTACTCCTTCTGGCTGAAACGACCGAATCCAATTCGAAATTGAAGCGTATTGATGCCCGGATTCGGCGTGGCGAGTCCCGCGTTTGAAATGTGCATGAAGCGGAGTTCCGGTGCTGAGATTGTGCTTGCTTCCAGGAAGTGCAGACCCAAGGCGCCGCTGGTGGTGAAATTGATTCGCGAAGTTGCCGGCGGCACCTGGACATTGGTGAACAAAGTGCCGCCGCCAATTTCGAAATAAGGCGCCACGCTGCGGCGGGTATCAAGCATCCATTTGAAAGCGAAAGGGTTCACACCCGCGCCATAGGCGTTACTCGTTTTTTGAAAAATCATGAAGACCGGAACAACGTCCACTGCATATTCCAAGCGGCCACGCAGGAATCCAGGGCCGTGCGGCGCGGTGAGAATCAATCCGTAGCGCAGGCCGACGTTCCAGACGCCATCGCTGGATTGGCTCCCATTCAGCCCGTGGCCGCCGCCGGTCCAGACTTGCCATTCGTGTTCGCCCTCGACGGGGCCGGCCTGGGAACGAACTGCGGGCACGCAAAAGAATGCAGCACAGATCAGGGCCGTGAGCGCTCTTTTCACCGCGGAATCTCCTTCGAATTCTTCGGTTCCTTCCAATACCTTTTCGGTGCAAAGAAGATATAGAAAAAATCGCCGAAAGGCGATTTTCTTTTCACTCACTTGAGGTAGGTCCGGACAATTTGAATTACGTCGTCGGCAGCTTCTTCCGAGGACTTGGAATTGCGAGGCATGTGATTGCGAATGTGATCTTCCATAAGCTCGGCCATGAGACTGTTGATGGCGCCGCGGGCGGCGGAGAGGCGCTGCAAAACTTCCGCGCAGGGGTCGTCTTCGTTGAGGGCGCGAAGGACGCTTTCGAGCTGGCCGATGACTTTCTTGGTGCGGTTGACTAGATCCAATTTTTCGCGTGAGGTATGTGACATTTTGCTTGTCTACCCTATGGGGGTATGGTATCAACAACCCAGGCTTCACAGCAAGGTCCCGGCGAACAATAGGACAAAGGGGCAGGGCTGTTCAACGGCAGGGCTTCGGCTGTCCCGTTCATGATTCATTCATGCGCCGCGGTTTAGCCTGAACGACTGCAGAGGCAAGATTCAACACATGCCCGGAAAGGAAGTTTGCAAATCAGAGATGCGGCGGCTGATCTTCCAATTCATCCTGGCCACTTGCATATGCCTTGGGCTGTGCGCCTTCGCGGCACCGAGATTGCACGCGCAAGATTCGCCGCAGCAGGATGCGGGAACCGGAGGGGCAGACACGGATGGGTCCGCCGATACCGTTCCAGTGATGTTTCCCCATTCGGAGTGGGACCGCCTGTGGATCTCCGGCCAGGCGAATTTCATCTCGCAATGGCATCCCGCCTTCCATTCTCCCTATCAGGGACAGAATAGTCTTTCTCCCGAAGCCCAGGATGCGACGTCGCGTGTGCTGACATTGTTCACTGGTTTGCAGCTTACCGGCACGACGGAGATTCTCTGCGACGTACAGGAAACTGGGGGACATGGCGTTGGCGAAGCATTGGGACTGGCGGGATTCAGCAATCTCGATGTGGTGCGAAACCCCACGCTGAGCAAAGCCCCCTACATTGCGCGGCTGATGTGGCACCAGATCATTCCGTTGAGCAGCAATAAAGCGGCCTCGACCCGCACGCCCTTTTCGTTGTTCAGGCAATTGCCCGAGCGCCGTCTTGAAATTCGTTTCGGTAAATTCAGCCTGGCGGATTTTTTTGATCTGAACACTTACGGCAGCGACACAAATTTTCAATTCATGAACTGGACGGTCGACAATAACGGTGCATACGACTACGCGGCTGATACTCGTGGCTATACGTATGCCGCCATGTTCGAATATCACGATGGCCGCTGGGCGGTGCGTTTCGCGGAAGCACTCATGCCCAAAATTGCGAATGGCATTCACCTGGACGCGGATTTGAGCCGGGCGCGTGCGGAGAATGTCGAGTTTGAAGTGCACGGAACGATTTTGCGGCATCAGCAAGGAGCAGTTCGTTTTTTGACGTTTGTGAATCACGCCAATATGGGGAGTTACCGCGAGGCCGTTGATAATTTTCTCGCTGGAATCACGCCCAGGCCCGAAATCACCGCCCATCCGCTGCAAACCACGATGAAGTACGGCTTCGGCGTCAATTTCGAACAGCCCCTAAATGATTGGATGGGCGTTTTCGGGCGTTGGGGATGGAACGAGGGGCAGCATGAATCGTATGTCTATACCGAAGTGGATCAGACGGCGCAGATTGGCGTGGGGGGCAATGGCAAACCATGGGGCCGGAAATACGATCGCGCGGGCGTGGTTTTTGTTTCGAATGGCATTTCACGTGACCATCAGGAATATCTGGCGCTCGGAGGTTTAGGCTTTCTCCTGGGCGACGGGCGACTCAACTATGGGCGCGAGAACATCGTCGAAACTTATTACACCGCACATCTCTGGCGCGGCTTCTATCCTTCCTTCGGGCTTCAGCACATTAACAATCCCGGATACAACCGCGACCGCGGTCCGGTGCTTGTGCCGACGCTTCGCCTGCATCTGGAGTTTTGATGCCGTGCTCAAGCAATATGAATTCGGCCAAAAGCAAATCCGGCTCAAATTGAGCGCGAAATGGCGTCGCGCTACTTAGCGGGCCGGACCCGCACGCCATCACGGATCTGGTTTGACGGATGAAGGATCACTTCTTCTCCCTCCGCGATTCCACGGGTGACCTCCACCTCCGTCTGATTCCGGTGGCCGATCTCGATCGCTCGTAGGTGCGCGCGTCCCCCTTGCGTCACGAAGACACTCCAGCCGTCGCCAGTGCGAAAGGCGGCGCTCACCGGAATTTTGAGTACGCTTTCGCCTTCCCACGTGACGATCCGTGAATCAACGCGAAACCCGTCTCCCAGACCATCCGGCGGATCCACGAAGTCCGCGACGACGTACACGCGTTTTTCCTCGACGCCCAGGGCTGAGATCTTTGTGAATCCCGAGGGCTCCACGAGCCGCACCTTAGCACGCAAGGGGTGATCCCCGCCCCAGCCTTCGAGAAAGACCGGGGCGCCGGGTTTGATGTTCACGGCATCGGTCGTGAGCACGTCCGTCACGATCTCAATTTTTTCCGGATCTCCGAGGATCACGAGCGGCGCACCCGCCTGCACGACCCGCTCGCTCTTTTCCACCACGCGCAGCACTTTTCCCGCGACCGGAGACCGCAAGGAAATCACCTTGTGGCTCGTGCCGCCATTGCCGAATCCGACTAATCCGGATCGCACCACCTTTACTTCAGCAGCGGCCGCCAGCGCGCTGAATTTCGCGGCTTGCAATTCTTCCGCGCCGGTGATCTCCGCGTTGCGCGCCTGCTCCAAAGCCTGAGCAGAAATCACGCCTTCCCGTCCAAGGTGCTCGGCCCGCGCGCGATCGCGTTTCGCCTGCTCATAATCTGCCTGCGCGTGCGCCACGCGCGCATCGGCCTGGCGCTTCGTGGCTTCCGCAGCGGAAATGCGCGCTAGCACCTCTTCCCGTTGCTGCTGATTCAGCGGCAGCGGATCGATGGTCGCCACGATGCCGTTTTCGTGAACCGTGTCGCCTTCTTCCAGGTCCACTCGGAGCAAGCGTCCAGGTATCGGCGCCGCGACAATGAAGCGGTCATGGGCACGGGTTTCGCCATCTTCGTCCACGGTAACGCGCAATGAATCGCGTGTAGCGCGCGCGGTTTCCACGGGAATTTGCGCTGGCCGCAGAACAAGCACGGCGAGCGCAGCAATCACCACGATCACCACAGCCCAGATCAATCGCCGGCGTTGATTCCGTTGAGCCACGCTACTCCCTCGTCTTCAGCACTTCCACAAGATCCAGATGCTTCAGTCTTCGGTAGATCAGGAAGCCGGTTCCCGCAGACGCCAGCGTCACAATCAACACCGCGATTGCATACGTATTGGGATTCAACACCAATGGCATGCGATAAAGATCGGTTTGCATGGCGGCCGTCAGCGCGGCGCAGATAGCGTATCCCAGCACGAATCCCAACGGAACAGAGGCAACCGTCAACAATCCTTGTTCGCCCAGCAGCATCACGCCGATCTCCCGCTGCGTGAATCCGAGAACCCGGAGCGACGCGAGTTCGTGTCCGCGTTCCGAGAGCGCGACCCGCGCGCCATTGTAGACCATGCCGATGGCGATTACGCAGGCGAACATGACCAGCGCGAAAGTCGAAATCCGCAAGCTCTCCGCGATCGTTTGATAAAAACTTCCGAGCATGGCTTCGCGGACAGCAACTCCGGCCACTGCGGGCGTTCTTTTGAGCTGCGCGTACAACAACGGAAGGGCTTTCGCATCCACCGAAAGATAGGCCCCGGAAATCGTAGCTCCCTCGCGCATCAGGCGGTTCAGCGCGCCAATTTCCATGTAGGCGGAGAGTCCGATCAATTCATCCACGATTCCCGTGACTTGCAGGTGACGCACGGGGCGCGCCCCTTCCAGCACTTCAACGGTCACGACATCCCCGGGTGACACGCCGAGAATCTCCGCCAGCTTTTTTGTCAGCAAAAGTCCGTTGCCAGGCAGGCGCGCCACTCGGAGATTGCGGTCCACGACTCGCCGCAGGTCACCGCCAACTTCGAGTCCTTGCAGCGCCACGCGCCGCGAACGGTGCGCAAAGCGCAATTTGGCGGGCACAATCCGGAACGGCTCCGAATGCAGCACTCCCGTCAGATGCTCCACATCGTACCGGGCTCGTTCTCCGTGCGGCTCATTGAGCGTAACCGTCACGTCGTCGCGCTGCGCGGTTTGAAACTGCACGCGAACGAGATACTCGATGGCGTCGTAAAAATAAAATCCGACCAACAATATAGCCACCGCGAAAGACATTCCGAGCACCGTAAGGGCCGCCTTCCACGGGCGGCGCTCCAGATTTCGAAGGATCATTCTTGTAGGAAGAGAAACAAATCTGGCTAACCCGGTTCTTTCCGCGATTCCTTCATGGAACCGAGGTGGCGATTCCGGGCGCATGGCTTCGGCCGGCGGCATGGCCACCGCCGAGCTAAGCGCGGACAGCGCGCCCAGGCACGCTGCCCCGCCGCTGATCGCGATGCTCCATCCCAGGAGCGGCCACCCTGCCACAAAGGTCAGCTCCGGGAAACGGAAAAAATTCTGATACATGCGCGCCAGTCCGCGCCCCAGCCAGATTCCGAGAGGCGTTCCCATTCCCACTCCTACGAGCACCGCCACCAGTGCAAATTTCAGATAATGCATTCCCACCGCGAAATCCGAATAGCCGAATGCTTTCAAGAGTCCGATCGGATTTCGCTGTGTGCTGACGAGGCGCGAGAGCACCACATGGATGAGGAAGGCCGCGATACCCAGAAAAATGGACGGCACAAAAATGCCGGTAATGCGGTCTTGGGCAATTTCATCCGTCAAGAATCGATTTGAAATCTGATCTTCGCGGCCAAAAGCTCCAAGTCCGCCGTACGGCTCAAGCAAAGAATCAAGTCTCTTGATCACGCCTGCTTCGCTCGCTCCGGGGGACAGGGTGAGGGACACGTCGTTGAAGCCTCCCTCCATGTTGAAGAGCGGTCCCGAGGGCTTTGCGGCTCATCCACAGTATGCCGAACCGTTTATTGTCCGGGAAAACGTCCGCGCCGCGAATTTCATATACGTACTCCGGCGAGAGCGCAATTCCCGCGATGCGCAGGCGTTCCCAACGCCCGTTAATGACCGCTCCGATGGAGCTGCCAATCTCCAGGCCATTCGCATTGGCGAACGCCTCACTGACCAGGATTTCATCGCTTCGCCCCGGCTCGATGTACCGCCCTCTCCTCAAGTGCAGATTGTTCAGCAACGGCAGGCGATCCTCGGGAATGGAGATGAGCCGTCCGATTGCCGGTTCTGCGAGGCCGGGGACATCCAGGTTTACCTCGACGACGACGCGCGTCTCCACGACGGCAACGCCCGGGATTGTAGCGATTTGCAGTGCCAAGCTGTTGGGCGCGCGCTTCAATTGCGCAAAAACATCGGCGAAGTGATATTTCGCATAGTAATCCCGCTGCGCGCGTTCGATTGATTCATAGGCACCGCGCATCGTCACGTAGGTCGCGATTCCGCAAGCCACGATGAGCGCGACGGTGAAAACCTGGCCGCGGAGATGCCACAGGTCTCGCAATAATTTCCGGTCGAGGCAACTTATGCGCATCTACCACGCCAGTTCCGACGGCGAAGCTCGTCTTTCGTTCTTGTGGATATCGATGATCTGGCCGCTGCTGATCCGGATGACGCGGTCCGCCATCGCGGCGATCGCCGCGTTGTGCGTGATGACGACAGTAATAGTTTTCAATTCGCGGTTTACACGGTCGAGAATCTCCAACACCAGTTTGCCGGTGGCATAATCCAGCGCTCCGGTGGGTTCGTCGCACAGAAGTATTTCCGGCCGCTTGACCACCGCGCGCGCAATGGCCACGCGTTGCTGTTCTCCTCCGGAGAGCTGAGCGGGAAAGTGATGCAGCCGCTCGCCCAATCCTACCAGGCGCAGGCATTCCTCGGCACTCAAGGGATTGATCGGAGATCTCCGTGACCAACTCCGTGTTTTCGAGGGCCGTCAGGCTGGGGATCAAATTGTAAAACTGAAACACGAATCCGACGTGCTCTCGGCGAAACTTGGTCAGTTCCTCGCGCGTCGCCGCCGTCAGATTGTGATCTTTGTAGTGGACTTCGCCGCTGGTGGGTACATCCAGCCCTCCAAGAATATTCAAAAGGGTGGATTTTCCGCTACCGGAAGGCCCCAGGAGCACCACGAATTCGCCCGGAAGAAGGTCCAGAGTTACCCCGCGCAGCGCATGAACTTCGACGTCTCCCATGCGGTAGACCTTGGTGATTTCGTGCATGTGGAAGACGGCATCCGATGCCGCCCCGCTGGGTCTCCCGCTCATGAAGGCACTATACATCAGGCCTTTTCAGGGGTTTTGTGATGCCGAACACAAAGAGGTGCGACGAGCACTCTCTCTTTTGGAGGAATAATGGTGGAGGCGGGGGGAGTCGAACCCCCGTCCGAAAAGCGCTGCGACACGAAGCCTACATGCTTAGCTCAATTCCGTTTGGTTCGCCCGCCACGCTCAGAATGAGCAAGAAACGCAGCCGGCTAGTCCGATAATTCTCGCCCAAGCCTTACGGACCGAAAGGCTCGGGCCAGCTCACTGTGTGACGCCTCTGACCGGGCCCATGAGCAAAGCCCGGGGAAGCGGCAACTTAATTAATTAAGCTGCAAGTGCCAAGTTGTTGTTGGCATTTCTAGTTTTCCACCAAGTTGCGGGCAGGTGGGTCCCGGCATGCCTTCGGGCCGCGACAGCTTCCGTCGAAACCGTGTCGCCCCCTCGGTACATCTATATTCTATCACTGACAGCAGTCTGGCGGCTCGAATCCGATTTCCATCTCATGTCACCCATACGCTAATCGCAAGAAACTTCATGAGATAGGCGCTTTCTGGGGCGTCGCCTTACTTCAAGATCTTCAGCGGAAAAGTGGGATATCCGGCTTTCAGGAGCTTCCTCTCTGCCGCTCGCTTGTTCCGTCATCACTAAGCAACAATTAGGCACAACACTGTCCCTGAGCGGTTGACTACCATCCACCTACCTTCCAAAATGACAAGACGGGAGATTGCGGGCGAAACACCCTCGAAAATCGGTATGGCACAAGAACCCAGCGTCGTCGAGCAAGCCATCGCGCGCGCGCTCCGCGATAATCTTGAGCGTATCCAGCGCTCCGCGGAAGAACTGCATCACGCCGTCAACGACGTAGTCTCCGCCTGCGCCAGCAACAAGCCCAGCAACGCGCTCCCGCCCCTCCTCCGAGCGCAAACCTATGCGGCCTCTCTTTCCGCCACTTTGGAAGTACTTACGAGATTTGTCGCCACATCGATGCAATCCGGTCCGCGCTCGCCGCTGGAGGCGCAGGCCACCAACCTCGTCGGCCAGATGGCCCCCGAGCCGCCCAGCATGCCGCAGCGTCCGCAACCGTCACGGCCAGTACCGATGGCTGCGCAGGTTCGCTCCGAGCCTGCCGTCCAGGAACCCGTCCATCCCGAAATTGAGCTGCCTGCCGAGCCCGAACCGCTCGAGCTGGTGGAACCCGCGTCTGCGGCCATGGCCCCCGAACCCGAGTTTGAAGGCGAGTTTGACGTCAACCGGTTGACTCCCGAGGAACAGGAACTCCACCGGCGCGCAAATCGTGTGGCCAAAGTTTCGATGCAGGATATTAAAATGTTGCGTCCGGAACAGGTTCGACTGGGCCGCGAACACAGA
This sequence comes from uncultured Acidobacteriota bacterium, assembly GCA_963754855.1. Classification (GTDB taxonomy): domain Bacteria; phylum Acidobacteriota; class Terriglobia; order Acidiferrales; family UBA7541; genus Acidiferrum. The sequence goes on from CAVWHL010000025.1 coordinate 17,844, forward strand.
GATATCTGCATCCGATTGAAAGACGACATTGAAAAAGCTCATCAGAGAATACGACCGCAGATTCAAGCCCATCATGGACCACCCGGTCGATTACTTTTATCGCTGGTTGGTGGAGATCCTTGCCGACGGCGACCCTCCCCGCTCGGCGAATATCCCTACGCCACGCCTGCGCGGTATCACCAGTAGAACGTTTTTTCGTCGCGCTCCTCGCACTCGCGCCAAGCCGTATTATTCTGTTCTTGTATGGCACGTTCGATCATCGCGCTATTTCTCGTCATCATCCTGTCTGTCGGCAGTGCTTCGATGCTTTCCGCAAATCACAGCACAAGCGAAAAGACCGAAAAAGCCCAAATCGCCCGCGTGCCGCACCGGCTGCAAGCCCGATACCTCGGCGCCCGCGCTCATGCCGCCACTCCGGAAGACGCCGCCGCGCAAAAAGAGCTCGCCGTTCTCGCTCGCGACGCTCCACCACGGCACTCCCGGCTCTTACGAAAAGCTCGCCACCTTTGCCAACAAGAACACGACCAGCGTCTGGGGGCAACGCGCGGCCCTCGCTCTGGGCTACGACGATAATCCCAAAGCGCCGCATGCGCAGCAAGCCCTCGCCTGGCTCTAGAAAGCCAAGGCCGACACGCTCCTGCACGAGTACGCCTTGTACTGGACCGCGCAACGCGAGCATGCGCTGAACAAGAATGCCGAGGCCTTCAGGATTTCTACCACCCATCTGGCGCGACTACCCCAATACCGCCATCAAGGAGCAGGTGCTGGAGGCCTACGTGCCCGCGGCCGTGCAGACCGGGCACCCACAGGATGGTCTCGACGCGCTCGACGCGTACGCCCCCACGGCGTCGAAGTCCACACTGCTTCTCGAACGCGCCCGCGCCAACGAAGCGGCGCGTCAGCTTCCTCGCGCCGCCAAGGATTACCAGACGCTCTTCTACAAATTTCCTTTGACCGATGAAGCAAAGCACGCCGGCATCGCCCTGCCGCGCTCATGCATGCTCTTCGAAGGAATTTCCCTACGCCGGCGGGGAGTTGCAGGACCAGCGCGCCCAGGTTTTTTACGATGCGCACAAATGGAAGGAAGCACGCGCGGAATACGAAAAGCTCGCTTCCATGTTGAAGGATCCCGCCAATCCCACGCGCCAGCGCGCACTGCTCCGCGTTGCTGAGTGCCGCGAGCATCCGAAAGGTTCGCCATCGCTGCTTGCTTCGGTGAAGACGCGATCCGGAAGCGGATGCGGAGCGTCTCTACGCGCTCTCCCAGGCCTATCGCTCCGCGAAAAACGAATCCGAGATGTTCGTGGCGTTGAACACCCTGGCGGAGAAATATCCCGTCAGCAAATGGACCGAGGACGCGTTGATGGCCGGCGGGAAATTACTACTGGGCGAATCTCGAGCGCGCGAAGGCCGTCAGTTATTACCAGCGCGTCCTCGACAGCTTTCCCAGCCGGAAGATACGCCTACAACGCGGAGTGGCGCATCGCCTGGGTCGCTTATCTCGATCGTCAGCCGTACGCGGACGACAAGCTCAAGACATTTTCCTGCGCAAGTATCCCGTTTCCGCCAATGCGGTGAACGCTCTTTACTGGCTTGGGCCGCAACGCCGAACGCGGCGGAAATCCCGCTCATGCCCGCGGTTACTACGACAAAGCCGCCGAGCGGTTTCCCGCAAAGCTATTTCGCGGATATGCCGCGGCACTCACCTGGAAAAGCTTGGCCCCGGTGAAGAAGATCCCGCGGACTTTCTCGCGAAAAGATTCCGCCCGCGCCGCCGCTGCGCCCGTTCGACGAGCCTGTCGCGCCAAACGTCGCTGACCGCTGGAATCGCGCGCAGGCCCTGCGCACCATTGCGTTTGATGCTTCCGCCGAACTCGAACTGAAAGCCGCCTACGCCGCCACCGCTTCGCCGCGCTTCCTGCTCGAAGCCGCGCAAGCCGCCTTCGATCAGGGACACTTCGGCACGGGCATGGCCTATGCCCGGATCATCGGTCCGAGATTTCGATGCGCGCACATTCAGCGATGTTCCGTTGAACGCGTGGAAGGTTCTCTTTCCGCTGCCCTATGAAGCCACACTGCGCCGCGAAGCCGAACGCAACGATTTCGATGCCATGTTCGCCGCCGGCCTCATCCGCCAGGAATCGACCTTCCAGGCGGACGCCGTTTCGCACGCCAACGCCATCGGCCTCATGCAGATTCTCCCAAGGAAGGCCGCCGTCTGGCCAAGCAGCGCAAGGTCCGCTACACGAAAACTTCGCTCTTCGATCCCGACGTGAACATCGAGATGGGCATGCTCTATATCGCCGACCTGGTGCGCCAGACCGGCGCACCCGAATACGCCGCCGCAGCCTACAACGCCGGAGAAGATCGCCTCGCCCAATGGAAGGCGGAGCGCACTTACGAGGAAATTCCCGAATTCGTTGAATCCATCCCATTCACCGAAACCCGCGAGTACGTCCAGATCGTATTGCGCAACACCACCTGTACCGCATGATCTATGGTCAGCCGAGCGTGGCCACGCAAGCTTCTACCGGGCACGCTCGCTGACAAAGAGTGCGCGAAGCAGTCCATTCTTTCTAGGGGGCACGATAGATCGTGCCCTGCTGTTACCGATTCTTGCCCGTGAAGGCGATCTCATCGGCTTGGGAAGGTGAAATGAGTTCTCCAGAAGCCAACATGACGCACATCGCCCGCCGCATGCTTTCCGCCAAGGCCGAGCAATTCACCGAATCCGTCATCCGCGAAATGACGCGCCTGGCGCTGCAGCACAACGCCGTCAATCTCTCCCAGGGCTTTCCCGATTTCGCCGCGCCCGAGGAAATCAAGGAAGCCGCGCGCCAGGCCATCGCCGACGACATCAATCAGTACGCCATCACCTGGGGCGCGAAGCCCCTGCGCGACGCCATCGTCGAAAAATTCGCGCGCACCCAGGGCATCACCGTCGATCCCGAGCGCGAAATCACCGTTTGCTGCGGCTCCACGGAAGCGATGATGTCCTCGATGATGGCCATCATCAATCCCGGCGACGAAATCGTGGTCTTCGAGCCTTTCTACGAGAACTACGGTCCGGACGCGATCCTCTCCGGCGCCACGCCGCGTTTCGTCAAACTTCGCCCGCCCGACTGGACCTTCGACGAAAGGGAACTGGCCGCCGCCTTTGGCCCGCACACCAAGGCCATCATCCTCAACACGCCCAACAATCCCACCGGCAAAGTCTTCACGCGCGCCGAACTCGAATTCATCCGCGATCTCTGCGTGCGCTGGAACGCCTACTGCATCACCGACGAAATCTACGAGCACATTCATTTACGACGGCGCCGAGCACATCACCATGGCCCGCCTCGACGGCATGCGCGACCGCACCATCGTCATCAACGGCATGTCCAAAACCTACAGCGTCACCGGCTGGCGCGTCGGCTGGGCCATCGCCCCGCCGGAAACCACGCAAGCCATCCGCAAGGTCCACGATTTTCTGACCGTTGGCGCCGCCGCGCCGCTGCAGCAAGCCGGCGCCCTCGCGCTGCAAATCGCCGCAGTCCTACTACGACAAGCTGGCCGCCAACTACGCCGCCAAGCGCGAGCGCCTCCTGAAAATCCTCACCGCCTCTGGCTTCACGGTCTACAAGCCCCGCGGCGCCTACTACATCATGACGGACTTCTCCCGCTTCCATTTCGACGAAGCCAAATACTCCCGCCGATTCGCGCGACGTCTCCTTCGCCAAATATCTCGTCGAACACATCGGCGTTGCCTGCGTCCCCGGCTCCAGCTTCTACAACGACGCGCGCGACGGCGCCTCCCAGGTCCGCTTCACCTTCTGCAAAAAAGAAGAAACCCTCGCCGCCGCCGAACTACGTCTCGCGAAGCTCCACGCATGATCGCTTTTCTTCCGCGGCGCGCCCGGCACGGGCATCGTCCCGCGCTGGAAGAGACTCTGTGCTAGAATCCGCACTTGGGCGCTACTCGATCTGTGAACTTGGATCTCATTCCCGCAGGCACGCGCATGGAAGCCAACGGCGACAGCGCCCCTTTTGACATTTCCGAAAGCGCCACGCGCACCTTTCTCTGCCGCCTCACCGTCACCGAGCAGATCGAACAGGAATCCTTGGACGTATCGATCTGGGGTTCCTCCGATGGCGTAAGCTGGACGAAAAGGCCCTTCTTAAAGCTGCCACAGCAGTTCTATCGGGGGACGACGAAACTGATTCTCGACCTCTCGCTCCGGCCGGAGGTCAAGTTTATCCGCGCTCGTTGGGAACTCAACCGCTGGGGCAGGGGCGCACCCACACCCATGTTTGTTGCTGGCCTGAAGCTTGTGGAAATCCCGCTGATGTCCCGCGAGACTCCCACGAAACGGGTCGCTCTCTCCGCCGGGTAATCAGGAGCCACCCATGTTTTCCCGCGATAAGGAGGAGTTGTCTGTCCGCCTAAGGCAGGCTTCGCACGGCGACTTCTAAAGTTTATATAAATTCTTTGCTTTCAGAGGTTTGAGGGGATTTTAGGGGTAGGAGACTGACGGTCGGTTGCCCTGTGGTGGTTAGTCTCCTACCCCGCGAGTGGTCTTGCCTGTATAAGACGAGGTCATGCCGCAAATAGTTTCCTGGTCTGCCGAAAATAGTTTGGGGCATCGGTCAGCCTAGTTGCCTATCTCCACCTTATCTTGATACCGGGCCACATCTGCCTTCCATCCGAACTTTTGCTGAATTGCAGCCTGGAGGGCTTGCGCGGAGGCCGGTTCGCCGTGCGTCAGATAGGTTTGCCTGGGCGGTGCAGGGAGGGCCGCCAGCCAGCGCAGCAGCTCGCTCTTTCCTGCGTGCGCCGAAAATTGCCCCATCTCGATGATCTCCGCGCAGACCGGCACATCCTGTCCGAAGAGCTTTAGCGACTTTGCGCCTTCCTGCAGCGCACGCCCTCGCGTTCCCTCGGCTTGGAACCCCGCCAGAATCACCGCATTGCGCGGATCGGGCAGTCGCTGCGCCAGGTGGTGCAGCACGCGGCCGCCACTCACCATTCCGCTCGCCGAAATAATGATGCACGGCCCCTTGACACTGTTGATTCCTTTGGATTCCTCGACTGTACGCGTCAGATGGAATTCGTGCACATTCAGGGGATCGCCTTTTCCTTCGCTTCCTTCTTCTTTGACAAACAACAGGTCGTGATCCTCTCTGTGCTTCAAATACAAATCCGTCGCGCTCAGCGCCATGGGGCTGTCCACGAAGACCGGCACGCGCGGAATCCTTTGCTGATCCTCGAGCTGCCGCAAGTAATACATGAACGTCTGCGTGCGTCCGATCGCAAATGACGGAATCACAATCGAACCGCCGCGCTTGATGATGCGATTCACGATTTCGGCAAGCAACTCCGCCGCATCGCCGTCCGGATGTTCCCGGTCGCCATAGGTCGATTCGCAAAGCAGCACATCCGCCTTCGATGGCGGGGTTTTCGGATCCTTCAGAATCGGCTGACTGTAGCGCCCGATATCTCCGGAGAAAACCACCACAATCTTCTTTCCGTTTTCCGAAATGGTGAGTTCCAAGCTGGATGACCCTAGAATGTGCCCGGCGTCATACGATTCCACATGAAAATTTGGGCTGATGTCGAAGCTCCCGCTGCGCTGCATGGGCTTCAATAGCTTCAGCACGGGATCGACGTCTTCCGAGGTATATAGCGCGCGCGGTTCCGCGTGCCGGCTGTACTTCTTGAATTGGGCGTGTTCCGTTTCTTCTTCCTGCAGGTGCGCGGAATCCTTCAGCAGAATTTCCGTCAGCTCGATGGTTGCGGGATTCGCGAAAATCGGCCCGCGATAACCATCCTTGACGAGCACCGGCAGCCACCCCGTGTGATCGAGGTGCGCGTGCGTCAGCATCGCGTAATCGATCGTCGCCGGATCGATCGGCAGCGGGTTCCAGTTGCGGTCTTTCAGCTCATTCGTGCCCTGAAAAATTCCGCAATCCACCAGCAACCGCTTGCCCGCCGCCTCGACCAGATATTTCGAACCAGTCACGCACCCAGCCGCGCCCAGAAATGTGAGTTTCGCCATAGGCCTGCCATTCTACAGAATTCAACCCGCTGGCACACCGTGTCACGCGCAAGCCGCTCCAATGGGAAAAGGGGCGCACCCTTTCGACGCGCCCCTCTCATCTCGCAACGGCTCACTGATTTCTGTTAGCCGATTCCTGTTTCTCAATCCGCCGCGCTGGCCTGCTTCGCCTTCGCCACGATCGCTTCGATATTCAGTCCCAACCCCTTCGCGACGCCCGTTCCGTACGCCGGATCGGCCTTGTAGAAGTGCTGGATTTGCAGTTCTTGGATGCGCTGCGGCACGCTCTTCATGCTGGCCACGATGTTGCCGATGAGCCGCTCCTTCGCGTCCGCCGGCATCAACCGGAAGAGATTCCCCGGCTGTGTATAGTAATCGCTGTCCGCGCGGTGGTCGTGACGTGCCACCGTGCCGCTCACCATGTGCGGCCGCTCAAGATAGGTCTTGTCCTGCGTCGGCCCACCGAAGCTGTTCGGCTCGTAGTTCACGGCCGGGCCGCCGTTCCCGTCGAAGCGCATCGCGCCATCTTTGTTGTACGTGTGCACCGGGCATTGCGCCCGGTTCACCGGCAGGGAGTCGTAGTTCACACCCAGCCGGTAACGGTGCGCGTCGGGGTAAGAAATCAGCCGCGCCTGGAGCATCTTGTCCGGCGAAAAGCCCAATCCCGGCACGACGTTGCGCGGTTCGAACGCCGCCTGCTCCACTTCCGCGAAATAATTCTCCGGATTGCGGTTCAGTTCCAGTTCGCCGACTTCGACGAGCGGATAATCCTTGTGCGGCCACACCTTTGTCAAGTCGAACGGATTGATGTGATACGTCTCCGCGTCCTTCTCCGGCATGATCTGTACGCACACGCGCCACTTGGGGAAATCGCCCTTGGCGATGGAGTTGAAAAGATCGCGCTGCGCGTAGTCTGGATCCTTTCCGGCCAGCTCGCCGGCTTGCTCGCGCGTGAAGTTCTTGATCCCTTGTTTTGTCTTGAAGTGCCACTTCACGTAGAACAGTTCGTTTTTCGCATTGATCAAGCTGAACGTGTGGCTGCTGTACCCGTTCATGTGGCGATAGCCGTCCGGAGTCCCGCGGTCGGAGAAGAGAATCGTCACCTGGTGGAGCGACTCCGGCGACAGCGACCAGAAGTCCCACATCATCGTGGGCGACTTCAGGTTGGTCTGCGGATCGCGCTTTTGCGTGTGGATGAAATCGCCGAATTTCAGCGGATCGCGGATGAAGAAGACGGGCGTGTTGTTCCCCGTCATGTCCCAGTTGCCTTCCTCGGTATAAAACTTCAGCGCAAACCCGCGTGGATCGCGTTCCGTATCCGCCGATCCTTTTTCGCCGCCGACCGTTGAAAACCGGATAAAGGTCGGCGTCTTCTTGCCCACGGCGTTGAAAAGCTTCGCCGTCGTGTACATGGTGATCTCGGCGTTGGTGCAAACAAAATGTCCGTGAGCGCCTGAGCCCTTCGCGTGCACCACGCGCTCCGGAATTCTCTCCCGGTTGAAGTGCGCCATTTTCTCGAAGAGAAGGAAATCCTCGAAGACCACCGGCCCGCGCGGTCCCACGGTGAGCGAATTCTGGTTGTCGCCCACCGGACGGCCCGCGTCCGTCGTCATTATTTTCTTTTTCTCTTCCGCCATGACTCCTCCTTCGCTTTCTTCCTGGCACCATGCGCCCATAATGGCTCGGCGCTCTTCCACGAGTCACCTGTCACGAGTCACCAGTCACCAGTCCGTGTTCATTCCCACAAGAGCAGAATAAGCTCCGCCCTCCTATTGTTCCAATACATACTTCGGATACAATCAATAGGCATAGCCTATGGAACTCCATCAGCTTCGATACTTTTGCGCTGTCGCCGGAACCGGCTCCTTCAGCCGCGCCGCCGAGCAATCGCATGTCTCGCAGCCTTCGCTCTCCCAGCAAATCCTGAAACTGGAAGACGAGCTTGGCGCGCGCCTCTTTGACCGCCTCGGCCGCTCCGTGCGGCTCACGGACCTCGGCAAAACCTTTCTTCCGCGCGCCCGCGCTGTTCTTCGCGAGCTGGAAGCCGCAAGGGGCGACGTTGCCGAGCGCAAGGACTCGGTCAGCGGCGCCGTAACCGTTGGCGTCATTCCCACGGTCTCGCCCTATTTTCTTCCTCCGCAGCTCACGGCCTTTTCAGGCAAATTCCCTCAAGCGCAGCTCATCGTCGTCGAAGAGATCACATCCGTGCTTCTCGACCGCCTCCGCGCAGGTGCCATCGATATCGCCATCCTCGCGCTGCCCATCCGCGGCCACGAATTCGACGCGGTCCCGATTCTTACCGAGCGCCTGTTCGCAGCTCTTCCCAAGACGCACAAACTCGCTTCGCGATCCTCGGTTTCCCTTAAGGAACTTTCCAGCGAACCTTTCCTCTTGCTCCGCGATGGCCACTGCTTCCGCGACAATGCCCTGGCCGCGTGCGACCGCGCCCGTCTTCATCCGCGCGTCATTTTTGAGAGCGGACAGTTCAGCAGCCTCCTCAGCATGGTCGGCGCGGGCATGGGTGTATCCATCGTCCCCGAAATGGCCATCGAGAAAAACTCCCAATGCCGCTACATTCGCATCGCCGATGATCAGGCCGTTCGGACCATCGGCGCCGTGGTTCTTCGCGGTCGTTCCCTCACTCGGGCTCACCAGTCTTTTCTTTCCCTCGTATGCTCGTCAAAACCTTCCACCTGAATCAGTGCCCCGAGAGTCCATCGGATGTGATGGCCGTCACGCGGGTATAGTGCGCACGTCACCGACCCCGGTTCACCCTTCCCCTATTCTTTCATCAGAAATGACTCCGCAAACTCCACCGGTTCTTGAGGCCCCAGTCCCTCACAGGCTCGCCGCCCAGCCATTCACTCCCCCCAGGATCAAGAAGAAGCTGATCCGCCGCACCGATCGTGACTACTCGCAATGGGTGCGCCGGCTCTATCAGGTTGCTTTTCTCTTCTTGAACGTTTGGTTGGGCGGCGTCTTTTATTCCTGGGTTCGCGGTATGGAAACCGGTGCGGCCACCGCGGCAGTCGCCCCGCCGCCGGGAATCGAAGGCTGGCTGCCCATCGCCGGCCTCATGAATTTGAAATATTTTCTGCTTACCGGCCTCGCCCCGGCAATTCATCCCGCGGCGATGATTCTGCTGGTCGCCTTTCTCGCCATGTCATTCCTTCTCCGCAAGGCTTTCTGCAGTTGGCTCTGTCCCGTTGGCACCATCTCCGAATATCTCGGCTTGCTCGGTGAAAAACTCTTCGGCCGCAACTTCCGCATCTGGCGCTGGATCGATATTCCTCTTCGCGGATTGAAATATTTGTTGTTGGGATTTTTTGTCTGGGCCATTTCGTCCATGTCCGCCGCGGCAATTGCCAATTTCATGCGCAGCGATTATGGCCTCGTCGCCGGCGTGAAAATGCTGAACTTCTTCCGCTTCCTCGGTGAAACCGGGCTCATCGTTCTCGGTGTTCTCGTCCTCGCTTCCGTCATCGTAAAAAATTTCTGGTGCCGCTATCTTTGTCCTTATGGCGCCTTGCTCGGCTTCGCCTCGCTGCTGAGCCCGCTACGCATCCGCCGCGAATCCGAGCCCTGCATCGATTGCAGCAAATGCGCTAAAGTCTGCCCCTCCAACCTGCCTGTCGATAAGCTCATTACCATCAAGTCCGCCGAGTGTACCGGATGCCTCGAATGTGTCGTCATCTGCCCGGCTGAGGGCGCCCTTTACCTTGCCCTGCCTCAGGTCTCCAAGCTTCCCCGGCGCATTCCCGCTTGGGCGATGGCCGCCGGCATTGCCGTATTGTTTTTTGGAATTGTTGGCTATGCCAAAGCCGCTGGCCTCTGGAGTTCCCACGTCCCCGCTGCGATTTATCGCCAGCTCGTGCCCCACGCCAGCACCGCCCGCCACCCCATGCCCGGCGACCCTGACATCTCTCGCTAGCCATTCTGCTTCGTAAAACGGGAGCGCACACGGTGCTCGGCCCTCGGCGCTTCCAATGTTTTTTCAAGTTCGTCCGCAGTGCCGCCGATGATTTCTTCAGGCTTCCCGGTCGTAGACTAAAACTCGGCCGCGATGTTAGGATTAATGACGTAACCCGGTGGGGCCGTGGCGCAGTTGGGAGCGCGCCTCGATGGCATCGAGGAGGTCGTGGGTTCGAATCCCATCGGCTCCACCAAATTCCTTCGGACTTTCCTATTCCCCTCTGCTATTTTTGCCGGGGCATTCGTCGCATGCTGAAGCAGGGAATGGCGCTGCCAATTTCATCGCATCTCCTCGCCAAGTGGATCTTGATCGTTCTCGTCGCGGCATTGGCTCTTCTCTATTCGGGCGACTATCTTTCCGTTCGGATCCGTATCTTCCATCCCCAACCCTCCGACCCCTTCGAATCGCTCACCGGTCCGCGCATCCTGGCCATCCCCGAAAAAAACGGCAAAGTCTCCTATGAAGTGGACACACAAAATCCCCAACAGACCGTAACCTGTGTCCATTCTATCTTTCCACACTTCGGCTACTCACCCTGCTGGTATGTCAAGCCTCGCTTTAGCCAGCCCATTCCCATGATGATCGTTCCTGTTTCTTTTATTTTGCCGGGCTGAAGGAACCGCATAAACAGATCCCCTCCTGGATTGCGTTGGGGGGGCACAATCCAGGAGGGGCTTCACTACATTCGACAACGTGTTCGCGGCCTTCTTCTTATCTCACGATAAATCCGGGACTCCGCTCAAGCAGTTTCAAGCCCCCGCGGCATGCTTCTTGACCACTTGCGGCAAATCCCGCTGATTGATCACTCGGAAAGTGCGTACAACTTCATCGGTGGACAATTCCACCGGTTTGTTGGAACTCGCCGGCTCCGCATGCAGCAGGACATCGTCAATCGAAAGAACACCTGCGGCCTTGCCCTCGGAATCAATCACCGGCAGCCTTCTCACTTTTCCGTCCCGCATGGTGATCAGCGCCACATGAAGATGATCTTCCGGCGAGCAGGCGCACAGCCGGTTCGTCATGACTTCTCCCACCGTGACGTCGCCGGGAACCTTGTTTCTCGTCCCAAGCGCGATGCAGATGTCCCGGTCCGTGACTACGCCGCGTACCTTCTCATCGGCGTCCAGCACCGGAAGGAAACCACAATTTCCTTTCCACATGAGTTCTGTTGCCTCGCCCAGGTTTGTCTCCCTACGACACGTGTATGGCGTATTCATCATGATTTCTTTGACTTTCATGAGCTTCCCCCTTCTTCTCGTGCACTTCCAGGCTATGCCCATCGCGGACCACTTCCACGGAGCAGTGCGCATTGAGCGCCAGAGACTCCGAAACACTGCCCAGCGCGAAGCGGTCAAACCCGCGGCGCCCGTGCGAACCCACGATGATCAAGTCCGCATTCCATCGTTTTGCTTCCTCGAGGATGATCTTCGCCGGGACTTCTCTCTCGACGGTGATCTCCGTGCTCACCGGCAGCCCTGTCTTCGAAAGAATTTCTCTTCCTTCAGTTACCGCTTCCTCCGCCGCATGGAGCGCCGACTGGTTGAGTTCCTCGACCTGTTCCGGCCGGAAATATGGGAATTCCCCCAGCCAGATTGCAAATTCCGGCACCGAAATCACTTTCACTTCCGTGCCTTCCGGCCAGGGCCGTGCGGCAATCGCTTGCAGCGCCGCCTTGGAAAAGATTGAACCGTCCGTCGCCATCAAGATTCTTTTCTTTCCGGGGGCTGGCCCTCCCGCTTCCTGCTTGGGCTTCCGAACGATCTCCACCGAGCACTTCGTGTGGCGCAACACGGACTGCACGGTGCTCCCCAGCGCCAGCCGCGCCAGCACGTTTAATCCCTGCGAACCCACCAGCAAAAGGTCCGCGCGCCACTCCTCGGCGTATTCATTTATGGCGCGCCGCGGGTTTCCGAGCACGACTTCCACACCCACATCCCACCCGGCTTCCTCGAAGCGCTCCGCTCCATCCTTCAGGAACTGTCTCGCCGCGTCTTTCGCTTCCGTCAGCAGCAGTGGCGCGCGCGAGAAAAAGAAGGGATCCACCACCGTTATCAGACAAAATGTTGACCCTGAAGGCCAAGGCCGAGCCAGCGCTTCCTGGAGAACTACATCGGATGCCTTCGACCCGTCCACCGCAATTAGTACTCTCATTGCATACCTCACTTCCCAGCCTCTGAACCCGGCAAGGCGTCCACCTCGCCCGTCAGTTCCTGGCGATGCACTCAATTCAGCCGTTCGTGCCTCTTCCCGGCTTCATTTCGGTTTGGGCTGGCCCCATGGTGGTGTCGCTCACCCCGTTCCGTGACCCTACACTCGGACCAACCACTACGGATGAAGTGCACGCCCCGGACCGAAACTACAGGGTTCTCTTCTTATCTAAGTTGTTTATGAAGTGAGGGATAGCACAATCAGAAGGGAAAAGGTTCTGGCCTCGCCTGCGTCATCCGACCACCCCCTGGGTTATTCCGCCCATCGGTCCAAGGGGCCACTGATCCACGGACATCATTCTTTCGCTTGGGATTTTTGAGGGATCTTCACCCTACCGCCAGCAGCCTCGTGCAGTCTTGCGCTGCGTCGGGAAGCCAGACCCGGGGCTTCATCCAGCCTGCCGCTGCCTGTCTCTCTCCGCTTCGTCCAGCCAGCGTTCCAGCACGTCTTGGGAATCCGGCTCGACCTCGAGGAAACCCAATCCGGCTCCCATATTCATTTGCGCATAGATGACCTTGGCCTTGGCCTGAAAGAACCCTTCTCCGGCAGAGATTTTCACAAGCACGAGCGTCCCCGTCGGGAAAGGATTCATCATGTCCAGATAACAGCCGTGCAGGCTCAACTCGCTGACTCGCGAGGCGATCCGCACATCCGCTTTCTGCTCGATCAGCTCCGCGCTGGCGATAAATGAATATCTGGGCGAACGACGTTTCTCTTGATAAGCGATGTCAGCCTCCGGAAGAAAACCCCTGATCACAATGATACGACGATTTGCCCCGTTCTTTTTGGCACACCCCGTAACCAATTTGGAACGCGGGAGCGTTGAAGCCGGTCCGGCCCTTTCCCTGTCACGCGCGGATCATCGTTAACGCCATCTTGAATCGTGTGATGGCCTTCAATGCGTGCGGCTGATTCGCAGGCATCAGCACCGCCTCGCCTGCCTTCGTCCGCATCGGTTTCCCGGAAATCACTATTTCCGCTTCGCCCTCCAACACGTGGGCCAGCGCGTCGTATGCCGCCGTGTGCTCGCTCAGCCCCTCGCCTTTGTCGAACGCAAACAGCGTCACCGTCCCCACCGGGCGCTTTACGATCGTCCGGCTTACTACCGACCCCGCTTGGTATTTCACAAGGTCACCAAGAGAAACCGCCTCCGCGACGGGCATCTCTCGCCCGCCAGTTACTTGCTCCGATGCCATCCCAGCCTCCATTTCTTACGCGGCCGCCTCGCGGGTTTTTTCCGTTTTCCACCAGGAACCCATGTTGCCTTCCCCGACCGCAGACTGGAAGCAAACGATCTCCTTGCCGTGGTGTACACCCCAATGTTCCGTGCCATTTCAAGGCTGCGACACGCTCAACGTGTTTCCGTCCGGGTCCTTGAACCACGCCACCCGCGTGCTCCCTCCCGGCACTGTCCAGATGCCGCGTCCGTCCTGCTCTAGCATTCCGCCGAAGCGTTCCATTTTCACTCCGGCCCTTACGAGCCCGTCCACGGTTGCCACAATATCCGGCACATTCCAGCCCAGAACGGTGAACTTCGCCGGCGTCAGCTCCTGTACCTTCGAAACTCGCAAAGTGGTCCCATTTGCATCGAAGATCGCTGCCGCCCAATCTTCACTCACCATCCGCAGCCCCAGCGCATTTCGATAAAACGCTTTGGCTCGTTCGGCATTACAGGTTGCCACGAACGCCACCAGTGGATAGGAACCCAGCATGTGACCTCCTTGCGTCCTTCGATCTCTTTGTTGAAGGCCGTGTGTTCTCCGCTGCCGCGAATCGCTCAGTGCGCCGCCGCGACCGCGCCGCCCAGGAACGGTCCCACCGCCGCGACGAATTCCTCCGTTTTTTCAATCGCTGGCACGTGCCCGCACTTGTCGAAGCTGACCAGCCGCGCCCCCGCAATTCCCGCCGCGTAGCGTTCTCCCGCCGCGATCGGCAGCAAAGTATCTTGTTTTCCCCACAAAACCAGCGTCGGCGCCTTGATCTTCGCCAACTGATTGTCCAGCATTTCCGTGCCGAGCATCGGATTGCCGAGCAGTGCTCGAACCGTGTAACTATCTTTCGTCGCAAGCTTGTCTGTAAAGATCTTCCGCAGCGCATTCTCGTCCAGCCAGCTGGTGTCGAAAAAGACCGCTTCCATCAGCGCGCGCATGGCCGCCAGCGAACTCGGATTCAGGTCCGGGATCGCCTTGTCCTGCTTCAGTCCCGCGGCATCCACGAGCACGAGCTTCTCCACCGGGATCAGGTGCACTCCGCCGGATAGCTCCACCGCGTATAGCGCCGCGATCCATCCGCCCAGCGACTCCCCCACAAGGCTCGCTTTCTCTACCTTCAATTCTCGCAAAAACTCACTCAGGAAATCTACGTACGTTTGAATGTTGTAATCGAGAAGCGGCTTATCGGAGCGCCCGAATCCGATCTGATCCGGAACCAGCAGCCGGTGCTTTTGTGAAAGCGGCTCGAGGACCGGCATCCAGTCTTCCTTGCGGCTCCCCAGCCCATGCAGCAGTACCACCACGGGCCCCGATCCCACATCCCAGTAGTGAATGCTCTGGCCGAATACCGCGATGGTTTTATCCGGCGGTTGCCCTGCCGCCGTCTGCCCAGATGCCGGAACGCCCGTACCAAGGACGAGTAGCAGCACCAGCAGCCCGAAGCCCAGCTTTTGCTGTCCGCGCATAAGCCCTCCTGTCACTCCGGGGCCCCTCTTTAGCACAGGAACGCCGCGAATACTACCCTCTCGCCGAGCCTCCAGCCTATTGGGCTGCGCGACCTAGCCCTCCCGCCATCGTTTGGGGCTCCGGTCCTAGCAGCAGGAGCGCCTGTTTCTCGACCGCAACCTTTGCGCATTGCTCACAT
This sequence comes from uncultured Acidobacteriota bacterium, assembly GCA_963754855.1. Taxonomy (GTDB): domain Bacteria; phylum Acidobacteriota; class Terriglobia; order Acidiferrales; family UBA7541; genus Acidiferrum. The sequence goes on from CAVWHL010000025.1 coordinate 32,919, forward strand.
GTCATTACAAAAATGCTTTTGACTGATTTTCCCCATGAGAAAATGAAGCTGGGTTCTAGTACCGCCCTCCATGTCATCTTGAGGAGATTTGTATGGCGAACCTCGTGCGCCGCATGTCCCTGATTCTGTTCTTGCTCGCCATCTTTACCGTTCCAGCAAGCGCCCAAAAGAAGTTAACTGCCACCGAGGCTAGGGAACATTTTGGTGAAACTGCCACTGTCTGCGGTGAAGTTGTCAGCACCCGATTTGCAACCACATCGAAAGGCGAACCGACCTTTCTTAACCTGGACAAACCCTTCCCGAATCAGATCTTTACCGTAGTGATCTGGGGCAACAACCGCAGCAAATTCGGAACTCCGGAGGACGACTATAAGGGGAAGCGCATTTGCGTGAGCGGTAAGATCACGGCCTATGACGGCCTACCCGAGATCATTGCCGAGGATTCGCAGCAGATCAGGCTGGATCCCGGAAAATAGCAGACCAAAGTCAGTCGGTTCAATTCGCAAATGTCTCCGGCCATCTGCGTCCTATCGCACTGCCGCCATTTCGCAATCCAAGCCGGTTCTTAGCCCCCGGCAATCGCACCAATCACCAGAAAGGGCTCGGTGCCGGATACGACTGCGTCTGGTAGCGGGGTGTCCGGAGCTTCGTGCGACATGTCCTCCGCGCAAGCAAAGAACCGCAAGTACGGCCGCCGCTCTTGCGTGACGTGGTCGCGAATCGTTCCGCATAGCATCGGATAGCGAGCCTCGACCGCATCGAGGACCGCGCGCATCGTGGCCGGGCCCTCCACTTCGACGCTCACTTCGCTGCCCACTTTCGCCAGCGTTCGCAGGTGCGCCGGGAGTACCACTCGGATCTTTGCTCGAGTTCCGGTCTGGCTCATGACAGCGTTTGAACCTCCACGGAAAGTACTGCCGGAAGATGTCGGGCGATGGGCATCCAACTGTCTCCGGCATCAGGCGAAGCATACACTTGTCCGCCGGTGGTTCCAAAATAGATGCCGCATTTGTCGAGCGAATCCACGGCCATCGCGTCGCGCAGCACATTCACGTAGCAGTCGCTCTGCGGCAGGCCCTTCGTGAGCGCCTCCCACTCGTTTCCGCCTGTCCGGCTGCGGTAAACGCGCAGCTTCCCATCCATCGGAAAGTGCTCGCCGTCGCTCTTGATCGGCACCACGTAAATTGTTTCCGGTTCGTGCGCATGAACGTCAACCACGAATCCGAAGTCCGTCGGCAAATTCCCGCTCACCTCATGCCACTGATCGCCGCTATTGTCGCTGCGCATCACGTCCCAGTGCTTTTGCATGAACAGTACGCCCGGCCGCGACGGGTGCATCGCGATGTGGTGAACGCAGTGCCCGACCTCCGCGTTCGGGTCAGGAATGTATTGCGAAACGAGCCCACGGTTGATCGGTTTCCAGGTCGTTCCTCCATCATCGGTGCGAAACGCCCCGGCCGCCGAAATCGCTACGTAAATTTTCCGCGCATTGCTCGGATCCAGAATGATCGTGTGCAAGCCCATCCCGCCCGCGCCCGGTTGCCATTGGGGACCTGTGCCGTGGCCTCGCAGACCCGATAGCTCTTGCCACGACTTGCCACCGTCCGTCGAACGAAATATCGCGGCATCTTCCACTCCCGCGTACACGGTATCCGGGTCCGTCAGCGACGGTTCAATATGCCAGACGCGTTTGAATTCCCAGGGATGCTGCTTGCCGTCATACCACTGATGCGTGGTGAGAGGTTTGCCGGTTTCCGCGCTGACATCGTATACAAACTTATTGCTCTCGCCTTTCGGAAATCCCCCAGGCGCGCTCGTCGGCTCGCCCGGAGGCGTACCGGGTTGTATCCACGTCTTGCCGCCGTCATCGGAGCGCTGAATGATCTGTCCGAACCACCCGCTGGTCTGCGACGCATAGATCCTGTTCGGGTCCGCTTGCGATCCCTTCATGTGGTAAATTTCCCACCCCGCAAAATGCGGCCCGCTGATTTGCCAATTCTCGCGCTTGCCGTCCGACGTTAGCACAAACGCGCCCTTCCGTGTCCCCACCAGCACTCGTACCTTGCTCATCTCTCACTCCTTTCTGTGCTCCGCGCATTTACTCTCAAACCCAATCCAAAATCTTCATCACGGTCTGCCAATCGTGCGCCGCCCTTGTTCCAGCAGCGCTTCTGCTTCACTTCTTCGAATAATTCGTATCCGTCTTCACTTCAAGATTCTGTTTCGTGTGCCGCTCGCTGTGCGCTCCGGTGAACAGCACCTTTCGCAAGAGGCCCACTCCTCCATCGGCGTTCGTCACGATGGAAAACCCGCCCCGGTAATCACAGCCGGCGGTAACAGTGGAGTCGGGTCGCGCTCCTGCCATCTTCGACGCACCTCCGCCAGGATCTCTTCACGGTTTTTCGCCATTTCCGCGATGACCGAGCAGGACGCCGCCGTCTCCTCGTGCCGCGCTCCCCAGATCAGCAACTCGAGCAGCACCGGCGCCAGGTCAATCCCTTTGTCCGTCAACCGGTAGTTCACTCTTCTTCGATCCAACTCCTCTGCCTCCGCCGTGATGATCCCCGCCGCTTCTAGTTTCTTTAGCCGGTCCGCCAGGATATTCGTCGCAATCCCTTCGCCCGATTGCTGGAACTCCTTGAAAGTCCGGTACCCCCGAACCATCAGGTCGCGGATAATCAGTAGCGACCAGCGGTCCCCCAAGACCTCCAGTGAGCTACTCACCGGGCAGCCCGAGCGCTGTTTCGACTTTGGTCTCTTGGACACGCGCTACACCGTATCAATCTCACTTGCAAAAAGCAAGTGAATAGATCCCCGGTCTCTTTCGTTTTGCATCGCTCACCCTTCGCCAACCAAGATGATCTTCAGGACTCCGCCCGAAATCCTTTGCTCACTCGGATTGAATCAGTCGATCCCCTCGCCTCGCAGGTTTCGTTCGAAAGTACTATTAAATTGATTCGAATCTAGTACCACAGCGTAATCGTAATTAACATGGTAACTTTCCCATGCTATCATGACTCGTGAATTCTCGACTCGCTCCCCGTTTCCCAGTCCTGTTCTTGCCACACCCCTGCCCTCGTCACGCCCCTCACTGTGACGAAAATTCAGCTCCTACCACTCCTTTAATATCCGCATCTTCTGGCTCCCTCCGTCACTGTGACGTTGTAACCCCTTTAGAATCCGCTCTTACAAAAAATGCCGGGTGGCGGCTCTTTCCGCCTTCCCATCGAAGAAAGAATATGAACACCGATACCGCTAACTCCAACAATATCAATGAAACTGCTGTCTCTCCGTTGCCCAACGAAAGCCGCTGCAAGCATCACAATCGCAAGGGCCGCTGCCGCAGGCTCGTCGCCGAGGGGCGTGTCCCTCCTCGCCGCACCGCAGTCCTCGCCTACATCACCAACCAGCTCCTCCGCACCGTCACCGCCATCGAACGCAAAGCCATGGCCCGATCCGCCGATGACGACGGCCTTCTATCCATCATCGATATTTCCCGTCCACGCCGCGACGACCCCGAGAAAAAACCGGCATGACCAATCCGTCCTACAACCTATCGCCGCGCGCGGCGGCCCCATCAGGAATCTGTTATTCTGCAAAAGATATGGCCTCCGGCTGGAAACGCACGCTTTCGATCCTCGGCATTGCGCTTTTGTCCCTGGTTTCTCTGGCTGGCGCTCTCGCCGTTCGCGCTCAGGAAGCTTCTGCCACTCCGTCTTCTGCAAGCGCCAAGCCTGCCACCACCGATGCCGACTTCCTCGCCGCCGCCGACGAAGTCTTGGGCCAGATGAGCGACATCACCGGCCTCAAGCTCCTGACCCCTCTGAAGAAATCCCTGCGCTCGCGCGAGGAAATTCGTGCTTTCGTCACCAAACAGATGAACGAGGACAAAAATCCCGCCGAGCGCTACGCCGGCGCCCGCGGCGCCGAGGCGTTTGGTCTGCTCCCCAAGGGATTCGATCTCGATACCTTCATGGTGAATGTGCTCACCGAGCAGGTCGAAGGGCTCTACGACCCCAAGACACGCGAATTTTACATCGCCGACTGGAGCCCGCTTTCCGATCAGCGCATGGTCATGGCCCATGAGCTGACCCACGCCCTCGAAGATCAGCATTTCCAGATTGAAGCATGGAGCCGGGCGGCGCGGCCCAATGATGATGCTGAGTTGGCCCGCGATGCGGTGCTCGAAGGCAGCGCCATGGCCGCCATGGTGGATTACCTGATGCTTGGCACGGGACGCTCCCTCAAGGATCTGCCCGATTTCGATCCTGGAATGTTAATTGGCGATCTGGGAAGCACTCCGACACTGCAAAAAGCTCCGCCTTTCCTCAAGGATGTTTTGATCTTTCCATATTTCGCCGGGCTCAATTTTTCCGCCGCGGTGATGAGGAACAGCGGCTGGTCGGCTCTTCCCGGCGTGTTCGAGAAGCCCCCGGTTTCCACACAGCAGATTCTTCACCCCGCGTTCTATAAATCCGGAAAAGTTCCTTCGAGCGTGGCGCTTCCTCCACTCGAAAAAATGCTTGGCAAAAGCTGGTCGAAGCTCGATGAAAACGTCATGGGAGAATTCGGCTGGAAAGAAGTCTTCAAGCAATTCCTCGACGACGAGCGCGCGAAGAAATTGGCCGCGGCCTGGGACGGCGACCGCTACGTTCTTTTCGAGCAGAAGCAAACCAAAAATCTGATTCTGGTCACCCGCCTGCACTGGGACAGCGAGGAACATGCCGCGCGTTTCTTCGGCCAATATTCCGAAGCCCTTGAAAAGAAATATTCCGAGCGCGCCAATCTGTTCCGCCTTCCCAATTTTTTCTCTTTCGATGCTCCCGATGGCGGCGTTTTCTTGGACTGCTTTGGAACGGAGTGCGTGACCGTGGAAGGCGCTCCTCGCAACGTCTTCGACTCTCTGATTCGCGCGCTCGCTTGGCCGCTGCCTCCGCAGAAACCCGAGCACCTCCGCACCAAGCCGGAAAAGACCGCCAAGTTCTTTGCACCCCCGGAAGACGCAGAAGGCCCCTGCGCCGCCATTTCGAGCGAAGCGAGAAATCTCTTTTCAGCGGGACTGTCTGAAATGGTTGGGACAATTACGTCAGGCGCTGCTCCGAAAGAAGCGGTCCAGGCGGGCCATCGCTGCTCTTCATGCGCCGCTGAAGGCGCAGGATTCGTTGCTGGAATTTTTTCTCCTTCCGCGCGCACCGCGCCGCGAGATACGGATCGCGCAATGCGGCGCGCTGGCGCCTGAGTTTTGCTAGCGCCAGTCCGGCAAATTCCGCCGCGCGGCCCAAATCCCTTGCGTGGCGCTCGTAATAGATCGCGAGTTGTTCGCACGCATGCACGCCGTCGTGCGGATCACTAATAATGTCCTGCCAGATCTCCGCGGCCCGCGCGTGCTCGCCGCGTTGCCTGGCCATCTGCGCGAGATCGCGGCGAGCCTTCGGGCGAAACTCGGCGGGCAGCCCAATTTCCAGCGCTTGGGCGCAGGCGGCATGCGCGCGGTTCGCCTCCCCGCGCCGCTGCAGGAAGCGCGAGAGCCCGAAAAGATCCAGGCTTTCGATTTCGCTCGCGCCGCCCGGTCCTTCGGAGAGCAGCGCATCGATTTTGCCGAAGAGAGCGGCCAGCCCGCGCAAATCCATCTGGTTGTGCCGCACGACTCCCGCGAGCGGGTCGGCGCTCCCGCCGCGCAAGTAGTCGAAGTAAAACTGTGGAATGAGCGCGGAGGAAATGTCGTCCTCGCGATGCCAGCCGAGCCGCGGCGCGTCGAGGACGCGGCGTTCGAGTTCCACGAGCCGCACCGAGCCGAGGCGCAATTTCCACAACGCCCGTGCGGGATGCAACAGGTCAAGATGCGCGGCCAGTTTTGGCGCAGCGATGGACCGCGTCATCGTGAAGCGGTTTTCGAGCAGCGGCCAATCGAACGATTTTCCGTTGAAGGTAACGAGCACGGGGCGCTCGGCGATGCGCGCGGCAAGCTCGTGCAGGATGGAATACTCTTCGGTAAAATCCCGCATGAAGAGCTGCTCAACTTGTAATCCGCCCGCGTCCCACCACGCCAGGCCCACGAGAAAAGCGTAAGTGCCGGTGCCGCCCGCGAGGCCGGTCGTTTCCGTGTCGAGGAAGAGCCACTTTTCCGGATCCTCCAATGCAGCACGAGACTTGCGCGAGAGAGATTCATCGCGGGTGCGGGAGAGAAGTTCAAGGGAAACCGCGGAGGGATCGGTGAATTCTGGAGTGGAGAACCAGTTGCGCACGACGAGATGATCGCCAAAATGATTCTTCGCGACACCCGCGCCGAGAAGTTGTCCAAGCACATCTTCTTCGCCGGGCGCGCGCAGCGCTGCAGGCCGCGCGGGCATGGGACGTGCCGGCTTCAGAGCCGCGAGACGCGAAAATTTGTCGGAGGCTCCAGGCATTTACGCACACAGCCGGTCGAGAATGGCGAGCGCCGCTTCCTTCGCGCGCGGGGCGAGATCGCCGGCGGGGCCGACGCAAGAGGGGCAGCCCTGCTGGCATTCACAGGAGGAAATGAGCTCGCGTGTTTTTTGCACGAGCAGATCGTGCGCGCGGAAGAGCGGTTCGGAAAAACCGATGCCGCCGGGATAAGCGTCGTAGAGATACAAATTCGGTTCGAAGAATTCTTTGGCGTTGTCAGAGAGCGCGTCTCGAAGACTGGCCGGGGAGAAATCAGATTCTATGGTGGGATCGTCTGGCTGTAGGGGCACGATATATCGTGCCCCTACAGACTCGGAGGAAGAATCCGCAGCCGGAGGATTTTCGCCGATGGCGGCGCCTAGGTCGCGCCGGTCGCACATGAGGAGAAGCGTGGCGACGGATTCAAGCGCGTGCAAGAGGCCGAACATGCCGCTTTGCCGCTCGCTGACGGAGTAGGTAAGGGACTCGATCAAGGGGCGCTCCAGGGTGATCCAGTAGGATGTCGTGTGCATTTCGTTTTCGGGGAGTTCGAGATTGCCGGCGCCGACATTTTCGTTGGTGAAGAATTTGATTTTCTTGAAGCCGACAACTTGGGAACGAACGAGGACGTCCCCGTGCGAATGAGAATGGGCGAAGAGAGATTCCTCACTGCGCTTCGCACCGTTCGGAATGACGGAGGGGATAGCGCCGACGGCCGGAGGATTGGCGAGGACATCGCCTTGGGAGTGGGCGGAGGCATTGTCGGCGAGGCTTACGTTGAGGTCCTTCGCTTCGCTCCCCGCGAAGCGCGGGGCAGGCAGGATGACCTCGCTGTACAGGTTGGCGGTGGAATCTTGAGCGCGTGCAGTGGCGGTGATTTCGATGACGCGGACCTGGGTGTAGCGGATGGCGTCGGTGTAGTAGTCGACGTCGACTTGTTTTACGTAGGCTTTGCGTTCCTTGAAGTCCAGATGCTCGACGTGATACTGCTGGCCGCCGTGAATGTAGATGGCTTTTTCGTGGACAAAGACGAGTGCGCTGGGAAAATCGATTTCGCCTATCACATTGGGCTCGCCCGTGATGTCAATAATCACAAAATTGTCGCTGGTGACAGAGCGGAGACTGATGGTATTGGCGGGATACGCTTCGTGGGTCCAGTGATAGCGATCGCCGGCGAGGTGGAGAAAGCCGGCTTCGGCGAGGCGCGCGCAAAGATCGGGGAGGTCGACATCGCCGAATTTTTCATCGGGAGCGATGGGCAATTCGAACGCGGCGCATTTCAGGTGATTGATGAGAATTTCGAGGTTGTCGGGCTGAATGAAAGCGTGCTCGGGCGTGTTGCCGAAGAAATAGTCGGGGTTTCGAACGATGAATTGATCGAGCGGCGCCGAAGAGGCGACGAGCACCGCGCAGGAACTTCCGCTACGGCGCCCAGCGCGGCCAGCGCGTTGCCAGGTAGCGGCAATCGTGCCGGGATAGCCGGCCATGACCGCGGTGTCAAGAGAACCAACATCAATGCCCAGTTCGAGAGCGCTGGTGGAAACGACGCCGCGAATTTTTCCATCGCGAAGACTGCGCTCAATTTCGCGGCGCTCGCCCGGCAAGTAGCCGCCGCGGTAGCCGCGAATGGATTCCGGTTTACCGGGGGGTTGCGGATTGGCCTGCTGCAGATAGGTGAGAAGAATTTCGGTGTGCAAACGAGAATTCGCGAAGACGATGGTTTGCAGATCGTGATTCAGAAATTCCTGGGCGACGCGCGAGGATTCGTTGATGTAACTGCGGCGGATGCCGAGGGCGCGATTGACGACCGGCGGATTGTAAAAGACAAAAGTTTTTTCCGCGGCGGGAGCGCCGTTGGCATTCAAAACCTCGACTTCGGATTCGAGAAGGCGCGAGGCGAGCGCGCCTGGATTGGCGATGGTGGCGGAGCAGCAGATGAATTGCGGATCGCGGCCATAGAAACGGGCGATGCGGCGAAGGCGGCGGAGAACGTTGCACAAGTGGCTGCCGAAAACGCCGCGATAGGTGTGGAGCTCGTCGAGGACGATGTAGCGCAAGTTTTCGAACAGACGCGTCCAGCGGGTGTGATGCGGCAGGATCCCGGTGTGGAGCATGTCCGGATTGGTGAGGACGATGTGGCTTTTTTCGCGGATGGCTTTGCGGGCGTCGCTGGGAGTGTCGCCGTCGTAAGTGAAAACGCCGAAGCGGTTTTCCAGGCGCTGGTTGAGGTCATGGAGCTCCGCGAGCTGGTCCTGGGCGAGGGCCTTGGTGGGGAAGAGGTAGAGTGCGCGGGCGTCTGAATTTTCGAGGACGGCGTTGAGGACGGGCAGGTTGTAGCAGAGCGTCTTGCCGGAAGCGGTGGGCGTGACGATGACGATGTTCTTTCCAGCGTGGACGGCTTCCGCCGCCTCAGCCTGATGGGTATAGAGGTTGCGAATGCCCTTGGCGGCGTAGGCGGAGGCGAGATCCGGATGGACCCAAGTGGGGAAGTCCGCCCATTGTGCTTCACGCGCGGGAAAGTAGCGCACGGCGGTGAGGATTTCGCCGTTATGGTCGCGCGCGGCAAAGGCGTCGAGGACTTCGTGGACGCGGGTGATGGCGGAGGAAAGGCCAGCCCTGCGAACAGCGAGCGATTCCGGCATTCTGGAAAACCCCTTTAGGCAGTTCGCCTTTTATTCGCCAAAGCTAGCACGGCGCGTATTGCGGCGCAAGACGGAAGTTGCCGGGGGCGAACCGATTCTGAATGCCGAAGCTGAGGCAAGGTAGCTGGTGACTAGTGACTGGTCCATATTCTTCTCCATTAAGGGCGCGCCGCTACGGGCGGCTTTTGTCGCAAAAAGAAAGAAAAGAACGGGTCTAAAGACCCGCCACTACATCAAGCGGGTGCAAAGCTGGCTCGTACGCCGTGAAGTGAGACAGGTTGGATGCGGCGCACCGAGATTGGCGACGGCCTCTGGAGAAGAGGCTAGCGGAGGAGGTTTTTGTAGAGGGCCATGCCGACGGCGGCGTCCATGGCGAGTGTTTCGAGGGCGGCGATTTCGCGGCGCGTTCGAATGCCACCGGCGGCGATGATGGGATGCGACGAGGCGGCGCGCAGCTTTCGAAACCATTCGAGATTCGCGCCGGACAGGGTACCTTCGCGGTCCACGTCGGTGCAGAGGAATGCGGAGCAGAAGGGCTCGAGCTGCGGCATGACTTTTTCGGGTCGCAGAGTTAATCGTTTGCGCCAGCCGTGAATGGTGACTCGGCCGCGATCGGTATCCAGTGCGATGACGACGCGCTTGCGAGAAACTTTTTGCACGAGGCGGCGCAGGAAAGCAGTGTTCACTTTACCGGAGTAGAAAGCGGCGCTGCCGACGATAATTTGACTGGCGCCGCAGCGGACGAGTTCTTGGGCGCGCGAAACGGTTCGAATGCCGCCGCCGACGCGAACGTTCATGCCGAAATCTTTTCGCGCTCTCCGGCACAGTTCACGCACTAGATCGTCGTTCGCGGTTTTTCCCATGGCGGCATCGAGGTCAATGACATGCAGCCATGGATATTTCCTGAATTTCTCGAGCAGGCCGAAGACGTCCGCGACGGCCAACTCGAGTTTGCGGCCGTGAACCAACTGGACGGCCTGGCCGCCTTGCAAATCGATGCAGGGAATCAGCACGGGAAACGCACCTCGATGCCGAGTTCCGAGAGGCATTGCTTCAAATCGCGGATCGACTGCACGCGGTCATGAAATATGGAAGCGGCGAGCGCGGCGTCGGCGGCGCCTTCCGTGAAAATTTCGAGGAAGTGCCCGGGCAATTTTGCGCCGCCGGAAGCAATGACAGGGACGGAGACGGATTTGGAGATGGCGGCGGTGAGAGGAGTGTCGAAGCCGATCTGTGTGCCGTCGCGATCGACGGAGGTCAGTAAAATTTCTCCTGCGCCAAGGGCGACGCCTTGGTTTGCCCATGCGAGGGCATCGAGCGAAGCGGATTCGCGTCCGCCGCGTACCATGACGTCCCAATGTTCGCCGGCGCGTTTGGCGTCAATGGCTAGGACGACGGCCTGCGCGCCGAACTCGCGCGACAATTCGGAGATCAATTCGGGCCGTGCGACGGCGGCGGTATTCACGGTGACCTTGTCAGCGCCGGCGCGCACCACGGCACGGGCGTCCTCGAGCGTTCGAATGCCGCCGCCGGCGGTGAGCGGGATGGCGAGCTCGGCGGCGACGCGGCGGATGGTTTCGAGAAAGGTGGGCCGGCGATCGCGCGAGGCAGCGATGTCGAGGACGACGAGTTCGTCCGCGCCTTCGGCATTGTAGCGGCGGGCGAGGGCGACGGGATCACCGGCATCGCGCAGGCCGACGAAGTTCACGCCCTTGACGACGCGCCCACCGTCGGTATCGAGGCAGGGAATGATGCGATGCGCCAGGCTCATGCGGCGATCCTCAGAAAATTTTGCAAAACGCGAGCGCCGGCGCCGGCGCTTTTCTCCGGGTGGAATTGCACGGCGAAAATGTTCTGTTTTTCGACGACGGCGGTAAATTCCGCGCCGTGAATGCAGGTTGCCGAGCAAGAGCCATTCGAATCGAGGGCCGCGTAGGAGTGAGCGAAGTAAAAATAAGCAGAGGGCTCGACGCCAGCGAGGAGGCGCGATTCGCGTTTTTTGGCGAGCTGATTCCAGCCCATGTGGGGAAGTTTCACCGTGGCGGGCAAGGCGCGGACTTGTCCGGGCAGCAAATTTAGGCCGCGGAGTAACGGGGCTTCCTCGCTCGATTCGAAAAGGACCTGGAGGCCGAGACAGATGCCGAGGAAGGGAACACCGCCAGCGACGGCGTCTAGAAGCGGGGCGCGCAATTGTTGTTCGTCGAGGGCGCGAACCAAAGCGGAGTAGTGTCCGACACCGGGAAGGAGCAAGGCCTGCGCCTTTGCAATGCAATCGGGTGAAATCGTGCGAAGCGATTCCGCGCCAAGGCGCTGCAAAGCGCGCTCGACGGAGGGAACATTGCCTGCGCCGTAGTCGAGGATGGTGACCTTCATAGAAGGCCCTTGGTGCTGGGCAGAACTTTGCGCAGGCGCTTGTCGCGGGAGACGGCGAAACGCAGAGCGCGGGCGAAGGCTTTGAAAATGGCCTCGACCTGATGATGAGAGGAGCGTCCGTAGAGGGCACGGAGATGCACGTTGGCTTTGGCGGATTGCGCGAAGGCCTGGAAAAAATCCTCGAGGAGTTCGACCTGGAAATCGCCGACGCGCTTGGCAGAGATCTTCGCGTTGACAACACAATAGGGCCTGCCAGAGAGATCCACGGCGGCGGCGGCAAGCGTCTCGTCCATGGGCATGAGGAAATATCCGGCACGCAAGATGCCGCGCTTGGAGCCAAGAGCTTTTGCGACGGCTTCGCCGAGCGTGATGCCGACGTCTTCGACGGTGTGATGCTGGTCCACATCGAGATCGCCACGAGCGGTGAGATCGAGATCGAAAGCGCCGTGGCGCGCGAAGAGCTCCAGCATGTGGTCGAAGAAGCGGATGCCCGTGGAGATACCTGCGGTACCGCGGCCATCGAGATTTAATTTGAGGCGGATGTCCGTCTCGTTGGTCTTGCGGTGAATAGCGGCGGTGCGGGGCATGGTCGGGTTGTTTAGGGCCGCGGCGTTCAAGCCGGCGGCCGGTAATCCTTTCGAATGGAGGTCAGGAGGCTGCGCATTTCGGGTTGAGTTCCAATGGTGATGCGAGCGAAGCCGGAGCCGATGTCTTTGCTGCGGTCGCGGAGAAGAATGCCTTGCCGCTCGAGCTTTCGAAAGAGCGGCGGACCGGCGGGGCCGAAGTTGGCGAGGAGGAAATTTCCGGCGCTGGGATAGGATTTCACGCCGAGTATCTCTAATTCCGCGGCGAACCAGGTGCGCAAGCGTTTCACTTCGCGCACATAGCGTTGCATTGTTGCGCGATCGCCAACGGCGGCATGGGCGGCGACCAATGCCGCGAGATTTACGGGAAAGGGCGGCATGGCGCGTCGGACGAGAGCGAGCGATTTCTCGCAGGCGATCACGGCGCCGAGGCGCAGTGCCGCGAGGCCGGCTACTTTCGAAAAGGTTCTTGCCACGAACAATTGCGGATATTGGCGAATCCAGGGAACGACGGAGAAACCGGCGAATTCCGCGTAGGCTTCGTCCATCACGACGGCCGTATGCTGGGCGGCTTGCAAGATTTTTCTCACGTCGTTTGGATGGAGGAGTGTTCCCGTCGGATTGTTGGGATTGGCGATGAAAAGGACACGCGGCTTTTTTTGCAGGGCGGCGATGAAGGCGTCGAGGGGGAACTCCATTTCGGAGCCGAAATGGAGAGCATGGATGCGAGCGCCGTAAATTTCGGCCCAGTAGCGGTACATGGGAAAAGTGGGCTCGCAGATGAGGATGCTCGTGCCGGGGTCGACGAAGGTGTCGAAGAAAACGCGGAGCGCGTCATCTCCACCGTTGGTCAGGAGCAATTCTTCCGGGCGAACGCGGAAATAGCGAGCCATGCGCTTGGTGAACGTCGCGTATTCCGGGTACATGGCGAGTTGCTTCGCCGTCAGCTTTGCGAGCGCGCGCCGCACCGCAGGAGAGCAACCTGATGTGTTTTCGTTGAAGTCGAGACGCAGTTTATCGGCGCGGCCTTCGGCGGGCGCTTCATAAGTGCGGCGGTTCAGAACGGCGGCGCGAACAGGCAAGTGAACCTTCATCGGCGGATCCTCACGGCGTTGCGATGTGCGAGCAAGCCTTCGGATTCTGCCAGAGTTTCGGCGGCGTCGGCGAGACGAAGGAAGCCGGGGCGGCTTATGGTTTGCACACTGATACACTTCACAAAATCCGCCGCGGACAAACCGCCGCGCCTGCGCGCCCAGCCGGCGGTGGGAAGGACGTGATTGCTGCCGGAGACGTAATCGCCGAGCGGCTGCGCGGCCCAGGGGCCGAGAAAAACAGTACCGGAGGAGCGCATTTTTGCGAGGAGTTTTCCGGCGTTTTCGGGAAAGCTGAGATGTTCGGGAGCGAAGCGATTGACAAATTCGCAGGCGTGATCGAGAGAATCCGCGACGAGGATCGCTCCGGAAATCTCGGTGGAAACGCGCGCAAACCCAGGAGGCAATTCAGCGAGTTGCCACTCGATTTCGCGCCGCACTTCGCGGGCGAGGGAGCGGGATGTGGTGACAAGAAAGCTTGCGGCATCTTTTGCGTGTTCGGCCTGGGCCAGCAGATCGGCAGCGATCCAGCGCGCGTTGCCTTCCGCTGCCAGGACGATGGCTTCGGTGGGGCCGGCGGGAAGATCGATGGCGCAGTCGTTGCTGACGAGTTGCTTGGCGGCAGTGACATATTTATTGCCGGGCCCGAAGATTTTGTCGACGCGGGGAACTGACTTTGTGCCGTAGGCGAGCGCGGCGATGGCTTGTGCGCCGCCGATGCGGGCGAGTTCATTGATGCCGAGAAAGTGCGCGGCGGCGAGGAGCTCGGGATTGGGTTTCGGGCAGACAGCGACGATGCGCGGAACCTTGGCAACGTGGGCGGGAACGACGGTCATGACGAGCGTGGAGACGAGCGAGAAGCGGCCGCCGGGGATGTAACAGCCGACGGATTCAATGGGGGAAACGCGCTGGCTGATCTTGACGCCGGGCTCGACTTCGATGGTCCAGGGGCGGGGGAGCTGCTGTTCAGCGACGCTGCGGACGTTGTTCGCGGCTTGTCTGATGGCCGCGAGGAAATCGGAGCTCACGCGCTTTTGTGCGGAGCGAATTTCTTTTTGCGAGATCCAGAGGCCAGTGCGAGCGAGATCGGTGGAATCGAGCTTTTTCGTCCAGGCAAAGAGGGCGGTGTCGCCGCGCTTGCGGACGTCGGCGACGATTTCGGGGGCGACGGAGAGGGCTTTGGCGTCGTGACGCGCGCGGCGGGAGAGCAGCCACTTTTCGGTGCGAGGAGTGAGTTTGAGGATGCGCATCAGAGGACAATCTTGTTCAAGGGATACTCGACGATCCCCTGGGCCTTGGCCGCTTTGAGTTTTGGGAGGATCTGGCGGACCACGGCTTCTTCGACGATGGTGTTGATGGCGACCCATTCGGGATCGCTGAGAGCGGAGATGGTGGGCTTTTTGAGCGCGGGGAGAACGCCGAGAACGGCATTCAAATCGTCGCGATGAACGTTGAGAAGCAGACCGACTTTGCTGGCGGCGGCGATGGCGCCTTGCAACATGAGAATGAGATTTTCGGCTTTTTCGCGCTTCCAGGAATCCGCGACGGCAGCGCGATTCATGATGAAGACGGTGGCGGATTCGAGGACTGTGTCCACGATGCGCAGGCGATTGGCGCGCAGCGAGGAGCCGGTCTCCGTCACTTCCACGATGGCATCGGCAAGCTGCGGGACTTTGACTTCGGTGGCGCCCCAGGAGAATTCGACGCGAGCTTTTACGCCATGCTTGGCGAGATAGTTTTGCGTGATGTTCACAACTTCAGTCGCGATCACTTTGCCTTCGAGGTGGCGCGGTTCGCGGATCGCTGAATCTTCCGGCACGGCCAGCACCCAGCGAACGCGCGCCAGTCGCTGCTTGGCGTAGACGAGTTCGGAGAGTTCTTCGACGGCAGCACCGGTTTCGACGACCCAATCGTGGCCGGTGATGCCTGCGTCGAGAGCGCCGGATTCGACGTAGCGCGCCATTTCCTGGGCACGCACGAGGAGGCATTCAATCTCCGAGTCGTCGATGGTGGGCACGTAACTTCGGGAACCGAGCGTGATTTTCCAGCCGGCGCGAGAAAAAAGATCGAGCGTGGCTTCCTGCAAACTGCCTTTGGGGATCCCCAGCTTCAGCCGGCTCATCGGGCCTTCTCCTCTCCGTAGACTGTTTCGGGTGCGAAGGTGCGCTCGGCGATGATTCTTGCGGCCCCATCAGCGCCTAACGTGCGGAAAAAGCAGCTTCGATAACCTTCGTGGCAGACGCCGGGGCCGAGTGCTTCGACGCGCACGAGGAGGGCATCCGCATCGCAATCCACGCAGATTTCGCGCACTTTCAAGAGGTGGCCGCTGGATTCGCCCTTTTTCCAGAGCTTGTTCCTCGAGCGGCTGAAGAACACGACTTCGCCGGTGCGCTGCGTTTCGGCGAGCGATGCGGAATTCATGAAGCCCAGCATCAGCACGTCGCCGGTGCGCTGGTCCTGGATGATGGCCGGCACCAGTCCGGCGCTTTTCTGAAAATCAATTTCCACGTTCCTGCCTCCTGAGAATCGAGAGCCTGAAAACAAAAAACCCGCTGGGGCTTGCTGCGCCAGCGGGCTGAAGAGTGCTTTGTTTAGCGAATCGCTATGCACACCTTAGCGGACGCGGCGTGTGGCCGTGGTGATGATGGTGCCGATGCGCCCGAACGGTGTGTGTGCGGTTCATTGCGAAGTTCAAAACTAATGGAAATCGGTGCGCGTGTCAACCGGAGGCATTTCCCTGGAAAATTTCCCGCCTGTTGCGGGATTCATGCAAAGGACTGGGAGAACGCGATGACAGGCCGCAATTTTTCCAACTTGCTCTATCCGAATTTCCCGATTGACCCTGGAATTCGAGCTGTTAAGACGGCGGCATCGCGGCCTCTGTTTCGATATTGAGGGTGCCCGATGAAAAAAGCGGTTCAAACCTTTGATGTAGGGGTGCTGTAGTTCATGGTCATTTGCAAGTGCACGGCCACGCCGAACTTACCATTCTCGAGCTCTTCGACCCGGACTACTTGGCCGACGTACTCGCAGTTCATCGGATCGTGGGGGGATCTGTAGGGGAACGTCACGAACACCCGCATCCCCTTGTAGTAAGAATTGCGCCGCGTAGTGAAGTAGACGCCTTCCCTGGACGCGTTCACACTGATGGGCAAATCTTCGAAGTGCTCATCGCGCGGTTCGGAGGGACGTACGCGCAGCTGCCGGGCAATCTTAGCTCTGCGGGTGCGGCGCTTCTCAGGGTATTCGGTCGTCGGTGCTTCTGGCATAGTGACTTTCGAGAGAGGCTCTTGCTATTACCACAATTCGCGGCAAGGGCTGAAACCTCCAGTAGGTGCGCTGAATCAGATAGAGCACGAGGTGTGCCACAGAGAAACTCGACAGGGAAAAGCCATGGAAGAGAAAATTCGTAAGGATGAGGCCGCGTGGAAGAAACAACTCACGCAGAATCAATACTATGTGACCAGGCAGAAGGGAACGGAACAGCCCTTTACCGGCGAATATGAAGATACGGATGCGGCTGGCATGTATAAGTGCGTTTGTTGTGGCCAGCCGTTGTTTCGTTCTGAAACAAAATACCACTCGGGCTCCGGGTGGCCCAGCTTCTACGCCCCTGCCAACGAAGACGCTCTCGAATCCGAGACGGACCTGGCCCACGGGATGCGGCGCACGGAGGTCAAGTGCAGCCGGTGCGAAGCTCACCTCGGGCATCTGTTCGATGACGGCCCGCAACCGACGGGATTGCGGTATTGCATTAACTCTGCTGCGCTGGATTTGGAGGAAGACTAAAAAAAAGCGCCCCGAGCGGGCTGGGGCGCTTACTCTTTGCAAGTTCAGCAGGCGGAGCGAAAAAAGGAATCAGGCGGCCGGGCAGGAACACGCCACCAACTCCGCAACCGGGTCGCGTTCGCGGTCCCAAATGCCGAGCAACAGCACCTTCGTGCCGGTCGGATACTTGAAGACATAGAAGGTGCTCGAAAGCCCCTCGATTTCATAAAAGCCAGGCCGGCGCGGATCAGGTCGCGAAGGCGCGCCCATACTTAGAAGTTGACGCAGTTCCGCGAGTTGTTCCTGCGAATGGTTTCGCAGATCTTCCACGAGGGGCGGTTGTTTGGGGACGGTGGTCATCATGATGTTTCTCCGCCACATGCAGCTTACCTTCTCCTCATGTGTAAAGACGCAGAATCTCGAAAAATGTTTCATGCCTGGCAACAGTTTCTTCAGACAAATTGGCAGGGGATGTCTGCAACGAACGTAACCGGGGAAGCCTTAATGATGACTGCGCCTTTGTGAAGAGCAAGTGACGTCGCGGGAGACTCGCGCATCCCTATGTTTCGAACTGGTGTTATTCTTATTTAAATGGGACTGTTAAAGTAGCGGGATGGAGGCCATGGGAAGGACGATTTAGCCGCGCGTGAAAATCCAGATTCCAGTTTGCCCGTTTTTCTGCTGTAATTAGGCGCGCATTACTACCTTAGGCGGTACTTGCGCGGCCACCGGTTGCCTGAGATAGTTAGATAAATGACCCACCAGAGACGGGATGGGAATCGTGACAAAAACTGAAAAAAAGAAGAGTCCAAGAAGAGGGAAGACTTCCTTCGGCAAAGATCGACGCCGCAAGCACCATCATTGGCTGGTTAGCGTGTATTACGCCGATGGCGAGAAATTCGGGCGCGTGTATACCGATAAAGACAAAGCATCGCGTTTCGCCGAGCGGCAACGCCGGTCGCCGATCGTGAAGTCCGCCCGGATTACCCAGGTGTCTTGAGCTTTTCCCGCAGAAAAATCCATGCGATGGGACGGCGCTCGCAAGCAAGGCTTGTCGCTGCCGCTGCGGGCGTGTTATAAGAATAATGTCGTTAAGCGGCCTTAGTATAGTGGTAGTACGGAACCTTGCCAAGGTTCAGGTGTCGGTTCGATTCCGATAGGCCGCTCCATTGCTCCTCCGGCAAGGATGAGCTTTTTGAAAATGACCCTCCCGAGTTTTCCTCAGCCTCATGAATTCTCAGTGAAATTTCTGCCGAACTACCGTTAGAATCGGCGCGTCGGATTTCGTACAAGTGGAAAAAATCATATTCGCGGTAGGGAGCAAGCGCGGCCCCAAGCTCAAAGCCGTGGACGAGGCACTGCGTGAGTTTTCGGGTCTTCTCGCTCCGGACAGGCAGATAGAAATCGTGGGAGTGGAGGTTGCGAGCGGAGTGAGTCACACGCCAGCCTCGCGGGAGGAATTGATGCGCGGGGCGCGGCAGCGGGCCGAGGCAGTGGTGAAGCTGGCGCGCGAAAACAGGGAAGCGTGGCGGTACTTTATCGGGCTTGAGGGAGGCCTCGACGTAGTGGAGGAAGCTGCAACGCCGGACGAGGTGGAGCGAGATTCCGGCCCGGAGCAGAACGGAGGCCGCCGGGTGCTCCTGGAGAGCTGGGCCTACGTGACCGACGGCGAGTGCGGCCATTACGGGCGCTCCGGTGGTATCGAAGTCCCGGCAGCTCTGGCGCACGAAGTACTTGAGAATGGGGTCGAGCTTTCCGCCGCGATCGATAAGTTTGCTGGAGCCGTTGGCATTCGCGACGCGGAGGGCGCTTGGGGCGTGCTTTCGAGCAATTTCATTACGCGGCAGGAAGCGTTTCGCGTTGCGGTGATCGCGGCGTTCGCGCCATTCTATAATGTGAGAATGTACCGCGCAGCCGCATCATTGGGTGCGAGCCGGTAGGGGAGCGATCTATCGCGCCCCTACGATCGCCGACACATTGGCGAAAATCAAAGGAGCAACTGTGGACATCGTCAAAGGCAACATGGGGTGGATCGAAGTCGTTGTTGGCCCGATGTTTTCCGGAAAGAGCGAGGAGTTGATCCGGCGGCTGCGGCGTGCGGAGATCGCGCGGCAACGCGTGCAGATCTTCAAGCCGGCCATCGACGAGCGCTATGCGGTCAATGAGATCGTCTCGTATTCGGGCCTGGGGATTCCGTCGGACAACGTGTTCAAAGCCGCGGAAATTATGGAAAAGCTTTCGCCGCGCACCGAGGTTGTCGGCATTGACGAGGCGCAGTTTCTCGGCGATGAGGTGGTCGAGGTGTGCACTAAGCTGGCCAATCTTGGGAAGCGTGTCATCGTTGCCGGGCTGGACACCGATTACCGCGGACGTCCCTTCGAACCCATGCCGCGGCTCCTCGCCGTCGCCGAGGAGATCACCAAGCTGCTCGCGATTTGCGTGCGTTGCGGGAATCCTGCTGTGCATACACAGCGACTCGTTGAGAGCGAGGAGCTGATCGTCGTCGGCGCGATGGGTGCTTACGAAGCCCGCTGCCGCCGCTGTTTCGAACCGAATCCCGCCCTCGCGCAAGAGAAAAAGGACGGCCCGCAGCTCATCGCGCGCAATCGCGCCGCCTCCGTGGGGTAAAGCTAACTTCCCCTTTTTAGAGCTGAGCAGATGTATTGCATGCGGTGCTGCGATCGGGGGCGCCATTGGCTTGCCGCGGACTGTCCGAATCTTCTTCGCTTGAGCTTAATGATTCGATCCGTCAAACTGGCTCGGCTTGAAACTCCTCAGAAGCAGCTTCGCGGAACTTCATGATCATTGAATCGAGAGCACCGACGCGCGTGGACTTTGCCGGGGGAACGCTGGACATCTGGCCGCTGTACTTGTTTCACACGGGCGCGGTCACGGTGAACGCGGCGATTTCGCTTTATGCGTCCTGCACCATCGAGACTCATCCTGCGAGCGATAGCAGGATCAAACTGATCTCCCGCGACATCCGGCGCGAAGAAAGTTTTGCCTCGTTTGCCGCGCTGGTGAAGGCGAAGCGCTATCGCCTGCCGCTTCTCGCGGAAATTGTGAAATTCTTCCAGCCACAGGGCGGCCTCACTCTCACCACCGACTCCGAAGCTCCCGCGGGCGCGGGCATCGGCGGCTCGAGCGCGATGGCCGTGGCGATTTTGCGCAGCGCTCGACCGCTTTACCGGGGCGGGGAAGAGCAAAGTCGATTGGATCCACATTAGCCGCGATGCGGAGGCCATCGTCATCCGCGTGCCTACCGGCACGCAGGATCACTACCCGCCGACTTTTGGCGGCGCTGCCGCCATCGAACTACCTCCGGGCGGGGAACATCGCGTCGAATTGCGGGTGAATCTCGACGAACTGGAGCGCCGCGTGGTGGTTTGCTACACGGGCAAACCCCGCCAGCACGGCATCAACAATTGGGAAGTCTACAAGGCGCACATCGGCGGGAAGCGCGCGGTGCAGAACAGCCTCGAGCGTATTTCCTCGGTGGCCCAGGGAATGCGCCGGGCCCTCGAAGCGCACGATTGGCGCGAGGCGGGCCGATTGATGCGCGAAGAGTGGACCTTCCGGAAGCGGAACCTGCCAACGATTTCCACCAAGACGATTGACCGCGTCATCGAAGGCGCGCGCCGCAAGGGAGCGCTGGCCGGGAAGGTGTGCGGGGCGGGCGGGGGCGGCTGCGTGGTCCTCCTGATCGAACCAGGAATTGCCCGGGAAAGTGTGGAGAAGGCCGTTATCGAGGCTGGGGCCGAAGTTCTAGCCGCGACCATTGACCGCCAGGGCGTCCAGGTGGTGTCCATCTGATGCGATGGGCGTACCGCGCCGCGGGTACACCTCAGCGCATTTTGAGTAAGGGTAAAGGAGAAACGCCACCATCTGAGGAGTACCTGTTCAGCGGCTTCATTGCATCATAGAATATGCCTGAGGGTTCGTAGTGCTGGCCCGGGTTGCTTATGCCGAACTGGCTCGTCATACCTTTGGCGTTTTCCGTTTCCGCATCTGCGGATGTTCCGGCGGGTCTACAGCCTTCGTCCGCCGACGAATTGCAGCGGCGATCTTTCTGACGAGGAGATAGCGCTTTTCCCAAATGCCATTCCGTCCGCGAATGACGCGCAGGGCCAGGCACAGTCCCAGACTGAACCAGCAAGCGGCGCGAAGAACACTACACTTCAGGACAATTTGTGAGTTTCGCCAAAGCGATCGTTATTACTGGCGATATTGCAAAGGCCCAAACCCAGCCATTGCCAGGCCAGCAAAAGAGGGCTTCCAGCTAAACGTGGGAAAGCCCTTGGACGCCGAATTACGCACCGCGCGGTGGCCACGCACGGCGCTGCCTGAAGCGGATACCGGAGTGACAAAATGATCACATCACCAGCCCGGATTTTTCGCAAAACGATGACATTGTCGTGGACGTGAAAAATGGTGGTGGCTGCGGAAAGAACGATGCGTGCAGATCCACATATCCAGATTGGCATGGCATACCCTGACCATCCGACGAGGACAAGACGACGTTGACGAGGAGAATTAGAGGTTCAGCAGCACCAAGTGGAGTGGGGCAGGCCCCGACTTCCTCGATTCAACAAGGCTGTGCCGGCATTACGACCGGCGACACCGCCAGGAGCCCGTCGTGGTCGCTCAATTTCGCAAAAGCGCGTTCCGCGGCGGTGCAGTGGTTCGATTCGCTGCCGCCAGAGATGAAGAAGGCAATCCAAGATCGCAAAGCCGTTGTGGGGATGGACCGAGAAGAAGTCGTGGCCGCCATGGGGAAACCGGACCACAAAATCCGCGAGCGGGACTCCGACGGGAACGACACCGAAGATTGGATCTACGGCCAGCCGCCTTCAAAGACGGTTTTCGTGCACTTCACCGGGGAACGCGTCACCTCGATCCAGGATTCCCCGAATAGCATTCGTCTCTGTCAACAGGAAGATATCCAGTCCAGGAACCCGTCCGCTTGACTCACCTCAATTCCTGCCGGTTTTACTTATTTCTTGCGGAAATCAATCCCACAAGTCACTCGCGCGGTTCCAGGGCGGTCGGCCATTGCAGCACAGCGATTTTTCCATCGGGTTCCCGCTCCAACGTGGGGGCGTAAAGGCCGAGCTGCTGCCGCCGCCACCAAAGGCCTTGCGAGCGCTTTTCGGCGGGTGTTGAGAACCAGTATTGCCAGATTACGGCGCGCACTTGGCGCGGCGGCGCGTGGGGGAATGGATTGCCGGCAAAAAGCAAAAGCACATCGGCATCGTCTTGAAGAAGCCGTTGTTCGGTGCGCACGACGATTGGCTCCCTGACGCCACGAACTGAGCGACGCAAACCATAAATTCCAATCGAACCGCGGCTGATACGGCGCATAAATGCCGCTGCTTGCCGGGATCTTGCGGCTTGAAGCGGTAGGGATAGATGAGCCAGGTTTGTCCATCGCCCGAGCCCTGGAATTCGATTTCGTAGCGGCCGCGCGTCATGACGGCAAAGAGCCCATAGCGGTTGGCGATGCGAAGGGCTCCAGCGCGGAGACGGGGCGTCGCCGGTAACGGCAACGGTTTGAACATCCACACCATTTCCGCCAGCGTCGCGTAGAAAATCCATGTAAGCAGCACGGCCGTTGCCGCCAGCTTCAGTGTGGCGCCCTGTGTTCGCAGGGCCTTCCGCCAGTTTTGCTCGCGTTTTGACTCTGCGAGCGGTTTCGCCTCCTTGCTGGCGAGGAAACGGACTTTCCAAAATCGTGGCAAATAAGGCAGGAGGGCGCCATCGTCAAGCAGCAGAAAACCCAGAGCGAGGACGAGGTAATTCAGAAAAGTATAATTCGCGGAGAGAATGATCCCGATCTGCCAGGGGGTGACGATGAAAAAACAGATGATTCGAAATCGCCTCGGCAGGAACATCATCCACACCAGCGCCAGTTCCAGTGCCAAGGTTCCAAACGCCGTGGCGGCGTGGAACCAATGCGGCAGATGTTGCATGTACCAGCCAATCCAGGTGGGCAGCGGGCCGTTCTGGTAATACCCGTCGAGTGCGGTGAAGTTCCGCCATTCCGGGTCGCCGCCCAGGATTTTCGCGATGCCCGATTCGAAATAGATCCGAAAGCATTCCCAGACCAGCAGGAACAAGCTCGCGCGCGAAGGTTTGCTCTCCTCACCCCATCCCGGGCGGAATCCTCCGGGAACGAAGAACAGTGTAAGAAAACCTGCTTCGAGCAACATTCCATCGGATTGGTAGCCGGAAAAATCCTGAGCCGCGGCGACGAACGAGAGTAAGCAGACAAAACAAACCACAAGCATCCCGCGCGGCCAGATATTCAAGAGCAGCAGCAGCGGTACCATGCCTGCCCAGCAAAGTCCCGTGAGCATGTGAGGGCTGCTCGAAAACCACAGCAGCGTCGGCGACATACCAGTAGCCTGCGCGGCCGAACTGCCCGGCCACCGCTTGCAGATATTCGTTCGCGGGAAGAATGCCGTTGGGTCCGATCAATCCGCGAATTTGAAGACAAGCGAGAAAAATGCAGAGTAATAGATCAGCCCGAGAGCGCGCAGGAAAAGCCAGCGGGGAAGAAGTCGCCGCGAAGCGCCGGGTTTCGATTCGAACAGCCAGCGCAGGACAGATGCTGGTGTCCAGTCCATGATGGACGGCCATTATAGCGGTCTCATTCTCCGCGCGTTGACTTTTGTGCACCCAGCCCATAGCATTTGCTCAGCCCCGCGGCCGTTACTTGCTCCAGTACTGCCGCAAGCCTTATCCCCGCATTGGAGGAAGCAATGCCCATCAAGGTCGGCATCAACGGCTTCGGCCGCATCGGACGACTCGGTGCTCACGGATCCTCTGCGATCGACAAGGACATCAATTGGTCGCCGTCAACGACATCTACGGACGCGAACACCTCGCGCTACCTTTCGAATACGACTCCGTGCTAGGAACCTGTCGGCAGGGCGGTGAGCACCGACACCGATGACTCCATCGCGGTGGAGGGAAGAGCTTCGATCCGGATGTACGGGACGCGATCCGGCGGAAGATCACTGGGGGCGAGCTCGGCGTCGACGATCGTCGTCGAGTCGACGGGCGTCTTCACGCAGCAGGGCGCGAGCGCGACGCCACATCGCCGGGGCCAGCGAAGAAGGTCATCATCTCCGCGCCGGCCAAGGACGGCCCGATCGCACGTTCGTGCTCGGCGTGAACGAGGACAGCCTACGATCCGAGCCAAGCACCGATCATCTCGAACGCCTCTTGCACCACGAACTGCCTGGCGCCGGTCGCGCGAAGTCCTGCGACGAGACCTTCGGCATCGATCAGCGGCTCGTATGACCACGTCCACCCTACACCAACGACCAGCGGCTGCTCGACTTGCCGCACAAGGACCTGCGTCGCGCCGGCGCCGCCTGCTTCGAACATCATTCCGACCTCGACAGGCGCGGCCAACGCCGTCTGCACCTGGTGATTCCCGAACTCAAGGGCAAGCTCGACGGTTCGCCCTGCGCGTGCCAACGCCCGACCGTCTCCGTCGTGGACTTCATGTCCGTGTCGTCAAGCCCGCCACGTAAAAGAGTCTGTAACGCCGGCCTTCAAGGTCGCCGCGAACGGCCCGATGAAAGGCATCCTCGGCTACATGCGAAGAAGAGCTTGGTCTCCTCGACTTCAAAGGCAATTCCAATTCGTCCATCGTGGATGCGATTACGACGATGGTCTGTCGGCGATGCTGGTCAAGGTCGTCTGGCGTGGTACGACAACGAGTGGGGCTACTCCTGCCGTTGGCGCGATCTGATCAAACTCCTTGCCTCTA
>CAVWHL010000026.1:0-30095 GCA_963754855.1 uncultured Acidobacteriota bacterium
ATCGGATGTTTGGTATCGCCATGCGAAAGGAATGCCGTCGAAAGCAGATCAGCCTGCTGTGTGCGCGTCGGCATCCCCGTCGAGGGACCGGCGCGCTGGCTCGTTGAATGATCACGCCGGGAATCTCGGCATAGTAACCCAGCCCGCAAAACTCGGTCATCAGCGAGAAGCCGGGACCGGAGGTGGGTCATGGCACGAGCGCCAGCCCAACCCGCGCCCATCACGATGCCGATCGAGGCCAGTTCGTCCTCGGCCTGCACAACGGCATAAGTCGCCTTGCCTTCCGGTGTGCGGCGCAGCTTTTTGAGCAGGTCGATGGCCGCCTCAATCACCGTGGTCGAGGGCGTAATGGGATACCAGGCAACCACTGTCACGCCCGCAAAAACCGCGCCCATGCCGCAAGCCGCGTTGCCGTCGATGATGATCTTGCCCGCCGTTCCATCCATTCGCTCAATAAAAAATGGATCGCGCTTGGTCAAATTCTCTCGCGCATACTCAAAACCGGCTTTGACCGCTCCGAAGTTCAGATCGAAGACCTTCTGCTTGTTGAAGAGCTGCCTGCGCAGGTTTCTCTCAACCACGTCCAGGTCAATGGCGAGCAACTGGGCAACGGCACCCACATACACCATGTTTTTGACCAGCTTGCGCAGCTTGAACTCGGGGCAAATCGCTACCGTGATTTTCTCGAACGGCACCGGATAGAAAAACACGTCGCCGCGCGCGTGATCCAGATTCAGGGCCTCTTCGTAGATGACCACGCCACCGGCGGGCAAAGTGCGCAGATCCGCCTCGGCCGTTTCCGGATTCAACGCCACCAAAATCTCGGAGTCGCGCTTGCGGGCAAGATAGCCGTCCTTGCTGGCGCGAATCAGAAACCAGGTTGGCTCGCCTGCAATGTTGGATGGAAAAAGGTTTTTCCCGCCAACGGGAACGCCCATTTCGAAAATGCTCTTCATCAGCACACTGTTGGCCGATTGCGAGCCGGAGCCGTTCACCGTGGAGATGTTGATGCTGAAGTCATTAACCACGCGCTCTAGAGTGTTTTGCGCGCCAGTTTGTTGATTGAAAATAAAGGTGCTTGATGCCATGAAACGCAATTCCCTTTCGATAAGTTCCGGAAAGAGCCTGTCTTTCTTTTGCCCAGGTGTGATTATAGTCAGGCGTCAGAGCCCGTGTTCCAATCCGTGACCCAAGCGTCTGCATTCGGACGGCAGAACTTGACGGAACTGCGGCCCGGTGGCACGTTCAGCTAAAGTAGAAGCATTGTGATGATCAACTTTGCCAGGCGCGCAGACGACCACAACTGGAATCTCGATCCCATTACGCGTTCCCTGCTCGATACTGATTTTTACAAGCTGCTGATGCTGCAATTGATTTGGCAGCGCTTCCCCAAGACTCATGCCTCCTTTTCGCTTCTTAATCGCACCCGCTCGGTGCGCCTGGGCGAGATCGTCGACGTGGAGCTGTTGCGCGAACAATTGGACGCGACGAAGAAGCTGCGCTTTCGCAAGTCCGAACTGATCTGGCTGGCTGGCAACACGTTTTACGGGCGCAAGGATATTTTCGATCCGGCCTTTCTGGAGTGGCTGGAAAACGGCTTCCGGCTTTCGGAGTACGAATTGGCCGTCAAGGACGGGCAACTGGAGTTGCGCTTTGATGGCCTGTGGACCGAGACGACCCTGTGGGAGATTTATGCTCTGGCAGCCATCGATGAGCTGCGAACGCGAGCCTGCCTGAAGCGCCTCAGCGAGTTCGAACTCGACATCCTCTATGCGCGCGCCAAAACCAAGC
This sequence comes from uncultured Acidobacteriota bacterium, assembly GCA_963754855.1. Taxonomy (GTDB): domain Bacteria; phylum Acidobacteriota; class Terriglobia; order Acidiferrales; family UBA7541; genus Acidiferrum. The sequence continues at coordinate 1,792 of CAVWHL010000026.1, forward strand.
TCTGGGAAAAGATGGCGCGGCTGCGCGGCGTTCCCGGCCTGAAGGTCAGCGACTTTGGAACGCGCCGCCGACACAGCTTTTTGTGGCATGAGTACGTCGTCAAGGCCATGAGCGATGTGCTCGGCCCCAGTTTCTCCGGCAGTTCAAACACCTATCTGGCCTACAAGCACGACCTGGAAGCCATCGGCACCAACGCGCACGAACTACCCATGGCGCTGGCCGCGCTGGCCACCAGCGACGAGGAGCTGAAAGCCGCGCAATACCGTCTGTTGGAGTTGTGGCAGCAAACCTATCAGGGCGAATTGCTTATCCTGCTGCCGGACACCTTCGGCACCACGCAGTTTCTGCAAAATGCGCCGGATTGGGTGGCGAACTGGACCGGGCAGCGCGTTGACAGCAAAGACCCTTACGTTGCCGGTGACGAATACATCGCGTGGCTTCAGCGCCGGGGGTGCGACCCGCGCCAGAAGCTGCTGATCGCCTCCGATGCACTCGACGTGGACCAAATTCTCGGCCTTCATGCTTATTTTGGCGGAACCCTGCGGCCTGGCGTCGCGCCCGGCGATTTCCATCGGGCACAGGATTTTCTGGATGAGCGCAAATGGATTCCCGGTCGGCGCATCCGCTTCAGCGCCGGATGGGGCACCTTCCTGACCAACGATTTTCGCGGCTGCAATCCCCAAGGCGATGATGATTTCAGCCCGGTCAGCTTGGTCTGCAAGCTCCACGACGTGGAGGGCCGTCCGGCCGTGAAGCTCTCCGACAACTACGCCAAGGCGCTCGGAGAGGCCGATGAAGTGGAGCGCTATCGCCGCGTCTTTGGAACGGCAGGAGTCGAGAATATGCCCGTCTTGGCGTGATGTCGGCTTGATGCTGTGCGTAACTCTCTGACCACTTTCCGCTGTGACCATTTCGACTCTGGGTTCCCACCAGGCCGCAACTGCGATGAGGAATAAGCGGCGGAGGCATCGCCTTCCTTTGCGCGCAGGAACCCGGCAAGTTCCAGCTTGAAATCGATCAGCTTGAGATTCAGTAAGCGATTCCAGATCGTTCCATATACCTCAAAACTGCATTGCCAAAACCTTCTACTCCCTGAAGACAACGCCGGGGAGTAGAAGGTTCAGGCGCTTTTGTGGCGCACCCACATCCTTCAGCGCCGCTTTCGAGTGCTTTCTGCTGTTTGTTGGCTCCATACCTGCTTTTTGATCAACTTGTCGGGTTTGATTTTGCGCCATCAGACGGCCAGCTTCAGCAGCTTGGACTCAAAACGCATTCCCTTTTCCATTTGTTGCGTCTTCCGCCAAGCAGCATACGTCAACCGGCCTAGTGGTTTCTGGCGAAGCCTTGGACTCGTTGCGTCTGGCAAGCGTATGGTGTGGGCAGGCTGAATTTTCATCGTTCTGTTTGCCGTCCCGATCCGGTCGTTGTGCCGCCTCTTTTGGAGATGTATGCACCCGGCGTGTCCACCACTTTGAAGGAGAATATTTGTGCGTAAAGTAAACGTTGTCCGAAACCTTTTCGTTTGTTCCCTGGCTCCTCTGCTCCTGTGTTTGGCAATCACGGCCGAAAACCCGCAAAAGCGGGTTGTTCATGCCAACCTGTCGCACCTGACGGGGGCGCATTCCCAGGCTCCCTTGCTGGTCGTCGGCGCCGGTCGCGCGGAGGAGGGCCTGCGCGCGGACTGGCAGGAGCAGTTGGCCACGACGCAAAGTGAAATCGGCTTTCACTACCTGCGCATGCATGGGCTTTTGTGCGACGAAATGGGTGTCTACAACGAGGACAAGCAAGGCAATCCGGAGTTCAACTTCCAGTACGTCGACTCTCTTTACGACGCGCTGCTGAAAATGCACATCCGCCCCTTCGTCGAGCTTGGGTTCATGCCGACCAAGCTGGCCGCCGGAACCTCCACCATATTCTGGTGGAAGGGAAACACCTCCCTGCCGAAGGACGACGCCAAATGGGCCATGCTGATGAAGGCTCTGATCAATCACTGGAAGGAGCGCTACGGCGAGGATGAGGTCAACCAGTGGTACTTCGAGGTCTGGAACGAGCCCGACATTCACGGCTTTTTCCCGCATCCCTTGGAGGACTACTTCAAGCTGTACAAGACGACCTCCGAGGCCATTCGCTCCGTATGCCCGAAGTGCCGCATCGGCGGGCCTGCTTCCGCTGTGCCGTATGCCGCTGAAGAGGCTTTCGAGAAGTGGATCATCGCCAATCCCGAGCCAATCGACTTCATCGCCGTGCACGCCTACGGAGTGAAACAGGGCTTTCTGGACGAGGACGGCACGGCTGGAACGATTCTCGATCCCGATCCCGACTCGGTAAGCGGACGCATGCGCCACTCGCGCGAGCTCATCGATGCCTCGCCGCTGCGCAAGCTGGAGCTGCATTTCACCGAGTGGAGCTCGGCCTATACGCCGACCGATTACATGCACGACCAGTATCATCAGGCCAGTTTCATCCTCGACAAGGTCAAGCGCGCAACGCCCTACGTGAACTCGATGTCCTACTGGACCTTCACCGACATCTTTGAAGAGAACGGCCCGCGTTTCACGCCCTTCCACGGCGGCTTTGGGATGATCAATCTCGAAGGCATCAAGAAGCCATCGTTCTACGCCTTCAAGTTCCTGAGCCGGCTGAGTGGCGACGATGTGCAATCGGACGACAGCCAGTCGTGGATCACCAAGTCGAAGGACGGCTCGATCACAGCAATGGTGTGGGATTACTCGCCGGTTGTGCCACCTGAGGGCAAGACCGACCAGGTCTTTTATAAGCAAGAGTTGCCGCCGACCGACAAGGGCGAATTGACGGTGGCTCTTGCCAATGTGCCGGATGGCAACTACTACGTGGCGGTCTACCAGATCGGCTACAAACAAAATGATCCGTTCACGGCATACGCGCAAATGGGGATGCCGAATCAGCTTACGAAGGCACAGGTCGAGGCGCTCAAGAAAATCAGCAGCGGCGAGCCAATCAACAAGAACGAAATCACAATTACCGGCGGCCGCTTCTCGAAGACGCTGCCATTGCGGACAAACGATTGTTTCGAGTTGGTGCTGACGCCAACCAGCAATCAGCGTTGATTTTCTGGTCCGGCGAGCCTTCATCGCGTCTGTAAGGAGGGCCAAGTCATTCCGACTTGGCCCTCCTTACAGACGCAGATTGATCGTAAAAAACAGTAACGCAACGAAATATGGTGTTATGTCGAAACTTACACATCCATCACTCATCACCTTCCACAGAAAGTCATTCGCCTCCGCGTTTAGGCGCGGACGCACACAATAGGAGCGAAAATGCTGAAGAGAAAACAGTGGCTTAGCCTTGCGGCGCTGGTTGCGGTTCTCACCGGTGTCGCGGCCGCGCAAGCGGTAACAGCCACAATTGATGCCACGCAAACGGCACAACCCATTACGAAACTGGTTTTCGGCGGTTTTATGGAGCCGGCCACGACGCGGGTTTGGGCGGAAATGCTGACGGACAGAAAGTTTTTCAATGAGATCAACTCCAAGCCGCTACCCGCGCCCAAGAAGGGATGGTTCAGCATGTTTGGACCGCAGTCCCGGTGGATCCCCGTCGGAGCGGATGAGTTCGTAACGATGGATAAAAAGAGTCCCTACGTGGGCGAGTGGACTCCGCTGGTCAAGCTGGATGCATCCGCGCCGCACGGCATCACCCAGTCGGGGCTTTTGCTGCGCGCCGGTCGCGCCTACACAGGACGCGTCGTGCTGGCCGGAAGTCCCGGCACAAAGGTGGACGTCAGCCTGATTTGGGGGCAAAATCCCGCCGATCGCCAAACCATCAGTCTTCACATCCGCTCCACCGAGTATGAAAGTATCCGCTGAAGTTCACCGCCAAGACGGATACCAAAACCGGCAAGCTGGAAATCTCCGCCACCGGCAGCGGAGCCATCCACATCGGCGCCACTTCGCTGATGCCCGCCGACAATATCTCCGGCTTCAAGGCCGAAATGATCCATGCGCTCAAGGATCAGGGCATCGAAATCGCGCGCTGGCCCGGCGGTAACTTTGTCTCCGCCTACGACTGGCGCGATGGCATTGGCGATGCCGATAAGCGCCCGCCGCGCGGCGATCTTGCCTGGGGAATGCTGGAATCGAACGACATGGGCATTGACGATTTCATGACCTTCTGCTGTTCTGCCGGCGCAGCCCTACATTGCGGTCAATGCCGGCCGGCGCGCCACCTTGTCGGCGAACAGGCGCAGCAGGTCAATGGCCGGCTCGGCGAGCCGGGCAGGCGCGCTGCCCTTTAACCATTGTCCGCCTCCAAAGTCAAAATATGGGGCGTCGGCAACGAAATGTACGGCCCCTGGCAGTGGGGCTACATGGCCAACAATTACTACGTTGAAAAGCACAACCAGTTCGTCCGCGCCATGCGCAAGATCGACCCCTCCATCAAAATCATCGCCTCCGGCGCCACGCCCGAAGAAGTCTCCTGGACCTATATCGAGAACATTCAGTTTGACAGCTTCGAGGGCCGCGAACCCGTCAGCGACAAGGTTCCCTTCGCTTTCGGCTCCAAGTGGGACTGGACCGGCGGTCTGCTTGCGCACTCCTCCGATTACATTGACTACATCGGCGAGCATTTCTACGGCTATCCCGACTGGGCGATGGACGTTGAAAAACAAAAGTTCGTGCCTACCAACGATGCTCTCGTCGATCGGGTACGCCGCATGTCAAACCGCGTCGAGTTCAAGTTCGAGGCCTGGGACGAGTACGTAAAGCGGATGCCGTACCTGAAGGACAAGAACATCAAGTTCGCATTCGACGAATGGTCGCCCAGAAGTCACGCGGCCACCCCGGGAAACGGCTCTCCAGCGGCCTCTAATCCCATGCTGAATCCAATGACCGAGGCTTTGGTCTATCACGAATTTTTCCGGCACTCGGACAAGGTCGGTCTGGCGGTGGCCACCGGCGGCATGATGATGACGTCGATGGACAGCTATGGCGACCCGAACGGCTTTCGCATGGAAGGGCTGGTCATGAAGCTGCTGCACGATCACTTCGCCGGCGCGTTGCCGGTGAATGTCAGCGGCAACTCACCCCAGCACGACATTCAGGGCGCGGTCGCCGTGGACAAGGGAGCAAAGCCTTCGGGCAGCCCCTGGGTTACGAAGATGATCGATCATTGCGCGCCCTGAAGGGGCGCGGGGGCCTTCCGCCCTTTCAGGGCGGAAAAGATATTTCGGATTGCTACCCAGGGCGTTGCCCTGGGCTGGTCACCTCCGCGCCGTTGGCGCGAAAAACTGGGAAAGAAACCACCAAGGAGGCAGGAATGAAGTTGAATGTGGGGCTCATCGGATTGGGACGGCTGGGAAAAGTCTATGCGCGCGATCTGGCCGGGCGCGTCGCAGGAGTGAAGCTCGCTGCCCTCGCGGATACGAACGCGAAGCTGGCGGAAGAGACGGCTCGCGAGCTGGAGGTGCCGCGCTGGTATCCCGATGCGTTCGCCATGATGGATGACAAGGGCGTGGACGCCGTCATCATCGTCAGCCCGACGGACCTCGCATACGGCGCATGCCGTCGCCGCGCTCGAACGCGGCAAATTCGTGTTCTGCGAAAAGCCTCCGTCGATTTCGATCAGCGAAACGCTGAAAATGAAAGAGGCGGCCGCGCGCACCAAGGGGATTTCTGCAAATGGGATTCATGCGCCGCTTTGACGCGGGCTACGCGGCGGCGAAAAAACGCGCCGACGAAGGCGCGATCGGAACGCCCATCGTTTTCAAATCGTCCTCGCGCGATCCTTACCGGCCTTCTCTCGAATACGCGAATCCCAAGAGCAGCGGCGGAATGATCATGGACATGGGGATTCACGATTTCGATCTGGCGCGCTGGTACATGGGCGAAGTCGAGTCCGTCACCGCCATCGGCGGAACGCTCGCGTATCCCGAACTCAATTCGGTCGGCGACATTGACAACGCCATCGTCACGCTAAGGTTCGCCAGCGGCGCGCTCGGCGAAGTGGACCTCAGCCGCAGCGGCATCTACGGCTACGACATTTTCGGCGAACTTCTCGGCACGCAAGGCACGCTGCGCATCGGCTACCTGCGCGAAACGCCGCTCTTCGTGATGACCAAAAATCAGGTCGCGCACGATACCGTGCCCTTCTTCATGGAACGCTTCCGCGACGCCTACCCCACGCAGTTGCAGAATTTCGTGGACAACCTGAAAAATGATCGTCCGCCGGCCATCACCATTGACGACGCCATGGGTTCGCTGCGCATCGCCATTGCCGCGACCGAGGCGCAGGCTACGGGGAAGACGGTGATGTTGAAGGATGTGAGGTAGTTGGGGTGAATGGAGGTGGCGATTAAGGTTTTTTGGGTTGGCTTGCAACAAGTCTGTCACGGTCCGCTTGCAGTTCGGCAGAGTTTAAAAGTTTATTGAGTTCGATCGGCAGGGACAATGGTTGCAATCCCGCTGTTATCGCGGACTTCGCCTGTTAATACGGTGGCTGCTGGGACGGTAAAGCCCACCGATTCTGGGTAGTATCCGCTTATGATACCCAACAAGAGATAGCGTCTGGCCAGAGGATCCACCCTCCGTGACGCGGGCGGCTGAGGTCGACGAAGACAGGTGATCCACTGTTTCCGTGGAATGCGTGAAGGTCCGCTAGGTATAGATGTCCCGGTTTATGAAGTGTAGTATCTAATTTTTCGTCTGGCATCATCGCAATAACACCCTCCCGAACGATTGGCTCAACACGCTCTCTCTCCGGGAAATTTGCAAAATAGCCAGAAAAGATGACCGGGTCACCGACCGCTATGTCACCTCTTGTAATTGCGTCGGAAGTAACAATCTTCGAAATGGGGATTGGTTGGAACGAGATTATTTTCTGGTCAGGAATGAGTGGCAGGACTGCCAAGTCCACACCGTCGTCGTGAGGAAAGTACCAATGAAGAAGGTGACCGTCCAGCGGTATGTGTTCTTGGACGGATTGGATTTCACCTTGTTGCGCGATAAGATTTAAGCGAAGGAATGACCCTACTACTGGATATGTGAGCTCCGATGTCTACCCCCGGCTGGGCAACATGACGATTTGTGACAAGATAAACAAATCCTAAATTCTCGCCCAACCGAAAGTCCGGGACAAAGACGAAGAACCCGGTTCCAATGGCCTGCATCGTTTTCGGGCCGTCTTGGTAAACAACAGTAATAAATGCAACGGTGTTTCTAAGTTGCTGGGTAAGAGACTGTGGAGGTGCCGCAGTGGCCGCGACCGGCGGTTGGGTCGGAGTTGCCTGTTGAGCTCCGGCAGTGAGCACCACCAAGTGGAAACAAAGAGCAAGCATTGATGATCGGAAAAGTTTCATTTTAGTTGGCCTCCCTGACATTAGAACGATTGGGAGTGAAAAGCTTGCAGAAATTTTTGCCAATAGTCTTCTGGCGGGCGGACCGCCCTACGGGCCGGATGCCCTATGCCTTCCGCGTCTGCCGCTCATAGGGCGCGCGCTCTAGGAGCGCCACGGCGGCGAGGACGGCTACGGCGGCAATCGCTGCCGCGCCGTAGGCGAGGCCGGACGGGAGATGCGCTGATGGCCAGGGCCAGCAGGCCGGAGCACGCGCCGAGGCCGTACATCAGGAGGACGGCGGTGCGCTGGCTTTCAAAAATGTTCGAGAGGCGGTGCGCGGTGTGGTCCTTGCCGGGAGTGGTGAAGGGCAAAAAACCGCGCCGGGAGCGCGAAATCGAAATCAGCGTGGTATCGAAAATCGTCGCGCCGAGAATGAAGACGGGAACGAGCCAGGCGGCGTTCTGGCTTTCGCCCGCCAAGCGGCCGCAGCTTCAGCGCCAGCGTGGCCATCAGGAAGCCAAGAAACATCGCGCCGCCGTCTCCCATGAAAATTTTGGCGGGCTTGAAATTCCAGCGCAGAAATCCGGCGGCGGCGCCCAGAACCGCGGCGGCCATGGTGCTGACCAGCAGTTGCCCGCTTTCCAGAGCGAAGATGGCGAAGAACAGCGAAGCGATGGCGGCGACGCCCGCGCACAGGCCGTCCATGTGATCGAGAATGCTGAAGGACGCCGTGATGCCGACGACCCAGACGAGCGTCAGCGCGGTGTCCGCCCAGACTGGCGGCCGTGCCCCGGCCAGATCGCGGAAAAAACCTGCGCGCGGATTCCCGAAGCGATCAGGATCACGGCCGCGGCGGGCATCGCGCCGAAAAGTTTGATCTGATGATGCAGCAGGCCGCGGTCATCGAGGATGCCGACCGCGGCGACGAGGGTCGCGCCCGAGATAAATGCCGATCACCTGGCGCAGCGCCGGGCCGTCCATCGAAACCAGGAGCGCGATCAGGACGCCGCAAGTAGATGGCCAGGCCGCCGAGCAGAGGCATCGGCTGCAACGTGCACCTTGCGCGGCCCGGGATGATCCACCATTCCGATGCGCAGCGCCAGACTGCCGCACCGGCACGGTCAGTCCCAGGGAAGCGATCAGGCCGACGGCGAAGGCGATGAGGCTGGTGTTCATGCAGTTCTGATTCTACAGGCTCAGAAAAAAGTGATCGTCATTCCGAGCGAAGCGAGGAATCCCTGCTTTCTTTTTCGCGCCACGCTACGGAGCACGGAGGGATTCCTCGCTTCGCTCGGAATGACGGCGCTCGTTTGTTGGGTTGAATATTCAATCGAATTCCTACCGCTCCGTGAGCATGCGTCTTGAAAATTGCTTCGACATGCGCGCGGTCTCGGTCTTTGTAATACCAGTCGATGGTGCGCTTCAGGCCCTCGCGGAACGGGCACCTTCGGCTCCCAGCCCATCAGTTTTTTCGCCAGCGAATTGTCCGCTACGCGGTTGAGCGGGCCCGTCGGCATGTTGGGCAGGAATTTAATTTCCGCTTTGTGGCCGGTCATTTCCATGACCATCTTCACGGCGTCGATCACTTTGACGCGCTCCATCGTGCCCAGATTGACGGCCGTGCCGTCGTCGATCTTTTCTCCGGCGGCGATCGTGCCGGCGACGATGTCGTCAATGTAGGTCCAGTTGCGAATCTGCGTGCCGTCGCCCCAGACCTCGAACGGATTCTGCTTCAGAAACGCGCGCGCGATCATGGCGATGACCGCGTGATTTTCGACGCCGCGCGGCCCGTACACGGTGAAGTAGCGGCAGGAGGCCGCCTTCAATCCGTGCTCCTTGTGATAGGCCTGCAGCGTGAATTCGGCCATCAGCTTGGCCCAGCCGTAGGTGTTGTCGGCGTCGTTCGGGCCTTTGGTCAAATCCTCGGTGAGAAAAACTTCCTTGTTCACGTCGGACTGCAGAAAATTGGGATAGACGCAGCCGGACGAGGCGAAGACAACCTTCTGCACTTTGGCTTTCAGCGCTTCCCAGAAAATCAGCCCGTCGAGAAAAAAATTCGAGGCCGGCCCGGCCTGATGCAGGTCCACGTAGCCGCGGCCGCCGTGATCGGCGGCCAGATGAAACACGGTGTGCACGCCCTGCATCGCGCCGCGCGCGATGCCCGGCTCGCGCAGATCCGCGCGGATAAATTCGACTTTTCCGCTGGCGATGTGCCCGGCGATGTTGCCGAGATGGCCGCTCGTCAAATCGTCCACGACGCGAACTTTCGCGCCGCGCTCGATCAGCTGGTCGGCCAGCGTCGAGCCGATGAAGGAAGCTCCCCCGGTGACCAGAACCGTCTTCCCCGTCCACATTGTTTCGGCGTCGTCATTCGCCGGACGACCTCCTCGATGGTCTCCACAAAAATTTTAAGCTGTTTCACTTTATCATACGAAAACGCGATCTCCCGGGCGCGCAGGCCCATGTTTCGCAAGTTTTTCCGCGGTGCTGCAACACCCCGCGAATGGCCTCGACGACGCTTTCCGGATCGTCCGGATTGGCGGCCACGCCGCATCCGGTGCGTCGAATGATGCGCACCACGTCGCACTCCTCCGGCGCAACCCCCAGCACGGGACGCCCCGCGCCGAGCGTTGGATACAGCTTGCTCGGCACGACCACACCTTCAAGGCCGCGCTTCACTGTGACGACGTGCATGTCGCCGGAGGAGAGCACCAGCGGAATTTCGCTTGCCGGGCGAAACGGCAGGAAACGAATCGCGCGCCGATCCGTCGGCCATTGCTTCCACTTGCGGTTTCATCGCGCCTTCGCCGATAAAGACCAGGCCGACGCCTTCGCTTTCGAGCGCGCGAACCGCCGAAATCAGCGTTTCCCAGGCGCCATAAAAACCGAGATTCCCGGCATGTACCAGAACGAAACGGAAATCGCCGCGAATCTCTCGCGCCACTGGATTTTCCGGCGACGGCAACGTTTCCGGAATCTGAATTCCATCGCGCGAGATCACGATGCGTCCTGGATCAACTCCCTTGGCAATGATGCGGTCGCGCATATCTTCGCCGAGCACAATCACGCGCGCGGCGTGGCGCAGCGCCCAGCGATGCATCGCCTCCCAGCGCGCCGTGAAACTTCCGGGGCGAACAATCGAGCCGCCGACGGCCATGTCGGGATACATGTCGCGAATGTTGTAGACGAAGGGGCGCCGCGAAAGGCTGGGCGACGAGGGCGCCGGCGATGCCTTCGATCGGCGGATCGGTCATGGCCAGAACCACGTCCGAGCGAATCGAAAGCGCGCGCGGAATCGCGAGGCGACAGATAGCGTCAAGATAGTTGGAGACGCGGCGGCGCATCTGGAATCGCGGATAGGCGGTCGAGCCCACGCGCTCGACGGCAAGATTGCCGCGCACTTCGCGCCGCAACAGATAGCGCGGATGACGTTCGGCGGGATCGTAGCTCGGACGCCCCGCGAGCACGGTGACGCGATGTTTTTCCGCGAGAGCGTCGGCCACCTGCGCGGCGCACTTGGCCGTGGCGCTGGTGTCCGGCGGAAAATATTCGTTCAGGAGAAGAATGTGCACGGGCACGTCCGGAAGGGAAAAGAAAAAGGCTCTGGCAGCCAAGGGCACGACATGGCGAGCCCCTACTGATTGGCGCTAAAGCCGCGAAAACGGCGAACGCTGCGCGCCGGATCAGCGCGGCACCTCGGCCGATCGCCGGCTTGCGCACCAGACATGTCGCCCAGCACCAGCACGTCCATCTTGCGTCCGCAGAAAGCAATCGATGGCCTCCTCGGGACGGCAGACGATGGGCTCGTTGTCGTTGAACGAAGTGTTCAGCACCACGGGCACGCCGGTCAGATTGCCGAACTCGCGGATCAGCCGCCAGTAGCGCGGGTTCGCCTCCGCGTCACGGTCTGCAGCCGCCCGGTGCCGTCCACGTGCGTGGGCGCGGGAATCACGTCGCGCTTTTCGGGCCGCACGGAGTAGGCCTGCGTCATGAACGGAGAAGGATACGATTTCTCGAAATATTCTCCGGTGGCTTCGGCCAGCACCGACGGCGCAAATGGCCGGAACATTTCGCGATGCTTGATCCGCGCGTTCAAAATATCCTTCATGTCCGCACGGCGCGGATCGGCGACGATGCTGCGGTTGCCCAGCGCGCGCGGGCCCCATTCGGCTCGTCCTTGAAACCAGCCGAGAATTTTTCCGGCGGCGATTTCCTTCGCCGCTTCCTTGCGCGATTTCTTCTTCGGAAAGCTCGGAAATCTCCATGCCTTCGCCGGCAAGGCGGCTGGCGTTCAACCGCCGCGCGCACCTGCTCGGGCGAGTATTCCGGCCCCCAGTAGGCGTTTTCCATGACGAAGGAACGCGGCCGGCCCAGAATCTGATGGTGAACAAAATAGGCGGCGCCGATCGCGAGAGTCCCGCGTCGCCCGCGGCGGGCTGCACGAAAATCTGCTCGAACGGCGTCTCATCAAAAATCTTCCCGTTGGCGACGCAATTGAACGCGACGCCTCCGGCGAGGCACACCGCTTTTTGTTTCGTCTCCGCGTGCAAGAGCGCGCAACATGCCGAAGAGAACTTCCTCCAGGCGCGCCTGCAGCGTGGCCGCGCCATCGCGATGAACTCTTTTCGACGGGCGCGGCAGGATCGCGCGCGGGGCCGAGCCGCTTGGCCATGTAATCGGAAAACATCGCGGCAATCTCGGGAGTTTTTCCGGAATCGCTCCAGGTCATTTCCGGTCCGGTGCGATGGTGCGCGAAAGTATTCGAGGCCCAGGCGAAATCCGACTCCGCCGTTGGTGCGCACGATGCGGCGGAATTCATCGAGATAGGCCGGCTCGTCCGTAGGCGGCAAGACCCATCACCTTGTATTCATCGCCGAATTTGCGGAAGCCGAGGTATTGCGACACGGCCGTGTAATACAGGCCCAGTGAATGAGGAAAAGCGATCGAGCCGCTCGATCTTCATGCGATGTCCTGCGCCCGACGCCCCACATCGTGCTGGCGAAATCGCCGAGGCCGTCCGCGGAAAGCAGCGCCGCGTCTTCAAACGGCGAAACAAAAAACGTGCTGGCCAGATGCGCCTGATGATGCTCGACGCGGTGAAATTTGGCGCGAATTTTTTCGGGAGCAATATCGAAAGCCTGCGCGAGCGCTTCTGGAATGCCGACAAAGCGGGCGAGCACTTTGGCGCGTTCGCGCGCAAAACTCGGCATCCGCACCGCGTAAAGAAGTTTGGTTCCAAGGCGCGCCCAGGGATTGCGCGGAATGGCGATGTGATCCACTTCGGAGAGCGTGATCCCGGCGGCGTCCAGGCAGTAGCGAATCGCCGCCGACGGGAAATCCCGCCGCATACTTGACGCGGTTGAAGCGCTCCTCCTCGACGGCGGCAATCAGGCGGCCATCGCACACAATCGCGGCGGAGGCGTTGCCGTGGTAGGCGTTAATCCCGAGGATGTTCATCCGAAATCGTGTCTCCGTGTTTCAAGACCGGCGATTCGCCGCGCTTGTGGCAACGGCGGCGGGCCGCACCGCCGTGCGCGTGGGAACCTGTCTCCCGCGTCCGCATTGGTAATGTGCCGACGCACCCACTGATTCAGCACGTAGATGCTCCACGGGCGCGACCAATTGGTGTGGCCGGTCACGAAATTCTGCCACGAACCGCGAACCGCATGCTGATTCATGAAGCGCAAAAGCGGCGGCGTCAAATTGGCAAAGCTCCTGCGAAAGGCGCACACCGAGCGGCCCGCGCAGCCATACGTCCCACGGCAGTGTAAATGTTCGCTTGGCTTGATGGATTACTTCCTCAGGCAAAATGTCGGCAAGCGCCTGCACCAGCAGGGCTTTTGGCTGGCCATTCGCAAGTTTGCACTCTTTCGGGAGCCGCGAAACAAATTCCACCAGGTGATGATCGAGAAACGGAACGCGCACTTCCAGCGAATTCGCCATGCTGGCCGTATCCGTATCTCGCAAGAAGCGTGTTGACCATGTAGGACTGCAATTCGAGACAGGAGATTCCCGTAAAGCAGTCGAGTCGCAAGGCCTGCCGGGTGATCTCCAGCAACTCGCCCGCCAGAGGGAATCGTCCGGATGGGGATAATTCCCGGACTCCACGTAGGGAGCCAAAAGACGGCGCACGCGCCCCGGCGTGTAGAGCAGACGCGTAAAAAAATAAGCGTGCGGAAAATCCGTCGGACGATTTCCAGGTCGCGGCGGCTTTGCGGACGGCGTCGCCGGGAGACACTTTGACGGCCAGCGCAGCGATTAACCGGCGGAGCGGCCCGGGAAACCAGCCCCGACAGTCGGGCCACAAAGGACGCCTGCGGCGTAGAGGCAAACGTCGAGTAGCCGCCGAAAATTTCGTCGCTTCCCAATCCGGAGAGCGCCACCTTCAGCCCGGCCTTGCGCGCGGCGCGCGAAACGAAATACGTGTTGAGACCGTCCATGCTCGGCTGATCCAGCGCGGCGACGGCGTCATCCACCTGGGAATAGATATCTTCCGGCGTCAGCAGGACTTCCTGGTGCTTCGTCTTGAACTGCTTGGCAGTTTCGCGCGAGATCATCGGCCTCACTGAATCGTTGCTCGGGAAATACGACCGTGAACGTGTGCAGATCCGGCTGGACTTTGCTGGCGATGGCCACCAGGGCAGTGGAGTCGAGGCCGCTTGAGAGGAATACGCCGAGCGGCACATCCGAAATCATGTGATCCCGGACTGTTTCTTCCAACAGCGGCCGCAACTGCGTGGCGGCCTCGCGCAAATCCTTTGGAGCAGGGCTGTCCGCTTGGAGCGCGGCATCGGCAAAGTTCCAGTAGGCTTTGGGCGCGGGCTTGGCGGGAGGCGCATCCGCCGAAAAAGTGAGGGAATGGCCGGGCAGGAGCGAATAAACGCCTTCGACCAGCGTGGTGGGCTCCACCACCGAGCCAAACAACAGATAGCCTTCCACGGCGTCCGGCGAAACATTTGGGGCAACGCGCCCGCTGGCCATCAGCGCGCGCACTTCAGAGGCAAAAAGGAATGCGCCGTCTACTACGGTGTAATACAGCGGCTTGATGCCCAGGCGGTCGCGCGCGATGAATATTTTGGCGCGCCGGGCCGCGTCTGTTGCGGTGCCGGAGTCCCGTGCGTCCCAAATGGCAAACGCAAACATCCCGCGGAGTTCGCGGACGCATGCCTCGCCCCATTCCTCATAAGCGTGCACGATAGCTTCGGTGTCCGAATGAGTGCGAAACTTGTGGCCGCGTCCTTCGAGCGTCTGCCGCAACTGCCGGAAGTTGTAGATCTCCCCATTGAAAACGATGCCCACATTTCCGGTTTCATTGAACACGGGCTGGCGGCCGCCGGGAAGGTCAATGATGCTCAGGCGGCGCATTCCGAGCGCGGCCGATGGAGCCACCAGAATGCCATCTTCGTCCGGGCCGCGATGCAGGAGTGCCTGCATCATGCGTCGAGTGGCGGATTCCGCCGGCTCGATTCGATCCATTCCGATAACACCGCAAATTCCACACATTCGGCGATACTGTACCGTGAACCTCACTGCACTTCCAGATGAACCTCAAACAAGCTGTACGCAGTCGGCAAGAGGATGCGCGGAGTTCTGTTTCACGCTGATACAAATCCACCTCTCGCCGCAGTCGAGGTGGTCTGGGCAAGTTTGCAAAAATGATGGCGGCACTTCTCCGACCTCGCCGAATGCGATAGAGTCTTTTCCCTCAGGAAATTTTTCGTCCAGAGGAGGCAGGCCATACTTCCGATGACTCCGGCGCAGGAAGCCGTGGAACTCTCCGTGGTAATGCCGTGTCTGAATGAGCGGGATACCGTCGGGGTGTGCGTTACGAAAGCGATCGAATCGTTCCAGCGGTACGGAATTCGCGGCGAAGTCATTGTCGCCGATAACGGCAGCACGGACGGATCGCAGGAGATCGCCGCCGAACATGGCGCGCGCGTAATCCCGATTTCCACACGCGGCTACGGCAGCGCCCTGCGGGGAGGGATTGCCGCCGCCCTCGGCGAATTCATCCTGATGGGAGATGCGGACGATACGTACGACTTCTCCCACATGGACCGGTTTCTCGCCAAGCTCGACGAAGGCTTCGACCTGGTGATGGGCAACAGGTTTCGGGGGGGAATTGCGCCCGGCGCCATGCCGCCCCTGCACCGCTACCTTGGAAATCCGGTCTTGACGGCCATCGGCAGGCTGTTCTTCAAGAGCCCGGTAAGGGATTTCCATTGCGGGCTGCGGGCGTTTCGCAGAGAGGCGATTGAACGGCTCGGGCTTCGCACGCTGGGAATGGAATTTGCCAGTGAAATGGTCGTGAAAGCTTCCCTGTTCGGGTTGCGCGTGACGGAAATTCCCACAACGCTGGCGCCCGATAAACGCACCCGCGCGCCACACCTGCGAACCTGGCGCGACGGTTGGCGGCATCTGCGTTTTCTTCTGCTGTACAGCCCGCGTTGGCTGTTCCTGTATCCCGGCATTATGCTCTGCGTGCTGGGAACCGCGGTCAGCGCGTGGCTGTTGCCCGGGCCGCGCATGGTCGGCAGGTTCGGACTCGACGTGCACACGCTGCTCTTCGCGGCGATGGCGATCCTGATCGGCTTTCAATCCGTTGTTTTCGCATCCTTCACAAAAGTATTCGCTATTTCGGAAGGCCTGATGCCGGAAGATCCGAAACTCACTCGGATGTTTCGCTATCTGACGCTCGAAGTCGGATTGCTCGCCGGGGCAGGGCTGATTCTCGCCGGCACTGCGGCCTGGGTGTTTGGCCTGGTCTACTGGCAGCAGCATTCATTCGGTCCCCTGGACCCGGGAATTACATTGCGCACCGTGATTCCGGGAATGGTTTTTTTCACGCTGGGAATCCAGATTGTGCTTTCCAGTTTTTTTCTGAGCGTCCTGGGGATGGCCCGCCGATGAAGGATGCCGGCGATCTGTTCGACGAATATTCCGCAGCATATGAAGATGCCCTTTCCACCGCACTCTCTCCCTCCGGCGAGTCGCGCGAATATTTTGCGGCAGGGCGTGTGGCCTGGCTCAAGCGCTGCCTCGGCGAGATGAAGTTCCACGCGAACTCCATTCTGGATTTCGGATGCGGCGACGGCGCAACAACGCCGATGCTGCTGTGCGAGATGAACGCCGCCTCGGCTGTGGGAGTGGATGTCTCCCCGAAATCCCTGGAACTCGCGCGGAAGCTGCACGCCACGGACAGAATCCGGTTTGAATCCCTGGACCAATACGAAGCCGCCGGAATCATGGACCTGGCCTACTGCAACGGCGTGTTTCACCATATTCCACCGCCAAAACGCGCCGGCGCCGTCGCCATCGTCAGAACAGCGCTGCGCGAAGGCGGGCTGTTTTCCCTCTGGGAAAACAATGCGTGGAGTCCGGCGACGCGCTACGTGATGTCGCGATGCGCGTTCGACCGCGACGCGATTCTCATCGCTCCACCCGCGGCGCGGAATCTGTTGAGTGAAAACGGCTTTGAAATTCTGCGTACGGACTATCGATTCGTGTTTCCACGCGCGCTGCGCGCCTTACGAGAGATTGAGGATTGGGTGTATCGGCTGCCCTTGGGGACACAATACCAGGTACTTGCCCGGAAGATTCACTGAAGACGTGTTGCCGCCGGAAAAGTATTTCCATTCCGGAATTTTCACAGCGGAAAAATTACTGGCCGGCGCCGTGCGTTGTAGCGCGCCGTAGATATGCAAATTGGTCGCGCAACCTGTGGCCTGTGATTCCCAGGCGCCTGGACATATAGAAGGAGAGAAGCTCTCTGACGACGAGGAACAAGAGAAAGATTACGACCGCGCCGCAGAACATGGCAAAGGATTCCCGCTCGAGAAGCAGCGTCCAAAAGACGGAATCCTCCCATGTTGGCCAGACAACGTTGAGCGTCCTGCGCAAGAGAGGTCCGACGACCGGAATCCGCGAGAGCCGGACGTGGGCGGTGGATTCGTAAGTGTAGTCCTGCGGATAATTGGGGATCACGCTGGTCACCCGGTGAAACGTGTCCAGGTTGAGCATGTCTTTCTGCGTCACCAGGCGTCCATCCGGCATATGAAAAATCGTGTGGTATGCGGGATCCACCAGGATCCACCGGCCCCCGATGTAGACTTCCGACACCACGTGCTTTGCGCCGCGATCCGCGTCGAGCAAGAGCAGACGCCGCGCGGGCAGGCCGCTGATATCCGCCAGATTGACAAAGGCGTTGGTCGCCGTCCCGCACACTTCCAATAATTGATGAAAATTCAGGGTGTCCGCGGGATCCCGCTGCGAAAGCGCGGCGGGATTTTCCGTGCTGCGTCGTGCGGGGCCCTCCGCAATCCAGATTAGGATGGATTCAGCCTTCTGTTCCGAATTGTCGTTGGCGGGAATGATCGCGTCCGCGAAGCCCCGCAAATAGCTGCGCGTGGAATACTCCCATGCAAAACCATACATAACCGCGATCAACGAAGCGGCCAGAAAAATATGGGTCGCGATCCAGACCGCGCGGATGACTGGGTGAACTTTCACTAGGCGCGATTCTCCAATAAAACGTTCTGGTAGATCAACTCCATTTCAGCAAGGGGCTCGCTCCATGTCAGCGATTGTGCCACTCCCGAACATCCTATCCGCAATTGCGCAGCGTACGCCGGATCGCCAAGAATTTTTTCCAGCCCGGCTTCGATCGCGCCGGAGTCGTGCGGCACGGCCAGTCCGGCCCGGCAATCCACCAGGGGCGCGATGCCGCAGCGGTCGGTGACCAGCACCGGCGTTCCGCAGGCAATCGCTTCGGCCGCCGTGTTTCCGAAATTTTCATTCTGCGAGGGCAGAACGAAAACATCGGCGTCCCGGTACGCCGCCCATTTCGATTCATCGTACAACGGACCAGTGAATAAAACATCACCGTTCAATCCTGATTGTGCGGCCAGGGTTTCCAGCCGTTGGCGGTAGCCGTCCCCTTCATCCGGGCCGGCCATGACCAGAACCGAGCCCGGCGACTGCAAATGACCGCGCCGCCACCGCGCGTAGGCTTCCAGCATCAGATCCGGGCTCTTCTTTGAGATAAGACGACCGAGGAATAAAACGAGTTTCGCGTCTTTGGAGATGCCGCGTGCGTTGCGAAAAGCACCGGCGGGGGGAAGCGTCGCAGGAATATCTATGCCGTTGCGGCGAATCACAATCTTGCCGGGCGGAATCCCTTCCTCCGCCAACTCATCGCGCTCGAGCGCGGATGTAGCGATCACGCGGCTCGCTCCGCGAATCATGGATCCCCCGATACCGTAGTGGTAGAAACGCTTCAGCCGAATCTTTCTGACGATTGGCCGGAACATCCCCATCGGCTCGAGTATGTAGGGCCGATTCAGTTTGCGGCAGGCGCGCGCCACTTGCGGGCCGAGAAAATCATAGATGCCGTAAATGTGCGCGAGGTCATATCCGGGGAGATTTTCCCGGCAGTAGCCGGCAACTCCAGGATTCCAGGTGAGCATGCGATAGCGGGCCCGGGTGCGAAAATAGACGGTGTCCACGCCGTCTTCCTTGCTTTCGTAACCCCAATGATTGGGAGCCGCATGGATCGCCTGCTGCTTCGCTTCATCCAGGCCAAGGTCCGCCGTCAGCACGGTGACGCCGTGTCCTTTCGATGCCAGGCCGCGCGCCAGCGAACGAACTTTCACCGTGGGTCCACCCTTCTCCAGGAAGGGGTAGTACGCTTGCGTTACTTTCAGCAGCCGCATGGGCCAGGGGCTCCGGACCGCATTTCCGGCGACCTGATTCCTTTCCCGGATCCGCGGGATGGATTATACCTCCAGGTTCCGCGCGCCCGTTTGTAGAGAAGCCGCTCTCACCTATTCAATAAGACATCATCGAATGCGTGCGTAAGTCGCCGTTGAAATTCCAGAAAGGAAAATTCCCGCTCGACGCGCTCCCGGCCGGTCGCTCCCATTTTCGAGGCGGAGATGGGATCGGTCAGAAGGGCGCACACCGCCGATCGAAGGCGTTCCACATCACCGTGCGGCACTAGCAAACCTGTCCGGCCGTCTTCGATCACGTCCGGAATGCCGCCGTGGGCGCCGCCGATCACCGGCTTGCCAAGCGCCAGGGCCTCAAGAAAGACCAAACCAAAACCTTCGCCGCGGCTCGGCAACGCAAACAGATCGCAGGAAGAGTACCAGGCGAACAACTCATCCTTCTTCACCGGTCCGATGAAGCGAGTCGAGGCGGCAACGCCCGCATCTTGCGCCAACTGCTCCAGCCTGGGGCGGTCGGCGCCCTCACCAATCAGCACGAGAAATGCTTCCGGCACCGTCTTCAGGACGCCCGGTAACGCGGAAATCAGTGTGTCCGCTCCCTTGTATCGCTCTGCAGGGTCCCACCTGCCGACCGTCAGAATAATTTTCCGGCCGCTCGGAAAATCCGGAGGCAAAGCTGAGGGGCTGCCATCGGCTACGCGCTGCTCGAATTCAGGATCCAATCCCCATGGGAGACGAAGAACTTTTTCGGGGCGAATTCCCTGCGTCAGCGTTAAGTGACGAACCGTGTCGGTGCTCGGCCCGGCCACGAGATTTGCACGGCGAATGGCAAAACGCCGGAGGAAAGAAAGCGGTTTCCACACTTCAATTCCGTGCGCGAACACCACCAAGCGAGTCTTCGGGGAGCGAATTTTTATCGCCCACAGGACCGGGCTGAGATGCGGATGCATGGCGATGGCCAGCAGCGGTTTGCGTCGCGCGGATCGCAGCGCGGCCATAGCAAATTGCGCCTTGTCGCGCGCATGCCCCGAAAATGAAAACTCACTCGCGCCGACGCGCAGCGTGTGCAGACCCTGTGGATCATTCAGGCTGAGAAACCGGCAGGAGTGCCCCCGTTCGGAAGCGTATTTCGCGGTGACCGCGGCAACATGACGGCCGGCCCGCTGCACTCCGCCGGGCGAACCAAGGTCCGTGAATAGTCCTATGATTAGACTCATTCTCTTGGCGCTCAGACCGTGATTGACATTGAACCAGGCGCCCCCTTGATCTCAATGATATTCCCACAACTCCCGCGAAATCGCGGTGCAATGTCCCACGGACTATTTATTTATGACGTCCACGGCGGAAAGTTTCGGAGGCGCCATGTTGCGCGCAAAGAGTGGGTATCCGTTTGCAGCCAAAAGCACCAGCACGGTTTCCATAAATGGCACGCGGTACCTTGACGTCATAATAAAAGGAAGATGAGCGGCGGAAACCAGTAAAGCATAGCCAAGCAGAAAATCGGAAATTTTCGCGTCCTTTCGGCGCAGGCGCACCCACCCAAAAATCGCATAAACCATCAAGATCCAGTGGCTGAATACTCCGAAAGAGCGAATCAACCGTTGCTTCATCGAGAAAGATTTCGTCGAAACAATCTGGTCCGTGCTGAACCAGAAGTATCCGAGTTTCTTTAGCGACAACGGAATCAACGCCCAGTTTTCACGCCGCCAAAGCTCAAAGGTCTGGGCCCACGCCTTCCGATCCAGGTCTGGCTCGGAAGCGAGCTTGACTGTATCGTCCGGAGGCTGATTCGATTCGACGTCGGCGGGCCGCCACCCCAACGCCGACCTAAGTATGTCCCAATCGCCCTCCTGTGCCCGGCCTTGTGGTGTCAAGACTCCTTGCACGGCGTTTATGCCGCCCTGCGTCGAGAGAATGACGCGGCCATGGAACACGATGAGGTTTCGCACGATCCACGGAGCCACTACCAGGCCGGCCACCGCCGTCAGCAAGCACATTCGGCGCCACGCCCTTGACCAGTCCATGCCCCTGGCGAGCGCCGCCAGAGCCACCAAGCCAAGAATTGCCATGTTGAATCGCAACAAACACGCCAGTCCCACCACCAGCCCGGCAAAAACTGTGACGCTCCATTTCGAAAGCACCGGATTTGAAAGGATGAAATCAAAGAACAATGCGGTGAGCAGCGTTGCAAAGCATTCCGTCATCAATTCGGTCGGAAAGGCTACCAAAGTGGGGACAAACAGCGCGACGATTAACGCAACGCGACCGGCCTGTTCGCCGAACAGGCGCGAGGTCGTGCGCGCACACACCCATGCGGTAGCAAGTCCCGCACCGAACTGCACAATGCGCGTCGCAATGAGAGCATATTTGCCGAATACGCGCATCATCCCCGCCAGGAAGAGGGGATATGCAGGGGGACGAAAAGCTGTAGGACCCGCGTAGTACGCAAACCCTTTTCCGCTGGCGATGTTCGTAGCAAGCCGCACATAAAACGGCGCGTCACCCCCTACCCGCCAAGGGGTGAAAATATCATTTCCCGCAAGGATGGTCGTGACTACGCGAAGTAAGACTCCGCCGATTACCAAGAAGAGGAAGGCCTTGCCTGATGGGAATCGTTCCTTCGGGGACATCGCGCGGCACTCTAACAAAGCAGTTGGAGCGAGTCAACGTGAGCACAATGCAATGTCAAACCTCGTTAGAAGTGTCCCCCTTTTTGGTTTTGGTTCTTCTTACTTTTTCCGTCGTTGGCCCAGCCCTGCGCGTAGCCCTGCGCAGCCCGGAGGGCGGAGCGTTTAGGGCGAAGCGCAGGGCTGGGCCAACGACGGCCGTGCCGCCATTGCTGCCATCTTCCTGTCTCATTGCTGCTGGCCTCGACGGGCCGCCTCGCGCCATGGGTGATTCGCCGGCGGCGCATCTTTTCTGCTAAAATGCGGGCCTCGCAGCATCTCGCTGAGGACGGAGCGCACCGCCATCGCTTTTATTCACCGTGGCTTCCTATTAATCGCCGACCGCATCGGCCACAAAGAAATTACCTCGGACATACTTCTCCTTCTTGCTCTCATCTTGGTGTGGTTCTGGCCGCGTTTCGGCAATACTGTGCTGAGCCGGGCGGAAAATTTCGGCGCACGATTCGCAAGATGGGAGCGCCTGGCGATAATTTCAATTGCGGTGGTTGCGGTACTGATCCGCGTCAGTTTGCCAGGGATGCTCGTCGCGCCGATACCGCGCGTCCATGACGAATTCAGCAATCTATTGGCCGCTGACACATTTGCGCATGGCCGGCTTACGAACCCGCCACATCCGATGTGGCAATTCTTCGAGACATTTCACGTCAATCAGCAACCGACGTATATGTCCAAGTATCCTCCCGCGCAGGGAGCTGCGCTGGCGGTGGGGCAATTGCTCGGCCTTCCGTGGATCGGAGTGATCCTCAGCGTCGCTGTAATGTGCGCAGCGATGCTATGGATGTTGCAGAGCTGGTTGCCTCCGCGGTGGGCCCTTCTGGGAGCCGTGCTGGTGCTGGCCCGGTTGGGCATCTTCACCTTCTGGATGAACAGTTATTGGGGCGGCGCAGTAGCCGCGACCGGAGGCGCACTCGTCGCCGGAGCCTTGCCGCGCATCTTCCGTCGTCAGCGTCCGCACGACGCGCTGCTGCTGGGCGCAGGCGCAACTCTGCTGGCAAATAGCCGTCCGCTCGAGGGTCTTATACTCTGCCTTCCAGTGGTGGCCGCTCTGTTTTGGTGGCTTTGCAGCCGCCGAAGTCCCGCGTGGCGTGTAACTTTGCCGCGAATCGTCTTGCCATTTTGCGCGGTGATGTTGCTTTGCGGAATTTTTATCGGTTATTACAATTGGCGAGGTACGGGGCATCCCACCCTTTTTCCTTACACGGTAAATGAGCAAACTTATCTCTCAACGCCCACACTTTTCTGGCAAGCAGAAAGGCCCCCGATTCATTACCTGAATCCGCAGTTCGAGGTTTTCTATAACGTGTGGTCGCGGGAACAGTGGCTGAAAGGCAGGGTCAACAGTTTAGGCAAGGCGGTGAAGCACCTGTCGTGGGTCGGCGCGAGAACTGCCTACTTCTACTTTTGGCCGGAACTTTGCGTGCCGCTGCTCTTCCTGCCGTGGATCCTGCCGGACCGCAGGGTACGTTTTCTGATTCTACTTTCCGGCATATGCTTTCTGGGCCTGCTGCTGGTGCCGTGGGAAGAGTCGCGATATGTCGCGCCTTTGACGGCCGCGCTGTTCGCCTTGCTTGTTCAGGCGATTCGGCATCTCCGGCAATGGCAGCACAATGGGCGCCCCGTCGGGATCGCCGTGTCACGTGTGGCGTTCCTATTTGTTCTGTTCCTCGCCCCTTTTCGTCAGCATGCCAGGCCTTTGGGGCGGTTAGCGCCCGAAGGAATCGACTTCCGCGCGCAGTTTGCGTCCCAGTTGGCTGCCACTCCCGGCGAACACCTGATAATTGTTCGGTATTCGCTGCAGCACGACGTCCATTCGGAATGGGTATATAACGCGGCGGACATAGATGGCGCTAAGACGGTCTGGGCGCGGGAAATTCCAAACCTGGACATCCATCCGCTGCTTGCATATTTCCGTGGGCGTCAGGTTTGGCTCGTTGAGCCAGACGCGGCTCCTCCGCGCATGACCCCGTATCTTGAAACCGCGGCGCACTGATTTCCGGTCTCAGGAAAAGCTGCACATCCGGTAACATATTGATACAAATATACTTACGGATATTCGTGCCCTTCAGGACACCTTTGCCCCTCCGTCCAAGCGACATTTCCCCGCAATCCGTGTTCAACTAGATGTACTGAACCGGACTTCAAAACGTCCGAGCGCCTCGAAAAAATTTTGCATGTGGAAGCCGGGAAATCCCCCGGAACATGCATCCCCCTGGAGGGGCCGAACATGCGAACGCTTGCGAGATTTCGATTCCTGCTGTTGCTCTTCGTGTTGCTGATCCCCGCGGCATCGTTTGCGCAGATCGCCGTTTCCGTGCGGATCGGCCCGCCGGCGTTGCCGGTATACGTCGCAGCCGCCCTGTCCGACAGAGGGCTATCTGTGGACGCCGGGGTATTGGGCCTACGGCCCGATGGGCTACTACTGGGTTCCGGGTGTCTGGGTCGCGCCGCCACAGCCGGGATTTCTCTGGACGCCGGGTTATTGGGGATTTGTCGGCGGATTCTATGGATGGCACGCCGGATATTGGGGACCTCACGTCGGATTCTACGGCGGAATTAATTACGGATTCGGCTACGGTGGCGTCGGCTTTGTCGGCGGGCGCTGGGCCGGCGAGAGATTCGTCTACAACACCGCTGTCGTCAATGTGAACACGACAGTGGTGCACAACGTCTACGTGGACAGGACGGTCATCAACAACACGACCGTGGTGAACAATCATTACAGCTTCAATGGCGAAGGTGGAGCGACGGCCAGGCCGACGCACGAGGAGATGTCCGCCGAGCATGAGCGCCACTTCCAGCCGACCGAAAATCAGATGTCGCACGAACATTCGGCGAGCCAGGATCATTCGCAACTGGCTTCCGCGAATCAAGGCCATCCAGGCACGTTTGCGATGGATTCTGTGAACGGCCGCCGCTACAACCAGCAGCAGCGCATCGCCAACGGCGTTTCCTCGGGACAAATGACGGCGGGCGAGACGAAGAACATCGAGGGCCGTGAAGCGAATCTGAACGGTGAGATCCACAACGACCGCGCTGCCAACGGCGGCACGCTTACGCCCCAGGAACGCCAGCAGGTGAACCATCAGCAGAACAACCTGAGCCAGTCCATCTACAACGACAAGCACAACGGCGCGACCGACACCTACGGCAACAACGAAGTCGGCGCGCGGCGCGACAACCAGCAGCAGCGCATCGCCAACGGCATCCGCAGCGGACAGATGTCTTCCTCGGAAGCCGCCAAGGCCGAGAACAAGCAGCAGAGCATCAACCATCAGGTTGCCGCCGACCGCAAGGCCAATGGCGGAACGTTGACGCCGCAGGAAAAGAGGAACGTCAACCAGCGGCAGAACAACGCCAGCAAACAGATCTATCACGAAAAGCACAACGAGAAGACCGCGCCGAAATAGGCGTTTCATTAAGCAAGAAACTGCGGCGCGTCCTGAAGATACATGGCGCGCCGTTTTTATTTTTCTGACTCCGGGTTATTGCAAATCTTGAAGGGCTCGGCTTGGAAACCTCACTCCCGCCGGAACGCGTACTTCACGCCTACGCGGAATTCGCGACCGAGCGCGGGATACCCATACACATCCTGATACTGGCGGTTCGCGAGATTGGCGATACGTCCGTAAAAGCTGAATCCTCGAACAAAGTTGTAGCTCCCGGCCAGATCAAATCGCGCGTAGCCGGGATTGACGATCTG
Source organism: uncultured Acidobacteriota bacterium (assembly GCA_963754855.1). Taxonomy (GTDB): domain Bacteria; phylum Acidobacteriota; class Terriglobia; order Acidiferrales; family UBA7541; genus Acidiferrum. The sequence continues at coordinate 27,217 of CAVWHL010000026.1, forward strand.
CGCGGGATAGTTGTAGTCATAGCGCAGCCCGGTGAAGTAGCCGTTCACGCTCCAGTTCATCCGCAGGAAGGAAGCATTCAGCATTGCATTTCCGGAATTGAGCGGCCGCCGCAGAAGCCAGCTGCCCGGAAGATAGTTGGGGTCAAGATTTGCTGGATCAGTCGGAGCGGAAAGCGTGCGCGTCGAGTCATAGGTGTAATTTACGCTTCCTGAAAGCCAGCGGGTGATCCGCGCTTCGGTGGAAACATTTGCTCCGCGCGCGCGCGCCAGATTCGTATTGAAAAATGTGCCGGTGCCAAATGCGCATGACGAGGTGGAGGGCCCGTTGATGAAGCTGATGATGTTGTGGAACCTGCTGTCGAAATAATCCGCGGAAATGCGCACGCGGTCCGAGGCCAGCTTCTGATCCACGCCCGCATGAATCGTGCGGCTCTCTTCCGGCGAAAGCAGGATATTTCCGGGGAAGCATGGATCGTTTCCGAATGACTGATCGAACCGCGGCTCGACGATTCCTTGTCCATAGGTGGCGTGAAGCCGCGTGTCTCCGAATGCGCCCTTGGCGATGCGCAGCGCATATGACGCGCCCACTCGAGGAATAACGCGCGTGCCGTAATAGGCGTTGGCGTCGGCGCGGGCTCCGGCGTCCAACGTGAGCCGCGTAATGGGCTGCCAGCGCGCGTCCAGAAATCCGGCCTGATTGTTGCGCCGCGCGTGATATCCAATGTAGCTGAGATACCCGTTTTCGATTTCGTAATCATACCCGGCGGTGAACGCCGCAGTGCGGAGAAGATACGTGGACTGCCCGCCAAAGCTTGCGACGTTGTATTGATAAGAAGAGGTGTAAATCGGAGAGATGGAGATGGACGGCAGGTAATTGTATTCGCGGGAGTAGAGCTCGCTGCCCTGGAGCTGGTGGTGCCAGTGCGATCCGGTCGTGAATTCATTCAGCAGGCTCACGCTGAAATTGTGCAGGCCGATGCCGTCATAAGGATTCGCAGGGTACAGCAGCGTCTGGCCGGGAGTTCCCGCGTCGCTGACGTTGTCGCGCAGCGCAAGAGTCGTCCGCGCAGTGTCTGAATATTTCCAGCCGAAGTTTCCGGAAATCGTGCGGTCGCGAAAGCGGTCGTTCACGCCTTGCCCGGAAGTTTCGATGTCGGACACTGCGGCCGAGTAATCGAAACTTCCCAGGAGTCCGCTGAGCTCGGCGCCGCCGCGGCCCGTCGAAAAATTTCCGCCCTCGGCGAAGGCCGAAAATTCAGGAACGCGCGTAGTGCCGCGGTGCGTGAAGATCTGAATCACGCCGTCCATGGCGTCTGAGCCGTAGAGGGCGCTCTCCGCGCCATGAATCACTTCGATCTTGTCCACGTTGTCCAGCGTGAAATTGGAAAAATCAATCAGGCCGCCGGGCGCGTTGACGGGAGCGCCGTCCACCAGAACTTTTGTGTAGTTGGAATTCCCGCCGTCCAAAAAAAGAGACGCAGTTCCGCCGATCGGCCCCGCTCGCCCCAGGCTGAAGCCCGGCTCGGTGGCGAGCAAATCGGCGACCGATGTTGCGCCGCGCTGTTCAATCATTTCCGCTGTGATAATCGTCGCAGGCGCTGGGGACGATTCAGCGTCAAGCGGCAACGACTGCGCGGTGACGATTACTTTTGAGGAGAGCGGCTCGAGCGTCAGGCGAATCTGCATCGCGCGCGTCTCTCCCGCCGCCACGGAAATTTCTCCGACCCATTTCGTGAAGGAATCGCGGGCGATCGTGAGATGGTACCGCCCGGGAGCGAGCGTGAATCCGAACGTGCCTTCCTCCGCGGAGTTGGCATGAAGCGCCGCGCCGGATGGCGGGACATTTTCCACTGTGATTTGCGCGCCACCGAGAAAAGCTCCCTGAGAATCAGTGATCGTGCCCGTGATTTTTGCGGGAGCTTGATTTTGAGCGCGGCCGGCGGGTGTAAAACAAAAAACGATCAGCAAGAAAAAATCAAAACAGAAAATCCGCTTCCAAACGTTGTGCCGCATGACTTGCCTCCTCTCCCGTCTCGCGCGGGAGGTAAAGGGGGCCGCTTCTCCGGGATCGTTTCCGGATTCGGCGGATGCGGACTTCGTCGGTCTCCTGGCTCGGCGTCATTGCACCGCGCGGCCTTCCCGCCCCGCGAAAGGGGACAGTGGCTCGCGCGGAATCCTTCCGCCTTACAGTCGCGCGTCGGCGACGGATTTGCACCGTCTTCCCGGCACGAGGCCCGCGTTGAAAAAATCAAACTCTAATCCGGCTCGCTCTTTCGACGGGCGCGCAAATTCACGCGTGGCCGGCCGGCGGGGCCTGTCTCCACATCGAGCGGCGCCTGAAACACCTGCTCCAAAAGCTCCGGCTGAAATACTTCGGCTGGGGTTCCCACGCGCAGACACTTGCCTCGGTGCAGAAGAACCACCCGGTCGGCAAATTCCGCCGCCAGCGAAAGTTCATGCGTGACGACCACCACGGCGTAATGATTTTCCGCGGCAAGATGCCGCAGGCGCTCAAGCAGCTCGACCTGTGCGCCGATGTCGAGGTGCAGCGTCGGCTCATCCAGCAAAACCAGGCGCGGCATTTGCGCCAGCGCCCGCGCGAGAATCACGCGCTGCTTTTCGCCGCCGGAAAGTTCGCCCAGCATTCTGCCGGAAAGATGATCGGCGCCCACTTGCGCGAGAGCATGGCGCGCGATTTCGACGTCTTCCTTGGTCGCAAAGCGCAGCGCCCGGCCATAGGGATACCGCCCTTGCAGGACAAACTCTCCGGCCCGCGCGGGATACAGGATGGAGCTTTCCTGATGCACGACGGCAATGCGCTGCGCGCGTATTCTGGGTTCGAGAGAATCCGTCTCTTCGCCATCGAGTTCCACGCGTCC
>CAVWHL010000027.1:0-112724 GCA_963754855.1 uncultured Acidobacteriota bacterium
TTCGAATTTGTCGAGCGCTTTGTGAATCGGGCAAGTCGCTGCGGGTTGGCGACGGTCTGGATGCGTCAACCGAGATGGGGCCCTGCATCAACGAGCAGCAGTTGCAGACGGTAATGACCTACGTCGAGATTGGGAAAAATGAAGGCGCGAAACTTCTGACCGGAGGGAACCGCCTGGATGGCGGAACCTACTCGAGAGGCTGGTTCCATGCTCCAACGGTCTTCGGCGACTGCTCGCCGAAGATGCGCATCGCTCAGGAAGAAATTTTCGGGCCGGTCGTCTCCGTGATTCCGATTGAAAGTCTCGAGCATGCCATCGATGTGGCAAATGGCGTGCCCTACGGCCTGTCGGCTTCGATCTATACTCGCAATGTGAACCGCGCCTTCCAGGCCACGCGCGATCTTTACACCGGAATCGTCTACGTCAACGCGCCGACCATCGGCGCCGAAACACACTTGCCCTTTGGCGGAACGAAGCAAACCGGCAACGGCCACCGCGAAGCCGCCATTGCCGCCATCGATTTCTTCACCGAATGGAAAACCGTCTACATCGATTACTCGGACAAACTCCAGCGCGCGCAAATTGATAACGCGTAGATGCCAGCACATTGACGGTGCTTGGCACGGTTCCTACAATATAGGTAGCGCTCTTCAGCACTTGGAGTAGAGTGCTGCTATGAGGAATTCCGCCCTTCAGGAACGCCGCAACCGCCAGATTCTGGCCGATATCGTCCGCACGTACATCGAAACGGGCGAGCCGGTATCCTCGCGCGCCATTTCCAAGCGTTTCGAGGAGATCCTCAGCACCGCGACGATCCGCAACATCATGGCCGATCTCGAAGACGGCGGCTTCCTTTTTCAGCCGCATACTTCCGCCGGGAGGGTTCCGACCTCGGCGGCGTATCGCTTCTTTGCCCAAGAGATTGCCTCGCAGGCGACCATCACCGTAGTGGACCGCGAATGGATTCAGCGCGAGATGGGCGGGGCCACGAGCGCGACGGAAATCACGGAACGCGCCGGGCATGTGCTCGCGGAGGTTTCCAACGGTCTCGGCATCGTGGTCTCGCCGCCCCTGGGCAAGACCGTTTTGGAACACGCGCGCATGTGGCTGCTGCCCGACGGTCGCGTGGTCGTCGTGCTGATTTCTCCCGGTGGAAATACCCGAGACAAAATTCTGCGCCCGCATCGGCACTTCTCCCAAACGGAACTCGACGCGACCGCCGATTTCTTGAACCGCCACTATTCGGGCTGGACGCTCGAAGCGATTCGTGCCGACCTGCTCGCAGAAGCTGGCGACCGAGCGCGAGCGCTACGAAGGAATCGTGCAGAGCGCCTTGACGCTCTGCGATCCCTCCGTGCTAGGTGACGAATCCGCTCTGCACGTGCACGTGGAAGGAACGGCCCAGATCGTTGGCACACCGGAATTCGGCAATCAGGCGCAATTGCGGGAACTGTTGGAGGCCATCGAGGAAAAGCACCGCTTGGTGACCGTTCTCAACGCTTGTATCGAGACGCCGGAGCCGGTGCACGTACAGATTGGCGTAAAGGAAATTTCCGAGGCCGGGGAAAACCTCGCTCTGATCAGCGCTCCTTATATGAGAAACGATCTCGTGCAGGGGTCTCTCGGTGTCCTGGGACCCACGCGCATGCACTATGAGCGGGCCATGACCGCCGTGGCCTACGTGGCGCAGCTCTTCAGCGAAGCGCTGAGTAAAATTTGAAAATTAACTGGCACAAGAGAGGCAAGAAAGTGAGCGACGGGGAAGTGAAGATCAACGTCAATGTCAAAAAAGATGCCGAGGGCGCAAACCTGGATGAGTCCGCGGAAGCGCAAGCCGTGGCGGCGGACTCGGCCAAAGCCGCCGCGGAAATGGCCAAGCTCACCGCCGACCTGAAGGAATTGCGCCAGACTTTGCTGCGCCGTCAGGCGGACTTTGACAATTACCGCAAGCGCATCGAGAAGGAGCGCTTTGAAGATTCGAAACGCGCGACAGCGCGCGTGATCGAAGGCCTCATTCCCGTCATTGACGGCTTCGAGCGCGCCCTGGCCGCGCACCGCGAGCCCGACTACGAAAACTACCGCAAAGGCTTCGAGCTGATTTACAAGCAGCTCCTCGACAATGTCACGAAGCTCGGAGTCGAGCGCATCGACCCGGTCGACTTGCCCTTCGATCCGCATCTGCATCAGGCCATGGACCGCACGGAAACCACCGAACACGAAGATGGAACGATCCTGCAAGTGTTTCAGCCGGGTTACGTGTTCCACGGACGCGTCCTTCGTCCGGCGATGGTGCGTGTAGCCGTGCACCCCGGTCCTGCATCGAAAGAAACAGTCAATTAAAGGAGATTGAGGTTTTCATGGCCAAGGGCACTCAGCGTGATTTTTATGAGGTGTTGGGAGTCTCGCGCACCGCCGCGGTTGAGGAGATCAAGTCTGCTTACAGGAAAGCTGCGCTGAAATGGCACCCGGACCGCAATCCGGAAAACAAGGCGGAATCGGAAGTGAAATTTCGCGAATGTACGGAAGCCTATAGCGTCCTGAGCGATCCCCAAAAAAAACAGATCTACGACACCTACGGCCATGCGGGCCTTTCGAGCTCCGGCATGGGCCAGGGCTTTGACCGCACCGTCTTCCAGGATTTCCACGACATTTTCGGCGACTTCTTCGGCTTCGAAGATCTCTTCGGTGGCGGCGGCCGCCGCGGGCGCAGCCGCGCCCAGCGCGGTGCTGACCTCCGCTATGACATGGCGCTCACTTTCGAGGAAGCCTCCGCTGGCGTCACTACAAAAATCAAGCTCCCGCACCAGGAATACTGCGAGGCCTGCAACGGCACCGGCGCGAAGAAGGGCACCGGTGTTCAGGCCTGCCAGACCTGCGGCGGGCGCGGCCAACTCGCTTACCAGCAGGGATTCTTCACCATTACCCGCACGTGCCCGGCCTGCCAGGGCGCGGGGCAAATTGTGAGGGAGCGCTGCCCGGAGTGCCGCGGTCAGGGCCGCATCGAACGCGAAAAGACCATCGAGCTGCGTATCCCCCCCGGCGTTGATACGGGAACGCGCCTCCGCGTTGCCGGTGAAGGCGAGCCCGGCCCGAACGGCGGACCCGCGGGCGATTTGTACGTCGTCCTCGAGGTCAAAGAACATTCTTTTTTCGAGCGGCGCGGCGCGGATCTGTATTGCACGATCCCACTGAGCGTCGCGCAAGCCGCGCTCGGCACGGAATTGCAGGTTCCCGGACTCAACGGCGAAGAGAAACTCAAGATTCCTGAAGGCACGCAAAGCGGCGCGGTCTTCCGTATCAAGGGCAAGGGGCTCGCCGATCCGCGCGGCGGCGGCAAGGGAGATTTGTATTACCACGTACGCGTCTTGACGCCCACGAAGCTCACGCGCGAGCAGCGCAAAATGATGGAGCAGTTTGGCGCCACGCTCAAAGTCGAAAACAAACCCGCGGACCGCAATTCCTCGATCTTCGACAAGGTTAAGGACATCTTCGGATAGTGCCGGCCTTCCTGAGTTAGAATCTCGGTGTGCGAAGACGCTTTTTCGTTGCACCATTTACCGGCGATCGTTCCGTCATGGAAGGCGATGCCGCACATCACCTGGGGCGCGTCTTGCGAGCCCAGCCGGGCCAACTCTATGAACTGAGCGATGGCGAGCGTGTCCGGCTGGGGCGTATCGAAAGCGTGGAGCGCGACCGCGTCGAGTTCAGCCTGCTCGAGGAACTCCCTTCCTGCCAGCCCAGCCTGAATGTGACGTTGCTCCTCGCTGTCGTGAAATTTGACGCCTTCGAGTGGGCCCTCGAAAAGGCCACTGAGTTGGGCGTAAGCGCCATCGTTCCTCTGGCGGCGGCGCGGAGCGAGAAAGCGTTGCTTGCCGCCGCAACCAAGCGCGCCGTCCGCTGGAGAAAAATCCTGCTCGAGGCCTCCCAGCAGTCCCGCCGCGTGCGTCTGCCGGTTCTCGGTGAGCTCGCCGGGCCGGAGAAAGCTTTTGCCTCGCTGAACAATGGTTTGCGCCTGATGCTCTCCGAACGTGCCGATGCGCCGCCGTTGCGCAGGGTTCTTGCCGGAGAGCAAGCCACGCGCGTGACGCTGGCCATCGGCCCCGAAGGCGGCTGGACCGGCGAAGAGGTAAAAATGGCGGCAGCAGCCGGATTTCGCGAAGTATCCCTCGGCCATTTGATTTTGCGTGCAGAAACCGCCGTGATCGCGGCTCTCGCTTCCCTGAACTTTGCCCTCGGGGAAGAAGGAAAACCGTAACTTCGGCATAAGAATTTACAAACTTACGGGCGGCAAACCCCCTTCGCCAAGCAACGGCCAGGCCACCTTACTGAATCTTATGGAATGGTGGAATTTAGGCCGGCTCGCCAGCCCAGCGCCTTGGACGATAATCGCATCTGGCGCGGCACGCGACGAGCATGTTATAAATACGGAGCAGCCCAAAATGCAAAGCTCGAACGAGAAACAGCTCGCGACTCCCGCTTCTCCGGAAGTTCCGGCGCCGGCGTCATCTTCTGTTGTGAATCCCAGTTTGTCGGCCGCGAACGGAACTGGGGACCGTCCCGTTCATTATCTGCGCAATGAAATTCGCGTCTGGACGCGCGACCTGCTGATCGCCATCGGCCTGGCCCTGGTCATCATCGTCTTCCTGTACCAGCCTGTGAAGGTTGAAGGCACCAGCATGGCCCCCCTCCTCTCCGATCAGGAGCGCATCTTCATCAACAAATTTGTCTACCGCTTCGAGCCCATTGAGCGCGGCGACGTCGTGGTCTTCTGGTATCCCCTGGACCGCACCAAATCCTTCATCAAGCGCGTAGTTGGTTTGCCGGGAGAGGTCGTCGAGATCCGCCAAGGCGTTTTGTCCGTTAACGGTAAGGTGGTTCAGGAGCCCTACGTCCCGCCACAATACGAAGATATGAGCGATTTCGGCCCCGTGCGTGTCCCCAGGGACAGCTATTTCGTCATGGGGGATCATCGCATCAGCTCGAATGACTCGCGAGTATTCGGCTCCGTAGCCAGCCGTTTCATCTACGGACGCGCGGTCTTCGCCTACTGGCCGGTGGATCATTTCGGTTCGCTTTCCACGGCCGAAGCCGACACCAAGTGAATGGTATATTTTGATGAGAAATACGGGAGGCCCCACTGACCGAAGTTCCGCAGCGACCCGCGATTCTCGCGCTGGAAGACGGACGCATTTTTAATGGCCGTGCGGCGGGCGCCATTACGCGCCGCGGCGGGGAAGTCGTTTTCAATACCAGCCTCACCGGTTACCAGGAAGTTTTCACGGACCCCAGTTACGCCGGGCAGATTGTTTGCCTGACCTATCCGCACATCGGCAACGTCGGCGCAAACCCCGAAGATGAAGAGTCCTCGCGGCCCTACATCGAATCGCTTATCGTTCGCGAATTTTCGCAAATCTCTTCGAACTGGCGCTCCGCGGAAACCGCCCAGCTCTATTTGAACCGCAACAAAATCCCCGTCATCTGGGACATAGACACACGCGCGCTCGTTCGCCACATCCGAAACGTCGGCGCCTTGCGCGGCTTCGTCTCCACGGACGGCACTCCCGCGGAACAATTAGTCTTCGAGGCCAAGCAACTGCCCAGCATGGCGGGGCAGGAACTCGCAAGCCGCGTCACCTGCGGCAAAGGCTACGCCTGGGATAAAGGTTCGGTCGAGGTCGCCATCTCTCCCTGGTCCGAACAGATGGGGGAATCCGGCGCGCACGCGGAGACGCGCAAACTCCGCGTCGTGGCCTACGACTTTGGGATCAAGCAGAACATTCTGCGATTGCTCGTCGATCATCACTGTGAGACGTGGGTTGTTCCGGCGCAAACCTCCGCCGAGGACGTCCTGGCGATGAAGCCCGATGGCGTCTTTCTTTCGAACGGACCCGGCGACCCCGAGCCGGTTGGCTACGCCGTCGAAAACATTCGAAAGCTGATCGGAAAAGTGCCGGTCTTTGGAATTTGTCTGGGGCACCAGTTGTGCGGCTTGGCGCTTGGCGGGAAAACCTTCAAATTGAAATTCGGCCATCACGGTTCGAATCACCCCGTGAAGAATCTCCTCACCGATCAGGTCGAGATAACGGCGCAGAATCATGGCTTCGCCGTGGATCCCGATTCGCTGCCGTCAAAAGACGTCGAAATCACGCACATCAATTTGAACGACCACACCAATGAGGGCATGCGCCATAAGAAGCTGCCGCTCTTCAGCGTGCAATATCACCCGGAAGCCTCGCCCGGCCCTCACGATTCGCACTACCTGTTTACCCAGTTCACGGACATGATGAAGGAGTTTCATCGTCCAGGGAGTTCGCGCTCCTAGCGAGGCACATTGCCGGAACCCTATGCCGAAACGCAAAGATATTAAGAAAATACTGATCATCGGCTCGGGCCCGATCATCATCGGCCAGGCCTGCGAATTCGACTATTCGGGCGCGCAAGCTTGCAAGGCTTTGCGCGCCGAGGGTTACGAGGTCGTGCTGGTGAATTCGAATCCAGCCACCATCATGACCGACCCGGAGATGGCGGATCGCACGTACATCGAGCCTCTCACGAAAGAATATCTCGAGGCGATCATCGCGCGGGAAAAGCCGGATGCGCTGCTTCCCACGGTCGGTGGCCAGACGGCCCTAAATCTCGCGGTCGAGCTTTCCGAGAGCGGCATCCTCGAAAAGTACAAAGTCGAAATGATTGGCGCCTCGCTGCGCGCCATCAAAGTGGCGGAGGACCGCCTCTGGTTCAAGGATGCCTGCCGGAAGATCGGACTGGAAGTTCCGGCCTCGGCGCTGGTGAATAACGCCCAGGATGCGCTTCGCCTGTGCGACCAACTGGGCTTTCCGCTTGTCATTCGGCCGTCGTTCACTCTCGGCGGCACGGGCGGTTCCATCGCCTACAACAAGGAAGAGTTTGGCGAAGCCATTTCGCACGCCCTGGACCTGAGTCCCGTGCATGAAGCCCTGGTCGAGGAATCCGTACTCGGCTGGAAGGAATACGAACTCGAAGTGATGCGCGATTTCCGCGACAACTTCGTTGTCATTTGCTCGATTGAGAATTTCGATCCCATGGGCGTGCACACGGGCGATTCGATTACCGTGGCTCCCGCGCAGACCCTCACGGACAAGGAATATCAGCGCATGCGCGACGCCTCCGCCGCGATCATCCGCGAAGTGGGCGTGGAAACCGGCGGCTCGAACGTGCAGTTTGCCGTGAATCCGGAAAATGGCCGCATGGTCGTGATCGAGATGAACCCGCGCGTGTCGCGCAGTTCGGCGCTGGCCAGCAAGGCCACGGGCTTCCCAATCGCCAAAATCGCCGCGCGCCTGGCCGTGGGAATGAGCCTGGACGAGATTCCCAACGACATCACGAAAAAGACGCCGGCCTGCTTCGAGCCGACCATTGACTACGTTGTCGTGAAGATTCCCAAATGGCAGTTTGAAAAATTTCCCGGCGCGGACAGCACCCTCGGCACGCAGATGAAATCGGTCGGCGAAGTGATGGCCATCGGGCGCACGTTCAAGGAAGCGTTGCAAAAGGGAATCCGCTCGCTGGAGCCGAGCTCGCCGTGGCGCGCGCCGGCGGAGACACCGGATTCTTTGTTGCGCGAGAAATTGGCGACACCCAGGCCCGATCGCATCCACTGGCTGATGACCGCTGTCGAACGCGGACTTCCCGCGCAGGAAATCTGCGAGTTGACCAAAATCGACCCGTGGTTCATCCATCAGATTGAAGAGTTGACGGCCATGAACCGCCGCGCCGCGGCCGTGACCGTGGAGACCGCTTCGAAGGAATTGTTGCATGAAGTGAAGCGCCATGGCGCCAGCGACGAGCAACTGGCGCAAATCTGGAGGACCACGCCTGCTTCGGTGCGGCTGCAGCGCGCGCGATATGGTGTCGCCCCGGTGTTCAAGCGCGTGGACACCTGCGCCGCGGAATTCGAATCCTTTACGCCTTACATGTACTCGACCTACGAGGACGAGGACGAATCGGATCCTCAGCAGCGCCCCAAGATCATGATCCTTGGCAGCGGCCCCAACCGCATCGGGCAGGGAATCGAATTCGATTATTGCTGCTGCCACGCCTCCTTTGCTCTTCGCGAAGATGGTTTCGAAACCATTATGGTGAACTGCAACCCGGAAACCGTCTCCACGGACTACGACACCTCCGACCGCCTCTATTTCGAGCCGCTCACGCTCGAAGACGTGCTCGCCATCGTGGAACGCGAAAAACCGCAGGGCGTGATCGTGCAATTCGGCGGGCAGACCCCGCTCAATCTCGCTCTGGAACTCAAGCGCAACGGCGTTCCGATTATCGGCACCGCGCCGGAATCGATCGACCTGGCGGAAGACCGGCGACGCTTTGGCCGGCTGCTTGAAGAACTTAAAATTCCTCAGCCGCGAAATGGAACGGCACTGGTGCCCGAGGAAGCGGCTCGCGTCGCGGGCGAAATCGGATTGCCGGTGCTGGTGCGGCCAAGCTACGTCCTGGGCGGCCGCGCGATGGTCATCGCTTACGACGTCAACACCGTGCAGGAATATGTTGCGCAAGCGGCGCTGATGGGGCCGGCACGCCCCGTCTTAATCGATCAGTTCCTCGAGGAAGCAACGGAAGTGGATGTGGATGCGCTCGCCGATGGAACGGATGTGGTCATCGGCGGCATCATGGAACACATCGAAGAAGCCGGCGTGCACTCCGGCGATTCTTCGTGCGTTCTCCCTCCGGTCAGCCTATCTCCAGCGATCCTCGAAACGATTCGCGAATATACGAAGCGGCTGGCGCTGGCCTTGAAAGTCGTCGGCTTGATGAACGTGCAATATGCCATCCAGCGAGACACGGTTTACGTGTTGGAAGTAAATCCCCGCGCGTCACGCACCGTGCCCTACGTGAGCAAAGCCACGGGAGTCCCGCTGGCCAAAGTCGCGGCGCGTTTGATGGCCGGGAAGAAGCTGGCGTCCATGGACCTGCCCGTGGTGCGGCACAACGGCGTCGCCGAAATCGCCGTCCGAGATTTCTATTCGGTGAAGTCGCCGGTATTTCCGTTCAATAAATTCCGCGGCGTGGACACCATCCTCGGGCCGGAGATGCGTTCCACGGGCGAGGTTATGGGAATTTCGACGTCGTACGGGCAGGCGTTTGCCAAGGCACAGCTTGCGGCCGGGCAGCGTTTGCCGCGCAAGGGAACGGTTTTTCTCAGCGTGAACGACCGCGATAAGAAGCAGCTGGGTGCGCTCGGAAAAGAATTATCGTCACTGGGCTTCCGCCTGTTGGCCACACGTGGTACCGCCGCTGCGCTCGGCGCCGCAGGCATCCAGGCCGAATCAGTCTTCAAGGTGAACGAGGGCCGTCCAAACATTGTGGACCTCGTGAAAACGGGGAAAATCGATCTGGTGATCAATACGCCCCTCGGACGCGAATCGTTTTACGATGAAAAATCCATCCGGCGCGCGGCCATCCGCTACAATATTCCCTGCATCACCACGCTGGCGGCGGCCCATGCCGCGGCCCGCGGGATTCGTGCGCAACTCGAACAGGGAACGGAAGTAGCTGCCTTGCAGGATTTGCATCGTGCGCGCCCCGCGGCCTCAGGCGTGCCCGCCTCTGGAGATTGAATCATGGAATTCACCGGAATTTTTCCCGCATTGACGACGCCGTTCGCAGAGGACGACTCGGTCTCTCTTGCGGCTCTCAGGCACAACATCCATCTTTACAACAGCACCGATCTGGCCGGCTACGTGGTGCTTGGCTCGACTGGGGAATCTGTGTTGCTGACGCGCGCGGAGATGGATGGAATTCTCGTTACGGTCAAGGAAGCGGCTGCGAAAACCAAAAAACTGATTGCCGGGACCGGCGCCGAATCCACCGCGGAAACCATCGAGCGCACGAAACGCGCCGCTGAACTCGGATACGACGCGGCGCTGGTGAAAACCCCGCACTATTACAAACCCTCGTACAAACCGGAAGTGCTCATCGCGCATTACCGCCGCGTGGCGGACGAATCTCCCATCCCTGTGTTTCTCTATTCCGTCCCGCAATTCACGGGCGTGACGCTGGAGTCGCCGGAAGTCGCCGTCCTCGCGCAGCATTCGAACGTCATTGGCATCAAGGAAAGCTCTGGAAATGTGCAGCGCGTTGCGGAAATGATTGCGGCAACCCCGCCGGCGTTTCAAGTATTGGTCGGCTCCGCGGCCACCGTCTATCCGTCACTCGCGGTCGGTGCGCGCGGCGCGATTCTGGCCCTGGCTTGCGCGCTTCCCGAGAAATGCGTTGCGCTGTTCGAATTGTTCCGGAAGGGCCATCACGAAAAAACGCGCGAGCTGCAATCCGTTCTCGTTCGCGCCTCCAAGCTCATCGTTTCGGAGATGGGCATCGCCGGCGTGAAATACGTCATGGACCAGCGCGGCTACCGCGGCGGTCTCCCCCGATTGCCTCTACTCCCCTTGCACCATGAACAAAAGAAACGTCTTACGGAGTTTCTCATGACGCTCGAGCCCGCCGCGGTGAGGGCTTAATCCAGATCCCCCGAACAAATTTGATGAGACGTTTTCACACGGGTATCATCTAAGGGCTCATGGATTGTCGCGCTCTCGCCTTCCGCCAGCTTCCTCATCAACCGAAGCTTTTTCTCGATTACCTCGATCAATTTGAGCGCGTGAAAGCGTTTTACCTCCATCCCCCTACGATGCAAGCGGCGACGCGCGCGGCGCGGAAGCTGGACTTTCCACGCGAGCGAAGAGCGGAAGTTACGGCGCGCTTGCGGGAACAGAACCTCGCTTTGGGAGCGGGAGCGAAGGCACTGTCAAATCTGACGCGTCTCGAAAAGGGAGCTGTCGCTGTCGTCACGGGGCAGCAAGTGGGTTTATTCAGCGGACCGGCCTATTCGGTTTATAAGGCGCTGACGGCCGTCCAGATTTCCGAGGAGTTGACGCGCGGCGGAATTCCCGCTGTGCCGGTCTTTTGGATGGCTACGGAAGACCACGATCTGGATGAAGTGCGCCACGCCGCGTGGTTCGACCAGGGAAAGCTGATCCGGTTTGAATTGCCGGTTGTGCCGGAAGCGGGGCGTCCGGTGGGAAGGATTCCGCTCGGAGCAGCGGTCGAGCCGTTGGTACGTGACGCCGCGGAAGCACTGACGAATCAGGGAAGCCATCTGCTCGCGCAATTTTTAATTGAAAGTTACCGGCCGGAGGAAACCTACGGCATCGCATTTGGAAAACTCTTCGCGCGGTTATTCGCAGAGCAGGGACTGGTCTTGATGGACCCGCTCGATCCGGGGCTGCATCGCGTAGCCGCGCCGCTGTATCAGCATGCGCTGGCGGAACGAGACGTGCTGAACGAGAAACTTCTAAGGCGTGGGAAAGAATTGGACCGCGCGGGATACGCCGCGCAGGTGAAGGTGACTTCGCGGAGCACGTTGCTCTTCTACCTTGGCGATGGCGGCGATGGCCCGCGGCAGGTCATCAGCGCGAACAGCGGAAACTTTCACGCGGGTGACAGAACCTGGCGGCGGGAAGATCTGGTGCACTTGACACACACGGCGCCGGAAAAATTCAGCCCGAATGCGCTATTTCGTCCGGTGGTGCAGGATTATCTGCTGCCGACGGCGGCGTATATAGCAGGGCCGGCGGAGATCTCGTATTTCGCGCAGTCCGAAGTTGTGTACCGGCATCTTCTGGGGCGAATGCCCGTGGTGCTGCCGCGCGCGGGTTTTACGCTGGTGGATGCAAGAGCGAAAAAGCTGCTACAGCGGTACGGCCTGAAGGTCGAGGACGTTTGGTCCGGTTCGCAGGACTTACGGCACAAGATGGAAGACAAATCGGTGCCGAAGTCTTTGGCGAAGAAATTAGAGCGGGATGAAAAGCAGATGCAGAAAATACTGGCGCAGATTGGAAAGCAGATCGAGAAACTGGATTCCACGTTAAAAGGCACGGTGGAACGCTCGCGCAAGGGCATCGAATTCCACATCGAGAAGTTGCGCCGCAAAGCGGGCCGGGCACAGGATCAGAAGACCGGATTGATCTCCGCGCACGAACAGTACCTGGAGTCCTTGTTGTATCCGCACAAGGCGCTGCAGTCGCGAGAGTTGTGTTTGTTGCCGTTTCTGGCGAGATGGGGAACGGCGGGACTCGGCGAATTGCAAAAGCTTTCGGGCTGCAAGAAAATCGGCCATCACTTCATCGTGCCAGTACCATAGGCCGGCCACCGGGAGGCTGGCAAGGATGCCGGCGCTATCTGGAACCTGACGGTGGCAGGAAGCAATTATGCAAACGTTGAGTATTAAGACCGACCGCCGCACGCAACTCGTGGATGTGACGAATCAGGTGCAAAAGGCAGTGACGTCCTCCGGGGTGGCCGAGGGGATTTGTTACCTGTATGTGCCGCACACGACGGCGGCAATCACCATCAACGAGTGTGCGGACCCCGATGTTGCCCGGGACGTCGAGGGCGTGCTGGACCGCTTGATTCCAGCGACGGGGCAGTATCGGCACAGCGAAGGCAACTCGGACTCGCATGCAAAGGCCGTGCTCGTTGGAAGCAGCCAGGTCGTCTTTGTGGCAGGCGGGAAGCTGGCGCTGGGGCGCTGGCAAGGGATTTTCTTCTGCGAGTTCGACGGACCGCGGGAAAGAGGCCTGCGGGTCAAAGTAGTTGCCGGTTAAGGTAAGCTTTCGAGGGTCGCTTCAACGCCGATAGTGGCCACGCTCCCTCTACCCCCTGTTTTTTTGTAAGTGCGGATTCCAAAGGACTTTAAGTTCTCTAGAATGAACACATCTATAAGTGCGGATTCTAAAGGAGTTGGATTGCACAAATGTTGTGCAATTCAGGACGATCCGCGGGGCTGTTTCTTGCGCAGAGCCTGACGACCCGGGAGGCTTGCTCAAGAAGGAAAAAGCGTCAGCTAGGCTGCCGCGGTCCAAGGAAATCTTTTCCCATTCGGGATAGTAACTGAAAAGGAATATTTCGTCAAGGAAGAATATGGCGGAGCTGGCTCGGAGGAGCGGCGGAGCGGAGTCCACGCTGCTCGGGTTTTACGTGGCGGGTGTGCTAAAGTTTTTGATTAGATGACAAGGCTGGGTATCTACGTTCAAGTTCCGTTCTGCCAGACGAAGTGTACCTACTGCAATTTCCACACAGGGGTTGTTGCCACGGCGCGGTTTGCGCCTTACGCCGGGGCGGTTTGCCGGGAAATTCTAGAACACAAAACATTTTACGCAAGTGCGGGCGTGCGCTTGCCGGCATCATTGCAAGATGCAGTGGTGGACACGGTGTATATCGGCGGAGGGACGCCGAGCCTGCTGGATCCCGCTCATCTTCAGAGCATTCTGGTTGCGATCCGAGAAAATTTCTCGACTGACCTTTCGGAAGTGACGCTGGAGGCGGACCCGGAAACCATCGCGGCGGAGAAAGCGGCGGCATGGGCTCGCGCAGGGATCAACCGCGTAAGTTTTGGGCTGCAATCCTTTTCTGACAAGGAGTTGGTGGCCGCGGGACGGTTGCATCGCCGCGCGGATATTTACCGGGCGGCGCCGATCCTGCGTGAGGCGGGGATTCGAAACATCAGCTTTGATTTGATCGCAGGGTTGGCTCACCAGACGAAGGAAAGCTGGCAGCAATCGCTCGAGGAATTGGCGGCGCTGGGGCCGGAGCACGTTTCGGTTTATTTGCTGGAGATTGATGAGGGCAGCCGGCTGGGCAAGGAGTTGCTAGGGGGCGGAGGAAGGTACAGCGCAGGGGCGGTACCGAGCGAAGATGAGATGGCGGAGTTTTATGAGATGGCGCAAGGCGCGCTGCGAGCGGCGGGGTATCACCATTATGAGATCTCCAATTGGGCGAAGCCGGGATTTGAATCGAAGCATAACCTGAAGTACTGGAGGCGCGAGCCGTACCTGGGATTTGGGGCGGGGGCGCATTCGTTTTCTGGAACGGAACGGTGGGCGAATGCTCATGATGCGGCGGCGTATGTGAATACTGTGCAAGGCGGGCGATTGCCGGTCGAGCAAGTTGAAAAGGTGACGGAGGAGCAGGCGCTGGAGGAAGAATTGTTTCTGGGATTGCGGCAACTGAATGGAATTGATCTAGCGCGGATCGAGCAAGCCTACGGGGTGAAATTGGCGGAGCGATTCGATCCGCTGGCATCCGCGGGGCTAGTGGAAAGGAACGGCAGCCTGGTTCGGCTCGCGCCGGCGCGATTGAGTGTTTCGAATGAGGTGTTTGTGGAGTTGATGAAGTGAGAGTTGGAACGGCCCGAGTTGGGTTGAATATGAAAGAGGCTTTTAGCACAGAGGACACAAAGAGCACCGAGGCCGCGGAGAAGAAAGAGAAGAGAAAAGAAGAAAACAGAACAAGAGAGAGCACGGAGAAGAGAAGAACATGAGTTATACGGTGGCGAAGGGGAATCAGAGGATTGATCCAGATGAAGTGAAAGAGGCCGGGCGGTTGCCGGACGGGGCCGTGGACTTGCGGAGCGATACGGTGACGCGACCGACGGCTGAGATGCGGCGGGCGATGGCGGAGGCGGAAGTCGGGGATGACGTTTACGGGGAAGACCCAACCGTCAACCGGCTGGAGAAACGTGCGGCAGAGATTTGCGGGAAAGAAGCGGCGCTGTTTGTGCCGACGGGCTGCATGGGGAATTTGATAGCCATCAAGATCTGGACGCATCACGGCAATGAAGTGATCTGCGAAGAACGGAGCCACGTGAATTTGTACGAATTGGCGTCGATGTCCGCGATTGCGGGATGCATGCCACGCGTGGCGCACGGGGAAGACGGCCTCCTGACGTGGAAAGACGTCGAAGCGGCGATCCGGCCGAAGATTTATTACGACTCTCAGACAGCGCTGGTTTGCCTGGAAAATACAAGCAATATGGCGGGCGGAACGGTTTACCCCACGGCGCAGGTGGAGGAAATCTGCGATGGCGCGCACGCGGCGGGGTTGAAAGTGCACCTGGATGGAGCGCGGATTTTTAATGCGGCGACGGCGCTGAGAGAAAACGTCGCGCAGATGACGAGGAAAGTGGATTCGCTGATGTTCTGTTTGTCGAAGGGACTGGGAGCGCCAGTGGGCTCGATGCTTGCGGGATCGAAGGCGTTCATCGAGAAGGGACGAATCTACCGGAAGATGTTTGGCGGAGGAATGAGGCAGGCGGGAGTGATTGCCGCGGCGGGATTGATCGCGCTAGAAAAGTCGCCGGAGCGGCTGCATGTCGATCATGAGAACGCGAAGCGGCTGGCGGAAGGAATCGCCGAAATTCCGGGGCTTAGGATCGACCCGAAGAAGGTGCGGTCGAACATCGTGATATTTGACTGCTCGAAAACGGGAAGGACCGCGGTGGAACTTTGCGATGCGTTGCATCCGCGCGGCGTGTGGGCGCAGGATACGGCGCCGTATTCGGTGCGGGTGGTGACGCATTGCGACGTGGACCGGGCGGGGATCGAGAGGGCGCTGATGGTGCTGAAGGAAGTCGTAGCCAAGACGGAAAAGGCGGGAGCATGAGGGAGAGAATCATGAAGCGAGCATTTTTGGCGGTATGCGCAGTAACGGTCCTGAGTTTGGCGCCTTGTGCCGGAGCGCAACAGGCACCGGCTACGAAGGGCGGAGAAGGGAAGGCGGCGCCGACGGTTGCGGAGGCAAAGAAATTTATTGAGGGCGCGGAACAGCGTTTATTCGATTTGGAGGTAAAGGGTTCGCGGGCCGGGTGGGTGCAGGAGAATTTCATCACAGATGATACCGAGCAAATGGCGGCGGAAGCGAACGAGGCGCTGAATACGGCGAGCGCGAAATACGCGAAAGAAGCGCACCGTTTTGACGGTTTGAAGCTATCGCCCGAATTGGCGCGGAAACGGCTGCTGCTGGAACTGGCGACGGGATTCCCGGCGCCGGATGATCCGAAAGCGCAAAAGGAACTGGCGCAGATCCTGGCGTCGATGGATGGTGATTACGGAAAAGGGAAGTGGTGCCCGGAGAAAGAAAAGGGGAAGTGCCTGGACGTGACGGCCGTGGGGAAGCTCATGGCGGAGAGCCGGGACCCGGAGGAATTGAAACGCGCGTGGATCGGCTGGCACGCCGTGGGCGCGCCGATGCGGCAGCGCTACGCGCGGATGGTGGAATTGGGGAATGAAGGATCGCGGGAATTGGGCTATGCGGACGTGGGTGCGCTGTGGCGCTCGAATTACGACATGCCACCGGATCAGTTCGCGAAGGAAGAGGACCGGCTGTGGGAACAATTGGAGCCGTTGTATTTGTCGCTACACGCGTACGTGCGGGGGCAACTGCGAAAGAAATATGGAAATGCGCTCGTGCCGGAGCGGGGGCCGATTCCGGCGCATTTGCTGGGGAATATCTGGAGCCAGGAGTGGAACAACGTTTATTCGCTGATGGATTCGCCGAAGCCTCCGCAAAGCTACGACCTCACGAAAATTCTGCAGGATCGTCATACAGACGCCAAGGGGATGGCGCGTTACGGCGAGGCCTTCTTCACATCGCTGGGATTCGCGCCGCTGCCGAAGACGTTTTGGGAACGGTCGCTCTTTACGAAACCGGCGGATCGCGACGTCGTGTGCCATGCAAGCGCCTGGGATGTTGATTCGAAGGACGATCTCCGGATCAAAATGTGCATTCAGATCACGGAGGAAGACTTCCGCACGATTCATCACGAGCTGGGCCACAATTTTTATCAACGCGCGTACAATACGCAGCCGCCGCTGTTCCAGAACAGCGCCAATGACGGATTTCACGAAGCGGTCGGGGACACGATCGCGCTGTCCGTTACACCGGAGTATCTGAAGCAGATTGGATTGATCGACGCGGTTCCGCCGGCGTCGGGGGATATTGATTACCTGCTGCAGCAGGCGCTGGAAAAAGTGGCGTTCCTGCCGTTCGGCTTGCTGGTGGACAAGTGGCGCTGGGAAGTGTTCGCGGGGCAGGTGAAGCCGGAAGAATACAACAAGATATGGTGGGAATTGCGCCGGAAATATCAGGGGGTCGCGCCGCCGGTGGAGCGGACAGAGGTGGATTTTGATCCGGGAGCGAAATACCACGTTCCGGGAAACGTTCCCTACGCGCGGTACTTCCTGGCGCGGATCTTGCAATTTCAATTTCAGAGGGCGCTTTGCAAGGAAGCCGGTTATACGGGACCGCTGCACCGCTGCTCGATTTACGGAAACAAGACGGCGGGAGAAAGACTGAACAAGATGCTGGCGATGGGACAGAGCAAGCCGTGGCCGGAAGAATTGGAAGCCCTGACGGGGGAAACGCAGATGGATGCATCGGCGCTGGCCGATTACTTCGCACCGCTCAAGAAGTGGCTTGATGAACAAAACAAAGCTAAAGGATACCCGGTGGGCTGGTAGCCGCATTCGTGTAAAATATGTGTATAAGCTGAACTTTGGCTGAACATAGATAAAACACATAGGCTGCCGAGGACACCGTGGATTTTACTTTTACCGAGGAACAGAAGCAATTGCGCAAGAGCGTGCGCGAATTTGCCGAAGGGCGAAATTGCGCCGCACGTGATGGAGTGGGATGAGGCGTCGCACTTTCCGCAGGAACTCCTGCCCAAGCTCGCGGAGATGGGCCTGCTCGGCGTTATTTTTCCGGAAGAGTATGGCGGAGCGGGGCTGGGCTACGTGGAATACGCCACCGTGGTCGAAGAACTTTCGCGAGTGGATGGCTCGGTCGGATTGACGGTGGCGGCGCACAATTCGCTGTGCAGCAATCACATCTACAAATTCGGGAACGAAGAGCAGAAGCGGAAGTACCTGGTGCCGCTGGCGCAGGGCAAGAAACTCGGCGCGTGGTCGCTGACCGAGCCGGAGGCCGGTTCCGACGCGGGCGGCACGCGGACGACCGCTGTGCGCGACGGCAAGTACTGGGTGCTGAATGGCGCGAAGACGTTCACCACCAACGGGCATTACGCCGATACTTGCGTGGCCATGGCGGTCACGGACAAGTCGCAAGGAATCGCACGGCATCAGCGCGTTCATCCTGGAGAAAGGGCATGCCGGGTTTCCGCCCCGGGAAAAAAGAAAACAAGCTGGGCATGCGCGCCAGCGACACTTCCGAAGTGATCTTCAGCGATTGCCGCGTGCCGGCGGAAAACCTGCTCGGCGCCGGAAGGCGAAGGGTTCATCAGCAGCCTGAAAATTCTGGATGGCGGGCGCATTTCGATCGCGGCGCTGGCGCTGGGCATGGCGCAGGGCGCGCTGGAAGCGGCCACGCGCTACGCCAAGCAGCGCAAGCAGTTTGGCAAGACCATCAGCGAGTTTCAGGCCATCCAGTTCAAGCTGGCGGACATGGCCACGGAAGTGGAAGCGGCGCGGCTGCTGGTGTATCAGGCGGCGTGGCTGGCCGACCGGAAGGATGTGCGCTTCACGCGCGAATCCAGCATGGCCAAGCTGTTCGCCAGCGAGGTGGCCGTGCGCGTGGCCAACGAGTGCGTGCAGATCCACGGCGGCTACGGCTTCATCAAGGATTACCCCGCGGAAAAGTTCTACCGCGACGTCAAGCTCTGCACCATCGGCGAAGGCACCAGCGAAATTCAGACGTCTGGTCATTGCGCGGCAGCTCCTGGGCAAGAAATAATAGGTGGATGCGTCTGGCTTCTCGAAATAACTCCACAGGAAAAGTATGACTCCGCCCGTTGAGAAATGGGCGGAACAGGTGCACGCAGGGGACGTGCGCGCGGTGTCGCGCGCCATCACGGCGATTGAAAATCATCAGCCGGAAGCCGAGGAGTTGCTGCGGTTGCTTTTTCCGCATACCGGGCAGGCCTATTTGACCGGGATCACCGGCGCACCGGGAACCGGGAAGAGCACGCTGGTCGACCGGCTGGCGGCGTATCACCGGAAGCGCCAGGAAAAGGTCGGCGTCATCGCCGTGGATCCGACGAGTCCGTACTCCGGCGGCGCGATTCTCGGCGACCGGATTCGCATGCAGGGGCACGCGGGTGATGTGGACATTTTCATCCGTTCGATGGCCACGCGTGGTTTCCTCGGCGGACTTGCGCGCGCGACGGCGGAGGTGGCATTGCTGCTGGATGCAGCGGGCAAACAACAGATTTTGATCGAGACCGTCGGCGTGGGCCAGGACGAAATCGATATCGTGCGGCTTGCGGATTGCGTGCTGGTGATGCTGGTGCCCGGGCTTGGCGATGACATTCAGAACATGAAGGCCGGGCTGATGGAGATCGGCGACATCTTTGTGCTGAACAAGGCGGACCGCGAAGGCGCGGACCGGTTGGAGCAGCAATTGTTGGCGATGCTTTCGTTGGTGATGCCGCGCGACGGCTGGCATCCGCCGGTGGTACGCACCGTGGCGACGGAGAATAAGGGCATCGAAGAGTTGGCTGAGACGGTCAGGAAGTTTCGCAAGCATTTCGAATCGAGCGGAGACCGTCAGCGAAAACACGTGGAGCACTGGAAAAACCGCTTGATCGAGCTGCTTGAATCCCGACTGCTGGAGCGTGTGCTTGGCGGGGCCGGCGGCGAAGCGCGGCTGACGGAGCTTGCCAAAGAGGTTGCGGACCGGAAAAAGGATCCCTTCACGGCCGTGAACGAAATTCTGAAAGGGGCGGCCTCGCCGGCTGAAGACAGCAAGGATGCATTTGGGAGAAATTGAAGTCCGGCATTTGCACGCGGGTAACTTTTACCTCGACGGCGGAGCGATGTTCGGCGTTGTTCCGAAAACGCTGTGGGAGAAAAAAGCTCCCGCGGATGAACGAAACCGCATTCGCCTGGCGACAAACTCGCTGCTGGTGCGCGCCGCGGGGAAGACAATTATCGTGGAAACGGGTAACGGCGCGAAATGGGACGCCAAGCTGCGCAACATTTACGGGATCCCGGAAGGCGATGGATTGCAGGCAGCGCTCGCAAAAACAGGAGTCATGCCGGAGAACGTGGATTTGGTGATCAATACGCATCTGCACTTCGATCACGCGGGCGGGAATACGATTCCGTCGCATGGGCGCGACGTTCCAGCCTTTCCCAGAGCAACCTATGTGGTGCAGCGCGCGGAACTCGAACATGCCATGCATCCCAGCGAGCGCGACCGCGCGAGCTACTTCGCGGACCGGTTTGTGCCCATTACCGAAGCGGGGCAATGGCAGCTTGTGGAGGGTGACGTCGAGATCTTGCCAGGCATCTCGGTGGTGCGCATTCCCGGACACAACGAGAATATCCAGGCGGTGAAGATCGCCGGGGGCGGCAAGGCCGTGATGTTTGTGGCGGATTTACTGCCGACGCGGCATCATCTACCGCTGCCGTGGATCATGGCTTACGATCTTTATCCCATGCAGACATTGGAGAGCAAACGGAAGTGGATCGGGGAGATCGCGCGGCAGGGGTGGATTGTGGTGTTCGGCCATGATCCGGACTACCCCGTCGCTACTTTGCACGCGCGCGAGGGCAAGACCGAGTTCGAACCGGTGGACCTCAACCGGTAATTTTCACGGAGAAAAATAATGGCGGCAAAGAAGACCAGCAAGCCGAAGAACGCCAAGAAGGAATCCAGAGCATCGATCGGCATCATTGGAGGCAGCGGCCTCTACTCGATGAACGGATTGACGGACACGCGGGAGATTCGCGTGAAGACTCCCTTTGGAGATCCCTCGGATGCGATCGTGCTGGGCGTGCTGGAAGGGAAGCGCGTGGCCTTTCTCGCCCGCCATGGCCGTGGCCACCGCATCCTGCCTGGAGAAATCAATTACCGCGCGAACATTTATGCCATGAAACTGCTCGGAGTGGAGCGCATCATTTCCGTCAGCGCGGTGGGCTCGCTGCAGGAAGATCTGGTGCCGGGAGAATTTCTCGTGCCGGACCAATTCTTTGACCGGACGAAGAGCCGAACGTCCACGTTTTTCGGCGACGGCATTGTGGCCCATGTCGCATTTGCGCATCCCACTTGCGGGCAGCTCTCCGGCGTTTTGGCCGACGCGTGCGTTCATGAAGCGGTAAAAGTGCATCGTCGCGGAACATATATTTGCATGGAAGGGCCGCAATTCTCGACGCTGGCCGAGGCTGAGGTTCACCGGCAACTCAGATTCCAGGTGATCGGCATGACCAATGTGACAGAGGCGAAACTCGCGCGCGAAGCGGAGCTTTGTTACGGCACGATCGCCATGATCACGGACTACGATTGCTGGCACCCGGAGCACGAGTCGGTGACGGCATCGCAGATCATCGCCACGCTGAATCAGAACGCAGAGAATGCGCAAAAGGTGCTGCGGGCGGCGGTCCGCGAGATGCCTGCGGACCGGTCGTGCAAATGTGAATCGGCTCTGCGGCACGCCCTGGTCACGGATTTGAAAATCGTTCCCAAGGCAACAAAGAAGCGGCTTGCAGCAATCATCGGAAAATACAGTTCCTAGGAGAAAATCGTGTCCTTACTCGTGGTGGGTTCCGTGGCCTTCGACGCGCTGGAAAGCCCGTATGGCAAGGTGGACCGCGCGCTTGGCGGCGCGGCGACGTATTTTGCCGTGGCTGCCAGCTTCTTTACGCGCGTGAGCCTTGTCGGAATCGTGGGCGAAGATTTCAGCCCTGAAGACGAAAAGATTTTTCACGGGCGGCGCATTGATACTGCCGGGCTGGAGCGGTCTGTGGGGAAGACATTTTTCTGGGCCGGCCGCTATTCGGAGAATTTGAATGACCGGGTGACGCTAGCAACCGAACTCAATGTTTTCGCGGAGTTCAAGCCCCGGCTGCCGGAAAAGTATCGCGATGCGGAGTACGTTTTCCTGGCCAATATCGCGCCGGACCTGCAGCGCGACGTCCTGCACCAGGTCCATAAGCGGCCGAAGTTGGCCGCGCTGGACACCATGAATTACTGGATCGAGCGGACCAATAGCGAACTGCGCGAGACGCTGAAGCACGTGGACATCCTGATGATCAATGATTCGGAAACACGCCAGCTTTCGAGCGAGCACAATCTTCTGCGCGCGGCAAAGCATATTTTTAAAATGGGGCCGTCCACGCTGGTGGTAAAGCGCGGTGAATACGGCGCAATGATGGTGGACAAGCGTGGTGTTTTCTCCGTCCCGGCCTTTCCGCTCGAGGAACCGCACGATCCCACGGGAGCCGGGGACAGTTTTGCCGGCGGCTTCATGGGTTATCTTGCGGGCTGCGGCGACAAGAGCGACGCTTCGCTGCGGCGTGCCATGGTTTACGGATCGGTGCTCGGCAGCTTCGCCGTGGAAAAATTTGGCCTGGAGCGGCTGCGTCACCTGAAGCGCAGCGAGATACACGCCAGGGCACGCCACTTCTCGAAATTGACGCAATTCAAACTGTAAGGAAGTAAAATCACGCAGAGGCGGACACTTGTCCGCCGGAGGCGATGATCCCTCTCCACGAAATATTGTTGCGGTTGACGGTGGCGGCGGCGCTCGGGGCCGTCATCGGCATCGAGCGCGATCTGCGGCGGCGGCCCGCGGGAATTCGCACCAGCCTGTTCATCTGCTTGGCTACTGCGCTTTTTACCATCGTTTCCGCAGAAGTCGCACGCCGTTTCGGCGACACGGGCACCACGAGGATAGCTTCTAACATTGTTCAGGGCGTCGGTTTTCTGGGAGCGGGTGCCATCTTGCGTGCTGCCGGCGGAGTGGTCGGCATGACCACGGCGGCGACCATTTTTGTGGAAGCCGCCATCGGCATGGCAGCGGGCGGAGGTTTATACGCCGTGGCTGCGTATGCCACGGGCCTGGTTCTGTTCGGCCTCGTCTGCATCGGTTGGGCGGCGGAGCGCTTTAATCTGAAGCGGCGCGTGATGGTCTTTCGTATCACCACCGGTCATGCAGAAAGCGTCTCGACTGAGGTGCAGAGGCTCCTGGCGGGCATGAAAATCCCCGCGCAACATTTCCAGGTCTCGATGGTCGGAGCGAATTCCATCGTCGAGTTCGAATCCGAGGTTAGCCACAGCCAGCAGGAGACCATCCTTGCGCAACTCGACCGGCAAGGCGTGGTTACCGAGGTGATCCCGCTCGAGGGCCGCCACGAATGACCGAAAATCACCGTGTTGCGCGGAAACCAAAGGCACTTGCTGCTGGTTCCCGGCTGGGGGTGTTTGCTCCGGCTTCTCCTGGAGAATCCGTCGATCTAATTGCTGGACTCGCGGAATTAAAGCGGCACGGCTTTCAAGTCGTCGCGAACCAGGACACCAGAGCGGAAGGCTATTTTGCGGGAGCGGCGCTGGACAGGATGAACGGGTTTCTAGGGGCTGTGAATTCGGATCAAGTGGACGGAGTGGTCGCTTTGCGAGGCGGATATGGATCGAATTATCTGCTGGATTTCGACCTGGAGAAAAGTCTCGCGAACCCCAAATGCGTCGTGGGATTCAGCGATGTGACCTCCCTGCATATTTATTTGTGGCAGCGATGTGGCTGGGTGACGTTTTACGGTCCGATGGTGGCCGCGGGACTGAACGCCGGCCCCGGCGCCCGGAATGGCTATGACGAAGCCTCGTTCCTTCAGGCCGTGGGCAAGAGCGACGGCGGCTGGAGACTGCGATTGCGCGGCGAACCCATGCTCACCGGCCAATCCATCGGGAAAGTCGTTGGCGGTTGCATGACCCTGCTGGAGGCAACGATCGGGACGCCGTGGGAATTGGACACCAAAGATGCGATTCTGGTTTTGGAAGACCGGGCGATGAAGCCTTATCAGGTGGATCGCGTGCTCATGCACCTCAAGCAATCGGGGAAATTCGAAGGGGTGCGGGGAATTATCTTGGGCGAATTTCCGGAGTGTGATCCGGCCGTGCCGGGATCTCCCAGCGTGCGGGAAGTGTGCGCGCGAATTCTCCGGCCGCTGGGAGTGCCGATTGTGTTTGGCGCGCCCGTGGGGCACACGCCGCGGCCCATGCTGACGATTCCCCTGGGCATTCAGGCGCGGATGGACGCCGACGGGGAAGGCACGCTCGAATTCCTGGAACCGGCGGTGGTGGCTTGAGCGAATCGCAGCATGTTCATGTGATCGGAATCGGAGGCTCGGCGATGGCGCCCCTCGCGGGGATGCTCCGCGAGCACGGCTTCCGCGTGACTGGATCGGATTCCGGTGTCTATCCGCCGGCATCAACGCTTCTCGAGAGCCTGGGAATATCGTTCTACAACACTTTTGATGCGGCCCATTTACATCCAGCGCCGGACCTCGTGGTGGTCGGCAACATCATCGCCCGCGGAAACCCTGAGTTGGAGGAGGTTCTCGACCGGAGGATTCCTTACCGCTCGATGCCGGAAGTTCTGGAGGAAGTATTTTTGCCCGGAAGGCACTCGATCGTCGTCAGCGGCACGCACGGAAAAACGACGACCACGGCGATGCTGGCCTGGATTTTTCATGTCGCGGGAAAGCAGCCGAATTTTCTCGTTGGTGGCGTGGCGGAAAATTTTGGGAAGAGTTACGGCTTGGGCCGCGGAGAAGAATTCATCCTGGAGGGCGACGAATATGAGACGGCGTTCTGGGACCGCGGGCCGAAATTCTTTCACTATCATCCCGACGATCTGATCATCACGTCGCTCGAATACGACCACGCGGATATTTATCCCGATTTCGAAACGTATCAGCTGGCGTTTCGCCGCCTGGTGAACCTCGTTCCGCGACGGGGACGCGTCGTGATTTGGGGCGACACGGAAGATTCGGGCCCAGCGCTGCGACACGCCGCGGAGAAAGCTTTTTGCCCGGTGGAGACGTACGGATTCACACCGGAGAACGACTGGGTGGCGAACGAAATCGTGATGGAGGGCGAAATCATGCGGTTCCGGGTGGCGCATCATGGAAAGTTTTTTGGAGACTTTTCGCTGGCGGCCACCGGCCGGCACAATGCCCTGAATGCGATGGCGGCGCTCATTGTCGCGCACAGAGGCGGAATTTCGGCCGATCCGATTGCCACGGCTCTGGCGGCGTTTCGCAGCGTGAAGCGCCGAATGGATGTGAAGGGAGAAGTCGGTGGAGTGCTGGTGGTTGACGATTTCGCGCACCATCCGACTGCGGTGAGAGCGACGATAGAAGCCGCACGGGGCCGCTGGCCCGGGCGGCGTCTCTGGGCGATTCTCGAGCCGCGTTCGAATTCCATGCGCCGCAAAGTCTTTCAGGAAGCTCTGCCCAAAGCCCTGGCCTTGGGCGACCGCGTTATCCTCGGCGGTGTTTTCCGCGCACAGCAATTGGGCGACGAAAACCGGCTCGATCCGGAAAGCGTCGCCGCGAGCGTCCGCGCCCTGGGGAAGGATGCCCGTGTGCTTGCTGGCTCTGAGACCATTGCGGAACTTCTATGCGCGGAAGCCAAACCCGGCGATCTGCTGCTAATCATGTCCAACGGCAGCTTTGATGGCCTATGCGAAAAGTTGCTGAAAAAACTTGGCGCCGCTGTTCATCTCGCGGGCGAGGCGAAAACTCCGTGATTTCTCTTGTGGTTCGACCCGCCCTGCGGATTTCCACTGCCTTCGCTTTTTTGATTCTTTTCGTTTTTGGCTCTTCCACCAGGGCGGCGATTCGCTACGAGGTGTCGCTCGCGCATCCGGAACAGCATTTGTTCCACGTCACGATGACCATTCCAGGCGTCACCGGCGAGGTGACCGTTCAGATGGCGGCATGGAATGCGCTCTACCAGATCCGCGACTTCAGCAGCCATGTGCAGCACGTCGAAGCCTTTGCAGGTTCGGAGACGGCACCCATCCAAAAATTGGATAAGCAGACCTGGCGCATCACGGGAAACGGCACGATCACGCTACGCTACGCTACATTTTGGGACGAAGTGGGACCCTTTTCAACGCAACTCAACAGCGAACATGCCTTCATCAACCCCGCAATGATCTTGCTTTATGTTCCAGGCCGGCGTTCCGAGGATGTGAAATTGAGCCTTTCGAATCCATCCGAGAATTGGAGGGTGGAAAGCGCTTCCCACGCGCGCATCGAGCCGATGGGCGGCCCGCGGGCGTTCGCGATGGAAGCCGCTAGTTTTGACGCGCTTGCCGATGCGCCCATCGAAGCCGGGAAGTTCGATGAATTTGCGCTGCCGGGAATGAAGCAGGAGATTTGGGTGGTGGTTCACGGCGACAATTGGAGGAAGAAGCGGGTTGAGGACGATCTGAAACGCATCTGCCAGTATGAGCTAAAGCTTATGGGCGACGCCCCTTTCGAACGCTACACGTTCATTCTGCACATCGGAAAAGGCGCCGGCGGCGGTGGCATGGAGCATGCAAACTCAACGGCCATTGGGGTGCCATCGGATGAATACCTGCCTGGTGTGGCGGCTCACGAATTTTTTCATTTGTGGAATGTGAAGCGCATCCGACCGGCCACGCTTGAACCGGTGGATTATACCAAGGAGCAGTACACACGCGCCCTGTGGTTCGCCGAAGGCGTGACGAGCACGTTCGGTTCCTACACGCTGGTGCGCAGCGGCATTTGGAGCAAGGAACAGTTCTACGCCGATCTCAGCGAGCAGATCAGCGAACTGGAAAGCCGCCCGGCGAATCGCTGGCAGAGCGCGGAGCAATCGAGCCTCGATGCCTGGCTTGAAAAATATCTGCTCTACAATCAGCCGGAATACAGCGTGTCGTATTACACCAAGGGGCAGGTGCTGGGCGACTTGCTCGATATTTTGATCCGTGACCGCACGGATAACGAAAAGAGCTTGGACGATGTCCTGCGCGCGCTGAACACGGATTTTGCAAAACAAGGGAAGCTCTATCGGGACAGCCTGGATATCCGGTTGACTGCGGAAAAAATCGCGGGTGGCTCGTTCGAAGAGTTTTTCCGGAAATACGTGGCGGGCACGGAACCGTTTCCGTATGAGCAGATACTGACGCTGGCAGGTTTAGAGCTTCGCACTGTGGAGCGCCGCCGCCCAGCACTCGGTTTCTTCGCCCAGCGCGATCCGGGCGGTTCGCTGATCGTAAGAAGCGTGGAGGCCGAAGGTCCGGCTCTGCAAGCCGGTTTGCGAGCCGGTGATGTCCTTACCAGCTGGAACGGCGGCGAACCGCCGCGCCGATTGGATCGCTGGCTGCGCGAACAGAAGGCCGGAGATTTGTTGAGGTTGCATGTGCGCCGCGAGGACAAGGAAGTTGCAGTGGAATTCCGGCTGGGCGAGCTCAAAGAGACATTTTATGAAGTGCGCGAAGATTCGCATGCCGGCGAAAAAGCTCGCCATATCCGCGAGGGTCTCCTTCGCGGCATGACCACCGCCGCGGCGGTTCATTGATTCGACGATTTTCGCCAGCTTGCGCTTGACCCGCGGCAAAGGATTCGAGAAAGTCTTGCCAGCCCATGCTCCGCACCATCTTCATCGGCGTTTTCTTGTCGTTGTACATCCTGATTGTCGGGCCGCCGCTGCTTGTCTACACCCTTGTTACGCGCAAACCCGATCCAATCTACTGGGCCGGTGTGAAGGGAGTGATGTTCTTCGTCCGGGCGGTGGGCGTTAAGGTGCGCGTTCGCGGCCTCGAGCGGATTCCCGCCGGCGTATGTCTCTTCGCCGCGAACCACACCAGCTCGGCGGATCCGCCCGCGATTGTCGGCGCCATCCCGCGCCGGATTGCGATTCTCCTGAAGGAGTCTCTCTTCAAGTGGCCGATTGTTGGTCAGGCTTTCACGTCGGCCCATTTCATCCCGGTAAATCGTAGTTTTCGCGATTCGGCAATCGCGAGCGTGGAGAAAGCGACGGAAGCGCTGAAGGCCGGACAATCGTTTTTGATTTATCCGGAAGGCACGCGCAGCCCGGACGGCCGCTTGCTGCAATTCAAAAAGGGCGCGGTAGTGATGGCCATCAAGGCGGGCGTTCCGATTGTGCCCATTGTCTGCTCCGGAGCGCATCGGGTCATGGAGAAGGGCTCGATGGTCATTCGTCCAAGGGTGATCGATGTCGAGTTTCTGGACCCCGTCGATTCTTCCAAATATTCTTTCGAGGAACGTGATGCACTGAACGACCATGTTCACGATTTGATGGCCGCCGCGCTGCCTCCGGATCAGCGGCCCATCGGATTTCCGGGCGCTGCCTGAATCCGGTCCTCTCCCGCCAATCCTCAACGCCCCGTCAGCCGCTCCACTTCTGTTTCCAGCTCGCGAACGCGCTTCTGCAATTCCGGAAGGCGATTCAGCGCCGCCATCGTCTTCAGCCATTGGCGATTGTCCACCGCCGGGTATCCCGAATACAGCGAACGTGGCGGAACGTCATTTGGCACGCCACTCTGCGCGGTAATGACCGCGCCATCGCCGATGCTGAGGTGGCCGGCGGTGCCGACCTGTCCCGCGAGAATGCAATTGCTCCCGATTTTCGTCGAACCCGCGAGGCCCACCTGGCCGCAGAGCATGGTGTTCGCGCCAACCTGCGAAGCGTGACCCACCAGCACCAGGTCGTCCAGCTTCGTGCCGCGGCCAATCCGCGTTTCGCCGACCGTGGCGCGGTCCACGCAGGCGTTGGCTTGCACTTCGACGTCGTCCTCCAGCACGGCCGGACCCGACTGCCTCATCTTGTACCAGGTGCCGTCCGTTCTGCTTGGCGAAGCCCAGGCCGTCGCCGCCGATCATCACGCCGTTCTGCAGGATGACGCGATTGCCGATGCGGCAGGATTCGCGCACCACCGCGTGCGCGTGGGCGAAGAAATCATCGCCGATCTTCGCGCCGCGATAGACCGTCACAAAGCTGTGCAGCACCGCGTTCGCGCCGATCTGCACTTCTTCGTCCACGTAACAGTAGGGGCCGATATGCGCGCCCTCTCCAATCTTTGCGCTCTGCGCAATCATCGCGGTCGGATGAATGCCCGGCGCATAACGCGGCGGCTCATAAAAGAGCTCGATCGCGTGCGCGAACGCAAGATAAGGATTTGTCGGAGCGCAGCGCCGCGAGCGCAGGCAAAGCCGCCTCTCGCTCCAGGCCGATTCCTTCCTCGACCAGCACGGCCGAGGCTCGCGTGGTTTTTAGAAGGGGGAAGTAGCGCCGGTTCGCCAGAAAGGTGACTTGCCCCGGTTCGCGCGTGCTCGATTCCGGCGACTCCCCGGATTTCGATGTCCGGCGAGCCTTCAAGTCGGCACCCCAGCTTCTGCGCAACTTCAGAAAGTTTCATGGAAAAGGCTCCTCGATCAATCGTGGAACTAAGTGCGAGTCTCGCACACGCCAAAGAGGGAAGTATAGACGTTCCGGCTTACTCGTTAAAAAGGCGAGGTTGCGCGGCGCCAGCCGCCGCTGCGGCGGGCTTCCGCCGCGCAATGCCTACGACGCCCAGAACCGTAACTTCGGCCAGCGCGGCACGTGGGACAAAGATGCGGTCGGTGGAAGAGTTCAGGTCCGGCGGAGTGATTTGTAACCCGTTGTCGAGCAGCGACAGCAGGTCATTGGGCACCACGCCCTCCTGCGTATCGCCATCGTGATACCGAAGTCGTACCCACAGGCCTTCGAGCTTCGGCCGGCTGAGAAACGCTTTGCGTTCCGATTCATACTCATCGGAAAATTCGCGCACGAAATAGATCGACCGCACGCGGCCGAGCGCGATTTCCTCGTGCTCGCCTTCTGGGGTAAGCAAATGGATTGGGTCCGCCTGACCGAGCCCCACCGGGTTCAAGTAACCGCGCAGAGGCTTCTTGTCGGCGAGCACAACAATAACTTTCTTGTGCGTCGAGGCTGGGCTTTTAATTTTCAAAATTCAGAACTTCCCGGTCGCAAATGGTCGGAATTTGCCAATCGGCAAAATGTATGTTATGTTAAGCGCGTTTTCCTGTCAACCTATTGCTTTCATTAGGGTTAGGGCCACGGAGCGCCGCCCTTTGACCGATAAAAAGCATATCCTCAAGTCGGCCTCGATCATCACCATGGTCAC
This sequence comes from uncultured Acidobacteriota bacterium, assembly GCA_963754855.1. Lineage (GTDB taxonomy): Bacteria > Acidobacteriota > Terriglobia > Acidiferrales > UBA7541 > Acidiferrum. The sequence continues at coordinate 29,783 of CAVWHL010000027.1, forward strand.
TATCGTCAGCCGCGTTCTCGGCTACGTACGTGACCAGCGCATCACCCTTCTGTTGGGAACCAGTCTTTCGGCGGACGCCTACGTTCTCGCCTACCGCATTCCCAATCTTTTCCGCCGGCTCGTCGCCGAAGGCTCGATGACTGCCTCCTTCATTCCTGTCTTCACCAGTTACATGCGCGAAAAGTCCAGAGAGGAGCTCTGGGACTTTGCCAACCGCCTCTTTTGGACCCTCGCCCTTGTTGCCGCTGTCATCACCATCCTCGGCATGGTCTTCTCGCCCGAGGTGGTTCAACTCTTTTCCGGAGCCAATGTCGCTCGCGACCAGGCCGTGGATCTCAACCGGATCATTTTCCCCTATCTGTTTTTTATTGCCCTGGCTGCCCTAGCCATGGGCATTCTGAACTGCTTCCACATCTTCGGTTTGCCGGCCGCCACGCCCGTTCTTTTGAACGTGGCCACCATCCTTTTTTCCATTGCTGCTGTCTGGCGTCATTTCAAGAGCCCCGCCACCTCTTTAGCGGTTGGAGTTCTTGTCGGTGGTGTCCTGCAGTTTCTGATTCAGGTGCCGACGCTTGTTCAGAAAGGCATGAAATTCAGTTTTGGACTTTCCTTTACTCACCCCGCCATCCGCGATGTGGCCCGTTTGATGATCCCGCGGCTCTTTGGCATCGGCATTGGCCAGATCAATCTCCTGATCGACACTCGTTTCGCCACTGCCAGCCGCATGCCCGCTGGCAGCCTCGCGGCCTTGTACGTCGCGGATCGCGTCATGGAGCTGGTCCTCGGCGGATACGCCATTGCCGTGGCCACCGCGATTTTGCCGATGATGTCGCACCAGGCGGCGGCCAAGGATTATGAATCGCTGAAGAAAACGCTCTCGTTTTCTGTTCGCATCGTGGCCTTCATCACCATACCCGCGGCTCTCGGGCTGATGATTCTGCGCGAGCCCATCATACGCGTGCTCTTCCAGCACGGTCAGTTCGTCGCCGAGTCCACTCGCCTCACAGCCCGCGCCCTGCTTTACTACTCCGTGGGGTTGCCTGCGCTGGCCACCGTGAAGCTCGTCGTTCCGGCCTTCTATTCCACGCGTGACACCAAGACGCCGGTGATCGTGGCCTCCATCTCTCTCGTCATCAACATCGTTCTGAACATCGTCTTCCTGGAATTCTTTTTCAAGCGCGTCCAGAACGGCGGCCCCGCGCTGGCCACTGCGCTTGCCACTTTCTTCGATTTCTTCGCGCTCTTCATTATTTTCCGGTTGCGCTATGGCGCCATGGGAACCATGGAAATCCTGCGTTCATTTGCGAAAATTTCCATTTGCGCCGGCATCATGGGCGTGGCCTGCTGGTTCGGCAATCACTACACCCAATTCACGCTCCACGCGCGCTTCCTCGTGCAGCTTCTCGTTTTTGCGGGGTTGATCCTGGGCGCCACGGCCCTTTATCTGGGCCTGGCGTGGATCTTCCGTTGTCATGAGATTGAAGAAGTCTACGGCATCGCCACGCGGCGCCGCACCGGCGAAGGTTACGCGGAGAGCTGATGGAAATCCCGGCAACCATTTCGTCGTTTCTCACGCACGTGAAGGTGGAAAAAGGCCTGTCCTCGAATACCGTCTCCGCGTACCGCCGCGATCTCATCAAGTTCAATGAGTTCGCCCAGAAGCGCGAACTCAAACTGGAAGCCGTCAGCCGCGATGACTTGGTGGATTTTTTGGCGGCATTGTACCGGAGAAAGCTGGAAAGCAAGACCGTGGCGCGGCATCTCGTCACCCTGCGCAACTTCTTCCGCTTCGCGCAAATTCAGGAGCTGATTCCCGCGGATCCGTCGGTAAATCTGGAATCCCCGAAAATCCGCCGTTCGCTCCCCGGCTATCTTCGCCTGGAAGAGGTCGAGCGGCTCCTCCTTCAGCCCGATGCCAAAACGCCTTTCGGCTTGCGCGACCGCGCCATGCTGGAGGTTTTGTATTCCACTGGCTTGCGCGTCTCCGAGTTGATTGGTCTGCGCGTCACTGACCTGGATACCAAGGTCGGCTGCGTCCGTTGCATCGGCAAGGGCGACAAGGAGCGCATCGTTCCCGTGGGGAAGAAGGCGCTTGGCACGGTGGAAAAGTATCTCCGGGATGCCAGACCGAAGCTGCTCGGCAAGGCTGTTGGAAGTCCCACCCTGTTCGTCAATCGCCGCGGTGGTCCGCTCAGCCGCGTCGGCGTTTGGAAGATTCTTTCCGCATACGGGAGACTTGCGGGCCTGCGCGTTCCGTTGACACCGCACATGCTCCGGCACAGTTTTGCCACGCACTTGCTCGAGCGCGGCGCGGACCTCCGCTCGGTTCAGCTCATGCTGGGCCACGCGGATATTTCCACGACGCAAATTTACACTCACGTCGTCGAGGAACGTTTGAAGCAGATTTACAAGGCGCATCACCCGCGTGCATAACGCGGCGGGCCACGGTAACCCATTGCGGGTGCCTCCGCAGCGGTCAGCGCGGACACCCTGAAGCTGAAGGAGCGCAATGCCTGACTATATGTTTTTGCTGGAAAGCCGGCTCTCGCCGGAACAGCGCGCGGCCATGATGCGCGTGCAGGAACTCTCTGCCGCGCTGGGGTTCAACATCTATCTGACGGGTGGCACTGTCCGTGACCTCGTCACCGGTGCTTCTTTGCGCGATCTCGATTTCACCGTCGAAGGCAATCCTTCCAGGATCGCGCGTGAACTCGAGAAGGGCGGCGCGAAGATTTTGTCCGAGGACGAAAAACTGCGCCAAGTCGAAGTGCTCTTCGCTGGAGATTGCGAAGGAAGCATCTCCGCTGCCCGGGATGACCATTACGTCCGCCCGGGAACGCGCCCCGAGATCCGCTGGTCCACCATCATGGAGGATCTCCGCCGGCGCGATTTCTCCCTGAACGCCATTGCCATCTCTCTGAATCCTGCCTCTCGCGGCTTGCTCCTGGATCCCACAAATGGATTGTCAGACATCGAGCGCGCCGAGGTCCGCGCCTTGACGATTCATAGCTTTACGAACCAGCCAGTCCGTCTGCTGCGCGTCCTGCGTTTTGCGGCGCGCATGGGCTTCAAAATCGAGCAGCGAACCCAGGAATGGTTTGACCTGGCCATCGAACGCGAACTTCACCACACCATCGAGCTCGAGGATGCGGGCTCCGAACTTCGTGCCGCCGCGCGGGAGGAGCGTCCCGCGGTCGTGATGAAGGCTTGGGAAGAGCATGATCTCCTCCAGGCCGTGAATCCTGTGCTGGCCAAGAAACATCCGGACTACGATGCCATTAATCGGCTCATGAAAGTCCGCGAAGATCTATTCACCGCCGGCTTCCGGCCGCGCCTGGTTATCCCAATGCTCCTGGCCATTCTGGGCCGCTTGAAGGATCGCGAACAGGCCAGCGTGCTTTCGAAAGCCGGATTCCGTTCGGCTGAAGCGGAAGCAGTTCTGAGTTTCGATAGCGAAGCGCGCGAAGCGCAAAAGGAACTTGTCGGCCGCAAGATGAATGCGCCCGTGGACGCTTACCGCTTCCTCGAAAAGCTTCCCCTCGAGCAAATGGCCTATCTTCTGGCGGAGTCGAACAATTCCGCCGCGTTCTCTAAAATTCGCGCGTATCTCAACAAGTGGCGTCCAATTCGAAACGGCCTTCCGGCCGTAGCCCACGAATTGGAAGCCCTGGGCATGCCGCGGGGTGCGAAGTTCGACCAAGTGGTCGAGCAGGTTTTCGCGATGCAGCTCGCGGGGCGCGGGAAAACACCGGAAGAACGGGTAAGAATCCTGCGCAAGCTCAGCGGCATCAAGGAACCGCCGAAAAAGAAAGAGAAAGAGAAAGAAAAGAAGCCTGCGAAGGGTGTGGACAAGGCCCATGCTGCCGCCGCCATGGGACAAGCCGCGAAGCAGAAACATGAGGAAGCGCAAGCGGAAGCGAAAAAGGCCGCCAAGGGTAAACCGGCCCCTCCGAAACCGGCAGGGAAGCACGCCGCCCCTGCTTCTCGCGGCAAGGGTGCTTCCTCCGGCAAAAAGAGCCACAGCCGCAAGTAAAACGCCTGCAAGGCGCTGAGCTGCCACCTGTGAATAAGTCAGAATCGGTACTGCAAAAGTCTTGCGAGAGTTCTAAAATGGAGGTCCATGGGTCAACCCCAGTTCGTTCATCTGCACGTTCATACCGATTTCAGCTTGCTCGACGGAGCTTGTGAGACCACCGAGCTGTTGGACGAGGCATCTCGCCAGAAAATGCCCGCGGTGGCCATTACCGACCACGGCAATCTCTTCGCCGCCGCGAATTTCTTCAACGAAGCCAGCAAGCGGGACGTCAAGCCCATCATCGGCTGCGAAGTCTATGTGGCAAAGGGCAGCCGGCACGATCGCGGCGACAAAACCAGCGGGGGCAACGGGAACGATCGTGGCGAGCCGGAACCCGGGATGCGCGGCAGCAAATCATCTTGTCCTGCTTTGCGAGTCGCTCGAGGGCTATCACAATCTGATCAAGCTGGTGTCCGCCGGCTTCCTCGAGGGCTTTTACTACAAGCCGCGCATCGACTACGATCTGCTCGCCAAGCACAGCCGAGGGTTTGATCGCGCTTTCCGCGTGCCTGCGCGGCGTGGTGACCGAAGCGGTCGTGGAGGAGAGTACGAGGCAGGCGCGCGACAACGCCCACCGGCTGCGCGACATTTTCGGCAAGGGCAATTTCTTTCTCGAGATTCAGGACCAGGGCCTGGAGATCGAAAAGAGCGTCAACCGCGACCTGGTGCGGCTCTCGAAGGAACGGGCATTCCGCTGGTTGCCACCAACGATTGCCACTATCTGCATCACGAAGACGCCCACGCTCAGGAAGTTCTGCTCTGCATTCAGACCGGCAAGACCATGAGCGACGCGCATCGCATGAAGTTTGCGACCGACCAGTTTTACTTCAAGAGCGCCGTGGAAATGGCGCAGGTTTTCGGCGAACTTCCCGAGGCGCTGAGCCGGACCGTGGACATTGCTTCGCGCTGCAATGTCAAAATTGAGCGCATCGCCAATCCATTCCCGGAGTTCAAGGTTCCCGAAGGCCATACCTCCGCTAGCTTTTTCGAAAAAGTGGTCCGCGAAGGGTTTGCCTCGCGCGCGCCGTACCTCGAGCGTCTGGGGAAGCAGGGCGTTTTGAGAAATCCGCTCTCGGAATACGAGCGGCGGCTCACCTTCGAAATCGAGATGATCAAGAAGATGCGCTACGAAGGCTACTTCTTGATCGTCTGGGACTTCATTCATTACGCACGTGCGCAGAATGTTCCCGTGGGACCGGGGCGCGGCTCCGCGGCGGGTAGCCTCGTCGAGTTATGCGCTGCGCATCACCGATGTCGATCCGCTGCAGTACAACCTGCTGTTCGAACGCTTCCTGAATCCCGAGCGCGTTTCCATGCCCGATATCGACATCGATTTCTGCATGCGGCGCCGCGGCGAACTGATCGAATACGTTACCCAAAAATATGGCCGGGAAAACGTCGCTCAGATCATCACCTTTGGAACCATGGCCGCCAAGGCCGCGGTGAAAGACGTTGGCCGCGCCATGGATATTCCCTACGGCGAAGTGGACCGGCTGGCCAAGCTCATTCCCACAACGCTGGGAATCGAATTGAAAGATGCGCTCGAAGAAGCGCCGCAACTCAAAGCGGCGATCAATAGCGACGAGCGGCTGAAGGACTTGATGGCGGTGGCGCTGCGGCTGGAAGGATTGTCGCGCCACGCATCCACGCACGCGGCAGGCGTGGTGATTTCGCCGAGGCCGCTGACGGATGTCGTTCCGGTTTACAAGACCAACCGCGACGAAATCACGACGCAGTACGACATGAATGCGCTGGAGCGCGTCGGGCTGCTCAAAATGGACTTTCTTGGCCTGACAACGCTCACGGTATTGCATGACGCGGTCCGCATGGTGGAACAGAATCGCGGCGTGAAAATCGATCTCGACAATCTCTCGCTGGATGACGCGGAAACTTACAAGCTCTTTGCGCGGGGCGAAACCACCGCCATCTTTCAGTTTGAATCGCATGGCATGCGCGACATTCTCCGCCGCTACCAGCCCACGCGCATTGAAGACCTCACCGCCTTGAACGCGCTGTACCGCCCCGGTCCCATTCAGGGCGGCATGATCGACGACTTCATCAACCGCAAACACGGCAAGACAAAAGTCAGTTTCGAATTGCCGCAACTGAAGGATATTCTCGAAGAAACCTACGGCGTGATTCTTTATCAGGAACAGGTCATGCAAATCGCCAACCGCCTGGCCGCTTTTTCCCTCGGCGAAGCGGACATTCTGCGCCGCGCCATGGGCAAAAAGAAAAAAGAAGAGATGGCCGCGCAGCGCGCGAAGTTCATGGCCGGATGCGCCGCCAACAAAATTCCAGAGAGAAAAGCCGAGCGCATCTTCAACCTGATGGAGGAGTTTGCCGGGTACGGCTTCAACAAGTCCCACTCCTGCGCATACGCGCTGCTGGCGTATCAGACGGCGTTTCTGAAAACGCACTATCCCGTCGAATTCATGGCCGCGTTGCTGACTTCGGAAGCGGGTAACACCGAAAAAGTAGTGAAGTACATCAACGAAGCGCGCGGCATGAGCATCTCCATTCTTCCCCCGGATGTGAATGAGAGCGATCTTTATTTCACTCCCGTGGGAGAGTCGATCCGCTTCGGCCTCGCGGCGATCAAAAACGTTGGCGAGAACACGGCGAAAGCGATCCGCGAATCGCGGATGAGCCAGGGGGAGTTCAAATCGCTCTATGATTTCTGCGAGCGCATCGAGTCGCGCTTTTTGAATAAGCGCGTTTTCGAGAGTTTGATCAAATCCGGCGCGCTGGATTCGCTCGGGCCGCGCGAATCGATGCTGGCCTCCGTCGATGATGCAATTTCCGCGTTGCAGCGCGCTTCGCGGACGCGGGAATCCGGGCAGCACGGATTGTTTGGAACCGCCGCGGCGCCCGCGCCGATGCCCTTCGAATTGCGCGAATCGGCGCCGTGGAACGAGGAAGAGCGGCTCGCCAGCGAATACGCGATGCTTGGTTTTTATGTTTCGGGCCATCCCCTGGCGAAATACGCTTCGCGGCTCGCGGATTTGAAAACCGTTTCGCTTGATCAGGTCGAAGGGCAGCGCAACGGCAAGGAAATTACCGTGGCAGCGCTCATCGTGGGCACCCGGCCGATGCGGTCGAAGAAGGGCGCGCGATGGGCCATCTTCACGATTCAGGACATGACCGGCGTGCAGGAGCTTCTCGCCTTTCCGGAAAGTTTCGCGCGCTTGGAGCCAGCATTAAAGCCCGGCACACCGCTGCTTTTGAAAGTGCGCGTGCAGGTGGAAGAAGCGGGGACGCGGCTGTCGCTCCAGGAAGCGCGCCGGCTCGAGGAAATGGCGGAGCGCGCCACGTCAAATGAATTTCGCGTGCGCCTCGAAATGAAATCACTCAGCGAAAGCGCACTCGACCGGCTCGAAGATTTGTTTGCCGGTTCGCCGGGGCCGAGCCAGGTGGTATTTGAATTGTGTTCGACGGATGGTTCGGTGGCTGTGGTGCAGGCGCAGCAGCGCGTCAAAGCCACTCCCGAATTGGTGGAAGCCGTTCGCCAAATCTGCGGCGAGCGCGCGGTGGGGATGGTGGCGTGATGAGCGCAAAAGCAAAGAATAATCCGGCTGCTCCTCCGGTGGATCGCCAGAAAGAAATCGAGCGCCTGGAGAAAGATGTGGAGGAGTTGCGCCACCTGGCGGGCACGCAAGACGCCGACGCGGAGCTGGAGCGGCTTCGTCTTCAGGTCAGCGAGCTGCGGCGCGAATTTTACAATCATCTGGGCCCTTGGCAGCGCGCGCAAATTGCGCGCCATCAGCAGCGCCCGTATTTGATGGATTTCGTGAATTTGCTCTTCACGGATTTCATCGAACTCCACGGCGACCGCGGTTATGCCGACGACAAAGCCATGATCACGGGACTTGGAAAATTTCACGGGCGGCCCGTGGCGATCATCGGCCAGCAGAAGGGACGCGACACGAAGCAGCGCCTGATCCGGAATTTTGGCCAGCCCAAGCCCGAAGGCTACCGGAAAGCTTTGCGCATCATGAAGCTGGCGGCGAAGTTCGGGCGGCCAATTCTGACGTTTATTGATACTCCAGGCGCGTATCCGGGCATCGATGCGGAAGAACGCGGCCAGGGCGAAGCGATCGCGGTGAACCTGCGCGAGATGGCGCGGCTGCCGGTGCCGGTGATTGTTACGGTGACGGGCGAAGGCGGCTCTGGAGGCGCGCTGGCGATTGCCGTTGGGGACCGTGTGAACATTTTGGAGAACAGCTTCTACTCCGTGATTTCTCCGGAAGGATGCGCTTCGATCATCTGGCGAGATGCGACGAAAGCCGAAACGGCGGCCGCAGCCATGAAGATCACGGCCAAGGACCTGAAAGAACTGGGCATCGTCGACGAAATCGTTCCCGAGCCGGAAGGCGGGGCGCACACGGATCACGAAGCCACGGCTCGGCTCCTCGATGAAGTGCTGGACCGGCAACTTGTGGCGCTGACGAATCAGCCCATCCGGGAACTGCTGGCCGCACGCTACGAGAAGTTCCGCAAGATGGGACTGTTCTTTGACCTCGGAAAGTGAAGGGAAGTCCCAGGCCATAATTGATTGCTGAACGAGAAGTGACCCTCCTAAACACGGTTTAAGCCGCATGCTGGGCAGATTACTGATTCCAGACGACATACGAGCAAATCTACATTCCTTCCCTGGAAATGGAATGAGACGGCGTAGCCGCCACCCGTCATTTTTTGTAAGAGCGCATTCTAAAGGACTTACGGCGTCACAGTGACGTTGAGTTCCTGTAAGTGTTGAGTGGAAAGGAGTTGTGGAAGCGGGATTTTCGTCACAGTGAAGTCTGTGACGGAGACGGAGGAACGTTAGCACGCTTAAACGTACGCACGTCGAAACGTTGGAAGGCTGAGGAGAGCGATTTGAGGCAGAGGACACAGAGTCACAGAGGCCACAGAGGTAGCGCAGAGAAACGGGCGCCAAAAGGGTGCGACGGCGAATGTAGATTTCAGGTAACACGGGAGAGGATAGCACGCCAGTATTTGGCGGTTAAGTGATAAGCAGTGAACTGTAGAAAGGGTGAATTGGACGGTCGCGTAGGCAAGGTGAACGGAGCTGGCCAACGCAAGGCGAAGCACCCCCGATGGATCGGCTGCGCTCACCACAGGCTCCTTCGCGAGAACCGCGAAGGGACGGGCCAACCATAGGCGCCTTCGGGATCAAGTGGCGTCCACCCACCGCTTTCTGCCCCCACTCCGAAATCGGCCGCTTCTCACCTGCATCACAGCCGCAATTCACCCCTGGCGAGAAATGCGGGCTAGTTGATGGTGATGGGTGCGGAAAGGACGGTCGAGTGAGCGATGGGCAACTGCGAGCGACCGGGACTGGTTTCCATATTGGCGACGCCGTCGAGCAAAGCGGTGATCTGAAAAATGTAAGTACTGCCGGCGGCGAGAAAGGGAACCGACATGGAACTTTTCGCGGTGCCAAATCTTGCGACGCCAACATACTGCATGGCCCCTGTCGAGAGCGTCGCCAACTGAAAGACGCTGACGTAGTAGCCGAATGCTTGCGCGCCCGCAGGAGGCGCCCAACTGAGATTCACAGCGGGAGTCGCCAATGTCGCAGATTGAAAGAGGCTGCTTCCATTGAGCATGGGATTTTGCACCGGTCCGATCAGCGGGGCAATCGGAGCGGTGGGAAGCGCCGTAGTTTCGCCAAAGGACAGGAGAAACGTATCGATGACAGTTGAATTAGGCCTCGGGATTTGCACGGTGGCCTGCTGGCAGATTTCAAACATTCTGGGCCAGGAACCTGGAAACGGATCACCATAGGAGACAGCGCCGAAATCCTGATCGGTCAGGATGACCGGCGGAGTGGGAGTGCCTAGCGTTGAGCGGAACAGACCGCTGGATTCGGCGCAGTAATTGTTGGTCACGCTGAATCCGCTGGTTGACGGCGCACTCGGCGCCAGCATCGTCAGGTTCGGGCCAAGGAACGTCCACAAGTGTGTGGCAACGCGGTCGGTGACGAATGGCTGCGCGGAAACGGAGAAGTCCGTGAGCAGCGGCGTGAGGGCCGCAGGCGCAACATTCTGGTAATTATTGGCCCAGGCCGAACCCTTGATATTGAGCGGAATCGAGGCTTGCGGGCTGGGCGTCAATGTGCCCGAGATGGTATTGACGGTGCCACTCGTGATGGTGAGGTTGGACTGCGTCAACGCCGGACCCAAGGCGAGGCCGGAGAATCCGCCTGAGTTGACCGGCACATATTAATTGAAGAAGAAGATGTTGATCTGGGAAAAGTCGATGTTAGAGGTCAACTTAATCCCGGAATTCAGGGTAGTTGCCCCAGGCAATGAACCACCTATGAACTCAAATTCAAACCCCTGGGTATTGGACTGGATGGAGAGGACATCTTGCTGCTGGATGGGTTCCAGCCCCGTCAAGCTAATGTTGAAGGTCGTGGTGCTTTGCGTCGTTTGTTTCAGCGGACTTCCGATAATGTCGAAGCCAGCGTCAAAGCTGCTGGTGCTGGTCCAGTAGTTTCCGGTCGGAGAAAGCTGCAGCCAATAGTAGTCTCCCGGTACATTAGGGATGCTGAAAGTGCCATCGGGATTCGCCGCGCCCTGCAGCCTGGTCAGTGAACCGTCGGATTGAGGCACGAGCGCTGCGGGGTAGGGTTGGCCGGCGAGCCAGACTCTGGGGATATCGACGCGGCCGGTGGGCGTCCAGTAGGTAATGACGGCATTGATCTGAATCGTACCGTTGGGGGTGACACTCCACGACTGGCTGGCGCTTGCGCCGCTTGCAGTGGTGGCGGTCACGGAGAATTGATCGGCAATGCGGGACTGTTCGTGCGTCGGCGTCCAAGTGAGCGTGTTACCGGAGAGAGAAGCGCCAGCCGGCCCCATCGCCAATGAAAAGGTGATGGCACTCATGTCCGGAGACGTTGCCGTTAGCTGATAGGCATACGGCATGCCTTCAGCGGCGGCTATTGGCGGTGCGCTGGAGAACACGGGGATGGGAGGAGGAGCGATATTTGTGCCGCCTCCACAAGCAGTGAGGATGAATGAAATTAAGAGCAGGCAAGGGAAGAGTCTCGGGAGCGATTGCGACATGAGAGGAATCCTCTGGTGACCCGCACGTGAACCGAAGCCTATCCCAATAGTTCCTACTATGACAAGACTGCAACGAATAGAGCGAGGTATTTTGGAGACGCGGCAAGGAAGCGTGGCGACCCCGTAGCACATTGGGAACGCGAGCGAGAAGCGACGTTGTGCGGGTAAGCGAAGCGGGACTAGTCTGGTGAAGCAATGATCCGTGGCCATTGGCCAGGTGTTCCGGTACAGGGGAAACGCTGCAGCGGCGCAGCGGCCGGTTCACGGAGAACAGGACTCGTCATGTCGGAACCCTTTCGCCCATATGAAAAACTGGTAGAGCTCACGATCTTCGGGAAAAAGTTTCATGTGCCGGAGCGCAATTCGCTGCTGCGGTGCTTCCAGTTCATCAGCCCGGAGACGATACCGTATGGGCGATTCTGCTGGAACCAGGATTGCCAATATTGCCGCGTAACTTGCCAATTGCCGGATGACGACGAGCCGCGCGAGATGCTGGCATGCAAGTTCATCGTGATGCCGGGAATGGAAATTCTGGAGATGAGCCAGGAATTGAAGTGGTGTTTGCGGGCGAAGCTGCCGGCGGATACGCCGGTTTCTTCGTAAGTTCTAAGTAATAAGTTTTAGGTTTTGAGTTCTCTGCTGCAGCGGTTGGGCGCCTGCCGGGTAATACGATTATCACTTCCTTATGACTTGCGTCAGATTTTGAGCGCCGGGCTAAAGCCCGGCAACTACATGCGTTCGTTTATGCCGCTCCGTGATGAAGGGGCAGAAGACCACCCTTCGAGAGAGATGGACGGCGAGAAACTTTTAGCAAGAGGCCGGGTTGATGGAGACAGACTGAAGCAGAGTCGCACGGCGGTGGTTGTGCGACGCCAAAACCCAATGAACCATCCCCGGCGTACAACCGCCGCTGTGCTTTTCTGAATCTGCGATGCCCCTGGTGCGTCGCCCCTGAACCGCCGGCGGCGCCGCGGTGGAAGCTTGCGATTTGCAGTCTCACCTCCATTACACTACATTCGGAAACAAGCGCCGGGCTTCCCGCTAAGAAGCGCTGGGGAGCAAAGAACGGAAAAAGCCGGCCTCTGCAAGCAATGCCAACGGGACAGATGACAAATACAATTGTTCTGCCGTGCGACGGTTGCGGGCAAAACGCGTCGCCGGAACATCTGGCGCGGCGGCTGCAGCGCCTGGAATGGGCGACGCGCTACCGGCCGGTGCATATCAACACGTTGCTGCTCGGGTGCGCCGCGCCCCGCGAAGACCGGGACTTTCTTTATTCTCCAGCAAGAGGGTTTCACGGCGAAGCGGCGCTTTTGCTGGAGGCAATGGGAATATCCGCGACGGGGAAATCACCCGAAGCGGTGCACGCGGAGGTTCAGAAGGGGGGATTTTTTCTTATGCACACTTTGGAGTGCCCGCTGGAAGACGCAGGAAAGCAGTGCGGGGAATTGGCGTTACTGCTGACAAGGCGGATCCCGGCGGCTTTGGCGCGAATCCGGCGATCGCTGAAACCAAGGCGAGTGGTATTGATGTCCGGTGCGTCACAAGAGCTTGTGACGGGCATCACGGCAGAGCGGGTGGGGTGTTCGGTGATACTAGACCACGGCAAGCCGTTTGCGCTGGATGGTCCCGAGGCGGAAAAAGCGGCGACGAGGTTGCGTGAGGCGCTTGCGGCTGGGATGCCGGGATGACCTAAAGGACAGGCGCATCTTGACCTTTCGGATGGTTTTTTTGGGGCTACTAAACCAGCTAGACCACTTTTTTATCTGTGCTAGAATCAAAGGTATAGACGTATGGAGCGCGTCCCAGGAGTGATAAGGTGAAAAAACAAGCTAAATTTGGCGTGGGAATCGGAGTGATTGTGATCGCCCTGGCGTTTTTGGCGTGGATGGGATACGGGGAAAGTAAGACGTATTACCACACGATCGCTGAACTGCAGACCCTCGACGGCTCCGCGCGGACCCACCGCATGCGCGTGGGCGGAACGGTGGAACCGGGCAGCATCCACCGGCTTTCCGGGCGAGTGGATTTCGTGCTCCAAGGAGAAGGGAAGACGCTTCCCGTCAGCTATGTGGGCAGCGATCCGTTGCCGGACACTTTTATTGATAAGTCGCAGGCGCTTGTGGAAGGCCGTCCCGCTCCAGACGGCCGATTCGTCGCCGAGCACGTGCAGGCGAAATGCGCTTCCAAGTATGAGGCCGCACCGGGAGGCACCGGCGGGGCCGCAGCGAGTTCAACCCAGCGAAGCAGCATGTAGGGAACCCGGTTCTGCCGGGGGAGAGGCGGGGTCTCCGTGGATGTATTCGGTTCCTTTGCGCTCATTCTAGCGTTTGTGTGCGCGATTTACGCGTTCGTCGGCGGAATCGCAGCAATCCGCACGCGGCATCCTCTGCTGATCAAGAGCACGCGGCAGGCGGGAATGGCCACCTGCGTACTGATTTTTCTCGCCACGTTCAGCCTCGAGTATCTCTTTTTCAGCGACAATTTTTCGATCGGGTATGTGGTGTCGCACAGCAACCGCGACCTTTCAACGTTTTATAAGATTGCCGCGCTTTGGTCGGGGCAAGAGGGCTCGCTGCTCTTCTGGAGCTTCCTGCTGGCGATTTATGTGATCTCGGTGCTGATCACGTACCGGAATAAGAACGGCGAATTGATGCCGTACGTAGGCGTGGTGCTGGCCGGAGTACAGATTTTCTTCCTGACCCTGAACAATTTCGTGGCCAGCCCGTTCAAGGCGCTGGCGGCTCCGGGCGCGGACGGAGTGATGAACTATGTCGCGCGTGCGGACGGCAATGGATTGACGCCGCTGCTGCAGTATCCGGAGATGGTGATCCATCCGCCGAACCTGTACGCGGGCTATACGGGATTTACGATCCCGTTTGCATTCGCGCTGGGCGCGCTGCTGGCGCGCTACCCGGGTGAGAAATGGATTCACCTGACGCGCAAGTGGACGATGATCGCCTGGATGTTTCAGTCACTGGGAATCATGCTTGGCGCGCACTGGGCCTACGCGGTTCTCGGCTGGGGCGGATATTGGGGCTGGGACCCGGTTGAGAATGCGTCGCTGTTGCCGTGGCTGACCGGTACGGCGTTCCTGCACTCCGTGATGATGCAGGAAAAACGCGGGATGATGAAAGTCTGGAATGTGTGGCTGGTGTTCTGCACTTTTCTGTTGTGCATCCTGGGGACCTTCCTTACGCGCAGCGGGGTGGTCAGCTCGGTACACGCGTTCGCGCAATCCAGCATCGGGAACTGGTTCGTGGGCTTTCTGGGAATCATTATGCTGGTATGCCTCGGCGCGTATTTGAAGAATCGCGATTACCTGAAGAGCGAGAATCAGCTGGATTCAATAGTTTCGCGCGAGTCAAGTTTCCTGTTCAACAATTTGATTCTGCTGGTGTCTTGCATCGCGGTGCTTTCCGGGACGCTCTTTCCGGTATTTTCCGAGTGGTTCACGGGCAATCGCATCAGCGTGGGCGCGCCGTTTTTCAATAAGGTGAACATTCCAACGGGGCTGTTGCTGTTGTTTTTGACGGGAGTAGGCCCGCTGCTGGCTTGGGGGAAGACTTCCACCGACAGCATGAAGCGCAATTTCGGCTGGCCGTTACTGACGGGAATCGTTGCGGGCGGGGTGGCATTCGCGCTGGGATTCCGCGCGTTTTATTCGCTGATCTGCCTCATTCTTTGCGTTTTTGTGGCCGCCACGATCGTGCTGGAATTTTATCGCGGCGCGAGGGTGATCCGCTCGCGTTCGGGCGCTTCGTACGTGGCCTCCGCGATCGACCTGACCCTGCGCAATACGCGGCGCTATGGCGGGTACATCGTGCACATGGGAATGGTGTTCGTCTTTATCGGATTGGCCGGCGCGGCGTTCAACCGCGACACGCAGAAGGAAATGCAGCTGGGCCAAACGATGCAGATCGGACCATACACTTTGCTGCTGCAGAGCTTCGACACCAAGCCGGAAAAGAATTACACCGCGCAACGGATGATCGTCGAAGTGCTGCGGGACAACAAGCCGCAGATGATGCTCTATCCGGAGAAGCGGCGCTTTGCAACGACGGAGATGAACGGGACGATGGTGGCGATTTATTCCACGCTGAAGGAAGATTTGTACGTGGTGTACGCGGGAGACAGCCCCGAGACGCAATTGCCGGTTTTGCACGCCTACTTGAATCCGCTAGTAAAGTGGATCTGGTTTGGCGGCGTGCTGGTCGTTTTTGGCACGTTGGTGGCATTGCTGCCAAGTCGCCGCGCCGTGCTGGTTCTGGCAGGTGCGCAACAGCCGGCCACGCAGCCGCTGACGCATGCACTGAGCCCATCGGTTACCTTGCGAGAGGGCCATGACTAAGCTCCGTCCGTTGGCCGCCACCGCCATGTTGGCGGCGCTGGGGCTCGGGATCATGCTGATCACGCCTGCCGGCGCGCAACAGCTGTCCGACCGCGCGAAGCAAATCGGCGGCAAATTCATGTGCATGTGCGGATGCAGCCAGGTGCTCACGGAATGCAATCACGTGGGCTGCACGGTGTCCGCGAGCATGCTGAAGGATTTGAATATGGCGTTGGCGCGCGGAGATTCCGAAGACGCTGTCACGCAAATGTTCTTGCAGCAATTCGGCACGAAAGTGTACGCCGAGCCGCCGAAGTCCGGCTTCAGCCTGGTGGCCTGGGCGATGCCGACCGTCTACCTGGTGATTGGCACGGTTCTTGTAATTTTCGTGATCTCGCGCTGGCGGAAGCATGCCGTTCAGCGGGTCGCCGCGGCCGGAAGCGCGCCGGCCATTTCCGCGGAATTGCTAGAGCGTGCCCGGGCGCAGGCCGCACGCGAAACCGAGGACTGAAACGTGGCGCAACTTTCTCTGCTAGCGATTTTCCTGATTACTTCCATGGATTTGGCCATGCTTGGCGCGTGCCTGGCCCTGGCGGTGGCGACGCTGCTTTTCATTTTCTACATTCAGCCAGATGCTTCCGATCTTGCGCCGCACCGGACGAAGCTCGATCAACTGCTGGAGCGGCGCGACACGATCTACGACAATCTGCGGGACCTGCGTTTTGAGTACCGCTCCGGAAAATACTCCGAAGGTGACTTTGAAGCGATGAAGGCGGGCCTGGAAAACGAAGCGGCGCTGGTGCTGGCCGAAATTGATCAAGTGACGGAGTCGCAGGTGCGGCGCCCGCGCGTCGCGCGGCCTGCCCCGGCCGACCGGAGCGCGCAATGAGGCGCTATCCGGCGCGCCTGGCGCTGCTCTGCACACTGATTCTTGCGCCGTTGGCGATCGCCAATGCCGGCACGGTCCACGGCACGGTAAAAAACGGGACGAGCGGAAAGCCTGCGGCCGGGATCGAGCTCACGCTGATCCAATTGCAAGGCGGCATGCAGGAAGTCGCGAATACCAAGAGCGACGCGCAGGGGCAATTCACGTTTGATCATCCGGGGCTCGGCGCGCAGCCGATGCTCGTCCGTGCAGCGTATCACGGCATCAATTTCAATTCGGCAGTGCCGCCCGGCAGCAGCAGCGTGCAGGTGGATATTTTCGAGCCATCCAAGGACCCAAAGACGATTGAAATTCCTTCGCACGTGGTGATCTTCCAGCCAAACGGTGCGACGCTGATTGTGGGCGAAGAATATCAAATCCAAAATAAATCCCAGCCGCCGGTGGCGTATTACCGCACCGAGGGTAATTTTGATTTCGCGCTCCCGGAAAAAGGAGCGCTTCAGCAAGTGGCAGCTTCCGGACCCGCGGGGATGCCGGTCGTGCAACTGCCGATCGACAAGAAGAACAATAAGTACTCGATCGCGTTTGCGTTCCGCCCCGGCGAGAATTCGGTTCGCTATTCCTACGAGCTGCCTTACGCCGGAAATACCGCGACGGTGAAAATTCCCACGATCTACCCGGGGGGACGCTTGCTCGTCGTCGCGCCGCCAACGGTGCAGATCAGCGGCGATGGCCTGGCTCCCGGTGGGCAGGAGCAGGGGATGAATCTCTACGGCCGGCAAGATGTACCGGCGGGGACGCTCGTGGCCGTGAACGTTTCCGGCACGGCGCCGCCGCCCGATGCGAATGCCGGCGGAGATCAGGGGCAGCAGGGGCGCGACGCACAGCAAGGCGGCGGAGAATCGGCCGGCGTAAATATTCAGCAGGTACCCGGCAGGCTGGACGTTTTGAAGTGGCCCTTGATTGCGGGTTTTATTTGTGTCTTTGCGCTGGGAGCCATCTTGCTGGCGCGTAAGCCCGTCGTGGCGGTCGCCGGTGCGGCACCTGCCGATGAAACTACTCCCGTAGCGAAGCCAAAGAAATCCAAACCGGCCACGGCTGCGACTGCCGCGCCGGCCGTGACTCACGCAGCGGCTCCCACAAACGGGCCGTCCCCGCTGGAAGAAATTGATGCCGCTGTTGGAACGAGCCTTGACGCGTTGAAAGAGCGGCTCTTCCGGCTGGAGCTGCGCCGGCAAGCGGGAACGATCTCCGACGAAGAATATGCGCAGGAACGCTCGCGCGCGGAGAAAGTGCTGCGCGACCTCGTGCGAGGCTGAGCGTTGAGCACGCGGCGCGATCTCCCCGTCCCCGAGGCCGCTTGGTGATGCCGCCGGTTTTTTCTCCGACAGGAATCCGCTTCGACAAAATCGAAAAACGCTACGGCGGGCTGTACGCGTTGCGCCGCGTATCGCTGGAAATCGCGGCGGGCGAGTGCGTGGTTTTCGCCGGGCGCAATGGCTCCGGCAAGACTACTCTCCTGCGAATCGCCGGACGCCTGGTGCGCCCTTCGTCCGGGAACCTGACTTTCTTGCATGAAGAAACAAAGCAAGGTGGAGCACTCTCGCCTACGGGTTTTGTGGCTCACGCCACGATGGTCTATGACGAACTCACCGCCGAAGAAAATCTTCTGCTTTTCGCGCGGTTACTGGGAATTGCCGAGCCTGCCGGGCGCGCTGAGAAGCTGCTCGGGGAAGTAGGTCTCATCGAGCGCAGAAGATCGCTGGTGCGCACATTTTCCCGTGGAATGCGCCAACGCATGGCCATCGCGCGCGCGCTTCTGGACGAACCCGCCGTGCTACTGCTCGACGAGCCGGCAACCGGACTCGATCCCCAGGGGATTAGCTGGCTGGCGGAGACCCTGCGCCGCATGAGAGAGGCCGGCCGCACCATCGTGATGAGCCTGCACGGGGAGTCGGAAATTTCTGCGCTGGCCACGCGGGCGATCCGGCTGGACGCCGGCTCGGTTGTCGCGGACACACGCAGCGGGGCGAATCTTCGCTCCATCCTCACCTTCGCGGACGCGTGAATGACTCTTTTGTCCAATACGGCGGTGCTCCTGGGCAAGGAATTGCGCACGGAGTTCCGCTCGCGCGAGCTGCTCACGACGACGGTGGTGTTCATCCTCATGGTCGTGGTGCTTTTCAGTTTCACGTTCGATCCGACTTCCAGCGAATCGCGGCGGTTTGGCCCCGGACTGCTCTGGCTGGCTTTTCTCTTCGCGGCTTCCTTGATGCTGCAGCCGTGCTTTTTGCGCGAGCAGAACAACGACACGCTGAGCGCATTGCGTTTGTCGGTGAGCGATCCGTTTGCGATTTTTCTTGCCAAGCTGATCGCGAACACGTTTTTTCTGCTGCTGACGGAATTGCTGATGCTGCCTGTGTTCGCCATTCTCTACAACGTGCACATCCTCACCGTCCTGCCGCAACTGGTGCTGGTTTTTTTTCTGGGCAGCGCGGGCGTGGCGATCCCCGGGACGGCTTTCTCGGCCATCTCCGCGCAGGCTCGCATGCGCGAATTGATGTTGCCTCTGCTTTTGCTTCCCCTGCTCACTCCGGTCCTGATCGCCAGCACGGAGGCGACCGCCGCGCTGCTGGACCCGCATCCGGAGCTGCGGCCGGACTGGGTGGGATTTCTGGTGGCGTTCGACATCGTCTTTTTGACGGCGCTATGGCTTTTCGGCGAATATCTATTGGAGGAATGAAAACAATGCGATTCGGTCGGCAGAGAAACGTCCTGCGTCGAGGAGGCTCGTGGTGCTAAAAACCATCCTTGGCGCGGCCATTTTGTTCGTCTTGATCGCGTTTACGGCATACCTGGCCTTTGATTACGCGCCCATCGAGCGGACCATGGGCCCCATTCAAAAGATTTTCTATCTGCACCTTCCGAGTGCGTTCAGCGGGTTCGTGGCACTGGGAATTTGTTTTTACGCAAATTTGATGTACGTCTTCAAGCGCCAGCCGAAATGGGACTGGCTGGGAGTGTCCGCCGCGGAAGTGGGCCTGGCCTTTATTTCCGTCGTGCTGGTCACCGGGCCGATCTGGGCGCATCCCGTTTGGGGCATCTGGTGGACCTGGGACGCGCGCTTAACTCTCACGTTCGTCCTTTGGCTGCTGTATATTTCCTACTTGTTGCTGCGCTCGATGCTTGAAGAGCCGGACAAGCGCGCGCTGTTCAGCGCGCTCTTCGGAATCTTTGCCTTTCTGGATGTACCCCTGGTGTATTTTTCGATTCGCTGGTGGCGCACACAGCATCCGCAGCCGGTGATTCTTGGCGGGCCGGGTTCGGGGCTGGAGCCGCGCATGCGCGTTTCCTACTTGCTGGTCTGGGCGGCGTTCACGGGGCTGCTGATCCTGCTGTTGAAGGCGCGGTACCGGCTGGAGGAGATGCGGGCCGGGTTGGATGAGTTGCGAAGAGAGGCGGAAGTGCGATGAAAAATCTGGATAGCGTGCTTGCTGCGTATCTCGCGGGCTGGGTCATCTTTTTTCTGTACTACATTTCCGTGGCCCGGCGCATGAATGCGCTGCGCGATGAAATCGAACGCCTGAAAAATCTGTTAAACCGGAGCAAGTAGCTTGGGAGGAAAGAAAAGAGTCGGGATCGTTTTGTTTCAGCTCGGCGGGCCGGATTCGCTGGAAGCCGTCGAGCCGTTTTTGCTGAATCTGTTTCTGGATCCCGACATTATTCCGCTCGGGCCGTTTGGACTTCTCCGTCGCCCGTTAGCAAAACTGATTTCATCGCGCCGGTCGATTCCCGTGGCGGGGCGATACGCGATGATCGGGAAGCGCTCGCCGATCGGGACTCTCACAGAGCGGCAGCGCGCGCGGCTGGTCGAGGCTGTTTCGCCGTACATTGATCCCGTGGCCGTCACGGCCATGCGCTATTGGCATCCGTTCACTTCCGAGGCCGTGGAATCCCTGCGGAAGTCGGGGCCGCTCGATGAGATCGTACTCCTGCCGCTTTATCCGCACTATTCCTACGCCACAACGCTGAGCAGCCTGAAGGAATGGCGCCGGGTTTATGGGCAGCCCGCGGGTGGACCGCCGGAACGCACCATTGACCATTTCTACGATCATCCGCTGTATATCCAGGCAGTCGTTCAGCGGATCGGGTCGATGCTCCGGCAATTCCCGGACAGCTCGCGCATTCATCTGATATTCAGCGCGCATGGCCTGCCCATGAGCCTGGTAGAAAAGGGCGACCCATATCCGAAACAGATCGAGGCGACGGTACGCCTGGCCTGCGAGCTCGGTGTAAAGCAATATCCGGGTTGGCCAAAGACGCACCTGCTCTGCTACCAGAGCCGCGTAGGCCCGTCCAAGTGGCTGCAGCCGCCCTTCGTCGAAACGCTGCATCGCCTGGGGCACGAAGGCGTCAAGGAAGTGCTGGTCGTGCCCATCTCGTTCGTGACGGAACACATCGAAACGCTGCATGAGATCAACATTGACGGCCGGATGGACGCGAAAAAGGCGGGGATTGAGACGTTCCGCATGATGCCAGCGGTCGGGGATTCTCCTCTGTTTATCGCGGCGCTGAAGGACCTCGTCTTGCGCGCTGTGGGTATCAATGCAGGAGCGCCTGCCATGCCTCGGGCTCCAGCAGCGGGGCTGGCCCAGAGCCCGATTTCTCCAGCCCTTTGACCAGCCTACTCGTTGGCAGGGGTCTGTGAACGAGCAGAGGGGCAGCGAGACTTCCGTGTCTGGCGGCCGACGCTTCTCCAAAATTTCTTTTGGTTGCGAACTTGACCTCTGGGGTATAATCCGCCGCTGGGACTTGGGCTATGACCACGACATATAATCCGGGTGTGCATAAGTTCGCCAAATTTGTCGTCTGCTGGACCGTCCTCCTCTTCTTCGCCGGGGCCCTCGTAACTTCGCAAGACGCAGCGCTTTCCGTACCGGACTGGCCGAAGTCGTTCGGAACTTGGTTTCCACCCTTGAGATACCTGGCGGGCGGAGCCGGCTTCGAGCATACCCACAGGGTGATCGCCTTTATTTTGGGAATCCTTGTCCTGGTGCTGGCGATCCTGTTGCGAATGAAAGAATCCCGGCCGTGGCTGCGCTGGTTTGGCGTGATTGCGGTCGGCGGAGTCGTGGCGCAGGCCATTCTCGGTGGGCAGGTTGTCATCCGTCTGCTGCATTATTGGTTGCCAGTGGCTCACGCTTGTTTCGCGCAGATTGTTTTCGCTGCCGTGGTGAGTATTGCCATGTTTACGTCCAAATGGTGGGTCTCGGAGCGGCCACAACTTGAGGACAAGGGAACTCCATCGATTCATTTTCTAGCGGTCTTGAACGCCGGTGTCATCTACCTGCAAGTGATTCTCGGGGCCGGTTTTCGTCACAAGGACATTCCGATCTGGCCGCACATTGCGGGAGCATTTGTCGTGCTTGGCGTCGTCACTTGGACAGCGGTGGCATTGCGCAGGCGGTTTGGACCTATACGGGAATTCGCTAAGGCACGCATCCTGCTTCACGCCATCTTCGGGTTTCAATTCCTGCTTGGTCTTCTGGCTTATTGGTCACGAATCAGCACGGCGGAAGCGCCGCAGCCCATGCCATTCATGGTGTTGTCGACGGTCGTGCATACCGTCGTGGGCGCGATTCTCTTCGCAGTTTCGATCTTGACCGTGCTTTTGTGTTACCGGCTGGTTCCGCGGAGCAGGGAAGTGCTCGCGGCGACAGCGGCGAGGCGAGGTACCCGCGCAATGAGCACGGCGCGGACAACGGAACTCACACTCAGCGAGCGCGAGTGCGTACATCGCGCTGACGAAGCCGGACGTGTCCTTCCTGGTGCTGATGACCACGGCCGCGGGCTTTTACATGGGTGTGCGCGGCCCCGTGGATTGGCTGCACATGTTGCACGTGGTGTTTGGCACGATGCTGATCGCCGCGGGCACGGCGGCGTTGAATCATTACATCGAGCGCGAATCCGACCGCTACATGCGCCGCACCGCCTCGCGCCCGCTCCCCAGCGGCCAGTCTTCAACCGCGCGGAAGCGCTGACGCTTTGGCGTGCTGCTTTGCGTCGCCGGTGCGGTGGATCTGTATCTGACGCCGGTGCACTTGCCTTGCCTGCTCGGCGTGTTCACTTGCCTCAGCTATTTGCTTGCGTACACGCCACTGAAAACGCGCACCGTTTGGGCCACGTTCATCGGCGCCATTCCCGGCGCGATTCCGCCGATGATTGGCTGGACCGCCGCCACCGGCAAGCTGGACACGCCCGCGTGGCTGCTCTTCGCCATTCTCTTTTTCTGGCAGTTTCCGCATTTCCACGCCATCGCCTGGATGTACCGCGAGGATTACGCGCGCGCGGGGATCCTCATGCTGCCGGTGGTGGACAAGGACGGCACGCGCACCTTCCGCCAGATCATTCTCTATGCAGCCTCGCTCGTGGCCGTCAGCCTGCTTGCCCGCGATCATGGGGCTTTGCGGGCGTGCTTTATTTCTTCGGCGCGCTGGTCAGTTGCACGGCGCTCGTGCAAGTGTGCCTGTGGGCCGCGAATTCCAAGTCCAACAATCGCGCCAAGTGGCTGATGCACGCCACGGTCCTGCACATTCCGATCCTGCTTGGGGCTGATGATGTACGACAAGCTCCCGCGCTGATCAGGCGGCTTGACCAAGGGAAAATACGCCTCATGTTTTCACACGCAGCCCTCAACGCCTCTCTAAACGGGATCAGCGCGGTTCTTCTGGCGGCGGGCTACGCAGCGATCCGCGCGGGGAAGCGGGACGTGCACAAGGCGTTCATGGTGTCGGCGTTCGCCGTTTCGAGCGTTTTTCTGGTTTCTTATCTGGCCTACCACTACCGTGTGGGGCACGTTGTCTTTCAGGGGCAGGGCTGGATCCGTCCGGTCTACTTTGCGCTACTGCTTTCGCACACGATCCTGGCGATCGTAATTGTTCCTATGATCCTGGTGACGCTGCGCCGCGCCTGGCTACAGAAATTCGATAAGCACCGGGTCATCGCGCGGTGGACGCTGCCGCTCTGGTTTTACGTTTGCGTAACCGGAGTGATCGTCTACCTGATGGTCTATCAGATTTACGCGCCAAAGGGCGGTTGAAGCTTCCAGGCTGCGCGGCCTGAGATCCCACTAAAATTGCTGAGGGTTTTCCTGGCGGAAGCCCGGCGGCACAAGGGCCCCGGTTTGGGAGGAACGAATCGCCTGGCGCGTTCCCGATTTGGGAAACACAATGTGCCAGAAGTCCACGTTCGGATGGGCGAAGCCTATCCCCACAAAGCGCCTGTCCCGCTTCTCCTTCAGGGAAGTGACGATGCAATCCGCGGCCTCGGCAGTATTGTCGTTGATCACGCAAACCTTTTGGCCCGGAAGCAGGGGGGTATCCATGAGCAGGAGAGCCCCGTTGGCAGCCACGACGTAGGTGGAAGCCTTCAAGTCAATGGTTTCGCCTTCGGTCAGGCGACAGCGCACGGTAAGGGGTATTTGGAGAGGAAGGCGCACGGTTCGCCGACGCTCTGGATATCGGGTGCGTTGCATAAACCGCCTCGGCAGGGGGACACTCGCTGCTTACAAGCGGAATTCTGGCATGCAAAGTGAAAGAAAAGCAAGCATTTTAGAGATTTGGAACTACTAGTACTTTTTGAATTTAAGGTCCCGGATTACTTTGCGTCCAAGGCCTCTATCACCGCATCGGCGAATTCCTGAGTGCCGGCCTGTCCGCCCACATCCCGCGTGGTGTGCTTTGCCTCGCGATAGACCTTTTCCAGCGATTTTTCGATGCGTTTCGCGGTGGTCGGCTCGCCGAGGTGGTCGAGCATGAGGATGCTGCTCATGAGCAGGGCGGTGGGATTGGCGAGGCCTCGGCCGGCGATGTCGGGCGCGGTGCCATGAACGGCCTCGAACATGGCGCAGTCATCGCCGATATTGGCGCTGGGAACGACGCCGAGCCCGCCGACGAGGCCAGCGGCGAGGTCGCTCATAACGTCGCCATATAGGTTTGGCAGCAGGAGCATGTCGAATTGCAGGGGATCCATGACGATCTGCATGCAGGCGTTGTCCACGATCAGCTCTTTATAGTCGATTTCGGGGAATTGCGCCGCCACCGTTCGGACCGACCTGAGGAACAGCCCGTCCGACAGTTTCATGATGTTCGCCTTGTGAATGGCGTGAATTTTTTTGCGGCCGTGGCGCCGAGCGTACTCAAAGGCAAACCGCGCAATGCGCGTGGAAGCTTTTTCGGTGATGATCTTCAGGCTTTCTACAACGCCGGGGACAACCTCGTGTTCGAGGCCGGAATACAAGTCCTCGGTGTTTTCCCGGACGATAACCACGTCCACGTCTTCGAAGTGCGATTTCACTCCCGGCAGATTCTTGACGGGGCGCAGATTGGCGTAGAGGTCGAGCGTTTTGCGCAGGGCGACGTTCACGCTGGGGGCGCCGCCGGCGATGGCCGTGGCCATGGGTCCCTTCAAAGCGACGCGATTCCGGCGCACGGATTCGATGGCTAACTGGTTGACGAATTGTCCTTGTTCGCCTGGCTGGTCCGCGCGGCCTGGATTTCTTCCCAATCGATTTGTGCTCCCGCGGCTTCCAGGACGCGGCGGGTCGCTGCGGCGACTTCCGGGCCGATACCTTCACCGGGTATCAAAGTAACCTTGTTTTTCATAGCTGCATCTCATTGTATGCGAAGCGCCCAGGCTTGTCGAAAGAAGCCCGCGAGGAGAGTTTCTCAACAGGAACAGCGGCACTGTGTAGTTGCCAGGAAGTCTGTTATACTGTTTTTGATAGCAACCTCGCGGATGAACCCGCGAGGCGGAGGCCAAGAGGATTTATGATCAATTTGACGCCCATTGCCAGTTCCAAGGTCAAGGAAATCATGAACATGCAGAGCCCGGTGCCGGTGGCCCTGCGGGTGGCGGTTGTTGGGGGAGGCTGCTCCGGTTTCCAGTACCACATGGCGTTCGAGAATCAGACCAGCGAGGCGGACCAGATTTTCGAGTTTGACGGCTTGAAGGTCGCGGTCGACCAGATGAGCTCCATGTACCTCGACGGCATCGAGATCGATTACATCGAGACGCTCGAGGGTGCGGGATTCAAGTTTAACAATCCCAATGTGAAGAGCACCTGCGGCTGCGGCAGCTCGTTTAGCGTTTAAGCAAGTCCATGGAAGCGCTGGTCGCGCTTCCAACATCACTCTTTGGGCTCCTGGACAATCCGTTCGGGAGCCTTTTTTATGCCCTCTAGCCAAACCGACTGGGACGCAAAACATAAACTCGCTGCCGGTAGCCCTCCGGCCGAGCCGGCGAGCATCGTGCGCGAACTCTTGCCGCTCCTGCCCCGTGGAGCGGCGCTCGACCTCGCCTGCGGCGTGGGCCGGCACACTCTGTTTCTCGCCGCACGGGGACAGCCTGTAACCGCCGTGGATTGGTCCGGCGTGGCGCTCGATACGCTGGAAAAGCGAGCCGTGGAGATGGACGTTCAGGTTCAGCACATCACCGGATTTTCCAAATCAGGCCGGCATCCCCATCGCGGCATTGAAGTGATGCAAGCGGATCTTGAAGGGATTGAGCTTCCAGAGGAGTCCTTCGATCTCATCTTATGCATCCGGTACTTGCAGCGGTCTCTATTCCCGCAGATGACGCACGCGCTTCGGCCGGGTGGCGTCTTGCTAGTGGATACTTTTGCCGGTGCTCAACTCGATTTTGCAGGAGGCCCGCGCAATCCGGCCCATCTTCTCGAACCGGGAGAACTGCGAACGGCCTTCCCAGGCCTGCACGTCCTTTTCTACCGGGAATTGCGCGCTGGGCAGGGAATCGCGAGCCTGCTGGCGCAAAAGCCCGGCAGGGAAAGTTGAGCGGGTAGAGTCAATGAGAAAAGCACATTTCGCCAAGCCGCCGTTTGCAATCTGGGAGCGGCCTTCGTATTCTAGGGCCCGGGCATGAAAATAGCGCTCGCGCAGTTTAATCCCACCGTCGGCGATTTCGCAGGGAACTCGGCTCGCATCCTGAGCTTGGCGGCAGAGGCCAAGCAACGCGGCGCCGAACTGGCCGTATTCTCGGAGTTATGCCTTTGCGGATATCTTCCGCAAGATCTTCTCGAACGCCCGGCGTTCATCGACCGCAACCAAAAGGAATTGAAGGAGCTGGCCGCCAAGATTCCGCTTCCTTCCATCGTGGGTTATGCCGGGCGGGTGAAAAATGGGACAGGGAAGTCCATCGCCAACAAGGCCGCGTTGATCAGCAGCGGGAAGGTGGTTTTCGAGCAAAGCAAGATGTTGCTTCCCACTTATGATGTGTTCGACGAGTCGCGGTACTTTCAGCCCGCGGAAAGGCAAACCGTTTTCGGCTTCAACGGCGAGCAGCTCGGGATCACCGTTTGTGAAGACGCGTGGAACGACAAGAATTTCTGGGCCAATCTACGTTACGATCGCGACCCGGTTGCGGAGATCGTCGCACAGGGAAGCACGGTGCTGCTGAATATCTCGGCTTCGCCCTACACCATTGATAAACGCTCCTTGCGCATCGAAATGCTCCGGACCATCGCCATGAGCCACCGGCGCCCAATCATATACGTGAATCAGGTGGGAGGCGATGACAGCCTGATTTTTGATGGCGCCAGCTTCGCGATCACTCCGGACGGCAGAGTCGCGGCGCAAGCCGCAGCCTTCGAGGAAGACCTGGTTCTGTTCGATACGGTGACGGGGCAAGGAGAGATCCACGCACAGCCGCAGGAAGAAATCGCCTATGCGTACCTCGCGCTGGTCACCGGGACTTACGACTACGTTCGCAAGTGCGGCTTCAAGAAAGTGCTGATAGGCCTGAGCGGGGGCATCGATTCCGCCGTGGTTGCGGCCATCGCCACTGACGCGCTGGGAAAGGAAAATGTTCTGGGCGTTTCCATGCCCGGGCCGTTCTCGTCGGGAGGCAGCAAATCCGACGCGACAATTCTGGCGAAGAATCTCGGCATCGAGTTCATCACGCTGCCCATTACCGACGTTTTCGACGCCTATTTGAAGGCATTGGGTCCGGCATTTGGAGACCGGCCCAGGGACGTGGCCGAGGAAAATATCCAGGCGCGCATCCGCGGGAATTACCTGATGGCGATTTCCAACAAATTTGGTTCGATGGTGCTCAGCACGGGAAACAAGTCGGAACTGGCGGTCGGTTATTGCACGCTCTACGGCGACATGGCCGGAGGCCTGGCGGTGATCTCCGACGTTCCGAAATTGATGGTGTACGAACTGGCGCGCTGGATCAATCGCGACAGGGAAGTCATTCCCCAGGCCACTCTCGATAAGCCGCCGTCGGCCGAGCTGCGTCCCAATCAGACGGACGAAGACAGTTTGCCGCCTTACGGAACCCTGGATCGCATCCTCAAGGCTTATATTGAGGATTTAAAAAGTCCGCAGGAGATTGCCGGACATTACGGTTTCGATTTGAAGCTGGTTCAAGACATTGCACTCCGGGTCGACCGGAACGAATACAAACGCAAGCAGGCCGCGCCAGGACTGAAGATTACATCACGCGCCTTTGGTTTTGGCCGGCCGTTCCCCATTGCGCAGAAGTTTATCCCCTAAACCATGAGGTCATCCGTGAAAACATTCTTGAGCATTGCAGCGACTCTCGCTTGGAGTATTTTGGCTGCCACTGGATCCGCGCAGCAAGCCAAACCTACTGCTGCTACTCCCGCCCCGGGTGCGCCTTCGCAAACCCAGAAGAACATCGAAGCGTATCTGCGGAATCTGTACGCTTTTGGTCCGGATGTGCTGGTTTCCGTGGGGCCTTTGAAGGATTCGCCGGTCGCAGGCTTGGAGGAGGCTAACATTGACGTGACGATCGGAGAGAACAAGGAAACCGCGACTTTCTACGTGAGCAAGGACGGAAAGTTTCTGTTTCGCGGAGAGATCTCCGACATGACGAAGGATCCGCTCGCGGCGGCTCGCGCAGCGATGCAGCTAGACGGCGCGCCAGTGCTGGGCGACGCCAAGGCTCCAGTCACGCTAGTTGAGTATTCCGATTTCGAGTGCCCCGTGTGCCGGAACCTCCACGACGTTTTGCGCGGCATGTTGCCAAACTATGCCGGCAAGATACGAGTGGTTTTTAAGGACTTTCCGATCGAACAGATTCACCCCTGGGCCCGGACGGCGGCCATTGCCGGCCGCTGCGCCTATCAGCAGGACCCCAAGGCCTTCTGGAAGATGTATGACTTTATCTACGACAATCAGGATGTCATCTCCGCCGAAAATGCCTGGATAAAGATGACCGATTACGCCGGTCAGTCCGGTTTGAATCTGGACACTTTTAAGAGCTGCATGGCCAGCCCGGAACCGGGAGATGCCGTGAACGCAAGCCGCGCGAACGGCCAGCAACTCGAAGTTACCAGCACGCCCACGATCTTCGTCAACGGGCGGCGCATTGTCGGCGCCGATCCGCACCTGCTCGAGCAATACATCAATTACGAACTCGCCCAGTTGAAAACCAGGAAGCCCGCCGAAAAGAAATAGAAGAGCTTGACAGGGGAGTGGCAGCCAAGGCGGCTGAGTGGTTGGAGGGCAAGGCGAGATTCAGCCCCATTTTCTAGTTAACGTAATATAACTTATAGGACGCAGTGTCCAGAGGAATCTTTGGCCTTTCTTTGTTTATCTGTGGATATCCCTGGGATATTCCCATGATACAGGGGCTCTTCTCAGGGGCTAGAAGTGGTGCTTCCCGGCTGGCGCGGGGGGTGCGCCAGCCGGGGAAATTCGGGACGGCAGACGGCATTTTGTTGGGTTTCAGGGACGGATCAAAAAGCTGATCTTGGACGAGTGCACTGCCACAATTTGAGCAGGCGCGTCTCGCAACACCGCGAGTTGGGTTACCACCATCGTGGAAGTGTCGTCAGTGCGCGAGCTTGGCGGCGACGGCACCGGTGGCGGCGCCGATCAGGAACCATTTTGCGGCGCGTCCTAATCGGCGCAAGAGGCTCCCTCCCCGGGCGATTTTGAGGGCCTGGTCTCTTTCCTGGGTCAGGGCGGCCGACTTGGTTTTTTCGTCCAGGAGGTCTCTCTGCGCGGTGGCAAGCCTGGCCTGGCAGGCTTTGCAATCCAGCGTGAAGTCGTAGAGGGGTTTCAGGTCGGCGGCGGGGATGACGGCGTTGGTTGGGGGTGGGTTCTGTTTTGTGGAGGGCATCGTGGCGCGCCCGGGATTCTGGGTGGTCGAAGAGGATCCCGTCGCGGCGTTGTCCGCGGGAGAGGATTGCAGCGCAATCGGAACCGGAAGAGGCATTTCCCTGGGCAGATCGCGGACAATCTGCGCGGGCGTGACGATGGTGCGTTTCTCGGCGGCAAGTGCTGCAAGGGTTTGCTGGAGTTGCGTGTCGCGGTCGTGCTGGCGCGCGTCGGCCGCGGCCAGGAGTTGTTTGGTCGCCGCGAGTTCCGAGTTGAGTTGAGCGCGGTCGCGGCGGTCCGCTCGCCAAGCTTTGACCACAGCCATACAAAGGATCACGACCATGAGAAACGCCGCGAGCCGAAGCCAGAGTCGAGATGTCATCGAGGATCCGTTGCTGACGAATTATTTTTACCGCCGGATGCAGGCGCGGAGCATGCTGAGCCCCGCAAGCGCGGTTGAGATCGGAAGCGCACCGTGACTGATCTCAAGACCTGCCGCCTGAACTACAACTGTCAAAATAAAGAGTCACAAATAGTGAGCGCGGCGGGCGATAACTTGTGCGGCGTAAGCGGGATTGGCGCCGCCGTTCCAGGCGAGGAGGGCGCGCGTAGTGTCGCCGGCCGCGGCGTCAAATTTCTTGCGCAGGACTTTGCAGCCGACGGCGAGTCCTTGCTCCGGGTCGCACAGGGCGGAAAGGAACAGGGCATCGAAGCCTGTTTCTCGGGCGACTTGCCCCATTACCTGCATCAATCCCCAGGAAAAACCGCGGGCATAAGCCTCCGAGGCCGAGACCTTATTATTTGTATATAAGGATGCGACGTATTTGGTGAAAAAGGCCGGTTCGTAGCGCATGGCCCAGGGATTCCAGCCGGACTCCTGCTCGACCACGGCGCAGACCAGGCCGGGATCGAGCGCTTGCGCGGCCGCGGCTTTGCGCGCCAGCATCAGAAGCTGAGACGGAGGGCTCACCAAGTTACCTCACGAATCGCGCCGGCGATTGCTCAAATCCACGAAACGGACAAGCGGAGTTTCCGGGAGCGTAATTCCCTGCTGCTTGGCGATTTCCTGCAAGGCGTTGTAGATGTGCGGCAAATGATTCGTGGCGATGTCGTGGACGAACGCGCGCACAATTTCGTCATCGCGCATGCGGCGGTGCAGCCAGCGCAGGAACAAGACAAATTGCACGCCGGCGGTGATGACGGCGGTCAGTACGGCGTACCAGTGTGCGACCAAGAGTGGGTCCTTGGGAAGTAAAGGAAGCAAATGAAGGAAATGAGGTAAAGGATTGGCGTCCGTGGCGGCCGTTGACGGAGTGCAAGGTTCAGCGAAACACGGCAGTAGGAATCCTTAAATTTCTTTACTTCATTAATCTCCTCTGCGTTTTGAGTAGAGTCCCGTAGAAAGTGTTTAGCTGCGCGCGAACCTAGAAGAAGGCGCCGGGCAAGGCACCAAGAGTCGAGCCGAGGCCGGAGCCGAGCGTGGAGAAGAAGCCGCCGCCGCTGCGCGAAGCGTTGGCGCGCGCGTTCAAGAGATCCGCGGGAATGCCCAGGGTGCGGCCGAGGAGATTCGAGTCCACACCGTAGAGGCCGGAGAGCCCTTGCAGGGCAGCCATTTGCCGCTGGAAGGCGGTGTTGGTGAATGCCAGCTGGTTCTGCTGCGCCTGGCCGGCCTGGGCAATTCCCTTCTGGCGCGCGAGTTCGTCAGAGAGCTCGCCGAAGCCGGCGGAGTTGCGCGTGCGCGCCATGCGGTTCTGCGCGGACTGTTGGAGCGAATCGAAGGCGCTGGCTAGCGCGCCCTGCGATTGCCCGGTCACCGCGGCTTTGTCCGCCGGGCTGAGGCCGGGATTGTTCAGGATGCTCTGGTATTGCGGCAGAAGCAGGTTGCCGACCTGCTGCTGCTGGCCAAGAAACTGCTGGTTGAGTCCGTTCAGGCTGGCAAGCTGCTGGTCGGTGAGTTGCCGTGTGTAGTCTTGTGCGCGGCTCATGGGACACCTCGAAATTGGAAGATGGGAGAAAGAGATCAGAAAACAGACCGTTCTGGTGACGAAGCACGTTCAACGGCAGAGTCGATTGCAATACGGCGTCCAGGAGTCGTCGCGGAGCCAGCCGAGGCGCGCGAGCCGCTTGCCAAATTTTGCGGCGATGGGCGGCGGCAGCCAGGCGTGGACGTCTTCGAGGCCGCGCTGCCAGGCGTCGCGGCGGGCGGCTTCATGGAGCGTGAGGAGCCACTGCCAGCGATCACGCGGAGTGCCGGCGCGCGGATCGAGGAGCAGATAAGCTTCCGCGGTCAGCCGCAGCAGCGCCGCGCCGAGAATCCTTTCTTGCGCCGGGCCGGGCTTTAGCCCTGCATCTTGCAGATTAGCCGCTCCGTCATGAGGAACCGGTGCCGTCCCAAAAGGCGGCGCTACGCTATCGTCAGAGAGGATTACCTTGGTGACGAAGAGCGGGTTGCTCAGATCTGGCAGCGCGTAATCGAAACCCTGCGCGGCGTGGATGGTGCGCAGCGCGGTTAAGTCCGATTGCTGATATTCGCGGATGCGCATCTTTTCATGCTCGGCGGCTTGAAAGTTTAAGCCCCTGAGTAATGAAACCTCTGTAGCTCATCCCTTTCGGCATGAGGTTTTTTACATTGCAGGTGGCGCGGGCAAAGAAAAAAATCCTCAGGCCTCCCGACTGCGGCGGGCCAAGTTCCGGCCTGAGCTACAGCAGCGCCTGACGCACGATGCGCGAACCGGGATGGATGCCGAAGCCGTTGCCGCCGCGCGGCACGCCGTTCGGGAAGACGCCGCTTCCGCTGGAAGGCAATGGCGCGGGGCCGGAAGAGCCGCCGCCGGCGACCGGCGGAGCGCCAAAGGATACCGGCGAGGACGGCAGCGAGCCGATGTACTGCGAATATCCGCGCCAGTAAAGAGTCTGGTTGCCGAGCTGCACATACATGTTTCTTGATGCGCCCATGAAATAAACGCGGGGCGCGCTGAACGCGGGCGTGACGTCCGATTCCGCAAAATAGAACAAACCGGGCCGGGATGCAGAGGGATCGGTGATGGAAATATCGAACCAGCCGTTCGCGGCCTGCACGGTGACCGACGCAATCGGCGATGGCGCGGGAGCCGGCGTGCTGGGGTCCACGCCCGCGCGCTGGCTGGTGGCGTTCACGGACGCGACAATTTTCACCAGCGTCTCGTAGAGATACGGATCGCGGTCTTTCAGTGGAGCGAGTTGTGCGACGGTCAGCATTGAGAAAGCGCGACTCTCTATACTTGACAGTTATATACAGTATGAATAAGATCTGGCTGCACGGAATGAAAGCCGAAAAGGACTTTCGCGACAGGCTCGTACGCGGCTCTCTCTACGGCGAGGCGCTGCGGGAAGGCGGTGTCCTGCTCGTTATTTTCGGGCCGATTGTGTGCATCGAAACCAAATCACTTACTGTTCCCCTGGTTCTTGCAATCTGAGCGGCCACACCAATCCCAGGCGGCCCATGGCCTGGTCGCGCGCCATCGCGTAGCCGCTGGCGGTTTTCACGTCTTCCATGTTCCCGCCGAAAATCGCGGGAAATAATCCGGTGAGAAATTGTGCGACTGGTCCGATCAAATCTTGCTGATGGCGAATCATGTCCGGCGGGACCTGCGCGGGAGCGGGCTGGAAGAATCCCGCCGCGAGCGGCTGCCCCGGGCGCGCGCGCGCGGGAAAATGCGCGGCGGGCTCGGCAATTTGATTGGCCAGCGCGTCGAAATCCAGAACTTGCGGATCAGCGTAGATCGGCGGAATGCCGTACTCGTACGTTTCCGCTTGCATGTTGGAAAGAACGTTGTAGCGCTCCTGCACCTGCACCAGCGAATCGCCGACGCTCGGGCGGTTCTGGCCGTCGCCGGGCAGCGCGTGCAACACGCGCCAGTGATCGTCCATGGATTCGCTGCGCGATTCGCAGTAGACGTCGCCGGCGAACGCGACGTAGCAGCCATCGGGAAACAGCGCGAGGAGCTCGTTGCGCACCGCTTCGTTTTCGATGGCATAGAACGCCCACGGCCGCAGCCAGGTGCGGTCGAAGGTGATCAGGTTCATCAGCGCGTCGCCGGGATGGATGGACGGCAAACCCTGTTCGACGCTCAGCCGCGAAACGCGAGCGTAAACGTCTTCCGGGCCTTGCGACGGCGCGGACTCAATTTTGCTCGCCACATGCGGATATGCGGCTTTTAATTTCGCGCGATGCACTTCCGCCTGCCATTGCAGGTAGGGATATTCGTGCATCTCGTTGGCCCAGACGGGCGTGTTCAGCTCGAGTCCGCCGGCGATGGTGATGACTTCCTGCCCGTTCGGCATGCGCCGCGTCCCGACTACGCGCGGCACGGTGACACGCTCCGCCTTGCGAAGATTTGCGTCTGTGAGTTCCGCGCCACAGCCGGCGCAAGCATGATCGACTGTAGGAGCGGGGCTTGCCCCGCCCGTTGTTGCCTCGGCACCATCCGCGACGGGCGACCCAAGGACCGCCCCTACAGCCGTGTCGCCATTCGCATCTCCCGAGTTTCGATTTTCGAGTTTCGATATTCCGGCTTCTTTTCCGCATTGCGGGCAGACGTAAACATCTTCGCCGAGCGGAATTTCCAGCGCTTCAAGCATTGCCTCATCGTGGAAGCCGAAGCGCTGGCCATCCGCGACGTAGCGCACGTAGGCGCCGAGTTTTCCGTCGGTCCACAGGAAATAGCCGATCGACGTCAGCAACTGCTCGACGTGATTGTTCTGCTCGACGAGGCCGGCGACATCGCTTGCGGCGCGCGCCGCGGCGATGTCTTCCAGCGATTGCGCCGACTGCGGATAAAACCGCACGCTCGGCACGTCCTGCGAAAGCACCGCGATGAACGACAACCCGAAGCCCTGGTAAAAATTCGTGACGAACTGGTAGCGCGGCATCTCTTCAAGCTCGCGGTCATCATTGAAGCGCTGCTCGAACGGCAGATGCCAGTTCATGTCATTGGGGTTCCACCAGGCGTATTGCAGGCCCTGCCAGAAAAGCCGCGCCTGGCGGATGCGGCGGATTTCGTGGCGGCGCGCGACCACACCCTCCTGGCGGTATTGCAACACCAGCTCGCGCAGCGCGTTTACCAACTCCGGCTTCACGTCCTCGAGCCGCTCGTTGTTTGGGCCGAGGTCGAGCGAGCCTTGTTCTCCGGTAGCGCCAGCATCCTGCTGGCGGTTTTCGCTCAAGTAGCCGGGGGGCAAATCAGCCGGCAAGGATGCCGGCGCTACACCTGCCGAAGCGTTCCCGTCGGCGGGCGCAATCGCCCCGGGCATGCCGGTCCAAGTTTCAACTGTGGGGTACGGGTCCATTCGTCCTCGCAGACGTTCTTTCGTCAAAACTCAATCCCGCCGTGTCGAGCGCGGCTCCGGGAGCCCCGGGTTGTCCGCGCTGCGCTCCGGTTGCGCGCCAGGCCTGAAGCTGGTGCCACGAGCGCTTTCTTAACCGCGGCAAAGGCTGCGGCTTCGGCGCTTCAGGAAATTCAATGGGCGGAAATCCCGCCGTGCCCAGCAGCGAATTCATCAGCGCGCGGTTTTCCGCGTGCAGCCGTTCATTCTCCGCGCGCTCCCGCGCGGCTTCCTCTTCAAGCAGGACGACATAGCGGCCGTGCAGCAATCGCTGAAAAAAGTCTTTCATCCTCATGCCTTCATTCTGCTCACCAGCGGCGGCGCGGCAATTTCTTTGGTTGAAACTGCTTGCGCGCTTCGGATTCCAGGCGCTGGTAATGAATCGCCCGCGATGTTGGATCCTGCGCGCTGACTTGCCGCGCGATCTGCTCGTCGAGCGGCATGCCGGTTACAAATCGCGACGTGTTCGACGGCAGATTTAGGGGCGGGGCCTGCCCCGCCCTGGACGGCACGAAGGCCGGCCCAACACCGGCGAACCTTCCGCCGGAGACCAATCCATAGCGCGCGGCATCGGCGGAATCATCGCCGTCCACTTTGCGAATGTCCTCGATGCGGCGGTCGTCGCGCACCAGCAACGGCAAACATTCGATCAGCTTCGCGCAATTGTCGGTGATGACCCAGGAGTCCGATTCCAGCAACTGGTACATCAACTGCCAGCCGCCGATGCGGTCGTCATCGGCAGGCGCGGGCCGCGGCAAGCCGTTCGCCGCGAACACATCGCCGAGCTGCTCCGCAATGGACGCTTCCGAAGTGCGATGCGCAAACGCATCCGGCGAGAGGAACACTTCGCTGACACGCTCGCGGCCGCTGCGTTCCGCGATGGCCTGCGCCAGCATGCGGGGGGAAAGACCGCTTTGCACGAATTCGCGGTAGGTGACAATCCGGCAAGGATTGTCATCTCGAGGGAGCGAAGCGACCGAGGGATCTCTCTGCGCATAAGCCGAGGAGAGATTTCTCGCTTCGCTCGAAATGACGGCGCGAGGCGGTGCCGGCACGGCGCAATGCCAGTACACCGCGCTCGGATGCTGAAAACCCCAGTCAATCGAGATCCAGCGCGGCCACCATGGATCGAGCCGCACTTCTTCCGGCCGCGCGGTGTGCCGCCCAATCTCAAAAACGTCGAAGTACTGCCCCGCAAAAACGTTCCAATCGCCGTCGAGAAACGCGCGCCTCAAATGTTCCGGCAGCGTTTCCAGGGTGCGCCGGTATTCGGCGTCGTTCGCGTAAATCGGGTTGTCAGCGAGCCGCGCGCGAATGAAGTCGTAATCGTGCGGATTGTACCGCTCGGGCCGTTCAAATCCCGGCGGGGGCAGATGATCCACCCACAGGGCTTTCACCCAGGCGTGCCCGATGTTTCCCGGGTTCGTGGCGCCCGCCATGCATGGCACAATTCTCTTCCCCGCATTTTTCCCGTCCGAGTAAACCTTCGCCGGGCAGCGGTTGCGCGAGGTGAGGAATTGCCACTGCTTCAGAGTAAAGTGCGTGAGCTCATCGATGCCGATGAAGAGAAACTCCGCCCCTTGGTACTGATAAACATCGTTCTCGTTGCGGCAGTAACCGAAGCGCGTGGTTGAGCCGTTTTTCCAGGTAACGACGTGCTTCGAGGCGTTGTAACTCTTGTACATCGAGCGCGGCACGTCCCTCCGGAAGTAAGAGAGCAGCGAGGATTCGAGCTCCGGATACGTCCGCCGAAGGAGCAGAGTGTCGCAACCGGTGACTTCGAGCGTTTGGCGAATCGCTTCCCAAAGCAGGGCCTTGGTTTTCCCCGGCCCCGCCGCGCCACCAAACAATCGATACTTCGCCAGAGATTCATGAAACTGGCTCTGCCGGGGAAAGCTTCGTAAGAATCACTTATACGAAGCGGGCCTTTGCCACTTGGTATCAATCCGCTCATTCCCGGCTCGCATCGTGCTCTAGTGTTACTGCGTGCGAAGTTTCTTCCCGACATAAAATGCGGCGCCGCCGCCGATCAGCGCGGCAGCCGCGGGCCAGTGATGCAGACTCAAGACCACTCCAGCCACCACTGCCGCGACGCCTGCGACCTGCGTCACTTCCCCTATGAAAATTAGTTTTGCATTTGCCATTTCTGTTCCTCCGCGGCGCTCGGCCGTCACATTTGCTCAATCCCGATTTGGCCCCGGCATATCGATGATGATTTCTTGCGATTCCTCGGCCAGTACCGCCGCGCCCTTGTAGCGCATCTCTGTCAGCTTCTCGACGGCGCGCTGCTTGATTTTTTCGTCTTTGGACTTGAGCAAGTTTTGCCAGACCTCGAACAAATCGATACGCCTGTGAATTTCCTCGACGAATTCGCCGGGGTTCAGCGGCAGCGGTCCTTCACCCGGCGGAATGGGTTCCCGTCCGCCATGAACGCCGGTTTCCCCATCGGCTGATCCGTGTATCGCTCCATTCGGACGGGACGGCGCCGCCCCTGCGTGCGCTTCGCGGTCCGTGCCTGCCGCAGCGGAGTTAGCGGCATTTGCAGCGGATGCTCCGCATGCGTCGTCAGGCGCAGCATGATCCCGGTGCATCGGAACCCCGCCCCGTTCGTTGGAGGCCGGTGCATGACCGTTGGCCCCGATCCTGTCGGGTGCGCCACAGGTATGGCGCCGGTCAAGCTGGCCGGCATGCCCGTTGGCCTTGCCGTGATTTCTTCGGCTTGTCATGGGATGTTCTCAAGCGGCGAGCGCATAGCGTTGCCGCGCCCAGAGATAAACACGGTCGGCCGGCAGATCCGCGAACTCGCAGACGAGTTTTAAATTTTCCGCCTCAAAGGGACTGTCGGCGCGCAGATATCGGCGAGCCCGCGCGCACTCGAACGGCTCCGATCCATCCGCGCCGGGCGGCAGATCCGCATCCGTGTAGGCCTGCTCCAGCACCGCGCGCCAAAGTCTGCGTTCGCCTTCGCCCATGAGAACTTCGCGAAAAAATTGAAGTTACGATGATTGTTTTGTTTTTTTTACACCAGCAGCTTGGCCGTTAAACCCGTCCCGCCGGTGGAGGACACGAACTTGATACGCAGAAATTTAGTTTGCACGCCGGCGACGGTGCGCGCTTCCCCGGCGGTCGCCGTGGTCGTGTCGATGGTCTGGTACTCCGCATCCACGTCCGCCATCGCGCCCTGCAGCACCAGGTTCACCGCTGTCGGCGCCGTGCCGAAGATGGTCTGCCAACGCACGGCCGTGCCGCTGTCGGGCACTCCGGTGAAACTTGAGAGCGCAAACTGACTGCCGGCGGTCGCGCTGCCCGGAAACGCTTCGTTGTTGAAGCTGAAGCCCACGTCCCCCGAAGACAGGGCGATCGGTGGAGTCACATTTTGGTAGCTCGGCATTTTGGCTCCTTGCGGCCTCCGGCCGCCGTTCTTAGTTTTTAGTTTTCAGTAGCTAGCCGGCAGAAGGCTCGAAGCAGCGCCTGCACTTGTGGCACACCAATGCGCGAGCCCCGCTGTGCCGCGCGAAAGTCATTGGTCACACAGGCTTTAGCCTGTGCATCCGGTAAAATTGGAGTTTGTTGCCGGAGCGTTGAGGCCGCCCAAAAAGCAATACGCCCCGACTGGATCGGGGCGCACTTTTCTACGAAAACAAGTGTACCACACTATAACTTTCTGTCAAGAGAAATTTTCAGTCTTGCTTAAGATTTCTTGACGCCCTTTGTTTTCAAGCGCATAGTCGCAGCTACCCCAGGACTTTCTCCCCGTGCCGATCCCGACCTGGTCGGTGTCGCACCAATTAAGGAGGCCTGCCATGCCGTTCTTTCTTCATCAAGTCAGTTACACCCCGGAAGCCCTCGCGCGGCTCATTGCTAATCCGCAAGACCGCTTCCAGGCCGTCCGGGCGCCCATCGAGAAACTCGGTGGCAAGATCAAGGACTCGTACTTCGCCTTTGGTCCGTCCGACGCGGTGCTCATCACCGAGATGCCGGACAACGTCTCCGCCGCGGCAATCGCCCTGGCGTTTGCCGCCGGCGGCGCGCTGCGCAACTGCCAGACCACGGCGCTGATGACCACCGCCGAGGCGCTGGAGGCCATGAAGAAAGCCGCCACCTGCGGCTACAAGCCGCTCGCGGCAACCGCCAGCGCCACCGGCGCAGGGAGTTGATTCGCGCCCTTGTAGAGAGCGTCTCAGGCTCCGCACCGGCGTGACAGACTGCCGGCGATTCGACAATTTAGGGGTGTGTGTGCACCATCCCGGCGGGGGGCTCTCCATGAAACGCAGGGTACTCCTCTTCGTGGCACTTGCTCTCGCCGCACTCCCGCCACAAGGGCATACGCAAGCTCAAAAACCTGACCAGGCCCGCCAGCCGCTCCCATCCGCCGGGGCTCCCCGAAGAATACTGAGGCTCCGCCTGGCTTTTCTGCATTTGTACGATATTGTACAAATCTATTGATTTGTATGTTTTCGTACAAGAACAAATACTTGTACATTTTCGTGCAAATGGTATACTCGGCCAGGGTTGCCTATGCCTTCCAGAATCTACGCCGTATTGATTGCCGATGTCATGGCCTCGAGCTCCCGGCCGGACATGCGCGCCTTGCTTGGGAAAAAGCTTGTGGCCGCATCAAAAAAGCATTTGCGCCAAAAACTCATCAGGCTGCCCTATTCCGTGACCGCCGGCGACGAATTTCAGACCGTTACCGGCGACTTGCCGTCGCTTCCCGCCGTGATTCTGGATCTGCGCTCCGCGCTCCAGCCTCTGTCCCTCCGCGTCGGAGTCGGCATCGGCCGCGTTTCCGACCGCATTCAGCCGCCCGTCAACAGGCTCGGAGGCGAGGCGTTTCAATTCGCGCGCAGGGCCATCGATAGCATCAAGGCCGGCAGCCTTTTCAAGTTTGACGTCCTCACGGCCTTTGAGTCCCGCAAGACACATTTCAACACCGCCATAAACCTGATCTACGGCTTGCACGACACGCTGGCGCTCAAGATCACCCCAAAACAATGGGAGACCATAGGGGAATTTCTCATCCGGCCGACGCTTCACCAAACCGCCCGGCGCCTCAAGCTGGACGCTTCCACCGTTTCCAGAAATCTCAAACGGGGGTATTATTGGCAGTTGTCTGAAACGGTTAACGTAGCTGGGTCGTTAATCGAACGCACTTTTGGCTAGTTGTACAAGAACGTACAACTTCTGACACTTGTACGAAATCATGCAAATGCTCTTCCGAACGCTGCTCGCCATTTACTTGGCACATCTCTTGACCGATTTTGTTTTTCAGACGCACCGCCTCGTCGAACAAAAACGGCGCGGACAGCCTTCCGCGTATCTTCTGCACGGGCTCATTCACTATCTCTCCGCCATCCTCATCACTGGTTTTTTCATTCGTGGCTCCATCCTGACTCTCAGAACGCACCTGGTGATTGCCGCGCTCACGCTGGTTCATCTGCTGATCGACCTCGCCAAAATTCAGCTTACCGGTAAGCATCTGATCGGCGATGGAACCGGCGCTTACCTGGCCGATCAGCTTCTTCATTTCCTGACCGTCGTTCTCGCGGCTTGGCTGCTATCGCCTGGCGTGCCTTTCGGCGCGCTCACCGCCTTGTGTCAAAGCCTCCGGACCATCCAGAATAGATTCCTCGCCGTGCCGGTGATCTACATGGGAGTGATTTTCGGCGGCGGTTACCTGATTCGCTTTTTGACGCGTTCCCTGGCGGAGGGCGTGAAAAGCCGCGCGCAAGAGAGTTCCGGAGAGCAATTGCAAAATGCCGGCCTGTACATCGGCTGGCTCGAGCGGTTTCTGGTTCTCACCGCGCTGCTCCTGCAGTCTCCCGCGGCGGTGGGACTGATCCTGACCGCAAAAGCCATCGCACGCTATCCGGAATTCAAGTCCGTTCGCTTTGCCGAATATTTTCTCATTGGCACGCTGCTGAGCATCTGCATCGCTTTTGTGGGCGGCATTCTTCTCGCACACCTCTTGCTCGGCCAGGTCCACCTGTCCGGATGAGGCGCGCGCGAACACTTCACGTTTGCAGTTTCACGGTTTAATTCTGCTAAAATCTTGGAGTGAGTTCTCCGACGGCTACGCCACGACTGGCAAATATTTGCCTGCATCCGATCAAAGCGCTTGATCCGGTCCCTGTAAAGGAAAGACGCATCGGTCCGGGCGGC
Organism: uncultured Acidobacteriota bacterium; assembly: GCA_963754855.1. Classification (GTDB taxonomy): domain Bacteria; phylum Acidobacteriota; class Terriglobia; order Acidiferrales; family UBA7541; genus Acidiferrum. Next base: position 70,821 of record CAVWHL010000027.1, read on the forward strand.
GGCCTGGAACTGGACCGCGCCTGGGCGCTCTATTCCGTTGACGGCCAGTGGGTCAACGGCAAACGCACCGCCGCGGTTCACTTGATTCGCGCGAGCTATGCGCCGGACCTCAGCTCCGTCACGCTTTTCGTTCCCGGCGACAGCCGAAAAAGTCCGGCAGAAACTTTTGCATTCCCTGGCGACACGGCGGGCGCAGCAAAATGGTTCAGCGATTTCTTTGAGCAGAAAATCACCGTGCGCCATTCTCCCGAAGGTTTTCCGGACGACACCATCGCCAGCGGCCCCACGATTGTCTCCACCGCGAGCTTGCAGGCGGTCTGCGGTCTTTTCCCCGGCATGGGCATTGACAACGCGCGCCTGCGTTTCCGCACCACGCTGGAAATCGACGGCGTTCCGGCATTCTGGGAGGACCAGCTCTTCGGCGAAGAGGAACGTAGCGCGGTGCGCTTCCGCATCGGAGAAGTGAACTTCGAGGGCAGCAATCCATGCGCGCGCTGCCCGGTTCCTCCGCGCGATCCGCACACTGGAGAGCTGATTCCCGGCTTTCAGAAACGGTTTTCCGATTTCCGCCGCTCGAACATTCCCGGCTGGACTCCGGAAGCGCGTTTTGATCATTACTATCGCCTGGCCACCAACACGCGTGTCGCTTCCAGCGAAACCGGCAAACTCCTGCGCGCCGGCGATCCGCTCATCCTCTAGGCAGGCCCCGGGTTTTCTTCGCCCGCGCAAGAAAAGCCCACAGTCCGCGGCGTCGCCGGATGATAGTCAGTCTGCTCCGGGCCTGGAGTGCTTGGACTTCGCTCCCTGCACGGACGGCATGTCCCGCGGAAAGTGCTATCATTTGTGGAGGAGTGAAAGAAAAAGGGCGGACATGTCACGCACGTTTGATCTCGCACTGCGGGCAATGTATATAGTGCTGGGCGCCGGACTCATCGTTTATTCGATTGTCGAGTCCACCAGCCGCATGGTGCTTTACGCACCGGTAATTTTTGGCATTCTCCTCATCATCCAGGGTTTCTCAGGAACTTGAATCAGTTGCCTCCTGTCCGGTACGGGCAGGCGCAACTGAAGTCTTCGCGCGGTTATACTACTTCCACTCCGGCGGCGCTCTTTCTCTGATTCAGGAATTGTCCGCCGCCACAGCCTAAATGACTTCACCACCACGCGGAATCGCAACTCTTCGGCAGCTTCGGCGCTGGTTCAAGCGCCGTGTGCTCCAGCGGCCCTGGATGCAGGATTCCTTCGCGAACCCGTTTTCGCAGGAGAACATGCTCCTGGACAAAATCCGCTGCGAGGCCTACCGCGAGGCAATCCGGCGCACGGTGAAGCCCGACGACGTGGTCGTGGATCTCGGCGCGGGAACCGGCCTGCTCTCGTTTTTCGCGCTGCAAGCCGGCGCGCGCCATGTCTACGCGATTGAGATGAGCGGCATCGCCGATGTGGCTGCCGAACTGATCGAGCGGAACGGCTTCCGCGGGCGCATCACACTGATTCGCAAAAATTCAAAAAAAGCGCGCTTGCCGGAGCGCTGCGATGTCCTCGTCACCGAAACCCTCAGCGCCTTCTGTTTCGACGCGGAAAATACCATCGCATTTGTCGCCGACGCCCGCGATCGCTTCCTTAAGCCCGGCGGCCGCATCATCCCCGAATCCGCGGACACGTTTCTCCTGCCCTTTTCCTCGGATGTCTTCGGCCCAGGATGCTTTACTCCGGCCGCACCGGGATTGCCGCCGCGTTTCTACGATCTCGATTATCGGCCCTTCACTAGAAAGCTCTTGAACGAATTCCGCCTCGTGCGCGCCTCCGGGAGGCCGTTCCTCGCGCTCAGCCAGCCCGCGTCTTGCTATCACATCGATTTTCATAAGGACACGCAGAATCCGGGAAAGACGTTCATTCCGTTTCGCATTACCGCCGATGGCCGCCTCGATGGATTCCTCGGCTGGTTCGAGGCGCGCCTCTCGGAAGGCGTCACGCTTAGCAATTCGCCTTACTTGCCGCTCACGCACTGGTGGCAGCTCTATCTTCCCGTCGCCGAGCAGCCCGAATATCGAACAGGCCAAACGCTTCTTCTCTGCGTCGACCCCAACATCACCGCCGGCGAAGCCCAATGGAAATACGCAGTCCAACCGGCCACTCCCGATAACTCCGGCATACTATAGGAAAAGTGACAGCGGCCAATTCCTGAGTGGCTTCTTTCGCCGCTTCTTCACGCTGCATTTGTGAAGTATTTCCGTGGCGGAAACATGCCGCGCCGCAGTAACTCCTTGCCGCAGTGGCGCCGGATCTCCTCCGACCAGTTCACCCAACTATGCTCGCTCAAGCCGAGAAAATGCCGCGCATTCTCATACGGCGCGAGGCCGAGGTAGTGCAGGCGGAACATCACCAGGCGCGACGCCCAGTCCGGCCCGTCGAGCGCCGCTTGCCCCGCCAGCGCAAAGTCCGCCACCCATTCATTCAGCCGCGGGCGGATATCCGGCCGCCACAGGAACTTCCCGGTGTCCTTCCAGTTCAGCGCGGAAATGCCGCGCTTCGTTTCCAGCACTTCGCGCGCGCCGCGATACACTTCCCAGCACACATCAAACGCCAGCTCTGGTTTAACGCTCATCGCTCCTCCGCACCGACTCCGCCTTCCATCAACACGCCGCCGGTTGCAGCGCCAGCCGTGCTCCGCCGCCCGCCGAACGCCTGCGAATCAGATTTCTGCGAATCGCGCGCCGAAGCTGGTACTCCCACACCGTTCCGAAATCTTCCCCGCGCAAGGCCTCATCAACTCTCCGCGGCCGCTTCTCCACCGCGAAGCCTCCGTGCTCCGGCTTGCGCAGGTGGCGCAACTGCGCGGAAATGCTCGCCGGAGGGTAATGCGTCAGCTTCGTGAGCTCGTCGAGCGTCAGCCAGGTTTCGCATTCCCGCGCGCTCAGCATCACGTCACGCAACACGTCGCGCTGCCGCCGCCGCGCGTTCCGCTTCGCTACTCTTCTTCGAATACGTCCCATCTTCGCCTCCCTTTCCGCCGCGCTTCACTCCTCGGCAGAAAACTCATCCGTGACGCCGCCCTCTTCCGCGCCGGGTTCATCGGGTGTCCACGCCGTGCAGTCCGGATCCTCGTAATCTCCGGCGCACGCGCTGCAAGCGCGCATCCCCGTCACCGCGCTCCGTCCACTTTTCAACGTGCCATTCGAGCAAGACCCGCCCGGCCCGGCCAGGGGCCGCGAGCCGAGGCGCCGAAGATTTCCACACTTTTCCACAGGTATTGTCGAGTCGGTACTATAGACATTTATTACTAGACTGTTACCTTGCATGCATCATTTTCCAGGAGGCGCATGTGACCTGTTCCACGACCCAACCGCCGTGGGAGTTTCTTCTCTCTGCCTCGCGCAGTTCGCTGCAGAGCTATGAACTCTCCCGCCTCAGCCACGCCGCCAATCTCCGCAAGGAGATCGCCGCCCTTCTCGACCAATGGGTCGAGGAAAACTCCGCCGCCATGCTTGCCCGCTGGCTGATCGAGCAGCGCGAACGTCCGCTGCATCTGCAGGAAGGCGTTCCAGCCGGTGAGCTCCTTCCGAAGAGCCGGCATTCCGTGTCCGATAATTTTTCCGCGGATCGGGTGGCGTCCGCGCCCACCAACCGCGGCCCAGCTTGAGGTGACGGTAAGTTTTCAATTCTCGATGCGGAGTGTGCCGCCCAGTCGGCGGTTTACGTTGCTTTTCAACTTCAGCTCCGGAGGTGTGCTCGGCAGCGCGCGGCCGCCCGGCTTTCGCTGCCCCGCCCCAGCGCTCGCTTCTGGCGCCTCGCATTCGCGCGTCCTGCGTCTTCCCATTACAATCATTTTGCCGCCCGGCGTCATGAGTTAGTCTCCGGTCTTACGTCTAGGCTTCCTTATATGAGTTATGGGACGCGAGATTTCTGGAGCTTCAGGGAAACGCGAGGATTATCGAGGACACAGTTCGAGGGGAGTGAGAAAATAGCGGAAGAGGGCTTGTTCTGTAAATTAGCGCGCTGATGTAGCGGCGGCTGGCGCTTTCTCTAGAAGCTGCTCTTTGCGGTAAACCAGCGAGTTGATGTCGTAGGTCGCCAGTTCAAATCCATGCCCATGAGTGATGGCATCGGTCGGGCACGCTTCCACGCAGTAGCCGCAGAAAATGCATCGCGAGTAATCGATGTTGTAGACACTGGCGTAGCGCTCGCCCGCGGAAATGCGATTGGCGCCAATGTTTTCAGCGGCCTCGATATAAATGCAATTCGCGGGGCAGGCAGCCGCGCAGAGGAAGCATCCGACGCACTTCTCCAGGCCGCTTTCATCGCGATGCAGCACGTGAATCCCGCGGTAGCGCGGCTGGAAATGCACGGCTTCGTAAGGATAATTCTCCGTGACCGTCTTGCGGAACATATTTCGGAACGTCACGCTGAAGCCCTTCACCAGCGCGCCCGCCGTTTCGACAACTTCCCAGATGATGGATGCCATAGATTAGGAGTCTAGCAAACAGCTCACAGCCGGGCAAATCCGTGTTGCGACTCCCGATTTCCGCGATTTCAACCCACTTCCCCATTATGAACCCTGCTGCTGAACTGCCTGGCATCTTTCAGCATCAGCATTCATGCGGGTTTTAGCGCGATGAAAAAACTCTGCAGGTTCCCAAGGGTGAGAGACAAAAACAGCCATTCAGCTCAGTTTTTGTGCCTCGCTGTCAGGGTTGGAGGTGGCGCAGGAAAGAGGATGAGGATTATGGCGGTGGTCAGAGAGCTGGAACCTAACGTACCGCCCTGCAATCCCGTTCGAGGACTCGGCGCCCTTTGGGAACTAGGCTCCCAGAAAATCCCTTCGGTCCACACCAATGTCCCGTATCGGACATCCTTCCCGAGCGTCTGCGAGCATACTTGCTTCCAGCCGAGAAACCACTGTTGGATTTCTTACGCTGAGGAGGACTTCAAGATGAAAGACGGATACCGATACCTGGGTTTTCTTTTCCTAACCGCAGCACTCACTGCGCCTACAGCAATTATGACCAGCGCCGCGTCTCAAGACGACAACCGTCAAGAAGACAACCACCGCAACGACAAACAGCAGAGGCGTGTCTACGATCGCAACCACAAGGACTACCACAATTGGGACGACAACGAAGACCGCTTCTACCGCGAGTACCTTGGGGAACAGCACCAAGACTATCGTGATTACTCCAAGCTGAACCGCAACCAGCAGAACGAATATTGGAATTGGCGCCATAGTCATCCAGATGGCGATCAAAAGAGACCCTAGCTAGCCTTCTCCTGCTTCTCCGGCCCTGCCGGGGAGGCCGGAGAATTGATATTGCCTATAAGGTGCGCCTGAAGTAGCGGGAGTGCCTCACTCCCTGCAATCCATCGAATTTTAAGGGAAGCAACTCGCCTGCCCGAGGATTGAAGCGAATCTGTTGGCCCGGCCAGAACGATGGCCCATTCATAAGCCCGGTGGTTTGGTGCAAGGGTTTCCTCCATCAGGCGAAGAGTCGGGAAACGGCACGGCGGGTGGTGGCGAAGGTGGAGTCCCATGCCAGCGAGCTAGTTCCTCGCGTGGGGTTTATGGCGACGAACATGCCTCTCCCGAGCCGGCAATTGCACGGCTCTAAAACAGGTGGGGTTCAGCAAAGCAGTGGATTAAAGGGTGATGTTCAGTTTGAGGATCCATAGCCGAGTAGCGCCGCAGCGTGGAGAAGGCGTTTGGTGCCCAGATAGGTCAAGTGAGCGTTATTCTCGATAATCTCCTGAGAAAGCAAACCCAATCGCTCCTTGAACGATAGAGGCTCTACGGTACATCTGGCCAACATCGCGGATGTTGTCTCCGCCTGGACAAAGTATGCCCGCATTGCAGCAACGCAGTTTGTGTGCAACTCAAGATATTCCGCGTAGTTCATTTTATACCGCCTTCGTACATACAGAAGTCGTTGTCTTCAATTATCGGCTCACGCAATAAATCCCTTGGCCCTGTTCGAGCCAGTAACTCGGTCCCGAACCAATGCAACGGCGACGGCAGCGCCAATCGCTCGATTCTTATTTTCTCTCCGGCATGCTCTTCGAAATAGGAAACCACCTCGGGCCGGTTGCGGTCCAGCATGAAGGAAACTAGCCACCGCAGCCACCAGACGGCGGTTAGAATTAGTCAAACAGCGATCTAGCCCGCTTGACCATGAGCTTTCAGGGTAGCAGGCTCACAGTTGCCGGGTGGAGCTCCCACAAGGTTGCCACCTGAGCAGATCCACGCTGAAGACCAATGGCGCTGTGATCAAAATCTAAAAATCCCATGCCAATGACGTCTGCGGGCAAAGCTTGCGGTAGTTCGCCGCCGTGCTGTGCGTCAAGCCGGAATCCATGTTGTGCCAGCTGCGACTGAATATTTTTTCGCGCACTGCAAAACTCGGTGTCAACAGGCGTTTCCACGATCACTCGGCGAGCGTTCTTATCCGCGGTTTGAGAAATCTCAAAGCCTACGTCGCAGTCTTCGGGGTTAATGCTTACTTCCTGAAGAAAAGCCACAGCAACGTGGAATACTTGGAGCTCGACTCCGGTTCTCGGCGGGTCGATGGAGCCGGGATCGGTCTGCGGCCAAGTGTAAATGGTGTCAATCGTAATCTCGGTGGGAGCCATGACGGGAATAGGCATATGTTTCTCGGCGTGCCGGTAATCGGCAATATCTGGTTCGAGAGGCGTACATTTGCAGATATCCAACGGCTGCAACTCACCGACATTTAGACTTCCGCAAGATAGAGCAAACCCTGCCAATAAAACCAAGCCAGCTACGATGGAAGCGGGTTTGAACGCCAATGTCTTGCCGCGGTCTTTTTGATGTTTCGCGAATGCGGTTCGCAGTACGTGGTTCACTTTTCACTCCACTTTCACTTACTGGTCTCTCGACACCGGGTACGGAATCCCTTCGGCTAGGCCTCGAAAAGCCTCATCTAACAATTCGGCTTGCTGGATCACAGCCTGAAAGAATACTCTGCATCGATGAGGCGCCCTCGATAGTGGGCCTTCGACCCGACGTCGAAGTTCTCCTCCCCTGACGAAACCTGCGTTTTGCGGGGCCTGGCGGAAGAGCACAGGAGGGCACTAGAGCCACCGCCTGGGGCCCCACATCCTCTCGACAGCTACCACCTTACCGCCATCGAGTATCAGCAATCTGTTCACAATGGCACAGGTCGAAAGACTCCATGCAATTCCGCAAGGCGGCTGGCAAGACCAGAGAAGCAGCTGCAATATGGAAGACAAACAAGGCGGGTTGAGCGAAGACTACATTTACTTCCGGCGACTCAAATGCCGTGTCACGAAATAAGCTAGTTGATTTGTTGAATGAAGATTTGTAACGCGAATATCAGACGATCATTGAATGCGTGGTCTCTTCGCAAGTGCTCAAGGGCGCGGAATTACAAGAATATCGCAGGCGCGCTGGTCTTGGTCTTCTGCGTTCAATCCTTCAACGCCTCGACGATCTGCTTGCCGTGGAACCGGCCGTTTTCTATGAAAATCTCGCTGGTGTGCCGCCCGCCGACCACCACGCCCGCCAGATGCAGTCCTGGAACGTTGCTTTCCAATGTCTTAGGGTTGAGCGCGGGCTTGCGGCTGACCGGGTCGAGCTGCACGCCCAGGCTTTCGATGAATTTGAAATCGGGATGATACCCGGTCAGCGCGAACACATGGCGCGCGGTCAATTTCTTGCGCTGATGATGATGCTCGACGATGACTTCATTCTTCGTGAATTCCTCGACCCGCGCCTGAAAAAGAGCCTGAATCTCGCCTGCTTTGATGCGGTTTTCGATATCCGGCCGAACCCAGTATTTGATCGTTGAACCCAGTTCTTTCCCGCGGTGCACCAGGGTCACCCGCGCGCCATTCCGAAAGAGGTCGAGCGCCGCCTCCGCCGCGGAATTTTTTCCACCAATCACCACTACATCCTGATTCCAGAACGCGTGAGGCTCCGTATAATAATGCGAAACGTGCGGCGAATTCTCCCCAGGTATGCCCAGCTCGTTCGGCAGGTCGTAATATCCGGTCGCGACGGCGATCTTCTTGGTGTGGTATTTCTCTTCCGTGCCCTCCTCCGTTTTTGTACCCACCGTGAAGTTCCCATCCTGGCCGGCAACGCGCAGCACACGCTCATACAAGCGCAGTTCCAGTCCGTAATGCTCCGCGGCCTTGCGGTAGTATTTCAACGCTTCGACGCGCGTGGGCTTCTCCGCCGCGCACACCAGCGGCAAGCCGCCGATTTCCAAAAGCTCTGGCGTGGTGAAGAACACCATGTTCACGGGATAGTGATAGATCGAATTGCAAAGGCTTCCCTTATCGATGACCAGCGGCCGCATTCCGGCGCGTTTCGCTTCGATGGCCGTCGCCAGGCCCGTCGGCCCCGCTCCGATGCAAATAATGTCGTAAGTAACCATAACAATGGCAGTTTGCAGGGAGTTTTTCGGAATTGCAAATGGCGGAGATTCTACTGCTTGGGTGGCAAATCCAGGATTTCCGCCAGCTCGCGGCGGAACTCTTCGAGTTCGCGCACTTTTTCCGGAGTCGCTTCCACTTCTCTCTTCTTCCAGACAAAAAGTTCACCGGCGCCGCGCTTGAGCAGCACGCTCAGGTTTCCATCGACCAGGTAGGACGGCGGCGCGAGCAATTTCAATCCCCCATTCGTCACCGGACTAAGCACCGCCGCGCACTCGCCTCTTTTCAAGCACAGTGCGCTTTCGTAAGGAGGTATGGCAATCGGCCGGAACCCGGCTTCGAACAGCCGCTCCATTGTCTGCATCTGTTGCGCTGAGAGTTCGAGCATGAGTCGGAATTCAGCCTGTACCATCGCGGCATTCCCGCGCCCGCCTTCGATCCGGGACGCTCGTTATGCCGCCGTGGAGTCGGCTTCCGTGGAAGATCCTTCGAGTTGTGCCAGAATTTCGCGCAATGTACCGATTAGCTCATCGCGCGATACATGGCTCTTTTTGAACTGTATGCGGAATTTGAACGTCTCGCTTTGCGGCTCGAAACTGAAGATGAACGGCCGCGGCCGCTGCGGTCCGGCTTGCTCCTCGCGGCGCTCGCGGCGCGCCTCATCGCGCGTCAATCCGCCCTGCATGATGCGATGGAGCATCTCGATCATTTTCTTTTCGGTGGGCTGCCGCGCGATTTGAAGCAGCAGCGACTTGGAATAGATGCCCTGCTCGATACATTTCTTCCTCAGCGAATCCGGAATATTGCGCAGCGACAAGGTTTCCGTGACCGAAGACCGTGCCCGGCCGATCTTCTTCGCGATATCCTCGTGAGTGTATTCGAATTGCGTGCTCAGCCGGTGCAACCCGTCCGCTTCTTCAAACGGCGTCAGGTCCTTTCGCTGAATGTTTTCGATTAACCCGATTTCCAGCGTCTCCGCGTCATCGGCCGTCTTTTCGATGCACGGAACCTCGCGCAATCCCGCCGCCCGCGACGCGTGGTAGCGCCGCTCCCCGGAGATGATGTAGTAACAGTCCTCGCGCGGCACATAACGCACTAGCAATGGCTCGAGCACGCCCTTCTCGCGAACCGATTCGGTGAGCTCGCGCAGGTCGCCAAGCGCCTTGCGCGGCTGCTCGGGATTCGGGCGGATCTGGTCCACGCGGATCATCCGCCCAACCGCCGCGCCGCTATAACTTGTCAGCGATTCAACGTAATGCGCGTCATGCCGCATCTTCAGCGTGACGGGTAACCCGATCCTCTTCGACACGTTGGATAACCTCCCCCGCGAGTTTTTTGTACTCGACCGCGCCGGGTGATTTCGGCGCGAATGTTAAAATCGTTTCCTTGTATGCCGGGCTCTCTTCCAGCCGCACATTCTTGGTGATTTTTGTCTTGAACAGCACTTCGCCAAAGACTGAGCGAATCTGCCCGTGCGTATCCTTGGAAATATTCGTGCGTTTATCGAAGAGCGTGATCACCACGCCCAGGACCTTCAGCGCCGGGTTGGGACGCGCGCGGATTCGTTCGTACGTTTCCAGCAAATCATCCGTTCCTTCGATCGCGAAATACGCCGCCTGGATCGGCACGAGCAAATGCGTTGAAGCCACCAGCGCGTTGACCGTCAGGATTCCCAGAGATGGCGGAGTATCTATAACCACATAATCATAGTCTTTCAAAATCGGCGCCAGCGCGTCCTTCAATTTAAACGGCGCATCAAATTGTCCCGCGAGCACCTGCTCCAGCTTCGCAAGAGCAAGCCGCCCGGGGCCGAGAAACAACATGGCATCCTTTGTCGGCTTGATGACCGCGCTCATGCCCACGCGGCTGTCGCTGAGAACGTCGAACATGGAAGTGGAAATTTCACCGGAATCATAAAACGCGATGGTTGAATTGGCCTGCGGATCGAGATCGATCAGCAGCGTGCGTTTGCCGCGATTCGCCAGCGCGGCGGATAGATTGATCGCTGTCGTGGTTTTTCCGACGCCGCCTTTTTGATTCGCAACCGTGATGATGGCAGTCATCTGTTTCTGCCTCCGCCCGATTGCCCGGAGCGGACGCGAAGGGTGCGCGCCCGGGCCATCCGCCGCGATCCGGCAACTGGGTTCCTATATATGGGTGCCGCCTCCAGAAAACCCCCAAGAGCTAGGCTAACTCTACGTTTGTGAGGCGTTCAATGGCAAGGGGAAAGTTCAGGAATCGCAAGAAATGATGGTGGAAATCTTTGGCGGGCGTCGTGAGCGGAGAACGAGGAATCCGGTTGACGCTAGCTCTAAAAGTCGAGCCCCCAGAATTCTTCCAAAGACTCCTGGAGTTCCAACCCCAGTTCCCATCCGGCACGTCCTTCGTGCCCGCGCCAGACCAGTACGGCCTCGCAGGAAATTTGGTTCGTCAGGTTAACGAGGCGCAACCTCTGTCCCACAGTGAAACCTTGCGGGACCACCGCTAGGCACCCTTTCGGGCTGATGTCCAATGTGACGCCCCCCGCGCGCAGTTTGCGGCCTGCCTCGATCCACTCAATCGCTACCGGCACGCGCGAATTCAGTCGCCCCGTGCTTCGCGCGTACTGCATCCGGCTCTCAAAATTCGCATCTTGCAAGCCCGCCATGTTCGTCTCCAGACGGCCCGGCCCGGGAGAAATCTCCCTGCCCCACCCCTAGGTCCGCATTACGAGGAAGGGTCTGTCGGCGTTGACTCGCCAACGTCCACTGGCATCTGCAGCCTACGGACGGTTCTCTCCCCGGTCAATGGAACTCAACTCCCAGTACGCTGCAGGAGTTACTCCTGTTTCCACAGGAGAGCATCACCCCCGGAGCCTCGTTTGCTCCTTTTCCCCGCCCCGCTTACACTCGTTCCTCCTGTCGTTTGGCCATGATTCGATTCCAGACACTGCGCAACGAAATCCGCCCCACACTGCGGTTGGCCATCCCGCTGGTGCTCGCCGAACTCGGCTGGATGAGCATGGCCATCGTGGACACGATGATGGTCGGCCGGCTTCCCAACAGTGCCGCCGCCATGGGCGCCGTCAGCCTAGGCTCCAATATTTTCATCGTGTTGGCTCTTTTCGGCGGCGGCCTGCTCCTGGGTCTGGACACGCTCGTTTCGCAAGCTTTCGGCGCCGGCCAACGCGAGGATTGTCATCGTTCGTTGATCAACAGCATTTACCTCAGCATTGCCTTGACGCCGTTCCTGGCCGCGCCCGTCTGGCTCCTTCCGGCACTTCTTGCGGGAATGCATGTCGATCCTGGCGTTCTCGCCCTCGCCATTCCTTACACTAAAGCGCTCGCCGCAGGCCTCCTGCCATTGTTGCTTTATTTCGCCGTGCGTCGGTGCCTGCAGGCCATGAACATGGTGAAACCCGTGGCCTTCGCGCTCATCAGCGCCAACATCATCAATGCTCTCGGCAATTGGATTTTGATTTACGGCAGGTTAGGAGTGCGTGCCATGGGAGCGGTCGGCTCCGGGTGGTCCACCGCCATCGCCCGGCTCTACATGGCTTCTGTGCTCGTCGGCTACCTTCTTTGGTACGACCGCAAGCACCGCACAGAACTTTTGAAGACGCCCGTGGACATTGACCTGCCACGCATCCGGCGTTTGATCACGCTGGGCTTGCCCGCTGCAATCCAAATTACTTTGGAAAGCGGCGTTTTTGCTCTGGTTACCGCACTCATCGCCCGCCTTGGCGCGGTCCCTCTCGCCAGCCACCAGATCGCGCTCAATACCGTCGCGCTGACCTACATGGTGCCGCTCGGCATCGCTTCAGCGGCCGCCGTGCGTGTCGGCCAGGCCATTGGCCGCAAGGATCCCTGGGGCGCCGGCGATGCTGGCGGCACCGCGATTTTTCTCGGCGCAGCCTTCATGACCGCCGCGGGCGTGGTTCTGCTCACCGTGCCTCGATGGATCGCCCGGATGTACACGCCCGATGAAGCCGTCATCCACAGCACCATTCCCTTGCTCGCCGCTGGCGCCGCCTTTCAGTTATTCGACGGCATCCAAACCGTCGCGACCGGCGCCCTTCGTGGCGCGGGCGATACGCGCACTCCCATGTTTTGCCACTTCACCGCGTACTGGATCATTGGCCTTCCGCTTGGTGCTTGGTTGTGTTTCAAGCGTGGAATGGGCGCGTTCGGCCTCTGGGCGGGCCTTAGTCTTGCGCTTATCTTGATTGGAATCGTCCTGCTCTTCGCCTGGCGGCGGGCGGTCCACAGACTGCTGCCTGCGGCAAACGCGGATCTCGTTCGAATTTAACCTGGGAGTACCGGCGCTTACCAGAGCTGTGCGGGTCTACATCTTGTAACGGCCGAGGTCGTCATCAGAGAGGCCTTCGAGCCAGGAGCGAAGCTGCTCATTGGTGTTGCGCTCGGAGGTAGCGCTGGAAACCTTGGAGTTCTTGAGGACTTGCTCGTCCACGAAAATCGGGCAGTCCATGCGCAGCGCCAGCGCCAAGGCGTCGCTCGGGCGCGAATCGATGGTCATCATCTGGCCGTCACGCTCCACCCAGATCAGTGCATAAAACGTGTCATCCTTCAGGTCGTTCACGACAATCTTCTGCACGCGCACATCCAGCCCCAGCAGGACATTTTTCAGCAGGTCATGCGTCATGGGCCGCGGCGTCTGCACTTTTTCGATTTCGAGCGCGATGGCGTTCGCCTCATAGACGCCGACCCAGATCGGCAGAATCGCCTGGCCTTGCACGTCTTTCAGCACGACAATGGGCATGTTTGTGACGGGGTCCATCATCAGGCCACGGATCTTCATCTCCACTTCCATCGAGCCCTCCATCGAACTAGACGGCGTGCTCGCCCACCACACTGTTCGAAGTCGCTCCCGTGACGCGAACCTGCACGTAGGTTCCCAGAAGCTCCTTCGCTTGTGAAGCAAAATTTAGCACGCGATGCGAGGTAGTATGCCCGGACCACTGCCCTTCCCGCCGTGATTTCCCGCTGACCAGCACCTCAAACGTCCGTCCGGCAAGCGCCGCATTTCGCACCGCCTGAATTTCCCGCTGTTTTTCCTGCAACACAACCAGTCGCCGGCTCTTCTCTTCCTCGGGGATCGCATCCTCCATCTTCAAGGAAGGCGTATTCGGCCGCGGCGAGTACTTGAACGAAAACAGGCTGTCGTACTGCACCTCGTCGAGCAAGCTCAGCGTTTCTTCAAAATCGGCTTCTGTCTCTCCCGGAAAACCGACGATAAAGTCCGAAGTGATGGCAATCGGCCGGTTCGCTCCTCGAATCATGGCGATTTTTTCCAAATACTCCTCCCGCGTGTAGGTGCGCTGCATCGCCCGCAGCACTTTCGTCGAGCCAGACTGCACCGGCAGGTGAACATGGTCGCAGATTTTCGGTTGCGATTCGATCGCTTCCACAATGTCCCGCGTGAAATCCCGCGGGTGCGAGGTCGTGAATCGCACTCGGCGGATTCCCGGCACCTCGGCCACCGCCAGCAGCAATTCCGAAAAACGCATCTTTCTTGGTGTCGGATCGGCGTAGGAATTCACCGTCTGCCCCAGAAGCTGAACCTCCGAATATCCCAGTTCCGCGAGCTGCCCCACTTCCCGCAAAATCGAATCGCTGGCGCGGCTGCGTTCCGGTCCGCGGGTGTACGGCACGACGCAATAGGAGCACGCTTTATCGCAGCCTTCGATGATCGTCAGGTACGCGCGCCAGGGATTGTCGCGTCGCGTCATCTCCGTTTCAAATGTTTCGTCCGTGTCCGTTTCGAGCCCCGTGATGCGCTGATTTCCGGCCTCGAGCTGCGCCAGCATCTCCGGTAATTTGCTGTAGCTCGCCGACCCGCACACCAGGCTCACCCACGGTGCGCGCTCAAAGATCTCTTCGCCTTCCTGCTGCGCGACGCAGCCCAGCACGCCGATGATTTTCCCTTCGTTTTGTTTGGCGCGGTATTCCCCGAGCCGCGAAAAAACCTTCTGCGCCGCTTTTTCCCGAATGCTGCAAGTGTTGTAAAAGATCAAGGAAGCCGCTTCCGGAGTCTCCACCTGGCGGTAGCCGCGCGAGAGCAGCACGCCCGCGACCTTTTCCGAATCGTGGTCGTTCATCTGACATCCGAACGTTTCGAGAAAAAATGTCCCCCGCAGCCCTGCTTCGACGCCAAGGCCCGCGCGCGTGCCGGCATAAGACTGCCGGCCCGTAAGCCTTCCCAATTCGATATCAAATGGTTTGCCCATGCTGAAATCGCAGTCTATCACACCTGCTTCGCGCCGACGGACTCCTGCCGCCGGGCGCTCTCCAAGCGTTCCTCCCGGTGCCCGATAGGCGGCAAAATCAGAAACTTGCGCATCCTATTGGTTGCGCGCTCCGGATGCGTATGCTACGTTTTCTTAGCCCGGAAAAATTTTGTTCTCACTGAGGGGTACATCATTTTTCTGTTTACAACGGTTTTTCTGACGGACATCGGCAACATACTTACGCAAACTGGCTGGGTCGCCCGCGGCGTTCTTTTGCTGCTGCTTCTTTTCTCCATCATTTCCTGGGCCATGATTTTCCAGAAACTGGGGCTCTTCGGCCGCATCCGCCGCGAGAGCGATCAATTCCTGCGGATCTTCCGCGCGACCCGCGGCGTCGCTAATCCCCAGGCGCTGGCCACCGCTGGTTCTCCTTTCTCTTCCGTCTACGCGGCGGGCTATCGTGAATTGCAGAGCCAGGTCGGCACCACCACGGGCAACCCGCAACCTCCCAAACTGAAGAGCCTCCAGGCCGTCACCGTCAGCATGCAACTTGCGGCCTCCGACGAAATTCGCCGCGTGGAAAAGGGCATGTCCTGGCTGGCCACCACGGGCTCCGTTACGCCGTTCATCGGTCTTTTTGGAACGGTCTGGGGGATCATCGACGCCTTCTCCGGCCTCGGCAGCGCCGGCGCCGCCAGCCTGCGCGCGGTCGCCCCCGGCATCGCTGAAGCGCTGGTGACTACGGCTGCGGGCCTGTTCGCGGCGATCCCTGCCGTGATCTTCTACAATCACTTTTTGCAGAATATTCGTGACCTCGGGCAGCGCCTGGATACCTTCGCGCTGGAGGTAACTGCACAGATCGAAAAAACATTTAATTAGCAGTGCGTCCGCCCCGTCCCGGCCGCATCGGAAGACTCAGAAAAGATGCCCCAACTCTCCAAATCGACGCAGACTTCGCTCTCCGAGATCAACATGGTCCCGTTTGTGGATGTGGTTCTCGTGCTGCTCATCATTTTCATGATCACCGCGCCGATTCTGCAGTCCGGCATCGAAGTCGACGTCCCGAAGACGCGCACCGTGAAGGAGATCAACCAGGAGCGCCTGGTCGTCACCGTAGACAAGGCACAGCGCATTTACCTCGGGAATGAGCCCATCAATATTCACCAGCTCGGCCCTCGAATCCATGCTCAGCTCAAGAATACGCAGGACGGCGTCTTTCTCCGCTGCGACGAGACGGTTCCCTTTGGCAGCTTCGCGGCGGTTGTGGACGCGCTTCGCCAGTCCGGCATCAATAACATCAGTATTGTCACCGAACCCATCACCACGCGCGCACGCACTCAGTAGCAATGACCACCGCCGTCGCCAATCCGGACGATCTCAGCCTTAGAAAATTTCTCGTCTACTCCCTTATCTTGCATGCCAGCCTGGCCGTGGCCATTGCCGCTTCGGCTTTTATGCAATTCCGGGGAAACCCCTGGGGCGGTATTGGCGGCCAGCTCGGCGGCACTAAGGTAAGTCTGGTCAGCGCCGCCGGCATTCCCATGCCCAAGGAACCGGTCGTCACCGAAAGCAAGGCCGTCGATCCCACCAAGGGCCTTTACAAGGAAGAACCCCCAAAACCGCCCGAACCCAAGACCGATGCCACCAAAATCCCCAAGTTCGAAAAAGAAAAGCCCCTCCCTCCTTCGAGAAAATCCCGAACTTTCGAAAGCAAGACCCCGCCGCCCGATAATGCCGTTCCCTACGGCAAAGGCGGCACTCCGGACCTCCCCACCGGCTACTCGCAAACTCCCGGCGGCGGTTCCAGCGGCGTCTCGATCCAGGGACAGGGCGGAGCAGACTTTGCCTCCCGCTATGGCTGGTACATTGAAACCGTGAAGAACAGAATTTATGGAAACTGGCAGCAATGGACCATCGACGCTGCCGCGCGGGCTTCGCGAACCATGCACTGCGCGGTCGTCTTTACGATCAATCGAGACGGCTCTCTGAAGGACGTGCGCATTTCCGAGACCAGCGGAAATACTTCCTATGACAATTCGGCCTTGCGCGCTGTGCTGAGTTCCAATCCGGTCACAAAGTTACCAGGCGATTATTCTGGCGGCTACGTTGTCGCAACGCTTGACTTCAATCCGCCGTCGATTCGCTGACAACGCCCGGTTCTTTGCTGTAATTTGTCGAAATGCTGGAGGTGAGGGTGCTCTCAAAGCTTAGATTTCTTAGTTTGTCGGCCGGTCTGTTTGTAGCTTTATTGGCTTCCCATCCGGCTGCCGGGCAAGACTGGTTTCGAACCGCGATCGGCATGGATATCTCCAAACCCCGCGTGGCCATTGCCGACTTTGCGCCGCGCTCCGACTCGGCCAAGTCCCACGCGGGGCTTTTTACTCAGGTCGTCCGCGACGATCTCCAGTTCAGCGGCATCCTCGATCTCGCCAGCCCCAGTTTTTACCCCCCTCAAGCCCCGACCGTTCCTTCTGAATTGAGGTACCTCCCCTGGACCGACCCGCCCACGAACGCGAATTTCGTTGGCTTCGGCAATCTCTCCGAGACCTCCGCGGAAGTGGTCATTCAGGCTTGGCTCTATGACGTCCGCAACCCCTCCTCGCAGGCCGTGGTTGGCAAAGTCTATCGCGGCGCTCCCACCGACGCCCAAGTTCGCAAGTTTGCCCATCAATTTGCCGACGAAATCGTTGGCAGGCTCTCCGGCGGCCTCCCGAGCGTGGCCTCCACACAAATCGCTTTCGTTAGCTCCCGCAGCGGCTCCAAGGAAATCTGGGTCATGGATTACGACGGCGCAAATCAGCACCAGCTCACCTCCCTGCGCTCGATCTCCCTCACGCCCCGCTGGTCTCCTGACGCTTCGCGCATCGCCTTCACCTGTTTTGCGCCGTCAGCCGGCCTCACCACCGCGCAAATCTGCATGTATTCCATGGACACCGGCAAACTTGTGGCATTTCCCCGCTTCCGCGGTACGAACAGTACCCCTGCCTGGTCACCCGATGGCACACAGATCATCTTTTCCTCATCCATGCAGGGCAATCCGGAGCTCTACGTCAGTGACGTCAACGGAGGCCGTCCCAAGCGTCTTACCGTGGCCAACGGCGCGAGCATGTCTCCAGCGTGGAATCCGAAGACGGGCCAGACCATCGCCTTCGTGAGCGATCGAGGAGGCACCCCGCAGCTCTACCTGATGAATTCCGACGGTACCAGCACCGTCAAACTCGACCTTCCCGACAAAGGCTATGTCATTGACCCGGCTTGGGCCCCCAACGGGCAATTGCTAGCCTTCAGTTGGCGCCGCCCCAACGGAAATTACGACATCTATGTTATGGACGCCGCCACCCAGCAACTCGTCGAGTTGACCCGCGACCAGGGCCGCAATGAGCGACCCTGCTGGGCCCCCGATGGCCGCCATATCGTTTTCGAATCCACCCGCGGCGGCACACGCCAAATCTGGACCATGCTGGCCGACGGTTCGCAGCCTCACCAGCTATCGTTCACCGGTCACAACGAGTCGCCTAATTGGTCGCCTAAATGACCCACTTTGCATTTTCTTGGAACCGGGGATGAGGCCTTATGCATCTCATGGGTGGACCCGAAATCAGATACTGGGGCTCCCAGGTTAACGCTACTTTTGCGAAACTGTTCTCGCGATTGTCCCGATGCGATGTATAATGTATCGTGATACGAGATATTACCCGGACCCAGCCCGCTGGTGTTAAGATATTGGCTCTGGTGGGACGAACACGGGCATTTAATCGTCTAGGAGGATACGCATGAATCTGGCTTCACCAAAGCTCCACCGCGCCGGTTTGATCTTGGCGCTGGCAACTCTCGCTTTCACCGCTGGGTGCCATCACAATCCACCTCCACCCCCGCCTGCTCCTGCACCGGCTCCGCCACCCGCGAGCCCCACCGTGACGCTCTCCGCCAGCCCGGCAACCATCACCAAGGGCGACTCCGCGACGCTGAGCTGGAGCTCCACCAACGCGACGGATCTGAGCATTTCCCCTGAGGTCGGCGCCGTCACCGCACAAGGTTCGAGCAAGGTGACTCCCGCGGACTCCACCACCTACACGATTACCGCCAAGGGTCCCGGTGGTTCGGCCAATGCCACGGCAAGCGTCACCGTCAATGCGCCTCCGCCGCCTCCGCCGCCTCCGCCCCAGCCCTCGCTCGATGAACTTTTCCTGAAGGAAGTTCGCGACGCCTATTTCGATTACGACAAGGCCGACATTCGTCCGGATGCCCGCGAAGCACTGGCCAAGACCGCGGAATTTCTCAAAAATTATCCGCAAATCAAGGTGACCATTGAGGGCCATTGTGACGAGCGTGGCTCCACGGAATACAACCTCGGCTTGGGCGATCGTCGCGCCTCCGCCGTCAAGCAGTATCTCGTCTCCTTGGGCCTCTCCGCGGACCGCCTGAGCACCGTCAGCTACGGTAAGGAAAAGCCGTTCTGCACGGAGCATGAGGAGACCTGCTGGCAGCAGAATCGCCGCGGCCATTTCGTGAAGGCCAATTAAGCCGCTTCGCGTCTGTTCGCGACGATGATCGATTGGTGACCAGAAGGGCCGCGAGCCCGGGCAAACCCTTGCCCGCCCGCGGCCCTCTTATTTAGAGTGAAACCTACTTCCCCGGCCTGTATGATTTTCATTAGCAGCTCTGCGGCCGCCACCGCTCAGGCGCCTTTCGGAGCCCTTAGGAGGATTGTTCATGCGTATTCGGAATATCGCCATCTTCAGCGCCGCCGTTCTGGCCGGTGCTCTCGGAGGAAGCCTCATCGGCCCCCGCCCCGCAGAAGCCGTCGCCCGCGAAATCATCGAGCTCCAGCGCGACGTTACCACCCTGCTTCAGGGCCAGAAGGATCTTTCCACGCAAATGACCCAGGACCACACGGTGATGAAGACTCTCGTCGATCAGTCCAGCGATAACGTCACCAAGCTTAGCGCCACCATGGGCTCGCTCCAGAAGTCCGTCCAGGATGTCCAGGCTAATTCCGGCGCACGCCTTGACACCATGTCCACCCAGGTCCAGGGCCTTTCCGACAACCTCGAGGAAATCAAGTCGCGCCTCGGCAAGCTCAACCAGCAGCTCGTTGACTTGCAGAATTCCGTGCAGAGCCTCGACGCAAAAATTTCTGGCGTTGCCCCTGCTTCAACCGGAGGGGCCGCAAATCCGGCCGCCGGCCCCGCGCCCATGGGCTCCGCCGCACCTGCCGGCCCACCTCCTTCCGCGGACACCCTCTATTCCAACGGCCTGCGAGACATCACCGGCGGCAAGTACGATCTCGCACGCTCCGAATTCCAGGACTACCTCAAGTATTACAGCGACACCGACCTCGCTTCGAACGCCCAGTTCTATCTTGGCGAAATTGCCTACCAGCAAAAAAACTACCAGCAAGCTGTCGCCGAATACGACAAGGTTTTGAGCAACTACCCGAAAAGTTTCAAACTCGCCCCCACGCGCCTCCACAAGGGCATGGCCCTGATCGAGCTCGGCCAGAAAGCCTCGGGCGTACGCGAACTCCGTGAAGTCGTCCGCCGCTACCCCGGAACCGAAGAAGACCGCCGCGCCCGCGCCAGGCTGAAAGAACTCGGTGCTTCCGTCAGCGCGACCAGGTAGTTTTTGCAACCGCCCGCCTCAAGTAAAGCCAACGCCCTTCCCGCCTGAGCCCGCAACAAGAATTTTCGCATTTCCGAGCTACTTCCGGCAGTGAATCCACACGGGAGCAACTCCCTGACCTCCGCGTGCCGCATTTCACTTTTTTTTCTCCCCGTGCTATCTTCCTCGGCGCAGGGGGATTTCCATGTCCGTCAATAAAGTGATTCTCGTCGGCCGCTTGGGCCGCGATCCTGAAACGCGTTACACCGGCGGTGGCCAGGCCGTCGCCAATTTTTCCCTTGCCACGGATGAAACATACAAAGACCGCAACGGCGAAAAACAGAAACGCACCGAATGGCACAAGATCGTCGTCTGGGGCAAACAAGCGGAAATCGCCCAGCAGTATCTTAAAAAGGGCTCGCTCGTTTTCATTGAGGGCCGCATCCAGTCCCGCGAATGGCAGGACAAGGAAGGCCAGAAGCGCACTAGCTTTGAGATTGTCGCGAACAACTTTCGCATGCTCGGCGGCCGCGCCGAAGGCGCCGCCGCGGGCGGCGGCATGGGAGGCGGCGCAGCTCGTGGCGGCGACGACATTGAAAGCCATCCTGCGCCGGCTGACGATTCTTACGGTGGTGGCGGCCAAGCCGGCGGCGGCCCCGAAATCTCCGACGAGGATATTCCCTTCTAGCTCGCACGGCTTCTCTCGGCTGTATGGTTTTCTGAAAAATAGTCGCGCCGCCTAAGCGCATTGGCGCTGTATCGGCGCTTTCCAGCCTGAGTCTCGGAGAACAAAATGCCTCTAACCAATCGCCTACTCCGCCTGCAATCGCGCCCCAAGGGCATGCTCGCCCCCGGCGATCTTCATCTCGTCGAAGAGCCGCTCGCTCCTCTCAACGACGGCCAGGCCCTTGCCCGCGTGAAATATCTCTCCATCGATCCCACCATGCGTATCTGGATGGCCGACATCCCTCAGTACATGCCTCCCGTGGCCATCGGTGAAGTAATGCGCTCCTTCGGCTTCGCGGAAATCATTGAATCGCGTCACCCCGAATACAAAAAGGGCGACCGCGTCATGGGCCTCACCGGTCTTCAGGATTACGCCCTCCTCGACGCCTCGGACAAGCAACCTTTCCAGAAAGTCCCCAAGATTCCCTTTGTTTCGGACACCTCTTTTCTCGGCCTCCTTGGCGTCAACGGCCTCACTGCTTTTTTCGGCATGGAAATCGCCCAGCCCAAAAAAAGTGAGACGCTGGTCGTCTCCGCCGCCGCCGGCGCCACCGGCAGCATCGTTGGTCAAATCGGCAAGATTCACGGCTGCCGCGTCGTCGGCATCGCCGGCAGTGATGAAAAGTGCGCTTGGCTCACCAAGGATCTCCGCTTCGACGCCGCCATTAACTACAAAAAGCCGGATTGGAAGGACCAGCTTGCCGCCGCCACCCCCAACGGCATCGACATCGATTTTGAGAACGTCGGCGGTGATATCATGCACACCGTCCTCAACCGCATGAATCTCCACGGCCGCGTGGTTGTCTGCGGGCTCATCTCCGGATACACCAGCGAAGACCCCGGCATGGCCAGCTTCGGCACTGTCCTCATCAAGCGCCTCCGCGTTCAGGGCTTCATCATCCTGGACTACGCCCCGCGCTTCATGGAAGCCGCAACGCAGCTTGGTCAGTGGAAGATGTTCGGCAAGCTCAAGGACCGCGAAACCATCGTGGAAGGACTCGAGAAGGCACCCGACGCCATCAACATGCTCTTCACCGGCGCCAACATCGGGAAACTCATTGTCAAAATCTGAGCGGATGTTTTCGAGGACGCCAAGGACTACTGCGCGTTTTTCTTTCTCTCCTCGTCCAGCCGCCTCAGGAAGTCCTCGAATTTGGGCCGCTGGTCCGGCGTGAGAATCGCCCGGATGCGGTCACGTCCCCTGTGGCGGGCCTCATCAATCTGCGGATCGGTTTGCTTGCGGATGGCCTTAAACTCGGCCTGCATATCGTTCAGAATCACGTCCAATTGCTGCCGTTGCAAATCGGTGAGGTTCGCTTCTTGGGTCAACTCTGCGACCTTTTGCTGGCGCCTCGCCGAATCGCTCAGGGGAGCCTTGTTCGCAGCATAGCTGCTGTGCGCAAACGCATAACCGAGCATTCCGCCTAGCGCCGCCCCCAGCAGGAAAACGATGCCCACCCACATCGCCGCTTTTCGAGTTACCGATGCCTCACTCATTCTTGCCTCTCCGCCAGGCTCACCAGAACTTCGTCATGGGTCGGCGGCGGCGTTGGTGTCACTTCAAACAGCGATTCCGGCGCCGCTTCCACTGACGCCTGTTTCGGCGGCGCAGAAACCGGCTTTTCATATAGCCAGGTTCCCGCGGCCAGGAAGACGATCGCCGATACCCACACCAGCCGCGACGCCAGCTTCGGCACCGCGCTCCACGGACTCAATGGCAAGGCCAATGAGCGCTCCCGTGCTCCGATCGCGGCCATTACGCGTGTCGCGAACCATGGCCCCGCCAGCTCTCCGTAGGAGCTATAGCCTTTGAAGATCTCCCGCGAGTCCACCAGTTCCCGTGCCGCTTCGCGGCAATCCGCGCAGGCCATCGCGTGCGCGCGCTGCGCCTCTGGCAGCGCCGTCAGCAACTCTTCAACGTTTGCGCCCTGGCCCGCGTCAGCCGCGAACTCTTCGAGCGCACCTCTCAAGCGCTCGCAGTCATTTTCCCGCTTATTCATCAGGTTCCACATACCCGCCCCCTTGCTCACGTCCCGCGCTTTCTCGCCTGGCTCACGACTCGTCGACGTGCCCGGAACAGCCTCACCTTCACGGTGTTGGCATTGAGTTCCAGGGCCTCTGCGATCTCCTCCACCGAAAATCCTTGCACTTCCTTGAGCACCAGCATCGAGCCGGTCTCGTCCTCCAGGCACTCCAGCAGTTGTTCCACGCGTTGCCCGGGCTGCCAGCCGCTCGCTCGCGTCCGGCGACCGTCGGCAATTCTCTGCTCCGCCGCCTGATACTGCCGCGCCTGCTCCTCGCTCAGGTCCACTTCCAGCACCAGGGGCCGCACTTTCCTCTTCCTAAGCAGATCCCAACATTCGTTCACCGTGATCTTGTACAGCCAGGTGCTGAAGGCGGCCCGTTGATCGAACCGCTTCAGCGAAAAATAGGCCTTCACGAAGACCTGCTGCGCTATGTCTTCCACGTCCTCCCGGTTCCGCAGGATGCCTCCGGCCACCGCAAACACCCTGCCTTGGTGCCGCCGTACCAGGGACTCGAATGCTTCCTTGTCCCCGTTCTTGGCTCGCCGGACGAGTTCCCGGTCGTCGCCGCTCTTGGGCGACTCCGTCACAGGCCTTTTGGCCGTCTCCGCCAGCCCGGGGAGCGCCTCGGCCTCTGATTTTGGGACGCGTGCCATCGCTATTTGGTTACGCTATTCTTCGGAGTCTGTCCAGCCTGTGCCAATCATTGTTTCCACACCCGCTGATGTTTCTACTTGCTACCTCTAACTACTTGTGGAATACTTAACCTCATGATTATTGGTGACCGTCTTCGCGCTCTGCGCGAAGAAAAGAAACTCTCCCAGGGCGATATCGAGAAGCGTACCGGCTTGCTTGCGTTGTTACATTTCCCGCGTTGAAAATGGCCATACTGTCCCGGCCATTGAAACGCTGGAAAAGCTGGCGCGCGCTCTCGAATGCCCACTTTATCAACTCTTCTACGACGGTGAGGAGCCGCCGCAGTTGCCCAATCTCCCCAAGCGCAGATCGTCCGACGACATCGCCTGGGGCAGCGCGGGCAAAGAGGCTCGCTATCTCAACAAGCTTCGCCGCTTGCTGAGCAAAGTCGGATGAGGAAGATCGCAAGTTGCTCCTGTACATGGCTCAGAAAATGGCCAATCGGTAGCTCCGCGGTTCCATCCTTTTTACTGTCGTCGTCTCGAATTGGTTGGCTTCAATGCAAAGGCCGCTCAACCGCCCGGGGCGGCCTTTCTTCCTGCTGGTCTACGGTTTTTCGGCAAGGTTGTGTTCCGCTTATTGCCTCAATCTCTCTTCCCTCGCCCCGCTTCACGTTGTCCCGAGCGTACTGTCGCTGCGCTCACTCCCACTCGATCGTGCTCGGCGGCTTGCTGCTGACGTCATACACTACCCGCGTGACTCCCGTCACTTCGTTCACAATCCTCGTCGATATACGTTCCAGTACTTCCCCCGGCAGCCTCACCCAGTCCGCCGTCATGGCGTCGTCGGACTGCACCACCCGCACCGCCACCGTCAGTCCATAGGTCCGCCCGTCCCCCATCACCCCCACGCTTCGCATCGGCAGTAGCACCGCAAACGCCTGCCATACCTTTTCGTACAGCCCCGCCCGCCGGATTTCCTCGATCACAATCGCGTCCGATTCCCGAAGCTTTACCAAGTCTGGACGGGTGATTTCGCCCAGTAGCCGCACCGCCAAGCCCGGTCCCGGAAACGGATGTTTCACCAGTATCTCTTGCGGCAGGCCTAAGTCCTTTCCAATCCTGCGCACCTCGTCCTTAAACAGGTCTCGCAGTGGTTCCACCAGCGCAAACGGCATCTTCTCCGGCAGACCCCCCACATTGTGGTGCGACTTGATCGTCGCGGAAGGCCCCTTAACGGACACCGACTCAATCACGTCCGGATACAGCGTCCCTTGCACCAGGAACTTGATCTCCCCGTGCGCCTCGCCCTTCTGCAGCTTCTCCGCCTCTTCCGCAAACACCGCGATGAACTCCCGCCCGATGATCTTTCGCTTTTCTTCCGGGTCCGCTAACCCCTTTCAGTTTCGTCAGGAAGCGCTTCGAAGCGTCCACGCCGATCACCCGCAGCCCCAGCCGCTCGCGGTACATCTCCAGCGTGTGCTCAAACTCATTCTTCCGCAGCAGTCCCGTATTCACGAAGATGTTCGTCAGCCGGTTGCCCATCGCCCGGTGCACCAGCACCGCCGCCACCGTCGAGTCCACTCCGCCGCTCAACCCGCAAATCGCCCAGTGCGCTCCCACCTTCGCCGTATCGCCTCCACCGACTCCTCAATAAACGCCGCCCCGCTCCATTTCGGCTCGGCCTTGCACACCTTGAACAGGAAGTTCCGCAGGATCTCCGTGCCCCGCTCCGTGTGATTCACTTCCGGGTGGAACTGCACCGCGTAGATTTTCCGCACGGGATCTTCCGCCGCAGCAATCGCATTCGCCGTCTTCCCCGTCAAATGAAATCCCGACGGCAGACGCCAGCACGTTGTCCCCGTGGCTCGCTCCAGATCCTCATCTGTTCTCGGAAAATTTGCCAGAATCTCGCTCTCGGCCTTCCTCCACGTCCAGTTGCGCCGGCCCGTACTCTCGCCGCTCCACCGGCTCCACTTTTCCATCCAGAGTCTTCGATATCCACTGCATCCCGTAGCAGATTCCCAGAACCGGGATACCCATCGCCAGCACCGCCGGATCGCATTTCGGTGCGTCCTTGTCGTACACCGAACTCGGCCCGCCCGACAAAATAATCCCCGCAGGCTCCAGCTTGCGGATCTCCTCCAGCGCCGTCGTGCACGGCAATATCGCGCTGAACACCTGCTGCTCGCGCACCCGCCGCGCAATCAGTTGGGTGTACTGCCCCCCAAAGTCCAGCACCACCACCCCGCCCAGCTCCGCTTTCACGTCCATTCTTGCCGTTCCCTGCCGCCTTCCATGCCGCCCCCGCCACCCCCTGCGCCATCCTCCGCCCGTCCAAGCCGATCTTGAGGGTGCCCCTCCTTGCGCTCTTTCGCAAGCTGCGTCCTCTCTCCACTCCTTCTTCCTTCGCTCCTGTCGCTAACTCTCACTCCACCACAATATTCAGCAGCTTATCCGGCACAAAAATCACTTTCGCAATCCGTCTTCCCTGTCCAGATGCGCGCGCGATTCGCCGCATCTGCCTTGCGCCAAGTTGGCACTCACTTCTTCCTGCGCCGGTTCCCGCCGCCACCTTCACTTTCCCGCGCACGCTTCCATTCACCTGCACCACAATTTCCACTTCTTCATCCTTCGCAAGTGCCAGCTTCCTCACTAAACGCCGGGCCACCGCACATTCCACAGACCATCCTCGTGCCCCAGCATTTCCCACAGCTCTTCCGCCAGGTGCGGCGTCATCGGGGCCAGCAATAGCGTCAAGATTTGCAGCACTTCCTTGCCGAATTTCGGGGCGCACGTCCTGTTCCAATGGCTCCATGCGTAAATTTCGTTAGTCAACTCCATGATCTGCGCGATCGCCGAGTTAAAGTGCCATCGCGTCTCAAAGTCCTGCGTCACTCTCCGCAGTGTCTGATGCATCTTCGCAAAACGGCTCTATCGGCTGGCAGGTTTCTCCGTCTCTGCGACACTCTGCCCTTTGCGACTCCCGAAATCTTTGCCTCTACTTCCGCTGCCCCACTCCACGAAGCGTCTGCCGCATGCTTCTCCACCAACCGGTACACCCGATTCAAAAATCGCCACGCCCCTTCAATGCTCTCCTCGCTCCACTCCAAATCCTTCTCCGGCGGCGCCGCGAACAGCGTGTACAGCCTGCCCCGTATCCGCCCCATACTTCTCCGCCATGTCGATCGCGCCCACCACGTTTCCCTGCGACTTGGACATGGCCACGCCGCCCTTCAACACCATGCCCTGCGTGAACAGCCGCGCCGCCGGCTCGTCGTGCTTGATCAATCCCAGATCCCGCATCACCTTGCACCAGAACCGCGAATACAGCAGGTGCAGAATCGCGTGCGTGATCCCGCCAATGTACTGGTCAATCGGAAACCAGTAACCCACCTTCGCCGAATCGTACGGCGCCTTGATCATTCCTCGGATCGCAATACCGGTAGAAGTACCACGACGAATCCACGAACGTGTCCATCGTGTCCGTCTCTCGCCGCGCCGGCACCGCCGCACTTCGGACACTTCGTATTCACAAACTCCGGATCGGTCGCCAGCGGCGATTGCCCTTCTCCGGTCAGCTTCGGATGCGCCGGCAGCAGCACCGGCAAATCCTTGTCCGGCACCGGCACCATGCCGTCCTTCTCGCAATACACCACCGGAATCGGCGTGCCCCAATACCTCTGCCGCGAAATCCCCCAATCCCTCAGCCGGTAAATCGTCTCCTTCTTCCCAAACCCGCCCGCCTCCGCGTCCGCAGCCATCTTCTCAATCGCCGCCGCCGTCTCCAGCCCCGAGTACGCCCCCGAATTCACGCTAACCCCATACTCCGTGTAACGCCTCCTGTCGGTGCTCCATTCTTTACTCCTGCTGTAGCGTCGGCTGGGCGCCTCTCCCTCTGTGCTTTTCTGGACCCTGGTCGTCCTGATTCTCTTCGCCTGCTTCAACTTTCAACTTTGCACTTTCAACTGCCTTTCTCACCACCACCGGAATCCGGCAACCCAAACTTCTTCGCAAACTCAAAATCCCTCTCATCGTGCGCCGGCACCGCCATGATCGCGCCCGTTCCGTACTCCAGCAGCACGAAGTTCCCCACCCAGATCGGAATCTTCTCCCCATTGAACGGATTCACCGCATATCGCCCGGTAAAAAATCCATCCTTCTCCGCCGTCGCAATATCCTCCATCTTCACCGACGACTGCTTCATCTCCGCCAGTTTCGCTTCCAGCCCCGCCTGATTCCCCGCGTCCTCGCAATCAACTTCCCCACCAGCGGATGCGTCGGCGCCAGAATAATCGCCGAAGCCCCATAAATCGTGTCAATCCGCGTGGTAAATATCTCAATCTTCGACTGGCCCTTCTTGCCTTTAGCTTCCTGGTCGCTGGGCAACTGTCGCGTCGCCCACTCCGTCCGCCACCCCAAACCACACCTTCGCCCCAGCCGACTTCCCAATCCAATTCCTCTGCATGGTGATGACGCGCTCCGGCCATCCACCCTCCAGCTCCTTCAAATCATCCAGCAACTGTTCCGCATACGCCGTCGTCCTCAGGAACCACTGCTCGATGTCCCGCGCTTCCACGCAGCGTATCCTCGTGCCGCCAGCAGTAACCCGCCGTTCACCACCTGCTCGTTCGCCAGCACCGTGCAGCATTTCGGACACCAGTTCACCCGGCTCTTTTTCTTGTACGCAATCCCGCGCTCCAGCATGCGCAGGAAAAACCACTGGTTCCACCGGTAATATTCCGGCTCGCACGTGGAAATCTCCCGCCGCCAGTCGTAGCTGAACCCAAAGCGCCGCAGCACCCTCTGAAATTCCGCAATGTTGTTGTTGGTCCACGTCCGCGGGTGCGTGTTGTTCTTAATCGCGGCGTTCTCCGCGGGCAAGCCAAACGCGTCCCACCCCATCGGATGGAGCACGTTGAACCCGCGCATCCTCTTCACGCGCGCCACCACATCCCCGATCGTGTAGTTGCGCATGTGCCCCATGTGCAGCGTCCCGCTCGGGTACGGCAGCATCTCCAGCACGTAGTATTTCGGCTTCGACGGGTCGGCCTCCTTGCATCTCGAATACGCGCGCTCTCCTCCCAGCGCTTCTGCCACTTCTCCTCAATCTTCTGCGGATCATAGTCCCCCGTTCCTCGCTCGCTGTCGCGCCACCAGGTGCGCTCTGCTGTGGGTGCTCTGATGTATCTCTGCTCCGCCAATCGCCGCTTTATCCCTACTCTTCTTCCTCTTCTTCCGCGCCTCGAGCTTTTCCTGGCCCGCGTCTCTCTTCTCTGCGTGCCTCTGCGTTCTCCGCGTCTCTGCGTTATCTCTTTGCCTTTTCTTCGCGCTCTGCCTGAACTCGCTTCTTCCTGTCTTCGCCAAATCTTCTCTCCTCATCGCCGCCGTCAGCATGCAGAATCCCTTCTCCGCCTCCGGGCCTGTTCTTGCAATCCCGCCAACTCCCACATCTTCGCCACATTCCGCCGGTCATCTCCCGGATCATCAATCGGCGTCTCCAGCAAAAACGCCCGCCCCACCAATCCTTCCGGCTCCGCCGCCCCCAGCCGCGGGTGCCGCAAAATCCTCGCAAACGCCTCTTCGCCGATCTTTCCCTTGCCGATATGCTCGTGCCGGTCCACGCGCCCGCCCAGCGGTATCTTCGAATCGTTCACGTGAAACACCGGCACGTTCTCCAGCCCAATCGTGCGCTCAATCTGCCCTATGGTCGTTCGCCAGCCCGTCCTCGCTGCGAATGTCGTATCCCGCCGCAAACAGATGCGCCGTATCCAGGCACGCCCCCGCGTCCAGATCCGCGCAGCCCGCGCACAATCTGCGCCACTTCTTCCAGCCGCGACCCCACCGCCGTCCCCATCCCCGCGGTGTTCTCGATCAAAATCCGCAGATGCCGCCCAGCGGCACGCTGTCGCGCCGCCTGTTTCACGCTCTCCACGATCGTCGCAATCGCCTGCTCCATCGACGACTTCCCCGCGCGCCCCCGGGTGCACCACCAGAAAATCCGCCCCCAGCGACCACCGCGCGCACCAACTCCTCGTGGAACGCCTGAATCGACCGCGTCCGCAGCATCGGCTGCGTCGCCGCCAGGTTCACCAGGTAGTTCGCGTGGATCACCAGCGGCCCCAGCCCCAACTCTTCCCGCCGCGCGCGAAACGCCTGTCGCATCCGCCTCCGGAATCCGCGCCGCCGCGCCCTGCCACATCCGCGGGCTCGCCGAAAAAATCTGCAGCGCGTTGCATCCCAGCTTCCTGCGCCGATTCCAGCGCGTTCACGTAGCTCCCCGCAATCGACGTGTGGATGCCGATCCGCAGGCTCCCGTCCGTCCACGCCGGCGGCAGCGGTTCGGGCTCAGGTTCCGGGCGGTATTCGTCTTCGGGGTCGAACTCGGTTACTTGGGTAATAGGTTGTTCTGGCATACCTGTCGGGAATTTCTTCTCCGTCTTAAACTAATAATTCTACCACACGCGCCAAATCCCCGGCCCACCTCCATTTGCGGCCCCGCGTCACCTTGCCGTAAACTTAAGGTTTACTCATCGCGCCAGGAGATCCGCCGCATGCTCGTCGTCATGCAGTCCCACGCCACCGAGGAGCAGGTCCGCGCCGTTTGCCAGCGCATCGAAAGCCTTGGCCTCAAGGCCCACCCCATCCCCGGCTCGATCCGCACCGCCATCGGCATCACAGGTAACAAGGGCGCCGTGGACCTCGGCGTTCTCGAATCCCTTCCCGGCGTCGTCGAATGCATCCCCGTCAGCAAACCCTACAAGCTCGTCAGCCGCGACGCTAAGGAAGAAGACTCCATCTTCCGCATCCCCACGCCTTCCGGTGACGTCATCGTCGGCGGCGCTCACATCGCCCTTGTCGCCGGCCCCTGCGCCGTCGAAACCGAGGAGCAGTGCCTCGCCATCGCCGAACGCCTCAAATCCTCCGGCGTGCGCCTCTTCCGCGGAGGCGCCTACAAGCCCCGCACTTCTCCATACAGCTTCCAGGGCCTCGGCGAAGCCGGCCTCAAAATCCTCTCCAAAGTACGCGAAAAATTTGGCTTCGGCATCATCACCGAAGCCATTGACAACGAATCCCTCGACCTCGTCGAGGAGTACGCCGACGTCATCCAGATCGGCGCTCGCAACATGCAGAATTTCTCTCTCCTCAAGCGCGCCGGCCGCGCCAAAAAACCCGTCCTCCTGAAACGCGGCATGTCCGCCACTCTCGACGAGTTCCTCATGGCCGCCGAGTACATCCTCTCCGAGGGCAATTACAGCGTCATGCTCTGCGAACGCGGCGTCCGCACCTTTGCCGACCACTCCCGCAACACCCTCGACCTCTCCATCGTCCCCGCCGTCAAAAAGCGCAGCCATCTCCCGATCTTCGTTGATCCCAGCCACGGTACCGGCAAGCGCCACAAAGTCCTGCCGCTCTCCCGCGCCGCTGTCGCCGTTGGCGCCGATGGCCTTCTCGTTGAAGTCCACCATGAGCCGGACAAAGCCCTCTCCGACGGCATGCAGTCCATCCTCCCCGAAGAATTCACCGAACTCACCGCCGAAGTCCGCCAAATCGCCGCCGTTCTCCATCGCTCCGTCAATTAGCCCCTCTGCTTCCCCTTTTCCCTCATTTCGGCCCCACGCACAAGGTCACACTCTCCTGTGATGTACGTCACGGACCTCCCGGGGCAAACCTCGCCAGACTCTACATTGGCTTTGACCTGCTAGTCAGAAATATGCGCGGCCACCAAGTCAGCTCCGATGCGCAAGAGCCAGGGCGTGTGGCTGGGCCCCGGAAAAAGCAGTGCACAAGCGAAGGAGGAAATAGGCCATGTACAAGAACATCCTGATTGCAACCGACGGCTCGAAACTCGCTGGCAAGGCGGTCGAGCACGGCATCGCCCTCGCCAAGGCCATCGGCGCAAAAATTACCGTTCTCACGGTCACGGTCCCTTTCCACGTCTTCACCATGGACCCCGAAGTCGTCGAGGAGATACCCGAGCAATACAATAAACGCATGAAGGAAAACGTCGCGAAACTCCTACCCGCGATTGCCGCCGCGGCCAAAGCCGCCGGCGTCCCTTGCGAAACTCTGGTCGTCGAGCACGAGCATCCTTACAGAGCCATCATTGATACCGCCAAGTCCAAGGGCTGCGACCTCATCACCATGTCCTCCCACGGGCGCCGCGGCATGTCCGCCATCGTCCTCGGCAGCGAAACCGTCAAAGTGCTCACGCACTCCACCATTCCCGTTCTCGTCCACCGCTAATCGTCTTTTCGTAGCCCCGGCATTCCTGCCGGCATCTTCTCTCCGCCTTTTCGTGGCGCCGGGCCTTTTCGCCCGGCGTTTATCCCCTGCACCGCGGCGTCTTCTCAAGCGCAACGAAATCTCTGTCCCCTCGTGCGACCTTCCTCAGCTTCGGCACGGCACAACTCCGGTGAAAACCAGGACGTGGCCTCCGTATGCGGTGTCACGCAACTATGTGTTTGAAATCACGGAAACAATTTGCCTGCCCTATCAAAATGAGACTCGTAGCCAACAACAGGAGGCACACATGAGCAACTCAGGGCGCACCGCGCTGTTCTTCGTTACAGGTCTGGGTCTGGGCGCAGGGCTGGCCCTTCTCTTTGCCCCAAAGTCCGGTGAAGAGACCCGTGAATGGGTGAAGGACATGGCTGGTGATGGCGTGAAACGCCTCCGACGCCAGGGGCGGCAGTCCATTGATCAATTGAACGACGTTGTCGAGTCGGGTGAAAAGAAAGTGGCCAGCGCTTTTAAGACCAGCCGGGAAGTGCTGGACTCGGTTGCGTCAAAATTGAGCTGAGCGCAAGCACTCTCCGGAATTCCGTCATTTGCTTTTGCCAGGTTGCTCGTTCAGCGGTGCGGCGGCAGTCTCAGCGCCCTCACGGGGCGCGAGTTTGCCAACCTTGCCACAAAAGTGATCTCGAGGCCGAATAGGCCATCCGTTAAAAGCAGTACGTTGGGATTACGCCTCCCCGAAGGGCAGCTATGATGTTGCCTGCTTCAGTAGACTGGAAAAAGGTACGCAAAGAATTAACGGAAAAAAGGACGGAATTATTTGAACGCTTTGTGAAGAATCCTGCGGAGATTCGCCTCGCCAGAGAAATCAAGCTGCTCGACGACCAGTTGCTGGAATGCAGCGAGCACATCGAACGCCAACGAAAGCGCCGGGCCTGACCCGTGGCACAGCCCTTCCTTGCTTTGCGGCTGTGGCCTTTGTAGAGGCGGGTCTTTCGCGTTTCCTACGTCCCGACGCTTCCTGTCGGGAAGACCCGCGCTTCTCCTGAGTGCCCAACGTCTGGGCACTTCGCTCGCCACTTGCTCTTATTTCCAACCGCCTCACCCGCCCCCACCCAACTCTCCGCCTCCCCCCATACTTCAGGGTTGTAGCTCAGGGCTGTAGCTCAGGCCTTTAGGCCTGAGGCTTTTCTCTGCTTCTTGCCGTTCCCCTTTGCGATCGACCTGCCCAGACCTTGTCGGGAAGATTCCGATCCGGTCGGAAATGGGTCGGCCTGCGAAGTGAGACCTCTGCTCCATCGCTCACGCTTTTTGTGAGCGATGAACTCTCTCTTACTCTTCGGCTTTAGCCCCAATCGGCCTGCGCAGAGAGACCTCTGCTCCATCCCGCGAATTCTGCGCGATGAATCTCTCTTCGCTCCTCGCTACGCACGAACGGGTACCCGCGTGCATCTATTGTCTTAGAGAGTTCCGCTGTCATGTACTCGGCCGATATGATAGAAGTACTCCTGTCACAGATGCCACCAACACACTATTTGTGGGGTATTTCGCTCGAAAGCTGGCTCACGATTGCGGCCATAATAAGTGGCCCAGTGGCGGCTCTCATCATCCAGAAGCGCCTCGAAGAACGCCGCGCGAAAAAGAACAGAAAGATTAGAATCTACCAGGATCTGATGGCAAACAGGGTGAGCAGACTGTCGGCTGCCTGGGTTCAGGCGCTCAATGGAATCGAAACAGAATTTTACGGCGATACGAAGGTAATAGAGGCATGGCGCGTCCTCGTCGATCATCTGAACGCGCCAGAGGCCCACGCGCCTGATGAAGTGAAGCGATGGAACGATACCCTCACGGACCGCGTGAACGATATGCTGTACGAAATGGGTGAGTCACTTGGCTACCACTTCGACAAAGTCACGCTCAAACGGAACGCATACTACCCGAGGGGATGGGGAGAAGTCGAACTTGAGCAACACGCCCTCCGCAAGAAGGTCCTCGAACTTCTGGATGGGAACCGAAAGCTGCCGGTCGCCATTTTTGAAGAGACCTTTCCTGACCTGATCGACAAGCCGGGGAAAATGCCTCCTGAGAAATGAGCTAAGGTAAGTCGCCCTTCTTAGTCAGCCGAACGACAATCCCCGCTCCTGGCCGACCTACAAGCGTAGCTTTCCCCCTGATGACATCCCCCTCTATGTCACCGGTGAGGCTTAACTCGAAATCGCCTATGGCGCCGAGAACGTTTGGCACATTAGGCAAGAAAGCGCGAACCACAACCCGCGCTTTCAAGGACGTTCCTTCTGTCTGATATGGTCCGGTATACGTATACGCGCTGTCCCCGCCGAACACTTGCCCCTTCGTCAGGACCGCAACTCCACCGCCGTTGCCCTGAATCCCATCGAACTGAACAATCCAAAAGCCGTCGAGCATATTGACCTCCGGTTCTACTGGCTCAATATTGCCGCATCTGATTATCACTCAATATGAAATATATCAGGCTTGAGACAATTGTAAATTATGCCTTGGAATAGACAGCCGGCGAGGTACACCCTTAAGTGAGGCACGCTTGCGGGCCTTAGAACCCCTGACAGGGCTGTTACAATCACGGCTAGGTGCTAACGTGAGCGAAAAGTCGCCGACAGCAGAAGAGAACGCAAGCCGATTCTACCACTTGGTCAAGAGCTACAACAATTTCGACAAACTGGAAATCCTCGGCATCATCCAATCGCTACTCTCGATCACAAACGAAGAGAGCTGCTTTATCACAACCTACTATCGTGCCCGTGGCAACATCGAAACGATGCTAGAAATAAAGCATGCCAAGCATTTCCAAGCTGCTGCGATGTTGGCTCGTGGGGTATTCGAGCTTGCGGCAGATATAAGAATGCTGGAAGTGACCCCAAATGGCTGGATAAAAATGCTCGCCTTTAATGATGTTGAGCGACTACGGAGCGCACGAAAGGTGGTTGCATATAAGGAGGCGCACCCTGACGCAGACATAGACCTGACAAGCTACAAACCCTTCATTGCCAACAATGAAATGCGAATCGATGCTTTACGGAAAAGCATCTGGTCCAAACCAGCCGATAACTATCACTGGACCGGACTTCGCTTTGCTGATCGTGTTTCACAACTCGGAGCGCCTATGGACAGAATTTATGAAGTGGATTATCCCAGACTAAGCTGGTATGTGCATTCCGGCGTAACCGGGGTGATAAATCTAAAATCAGAGACATTTGTCCACCTGTGCGCAAACGCCTTCTCGCTGGCGGCGGACTCCTACCGTGAAGTTCTTGAAGTGATAATTCGCAAGTTCAGGATCGACAAGGCGATCAGCAAGATCGATTTTAAGCTATACGCAGCGAAAGCATTCCCATTCAACGATGACCCAGAGATAGAAGATTGGTTGACAAGATCGATTCAGGGCTAGGCGAGGCGGGTGGCCGCCCCTTAACGGATTAAGAAGAATTTGGGTGGCCCTCGATAAGAGCGAAGGCGTTGTCAAGAGACACCTCTTCTCCGCAATGCTTGCCAGCACCGCTTGGGCCTCAGAGAGGTCGAGGACCGAAGCTCTGAAACTCTCACGGTGAATCAGCTTTCGGCGGCCCTTGTGAACAGATCGTTCCGCCAACCATCGATACGGCCTAAACCTCGACCATGATTCTTCTATCCGAATCCCGGGCGGGTGCCACAGACGACAAATTCTAAGGCGATCCTGGGTGCCGCACCCTTCGCATCTAAGGGTGCGGTTTTTGACTTTGCTTCTTCCTTCTTCCTCTTGTGCCCGCCAGCACCGTTCACCTAGCCTCCGCGACCATCCAATCCCAAATTTCTCCAGTTCCCTGCTTAT
Source organism: uncultured Acidobacteriota bacterium (assembly GCA_963754855.1). Classification (GTDB taxonomy): domain Bacteria; phylum Acidobacteriota; class Terriglobia; order Acidiferrales; family UBA7541; genus Acidiferrum. The sequence continues at coordinate 106,521 of CAVWHL010000027.1, forward strand.
CACTTAACCGATCCCTACCGCCGTGCTATCCTCTCCCGTGTTACCTGAAATCTCCATCCCCCGCCATGCCTTTCCGGAGCCCGCTTCTCCGCGAAACCTCTGTTTAAGGCGTCTACCACGCCCGCCCCGACCTGCTCGGGGACTTGGTCGGGGCGTCTCTGTGCCCTCTGTGCTCTCCGTGTGCTCTGCGTTAGATCGGTTTCCTCAGCATTCCAATGCGCAGGGCGTCTACCCCGACCATTCGCTCCGGGCATCCCGGATGAATCTTCGGGACATGCGAACGTCCAGCCGCGTGTCGCTGCTGCTGCTCCCGCCTTGCCCGGCTAGGAATGCCCAAAAACACGTCGCGCATCCACCTTTCTTTTCAATCACTTGCGCGATGCCCCTCGCGCAACTCCTTTCTTTTGACAACCATCCATTTTCATGGGGGGTGTACCCCCTCTCCTCCACTCCTCTCCTCTCGTTTATCCCGAGGGAAGCCGCGAGGCCACTTTTCTTACCTCACTACCTCCTTGCTTCCTTCCCCCACTCTTCTCATGGGAGAATCCCATCTCCAACATGGACCGCCCACGAAACTTTCGCGTTTACTTCATCCTCATCATTCTGGCCATCGCTGCCCTTATCCTGCTTCTCCGCGAGCATCGCCCCTCCTTCCTTCGCCCGGACCTGCACCTCTCCGCCTTCGTCACCACCGCCGACGGCAACGTCACCGTCGTCGACCTCGTCAAGCTCAAGGCCGTCGCCCGCATCCCAGTCGGCTCCGGCCTCTCCGGCATGCGCGAGCATCCCACTCGCGCCGAAATCCTTGGCGTCAGCAGCACCGGCGGTTACGTCTGGATTCTCGATCCCCGCATCAACCAAATTACTGCGCGCATTCCCGTCGGCCCGCTTCCCTATGCGCTCGATTTTTCGCCCGACGGCACGCGCATCTACACCACTTCGTCCGGCAGCAACACGCTTCTCGCCATTGACGCGGAATCCCACGCCGTCCTCGCTCGCGCTGCCACCGGCCGCGAACCCGTCCTTGCCCGCGTCACGCCGGACGGAAAATCCATCCTCGTCGTCAATCGCGGCGAAGCCTCGCTCGGCATCCACGACGCTGCGACGCTCGCCCTGCGCGGCAGCGTCACCGTCGCTCCGCACCCCGACGACGTTGCCGTCCTGCCAGACAGTTCCATGGCTTTTGTTCTCAGCCGCTCGGAGCGCCGCATCTCCGTCGTCGACCTCCGCCGCGGCGTCTTCGTCACCAATCTCGAATTGGCCGGCAAGCCCACGGACATGCTCCTCAAACCCGATGGCGGCGAACTCTACGTCATCTCGCCCGAAGCCCATGGCCTCGAGGCCATCAACACCTGGACTCATGAAGTCGGCGACTACATGGTTCTCGGCTCCGCGCCCACCCGCGGCGTCCTCAGCTCGGACGCCAGCCTCCTGTATGTCTCCGATACCGCCGCCGATCGCATCACGCCCGTGGATATCGTCAATCGCCGCATCCTTCGCGATCCCGGAATGGGTTTCCCGGTCCCCGCGGGTCAGGCGCCGGCCGCTTTGCGCTTCGATCCCAACGAAAATTTGTTGCTGGTGGTCAATCAGGATTCCGCGGACCTCGCCGTCATCCGCGTGCGCACGAATTTCCTGTTGACGATGATTCCCGTCGGCGATCATCCCCAGGATCTCGCCGTCAAATTATTTTAGAAAGGAGCCTATAGAAGCCAACAAATTGCCCTGTCCGTCATCCCGAGCGGAACGAGGGATCTGCTTTGCGAAAGGTGCGGTGGCCGTCAGAAACGGCAGGGGCATCAAAACGAATCTAACTCGGCGGCCAGGCCGAATTGTCTTCGCCAAGGATGACGTCCAGAAATCCTTCGGCCGGCAGCACATCCACGGGCAATCCGCCGTGCCACAGCGCCACGCCGAGTTTCAGCTTCGTCTGGCCTTTGAGGTTGATTTGATCTTTTTGAATGGCGACTTCCAGGATGCGCTCGAACGCCGCTTCCGCCACTCGGCCGGGGTTCAGCAGGCACACGCGGTCTTTTTCCACCGCGAACTCCTGCAAGCGCCCGCGTTCCAGTTTCACGACGATCGTAACTTCTTCCGCGCCGCCGATCGTGATGCGAAACTCCGGGTCCTCCAGTTCGCTCAGCGCCGCCGCGAACGGGTCGATCCGCACGCAGAAGCGCTCTTCCTCAAAGCCGTAGCGCAGTTCGTGGAGATAAAAAACGCGCCCGTGCATCGAGCCGCCTCGCCGCTCCGGTGAATACAATCCGGCGCCGAGCCACTCGAAATACGACGTGTCGCGCCCGTCGATGGTGATTTTAAGAAACCCCGTCGGCGCCAGTTGCAGCGCGTGTTCCGGCCGGAGCTTGATGGGCTTCGCCAGCTCTTCCGGCGCGACTTGCCCCAGCGCCAGGTAGATGCCGGTAAGATGTTTCCGGTAAAGCGCGTCAAACTCCGCGTCATTCGCGGTGCTGTGCTCCGGGCCGAACCACCAGCACCAGTCGCTGCCCTCCGCGGCGAGCAGCGATTCGTGCGCTTCTTTAAGCGCGGTTTCGCCCGGCGCGTCCGGCCTTTCCTGCTTTCGCGCTTCCACCGCGCGGCCGTAAGCGTCGCGCGCGTCCCATAGCAATTCCCACGCCGCGACGTCTTCGCTGTGCCCGATCCAGACATCGAAATTCGCGTTGATCCACGACGCCGGAAAAATTCCATTTGTGGCGGGAATCTCTCCTGCTGCCGCAATCGCTTCGCTCGCGCTGAGCGCGCGGAAATCCTGATCACTCTGGATGCGCCCGTAAAACTCGCGCAGGAATTCGCGTCCGTTGCCCGGATAATATTCCCAGGCATTCTCGCCATCCAAAAAAAGACATACGGTAAGCGGCTGATTATTGCTCGAAACTTTTTCTCCGAGATTGCGCAACCGGCCGTGCAAATCGGCGGCGGCGGATTTCGCGTCCATGCGGCTGTAGACGAATCCGATGAGATCGGATAAATGGTGATCGCGAAACAATCCGGTAATGCCGTTGCCGCCCGCCTGCACGCGCCAGGGTTTGTAGAGGCGGTCGGCATTGGCGGGCGTCCCGTTCGAATCGCGGAAAAAACCGACGTTGAGCGTGCGGCCGAGCACGCCTTCGTCCGTGCCGAACCATTCGAATCCCATTTCGGCGGCGATGGCCAGGGCCTGATCCGAGACGGAGCCTTCGGAGGGCCACAAGCCGGCGGGTTTCACGCCAAAAACTCTTTCGTGATATTCGCGCGCAAGCTGCAACTGTTCGCGGGCATCTTCCGGCCGGCGATAGGCGCGGCGCGGCAGCGGCGTGGAAGGATTGGCCACGCGCGCGATGTCCGAATCGCAGATCAAAGGGAGGATCGGATGATAGAAGGGAGTGGTGCTGATTTCGATCTGTTTGCGGTTCGCGGCATCACGATAAGCAGGGAGCACGAGGCGCATCAATTCGAATTGTTTTTCCTTCAGCGCGGATTTATCTTTTTCCGAATAGTCCTTCCCTTTCGTGGCCAGGCGGCTGATAACTTCGTCCTTCGCGAACCATGATTCTTCCATCCAGGCCAATTGCGACAGAAGCTGAAGATCGCGCCAGTCGCGCGGCGTGAAAGTGACGATGGCCTGCGCGCCTCCGGCGGGGCGCGACCAATCGTACAGCTCGAGGAAACGCGGCCAGCGGGACATCAGATGATCGTGGTTCAACTGAAAGGCCCGGGCAATGATTTCCGCCTTATCCTCGCGCGTTAATTCCTCCGCGTTCTTGAAGGCCAGCGAAAACCACGGCTCATTGAAATTGCCGCTGGCATACTCTTCCAGTTGCATCCCCAGCGAAGGCACGACGTTGAAAGTGGCATGAAAGCCGGGGAACTCCTTGAGCATCTCGACCATGCCCCAGTAGTCCTTCAGGGCATGCAAGCGCGTCCATGGGAGGACGTAGCGGCCGGTTTCCGGGTCGCGGTACTGCGGCTGATGCATGTGCCACAACACAACCAAATGGATTCGGTTCATTCCCCTGGTTTCCCAATGCGAAGCTCAAGCAGTTTCTCAGACGCTGTTGAGAACGGCAGCCTGAAAGTATACAGGCAAGGCTCGCTGAAGGCATCGCCGGCCGTATTCTTTCCGAATCACTCCGTTCCTTTCACTTCGACAATCGAGATTCATTTGATTTTGCCCAGCATCGAAAGAGAAGAATTGCCGACCCTTTCCGCCGGAAAGGGTCGAGCACACTCGTTTGTTCAACTCGCGATGAAGCACAGAAATGGTATCCTCCCAATCGCGCGTTTCTGCCGGGAAAAGAATGGGAGCCGAACCATTTCGCCACCCACCAGTCACTGGAGGAAGCAACGCAGTGTCAACTGACACCGAGCAAAGGCGGACGGCCAAGGAATAGGCCGGACCGTAACACGCAAACAACGCTGACATTCGAGGAATGACCTTGACTCGCAAAGTATTCGCGGTTCGCAGATCATGGCATCGTCGACGCAAGACCTGGGGAAACGTCCCGTCTGGAACGTGTGAAGAAATTGACGCAACGGAGGGGCGGTAGTGTGTAGACTGCGAGCATGATCAGCCACGAGACCCCTGTTCCTCGAATGGTAGCGATTGATCGCCGGCAACTGCTGCTACGAACCGTAGACGTAGAAAAGTTGGTAGAAGACGAGCATCCTGTGCGCTCCATTTGGGAGTTGGTAGGGCGACTAGATTTGCGCTTATATTACGCACAGATCGCCGCCGTGGAGGGTAGCGCTGGACGCGAGCACACCGACCCGCAGTTGTTGATCAGCTTGTGGTTGTACGCCTACAGCCGCGGGATCAGTTCGGCGCGCGAACTAGCACGACAGTGCGAATACGAACCGGGCTGCCAATGGCTGTGTGCGTTGCAGCTGGTGAGTCATCGCACGCTGTCGGGCTTCCGCTCCGACAACAAAACCGCACTCGACGATTTGTTCACGCAGGTGCTGGGCATACTGAGTGCCGAGGGCCTGATCACTCTGGAACGGGTAACGCTGGACGGCACCAAGATCAAAGCCAATGCTGGCGGCAACAGTTTTCGCCGCCAGGAAAAGATTGCGGCGCATCTGGAAGCCGCGCGCGAGCAGGTGCGCATACTGAACGCGCAAGCCGCGGACGAAGAAAAGCTGGCGGCACGCCAAGCCAGCGCCCGGCGACGTGCCGCGCGACAACGTGCCAGCCGGCTGGAAGCGGCTTTGCGCGAAGTAGAACGGCTGCAGCGCGAAAAGGTACACGACCGCAAAAGGTTTTCGGCGCGCGCCTCATGCACGGACCCGGAAGCCCACGTGATGCGGAATGGCGACGGAGGAACGGTGCCCAGCTACAACGTGCAGCTGGTAACTGACACCATGCACGGACTGGTGGTGAACGTAGAAGCCACCACCGATGCCATTGACTATCGCCAACTGGAACCCGCTCTGCAGCGCTGCCAGCAACGCTTGGGACGGCAACCGCGGCAGCTTGTCGCCGATGGCGACTACACCAATCATGCGTCGGTACAGGCGGCCGCCGCGCATGGCGTAGATTTTTACGGGTCTTGGCAAAACAGCTGGAAAGCGACGGAACGCGATGCGCTGGGTCGTAGCGCCGCATTTGTGAGCAACGCCTTTCCCTACGATGCGGAGCAGGACTGTTACCTCTGCCCTGCGGGAGAAACGCTGCGCCATCGCGCGGTTCTAAATCGCGGACACGGTGTGCGTACCCACGTGTATCGCGCTCCCAAGGATGCCTGCCGCGGCTGTCCGCTGCGCAGTCAATGCGCTCCACCAAATTCACGGGCCGCCTGGAGACGCTCGATCACGCGGCTCGCAGAGCCCGCGGCGACGACAGCCTTCAAAGCCAAAATGAAGACGGAAATCGCACAGCAAATCTACGCACAACGTTCGCGCATCGCGGAATTCCCGCATGCCTGGATCAAGCAACGCTGTGGGTTGCGGCAATTCCGCTGCCGGGGCCGACTGAAAGCCACCATGGAAGCGACTTGGGCGTGCCTTAGCTACAACCTCATGCGCTGGTTCGGCCTGCAGCGGTCGCTGCAAGCCCAAGTCGCGACAATGGCGTAAGAAATGAAGCGTGTGGCAACGGTCAAGAACAAATGGAACGCGCGGAATGCGGCCTCGGAAATCTGCAAAGGAGTGGTGTAGCCGTCATCGAGCGGCCCGAGACTTCCGGAAAACTGAATTTCTTCACACGTT
>CAVWHL010000028.1:0-27891 GCA_963754855.1 uncultured Acidobacteriota bacterium
TGGTGGGGGCTGGGTGGTCAGGGCGTGGCGGGTTGGGGTGGGCTGGTCGCGACGGCGTGGAGGGCTTCCCAGGCGTCGGCCCAGGGCCAGTGGGTGGGTAGGTGGAGGACGAGCCGGCGGCCGGTGGCCGCGATCCGGGCGGGGACGTTGATGAGCTTGCGGCGCAGGGTGGCCCATCTGGCCTTGGCCAGGTCGGCGGCGACCGCGGCGGCTCGGGCGATGTTGAACGCGATCACCGCCAGGGCCACCCAGGCGGCGTTGGCGGCGTACTTGCCCGAGGGCAGGTGGGCCAGGGGCCCGTCCTTGAGTTCGGCGATGACCTGCTCCACGATCGCGTGGTCGCGGTGCAGCTGGTCGGCCTCGACCGATGCCGAAGGTGGTGTTGGTGATGAACGCGTGGTGCCGGTAGGCGGCGAACAGTTCTTGTTGCTGGCTGCCGTCGGAGGCGAGCGGCTGGATCCGTTTGACCCGGCGCACGACCAGCCGGCAGGGCACGTGTTCGGTCTTGCGGCGGCCGGTGAACGCGACGAACCCGACTTCGGCGACCTCGGCGTCGGAGACCCACCGCTGCTCGGCCTCGTCGAAGACGGCGTGCGGGTACTTGATCGGTTTGCCAGGCGTCCTCGGCGATGCCGGCGATCGCGGCGGTCACCTTCGTGGTCATCCGGGCGGTGACCGAGAACCACGCCTTCGCCCGGAGCGCGGCACCGACGAACGCCCACCCGTAGTAGGCCGAGTCGGCCCGGCACAGCAGGTGGCCCTGCACCCCAGCAGCGCGGGCGGTGGTGATCGCTTGGGCCAGCATCCGTGCCGGCGCCCTTGGCCGAGGAGGTGCTGCCCTTGCGGAGCCGGGCGCGGGCGATCACCGGCGCCGCCAACGGGGTCGACAGGGTCGCGAGTTGGATGTTCAACCCCCGCACCCGGGTGTAGCCGTAGCCGGCGCCCTGCTTGGCGTAGCCGTGGACCTCGCGGATCGTGTCATCGACATCGAGGAACGCCAGCCCCTGGTCGGTGTCGGCGCCGGCGATCACGCCGGGCACCCTGCCGGCCAGGCCGGCCAGCAGGCCTGCCCCGACGGCGTCGAGTTGCTGCACGTGCCCGTGGGTGAACGAGCGCAGGAACGTGCCCAACGTCGACGGCGCCCGCACCCCGGCGAACAACCTGTCCATGCCGCCGTGCCGCAGCAGGTCCAGGTCATCGATGCTGTCCGCGCCGGCGAGCATCCCGCCCACCACACTGGCCGCCTTCACCGCCGCGTTCGGCGACGGCGACACTCAACCGCTCCTGCCAGCAGGTCGTGCAGGCCAGCGGACTCGGCCAACAACATGGCCGGCACCAGACCCGGCAGCCGACACCAGGTTCGGGTCATCGAAAACGGGACGGATCGTGTGAGAGGCTTTCACTTACGGAGTGACCTTCTGAGCAGCCGGATGGGACGTCGCAATCACCATCCTCCCTGCTCAGAAGGGCACTCCCGTTCCACGCCACGCCCACTCACGTCGGTGGATCAGGGCTGAGCTCCCCAATGGCGGCGCTTCGCGCCGGGGTGTGTCTGGCACAACGGTCCGCAGGGCACCCTCGTGACTCAGATCCCAGAGCCCTGTCATCTCATGTTCACGATGGCGTTGACGTCATGCCCGAGTACCCGACCTGATGATGGAGCGGGCCCATGAGTGCACGCGGATCACTTCCGGCAGCGCCAGGTCAGGCGCCGGCGTTGGGGCTGGCCGCACCAGAATGTGCCGGCTGGACGCCCCTTGTGCGACCAAGTGGAAGGTGCTCGGCTCTCAGAAGAGGCCAGCTTCTCCCGAGACATCTGAGGCCGTGAGTTCGCCGAAGTTTTCGGTGAGTGCGACACCTTCACCCCAACCAAGCTCGGCGACAGGGTCGATGACGAGGGATTCCGTTTGCCCACCCGCGATCGGATCGCCAGCCGTCACGGACCCCTTCGCCGTGGCTGCCTCCGCGAGGGCGCTGTGTGCATCAGACAGTGCGGTGATGCCGGTCGCGATGGCTGGATCAGCGAGCGCCACGTGATCCACGATGGGAGCGGCTGGCGACGATGCAATTAGGGCGGAAGTTTCCAAGCCGAGCCACGCCGCACGAGCGGCGCCGGCCATATCATCCATCCACGAAGCAGACTCTGAATCGCCCACAGTATTTTCCTTTCCGTGCCCTCGATGCTGCCTACTTGGCTGGATAGCCGACTTGAGCCAGCATCACGAACGTCCTACGCAAGTTGTGAAGGCGGCTGAGCAACGCAGAAGGCGGCGCGGCGCGCAGTTCTCGTGCCGCCATGTGAGCAGTTGCGCACCAGAGTGGTCCGGCTCCAATCCGCTGCATCATTTCGGCGACGAGCACGTCGCTGGAGGATTTCCCAGCCTCTAGCGCGGCAGCCGCTGAGGCCCGCCCGACCTCACGATATACGCACATCGTGGTGCATCCCACGCAGAAGAGGTGCGTTTGAGCAGGTGTGGGGGTCAGACTTGTCACCGGCGGCATTGAGGCCCCGCCACGGACGCAGCGACTCACATCCACTACCGCGGAGGCATCCCGCTGGGCCCCGTATACAACGGCCTGCCCCACCGGAACCCGGGCCAGATCCTGCGTTTGGCGCGCATCTAGGAGAAGCGCGCCCCCGATGGCCGTCCGGTCATCAACGTCGATCAGCCGGTGAGATATAACCGAGCCGCAGACCTTCCTGATCACGGGATGAAGGACCGAAGGGGTTTGGTCCACGACCATGAAGCCTTCGCCAGACCCTCGAAAGTTGGCGATTGCCTCAGCCAGGAGACGAACGCCCTCTGACTCCGCCGCGCCGCGGTCCTGGAGCACGCGGTGGGCTTCTTCTAGCACTGTCACTGTCGCAGCCCTGACCCGTTGCTCGGTCGACTCTCGCGCACGGAGGCCAGCCCCGCGATCATGAGGCCGAAGATCAATGAGCGCTCAGTTGGCCCTGCGAAGCCGCGGAACTCCACGACCGTAGGCCGCGCGAGCAAGTCATCCCAGTCGATTCCGGAACGTGGCCCGCCCAGCAGCGACGCCCCGAGGGGCCCACGTACGAGTGACTCCAGCCTGCCGAGCAAACTGGCGTTGACGTCTGCCCGGGTGCCCGGGTCAAGGGGCGTGCTTCTGATGAGGTCACCAACGGCTGCATACACGGACCGCAATGTGGGAGCTGTCGCGGGGCCAGCCTCCTCGTAGGCGCGGAAGAGCCCGCGCGACAGGATTGTGTACCCGACTGGCCACCGGGCGCGGATCTTAAGCGCTGCATCAAACGCACCCAATAGGCGGCCGGCGTGGGCAGCAACCGTACAGCCGTTTGGGACGACGAAGGGATTGAACGCGACGTCGTCTGGCTCCAGAACGATCCGTTGCGGGCGGGTTCAGCCTCCGCACCAGCCCTTTGCTTTCCCCGGGCAAATCCACGCCCGTCGGCTGGCCGAATCCAAACGCGCGGATGTAGTCGTAAAATTTAGGTGCGCCGAGCCGCAGCGCAATCTTGATCGCGCCCACGTCGCTTGATTGCGCCAGTATGTCCGATACGCTCAACAGCCCGAACGGTTTATGGTCCCGGATGCGGTGTCCCGCAACGTACACCGCGCCATTTTCGCAATCGAAAACTTCGTTTGGACGCGTAATGCCCTGATCGAACGCCGCTGCCAGCGTAATCAGCTTGAACGTTGAACCCGGTTCATAGAGTGCCGTCACCGCGCGGTCCATGCGCGCATCCGCCGCTGCGTCGCTCGCCGCGTTTGGATTGAACTTCGGCCAGTTCGCCAGCGCCAGAATCTCCCCGGTATTCGGGTTCATCACCATCGCCGTGCCCGCGATGGCGTGCGTCCGGGCGATCGCCGCGGCCAGCTCTCGCTCGGCGATGTACTGAATCTTCTCATCCAGCGTCAGCACGACGTTCACCCCGCGCTCGCGCTGCGCCTCGCCGCCGTCGAACCACCGCTGCCGCGCGTCGGCCATCACCACGATCTTTTCGCTTTTGCTGCGAATCTGGCTGTCCAGCTCGTACTCGATCCCGCCCAGACCCTTCTCATCCACGTCGACGAACCCCAGCACGTGCGCCGCGAGGTCGCGCTTGGGGTAGAACCGCTGATTTTCCTTTTGGAAATAGACGCCTTTGAGGTTCAGCGCGGCCACTGCCTCAGCTTTTTCCGGTGGCAGCTTGCGCGCAATCCATACGAAGGAACGCGAAGATTCCAGCCGCGCTTCCAGGACGTCCCGCGGAATCCCCAGCACTCCCGAAAGCAGACGCGCCGCAAGCTGCTCGTCGGCAAGCTCGGACGGTACCGCGAACGCCGAATCCACCGGAATGCTCATCGCCAGCGTCTGCATGTTGCGGTCGTAGATTGCGCCGCGCTTGGGCGTAACTTCGATCACCCGCTGCTGCTGCCGCAGCGCCCGCGCCATGTATTCGCTATGACGGAAAAGTTGCAGGTAGCCAAGGCGTCCGAAAACTGCCGCCATCCCGATCAGCGCCACGCCGGCCACAATCACCAATCGCTTCACCGCCAGGCGGTCACCCATCACGACGTGGGCACGGTTTTGTCGCATGGCGAAGTCAGATCGGCAAATGCTCCGGTTGGAAGTCCATTCAATTGTCGGCAAACTCTTCGGCCAATGGCGCGCGCAACAAGATGCTACCGCGCGCGATTCGTGTGCACGTAACGCGCCGCCACTTCCGCGCCAGCCGGGGCGTCGTATTCCTGCACCTGCGTCGGCAGCGGTTCCGTCAACCCCAGTTGGCGCCGCGCAATCACGTCTATGCGCATCGGATTCCGCAGCCCGGCAATTTCCAGCTTCAAGGAGGAATTCAAGGAGGTCGCCTCGACCTGCTTGGCCTTCATGTCTTCCAGTTGGAAGCTCAAGTCGATGCAGCGGAAATGCTGGTAGATGTACACCATGAAAAACGCCGCCACGATGCCGCCCAAGACCACCGTGCGATACAGGCCCCGCAATTTCACCGGCTCGACGTTGCGCACCAGGCGCGAATTGTCGATCCGCTTCACCGTCTGGAATTCCAGCATCGCTGGTGCTTTTTTCTTTCGCGCCATACTTAGACTCTTTCCGCACACCGCAGCTTCGCGCTTCGCGAACGCGGGTTGCCCGCCATTTCTACTTCGCTGGGCTGGATCACATGTTTGGTCAGCACGCGGAGCGTTCCTGCTCGCTCTCCTTCCTGAAACGCGCGCTTCACCAGGCGGTCTTCACGCGAGTGGTAACTCAGCACCACCCAGCGGCCTCCTGAATTCATTGTGGCGGGGGTCCGAGAAAGAAACTGCCCGAGTTCCTCCATCTCTCGATTCACCGCTATCCGCAGCGCCAGAAACGTTTTTGTTGCGGGATGCAGTCTCTGCCTTCCCCATTGCTTTCGGGCCCCTGCCACAGTCGTTGCCAAGTGCGCGGTATCCCTGATCGGCCGCGCTCGTACGATCGCCTTGGCGATTCTTCTGGAATCGTGCTCATCGGCTTCGCGATAGAGCAGGTCGGCAATTTCTTTTTCCGACCATCGATTCACAATCTCGTCCGCCGTCAGCTCTCCGCTTTCGGCATCCATGCGCATGTCCAGTGGACCTGCTTCGCGGAACGAAAATCCTCGCGCGCCCTCATCAAGCTGCATGCTCGAAACTCCCAAGTCGGCCAAGACCCCGTCCACCGGCGGAATCCCCAACTCTTGCGCGACCTCCGCAATCCTCGAAAACGGCGACTGCACCAGCGTCACCTTCTCCCCGAAACTCTTCAGCCGCTCCCGCGCCAGCTCCAACGCCTGTGCGTCCCGGTCCAGGCTTATCAACCTGCCGGATGTAAGCCGTCTTGCGATTGCTTCCGAATGTCCGCCCGCTCCCAGCGTGGCGTCGATGTATGTTCCGTCCGGCTTTATGCGCAGCCATTCGAGCACCTCTTCCAACAGCACCGGCGTGTGCGGCGCAGCCAATTTTGCAACGCCCTAAATTCCCAGGTCTTCCAAAGCCTTGTAATCTTCCTCGGTGAACGGCGAATTCTTTAGGTCGTCCAGCACGCGCGTATGGTTCATCACCTCGAGGTAGTCGAGGTTGCCGAACACATCCACTTCGCCCTTCATCTGCGCGGATTCGCGCAACACCGGGGGCACCAGGACTCTTCCCTGCCCGTCCAGCTCCACCGTCAGCCCGTAGTAGCTCGTTCTCATCAGAAATTTTCTCTTAGCCCGGTTCTGGCTCGATACGCCCGCCAGCTTGTCTTCAATTCCCGACCAAACCTTCATCGGATAAATCCGCGCCGATTCGCCCGTGGTGCTGGTGATGTAAAACTGATTCCCGTACTCTTTCAAGGCGTCCAGAAACACGGCGGGTATCTTCAACCGGCCCTTCTCGTCCACCTTCGCCTGACAGTTGCCCCGCAGATTCATGCGCCCCGCTCAGCTCAACCCCGGTTTTTCCGGGATCACACACAAAAATGTGGTCTAATATGGCCAAAATGCCCACTTTCACCACAACTCTCGCAAACTGTCTACTTGGCCCTACTGCCCCCTACTTCACTCTACCGTAGCCCACTTTCTACCACTTTTCCCCACATCATAGGCTCGATTCCCCGCTTGTCAAGTGGAATCGTTCGTTTTTTTTAAAAAAGTTTTGAAAATGGAGTGATCGGATCCTCGCAATTTTTGCCACGACCCGTTGTGGTTTTTATCCCGCTCGATACCGATACTTGGTGGTCAGCTTCCTACTTGCGATCCGCGCTCTTCTGCATCCTCTCGGTTCGTGCCTCTGGCAGTCTTACCGGTCTTTCGACCAGTGGAATCGCACCCCGCCGGACAGTAGGATGGGTGTGCCGATCTGCGGCACGGGCGTGGTCTGTACGAAATATTCTCGATTGAATGCATTCTCCAGGTTCAGGAAACCGCTCCATCGGTCGCTTAACGCCCGCGAGACTCCCAGATTGAGCACGAAGTAGCTCCCGAGCTTGAAGTCGTTCAGCGTGTCATCAAACCGGTGGCTTTCATAGCGCCCTTCCAACTCCGCGTCCACCCACTTCGGGTGTGAGTACGAGACCAGAACGCTCGTTCGATGCTTCGGCACCTGAGGTAGGAGGTTTCCCACAATCGCCGGGTTCGCCGCGAAACTTCCCACCACCGCCTGATTAAACAAATAGCTCGCTTGCATCTCCCACCGTTGCTCCAGGCGGTAGTCCACCTCGGCTTCCGCTCCCTTTACGTCGGCGTAGCCGAGATTCTGCCGTTGCTGTGTGATTAAAGTAGGAGTGCTGCTGATGGTTACGTTGGAGACGGGATTGTCCAGCCGGTTGGCAAACAACGTCGCGCGCCAGAAGAGTTTCTGCGTGACTTGTTGGTTCACTCCGAATTCATAGCCGTTGACGTGCTCGGGTCCAAGGTTGGGATTTGCCTGCGTCACCACGTTCCCCACGCGGAAGGAGCGGTAGAGTTCATCGAGCGTCGGCGCCCGGAACCCTTGATAAAACGCGCCGCGCAAGGAAAGGCTGCGCGTCACTCGGAACACCATCCCCGCGCGCGAATTCACCGTGGTCTTCGATACATCCGGAAACACCGTCAATGTGGCGGTGTTCGTCGCCAGGGCAGTCTGCGTCAGCGATGCATCCTCATTTTTCCAATAGTCCGCGCGCGCCCCGAAAATTACGTTCAGCCGCCACCATGGCGTCCAGAAATCCTGAAAAAACGCTCCCGCAAGCGCTTGCGCCCCGGGAATCCGGCGATCCGTCGTATTGATTCCCTTGTTCGAAAATGCATTTTCGAAATCTCTCGCGTACGTCCACCGCCCGTCTCCACCGATTGCCAGAAGCTGTGACCCGGGAAGCAGCCGCGACCATTGCGCGTTGCCACCATAACCGTACGCGGGCTCGTGCTGCAGCAACGTCAGCGTTTCGGTCTGCCGGCTCGCCGCGATCGAACTGAAGCTGCTCCGGAATCTTTGGTCGAAGGAAAAGAAATTCGCCTGCCAGTTGCTCCCGTCGGCGGTATGCGAGCGCAACCCCGCCTGCAAGAGTCCTTCCCGCGTGGCATTGTTCTGCAGCCGAGTCCCGTTGCCGCGGACTTCGTTGAAGAATCGCCCGCCCAAAAAAATCAGGGTATTGGAGGTCAACTGGTCGTCGATGCGCCCGTTCAGCGTCTCATGCTGCGAAGTGGCGTTTACGTCCACCGGCCCCCGGAACCTCTCCGGGATCAGCGTGTAGCCATCCGTCCGGAAGGCGCTTCCCCCTGCGCTATAGGATATGGGGCCGCGCCGCGTGCCCGTGAAAAAATCGAGATCGGCCGTCCCGTGCGTGCCCCACAGTCCCCTCAGGTCAAAAACCGGGGCCTTCGGCCTCCGCGTCGTGATGTCAATCACTCCGGCCATCGCCGAGCTTCCGTAAAGTGCGGAAACCCCGCCTTCGTCGACTTCGATCTTTTCGATTTGCGTCTGCGGAATCATGGACCAGTAGATCCAGCTGCCCACAGGATCATTGAATGGAACCCCGTCCAGCATCACCAGTGTCCGGCTTACGCCGCTCGCTCCAATTCCCCGCAGCGAAACTCCCTGCGTCGTCGGTTGCGAGACCAGGCTGCTGGTGCGGCGAAACAGGCTAAAACTCGGCACCCGTTTCAGAAAATCATCTACCGTCAGCGCCGTTGCATGCGAAATATCCTCGGCGGACAGCACCGTGATCTGCGCCGGCAGATTGCCCAATTGCACTTCCGTCCGCGTCTCGGACACCACCACCGTCTCGTTGACCGGCAGAATCTCCAGCGTGATCGTCACCGGAACGCTCGCCACCTCCAGCGTTAGGACCACTTCCTTCTCCGCCGCTTTGAATCCCGCCGCTTCCGCACGCAGCTCATACTTCCCCGCCGGCAACTCTGCAAACGAGAAGTTGCCTTCCTCCGTTCCTCTGGCTCGGCGCTCTATTGCCGGAGCTCCGCTCTTCGCTTCGCTTCCGCGCAACACAACGCTCGCACCCGCGATACTTTGTCCGTCGGCCGTCTGTACTCTGCCTTCGATCTTTCCTGATTTCTCCTGGCCCGCTTCTGAACGGGCTTCCCAGACGGACATCCCGGACGTCCGCAAACTCCATTCGGCGAGACCCTCGCCGCTTCCGGCGCAGACGTTTGCCTGCACATTCCAGCCAAATCCTAAGAACACGATTAGCGAGCTGGCGCTCAGAGCCTTTCGCCAGATTCTTCGGCTTTTCAACGAGGTTCTCCCCCAGCGAAGTATAGCCGACGCTACCCGCGCGCATCCCGGCCCACGGGCGCCTTGCTGCGCAATAGTCAGCCCATCAATCGTCTGTTTTCTCTGCCTTAAACGTGAAAACTCGCGGCAAGTGCCGAATTCCCTTGTAGCGCCGTCTTCTGAGGCGGGCCGCTCTTCTTCCGGCGCTACGAACTCTTGGACACTCGTAACTTCGCCGAGAGATATCTCCACACGAAATCGATCGGGTCATTTCAGCGAATCGCTCAATCCGGCCGCGAGATCCAGCCTACGATTCTGCCGCCGTCTGCGGCTGACCGAGCTTCATCACCACGCGAGCGAGGAAAAAGAGGCTTCCCAGCAGCACCACCGATCCGAAAACCGTCAGCGTCAACGGCGCGCCGATATGCTTGGCCACGCCGCCCCCGATCAGCGACCCGATCGGCTGCACCCCCATGAACATCGTTGCATACACCGCCATCACCCGGCTGCGCAGCTCATCCGGCACGCGAATCTGAATCAGCGTATTCGTCGCTGCCATTTGCGACGTCGCCGCGAATCCCACCACAAAGAGCACCACGGCGCAGATCCAGAAAACCCTCGCCTGCGAAAATATAATCAGGCACACCGCGCATGCCATTGAGGTCGCCGCGATCCACCGCGACAGCCCTTTGTAGTGCGTGCGCGCCGCAAACTGCAGCGCGCCCAGCACCGCCCCCACTCCCGCCGAGCTCATCAGCAATCCCAGCATTCGCGCCCCGCCCTTCAAAATATCCTTCGCGTACACCGGCAGGAACACCGAGTACTGCAATCCGAACAGGCTCAGCACGCTCAACAGCAGCAGCGCCGACCGCACCGGCGGGTCGCTCATCGCAAAATGGAATCCCTGGATGAAACTCTTCAGCGGCGAATCGCCGCTCGGCTTTATCTCCCTGCGCTCGATTCGCATCATCAGCAGCGCCCCGATCACGGCCAGAAAACTCAGCCCGTTCAGGAAGAAACACCAGCCCTCGCCCACCCATGCGATCGCAAACCCCGCAATCGCCGGACCCACGACGCGTGCTCCATTGAATATCGAGGAATTCAGCGCGATCGCATTTGGCAGGTCTTCCTTCCCCACCATCTGCACGAAGAACGCCTGCCGGATCGGCACGTCGAACGCGTTTACGATGCCCACCAGGAATGCGATGACGATCAATTCCCATTCGCGAACCACATTTGTCAGTGTCAGCGCCGCCAGAATGAACGCGAGTATCATCGACGCCGTCTGCGTCGCTATTACTCCGCGGTGCCGGTCGTAGTGGTCTCCCACGTACCCGCCCAGCGAGGACAGAAACAGCATCGGCACCTGGCTCGCAAATCCGAAAACGCCCAGCAGCGCCGCGGAGCCCGTTAGCTTGTACACCAGCCAGAGCTGTGCCGTGGTCTGCATCCACGTCCCGATAAGCGATGTGAGTTGCCCCGCGATAAACAACTGAAAGTTCCGGTGTTGCATGGCGCGGAAGCGCGTGGACACGGCGGGAATTTTCTACCTCCACTCGTTGGATGCCGGGATCGTGAACTAGTCACCATGCCGTGGGAAGCGCTGTGTTGTCAACGCACTCGGAGCGAAGGAACAAACCAGATTGTCTCTTGGAATTAAAACGGATTATTCGTTGGGCGGATCAGGCGCTCCGCCGACGTGCAGATGGCTCAAATCGTGCAGCATCGCTTTATCTTCTTCGTTCATCCCGCGCGTGAAATTCGGATCATTCAGCCTCTGATTGCGCGCGGATTCCGGCATGTTCTGCAATACTCCCAATCGCTGTTGAATTGCTCTCCTGCGGTCTTGGGGTAGCTGCTTCCAATTCGGCAGCACATCATTGCGGATGTGGTCGCGCTGCTGCGGCGTCATCTGTCCCCAGATGCGTGCTCGGTCGCGCAGTTCCTGCTGTTGGCGCGGCGGAAGCTGACGGAATCGTTGCTGATTCTGCTGCAACCTCTGCCGCTCTTCCGGAGTCAGGTCGCGCGCGCGCACTGGCGGGCTGGGCGCACGGTTCATGCTCGCGTTCGGAGGCCGGTTTGGATTGGTATTCTCCGGCGCGCGCGGGGCAAAATTCTGTCCGGAATTATTCCCCTGCTGCCGCTGCTGTCCCCTCGGTGCCGGCCGCTCCTGCTGCCGTTGCTGTCTCTCCTGCTTCGGCGGCCGGTTCGCCTCGCGATTCTGCGGCGGACGATTCTGCGACGGACGATTCTGAGCCGTCCAATTCCCCCCTGGATGCTGCGCCATGCCCGGCAACGCAAACACCGCGCTGATCCCCAGCGCTAGCAGCCCTACGTATTGGAGTCTCACCCTCATCGCACTTTACATCTGCTGATTTTGTTGACTCTCGTCATCCGCCTGCACCGCTGGCGGCAATTCCGTGAGCGGCTCGAAGTTCGAAAGCACGTCGTAATTCTCCAGCACCGGGATGTCCTGGTCGGCAATCTGCGGCTGGTTGGAATTGGATTGCGTCCCAATCCACACTGTCGCAAGCACCAGCAATGACGCCACAAGCGCCACACGCGGCGACGGCGTCAACCACGCCCACCAGTTCTGCTTCGCCGGCTCCGCCGCTACGCGCGCATGCACGCGCAAATCAAACGCTTCGGACGGCTCGATCACCGGCAGTTCATCCAGCAAACTCGTCACGGCCCGAAACTCATTCACGCGCACCCGGCACGCCGCGCACGTCGGGAGATGCTTCTCCATCTCCAGCCGTTCGCTCTCCTTCAAGCGTCCGTCCACGTATCCCAGAATCTTGCTTTCCATCCGAGTACAGCTCATAACTTCCTTCCCTTCCTGGCCCAACTTCTACTGCTTCCCAGGCGGTTGTAGTGGCCGGTCTTTAGACCGGTTCTTTTCTTCTTCCGTTCTGCAATGGCCGGTCTTTCGCGCTTTTGGCGTCCCGGCTGTGCCGGGAAGACCGGTCATCCTACTTCCCCTGCCGCGCCACGAGGGGGGCTAGTTCCACTCGCAGCGTTTCGTACGCCCGGAACAGCAGCGATTTCAGCGCGCTCTCCGAGCATTCCAGAATCTTCGCAATCTCTCCGTAATCCAGCTCCTGATACTTGTGCAACAGCACCGCCGCGCGCTGCTTTTCCGGCAGTTTCTCGACCGCATGCCGGATCATCTTCCGCCGCGCCTCCTCCACCAGGTGCTGTTCGATGTTCGGATGCTTCTCGGCGACATCCAATACCTTCTCTTCGCCATCCTCGGCATCCACCATCACCGGCGCATCCAGTGAGATTTCCATGCGCTGGTAACGGTTGTCTCGCACCGAATTCAGCGCCAGGTTTGTCGCAATCCGGAAGAGCCAGGTCGTGAACTTCGCGCTTGGCACGTAATCTTCCCGCGCTCGGTACACTCTCAGAAAAACTTCCTGCGCCAGGTCTTCCGCCTGTTCCCGGTTCCGAACCATCCGGTACAGGAAATTAACTAGCGGACTCCGGTAGCGATGCAGTAGAAGCGCGAACGACTGTTCATCGCCCGCCTTCACGTCCAGCATCAGTTGGACGTCGGACCTGGCCATAGCCGCCACACTCTATCAAACACACCTAGTCTCAGGAAGTTGCAAATGGAGGGGCCCACGAAAGAGGAGCTAAATCCTGTAGAGACAGCGCTTTAGCTCTGCCTGTCCGGAACCCCGGACAGACTGTCCAACTCTTCTCTAAACATCAAACAAGTGCTTCATTATCAATAAACTAGCCACACCCACGAACACCAGCAGCGCCATCCGCCAGTTTGGCTCCCGGTTCACTTCCGGCAGCAGGTCCGTCGCCGCCACGTACACCGTAACCCCGCCAGAAAGCGGCAGCGCATACTTCAGCTCCCCTTGCAGCGCGCTCGTCAGCAGCACCCCCGCCAGCGTCGCCGCTCCTAATAACCCCGCCGCCAAAATAGCGTTGCGCTTTCCCTGCCCGCTCGCCAATACCACCGACGCCACCGTGAATCCTTCCGGCAGTTTATGCAGAAACACGGCCACGAAAATCACCGCCCCCAGCCACGTCGAAACCAGAAATCCCGCCGCAATCGCCACACCGTCGAAAAACGTATGAATCGCCATTCCCAACATCACGCTTCTTCGCGCGTGATGGTGCCGCATCTCCTCTACGTGCGTCTCTTCTCCAAAATGAAAATGTGGCGCCAGCGTATGCTCGAATAGATGCACCAGGAAGTATCCGATCAGCACGAACAGCAGAGCATTCTCACCGGAAAGCCGCACCGCTTCCGGAATCACCTCGACAAACGCCACCGCCAGCATGTACCCGGCGCCCAGCGCCAGAAAATACTGCAGAAACTTCCGCGGCCAGTCCTTTCGAACCACAAAGTACCCGCCGGCCAAATTTCCTGCCGCCGCCACGAGTCCCAGCCCCGCCGCCAGCCCCACCCGAAATGCCAGATCATGTCCCATGAAATTTTGGAGCGCGCTAGTATACGCTGAGTCGCAAGACCCGCTGCTTGCCCGCGGCGCCTGCCAAATCCTGGAATCTCTTTCCGCTCTTCTCCGTGATCTCTGTGTCCTCTGCGAACTCTGCGTTAATTCTTAATCTTCTTCTTTGCTTTTTCCCTTCGTTTCTCTTCTTCATCCCGAATGCCGGAACAATATTACGTCCCCTTCTTGCACAATGTACTCTTTCCCTTCCAATCTCACCTGCGCCTTTTCCCGCGCCGCCCCCAAGCTCCCCGCCGCCAGCAAATCATTCCACCGCACCACTTCCGCGCGTATGAAACCCTTTTCGATGTCGCTATGAATTGCCCCCGCCGCCTTCACCGCCGTCGCGCCCTTGCGAATCGTCCACGCTCGCACTTCCGGCTCACCCGCCGTGAAAAACTGGATCAGCCCCAGCAAATCATACGTCGCGCGAATCAATCGGTTCAGCCCCGGCTCCTTCAATCCATACGACGCCAGCAGCTCCGCCGCTTCTTTCTCATCCATCTCTGAAAGTTCCGCCTCCAGCCGCCCGCAAATCGCCACCACCGCCGCGTTCGGGCGCCCCTGCAACGCGCTCAGCTTGTGCCGCTCCACTGCCGTGTCCAGTTTGTCCGCCTCGTCGTCCCCTAGGTTCAGCACATAAAGCACCGGCCGCGCCGACAAAAACAAAAATCCGCCAATCGACTTTCTCTCCTCCGCCGTCAACTCCAGCTCGCGCAAGGGTTTCTCCGCTTCCAGGTGCGTCTTGCACTTCTCCAGCGCCGCCTTTTCAATTATCAGCACCGGATCGCTCTTCTTTTTCAAATCCTTCTCGAGCCGCTCCAGCCGCCGCGTGATCTGATCGTGATCCGAGAGCATCAGCTCGAGATCCAGATTCGTCGCATCCCGCAATGGATCAATGCTCCCCTCCGAATGCGGCACGCTCGGGTCATCGAACACGCGAATCACGTGTGCAATCACGTCCACCTCGCGCAACTGCGCCAGCGCATCTCGCATGCGCTCCTTTTGCATCCCGCCCAAATCCACGTAATTTACCGTCGCATACGTGATCTTCTTCGGGTTATACAGCTTCGCCAACTCCAGCAAGCGCGGCTCCGGCACCTTCGCCACGCCCACGTGCGTCGCCGACGCTCCGGCCTTCCCCTCGACGTGCGCCTTCGTCAGGATTCGAAACAGCGTCGTCTTTCCAACCTGCGGCAATCCAATAATCCCTGTCTGCACTCTAGCCCCTTCACTCCACTATTTTCCGCCCGCTCAAACCCCTCATCCTAGCACACCCCTCCCCACCCATTACTGTAGCTCAGGCCTTTAGGCCTGAGGCTTTTGATCTGAAGCTTTTGGCCTGAAGCTTCTCGGTGCGCGGCAAATTTACCCCGGCCTCTGTCGGGGGCCGGCTGCCGCTTTTGTCGCGCGCTGTGCTCCAGCATTTCCATTTCTCCCTCGCGCTGCTACTCTCTTCGAAATAGCTATGCTTGAAAACACTGCCCAAGCCATCGGCGTCCCGCCTTTCGATCTCGAGAAGGCCATGCAGCATCTCTCCTCCTGCGACGAAAGTCTTGCTGAGCTTATCGCGAATACAGTTCCCTTCCAGACCGACTCTGATCCTCTCCAATCCCCCTACGAAGCACTCCTCGAATCTATCGCCTACCAATCCATCTCCGGCAAAGCCGCCGCCACCATCTTTGGCCGTATCAAAGCCCTCAGCGGTCACGGCCGCGCACCTTCTCCCGAACAAATGCTGAAACTTCGCAAGCCCGACCTCCGCAAAGCCGGCCTCTCCGGCGCAAAAATCCAGGCCATGAAAGACCTCGCCCGCAAAACCATTGACGGCATCGTCCCCACCCTCGATCAAGCCGAAAAACTATCCGACGAAGAACTCGTCGAACGCCTTGTTTCCGTCCGCGGTATCGGCGCCTGGACCGTTGAAATGTTCTTGATCTTTCGCCTCGGCCGCCCCGACGTTCTCCCCATCCACGACCTCGGCGTCAAAAAAGGCTGGTCCGTCACCTACGGCAAAAAGCACATGCCCAAGCCCAAGGAACTCCTGAAATTTGGTGAACGCTGGCGCCCCTACCGCACCGTCGCCTCTTGGTACATGTGGCGCGCCTTCGAGCGCGCCGGCTACGCCACCACCAATAAAATCCGCCCCGCCAAACCCCGCCGCAAACCCCGCAAGCAACTGTAGTGGCGGGTCGGGTGCTCTCCCCAGTAGCACAGGCTTCCGCCTATGCCACATTCCACCTCCTCTCGCTGCATCCCCTCCAAAGCAGCCGTTCAGGTTGGCAGTTTTTCCTTGACCATTTAGCTGATTCCGAGTAATATATCGGCTAGGTAATCATCCCTCTCGAGTGCCGCAGTTTACCCAGACTCCCATTGGGGTCGTGACCCTGCTTTTTCTTTTTCGGAACGTTGCGCACTTCAGGCAATTGAGCCGTCTTGACTCCAGATTTCCCACGGGCATAACGCTTTGCCCAATTCTGATGCAACGTAACTCCTTTAGAATCCGCACTTATGAATGTGTTGATTCTAAGGGATTTGAAGTCCTGTAGAATCCGCACTTACAAAAAACATAGGGGGTGGTGGGGATTATGGTTCACCAGTCGCTGGCATTCATTTCCCGCTAACTGCTAACTCTTTAACCATCAAATACATAGCGGCCAATCCTGCTAGCAATACTCCGCTCTCGAGCGATACCGAAATCCGGTGCAACCGGCTGAACTCCGCCAGCAATGGGCTATCCGCCGCCGTCGCCTGGATCAACCCCATCCGCACCCGCAGCGTCGCCATCTTCCCGCTTACCGTGTATTGCGAAACAGCCGTCAGCGCCATCATCAGCACCACGCACAGCGCCGCCGGCGTCACAAAGCTCGCAAATGTCTTCGTCCGCACCAGCCGCGCCAGGAGCAACACCACGCCGCAAACGATGCCGGCCAGGTGCATCCGCGTCAGCGAGTACCCCACGATCGCTCCGGCCTGGTCCCGGCTCGCCAGCACGGAGAACGCCCCCGGCGCCACAACAAAGCTCAGGAACACGTCGCTCCCCAGCCACAGGCTCAAACTTAGAAACTCGATCGTACGTAGCACGACTGCCATGGATGACCTCCAAATTTATTCACATTAAATAGAAGTATCAATCTTAGATATAGGGCCTCGGCCTGAGATATGATCTCGCGCGTGGCTGATGTTCCCATCTATCGCAGAGATTTCAAAGCGTTGGCTGACTTGCGCGCGGATGAAGCACGCATCCTTCTTGCGAGAGGGAAACTGCAGGGTGCCTACTATCTGGCTGGTTACGCGGTCGAATGCGCGCTGAAAGCATGTGTAGCCAAGAAGACGAAGAGGTTTCAGTTCCCGCCAAAGATGGATTACGTCCGGGAACTTTACAGCCACAAGCTCAACACCCTTGTTAGTGTGGCCGGTCTTGATGCAGATTTGAAAAGGGAAATGGACGCGAACCCCGCTTTCAAAACGAACTGGGGCACAGTCAAGGACTGGACCGAAGAAAGCAGATACAAAGCATCCGGCCTGAATGGCAAAGACATGTACAATGCAGTTACAGGCAAAGATGGAGTTCTTCCATGGATAAGGCAGCGTTGGTAGCAAACGATTCGGAAATTGAGGCCCTCGCGGTGGAAGCTCTCAGCCGTGCGAAGATACCTGTCACCGCCGTAAATTGCATTTGGGTTCCCCAATTTGAAGCGTCGCAGTTGGTTGTCGTTACATCCTTGCATGACACAAAAGGTCCTCGCGCGGCATACGCCCGCATCTTCGAAGCTTTGTCTGCCGATCGTATCTACCGGAATATTCCTGTCAGGGAACTTTTTGTGATAGGTCCCGAAGATCCCCTGGCGCAGGAACTAATGCGCCAATTGAAGTCCATTACCGAAGGAACGATACACATCTCCAGGATCCTTGGGAATGGCCGCGCGCAATACTCTGCGGTTTTTGCCCCTTATCTTGGCAAGGGCGGAGCCATACCTTCCGCAAGGTTTAAGGACGAAACTGAACTGCGTTTATTCCTGGAGAAACGTGTCGAAATCCCGCCTTACGAGGTGGATCAAGCTCTTGCTCAACTATCGCAAAGGGGAAGCGCTTCGATCTTTAACGTTCCGCTGAACCTCAGACGGGCAAGGAAACTGAATCTAGCTGCATAGCCTTGCTTGCTCCGCCCCGGCGCCACCACAAAGCTCAGGAACACGTCGCTCCCCAGCCACAGGCTCAAACTTAGAAACTCGATCGTACGTAGTAAGGTTGACATGCTGAGATTTTAGCTAGAATGGCTTTTGGCGCTGGAGGGAATAATGGTGGGCGACAAAGGACTTGAACCTTTGACCTCTCCCGTGTGAGGGGAGCGCTCTAACCAACTGAGCTAGTCGCCCATTTTACGTAGCCGCGACGCTGCAAAGCGTCATCTATTTGTAACAGGAAGGGCCCGGGTTTTCAACAGATGCCGACTGCCACATCTCAAGTCGTCTCGCAGCTCCAGCGCTCCATCGCGCGCGCCATCTATGGCAAGGAAGACGCTATCCAGCTCGCCCTGATCACGCTTCTCGCGCGCGGCCACTTGCTCATTGAAGACGTTCCGGGCGTCGGCAAAACCACTCTCGCGCAGGCGCTCGCGAAATCCTTCCACTGCAGCTTCCAGCGCATCCAATTCACTTCCGATCTGCTCCCCAGCGACGTTCTCGGCGTCAGCGTCTACAATCCGGAGTCCCGTGAATTTGAATTTCGCCCCGGACCAATCTTCGCGAACGTCGTGCTCGCCGACGAAATCAATCGCACCACGCCGCGCACGCAATCCGCGCTTCTCGAAGCCATGAACGAAGCGCAAGTCAGCATCGACGGCAAGACGCTTCCTCTACCGCAACCATTTCTGGTCATTGCCACGCAAAATCCCGTCGAGCATCATGGCACTTATCCTCTTCCCGAATCGCAGCTCGACCGCTTCCTCATGCGCATCAAGATGGGTTACCCGTCCCACGAAACCGAAAAAGCAATTCTCCGCAAGCGCGTTACTGACAACGGCCTTGATTCCCTCGACCCCGTCGCCGATGTCAGTGACGTCCTCGCCATGCAGGATACCGTCGCCCACGTCAAAGTCGATTCCAGCCTCCACGACTACGCGCTCGAGATCGTCAACCGCACCCGCAAGAGCGACCAACTGACGCTCGGCGTCAGCCCGCGCGGCACCCTCATGCTTCAGCGCGCCGCGCAAGCCCGCGCCTTCCTCGATGGCCGCGACTTTTGCCTCCCCGACGACTTCAAACAACTTGCCGTTTCCGTTTTCTCCCACCGCGTCGTCGCCAGTTCGCGCCACGCCTCCTTGCAGAGAAAATCGGAAGCCACGGAAACCGTTCTTCGCGATATCGTCGAGTCTGTCCCCGTTCCCCTGTGAACGTTTCACCGTGAGCGTGCACTCCACCCTCGCGCAACTCTGGGCCAAAGCCGACCGCCCCGCCGTCCGCGCGTTCCTTCTTTCCATGACCGCGCTCACCGTCGCTCTGCTTCTTGCGCTTTATTCCGGCGCGGCTGCGGAGCTCGGCCAGCTCGTTCTCGCCAGTGCTTCGGCGCTCGCCGCGCTGGCCATCGCCGGATGGGTGGGCATCACGCTTGTTCCGGTCCTCGCGAAGCGCACGCCGCTTCGCTGGATTGGCTACAAGATGGAATACCGCGTCACACTCGAAGGCTGGGTCTATCTTGGCGGAATCATTTTCGTCGCGCTTGCCGCTCTAAACACCGGCAACAATCTCCTTTTCCTGATTCTCGCGAGTCTCATCGCCATCATCCTCATGTCCGGCATTCTTTCTTCCATCACTCTCTCCGGCATCGTATTGCGCCTTGACTTGCCTGAGCATATCTTCGCGGGCCAGCCGGTCCGCGCCGTCGTCGAAATCGAAAATGAAAAACTGACTCTGCCCTCCTTCTCTCTCCGTGTCGAAGCCGCCAAGTCCAAAGGATCAGCCGCCGCCGCAATGCTGGAAACACCGGTCTATTTTCCTTATGTGTCCAAGCATGACCGCGTGCAGCAAGTCGTGCCCATGACCTTTCCGCGCCGTGGCGTCTACCGTCAGGAGGCATTCCGCGTCGTCACGCGCTTCCCTTTTGGATTTCTTCAGAAATCGCGGCGCGTGGACCTGAAAACGGAAGCGCTCGTCTATCCTTCCGTGGAACCGACCGAGGAATATCTGGAAATTATGCCGGGCTTGCAGGGAGCGATCGAGAGCCTTACCAAAGGCCGCGGCCAGGATCTCTATGCCCTGCGCGATTATCTGCCGACGGACAGCGCGCGCCACGTTCATTGGAAAGCTTCTGCGCGTTTGGGTTCACTTATGGTCCGCGAATTCACGCGTGAGGATGATTGCCGTATCCTGCTCGTCCTTGATCCCCGCGCCCCTGTTGAATCTTCTGTCGCTAAGCCTCAATCTTCCGCGGCGAACGAGCGCTTCGACCGCGCCGTAACCATCTGCGCCAGCATCGCCTGGTACTTCTACGAGCGGAACGGCCTCCTGGAATTTCGCAGCGCCGGCGTGGAGACGCCGCTTGCCCCCGCCGACGAAATTATCTTTCCCATCCTGCGCCATCTCGCCCTGGCGAAACCCCTGCCTCCCGAAACTAGCGAATCGCTTATGTCCGATCTCGCCGCCGCCCCCGACCTCTTCAAGATTATCGTCACCAGCCAGCCCCGCGGTTCCATCCCCGCTTCTGTCTGGAGTTCTTCTTACGTCGTCTTCCTCGACGATCCCCGCCCAATGGAGGCCGGACTGAAAACCGGCGATCTGTCATCCTGACCGAAGCGATCGAGGATTCCGGCTCCTGCCGGAAAGGACCTCAACCAATACCAACGGGAATGCGGCCTCACTATGCTGCAGCGTCCTGCTAACTGTGGGAGAATCATCCCCCTCATGCTCGAGGGCCGCACACTTTCCAGCTTTCGCAAGCAGCTGCTGGGCTGGTTTCGCCAATTTCAGCGGGACCTCCCCTGGCGCCGCACGAAAGATCCCTATCGAATCTGGCTCTCCGAAATCATGCTGCAACAGACGAGAGTTGCCGCCGTGATTCCCTACTACGAACGATTCCTGCAAGGATTCCCGGATGCCCATGCTCTCGCCGCTGCGCCGCAGGAAGAAGTGTTGCGCCTGTGGTCCGGGCTCGGCTATTACAGCCGCGCGCGCAATCTGCAAAAGGCGGCGCAGCAGATCGTCGCGAAACACGGTGGAGAATTTCCAACGGGCAAAGAGGATGTTCTCGCGCTGCCTGGCATAGGACGCTACACTGCCGCGGCGATTCTGAGCATCGCGTTCAACAAAAAGCACGCCGTTCTCGATGGCAATGTCGCGCGCGTCCTCGGGCGCCTCGGCGCGATTCGCGGCGATCTGCGCGAATCACGCCGCTGGCAGGAGCTGCAAAGAACTGCGGATGCCTTGCTCGATCCCAAATCGCCCGGCGATTGGAATCAGGCCATGATGGAGCTCGGCGCCACACTCTGCACGCCGAAGTCGCCGCAATGCCTTCTTTGTCCCGTCGCGCAATTTTGTGAAGGCCGCAAATTGGGCATCGCCGAATCCCTGCCAGAAAAGCGCAAGAAGCGATCCACTGTGGAAGTCACTCTCGCCGCGGCTGTATTCACGGATGCACGCGAAAACACTATCCTTCTTCCCCCGCCGCAGGGTGCGAGCGGCAAGGCTCCCGCGGATCACATCCCTACGCTGGTCTCGAAACTCTGGCATTTCCCTACCGTCTCCGTGACCGGCGATCCGGCGGCGGGATTGCTCCGGTTTCTGAACAAATTGGCGCCAAGCATTAAGAAAACTCGCCTGCAATTTGCCCCTGCTGGCAAAGTCCGCCACGCCGTGACCTATCGAAACATCACCATCGTGCCCTTTCGCATTCCCGTCAGAAAACTTCCCCGCCTTACTGGCGCAAAGCGCGTTCCACTCGACGGTATCTCTTCACTCCCCGTTTCCAACCTCACGCGGAAGGTCGCCCATGCTGTTCTCGCGGCGGCCAATCCAGCTTCCAATCGGCGCGGAGAGTAATCTTTTCGCCCCGGTTTTCCCGCAAGGCCGCGCGCCGGTGTTACGATGAAAATTCGCCATGGCCGCCTCCGTCGCTCCCGTTCGCATCGCGCCTCTGCCGGCGGAGCGTTTCTTCCACACCTCTCTTTCTCTGCTCATCCTCACTTCCATCCTTACGCTCGCGAGCACCGGAAAACTCGATATCTTCACCAGCCTGATTGGTCCCCTGGCCGTTCTTTATAAAGGCTACCGTTGGTGGCATGGACACCCCGCCGAACTTTCGCACCGCGCGGCCACCTTGCTCGTCCTCGCCTATCTGTTTTTTTTTCCAATAGACGCGGTATTCCTCTCTCGATTCTTCGTGGGGGGATCCTCCAATCCCCCGCTCTTCGCCGCGCTCCTGGGAACGGTTCATTTTCTGGTGTACGTCACGCTCGTTCGCTTTTACAGCGCTTCCAGCGAGCGCGACACGCTTTTTCTGGCCATGCTTTCCTTTGCGGGAATCCTGGCGGCGGCCGTTCTCACCGTGGACACCACGTTTTTGATTTTCTTCGTCGTCTTTCTGCTCTTTGGGGTGGCCGCGTTCGCCGGAATGGAATTGCGCCGCGGAGCCCTCGGCGCTGTCTCGGCTGCTTCGAACGCATCGCCGGAACGCGAGCGGAGGCTGGGCCGCGCGCTAATTCTTGTCGCCCTCAGCGTGGCATTCGGAACCATGGTGCTGGGCAGCGCACTTTTTTTCTTTTTCCCGCGCTTCAGCGCCGGCTACCTTGGCCGCACCAGCTTCAACCCCTCTCTTATGACCGGCTTCAATGACAGTGTCGAACTCGGCCAAATCGGCGAGATCAAGAAAAATTCCGCCGTCGTCATGCACGTGCAAACGGGCAAGCCCATCGGCTACGACCGGCTGCGCTGGCGCGGCATCGCGCTGACGACGTTCGACGGGAAGCGATGGACAACTGCGGAACATGGCGCGCAGACGCTGCTGCCTAATGCCGACGGATGGATCTACGTTCCGGCCTCCGCTCAGAAGGCGGAGGCGCCGGGGCCGGGAATTCTCTACACGGTTTTTCTGGAACCGCTGGGAACCGATGCCATTTTCGTTCCCGGGAGAGTCGTGTCGCTCAAGGGAAATTTCACGGGCGAGGCAGGAAGCGCCTTTTCCACGCTGCGTCACAATTATATTTACCGGGATTTTACAAACAGTTTGCTAAATCCATTCCACAACTACACGGCGATCCGCTACGTGGGCTTCTCGCGCCTGCCATCCATGAATGTGGCGAAGCTGCGCGAGGCTTCGACGGAATATTCGAATGAAATCACAAGCGTGTACCTGCAATTGCCGGAGCTGGATCCGCGGATTCCCAAGCTTGCCAGGGAGATCACCAAGAACGCTCAAACTCCCTTCGAGAAGGCGCTGGCCATCGAGAGTTACTTGCGCACACATTACGCCTACACGCTGAATCTGGCGGGAAAACCGGGGGACGATCCGCTGGCCCATTTTCTTTTCGAGACGCGAGCCGGGCATTGCGAGTATTTTGCATCGGCAATGGCCATCATGGTTCGCACGCTCGGAATTCCTTCACGCGAGGTGAACGGTTTCCTTCCCGGCGAATACAACGACCTGGGCGGCGATTACATCGTGCGCGCGAGCGATGCGCACAGTTGGGTGGAGATTTATTTCCCCGGGGACGGCTGGCAAACGTTTGATCCCACGCCGCCATCGGCGCAGAACACAATAAGCGTTCTTACGCGCCTCGGCCAATATGCGGACTGGCTTTCTCTCACCTGGAGCGAATGGGTGGTGGGCTATGATTTTGCGCACCAAATGGTGCTGGCACAGAATTTGCAGCGTAGTTCGCGGAACTGGAGCGAAGCGGCGCACGGATGGTTCGAGCGGAAACAACGAAAAGGCAAGGAATGGCTCAAGTCGTGGCAGTTTCAGCATAGTGCGCTGCGCTTTTTGCTGCCAATCGCGCTCGTTCTCTTTCTCGTGGCGCTGCGATTCAACCTGATCGCGGATTTGTTCGGACGCATTTTTCTTTTTTTCGAACTGCGTCCATCGAAATCGCCGCGCAGCAACCCGCAGCTTGCCTCGCGCCTGTATGCGGAACTGCTGCGAACGCTGGCGCGCCGCGGATTTTTGCGGCTTGAGACACAGACGCCTTTAGAATTTGCGGCGGGGGTGAATGCGCCGAATCTCGCACCCGCCCTGCAGGAATTCACGCAAATCTACGCGCGAGCGCGGTTCGGCGGCGCGCCTTGCGATACCTCCCGTCTGCGGCAATTGCTGGAGCAGATTCGAACGTGCCTCCGCGGGCGCTGAGCAGTTCTCGGCAAGAATCAATCTCTTCGGTTGTCTTCTCTCGGTCCATCCAACGAAGCAGGAAAAAAATCCTCAGGCCTAAAGGCCTGAGCTACAGCCATTTCATGCCTGCTTCCGCTTGCGTGTTACAATTGGAGATTGCGCAAAGGCGCAAATTTACCGCATATGACCAAGGTCGGATTCGTCAGCCTGGGATGCCCGAAGAACCTCGTCGACAGCGAGGTGATGATGGGGATTCTTGCGCGCGAAGGCTATGAGTTGACGCCGCGCGCGGATGAAGCGGAAGTGCTGGTTGTGAATACTTGCAGCTTCATTGAAGCCGCGCAAAAGGAATCGGTGGATGTCATTCTGGAAATGGCGGAACACAAGAAATTCGGCGCGGCGAAGAAACTGATCGTGGCGGGCTGCCTGGTCGAGAGATTCCGCGCCCAGATTCTGGAACAAGTTCCGGAAGTGGATGCCGTCGTCGGCACCGGCGAAGTCGAGCGCATCCTGGAGGCGGTGGAAGGAGATTTGCGCGTGCTTCCCGCGCAACCGCCCGCGTTTCTCTACCACGATTTGACACCACGCATCATCACCACGCCGAAGCACGCCGCATACATCAAGATCGCGGAAGGCTGCGATCATCCGTGCACGTTTTGCATTATTCCGCAACTGAGGGGCGCATTCCGCAGCCGGCGATTCGAATCGGTGTTGCGCGAAGCGGAGAATCTTGCCGCGGCGGGCGCGCAAGAGATCACGCTGATCGGGCAGGACACGACTTCCTACGGCGAAGATTTGGGCTTGCGAGATGGACTGGCGCAATTGCTGGGAAGATTGGCGCAAGTGGATGATTTGCTGTGGGTGCGATTTTTGTATGCGTATCCGAACCGCGTGACGCAAAAATTGCTCGATACGATTGCGGCGCATCCGCGGCTCGCGAAGTACATGGACATGCCGCTGCAACACGCGAGCCGCAACGTCCTGGCGCGCATGAAGCGCGGTTCGAACGGGGACGCGTTCCTGAAACTGCTGGAGCGGGTTCGCGCGACGATTCCCGGCATTTCGCTGCGCAGTTCGTTTATTGCCGGCTTCCCCGGAGAAACCGAAGCGGATTTCGAGGAGCTTTGCGATTTCGTGAAGGCAGCGAAACTGGATTGGATGGGCGTGTTCGAATACTCGGACGTGGACAATGCGGACAGTTACGCGCTGGATGCGAAGGTGGATGCGGAGACGATCACGGATCGCCGCCGCCGCCTGATGGCCATTCAAAAGAAAGTTTCACGCGAAAATTTGCGCGCAAAATACGGGCACGCAAATTCGCGCGCGCCGAAGGACCGGAGCTTCACGGCGCTGATCGAGGGCCCTTCGAAAGATAACCCGATGGTATGGGAAGCGCGGCTGGAGGGCATGGCGCCGGAGATCGACGGGAAGCTGTACCTCACGGATATCGAGTTGCCCGGCGGAGAAGTCGCGGTTGCGGGCGATGTGGCGCGCGTGGAAATTACCAAGACAGACGCGTATGACCTGATCGGGCGCGTGGTGGAAATTACGAAGCGGTTCAGGAGCAAGGAAGAAGCCGGCAAGGATGCCGGCGCTACATTTTCCGTGGCCGGAACCGCGAGTCCTGATGCTTCGCAGAAGCTTTATCGCATCGCTACCGGCGCGCCGCTGCGCGTCTTGGGGTAGACTTTCCTTCGTAATTGATTCTGACGGGGGTGGAACTGCCCGGCTGGACAAGGAGTCTCACCTCTTCCAAAAAGAACTGAAGAGAGATTTCTCGCTTCGCTCGAAATGACGGATAAATCGAGATGAAACACAAATGCCCGATTTGCAAAACTGAGACCGACTCCGCTGTTCACGAAGATTTCCCTTTTTGCAGCGAGCGCTGCCGGGAGCGCGACCTAGGCAACTGGGCCACCGAAAAGTACGTCGTCTCCGACCCGATCTTCGACGAAGAAGAGCTTGTCGAAAAGGAGCGCAAGACGATCATCCTCGACCTCGAAAATCCGAATGATACCGAACACTGACGCCGCGCCGAGCCCCGACGCACCGCGCAAGAAGCCGCGCCTCGCGCTTGCCATCGCGACTTCGCTGGGCGTCGGTTACATTCCCAAAGCACCTGGTACATTTGGCTCCCTCGTGGGCGTCGCAGTTGCCTGCCTCTTAGTTCCCATTGAATTCCAGGTAATGATCTGGGTATCTCGTGGTCTATTGCCAGGATTTCACAATCAGCCTCCGGCGACCGTTCCGTTCACGCTCGTCCCAACACTGCTGACTCTCTTCCTCGCGGGCATTGGTGTATGGAGCGCCGCGCGCGTAGCGAACTACGCGGGCGTGCATGACCCTCAATATGTGGTAATAGATGAGGTTTCTGGCCAGCACCTAACTCTTCTCCTCGGCCTTGTCCCGTTCTTTGCTCCCGGGCTCGTGCCCAGCGATGCGGATTACTCCGGCAAGGATATCGAGCTGATATACCGACTGTTCAACTGGAAATACCTGCTGGCGGGTTTTATACTTTTTCGCGTGTTTGACATCTGGAAGCCGTGGCCCATCCGGCGGCTGGAAAAACTGCCGGGCGGATGGGGAATCATGGCGGATGACTGGATGGCCGGGATCTACGCTGCAATTCTTCTGCGTCTGGCGTTACACTTCAGAGTGATATGAAATTAGGCTTTGGGACCACGGCAGAAAAAAACGGCATCCCACACATTGAGAGAGTCGCGCCCGCGGCGGCCATTCCCGGTGGGGAGATCACCATTCACGGCCACGGATTTGTCTCGCGCGCGCAGGCTCGCCCGGTGGTGCGATTCGGGGAAGCGGAAGCCGCGCTCGCGCTGGCCAGTGAAAACCGGCTGATCGCGCGCGTTCCGGAGGGCGCGGGCGGAGGAATGGTTCGCGTGGCCACGGCCGGACAGGAAAGCCAGCCGCATCCCGTGCATATTGGATTGCAAATCGCGGACAATCTGCATCCGGTGGCAAATCCGGCGGTGGATCACGAGGGGAATATTTACGTGACGTTTTCCGGGCCGCGGGGCCAGCGCGTTCCCGTATCGCTCTACAAAATCACCGCGAACTACAACGTGAAGCCGTTTGTCACCTCGCTTGTGAATCCCAGCGGACTGGCGCTCGATCGCGAGGGGAATCTTTTCGTCTCCTGCCGGAACGACGGGACGATCCACCGCATCACGCCCGATGGCCGTGCCGAGCAGTGGATTGAAGGCATGGGAGTTGCGACGGGCATCGCCTTCGACCACGCGGGGAATCTCTACGTCGGCGACCGCAGCGGGACGGTTTTCAAGATCAGCCGCGAGCGGGAAATTTTTGTTTTCGCGACGCTGGAGCCTTCGATTGCCGCGTATCACCTGGCGTTTCATCCGAACGGCGATCTGTACGTCACCGGACCGACGACCTCCAGCTTTGACCGCGTGCACCGCATCACGCAGGGCGGCGAGGTCAGCGTGTTCTTCCGCGGTTTGGGCAGGCCGCAAGGATTGGCATTCGATCGCGACGCGAATCTTTACGTCGCCGCGTCGTATGGCTGGCCGCCGCGGCATCGTGCGGATAACGCCGCAGGCGCATGCTGACGTGGTCTTGAGCGGATCGGGCCTCGTCGGCCTGGCGCTGCAGCCTTCCGGCCGCGCCATCCTGGCCACCACAGGCGCGCTCTTCACGCTGGATTGGGACGTCCGCGGCCAGCCGCTCCCCGGATAATTGACGAAATGAAAGCGGAAATCATCGCCGTTGGTTCGGAAATGCTGACGCCGGACCGAATCGACACCAATTCTCTCTTTCTGACCGAGGAGCTGAACAAACTCGGCATTGAAGTGGTGCGCAAATCTATCGTCGGGGACAATCGCGGCTATTTGAGCACGGCGTTCAAGGAAGCGATGGACCGCGTGGAACTGGTCCTGGCCTCGGGCGGA
>CAVWHL010000029.1:0-107817 GCA_963754855.1 uncultured Acidobacteriota bacterium
CCACTTCGACGCCCTCGTTCGGCGGATAGTGCGTGGCGATGGAAACGGCATCCGGCCTGGCGTCAACTTCGATGGAGACGCGCTCGAGGTCGGACTCCTTTTGCTTCGCCGTCTTTACAGCGTGAACTTCGATCTCGTTGCGATCCCAGCCTAGCACTTCGACGGCCCCGTTGACGTTTTGCAACTCGAAGGAACCGCCCGGCTGGAGCGGATAGGATTGGTTGAACTCCTTGCTGATGGCGTAGCTGGGTACGGCCCAGACCACGGCCAGGATGAGGACAAACAGAGCAGTCGCGCGGAAAGCATGACGAAGCATAACGTTCTCCCCCTTTCGAGTGCGTGCTACCGACAAGAACCGAGGACCCGAACGATATCCGTGCGCGCTGAGCCGAGAGAGCGTCAGTGCAATTGAAAATTAAATGTCACGGCCGAGATCACCTCGACCGGTCTGCCGTTCATGGAAACCGGCTTCGCGCGCCATTGTTTCACGGCGGCGATGGCAGCGTCGGCGAGGGCCGGCTCGCCCTCCAGAAGCTTCTGGACTTCAACGCGGCCGTCCTTGGTGACGCGGACCTGGAGCCTCACAATGCCCTGGACCCCAGCACGCTGCGCCAGTGCGGGGTAGGAAGGCTTGGGCGAATAGACAAGCCGCTTCTGAAAGTCGTCGGGATCTTCGCGCAAGCCGCCGGTGAAGGCGACCTCCAAATTGGTGAGCCAGCTCTCGAGCCAGTCACTCTTGGCGGTTTCCGACTCGTTCGAGGGATTCACCGGGGCCGCCGGCTCCAGAATCCTGACTTTTTCAAACTGATATTCCTGGAGGCGCTCATTGATGCGCTCCAGCTGTTCGCGAATGAGGGAATCGCGGAGACCCGTCTCCGAATCCAAGAACTGAAGGCGGATTTTCCCGGCGGTGGTACGCAACTTGAGTGGAGCGCCGCCGCCATTCAGAACTGCTACAGCATGCACCGGGCCAGTACCCGTGCTGGGAGACTGAACGGAGAGGTGCAGGGCGGAATCCGCTTCAATATGTTGCTCGCCGCCGTTTGCCACAACGGCGTCGATGGTCGCGGCAAGATTTCGCGGCAAGTACACGATGATATCGCCGTTGCCGGAAGCCAGTTGCGATGCGCCACCAAGATGCACCGTTCCATTCCCGGAAAGTGGGTCCGGATTAATCCACGCGGTAATTGTGCCGCCCCCGGTGGCGGCTTGCACGGCGCCGGCCACGCGCGTCAAGCAGATGCTCCCGCCGCTCGATTCCACTTCCATCGGTCCAGAGACGTACATGATGCGAATGCCGCCGCCGCCCGTCTGTGCATGAACCGAGCCGCGCACTTCGCCGAAATCGATCTGGCCCCCGCCGGTGCGCACGCTGACGTAGTTCCCGGCGTGAGCGACGGTGATGTTGCCACCCACGGTTTCCAGATCGGCGCGCCCGACGATCTGCCCGGCGCGAATGTGCCCGCCGCCGGTACGCAGCGATGCGTCTCCGGCGATGTTACCGACGTTGATGTGGCCGCCCGCAGTGAACGCCGTGAGATCACCGGCGACATCGAGAACCTGGATGTGGCCGCCTTGCGTTTCCAGCTTGGCGACGGCGTGGCCCGAGGAGGCGTCGCGCAGACCCGAGCCGCCGATTCGCCCGGTGCGAATATTCCCTCCTTGCGTGCTCAGGCGGGCGGTACCGCCGATGTCCTGGGCTTCGATGTCGCCGGCTTCGGTATTGATGTCGACGCTGTAGCCGCGCGGAACGGTGACTTCAAATTGCACCCAGAACTGGGCATCGGGGGAGCGCTTGGCTTGCGGCGGGAGCGTCCCAGTGATTTCGACGCCGAAAGAAGTGGGCTTTGCCTTGAGAACATAGTTGTCAAGGAGTTGCTGAGCAGCCGGACCACGGGCATCAGTTTCAATTTGCACGCTGTAACGCACGACGGGAGGGGCGCCAGGTTCGAGAGTGAGGATCCTGACGGAACCGAGGTCGGTCGCGAGGCGGAGTATCAGCCCGTCTTTGGTTTCCAGGACACCGGAACGGACAACCGATGAATGCACGGCAGGATCGGGGGTCTTAGAAATCTCGAAGGCGGCGGGCCGCGGGCCAGCCAAGGAAAAAACTGGCAATGCGGCCGCGCACAGCGCGAACGCCAGCACCCGGCGGCAAACGGCCATGCGCGCCGGCGAAAAACGAATCGGATGGAGGCGTAAGCTCATCGTCGAACGAAATTTCTTCCTGGATGACCAGCTACTGCGCGTCGCGCGGCCCAATCTGCCGCAAGGCAGCGGCGCTGCGCAACCGCACATAGCGGCTGGGATCCCGGCGCTGCAACTGCTGAAGCACGCGAACCACGCGTTCCACGGACGGATCAGTGACAGGAGACGCGGAGACGGCCGGCGGCGGAACAGGGGCGACGGCAGGCACGTGAGGCGCCAGCGCGGAGAGATCGGGTGCCTCGTTCCTCAGGGAGCGAACGAGAAGGTTGACGGCTTCGACGCGCACACCGGGATTGGCGTCGTGTTCCAGAGCATCCATGAGCACTTGGCGCACGGCGTCATCCTCAGCCGCGTCACGCAGCGATTCCAGAGCTCTCATGCGCACGGCGGGATTCTGATCTCTGCGGGCAGCGACGATCAGCGCGCGGCGCACCTGTTGATCCCGCACACCGGCCTTCAGCGCGTCCAGGCAATCGAGGCGAACGCCGGAATCGAAGCGGTCGCCATTCTCGACGACGTAAGTCAGCACGCGGCGCATATCGCTATCGTCGACGTTGCCGGAGAGCACGAGCGGCTGTTCGGCGCTCAGCTGCAGCTGTACGGTGCCCGGTGCCGAGCCGGAAGAAGGCGAAAAATTAATCCCCGCGACAGCCATTTTCGACAATTGGTCTTCCGTGAGCTGCGGCTTGGCCATCACGTTCACAGCTTGCAGGTTTGCATTGCCGTTATTTCCGTCCTGCAGCCGGGAAATCACCTGGGTCCCGACGAGGATTCCAAACAGGACCAGAAGAGCGCCGCTCCAGGCGGGACGCAACGCCATCCAGCGGCGCAGCCAGCCGAATGGCCGCCAGTGTTCCTGAAGCGGCGGCGCGGAAAGATCGTCGAGGGCTTCGGCAAGCTCGCTGCGGCATTGTGCCAGGAGGACACCGGAAGAATCGAGCTCATCAGCGGGCTGTGGAATGGCTGCCATGGTTTCCTGAAAACCGCGCTCATCAGCGACTTGAGCCGCGCAGGCCGGGCAAGCCGCGAGATGGGATTCAATCTGCTGACGCTCCTTATCGCTTATTTCATCGCAGACATAGAAAACCAAAAGAGGCGCGACGCCCTTGCAGTTCAATTGCTTCTCAAAGGCGCTCATCGCAGCTCTCCCAATTCAATGCGGAGTTTGCGCGTTGCGCGGAAAAGCGAATTCTTCACCGTTTCCTCGGTCGTGCCGAGCGCGTCGCCGATCGCCCGGAGCTTCAATCCCTGATAATGCTTCATCTCGAAGACGATCCGCTCGCGAGGCGAGAGGCGCTCCATGGCGCGGGCGATGCGGGACTGGATTTCCTGGCCCATCAAGGTGCGTTCAGGGTCCAGCGTGGGGCGGTGCTCGCGCTGGCGTTCAAAGAAGTCGGTGACGCCTTCCTCGCGCAGGGCGGAATTCAACTCCGGGGCCTGGTCTTCCGGACGCGCCTGACGGCGGCGCAAATGGTCGAGGCAAACATTGGTGACGATGCGGTAGAGCCAGGTGTAAAAGCTGCATTCGAAGCGAAAGCGGTGGAGATTGCGGTAGACCTTGAGGAAAGCTTCCTGATACACGTCGCGGGCATCCTCGGGCCGCTTCATGAGGTTTAGAGCGAGGCGCAGGACGTCGCGGTCGTGACGGCGGACAAGTTCCTCGAAAGCGGCGCGGCTGCCTGCCTGCGCTTCCGCAACGACCGCCCGCTCGTCAAGGTTGGACAAAGAGGTCACCGAAGCCAGGGCGGCATCCGTGCTGCCCAAGCGTCCGTTGTCGTCGGCCAAAGCCAGAGCCCATCTGGGAAGCTGCATATTCGCTTTCTTTTCGCTTGCGCCGGTGTTGCCGCTAGTAAAACAACACTTTAACTGAAATTCCGGCATTCCGCGGAACATCGGGCACGACGCGACCACCCAATTTGGACGTAACTTTCTCTATTGGGTAAGCACCACTTCCCACTATAACAACGCAGAACCTGTGGATTTTGTTTCTCAATTATTGCCTGAGCGAGGTCAGTCCCAGGCCCTTAGTTGGCCACCGGCAGGGACGCAGTGACCGTCTACGCGGCACTTGATGATCCGCGCACGCGCCAAGCAGCAAATGGCCACGCGAAGAGCAAAACCAGCGCCAGGAGAATGGCAAAGCCGTTTGCGCGGTAGAAAGAATCCGGCTGCCCCAGCAGTTCGGCGGCGCCGCCGACGAGGGAAGTTCCGGCAACGACGAGAAAGCAACCGAGGAGGTTGAAACGCATTACCATGCGTATGCCGATAACGAGAACGCCAAGAAGAATCACGCGTGCCAGGAATTGCTTGGCGAGGTCGGCAGGGCTGCCCCACGCGCCGCCGGCGAGAGCCAGAGCGCCAATCAGGAAGAGCATAAGGCGGAGTCCGGGCTGGCGAATCTGCGATGCCACAAAGGTGGCGATCGCCAGGACCAGGCCTGTCAGAAGAAGGCCGCGCAGCACCGTTCCGGCGGTGATCGAGGCGAAGGGGAGCAAGGCGTCGAAGTCCTGGCCAAACGATGCTTCGAGCGAACGATGCACGGTCGGCCAGTGCGTCGAAGCGGTTGCGAGGATGCGCTCCAATCCTAGCAGCGCGGCGGATCCGCCCAGCCCAATCCAGAGCGCATCGCGATAATAATCTGAAGGCATGCCGGCCCATCCCGGCAGACGCTCTTCACCGAAAGATCGCGCGGCGTAATACCACGCCATGCCAAAAAGCAGCACGATTCCGCCAAAGTACAAGGGAGCGCCAAGCAGCGCGCCGATGGCAATGCCTCCAAACATCATCTTGAGGGGAATCGCGGTGTTGTAAGCACTCATAAAATTAGGGATGCGATTCCCGAGCGTGAAGACCACCACATACCCAGCAAATCCCCAGATGGACCACGAAGCAATACGCCTCCAGGGAATCGAGCGTGCCGCTTCCGACTTCAGATTCCTGAGGAAAACGATCAGCGCGGTGAGGCTCAAGCCTCCGAACAGCAGAACGGGAATTCCGTAGTTGAAGATGGTCCGGAAGAGCGTGAGTTCTTCCTGTTTACGGCGCCAGTCGTCGGGAATTTTGATGTAGGTGCGGTAGTTGGTGACTTCGTCGCCGAGTACCTGGACATCCATGCGCGCATGCGCATGATCCGCCGGGCCGGCGGAGGAAGATTGCGCGGCGTCGAGCGGCTCATTCTGTTCCCATGTGAGGGTGTGGTCGGTGCGATGCGGCCGCTTCTCCGAATTGTCTTCGACGAGCGTCCAGGCTTTCAAATTAATTTTCTTTTCATCCGCGAGAAATTTTTCCGCGCGGGACACGGCTTCGTCCTTGGTGAGCGACGCGCCTGGCGTTTCCTCTGCAAGGGTATGCCGGAAAGAATGGAGCGAGCCGTCCGGCCTGAGGATGACGGAATATTCTTCCGGCTGGCTGTCGCGGAAGTAGCGGACGCGCCACAGCGCGCCGGGAACCCGAGTGGCATAGATCGCGTTTGCGCCGGCGAGGCCCATGCGCTGGCGAAGAAACTCATTTACAAGAGGATCGGTGGTGTCGACCAGAGTGGTGGCGTGATAGTAGGACTTTGGGTCCAGGCCGCGCTGGTGCATGAACTGGTCGGCATCCCTGCGGGCGGAGCGCGCATCAACGGAGAGTTTCAGGTATTCGCCAATGGATTCCGGCTTCAGACGCCAGGTCAGCAAGCCTCCCACGAGCAGGCAGACCGCGAGGAATCC
Source organism: uncultured Acidobacteriota bacterium (assembly GCA_963754855.1). Lineage (GTDB taxonomy): Bacteria > Acidobacteriota > Terriglobia > Acidiferrales > UBA7541 > Acidiferrum. The sequence continues at coordinate 5,919 of CAVWHL010000029.1, forward strand.
GATCATGCCCGGCGCGAGGGCGTCGTAGCGGCGTGACCTCGCCTCGGCAGCAGGTGCAACGGGTTCACTTGTGGAGACAATCTCTCGCGCAGGCTCCGCGCGATTCAGGAGGTCGTCAACGCTTTCAAACCGGCCGCGCGTCAAGAAGGAGATCCCCGCGAACACCAGAGGCGCAAGAGCTGCTGCTCCCACGATCACGCCGGAAACTTTGAAGTAGAGACTGTTCGAACGGATCAGGAGCAGGCCGACCAGCGAGGCATCCACGGTGTAATGCCAGATGAGGGTCGCGACGATGCCCCAGCGCAACATCACAATCCCCGCAACGATCCCGATAATGCCGACTTCAATGCCGCGAATGTAGCCGGGTTCCTGGGGGTACGCACTGTGCAGAAAGCTCCAGGAAAACGCGGGAAGGATGACGGCGAGAACGCGGGATTTCGTGACGCTTTCGACAAAGGGAATGGCAAAAAGGCGAAACAGGAATTCTTCGCTGGTGGAGGCCATCAGCCCGATGGCCACGCCGGCGATCCAAGGGAAGGAAGTGTTAACCGCGTCTGAATAATTCAAGTCCTGCGGCGCCCAGACGCCGAAGCGGCTGCCGATCATGTAAAAGGCGACAATAAAGCCGATGTGCGCCGCGGCCAGGGATAGCCCGACAACCGCCGAGGAGAAAAATTCCTTCGAACGCAGGCCGCGCAACGTGAAGGTTTTGGAAAGCCGCATGCGATCCGGTTGATAGGCACGATAGAGCGGTTCGCCGCCCGGGAGCACCAAAGTCACCATCAGCGCCGTGCCCAGTGCGGAAAGCAGAACAATACCCAGCCGGAGGACGACAAAGCTGGCATAGGAATCGTGCGTGTCGTAGCCGGCGCGCGTGGATTGCCACTGATTGAGCTCCATCAGGAAAAACAGCACGGCGACGACCACGCCCAATTTAATGGCGCCACCCCAGCTCGTCCGGCCGAGCTTCGTAAGGGAAATGCCCACCCAGAGAGCGCTGCCGAGCAGTAAAACATACGGAATGATGGCGACCTGGTTGTAGAAGATATTCGTGGAACGAAGTTGCTGGTAGCTGCGCAGCCAGGCCTCAGGGACTTTCAAGAATTCTTCGCTGCCGCCGATGCGGTCGCCCTGCAGAATGACTTGCAACCGGTAGGGCGCATCCTTCGCGCGAAAGCCGTGCTTCTCCCAAGTGAACGACCAATCGAGGCGGTTCGGGCGCTTGTTCGAATTGGCTTCCTCGGGGAGAAGATCCCAGCCGCTCAGATCGAGTTCGAGCTTCGCGGCGAGATAGTTCTGCGCGGCGGATTGCGCCGTCGCGCGATCGAGCGAAGGTCCGGCGCGCGATTCCTCGATTTTGCGGTCGTAGCCGACAATCTGTCCTGCGGGGCTGACGCGGACGCGAAATTCTTCTTCCTGTTGCGGCTTGAAGAAGCGCACGTCCCAGAACCAGATGTTCAGCTGGGAGGACATGAGCTTGTTTGCTTGCTGCAAGCCGAGTTCGCGTTCCAGGTAGACCTTGGCGTTGTCGTCGACGTCAAAAACAATCGTGGATTGATAGCCGGTGATATTCTCGCCGAGGCCACTGACGAATTTCTGAGCGCGAGACTGCGCTTCATCGCGCGACACCTGAAAATTCACGGAGGCTTCCGGAAAAGCGCGGAAGAAGTATCTGTACGCGAAAAGCGAGCCAAGAATTCCCAGGATCACCCAAAGGGCCAGAGCGCGCTTCTCGGAACCCGAAAGATGGTCTTCCGCCACCTGAGCCTCCCAGTGATACACCAAACCCTCACTCTATCGGTACGCACGCCCGGGGCGCAAGTTTCGCCGCTGCCTTATGTTCACGGCGGGAATGATATAAAGAAGATGAGTCAACAGAGGTCAGGTTTCACTTGTCAATGGCAATGAGTCTCAGCACCGAAGTACGGATGATCAAGGGCGTTGGCCCGCAGCGCGCGGAATTGCTCGCCGAGCGCGGGATTTACACGCTCGAGGATCTGCTGGGTTATCTGCCGTTCCGTTACGAAGACCGCATCCAATTTTCCAAAGTGAAGGAAATTCAACCGAATGGCACTTACACCATACGCGCCCGCGTGATGAGCGGCCAGGCGGTGCGGACCATGCGCGGCCGCGACGCCATCTATCACTTGCTCGTGCAAGATGATGCCGGCGGTCTGTTGCCGTGCAAGTTTTTTCACGGCGGCTATCTAGAAGGGCGGCTGAAGCCGGGCCAGCAACTGATCCTTCACGGCAAGGCGGAGATCGACAAGCTACGCCCTGCGCGGCTGGAAATGATCAACCCGCAGATCGAGGTGCTAGGCAGCGAAGAGATGGACTCCACCGAAGTCGGCCGCATCGTGCCGATCTACGAGGCCATCGGGACGTTTGGTTCCCGGCAGATTCGCCGCGCGATGTACGCAGCAGTGCAGCTCATCGATCCGAAGATGCCGGACGTATTGCCGGAGGGCTTGCGCTCGCGCCTCGGCTATCCTTCGCGCAGCGAAGCGCTGATCCACACGCACTTTCCTGCGCCGGCAGAATCGCTCGATGCGCTGAACACGTTCCGGTCTCCGGCGCAGCAACGGCTCATCTTCGAGGAATTCTTTCTGTACCAGCTTAGTCTCGCCATGGACCGCAGAGCGGTCCGCAGGGAAAACGCCATTGCGTTCCGCGTGCGGGAAGATGCCGTGCGTGAAGCGTTGAAGAACATCCTGCCGTTCAAGCCGACGGCGGCGCAGAAACGCGTTCTTGCCGAAATCGTGGCGGATCTGGAAAAGCCCTCGCCGATGAATCGCCTGCTCCAGGGCGACGTCGGCAGCGGCAAGACCATCATTGCGCTCCAAGCGGCGGTCATCGCCATCGAGAATGGCACCCAGGCGGTGCTGATGGCTCCCACGGAGATTCTCGCCGTCCAGCATTTCCTTTCCGCGCGCCGCATTCTTGCGAAGGCGGGTTATCGCGTGGAGCTGCTGATTAGCGGTCTCAAGGCTTCGGAAAAATCGGCTGCCCTCGAACGCATCCGCTCCGGCGAAGCGCAGCTCGTCATCGGCACGCACGCGCTGATCGAGGAAAACGTGGAATTCGCGCGGCTCGGTTTTGTGGCTATTGATGAGCAGCACCGCTTCGGCGTGCTGCAGCGCAAGCGGCTGATGGATAAAGCTGCCTCGCACGGTCACGCGCCGCATGTCCTGGTGTTGACCGCGACGCCTATCCCGCGCACGCTTTCACTCACGCTCTATGGCGATCTGGACGTTTCCGTTCTCGATGAGCTGCCGCCGGGGCGCACTCCCATCGCCACGCGCATGACCACGGAGCAGCATCTTGCCGGCGTTTGGGAATTTCTTCGTCGCGAAGTCGCGGCCGGGCACCAGGGATACATCGTCTATCCGGTGATCGAAGAATCGAAACTCGAGCTGAAAGCGGCGATGGAAGAGTACGAACGCCTCTCGAGGGAAGTTTTTCCAAAATTAAAGCTCGGATTACTGCATGGCCGGCTCTCCAGCGATGAAAAGGAAGACGTCATGCAACGCTTCCGCAAGAATGAGGTCCACATTTTAGCGGCGACGACGGTCGTGGAAGTGGGAGTTGATGTTCCGAACGCAACCGTGATGGTGATCGAACACGCGGAGCGCTTCGGCCTCGCGCAACTTCACCAGCTTCGCGGGCGCATCGGCCGCGGCGCGGAGAAATCTCATTGCATTTTGGTGGCGCCGGTGAGGATGACCGACGAAGCCCGCGCGCGGTTGGAAGCCATGGTGCGCACGGCCAACGGCTTCGAAATTGCCGAAACAGACCTGCGACTTCGCGGGCCAGGAGAATTTTTCGGTACGCGGCAATCCGGCGATCTTGGTTTTCACATCGCGAATCCCTTGCGTGATCGCGAATTGCTTGAACTTGCGCGGTTTGAAGCCCTTGCGCTTGCTGACGACCCCTCTCAGCAGGAGACTCTGCGGAATCTCCTCCGAATCCTGCCCTCCCAGTGGCAGCGGCGCTATCATCTCGCCCGCATTGGCTGAAAATACAGTTTTGAGCCGTCAGTCTTTATTTGAAGTTTCCGCAGTGGCCCGCCTTGCGCGGAGATTGGTCCTCGCAATCTTTAGCTTTGTCCCTTGACTAAGAACTAAGAACTGACAACTAATAACTACATTCATGCGCGTCATCGCCGGAACCTACCGCAGCCGCATTTTGAAGAGCCTCAAGGGCCTGGCGCTCCGGCCGACGAGCGACCGTCTGCGTGAAACTCTCTTCAACGTGCTCAGCTCGAACGTTGCCGGGTCGCGTTTCCTCGATCTTTTTGCCGGAACCGGAGCGATTGGTATTGAGGCGGTTAGTCGCGGAGCCGCGGAAGTTGTCTTCATCGAAAATCACCCACCGGCCGCTGCGCTGATCCACCGCAATCTCGATTCGCTCGGCGTGCGTTCCGGAGTGACCGTGCTGGCCGCCGATGCTTTGCGGGGGCTGGAAATGCTGGCATCCCGGCAGAAGCAGGAACAAAAGGGATTCGATTACGTTTTTCTCGACCCACCTTACGCAGCCGCCGAGGAGTACGCCCGGGTCCTGCGGTTTCTCGGCTCGGAGAATTTTCTTGCGCCCGGCGCCATCGTGGTTGTCGAACATCGGCGCAGCTTCGGGTTGCCCGAAGAAGCCGGCGCTCTGCGACGATTCCGCATTCTCAAACAGGGTGACGCGGCCCTGAGTTTCTACCGCCGCGTCGGCGCGCCGGATGGCAAGAGCGGCTCTGCTGAGTAAACCCCAGAGGGCCGGGCTTCATCTAGTTTGAAGTGCTTCCGCTCCGTGGCGCTCTCGAGCACCTGGGTGCCCGGGCCGGTATAATCCAGAGGGACATGTCATTGGACCAGGTCAGCTGTGCATTCAATCTTCTCGGCCAGGCTGAAGAGCCGGTCGAGCCCGTGCGCCTAAAGTCTGGAGAAGGGCCGCAATTGGAAGTGGCCTGGGGGAGTTTTCACCAGGGCATCGGCAGCAGTTTCGGCGTTCTCTTTAGGAGAACGCCTGTTCCCCGGAATTTTCTGGCCGGCGGATTTTTCAAGGATAGCTGGATTGAGTGGCGAATCCCTCGCCGGGCGATCGTCGCCGCCGCTTTATGGCATCTTGTGCTTCTGACCATACCGTTTCCGCAGCTCCCTGCCGCCGCGCGCCATTATTCCGCGTTCGACAACACCCAACTCACCTGGTCAGGGCCGATCAACGATCTTCCGCTGCTGGAACTTAGGGGCCCCAAGCCAAAACCAAGCCCCCGCGGAGAGCCGAACAAGCCAATCGCGCCGCAAGGCGCGGACGCGTTTCATCCCCGGCAGCGCATCCTCACCGACCCTTTGCATCCGACGCATCCGCGCCAGACTCTCATCAATTCCGCTGTACCCTTGGAGCCGCCCAAAATTCTTCCGGACCTTCCGAACGTGGTGCAGTTTCAGCAGATGGCGGGCCCGGCGCGGCCCCGGTTGCAGATTAACGAAGCGGCACTCGCCAAGCTGCGCCCGCGCGAGCATCGAGCGGCAACAGCGACTGCCGTGCCATTGCCGGACGTGCCCACGTTTGAACAGAAAGCGGGAGAAATCGCTCTGGCGGTTTCTCCGAACGGTCCCGCGCGGCCAAAATTGGAGCTGAACGCGGGTGCTGCCCCGCGCGTCGCTCCGCGCGCGCAGACCGGAGAGACAGGGCCCGCGCCTGACGTGGGCGCCGCACAGCTCAGCGCCGCGAATGGAAACCCCGCGAGATTCATTGCGCTCTCCTCCACTCCTGCTCCGCCCGCGCCCGTCGCGCCTCCACAGGGAAATCTTGCCGCGCGGGTTTCCATTTCTCCGGAAGGCAAGCGGCCCGCTGTCCCCGGAGGCTCGCCAAACGAAACACCAGGCGTCAATGTAGGTACGGGCGGCGGATCGGCAGGCAGCGGAGCAGCAAGAACGGGCAGTGTTGCTGGGGAAAATGCGCTGGACGTGAGCATCAGCGGTGGACATCCGCCTGCGAACACTAGTGTTTCAGGCATGGGCGTACAGCCAAAGATCAGCGCGCCCGCACTACATGCCCTCATCACCCGGCCGGGTCCGCACACAGAGATCGATGATGCCCCGGAGAGAATTGGGCCGCCCAATTTCGCATCTCTCCCGCCAGGCGCGCAACCGGAGCAGATCTTCGCTTCGAAAAAAGTTTATAAGTTGCTCGTGAACATGCCCAACTTAAACAGCGCCACCGGAAGCTGGATTTTGAACTTTTCCGAGCTGCGCGTGAATTCCGAGGGCCCGAGGCTTGCTTCGCAGGATATTTCAGGCCCCGCGCCGCTGAGGAAAGTCGATCCGAAGTATCCACCCACCCTGATCAACGAGCGTGTGGAGGGCGAAGTCGTGCTCTACGCCGTGATTCGACGCGATGGTTCAGTGGACAGCATTCAACTGGTGCACGGCATCGATGAGCAGCTCGATGCTAACGCCATGAACGCGCTCAGCCAGTGGAAATTTCGTCCGGCTGCGAGGCAAGGCATGTCCGTCGAGTTCGAGGCCATCGTCCACATCCCCTTCCACCCACCTGGCAATCATTAGAACTTCAATATTTGCTGAGCTCGGATTACGAGCGGCCCTCGGCAAGCTTCACCAGCGCATAGAGCGCGTGATTGACCGGTGTGGGCACGCCGAGTTCCGCTCCGCGGCGCGAAATGTAGCCGTTCAGGGAATCAATTTCCGTGCGTTTGCCGCGATTCAGGTCTTGCGCCGTTGAGGAAAGCGCCTCGGCCATCTGCGTCGCAATCTTGAGCGCTCCGGCGAGTGCGGCCTTTGGATCTTCCAAACCTGGCGGATGGATATTGGCGGCACGGGCTGTGGCCAAAACTTCATAGACCGTGGCCTCGACAACTTTCCATGCCTCGGCGCTACCGGCAATCTGGCCATATTTCGCGCGGCCTAGCGCGGATACTGCATTCAGCGCGCAGTTCCACACCAGCTTGGTCCATAACTCGCCTTCGATGTTCTCGGAAATTCGGCACGGCACGCTGGCTCGCGCAAAGAGCGCCGCGATGCGCTCTGTCGTCTCGTTCTGAGGTCCGATGACGAGATCTCCGCGGCCGACGTGCTTCACGCGGCCCGGTTCCGGCAGGGAAGCCGCGACGTACACCACCGTTGCAAGAGCTTCCATCCCAGAGGCGGCGCGAATTTGTTCCACGTTGTCCACGCCATTCTGCAGACTCAGGACGGCTGCGCCCGGAGCGAGCAAGGGGGCCAGCGCGCGGGCGGTGGCGTCGTTGTCCGTGGTCTTCACGCAAAATAGAACAATCTCCGCGCCTCGAACCGCGCTGAGCTCCGTCGAGGCCTCGACTCGCACATTCTCCTGAAACTGCAGTGTGTCCAGGTACAGGCCTTTCGCTACTACGGCCGCAACAAAAGCAGAACGCCCGATCATCACGACCGGCGCGCCCGCTCGCGCCAGCATCCCGCCAAAGTATCCGCCCACGGCGCCGGCGCCAACGACGGCAATTTTCGGCCAAGGCGCCTGTTGGGTCATGGAGTGATCACGCTGATGAGGCGATCGACGTCCCGCTCCGTGTTAAACAAGTGCGGCGAGACGCGAATGTTTCCTTCGCGGAGGCTCACGATCACATTTTCTTTCCGCAGGTGTTGGTAAAGCTCGGCTGTCTTTTCCGGGTTCCGCGCAGCAAAGCAGGCATACGGGCCGCGTTCTGCCGCATCTAGCGGACTCGCGGGAACACAGCGATCCTTTGGCAGGCGTTCAAACATCAAGTCGAGCAATTTCCGGTTGTGTGCCGCAACTGTTTCCGGCCCCATTCGTAAGACAAAATCAACAGAACTCTCCATGGCCACCAGGTTGAAATTGAACTGGCTGGCCCACTCCGGGGAATCCCACCGTTTTGCGCTTGCGGCCGGCTTCGGATCGTCGAACGATAGGGAAGCAAAATTATGCGAGCCCGCCAAGGCCATCCAATAAAACGGAGCTGGGCGCACCCTCGAGAGATGCTCGCCCTTGATCCAGAAAAATCCCGTGCCGAAGGGGCCGAGCAGCCATTTGTATCCGGCGCATACCAGAAAGTCCGCACCCAGCTGATGGACATCCAGCGGCATCGCTCCGCAACACTGACTGACGTCCAGCAGCAGCAAAGCTCCTTGCGCGTGGCAGGCTGCGGCGACGCGCGGAGCATCCAGCAGCGAGCCATCGTCGAATCGCACCAGGCTCACGGAAACCACTCGTGTCCTCGGCGTCATCGCGGCAATCAGGTCATCCGCGGTGAGGAACCGCCCTCGTGGAGCAACAATTTTCAGTTTTAGGCCTTCGCGTTCTTCCATCGGCTTCCATGCCGTGTATTGCAGCGGGAATTCGCCCTTAGAGGTGATAACTTCGTCGCCGGGCTTCCACGCGAGCGCGTAGGCCACCGCTGCCACGCCCGCGCTCGCTCCGCTGGTCAGCGCGATTTCCTCCGCTTTCCCGCCAATCAGCCGGGCGAGGGAGGCCCTCAGACGGTCTGGGATTTCGTAGAATGTGGAATCTTGGACGTGATGCGGGAACTTCTTCGCTTCCATCGCGGCTTGCGTTGCACGGAGGGATACGCGCGGCATGGGCGCCTGGCCAGACACGTTCAAATACGTGGCGTCCTCAATCTCGAACCACTCCTGGCGCCAATCAGTCTTCATCGGAGGTGTCGCCGTAGCCATGAGTCTCTCCTTTGTGGGTGTCCTGTGAAATTAGATTCGGGCCTGCCGGGTTGGATACAACGTCCAATTTGGGTAGTCCGCCGAGGTTAGAAATGGCCGCGCAGTTCGCGAAAGGCAGGCAGGATCACAAGCTTTCCCGACCCCGCCATCACCGGCTCGTGTTCCAGATTCCAGGTGTGCTGGTGCGGGATGTAAACGGCGTTTAGGCCGATCTTCATCGCCGGATTGATGTCGCTGCGCGGGCTGTTCCCGATCATCCAGCCGTGAGACTTCACGATCTTGTGTTTGTGAACCAGTCCGCCGTAAGTCTCGGGGTCTTTTTCCGATACGATTTCGATGAACTCAAAAAAGCCCTGCAGTCCGGAGCGTTCGACCTTTGCTGCCTGCTCAGCGGGCTCGCCCTTCGTGAAGAGAATCAGCCGGTGGCGTTCCGTCAGATAGGCCAGTGTCTCCGGCACGCCATCCATGATCTTCGGCGGAGTGCGCTCGAGTTCGATGACGCGGCTATGGATTAGCGCCAGGGTCTCTCGCTTCGCCATTTGATCAGCGAGCTTCATGTACGTTTCTTCGAGCGACCGGCCGAAGCTACGCACGCCGTAGCCGTACTGCCGGATATTCTTGCGTTCCGTTTCGTTCAGAATATGGCGGATGTAGGCGCGCGTATACCCCGCGCTTTCGACGATGGTGATGAAATCCTCGATCAATTTCTCGAAAAAGACATTGTTTTCCCAAAGCGTATCGTCCGCATCGATCAACAGTGTGTGGCGTCGCATTGAAATAGTCTCTTAATCTTGTCTGTGCAGAGAAGAGGTTTTGGCGTCGCTGCGCCCCTCTTTTAGTCTAACAGCCGGAGGGCATCTTCCGCGATGGCCGCTGCGGCGCCGGGCCGGCTCATGCTCCGCGCGGCCTCCCTCATCTTTCCCAACCGCGCGGGATTGTCCAGCAGCGACGATATTTTCCACGCCGCGGCGGGCAGGTTGTTGCACCGGACGGCCGCGCCCGCCTCCAGCAAATGATCGGCGTTGCGCTGCTCTTGCCCGGGAATGGGATCAACAATGGCCATGGGAAGTGCCCGGGCCAGCGCCTCGGAAGTCGTCAGGCCTCCGGCTTTGCCTACCATCAGGTCGGCAGCCGCCATGTATTTGTCCATCTCGGTCGTGAAGCCAACAGGGCATAGTCTCGGGGCGCCGCTCGCGAGCCTTCCGGCTTCTTTCGAGATCTCATCCAGGCGCTTCTTTATCTTTTCGGCTTTTCCCGCAATCGCCACGATCTGCCACGGCCGCTGCAGCGCCAGCAAATCTTTCACCAGTTGCTCGATCGGGCCAACCCCGTAGCCTCCCGCTGCGACGAGAATCACTGGCGCCTCCGCGTCGAGGTCCAGCTGCTTCCGGGCTTCCGCTCGGTTCCCCGGTACAGCGAACACCGGATCGATCGGAATTCCGGTCACCCGCAATTTTTCCCGCGCCACCCCAATTCGCGCAAGATATTCCGCTGCTTCGTGAATCGCTACGTAGTAGCGGTCCACCGTGCGGCACAGCCACATGGCGTGCACGTCGTAATCCGTCACTACGATGGCATTGCGGGCGCGTAACTTCTGCTTGGCGATGAGCCACGCGATGATCTCTGCCGGCAGAAAATGCGTCGCCACGCACAGGTCCGGCTGGACGCGCTCCAGCAGGCGAATCATCGGCCCGGTATTCAGCCGGTCGAGCGCGAGCCGCCGCCGCGGATGCTGCCACGGCTGATCCGTCCGCTCGTAGAGCACCCCCATGAGTTCCGGTGCGCGGCGGATCATCGAAATGTAAGCTTTGTCGTAGATGCGCTGAAAAAGTTTGCTGACGTATTGGAGCGCGTCAATATGTTCCACGACGCAATCGCCGCGCGCCGCAAATACCTTTTCCAGGGCTTGCGCGGCCCGTACGTGCCCCGCTCCCGACGTGGCGGAGAGCAACAATACCCGCGGCTTCGCTTTCATGCCCGGCGCATCCGCCTAAACACGGCGCGCATCATGAAGCCTTGCGCTGGCCCGTGGCGAGTTTTTCCAGGATTCCCCGCGCGGCCTTTTGCAACTCGCCGAAGCGCGTCAGGTACTCCTGAAAATCGTGGTTCAGAAGCTGCGCGTCCTGCGGGCCGAGCTGCGTGCGCAGAATCATGTCCCGCAGCTTTACCGGATGCGGGAGCAGGGCCTCTTCCTGCAATTCTTCGAGTGCCGTCCTGGCGTCGTAGTGATACATTGCTTCCCCCAGCGCGACAAATATTCTGCACGTATTGTACCTAGTTCGAGCCGCACGGAGTGATATACGGGAAAGATCAGGCAGAGGAAGCAGTCTCAGGCAGCGGTTGCCGCGGCGGGCATGAACTCATACCTCGCGATTTTTGCGGCGATGCCCACTCGGCCGTTTTCGGTTGGCTCGACGCGCACGATCGTCCCCTGGCAGCGAATATTTACATCGTCCGATCGCGTAACCTGATGGGGAAGCGTGATGACAAAATCGATCTCGCTGCCGACCTTGAAATCGGCTCCGGCAAGGAAATAAAGTCCGCGGTAACTGACATCCCGCGTGTGCGTGCTTAACTCTTGCCCCTGGGCCTTGTGCGACAATACACGCATCGGAAGGCTCATCGTGAATCGCCGTGCTTCGCGGCGCTCCGCTCCATCACCCATCGATACCCCCTGGGTCTGTCTGGATTTGGCGCCAACCTAACATCGGCCTCTTTAAACTGCAACGCGAAAATCAAGGATTTTTGTCCTAGTACGTGGCACGGTTCGTTTTGGCCGCGGAAGGCGATACTTCTGGGCCGTCCATCACAGCCTCAGGTTAAGCCGTCACCCGGACAGTACTGTTACCTCTCTGAGCTTGCCGGGGCCCCGCAGGCAGTTCACTTTGAGGGACGCCGCCCATTGATGCTCCATTTCTGCCCATGCAAATCCTATCCGCCGGTGCGTGCTGTCTTGCGGCGCGATGCGCTACACTGAATTTTTGCTCCAGGACCATCGATGACCGCCGGACACGACTCCCGCAATTTCTTTCTCGAAGGGCCCGCGGGGCGCCTCGAAGCCATTATTTGGACGCCCTCAGCCGTTGTGCCGCCGCTTGCCGCGGTCGTCTGCCATCCGCATCCGCTCTTCGGTGGCACCATGCACAACAAAGTGACCTATCAGACGGCGAAATCGCTGGATGCGCTGCGCATCCCCGTCTTACGTTTCAATTTTCGCGGCGCAGGGCTCAGCGCCGGCGGGCACGACCGCGGCCGCGGTGAGCGAGGCGATGTCCGCGCCGCTCTTGATTTTCTGGCCGTGGAATTCCCCGGCGTTCCCCTCTTGGTCGCTGGTTTCAGTTTTGGTTCCTGGGTGGGCTTGCGAGTCGGTTGCGAAGACCAGCGCGTTTCTCATCTCATCGGCTTGGGCATCCCGGTCAACAATACCGATTTTTCTTTCTTGGGCAACTGCGACAAGCCGAAGCTTTTCGTGCACGGTAGCAACGACGAACACGGCGAAGTCGGCAAAGTCAAAACCCTCGTAGCCTCCCTCCCGGGGGAGAACCACCTGGTTGTCGTGGAAGATGCCGATCACTTCTTCGCCGGCAAACTCCCCCGGCTTGGTAACGCAATTGACTCCTGGCTTTCCCCTAGACTTCCCCGCCACCGCCCGTAAAGACAAGTTCCTCTCTTCTTGCCCCGGAACTCTTTGTCCTCTGCGTCTCTGCGTTGAGCTACTTTCTCTTCATGCTCCCTCGCCCCGCGAAAAGAGCTTGGTGAACTCATCTGCCGTGGCCGGCGCCACGCCCACCAGCCGCGCGTTGGCTTTCACGTGCTCGACGCGCGACATCCCTACCAGTGCCGTCGTAATCCCTGGCGACGACCGCACAAATTGCAGCGCCCGCTCTGCATCGTTTTCCAGCCCCAGGGACTCCGCAACAAATGGCGGCAGATTCCGTGCCACCTGTCCTTGCAGCAGCGAAGCGCTGGCGATCAGCGTGATGTCCAGTTCGCTCGCCGCTTCCATCACCGTACGGTCGCGCCCTCGCAGCGGCTGATTGCCCAGCGTCAACGCCTCCGTCATTGCCAGGTTGAACGGCAGCTGCACGAAGCGGAAATGATGCCTCCCGCCCGCAATTTCCTGCGCGATCTGTGCGATTTCGCCCAGTTGCATCGCATCCCGCGCTTGCGCGTCTTGCCGCAGGCCGTTCCAGGTGGCCATCCCGTAATATTGGATCTCGCCCGCCTCCACCGCTGATTCGAGAAACGTGAACGCCTCACGCACGCGGTTCAGAAATTCTTCCTTGGGCACTTCGCTCAGTTGCGTCTCCGGATTGTGCAGGTAGTAGACGTCCACGCACTCGACGCCCAGATTCTTCAGGCTGCGTCCTAGTTGGTTCTTAAGAAATTTCGGCGTCATGCAATGACTGCCCGCGGCAATGTCCTTCGCGCTGAACACACCGGGCTGGATGTATTCGCGGAAAAAATATTCGTTGGGATCGCCGGGCATGGCCCCGTCGGGCGTCAGGTATCCGCCCTTGGTGCACACCACGATTTCCTCGCGTCCGATCCCCTTTGCCTCAAGCTGCTGAAGCGCCGCGCCGATGCTCCGTTCGCTCCTCTGAAATCGGTAATTGATCGCGGTGTCCATCATGTTGATGCCGCTTTCCACCGCCGCGGCCACGGCCGCCGTGTAGCCTGCATCCGTCCTTGCATCGGGCTGGCCGAGATACGTGCCGATCCCGATCGAAGAAATCACCAGCCGCTGCGTTTCCCGAAAATGACCACTGGCGGCCTGCCCCGCAAATTTCTGCGCATAGCGCGTCGTCCCTTCTTTAGTGGCGGCTTTGGTCATGACGCTCCTTCACTCGTTTGAGCCGGTCCAGACGGCTCCGCGGTTTGCGGCTCCTCTGTTTTTGGTGCCAGGAGCCGCGAACACGCCCGGAGAATCCTACGATAAGGCCAGTCCTTTTCGCGGAAGAAAATCTCGCCTTCGCGGGGATTGCTGTAATACCACCGCGCCACAAGCCATAAGTGCTCGCCCAAATCACCTCGAACCGTTTGCCCGGAGCGGTTCTCCGAAGCATCCCGCCCCTTCAGTACTTCTCCGCCCTCCCGCTCCGGCATTCCGAGCGAAGCGAGGAATCTCTCTTCCTTTTTGTCGGCCGATGGTTGCAGATAGTCACGGATTATCTGCTCCGCCGATCTCGGCTGGCTGGCAATTTCTCCGAAGCGCAGAAAGAACGGTTCCGAAAGTCTTCCGCTGAGGACCGCATAAACACCAATCGCCTGCTCTTCCGCGGCGCGCTGCAGGATTACCGCGTCCAGGTCCTGAATCCGCCGCGTGATCTCCGGCCTCCCTCGCAACACCTCGTCGAGCTTTTCGACCTTCTTGTGCAAGGCGGCCGCTCGCTCGAAGTCCAGTTGCGCGCTCGCCTTTTCGCGCTCTTCTTCAAAAGTAGCCCGCAGCGATCCGCCGTTCGTTTCCAGAAACTGCACGAGGCGCCCAACCTCGGCGCCGTATTCCTCTTGTGTGCAGCCCGCAAAACAGGGCGCCAGGCACATCTTCATCTCGGAATAGAGGCAACCAGGAAAGGTTGGATCACGGCGGATTTTAATCTGGCACCGCCGCACCTTGAAGAGATCCAATACACGTTCGGCAAACGCTTCCGCCGAGCGCCGCGAGGCGAACGGGCCATAATAAGAACCCGCCGTCGGCAATCCTTCCTGATCCACAGGAATCCGCCGCGTCACGTAGCAGCGTGGATAGGCGTTTCGCAAATTTACTTTGAGCACCGCGGGAGGCCGCAAACGCATCAGGTCGCGGTAGCGTTTAGGAAAAATCTGTTTGGCGTGGTGGTAGTACGTGAGCGTCTGTTCGAAGGCCGAGCCGGTGAGCCGGTAGCGGATGCCCTTTGCAAATGCGCTCAGATTCAGCCGCTTGCTTGCCGGGTCAACAGGTCCGAGCAGCCGCTGCAATCGCCGCCGCAAATCCTGCGTTCGAATCAAGAAAGGCTCGGCGTTTTCTTCGCGCGGTTCAATCAGGCAAACTGCGGGCCGCGGCGGCAGAACAGGGAAGAACTCTTCCTCCGCTCGCCCCGCATCAAATTCGAGTCCACAATCCAGTTCCAGCACGCGGTCAGGATACTACGGGCGCGCCGTGTCTCGTGTTTCGTAACCGAACATTCCGGGCGCCCTTCGCCCTATTAGCTTTCTCTTCCATGGGGCACTAGTCTCGAGTCACGCCATTCCATCATCCCTTTAGCACCCACGAAGAAATAACCAGCCGCTGAATTTCGCTTGTCCCTTCGTAAATCTCCGTGATCCGCGCGTCGCGGTAGTTGCGCTCGACCGGGTATTCGCGGCTGTAGCCGTTGCCCCCGTGCACTTGAATCGCCTTATGTGTAACCCGCGTGGCCATTTCGCTGGCAAACAGTTTCGCGATGGCCGCATCCATGCTGAACCTCGCCCCCGTGTCCTGCTTCCACGCGGCTTTACGGATCAGCAATCGCGCCGCCTCAATTTCCGTCGCCATGTCCGCCAGCATGAACTGAATGGCCTGAAATTGCGAAATGGGGTGGCCGAAGGCCATGCGCTCTTGCGAATACTTCAGCGCAGCTTCAAAAGCGCACTGAGCAATCCCCGCGGCTTGTGCCGCGATGCCGATGCGCCCGCCGTCCAGCGTTGTAAGCGCCACCTTGTAACCCTCGCCTTCGTTGCCGATTTTGTTCGTCATCGGCACCGCGCAATCCGTGAAAACCAATTCGCTGCACGCGGTAGCGCTGATCCCCAGTTTCTTCTCTTCCTTGCCGACTTTGAATCCCGGCGTGCCTTTTTCCACCACCAGCGCGGTGATCCCTTTTTCGCCCTTCGCGGGATCCGTGTTCACGTACACGATCGCCGCATCCGCCGCGCCGCCGTTCGTGATCCACGCCTTCGTGCCGTTGATCACGTAGGTGTCGCCTTTCTTCACGGCTTTGGTTTGCAGCGCCGCGGCGTTCGAACCTGCCTGCGGCTCGGTCAGCGCGTAGCAGCCGATTTTTTCGCCGCGCGTATACGGCAGCAGAAATTTCTTCTTCTGTTCTTCCGTGCCGTAAGCGATGGATGGGATCGCAGTAGAGCGAATTCTGCACCGAGAGAATCACGCCGGTCGACGCGCAGCAACGCGAAATCTCTTCGATCACGATGGTGTAGGCAATGTGATCGAAGCCCGCGCCGCCTTCCGACTCCGGAAACGCCACACCGGTCAATCCCAGCTCCGCCGCTTTCTGGAATAGCGCGCGCGGAAAGTGCCCCGTTTCGTCGAGCTCCTTCGCCAGCGGCCGCACTTCGGATTCCGCGAATTCGCGCACGTTCGTTTGCAGCAGCTTTTGTTCTTCCGTCAGTTCGAGGTTCACCGTCGCTCTCCCCGGTACGGCCAAACACTGTTGCCAATCTGGGATTCTAGCGCGACTGGCCAGGCTTCGCGAACCAGGGCGAAGCGCCTTGCAAAGCGTCTCGTAGGTCGTCGTGGCAGCTCTTCGGGCTGCACCCGCGTCTCCCCGTCGACGGTCATGAAGTTCGAATCGCCCATACCATCGCGGCAGCACGTGCAGGTGCAGGTGATCCGGCCACGCCCGCGCCCGCCGCGCGTCCCAGGTTCATCCCCAGGTTCATGCCGTCCGGCTTGTAGCACCGCGTGTCAGCGCCGCCTCCACCCGCTGCGCCAGTTCCATCATTTCGCTCAGCGTCTCGGCATCGCAGCACATTCAATTCCGCGCACGTGCGCGTACGGCACGATCATCACGTGGCCCGAGGTGTAGGGATAGCGATTGAGGATGATGAAGTTTTTCGCGGCCGCGCAGGACGATCAGAGATGCATCCGTTGCTTGCCGTCGTCTCTGGCGCGTGCCAGGGCGTCGCAAAAACATCGCAGCTCCGTCGCTTCTTCGACCGCCGCGAAATGCTTCACGTCATGTACTCCGTAGCGCCAGCGGTGTCCAGAGATAGTCCAGGCAGTTGCCGGCCGGGTTCAGCCGTGCCGCTCAGGCGCGCGGCGATCGCCGGCCGGCGCTGGAGCCGCGGCTGCGGCCTGCGCCTCCGCGTTGTTCACGAAGTCCTTCAGCTCTTTGCTGGGCTTGAAGAAGGGAATCTTCTTCGGCGGCACTTCCACCTTCGCGCCGGTCTTCGGATTGCGCCCGATGCGCCCGCGGCGCTGCCGCGTGCGGAAGCTTCCGAATCCGCGGATCTCGATCTTGTCGCCCTTCTGCAGAGCCTGAATGATGCTCTCGAAGATGGTTTCGACAATCGGTCTCGGATTCCTTGCGCGGCAACTCCGTGACGCGCAGCACCTCTTCGATCAGGTCGGCCTTGGTCAATGTGGGTTCTTGGTCATCGTCCGTCCGCCTCGTTCACAGTCTAGTGAGAACCGGCCCGCCCTAGTCCCCGGAGCGCGATTGCGGCAGGCAGAAAACCCGCCCGCTGGATGGCCCTTTCCTTATCACTAATTTGACCCGGAGGTAAAATGAAATTTCTAGCGCCCACGGTCTCACCCCGTGCCGGGAACCTTCCCCTACAGCGGACTCCGCTTGGACTAGAATCGCGTCCCCGATCGTCGCCGTCGCCGACGACTTCGGTCGACCGGTACTGTTCGATCTCCTGGCGCTCCGCCTGCCGCACCGCGGCGCGATAACTCAATCCGATGCGCCGCTGCTCGGGGTTGATCTTGATGATCTTGAACTCGTATTCCTTGCCCGGCTCGAGCGGTCCCGCGCTCTTCAGTGGCCGGCGCGTGCGTCCGACCGAAGCGTCCGCCGGTGCCGTCATCGCGCCGCTTGCGTTCCTCGATCTCCGTGTTGTGGCAGAGGCCTTCGATGTTTTCGCCCAGTTCCACGAACGCACCGAACGTGGCGATGCCGCGAAACCTTGCCCTTCACGACCTGCCCGACCTTGTGACTGCTTGAACCAGTCGCCCCAGATGTCGTTCACCTGCTTGATGCCCAGCGACACGCGCCGGTTCTCCGCGTCGATCTTGAGCACCTTGGCCGTCACCGGCTCGCCCTTCTTGAATACTCGTGCGGATTCTTCACGCGCCCGGTCCAGCTCACGTCGCCCACGTGCACCAGCCCGTCGAAGCCGTCCTCGATCTCGACGAACACGCCGAATTCCGCGATGTTGCGCACCTTGCCGGTGACCACCGTGCCGACCGGATACTTCTCCGCCACCTGCATCCACGGATCAGGCTGCGCCTGCTTCATCCCCAGCGACACGCGCCGGTCGCTCGGCTTGATGTCCAGCACCATCACGTCCACTTCATCGCCCACCTTCACCAGCTTCGATGGGTGCTGCAGCTTCTTCGACCAGCTCATTTCCGTGACGTGCACCAGGCCTTCGATGCCCGGTTCCAGCTCCACGAAGCACCCGTAGTCCACCACTCCCGACGACCTTGCCCTTCACCTTGCCACCCGCCGGATATTTCTCCGCCGCGCCGTCACCCACGGATCCGCCGCAATTGCTTCAGTCCCAGCGAAACGCGCTGCTTTTCCTTGTCGAACTTCAGGATCTGCACGTCGAGTTCCTGCTCCGGCTTCACCACGTCCGAGGGATGCTTCACGCGGCCCCAGCTCAGGTCGGTCACGTGCAGCAGGCCGTCAAGCCCGCCCAAGGTCCACGAACGCGCCATATTCGGTGACGTTCTTCACGTGCCCGTGGACGATCTGCCCTTCGGTCAGCTGCTCCATCAACTCCGCGCGCTTCGGCGTGCAGTTCTTCTTCCAGCAGCGCCCGCCGGCTTACCACCACGTTCCCGCGGCGGCGGTTCAGTTTCGTGACGCGCACCTCCATCTTCCTGTCCCGATCAGGTCGTCCAGGTTCGGCGTCGGCCGCAGGTCATACTGCGACCCCGGCAGGAACGCGCGCACGCCGATGTCCACCACCAGCCCGCCCTTGATGCGGTCCACCATCTTTGCCCGTGATCGTTTCCTTGGCCTTGAACGCCGCGTCGATCTTTTCCCACGTCCGCCGCCGCAGCACTTTCTGGTACGACACGATCATGTAGCCGTCTTTGTGCTCGCCCGGTGCGCTGCACTTCGATCGTCGCATTTGGATCGGGCCTCGGAATTTCCGTTTCGGCAAATTCCGCCGCCGGAATCAGGCCTTCGGTCTTTCCGCCCAGATCCACCACCACGCCGTGTTCCGTGTACGCAACAACCTTGACCTCGATGATCTCGCTCGACGCAGCCGCTTCCTGCTTCTCGTCGTACTGCTCCATCAGCTTGCTCATCTCTTCAGAGCCGGCCGCCTCTTCCGCCGCCGCAGCAGCCTCGGCATCCACCGCCTGCGACTCGCCATGCGCTTCCGCCGCGGCATGAGCCGCGCCTTTGTCGGAGGAGGCTTCCGCCTGTTCCGTCGTCGGCGCTGCCTGCGTTTCTTGTCCAGCATTCACAACTTCGGCGTGCTCGGTTGCAGAGGAAGGAGCAGTCTCTTCAGCCGCGCTTTCCACGGGAGTATTGGTTTCGGTCTGCGGACTGTTCGGAACGGATTCGGATTCAGGTGCGGGAGCGGCCGCGGCCGCATTGGACTGGTTATCGTGGTCAGGAAACATGGTTGTTGGCCTCCAGAAGGTTACTTCACTTGTGGTGGCCGTTCGGCGGCCCCACATTCGTCGCATAAATTCCTTGCGGAATCCCTGCTAGGGTTTAGTGCAAGGCGGTTGACCGGGTCACGGTCAATCTGGAAATGCTGCGGGCGTCACGGGGTACGCTGCAACCTTAAAAGGATACCCGCCGCCTCGCGCCTCTGTCAATGAATCGCCAGGGCCCCTTTAGGCCCGCCCAGCGTGCGTCTTTTCGCGGCGGAAATCTGGCGCGGAAACCTCCACTGTGCGGCACATCTCATACAATCTCGATCGCATGCGCGTTCCAATCCGCTGCTCCAGCGCATCTTCGCGTACAGGGGGGATTAACTTGCCACCAAGCCGCGTGGCTTCGCCTTCCGATGCCGGGTTATCGAGGTAGTTCGTCGTGATGATCGTCGTCCGATTCTCGTTGTATCTCGCGTTCAGCACAATTCCGACAATGTCCCGCACCCAATCCGACGGTTTGCTCGCCCCCAGATCATCCAGCACCAGGATCTCCACCGTGCGGATTGGCTCGAGGATCTTCATCTCCGTCGATTCGCTCGCTGGGTTATAACTTGCTTGAATTTCTTTCAGCAGCTCGCGGTAATCGCAAAACAATCCTGCATGCCCGCGCTTGATCAATTCCTTCAACGCCGCGACCGCCAGGTGCGTCTTGCCCACGCCCGATGGCCCCATCAGCAGCAATCCTTTTTCCGCCGACCCCGGATAATCTCGAACAAATCCCTGCGTCAGCAGCTTCGCCTGTTTCAGGGATTGCGCGTGCTGCGCCGTCCATGTCTTCTCATCGGCCAGATCCGTGACGTAACTCTCAAAATCGCAGTGCTCATACCGCTTCGGAATCCGCACCCGTTCCATCACCCGCTCTGCGCGCTCCTGCATCCCGCAATCGCACGCCACTGCCACGCTGCCCGCCTCGCCATTCGGCCGCGGCACCAGCTTCCATCCCGTTCCTCTGCAAAGTGTGCAATTTTCCAGCGCCATGTTGTAGCTCGGGCCTTTAGGCCCGAGGCTTTTCTCCGCTGCCGACAGCATACGGTCGCGCGCGCCGCTCGGCAAGCTGTCTGCTCTGGGAAAACTGTGGAAGGATCGTGGCCGCGCTATTCAGGGGCGCGCCTTTCGTTGTTCCGGCAGCTTGCGGTCGCGCGCCGCTCGGCAAACTGCCTGTTCCGGGGAAACTTTGGAAGGAGCTTTTGTTTCTTTCCGCTTTACTGAAAACTGATAACTTACAACTTACAACTTTTATGCTACCGCGCCACCCGTGGCGTCACCCTCACGAGCGCATGCCGCGGCGTCTTTTCCCGCGCGTGCGAGGCCGCCACTCGTGTCAACTCCTGCTGTACCACCTGCGCGAACTCGCCCATCTGCCGCTCCATCTCGATCATTTTCTCGCGCATGTTCAGAATGATCTCGATCCCCGCCAGATTCACTCCCATGTCCCGCGCCAGCGTCAGGATCACGTCCAGCCGCTCCAAATCGGAATCGGTATACAGCCGCGTATTCCCCTGCGAACGCGACGGCTTCAGCAAGCCCACGCGCTCGTACAATCGCAGCGTCTGCGGATGCAGCTTGTAGATCTCCGCCACGGCGCTGATCATGTAGCCCGCCCTGGCCCGTTTAGTTGTTCGCGCTGCCATGTTCTCCAGTTCTCGGTTGTCGGTCTTCAGTTATCAATCAGAAGCCAGCGAAAATTCAGTATTCTCAGTTTCTTCTCTTTCCGGAAACTGAGAACTTACTACTGACAACTTTTCATCACACGCCCGCCTTGCTGAACAAATCCTTTCGCGGATCCGTCGGCGCCACGTTCTCCAATTCCTTCATCAAATTCCTCACCCGCTCATCCGTCGGCTGCGGCACGACCACTTGAATCTCCACATACTGATCACCCCGCGTGCCGTTCCTCGCGCTGGGCACGCCCTTTTCCTTCAGCCGCAGCGTCTTTCCGCTGTTGGTTCCCGGCGGAATTCGCACTAGGGATCGCCCATCAATCGTCGGCACTTCAATTTTCGCTCCCATCGTCGCTTCGGGCACGGTCACCGGTATCTTGGTATATAAATCGTTGCCGCGTCTTTCAAAGAAATCATGCGGCCTCACCATCACCCGCAAATACAAATCGCCTGCCGGTGCGCCCATCGTCCCCGTATTCCCCTTCCCGGGAACGCGCACTCGTCCGCCATTCACCACTCCCACCGGAATGCGCACGTCAATCGTCTCCGTGCGCCGCACGCGTCCTTCGCCGCCGCACGTCTTGCACGCCGTCCGCAGCTTGCCCGTCCCGCCGCACCGCGTGCACGGCACGTTAAACCGCATCTTCCCCGCTGCCTGCTGTATCGTGCCCGTTCCGTGGCACATTGTGCATGTCTGCGGCGAGCCCACCGCGCCCGTTCCGTGGCACGTTTCGCAGGCATCCAGCCGCGTGATCGACAGCTTCTTTACCGCGCCCCGCACGGAATCCCAAAAATCGATTTCGACCTGGTATTCCAGGTCGCCGCCCGCCTCGTGCTCCGGCTCCATCCCGGCGTGCCCCCGCCCGCCGCTGAAAGAACTGGCTGAAGAGGTCGCGGAAACTCGATCCGCCCCCCGGCGTGCCCGCGCCTGTCCCGCCGCCGAAATCGAATCCCCCAAAATCGAAGTTAATGTCCGCCTCCCCGGCGTGATTTCCTGCTCCACCCGGGCCCCCTTGCGGAATATTGTCGCTGTAGAAGCCGTGCTGGTCGTACATCTGACGCTTCTTCGAATCGGAAAGCACGTCGTAGGCTTCTTGCAATTGCTTGAATTTTTCCTCTGAGGATTTATCGCCGGGATTCAGATCGGGGTGGTATTTTCGCGCCAGCTTGCGAAACGCCGCGCGGATGTCCTTCGCGTTCGCCTTCCGCGGCACTCCCAGCAGTTCGTAATAATCTTGTTTTGAAGCTGTTGGCATCGAAAACTCTTCGAACGGAACTGTCCTTGCGGGAAGAGAAAGAATTAACGTTTCCTCCTCTTCCCACTTGGGACTTACAACTTAGAACTGAAAACTATCTTCAGTTCGGCCTCTTCGACTCATCCACATCCACGTACTCCGCATCGATCACGTCGCCGGGCTTGCCGCCCTGCGCGCCCGGACCCGGGGACGTTCCACTGCCTGCCCCGGCCCCCGCGGCGCCGGCTTGCTCTGCGCCAGCGGCGGCTTGCGTCGTCTTGTACAGCTGTTCGGCGATCTGGTGTAGCGCGCGCTCCACGTTTTCCGTGGCTCCACGCAGCCGTGCCGTTCCGCCTTCGGTCATCGCCTTCTTGGCGTCTTCGATCGCTTCCTCCGCTTTCTTCACATCCGCTTCCGCCAGCTTCTCGCGGTTTTCGCGGATGGTCTTTTCGGCGTGGAACAGCATTCCGTCCAGGCGGTTACGCGCCTCGACTTCTTCGAACCGCCGGCGATCGTCTTCCGAATGCGATTCGGCTTCCGTCCGCATCTTCTCGGCCTCTTCCTTGGTCAGGCCGCTCGATGCCGTAATGGTGATCTTCTGTTCCTTGTTCGTGGCCTTGTCCTTTGCGCTCACATTCAGGATGCCGTTGGCGTCGATGTCAAACGTCACTTCAATCTGCGGCGTCCCGCGCGGCGCCGGAGGAATCCCGTCCAGCTTGAATTTCCCCAGCGAACGGTTGTCCGCGGCGAATTTGCGCTCGCCCTGCATGACGTGGATTTCCACGCCCGGCTGGTTATCCGCCGCCGTTGAATACGTTTCCACCTTGCGCGTCGGAATCGTCGTGTTCCGCGGAATCTGCACGGTCATCACTCCGCCGAGCGTCTCCACGCCCAGCGATAGCGGCGTCACGTCCAGCAGCAGGATGTCCTTTACTTCGCCGCCAAGCACCGCGCCCTGGATCGCTGCGCCCACCGCCACGACTTCATCCGGATTCACGCCTTTATGCAGCTCTTTTTCGCCGAAGAACGTGCGCACCAGTTGCTGCACTTTGGGAATTCGCGTCGACCCGCCTACCATCACCACTTCCTGGATGTCATTCGGCGACAACTTGGCGTCTTCCAGTGCCAGCTTTACGGGCTTCATCGAGCGTTCCAGCAGGTCATTCATCATCTGCTCCAGCCGCGTCCGCGTCAGCTTCTCTTCCATGTGAATCGGCCCGCTAGCTCCTGCGGTGATGAACGGCAGATTAATCTCCGTCTCCATCATCTGAGAAAGCTCGATCTTGGCCTTTTCCGCCGCGTCCTTCAGCCGCTGCAGAGCCATCTTGTCCTTGCTCAGGTCAATGTTGTTCTTCTTCTTGAACTCGCTAATGAGCCAGTCCACGATCCGCTGGTCCACGTCATCGCCGCCCAAGTGTGTGTCGCCATTGGTCGCTTTCACTTCCACGACGCCCGCACCGACCTCCAGCACGGAAATATCAAACGTGCCACCGCCCAGGTCATACACCGCGATGGTCTCGTCGCTTTTCTTGTCCATACCGTATGCCAGTGCAGCTGCTGTCGGTTCAGGAATAATGCGCACCACTTCCAGCCCGGCAATTTCGCCTGCCTGCTTCGTGGCCTGCCGCTGCGCGTCATTGAAGTACGCGGGCACCGTAATAACCGCCTTGGTCACCTTCTCGCCAAGGAAATCCTCCGCCGCTGTCTTCAGCTTCGTGAGAATCATCGCGGAAATCTCCGGCGGACTGTAGGCCTTTCCGGAAATCTCCACACGTGCATCGTCGTGGTCGCCTTTCACCACCTTGTACGGGATGCGCTTCATCTCTTCGCCAACTTCATCAAACCGCCGCCCCATGAACCGCTTGATCGAATACACCGTGTTCTCGGGATTCGTCACCGCTTGCCTCTTGGCCACTTGGCCGACGAGCCGCTCGCCCGTCTTCGTGATGGCTACCACCGATGGCGTCGTTCGCGCGCCTTCCTGGTTGGGAATTACCACTGGTTCGCCGCCCTGCATCACTGCTACCACCGAGTTCGTTGTTCCCAGATCAATTCCAATAATCTTGCTCATGACTGCCTTTCCTCCCTGATACTTCTTGCGGTATCCGCTCGCCCTGTTAATCTTCGCCCAAGGCGAATCCAGCTCCGTTCTATCGTCCTAAGCCCAGCACCGCGCATAGCATACAAGTTGAGTGCAGCCTTGTCAAGTTTTCTTATAGTCCCACTAACCTGCCTCTTTTCTTTACCTTGCGTCCCTCCATTCTCTATCCACCCCTTATCTCCAAAATTCTCCTTGACTTTTGATGACATTTCGATTAACATATTTTTAAATAACTGGAAGCGGACCAGTGAAGGAGACTCCTTCGTGCCCGTCTATCCAAGTTGGGCTCCACCGCTCCCTCACCATAACCCGTTTAGAATCCGCAGATCCAAGGACGCTCCCCAGCAACTCCTTAATTGCCCGAGCTTACGCGACATACTCGGATCTTCGGCAATCAAACAACCCATAACTCCTTTAGAATCCGCACCTATGGAAGTGTTGATTCTAAAGAACTTAAAACTGTTTGGAATGAGCACTTACAAAAAACTTAGGGGGGTGGGAGTGTTATGGTTAACTAGGAGATATCGCGCAACGCTTCCCGGTTCGAGCGCAACGCATCTTACTTAGCCTCCGGGAGGGATACCTGTTTTGGCGCGTCCTTGATTTTCGCGCCACCGCTCTGCTCACAGGCTCTTGTTTCGAGGTAGAATTCTGTTTTGTCACGTCTATGGCAAGATGGTAGAAATCATTTCGGAGGATTGCGTGAACCGTCGGACTTTGGTTGCAGCTACAATTGCTCTGGCCCTTCTTGGGACTTTTTCCATCTTTGTTGCCAAGGCGGCTCCACAGTCCGCCGCCTCGCTTCCCGATATCGATCCCCACAAGGCCTTCGGGTCGAAAAGCGCTCCTGTGACCATGGAGATCTTTAGCGACTTTCAGTGCCCCGCCTGCAAGACCCTTTTCACCACCACGAATCGCCAACTTATGGACAATTACGTGAGCACCGGCAAGGTGTATCTGATCGTCCGCGATTTCCCTCTCCCCATGCACGCCTATTCGCGCATCGCCGCACGCTACGCCCGCGCCGCTGCCCAGATTGGAAAGTTTGAGCCGGTCGAGCAGGTGCTTTTTGAAAATCAGGAGAAATGGGAGCAGACCGGCGATGTGGATGGCACTGTCGCCGGCGTTCTCTCCGCCCCGGAAATGGCCAAAGTCCGCGCGCTCGTCAAAGGCGGTACGCTCGATGCTGCCATCGACAAGGATTACGCGCTCGGACAGATGTATCGCGTCAACCAGACGCCCACCACCATTTTTCACTGCAAGGGCCAGACCTATCCCTATGCCGGCGTCATGAGCTATGACATCCTCAAGCAGTTTCTCGATCAGCTCCTCTCGCAGAAATGAGCCAGCCCATTGATCCGCATGAGCGCAATGAATGAAAGCCATATAATTTGAGTAACGGCCACTCGCAAGAAGTGAAGAGAGATAAGGTTGCAGGGAAGTTTCGCCCAGTCTCGGAATCTTTGTACTTAGAACTGACAACTGAGAACTGAAAATTCAAAAATGATGCAATCTAGCCCATTCCATCTCCGCCGCGCCGTCATCTGGATTGGCCGCTTGGTTCTTGGCGGAATTTTCATTTACGCCGGCTACTCGAAAATCTTCCTGCCCATCATGCATCCGCGCCCGCCCGTCGGCGTGGCTCTCTCCTTTTTCGCCATGCAAGTCGATTCCTACCAATTGCTCGCGCCCTGGGGCGTGAATTTTGTCGCGCACACCTTGCCCTTCGCGGAAGTCGCTCTCGGCCTGCTTCTGCTCATCGGCTGGCGGCTGCGCATCTGGGCCATCATCGTTACTCTGATCATGATGGGTTTCTTCGCCGCCATTGTTCGATCTTACGCCCTGGGTTTGCAAATCAATTGCGGCTGCTTTGCCACTCCCGAGCCGCTCTCGATCAAGACCGTTTTCCGCGACGGCAGCCTCGCGGCGCTCTCTCTGCTCATGACCGTTTTCGCTTTTATTGAAGCCCGTAAACCGCACCCCTGGTCGGCCCCGGAAAAAGTATCTACTTGAATTTCTCATCATGATTGCTTGAACATGAAAACGCTCGCCGAATACCTCGAACTCGCCACGCAAGCCCACGGCCATCTCTGCGCCGGACAGGTCCTCGGCGTTCGCCTAGCCATGCTCGGCCTGCGTGAACTCGGCATCGAAGATCCCATCGCCGAACGCAAACGCATCGTCACCTACGTGGAAATCGATCGTTGCGTCACCGACGCCGTCGCCCTCGTCGCCAACTGCCGTCTCGGCAAGCGCGCCCTGAAATTCCGCGACTGGGGCAAAGTCGCCGCCACTTTCGTCGATCTCAAAACCGGCCGCGCCGTGCGCATTGCCGCCAGGGAATCTTCCAAGCAGGCGGCGCGTGAAATGTTTCCCGAACTCGAAAAGGACACGGGCCAGCAGAAAGCCTACGCGCAACTCTCCGACGAAATCCTCTTCGACAAACAATGGGTCAGGGTCGAAGTTCTTCCCGAAGATCTCCCCGGATTCAAGGGCCCCCGCGTCGTCTGCGCCCAATGCGGTGAAGGCATCAATTTCAAGCGCGAAATCATGGTTAATGGCCGCGCCCTCTGCCGCGCCTGCGCCGGCGAAAAATATTACCAGTCCGCCTAGCGCCGGCTTTCAGGTTGGCATTTGATTTTTGGGCGTTTTCGATGGAAACATCCATGCGCTTGGCATCTTCGGAGCGCACGCCATGTGGAGTAAAATCATCTTTCAATGCTGAGCCTGCCCCCGATCACGCTGCGCCTCCGCGGCTGGAAACTGATTGACCGCGTCGCGCTCGCCTTTCTCCTCCTGTGCTCGATCGCGCTCGGCGCCGCTTGCGGCCTGCTCTTCGTTTACGCCAGCGACCTCCCGGAAATCCGCGCCCTGGAAACCTATCGTCCCAACGTCGTCACCGAAATCTACGCCGATGACGGCCAGCTCGTCGGCAGCTTCGCCCTGCAGCGCCGCATCCTGATGACCTGGGAGCAGAGCCCCAGGGTTCTCTACAACGCCGTCACCGCCATCGAGGACCAGCACTTCGAGGAGCACTGGGGCATCGATTTCCCGCGCATCTTCAGCGCGGCGTTCCGCAATCTCGTCAAGCGCCGCATCACCGGCGGGCGCCAGCACCATCACCATGCAGCTCGCCGGCAATCTCTTCCTCGACCGCAGCGACCGCAGCTTCCGCCGCAAGATGCAGGAGATGCTCCTCGCGCTGCAGATCGAGCGCCGCTACACCAAGCCGCAAATCTTCACCATGTACGCCAACCAGGTGTACCTCGCTCACGGCAACTACGGTTTCGCCGCGGCCGCGCAATTTTATTTCGGGAAACCGGTCACGGACCTGAAGCTTCCGGAAGCCGCGCTCCTCGCCGGGATGGTGAACGGCCCGAAATTTTCGCCGCTCACGAATCCGGAAGCAGCGCTCAACCGCCGCAACCTGGTGCTCCACCGCATGGAAGAAGAAGGGAAGATCACTCCCGCTGGAAGAAGCCGCCGCCAGGAAAGCGCCGCTCGGCCTGCACATCCAGTATCCGCGCAACGACCTCGCTCCTTACTTCTTCGAGGACATTCGCAAGTACCTGGAAGCCACTTACGGCACGGAAGCGGTGCATGAACGCGGGTTGCGCGTTTACACCACGCTGAATGTCAAGATGCAACGAGTCGCCAATCAGTCTCTCCGCGACGGCCTGCACAGTTACGAGCGCCGCCACGGCTGGAAGGGCAATCTGCCCAACGTCCTGCGCGACAATCTCGGCAAGCTTGACACTTACGAAGACGACGACTGGCGCCACGCCATCGAAAAGGGAAGCTACGTCACCGGCCTCGTTCTTTCCGTGGACGAAAAAAACGCCGTCATCAAAATCGGCGCCTACCGCGCGATTCTTTCCCCCGGCGATTTTGCTTGGACCGGCCGCAGAAAACCTGCCGATCTCCTGAAAGTCGGCGACCTCGCGCAGTTCTCCATCCAGGAACTGCGCGATAACACCGTGCGCGTCCAACTCGAACAACAACCCGGCCCGCAAGGCTGCGCTTTTGGCCATTGACAACGCCACTGGCGAGATCAAAGCCATGGTCGGCGGCTACAGCTTCGAGGATTCAAAGTTCAACCGCGCGACGCAAGCGGTCCGGCAGGTCGGCAGCTCCTTCAAAGTGTATGTGTATGCCGACGCGCTCGAAAAAGGCGCGACGCCCTTCGACACGATTGTTGACTTGCCGTTCACCACCATCAGCGGCGGCCAGCCTTACTCTCCGCGCAATTACGATGAAAAATTCGAGGGCACGATCACGCTCCGCCGCGCTCTAGCCGGTTCGCGCAACGTCCCCGCGGTAAAGCTCGCCGAAAAAATCGGCATCGAGACGGTTGTGGACATGGCCAGGCGCTTCGGCATCACCACGCCGCTTCCGCCGTATCTCCCGCTGGCGCTGGGCGCCGCGGACATGAAAGTCGTTGAACACGTCTCCGCGTTCACCGTTTTTCCGAACGACGGCATCCGCATCGATCCGCACATGATTCGCCGCGTCACGAGTTACGACGGCGCTCTGCTCGAAGAGGCTCATCCCGAAGTGCATGACGTGGTTTCGCCGGACGTTGCGCGCACCATGACCGCCATGCTCGAGGAAGTCATTCAATTCGGCACCGGCGTCCAGGCCAAGGCACTGAGCCGCCCCGCCGCGGGAAAAACCGGCACCACGCAGGATTACACCGACGCGTGGTTCGTGGGATTCACGCCGCAGCTCACCGCCGGCGTGTGGGTAGGCTTCGACGACAAACAGATTTCGCTCGGGAAAAAGAGACTGGCGCGCGCGCCGCGCTGCCCGTCTGGCTGGAATTCATGCAAGGCGCGCTTGCCGGAACGCCCGTGACGGATTTTCCAAACGTCGTTCCGCTCGAGCAGCAGGCCGGCGAGCATCACATCAACGTGGACACTCCGGACACCGCACCTACCGAAGATGAACCGGCCACGCCCAAAGAAAAGCCGCCAGCCCGCACTGAGAGTACCGGCGCGACCCTGCCGCCGAGCAAGCCTCCGCCAGCCCAGGCAGCCGGATCCAATGGAACTGCAAATCAAAATGTGAGCCGGCCGCCGCATCGCTGAAACTTGAATTGGCAGCGGCCGGAACTGGTTGTCTCCGATCCTGGTCCGCGGCTAGAGATGCTGCACTGTCACGTTGAGCGAACCGTTCAGCACGGCTGCCAGGTTGACCTGAGAAGGATTAAGCCCAAGGGTTAATTGCCAAAGCTGGTGCCCGTTTGTATCCGTCAAGCTGAGATTTACCGTGAACTGGGTGCTGAGCCCTAGGGAAGCCGCCGAGTTCAAGAGAAGGAGGGTTGCCTGGCCGTTCGTGAGTGGCAGGTTCCCCTGAAAACTGAGCAAAGAGGACGAGATCGTGTAGGCCAGAGTTCCGGCTACGGGCGTGCCATCCGGGTAGGTGAAGTTCAAGTTCATTTGAGGAGCCTGCGCCGGAAGGGGAAGAATTTCGATCGCGTCGACTTTCGCATGTTGAACGACGCTGTCGAACTCGATGCTGAGCACTCCATTCTGCACCAGCACATCGGCCCCTTTGACGAGCGCAGTGGCCGCTCCAGCGGTCGCGAAAATATCAAGATTCGGGAAGACCAGGTTACCCTCGACCTTGACGTTGAAGACACGGCCTCCGACGACATCCAGAGGAGCGTAGATCTCCGCGAAATACAAATTCACGTGATATGTGCCATTGGCGACGGGAAAGCTGTAGATCATCGGTGTTGAGCCGTTCACATAGCGTTCGTCCTGATAGAGCTTAGGGTCGGGTGTGCCGCTGATCGAGCTGGTGGTTGAGTACGTAGAGGTTGCGCCGGCGTTGAAGCCATAGTCGGACTGCCAGGTTTGGCCTTTCGAATCGGTGTAAGCAGGACCACCGCAACGGACGCGGACCGGCTGTTGCGTCTGTGCCGCTGCGGGCAGACTGGCCGCCACCAAGAATGCAAGAATGCAGACAAACTTCTTCACGAATTCCTCCTCCAATGGGGATTTCCATCTCTATTTTTTAAGGCTAAGCGAGGAGGGCCGAGGGGTTGGGGGTTCCCGCTTTCACTTTCAACTGCAGGGTATCGGGACTCCTAGAAGAAGACAAGTGTTCGAAAGAACGGATTCGGGCCAGTAGTGGAGTTCAGTGGATGCACTGTACTAAGTCTAGCCCGGCTGGAACAGCCGGGCCTTCTTTCAGGTTTCCCTGCACGCAGAGCTAGCTCCTGTTTCGGAAAGGATCCCACCCGCCGGGGACTAGTTTCCGAGCGCGGCCGCTCTCTTCCACCACGAGCACCTCGCGCTTTTCCGTGATTTTTCCAATTGGCGTGAGAGCAATACCTCGGTAAGTCTTCGGCAGAAGTTTTGCTTTATTCCTTGGAATGGCAAACAGCAGTTCGTAATCATCTCCACCGTGCAAGGCGAGTTGCATCGGATCGTGCCCGCTCCGGTGAGCGAGCTCCGCGCGCCGCACTAACGGAATCTTTGACATTTCCACCCGCGCACCGGCGCCGCTAGCCGCACAGAGCCGCGGCAAATCGCTCGACAGCCCATCAGACAGGTCCATCATGGCCGTCGCCAGGCCATTTCTTGCCAGCCACTGGCCCAGCGCGAGACGGGGCTCCGGGTAAAGATGCTTCTTGGTCAGGGGATTGTCTGCCCTCGCAGTCCCCTTGCTCCGTTTAACAAGCCGGAGTCCCAGCTCCGCTTCACCCAGCCGCCCGCTCACATAAAGAATGTCGCCTGCTAGAGCTCCGGATCGCAGGACCGCGTTGCCGAAACGGATTTCGCCCACGACCATTACATTGATGAGGATTTCGTTCCGCCGCGTGGTGTCTCCGCCTGCCAGCACGCAGTGGAACTTTCGGGATGCGCGACGCAGTCCGCCCAGGAACTGGACCAGCCAGCGCCCGGTTTGCGTCTCTGGCAAGGCCAGACTTAGGAGAAAACACCGGGGCACTCCCCCCATGGCCGCAATATCGCTGACCGCTCTCGCCAGGCACTTCCAGCCGACCGCATCCGGGGAATGCTTCTTCTGCCAGAAATGCGTACCTTCGAGGAACCAATCGCACGTGAGAATGGTCTCGTACCCGGGCCGAGGCCGGAAAAGCGCCGCGTCGTCACCCATTCCCAGAACCACAGCCCCTTTCTCCTTGCGGTATCGCGGCGGAAGCCCGGCGCGCGCGGAAATCTTCTTCAGGATCGAATCTTCATTTTGACGGTCGCTGCTCATGGCTTTCGCGGAAGCTCCGGTCTGCCGTATCGCTGGCGGGCGACAGTATATCCTTGATTCCGCGCAGGGATGGTTCGCACAAAAGGATGGAACGCGTCGAACCGAGGTACCCGATCGGATCACCTGTACTTTCGGGCAGGGAACAGGTTTGCACAGCCTGACCCACGATGTACTAAAAACAGGGTTGACGGCCACTCCTACAGAATTTAGTATGTGCAAGGTCGCGGACCAAGGCTCACGGTTCAGATTTGGCACAAGTTCCGGTTCTGGCGGGCACCAGGGAAGATCGTCCGCAAACTTCAATTTCGAAGGCCTGAGGGGCCCAGTTGCTATGAGGGGTAAGAGCTACACATTCTTTATCGCGTCGACTCCGGGGAAGCTCCGGAAAGTCATCGTGCCGGCGTACATACTCCACAGTATCGCCGTACTGGCGATCATCGGGAGCATCACGGTAACCGCCGCCGTTGGCTCCTACTCGAGGATGCTCTGGAAAGTCGGCAACTACAACGCCCTCCGCCATGACCAGGAAACCCTCAAGAAGCAATACCGGCAGCTCCAGAGCACCGTAAACGATACCAACCAGCGCCTCGATTCTCTGCAGTCTCTCGCCACCGAAGTGGCCATGACCTACGGTGTGCTGCGGTATCATCCGGCGGCCTTCGACCAGAGCGACAATCCCGTGGATGCGCAGGATGCTTTTGACCGTTCCATCGAGCAGTACACTTTCTTGAAGCGCAATGCCGCGGTGATCGCCATCTCCAGCAGCGGCCTGCATCTGCTTTCAGCGATGAGCTTTGCCGACTCCACTTACACGCCGTCGATTTGGCCGGTGCTGGGGCATATCACGGACAGTTTCGGCGAGCGCCTGGATCCATTCAGCGGCGAAGGCGCGTTCCATACCGGAGTGGATGTGGCTTCGGACTATGGCGCCCCAGTTCACGCGACCGCCGACGGGATCATTTCCGTGGCGGAGAACCATGCGGGTTACGGACGGCTGGTGGTGATTGATCACGGGTTTGGAATTACGACGTGGTACGCGCATCTATCCGCGTTTTCCGCCGTCCCTGGCGCACGCGTGAAGCGCGGAGAAGTGGTTGGCTATACCGGTATCAGCGGGCGCTCGACCGGCCCGCACGTGCATTACGAAGTGCGCATGAACAATGCGCCGATCAACCCCTGGCGCTATATGAAATCCAATCCTACCGGCGACTGATTTTCTTCGGCTGAATTCTTCGGAACAATTGTCGGGGAAAGCCTTCTTCAGCCGGAATCTGCAGAATCGCCCGGCAGCTCCCTCTCGATCTCCGGAACCCGCAGATGGTCCGCGCGTTCTTCTTTCAGGTGCGGCCTTTCTTGGGTGCGGTGCGCTTGCCAGGAGACGGTTTGTGCGGGACTGGCGCCGGCGTGGGCGCCGGCGGCGGAGCGGTGCGAGCCGCCTCGAGAAATTTCGGCGTGATTTCAAAGACCAACCGGACCGACTTCGTATCGCCACGGTCGATTTTGGAAGCATCCGCGCTCTTCAATAATTCCAAATAGGCCTCGCGGGCCGCGGGAGCCAACTGTTGCCGCGTTTTGGCATCGTTCAGTCCGGCCTCCGCCAGAACCACGACGCCATTCAGCAGATCCACGAGCTGGCGCGCGGTTGTTTCGGCGGCGCATTCGCCTTCGGCTACGATGCGCAGGCGGTCGTTTTCCGGCTTAGCCGCCAGCGTGATCCATTGCAACTGATCGAGCAGCGAGGAAAGCTGCGGGGAGCGCAGGCCTCCCGGAGCTTGCGCGGCCAGTGCTTCACCGGCTGCGGCATCCTGGCGGATGACGGCAAAGACTGGCGTTCCAGCGAGGCGTTCGAATCGCGAGCGCCATTCCGTGGTATCCGGACCGGCTGGCTTGGCGTTGAGAAAAATACCGAGATCGGCGTCATCGGTCAACGCGATGCGGTCATTGTTCAGGAACGAAAAGGAAATTTTCTTCGGGCTCCCGCTCAGGGGCACGGAAAGTATCTCGCGTGCGCCGTTTTTTGTGACCGTGCCGTTTTTCGAGGCGTAGGCCAGGAGCCTGGCGCGATCAAATTTTCCATCCACAACGGCGAAGAGAACGGAGTCCTGCCCGCGCTTTTCGACGGCAATCGCCAGGCGATAGAGATCCCGCTCGTAATCAAATCCGGTCTCGTTGACGAACTGTGCGTACTCCGGGTCCGTTTGCGGTTTGGGAGCCCAGGCATAGAGTTCTGAAACGAATGGCGCGCTGCGGAGCGCATCAAAATTCGCAAAGAGAACGGCGCTGGCGTCCGGCGGCATAAGCGCGAGAATGTTTCCGCGCACCGCCTCGCCGCGTTCCCCCCACCTTTGGTGGGCATAGAAAGCGAACGCACCAAGAACGGCGGCCGCGACTCCTAGCCGGATCCGCGTCTGCTTTTTCATGGCTTTCGCACCATCGGGCAATAAGGAACCTGAATACGCAATTGTCCCATCGGAGGGCGGCAGACGGCACGAAAAATCAGCGATTTCTCCGCGTGACGGCAAAAATCTTCCGAGCCTGTTGATTCCTGGTGGGCCGAGATTGGGAGGTTTATGGTATATTGTAGATGGCAGGCAGGATAGAGAGTGTCCAGCCGGTTACCAGGGCGGGCAGTTTTCCACATGACTGGCCACCGACATGCTCGAAATCGGGGAACAAGCCCTTGCAATTTTTGTGCCCCTTCTGCTATCCTTATGCGGTTTGAGCGGCGCTGGCGTAGCTCAGCTGGTAGAGCATCTGATTTGTAATCAGAGGGTCGGGGGTTCAATTCCCTCCGCCAGCTCCACCAGGAAATTTCTAGGGGAGTGAGGCGGAGAGAATCCTGGATGCAAAAATAAACGGGCTGGTGTCTCTTGACACGAGTCCAATTTGTGTTTTTGCACGAAACGCCTGCAAGCAGCGGAAGGACAGAACGGGACTCGTGGTAGGCGTCCCAAAAGTTTCGCGGGATGCGGTTTCCGCATCCGGAATGAATTTGCGGGACGGGTGGGTGAGTGGCTAAAACCAGCAGACTGTAAATCTGCCGCTCCTTGCGGGCTACGAAGGTTCGAATCCTTCCCCGTCCACCAGGCTCTCGCTGTGGGGTTAGCAGAAAACCGCAGGGCAATCGCATGAGCGATGTTCGAACGCGGTCCAATTCGGGGCGCAAGCGCCGCTCAGGAAAAGTGCGCCGCAAAGGATGACTTTTCGGAAGGGACACGGGTTCGGCCTGGGTAGCTCAGTTGGTAGAGCGCGTCCTTGGTAAGGACGAGGTCACCGGTTCAATCCCGGTCCCAGGCTCCAGAGATCGGCGGATTCGGCGGGCTGAAGCCGCAGTGGGACGGCGTGAAATTTGCGCCGTGGTTGTGGGGAAAAATTTGGGGCAGCACCGGGCGGGGGTAACTCAACGGTAGAGTCTCACTCTTCCAAGGTGATGGTTGCGGGTTCAAATCCCGTCCCCCGCTCCAGATTTTGAAGTTGCGCGCGGCCGTTCTTTACAGGCTGGCGCAGAGGGCAAGGAATATGGCGAAGGAGAAATTCGAGCGCAGTAAGCCGCACGTGAACATCGGAACCATCGGTCACATTGACCATGGCAAGACCACGCTGACGGCGGCGATCACCAAAGTGCTGTCAAAGCACAACCCGAAGGTGGCAGTTCCGGGCGTTTGACACCATTGACAACGCGCCGGAAGAGCGCGAGCGCGGGATTACCATCGCGGTTTCGCACGTGGAGTATGAAACGGCGAACCGGCATTACGCGCACATGGACTGTCCGGGGCACGCGGACTACATCAAGAACATGATCACCGGTGCGGCGCAGATGGACGGCGCGATCCTGGTGGTGGCGGCGACAGACGGCCCGATGCCGCAAACGCGCGAGCACATTTTGCTCGCTCGCCAGGTCGGTGTGCCGGCGATTGTGGTTTTCCTGAACAAGTGCGACATGGTCGAGGATCCGGAGTTGCTCGAACTCGTCGAACTCGAAGTTCGCGAATTGCTGAAGAGCTACCAGTATCCGGGCGATTCGATTGCCGTGATAAGGGGTCGGCGTTGCAGGCTTTGAACGGCGACGCCAAGTGGGAAAAGACGATTGACGAGCTGATGGAAGCGGTGGACAAGAACGTGCCTTTGCCGGTGCGCGACATTGACAAGCCGTTCGCCATGCCCATCGAGGATATTTTCTCGATTTCGGGCCGCGGCACGGTGGTTACGGGCCGAATCGAGCGTGGCAAGGTGAAGGTCGGCGAAGAAGTTGAGATTGTGGGGTTCCGCGCGACGCAGAAGAAAGTTGTGACCGGCGTGGAAATGTTCAAAAAGCTTTTGGATGAAGGGCTCGCGGGGGACAACGTAGGCCTCCTGCTGCGCGGCACGGAAAAAGAAGACGTGGAGCGCGGGCAGGTGGTGTGCAAGCCGGGCTCGATCACGCCACACACGAAGTTCAAGGCGGAAGCGTACGTATTGACGAAGGAAGAAGGCGGGCGGCACACGCCGTTCTTCTCGGGATATCGGCCGCAGTTTTACTTCCGCACCACGGACGTAACCGGCGACATGAAACTGCCGGCGGGCGTGGAGATGGTGATGCCGGGAGACAACGTAAGCTGCGAAGTGACGCTGATCACGCCGGTGGCACTCGAGAAGGGCTTGCGCTTCGCGATTCGCGAAGGCGGCCACACGGTCGGCGCCGGCGCGGTCACTGAGATCATCGAGTAATTTTGGAATTTTTAACCACAAGTTTTGGGTTTTGAAAGGGTCTTGATTCATGCGCGAAATCATCACTTTGCAGTGCGGCGATTGCAAAAACCGCAACTACACAACGACGAAAAACAAGAAGAAGCACACCGAGCGGATGGAAACGAAGAAGTTTTGCAACACGTGCCGCAGGCAAACGGCGCACAAGGAAGTGAAGTAACTTTTCGTTTTCGCAAGGGTCGTTTTCGCAGGGGCGAGGGACAGGCCGGTTTTGAATTCAGGGGAGTCGTCCAACGGTTAGGACTCCGGTCTCCAAAACCGGGTATGGGGGTTCGAATCCCTCCTCCCCTGCCAGAGTTAGAGCGGCCCGGCCGGGCCGCGGTGCAAGGCGGTGGAAATTTTTGCCGCCGCAAGTAAATGAACGAGGATCCATGGCCACGCAGGCGGTCAAAGTGAAGAACGAAGAATCGCAAGGCAACGCCATCACCGGAGCAGCGGCCGGAGTCGGCGAAAAAGTCAGCGGCACGATTGGAAACACGCGCGAATTTCTGCACGACGTTCGCGTGGAGATGAAGCAAGTGACGTGGCCGAGCCGCGAGGATGTCGTCTCGACCACGTGGGTGGTCATCGCAACGGTGGCGTTCTTTGGCTTGTTTCTGGCGATAGTGGACAAGCTCGTGCAGATGGGTGTGGGGTATGTTTTCAAGAAGTTTGGCGTCTGAAGGGGACGAGAAATCGATGGGAATGCAGTGGTACATCATCCATACGTACTCGGGCTTTGAGAAGAAAGTCAAAGAGAGCCTGGAGAGCCGCGTGGCCGCGTTTAATCTCCAGGACAAGATCGGCCGCGTGCTGATTCCCATGGAGGAAGTGGTTGAAGTGCGCAGCGGCAAAAAGGTGGTTTCCTCGCGCATGTCCTATCCGGGCTACGTGCTCGTGGAAATGGATCTTGATGAGAACACCTGGCACATTGTGCGCTCGACGCCGCGTGTCACCGGGTTTGTCGGCTCGGCCACGTCACCGTCGCCGCTGAGCGAAGCGGAAGTGGATGCGATCATCAACCGCGTGCACGTCCCAACGGACCGCCCGAAGCCGAAGGTGGTTTTCGAGCGCAACGAGCAGGTGCGCATCGTGGACGGGCCGTTCGCGAATTTCAACGGGAACGTCGAGGAGATCGACAACGATCACAGCCGATTAAAGGTTTCCGTGACGATTTTTGGCCGCTCGACGCCGGTGGAACTGGATTTCGCGAGCGTCGAAAAGCTGGGATAGATCGCGCAAGGCGCGAAACAGAAGAGAGATCGAGGCAGGAACATGGCAAAGAAGATTCAAACAACGATCAAGCTCCAGTTGCCCGCGGGCAAGGCGACTCCCGCGCCGCCGGTCGGCACGGCGCTCGG
Organism: uncultured Acidobacteriota bacterium; assembly: GCA_963754855.1. GTDB lineage: Bacteria > Acidobacteriota > Terriglobia > Acidiferrales > UBA7541 > Acidiferrum. Next base: position 43,504 of record CAVWHL010000029.1, read on the forward strand.
CCCGCACGGCTTGAACATCATGGATTTCTGCAAGCAGTTCAACGCCAAGACGGCTAAGGAACCGGACGGGATGATCTTTCCGGTGCTCGTGACGGTCTACACCGACCGCACCTTCACCTTTATTTTGAAGACGCCGCCGGCTTCGGTGCTGTTGAAGCGCGCCGCGAACATCGCGAAAGGTTCCGCGGAGCCGAACCGCAACAAAGTGGGCAAAGTCACGAAGAAGCAAGTCGAGGAAATCGCGAAGATCAAGCTTGTCGATCTCAATACCACCAATCTGGACTCCGCGGTGCGCACCGTGATGGGCACGGCGCGCAACATGGGCCTGGAAGTCGTGGAAGCCTAGAAGTTCAGGCGCTACGAGGTCGCAGAGGTAGCAGCGATGACAAAGAAGTCAGGAAAGCATATGGAGAACGCGCGCAAGAAAGTGGAAGCGCGCCCGTACAAGCTCGGCGAAGCCGCCGAACTTTTGAAAAAGACGCATCACACGAAGTTCAACGAGACGGTGGAGCTGGCCATCAACCTGGGCGTGGACCCGAAGCACTCCGACCAGGTAGTTCGCGGGACGGTGGTTCTGCCGAACGGACTTGGCAAGAGCGTCCGGGTGCTGGTTATCGCGGGCGGCGAAAAAGTTCGCGAAGCGCAGGACGCCGGAGCGGATTTCGTCGGCGGCGACGAAATCGTGCAGAAGATCATGGAAGGCTGGACGGATTACGACGCGGTGATCGCCACGCCGGACATGATGCGCTCCGCCGGCAAGCTCGGTAAGGTGCTCGGCCCGCGCGGCCTGATGCCCAACCCGAAGACCGGCACGGTGACCTTCGACGTGGCCAAGGCCATCAAGGAAGTCAAAGCCGGCAAAGTGGAATTCCGCGTGGACAAAGCCGGGATCGTCCACTGCGCGGTGGGAAAAATTCAGTTTGACGCCCCCAAGCTCGCGGAGAACGCGCACGCGGTGATTGACGCGGTGGTGAAAGCCAAGCCTGCCGCAGCCAAGGGCAAGTACGTCAAGAAAATCACGCTGACCTCGACCATGGGTCCGGGCATCACCGTCGACTTGGCTGAAGTGGAAGCGATGGCCGCCGCCGCGTAGCTAAGCGGGCCGGACCAGCGGAGCGAACTTATGAAGAAGCGCAGCGAAAAACAGCAGGACCTCGACAAGCTCAAGACCGAGCTTGCAAAAGTATCGACCGTCATCCTCTCGACCTTTCAGGGGATCACCGTCGAGAACGACACCAAGCTCCGCCGCGCCGTGCAGGCCGCGGGTGGGAAGTACAAAGTCGTGAAGAACACCCTCGCGGAGCGCGCCGGCGCCGGCACACCCGCCGAGAATCTGCTCAAGAACCTGAGCGGAACGAATTCGATCGCCTACACCGAGACCGACCCGGTCGCTCTCGCCAAGGCCATCACCAAGATCGCCAAGGACGTTCCGGCGTTTCAGTTCAAGTCCGGCGTGGTCGAGGGCCGCGTCATTTCCATCGCGGAGATTCAGCAACTCGCGAATCTGCCGTCGAAGGAAGAGCTGATCAGCAAGATCATGTTCCTGCTGAACGCTCCGGCGCAGCGCATCGCCATCACGCTGAACGCGCTGCCGCGCAACGTGGCGGTGACCGTCAGTGAAGCGATCAAGGCCAACAAGTTTGGGTCCGGCGGAGGCAGTGCAGCACCAGCCCCCGAAGCAGCCCAGTAAGTTCAATTTCTAGCTTTGAGAGGAGAAGAAAGAGTCATGTCGAAAGTCGAAACGATCCTGGAAGAAATCAAGGGGCTGACGCTGCTGGAAGCTTCGGACCTCGTGAAAAAGATGGAAGAAGCCTTCGGCGTCTCTGCAGCAGCGGCCACGGTTGTGGCGGCGGGCGGCGGGGCGGCGGCAGCGGGCGGCGCGGCACCGGCGGAAGAGAAGACGGAATTCTCCGTCGTGCTCACCGACGTTGGCGGCAACAAGATCAACGTCATCAAGGCGGTCCGCGAAGTCACGAGCCTGGGCCTGAAAGAAGCCAAGGACCTCGTGGATGGCGCTCCGAAGACCGTCAAGGAAGGCGTCAACAAGGACGAAGCCGCCGCCATCAAGAAAAAGTTCGAAGAGGCCGGCGCCAAGGTCGAGATCAAGTAGTTTTTTCCGCGACAGGGGCTTCCGAACCGGCGCGGCCCATCAAGCGACGGGCCGCGCCAGAGGGCTTTACCTACGCACGTCGAGGCTGGGCACTTTCACAATTCCGCGCGTTCCGCCGAGAACGCCTGTAGCCGTGTGCGCGCTGACTTCGGGCAAGTCATGCTGCGCGGCGGCTATGTGTCTTTTCTCTGTTTTTCCGCACCATGCTCGAAAGGGATGAGGTAGATCACGCATGCCGAACAGCAATCAGCACGTCCGGGAACGTCAGCGCCTGGATTTCGCGAAAATCCAGGGCACGATTCAGATTCCCAACCTGATTGAAGTCCAGATGAAGTCCTATCAGCGCTTCCTGCAGATGGATCTGCTGCCGAGCGAACGCGAGGACGGCGGGCTTCAGTCGGTGTTCACGTCGGTGTTTCCGATCAAGGATTTCCGCGAGATGTCGCAGCTGGAATTCGTGGACTATGCGATCGGCAACTGGGAATGCAAGTGCGGCAACCTCAAGGGTTTGCACCACCTGCGCGCCACCTGCCGGAACTGCGGCGCCTCCGTGGTCACCAATCCGTATCAGACCGGCGACGTCATCTGCCACAAGTGCGGCACGTTCAATAAGAACACGCCGACCTTCTGCAACAAGTGCGGCGACCCGGTGGCCATGCAGTTGAAGTACGACGTGAACGAGTGCCAGGAGCGCGGCATGACCTACTCCGCGCCTCTGAAGGTCACCATCCGCCTGACCATTTACGACAAGGATCCCGACACCGGTGCCAAAACCATCCGCGACATCAAGGAGCAGGAGGTTTTCTACGGCGATATTCCGCTGATGACCGAGAACGGAACGTTCGTCATCAACGGCACCGAGCGCGTCATCGTTTCCCAGTTGCACCGCTCGCCGGGCGTGTTTTTCGAAAGCGCCAACAACCGCACCTACTTCCTCGGCAAAATCATTCCCTACCGCGGATCGTGGGTGGAATTCGAATACGACACGAAGAACATTCTTTACGTGCGCATCGACCGCAAGCGCAAGTTCCTCGGCTCGATCTTCCTGCGCGCGCTGGGAATGAAGTCCAACGAAGACATTCTGCGCACCTTTTACCAGGTCGAGCGGATTTCGCTGCGCGACAAGGACCTCTACTGGAATGTTTCGCCCGGAATCGTGGACCGCAAGCTGGCCCACGAAATCCGCAATCCCAAATCGGATGAAGTGATTGTCGGCGCGCACAAGCGCATCACCGAAACGCTCTTCAAGGAACTCATCAAAGCCAAGATTTCCCAGGTGCGCGCCGCGCTTGCCGACCTCGAGGGCGCATACAGCGTCGCCGACGTCGTCAACCGCCAGACCGGCGAAGTGCTGCTGGAAGCCAACAAGCCGCTGACCGCGGACCTCTGGCAAGCCTTTGCCGAAGGCGGCATCACGGAAGTCGACGTGTTCTTCCCGGAGCGCGACGACATCGGCGTGGTGCTCTCGCGCACCCTCGATAAGGATGCCATCCGCTCCTCCAAGGAAGCGCTCATCGAAATCTACCGCAAGCTGCGTCCCGGCGACCCCCCGACGCTCGAGACGGCCACGAACCTTTTCCGCGGCATGTTCTTCGATCCGCGCAAGTACGATTTCAGCCGTGTCGGCCGCCTGAAGTTCAACATCAAAATGGGCCTGGACACGCCGCTCGACAACCGCACGCTCGATTCGCCGGACTTCGTTTCGGCGATCAAGTATCTGCTTCAAGCTGCGCAAGAACATCGGCGTGGTGGACGACATCGACCATCTCGGCAACCGCCGCGTCCGCGCGGTCGGCGAACTGCTCGAAAACCAGTTCCGCATCGGCCTGGTTCGCATGGAGCGCGCCATCAAGGAAAAGATGAGCGTGTACCAGGAAATGTCCACGGCCATGCCGCACGACCTGGTGAACGCCAAGCCGGTGATGGCCGCGATCCGCGAATTCTTCGGTATCGTCGCAGCTCAGCCAGTTCATGGACCAGACCAACCCGCTCAGCGAAATCACCCACAAGCGGCGTCTGTCGGCTCTCGGACCCGGCGGCCTCTCGCGCGAGCGCGCCGGATTCGAAGTGCGCGACGTTCATCCCACGCACTACGGCCGCATCTGCCCGATTGAAACGCCGGAAGGCCCGAACATCGGCCTGATCAGCTCGCTGAGCTGCTTCGCGCGCATCAATGACTACGGCTTCATCGAATCGCCCTACCGCAAGGTCAAGGGCGGGCGCATCATCGACTACGTTCAGATCGTCAATGCCGGCGACAGCGAATTCAAGGCCGGCGAAATCGTCGAGAAGGACAAGGTCGAGGAGCTCAACGAAGAGCTGAAGCGCCGCAAGGTCGTTTACGAGCCGTACTGCTTCTATCTCTCCGCTTGGGAAGAAGACAAGTACGTGGTCGCGCAGGCCAACGTCTCGCTCGACGAGCGCCTGAAGATCACCACCGAACTGGTCAACTGCCGTCAGGCCGGCAACTTCGTGCTGAAGGGCCGCGACGAAGTCGACTACGTCGACGTTTCGCCGAAGCAGCTCGTCTCCGTGGCCGCCAGCTTGATTCCGTTCCTCGAGAACGACGACGCCAACCGCGCGCTGATGGGTTCGAACATGCAGCGCCAGGCCGTGCCGCTGATCAAGGGCGAAGCGCCGCTGGTCGGCACCGGCATGGAGCGCGTCACCGCGCGCGATTCCGGCGCGGTTGTGCTCTGCAAGCGCGAAGGCATCGTGGATCAGGTCGATTCCGAGCGCATCATCGTGCGCGTGGAATCCGACCACTCCGGCGTGCTCAGCCGCGAAGTGGGTGCGGACATCTACCAGCTCATCAAGTTCAAGCGTTCGAACCAGAACACCTGCATCAGCCAGAAGCCGCTGGTTCGCGTGGGCGACCGCGTGAAGAAGGGCCAGGTTCTTGCCGACGGTCCCTGCACCGAGCGCGGGGAGCTTGCGCTTGGCCGCAACGTCCTCGTGGCTTTCCTGCCGTGGCGCGGTTACAACTTCGAAGACGCCATCCTCGTCAGCGAAAAGCTGGTGAAGGACGATTACTACACCTCGATTCACATCGAGGAGTATGAAATCGAGGCGCGCGACACCAAGCTCGGCCCCGAGGAAGTCACCCGCGATATTCCCAACATCAGCGAGTCGTTCCTCCGCAATCTCGACGAAAGCGGCGTTATCCGCATCGGCGCGGTCGTCAAGCCCGGCGACATCCTCGTCGGCAAGGTCACGCCCAAGGGCGAGACCACGCTCACGCCGGAAGAGAAGTTGCTCCGCGCCATCTTCGGCGAAAAGGCCGGCGATGTTCGCGACGCTTCCCTCTATTGCCCGCCGGGCATCGAGGGCACCATCGTCGACGTCAAGATCTTCACCCGCAAGGGCGGAGAAAAGGACGAGCGCCACAAGGCCATTGAAGCTACGCAGGTCTTCAAACTGGAGAAGAACCTCGCCGACGAAATCCGCATCTTGACGGATGAGCGCCTCAAGCGCCTCTCGGATCTTCTCGGCGGCAAGATTCTCCAGGCCGACCTGCACGACGAAAAGACCAACAAGCGCCTGCTGACCAAGGGCGTCGAGCTGACGCGCGAGATCATCGAAAAGATCTCCACGCGCAACCTCAAGCGCCTGAAACTCAACGAAAAGGATCCGCTGCTCATCGAGAAGATCGAGGAAGTCGAGGAGATGACCTCGCGGCAGATCGACGTGCTGCGCAAGATCACCGAGGAGCGCAAGGAAAAGCTCAAGAAGGGCGACGAGTTGCCTCCGGGCGTCATCAAGCTGGTCAAGGTGTACATCGCCATGAAGCGCAAGCTCTCCATCGGCGACAAGATGGCCGGCCGCCACGGCAACAAGGGCGTTATCGCGCGCATCGTGCCGCAGGAAGACATGCCGTACATGCCGGACGGCACTCCGGTCGAGATCGTTCTCAATCCGCTCGGCGTTCCTTCGCGTATGAACGTCGGTCAGATTCTGGAGACGCACCTCGGCTGGGCCTCCAAGGAGCTCGGCAACAGCCTCAAGCGCCTGCTCAGCAAGGAAGTGAAGGCCGAAGCGCTGCGCCGCTGGTTCCGCGAAGTCTTTACGGACACCGCCGTATGGAAGACGCTTGTGAAACTCAGCGACGACGAATTGCTCGAGTACGCCGAAGGCTTCCGAGAGGGCATTCCCTTCGCCACGCCGGTTTTTGACGGGGCGCGCGAACCGGAAATCCGCCACCTCCTGGAAGTCGCGGGCCTGCCGCATGCCGGCAAGATCAACCTCTTCGACGGCATGAGCGGTGACCAATTCGACCAGCCGGTCACCGTCGGCTACATCTACATGCTCAAGCTTTCGCATCTCGTCGACGACAAGATCCACGCGCGCTCCATCGGCCCGTACTCGCTCATCACCCAGCAGCCGCTCGGCGGCAAGGCGCAGTTCGGTGGCCAGCGCTTCGGCGAAATGGAAGTTTGGGCGCTGGAAGCCTATGGCGCGGCGCACATCCTGCAGGAACTGCTGACGGCGAAGTCCGACGACGTCTATGGCCGCGCGAAGATTTACGAAGCCATCGTCAAGGGCGAACCGGGCATCGAGCCCGGCGTGCCCGAGTCGTTCAACGTCCTCGTCCGCGAGTTGCAGTCGCTTTGTTTGGATGTGGAGTTGATGAAGCGGCAGAAACCGGCGGGAGATAAGGCCGCCGATTAGGCAGAAATTGGGCCTGTAGGAGCGCAGCATGCTGCGACCCTACAGGGCACGACGCACTGTAACGTAGGTTTTGGTAGTTGGGTTCTCAGCCGGTCCGGTGCAAAACACCGGATCGCGGCCCCCCGGCCTGGCCGGGGGGAGGGAGGAAACAACCTTGTATCGCAGCAGCCCTTACGATCGCGCCAGTTTGATCGCTGATTTCGATTCCATCCGCATCAGCCTGGCGAGCCCTGAAAAAATTCGCTCCTGGTCCCACGGTGAAGTCACCAAGCCGGAGACCATCAACTACCGCACCTTCAAGCCGGAGCGCGACGGCCTGTTCTGCGCCAAGATTTTTGGCCCCGTCACCGACTGGGAATGCCTGTGCGGCAAGTACAAGCGCATGAAGCACCGCGGCGTCATCTGCGACAAGTGCGGCGTCGAAGTCACTCTCAGCAAAGTCCGCCGCGAGCGCCTCGGTCATATCGAGCTGGCTTCGCCCTGTTCGCACGTGTGGTTCTTCAAGGGCCTGCCCAGCCGCATCGGCTACTTGCTGGACATTTCCATGCGCGATCTCGAGCGCATCCTGTACTTCGAAGCGTTTGTAGTCGTGGATCCCGGCGAGGTCGCCGTTCTCCGCGAACGCGAAGTCCTGCTCGAAGACAAATATCGCGAGCTGCAGAAGGAATACCCCGGCCAGTTCACCGCCAAGATGGGCGCGGAAGCCATTAAGGAGCTTCTCCGCCGCGTCGAAGTGGACAAGCTTTCCGAAGAGCTCCGCGAAAAGATGAAGACCGATCCGTCGCTTCAGAAGCGCATTAAGTTCGCCAAGCGCTTGAAAGTGCTCGAAGCCTTCCGCAAGAGCGGCAACAAGCCGGAGTGGATGATTCTCGACGTGATCCCGGTTCTTCCGCCGGAGTTGCGTCCGCTGGTGCCCCTGGACGGCGGCCGCTTCGCCACTTCCGACCTCAATGATCTCTATCGCCGCGTCATCAACCGCAACAACCGGCTGAAAAAGCTCATGGAGCTCCGCGCGCCGGACGTCATCGTGCGCAACGAAAAGCGCATGCTGCAGGAAGCGGTTGACGCGCTCTTCGACAACGGCCGCCGCGGCCGCGTTCTCCGCGGTACCAACAACCGCCCGCTCAAGTCCCTCAGCGACACGCTCAAGGGCAAGCAGGGCCGTTTCCGCCAGAACCTCCTCGGCAAGCGCGTGGACTACTCTGGCCGCTCCGTCATCGTCGTCGGCCCGGAGCTGAAGCTCCACCAGTGCGGCCTGCCCAAGAAGATGGCGCTCGAGCTCTTCAAGCCCTTCATCTATCACAAGCTCGAAGCCCAGGGTCACTGCACTACCATCAAGCAAGCCAAGGAGATGGTCGAGCAGCAGGAAGCCGTCGTTTGGGACATTCTCGAAGACGTCATCCGCGAGCATCCCGTGATGCTCAACCGCGCCCCGACGCTTCACCGCCTCGGCATTCAGGCGTTCGAACCGGTGCTCGTTGAAGGCAAAGCCATTCGCATTCACCCGCTCGTTTGCACCGCGTTCAACGCGGACTTTGACGGCGACCAGATGGCCGTGCACATTCCGCTTTCGCCGGAGTCACAGGTGGAAGCGTCTGTGCTCATGCTCAGCTCGCACAACATCCTCTCACCCGCGCACGGTCTGCCTCTGGCTGTGCCGTCGCAGGACATGGTCCTCGGCATCTACTACCTGACCAAGAACAAGCCCGGAGCCAAGGGTGAAGGCCGCGTCTTCGGCGCGACCGATGAAGTCATCCTCGCGCTCGAAGCCGGCGAAGTCGAGCTGCTTACCCCGATTCGTCTGCGCTATTCCGGGGAAGTCATTGACCTCACCACCGCCTACGACAATCAGGACGTGCCACATACCGTGCCCGTGAAGATGGAGCGCCAGTTCATCCAGACGACCGTCGGCCGCGTCATCTTCAATTCACACTTGCCGGAGAAATTTCCGTATGTGAACGGCCTTCTGAAAAAGAAGGGTGTTCAGCAGCTCGTCTATTACGCTTACTTGCGCTTCGGCCTAGAAGACACCGTCGTCCTGCTCGATCACTTGAAGGAGCTGGGCTTCACGTACGCGACCAAGTCCGGCATCTCCATCGGCATTGAAGACATGCTTATCCCGAGCGACAAGTACAAGCTCGTGGAAAACGCCGAAAAGGAAGTCGTCAAGGTGCAGCAGCAATACCTCGACGGCGCCATCACCAACGGCGAGCGCTACAACAAGGTCATCGCCATCTGGGGCGACGTCACCGAAAAAGTCGCTGACGAAATGTTCAAAGCCCTCGAGGACCAGGACAAGGAAGGCAACATCAACCCAGTCTACGTCATGGCGGACTCCGGCGCCCGCGGTTCGAAGCAGCAGATCCGCCAGCTCTCCGGCATGCGCGGCTTGATGGCCAAGCCTTCCGGCGAAGTCATCGAAACGCCCATCACTTCCAACTTCCGCGAAGGCCTGACCGTGCTGCAGTACTTCATCTCGACCCACGGCGCGCGCAAGGGTTTGGCCGATACGGCGCTAAAGACCGCCGATTCCGGCTACCTGACCCGCCGCCTCGTCGACGTCGCGCAGGACGTGATCATCAACGAGCGCGATTGCGGCACCACTGACGGCATCTTCGTCGAGCCCATCGTCGAAGCCGGAGTCGAAGTCGAGCCGCTCCGCGACCGCATCGTCGGCCGCGTCTCCCTCGACAAGATCAAGGACTTCGAGGGCACGGTCATCGTGGACGTGAACCAGGAAATCAACGAAGAGCTCGCGAACCAGGTGCAGGGCGCGGGCATTGAGCGCGTGCGCATCCGTTCGGTGCTGACTTGCGAATCCCGTCGCGGTGTTTGCGCGCTCTGCTACGGGCGCAACCTCGCCACCGGCCGCATGGTCGAGCTCGGCGAAGCCGTCGGCGTCATCGCCGCGCAGTCCATCGGCGAACCCGGCACGCAGCTCACCATGCGCACCTTCCACATCGGCGGAACCGCCACCCGCGTTTCCGAGCGCTCCACGCTCGAGGCGCGCAACAATGGTGTCGTCAAGTTCGTGGACCTCAAGTTCGTCCAGGGCCGCGGCGGCACTTCCATCGCCATGAACCGCGCCGGTCTCATCGCCATCGTGGATGAAAAGGGGCGCGAAAAGGAGCGCTACCACGTCGTCTACGGCGCGCGCCTCCGCTGCCAGGACGGCGAACACGTCACCCACGGGCAGATCCTGGCCGAATGGGATCCCTTCACCTTCTCGATCCTCACCGAAACCGCGGGTTCCGTGAAGTTTGACGATCTGCGCCCCGGCTTGACGATCGAAGAACAGGTGGACGAAGTGACCGGCCTTTCTCAGGACGTCGTCACTCTGCCGCCGGGCGATGAAAAGCATCAGCCGGCGATCCTGGTCCGCGATTCCTCGGGCAAGGTCCGCAAGAAGTACCTCATGCCTTCCCGTGCCCACTTGATGGTCAAGGATGGTGACGAGGTTCAGGCCGGCGACGTGCTCGCGAAGATCCCGCGCGAAACCACCAAGACCAAGGACATCACTGGCGGTCTCCCCCGCGTGGTCGAGCTCTTCGAGACCCGCAAGCCCAAAGACCCTGCCGTCATCAGCGAAATCGATGGCAGCGTCCGCTACGGCGATATCGCCAAGGGCATGCGCAAAATCTACGTCGAGAGCGAGGATGGCAAGACCAGCAAGGAATACTCCATCCCGCGCGGCGTGCACATCAACGTCCAGGAAGGCGACCGCGTCAAGGCCGGCGAGGCCCTCATTGACGGCCCCCTCAACCTGCACGACTTGCTCGCCGTCCTCGGCGAAAAGTTCACGCAATCCTATCTCGTCAACGCCATTCAGGAGGTCTACCGCCTCCAGGGCGTGAACATCAACGACAAGCACATCGAGACCATCTCGCGTCAGATGATGCGCTGGGTCAAGGTCGAGGACGTCGGCGACACCTCGTTCCTCCTCGAGGAACAAGTGGACAAGTTCCGCTTCCGCGAGGAAAACGACCAGGTCATCAAGGATGGCGGCCGTCCCGCCACGGGCCGTCCGCTCCTCCTCGGCATCACCAAGGCGTCGCTCTCGACCGATTCGTTCATCTCTGCCGCGAGCTTCCAGGAGACCACCCGCGTCCTCACGGAAGCCGCCGTAGCCGGGAAGGTCGACTATCTCCGCGGCCTCAAGGAAAACGTCATCATGGGCCGCCTCATCCCCGCCGGCACGGGCCTCGAGCACTACCGCAGCATTCAGTTGCTGACGGAAATGCCCCCTCCCGCTCCGCTCGAGGAAATTCCGGAAGCCGCCGAGCTCACCGCCGAAGAAGCGGCTGCTCTCGACTTCCTCCAGAAGGATACCGAGGCCGACGCCGCTGCCGAGGGCTAAGTCCTGCAAGCGGTGGGTCCTTGGGCCCGCGAGAAACACCATCGGACGGCGTCCCGACTCAAGTCGGGGCGCCGTTTTTTGTTTCCAATGGGTACCGGGTGTCCTTCAGGAACTTTCCGTCGCAGCTTTCATTGCTGAGACCTGACGGGGCTCTCTACAATGGAGGCTGATCTCCAACTGACGGCCGCCCCCGCGGTCCGATGGGCCCGTTTATTTTTATGTTCGAAGACAAACAACCCGGTTCTCGCTCCGCTGGCGGCTCTTTGCCGGGCGCGGATGGCCGCCCCCCGGTTTCCTCCCGCTTCGAGCAGTTCGAGAAGCGCCAGAACGAGCTCTGGCGCCTTACCTTCCTCGTCCTCTTTCTCCTTGTCGTGGCTTATGCCTGGACCTCCTGGGATTCTGTCCGTTCCCTCGCTCACCATTTCGAAGTCCTGCCGATCGGCCTTGTGGTGCTCGTCATTCTTTTCGGCGCTTACATGTGGAAGAAGGCCCAGGAGATATCTGAACTCCGCGGGTTGATGCGCGGCCTCGAACAGCGCGACACTCAGCCGCCGAATGAGAGGCAGCTCGACCAGCTCTTCGATATCATCTCCCGGTCCCAGCAGGGCTTCCGGGATCTCATCGACTCTTTTGACGATGTCTTACTCGCTCTCAGTCTCGATGGCCAGGTCCGCGCGGTCAACCGCAGTTTCTCCGATCTCGTCGGGACGTCCTTCCAGGAAATTATCGGCAAGCCACTGAGCGACTTCGTCCAGGACGACGGTGGCGACAGCGCGGACTTGGTGCGGCGCGCCATGCCGCGCTTCCTCGAACGCCGCCAATGGTCGGGCGTCGTCCAGGTTCGCCTGAAGAATCAGCCGCACCAGTTTTACTTCGATTGCGTCGCACACGCCATGATGCGTGACGACAAAATTCACGGCATCACCGTTCTCGCCCGCGACATTTCCGCCCTCCGCAGGAATGAAGCCCGCTTCACCGAACTCTTCGAATCGCTCCAAGAAGGCATCTATATCGTGACCCCCGACGGGACCATTCTCGACGCCAATCCCGCGCTGGTGCGCATGCTGGGCTATGATTCCAAGCAGGAATTGCTCAAGCGCCAGGTCGCGGAAATTTTCGTTGACCGCGCCGAGCGAGATTTCGTTAGGGAAGAAGTCGAGCGCCATCCCATGGTCCAGGGCCGCGAGGTCACCCTCGTCCGCAAGGACGGCACTTCCATCGTTTGCCTGAATACCGCCGCCGCTGTTCGCAACAATAGCGGTACCGTCACACGATATCAGGGCTCGCTCATGGACATCACCGAGCGCCGAGAGATGGAGCGCCGCCTCCATCAGCAGCAGGAATTTGCCCACCGCCTCGTCGACAGTTTCCCGGACCTCATCCTCGTCCTTGACACCGACGCTCACTACACCTTCGTCAGCCCGCGCTGCAAAGAGGTTCTCGGCTACGAACTTGAGGAAACCCACGACATGGAATTTGGCGGGCGCACCCATCCGGAAGATTTGCACGGCATCATGGCGCTTTACGCGGACATCCTCTCCGCCAAGCAGACTTTTGCTTCGCTGGAAGTTCGTGTGCGCCACAAGCAGGGGGATTGGCGCCGTATCCGTTTCAATTTCAGCCCGCTCGCCGACGAAAAGGGCAAGATCGAAGGCGTGGTTCTCTCTGGCCGCGATGTTACCGACCTCAAGCGCCTCGAAGAACAGCTCATTCAGGCGGAGAAGCTGGCCGCCATGGGCCAGATGCTCGCCGGCGTCGCCCATGAACTGAATAATCCGCTCACGGCCATTCTGGGCGTGACCGACCTTCTCCGCGAACGCGGTGGCGCCGATGAATCCACGAAGCGCCAGCTCGAACTCACGCACCGGCAGGCACGCCGGGCTGCCCGCATCGTCCAGAATCTCCTCGAATTCTCGCGTCCCGCTTCACCGCACAAGAAGCCGCTCGAAATCAGCAGCCTTATCGAGCGCACCTTGCAGCTTCACGAACACTCGCTGCGCCGCAATAATATCGAGGTGGACTTCCACCCTCAGACCGATCTTCCCCCCATCATCGGTGATGCCAATCAGCTCATTCAGATTTTTCTCAACCTCGTCACCAACGCCGAGCAGGCCATCCGGGAAGTCCGCGACACCGGCCGCATCCAGATTCGTCTCGCTCGCAACGAAAACCGCCTTATGGTTACTGTCCAGGACGACGGCGTTGGCATTCGCCCCGAAGCCATTCCGCGCATCTTCGATCCTTTCTACACCACCAAGCGCCCCGGCGGCGGCACTGGCCTGGGACTGAGTATCTGCATGTCCATCATTCGCGAGCATGGCGGGAACATCGAGGCCGAAGCCCTTCCTGCTGGTGGTTCTGCTTTTACCGTTTATCTTCCGGTTGCTTCCGCCCAGCCTCCGGAAATAGCTTCTGTTCTTGAACTCGCTCAGGTTTCCGCTTCCAGGGACGCTCGGTCCAACGCCGAAATTCTCAAAGACCGTTCCGTCCTGGTCCTCGACGACGAAGAGAGCCTCCGCATGCTTCTCGAAGAAGGTCTCTCCGCCCAAGGTTTGCACGTTGATTGTGCCGCGACCACCGAGGAAGCTCTTGCGCAGCTTGGCCGCCATTCTTACGATGTGCTTCTTTGCGACTTGCATCTTTCTTCCGGAGGTTTCACCGTGGACGGACGCGACGCCGCCTCTCGGCTCTTGGACGCGGCGGGTGCGCAAAAACCTTCCCTGATTTATATGACAGGAGATTTGGTGGAAAATAACCAGATTGCCGCAAGTCGCGGCGATTCTTTCTGCCTGCAGAAGCCCTTCCGCATCTCGGATATGGTTGCTCTCCTGCGAGACGTTCTCTCCGCCGCTCCCGCTGGAACGCCACGCTTCTAGCAAAGTTGATTCTGTACTTTCCCGCTCTGAACCAGGAGGAGCCGCATTTCGCTCCGTGCGTGGTTTGCTTTCTAGTCTTTCTTGCCGCCTGGCACTGACTTCGTCCCCGCCGCCACGTCCACTCCGAAATCCCACACGAACAGGTTCATGCCGTCCGGCAGGATTTCCGCAAGCGCATACTCTCCAGGAGTCAGCGGTTCACTGAGCGTAAAACGATAGACCGTGGGCGCGACTTCCCATCGTTGCAGCGAAATCGTGGCCCGCTTTTCTTCCACCTGCTCCCCAAACAAGCTCTTGATCGCTTCCAGTTGCCGGTTGCCGCCTTTGACAGTCGCGCGCACCAGTTCCACTTCCGGCCCGGACTCTCCCGGCCGGCTGCTCCTTACGATTGGTGTCGTGCGGTCAGGATCCGGCGGCGCTTCGCGAAGATAGAATTCCAACAGGGTATTTTTGATCCGCACCCGGGCCTTCGCCCCGGGTATCTCCACGTTCCTCTTGCTCGGCACGATCGGGATCGGGGAAAGCACCTGCTTCAAAAACTGCTTCTTGTCGGTCTTGATCTGTGATCCCGCCTGTTCGAGAGGCGTAACCGACTTTCCCTCGATTACGAACATTCCCTCCCCGGGCGGCAGGAACACCCCCGGAGCCACCTGCAGGCTCGCATCAATATCCATCACGGCTTCCGCTTTTTGTGCCTGCTCTTGCGCGTTGACCTTCCTGGCGAACGCGTCCTCCTCCCGCTTTTCAGCCGCTTCGGCCTTCGCCGTCGCCTCCCAATCCACCATGGCCGCCGGGATCTCCTCCCAGTCGCCTCGCTCAACGCTGAAATAGCGGACCCGGTCCCCGTTCCGCTGGTAGTTCCGGACCAGTTGAAAATTGCCATCCTTAAGGATCAGTTTTTTGCCGCGCGGCAGGGCCGGTACGTCCGGGGCAGCAGTCTTGGCTTCGCCTTGTGCCGGGGCTGCAGACTGTTGTTGGCTGGTTGGGCCCGTACTTGGCTGGCTGATGCCGGCTGCAGCGGCCCAGCTCAAGCCGGCTACACAACAGACGAAGGCGGGCAGTTTCGAGGGTCCCATCGGTCTTTCCTATGGTATGCGATGCGCGTGGGGCAATCCGGTTTGCCCTGCTTTGAGCATACCCCCGCCGCTTCCGGGCCCGCAACTTGCCGCTTGGATGCCCCAGAAAAAGGAATGGCTCCCGGAACGTGTCAAGGAGCCATTCGAATAGCAGATGTTTTTTGAGGCTTTAGTGCGTGCACTTCGGGAAGAGCGTCACCAGGACCATCAGGTCCGATAGTGTGAAGAGCCACTGGTCCGCGCTCATGCCGGCCGCTTCCGCGGCGCGCGCGATGAAGCCCAAGTGGCGGCTCTTGGCGAAATTGTGGATATGCTCAAGGCAAATCCCGGTCAAGTTCGCCACTTCCGAATCGGTAAAAATCTTTTGGCTCGACTTCACGGTAACCATGGCCTTGCTCCTCTACTCCGCTGCCGCCGCCAAACACTTTCTTTGATGCTGCGTGCATCGTAGACGCTGCATCCATTTCCTAGCAATAGTCGTTCCGTTCTGACGGGCAGAAACCTTCTGGCTAGTACTTTCCATCTAAAACCCAATAAAATCGCACTTTTTCCACACCTTTTTGCGCCTTGCCCTGCTGGTACGAGGAGAATGCAATGGAAAGGAATGGGAAAAAAGATTCTACTTTTGCAAAATTGTTACGATTTTCGGTAGGGCTGCGGCAATCTCTCGCATCTGCTTGGTGTGCCGGATCTCATGCGAGGCGATCATTTGGAACCATTCGTAGGTATTCAGCGTTCCTAGGAATGGGTGTGGCATGTGGTATCTGCTCAGGTCGCGCCCTCGCGTTTCCTCCAGGAACGCCAGCGTTCGTTCCCGCACGTTCCGCAGTACGGCCAGCATATCTTCCTTGCCCCGAATATTCTGTGTCTCCAGCGGAATTGGCGTCTTGCGTCTTATTATCCGGGCTTCCACCAGGGCCATTGGCAGGTGCCAGCGTTTGAAAAACGGCAGTGCTCTAGGAGGTTTTTGCAGCAGCCGGTCCGCGCCACTGATGACGGCCCGTTCCACGGTAATGAGATGGCAGGTCAATTCGCCTGCCGACCAGCGGCCTTCGCCGGGGCTGATCTTCCATTGCCCGGCAGGCACGGAATCGGCGGCGCGCAGCAACTCCTCTTGAGCGCGTGTCAGGTTTTCGACGACGGTGCGAAGCTTTGTCACGCTTTCAGCGCAAGATGGACGAAAAGCTCACAGGTTGACTCCGCCGGCTTGCTCAAAAGCATGCGCCAGTTGCAACACCCGGGCTTCGCCAAACGCCGGGCCGAAGATTTGCAGCCCGACCGGCAGTTTTCCTTCGATCTTTCCACACGGGACGGAGATCCCTGGGACTCCCGCTAGAGATCCTGTAACTGTATATATATCAGCAAGATACATCTGGAGCGGTTCGTCCGTGCGCTCACCTAGCTTGAAGGCCGGAACCGGCGAAGTTGGGGTCAGGATCGCGTCCACCTTCGTGAATGCATCGCGAAAATCCTGCGCAATCAGCGCACGAACTTTCTGCCCCTTCAAGTAGTAAGCATCGTAATACCCCGCCGAGAGCACGTAGGTACCGAGCACGATGCGGCGTTTCACTTCGGGGCCGAAGCCCGCGCCGCGCGTCTTGCGATACATCGAAAGCAGGGAATCGCCATCCACACGCAGTCCGTAGCGCACGCCGTCGTATCGCGCCAGGTTGGAACTTGCCTCCGCCGTCGCAACGATGTAATAGGTCGCAATCGCGTAGTCCGTGTGCGGCATGCGAATCTCAATCAACTCGCAGCCCAGCTTCTTGAAAATTTCGATTCCCGCTTCGATTTTTTTTCGAACTCCCGCGTCCATCCCTTCGCCGAAATACTCCTTTGGGATGCCCAGCCGCAGCCCCTTTACGGGCTTCCCGAGTTCCGCGCGATAGTCCGGCACCGGCGTGGTCGTCGAAGTCGAATCATGCGGGTCGCGCCCCGCGATGATCTGAAGAACCGTCGCTACATCCTTCACATTCGTGGCGAACGGTCCGATGCGGTCCAGCGACGATGCGAAGGCAATCAAACCGTACCGCGATACGCGGCCATAACTTCCCATCATCGCTGGGATTCCACAAAATGAGCCCGGCTGACGGATCGATCCACCGGTGTCGGTGCCGAGTGATGCCACTGCCAGCCCTGCCGCGACCACTGCCGCGGAGCCCCCGCTTGAGCCACCAGGCACGCGCTCCGGCGCAACCGGATTTTTCACCGGCCCATAAGCCGAATTTTCATTCGAGCTGCCCATTGCGAACTCATCGCAGTTCGTCTTGCCGAGAATTACCGCGCCAGCCGCCTCCAGCCGCTCGACAGCCGTCGCATCGTACGGTGGCAAGTAGTTTTCGAGGATTTTTGACCCGCAGGTCGTATTGATGCCGCGCGTGCTGATGACGTCCTTGATGGCCACCGGCACGCCCGCGAGCGCCGGCAACGGTTTTCCCTCCGCCACCAGCGTATCGATTTTGTCCGTTTGCCTTCGCGCGCGCTCCGGCGACAGCGCCAGGTAGGCGTTCAGCTCCGGATTCTTCACTTCAATGCGCTTGTAGAAATCAGCAGCCAATTCGCGCGCCGACATCCTCTTCGTCGCCAGCGCTTCTCTTACTCCGTCAATCGTCCAATTTGCGTTCATCTCAGTAGCGCCGGATTCTAGCCGGCGGTTTTTCCTCAAATCTGAAACAACAAAAGCGCCAGCAAGATGCTGGCGCTACCAAGAACTATCGTTCAATCACCTTCGGCACGCGGAAATAGGGTGGCTCCGGATCCGGCGCGTGCTTCAGGACGTCCTCGGCCACCGCGCAGAGCACCACCAAGTCTTCGCGCAGCGTGGCGTCGGCGGTCTGATCGTCGCTGAGCACCTGGGCCATCGGCTCGACTTTCGCCGTGTCCAACTCGTTCAGCTTGCCGATATACTCCAGAATTTCGTCCACTTGCTTGCGATAGGTTTCGAGCTCGGCTTCGCTCAAGTCGAGATACGCCAGCTCCGCCACTCGCAACACATCTTCCCGGCTGATTTTCACTGGAATTTCCTCATTCTTCCTGATGATCGCATACAGCTCAGTGGCCCGCGGGCGCGATCTCGACGGACTTGCGCGGATATTTCCTGGCGATGTAGTTGTCCACGAGAGCTTGAAACGCGGTGGCAAGCTCGTCGTAGGTACCTTCGAGCGTGACATCTTTCTTGCCATCGAGGTAGACGGGGCAGCGCGGCGCTTCGCCCGTGCCTGGAAGGCTGATGCCGATGTTGGCGGCCTTCGATTCGCCCGGGCCATTCACGATGCAACCCATCACCGCGAGCGTCATCTCCTCGACGCCTTCGTACTGCGTTTTCCAGACGGGCATCATGTCCCGGATATAGCCCTGGATGGCCTCCGCCAATTCCTGAAACGTCGTGCTCGTGGTGCGGCCGCAGCCGGGACAGGCCGTCACGCTGGGCGCAAACGAGCGCAGGCCCAGCGCCTGAAGCAGTTCGCACGCGGCATAAACTTCTTCGCGCCGGTCTCCGCCCGGTTTTGGCGTAAGCGATATGCGAATCGTGTCGCCAATGCCTTCATGCAGCAGCACACCAAGCGATGCCGAGGACCAGACCAGCCCTTTGGTTCCCATGCCCGCTTCGGTGAGTCCGAGGTGCAAGGGTTGCTCGGTTTTCGCGGAAAGATCGCGGTACACGGTGATGAGATCGCGGGGTCGCGAAGTCTTGCACGAGATAATGATCTGGTCCTGGCGGAGACCGCATTCCAGCGCCAGCTCCGTCGACTCGAGCGCGGAAATCACCATGCAATCGTTGATGATTTCTTCGGATTCCTTTCCGAGATTCTGGTCCGTGTTCTCCTGCATCTTGCGCATGACCAGCTCTTGATTGAGCGAGCCGCCATTGACGCCGATGCGAACGGGCTTGCCGTTGTCACGCGCGACTTTGCAGATGGTGGAGAATTGTTCGTCACGGCGCTCTCCTGCGCCGACGTTTCCTGGATTGATGCGGTACTTGTCCAACTGCTTTGCGCACTCCGGATATTTCGTCAGCAGGACGTGTCCGTTGTAATGGAAGTCTCCGATGATGGGCACATCGCATCCGGCATCGAGCAGACGCTTCTTGATCTCGGGCACCGCTGCCGCCGCTTCCGGCACGTTGACGGTCCAACGCACGATTTCCGAGCCGGCCTCGGCAAGCTCGACCGTCTGCTTGAATGTCGCCTGAATGTCGGCGGTGTCCGTGTTGGTCATGGACTGCACAACGATGGGCGCGCCGCCGCCGACGCGGACGTGTCCCACCATCACGCCATAGGTCTTGCGGCGCGGGTGGCGGCTGGCCGTGGCGTCGAATCCTTCAATTTGGGTAAGCATTACCTTCTAATTTTAGCCTGAATTCGCGCTCCGTGCAGTTGTCTTTCACAAACAAGAAGCGATGTGGGTAAAGAGTTTTCATAAGGCGCCCCGGAGGCCCAGGGCGTCGGCATGTTCGCGCATCGCGGCGATGCAAAAGGCGATGTGCTCTTCGAGAGGAATGCCCAATTCCTCGGCGCCTTTGCGGACGTCGTCGCGGCTGACGCCTTTGGCGAATAATTTGTCTTTCATGCGGCGCTTCACGGAGTCCACCTCGAGATCGAGGATGCTTTTCGACGGGCGCACATAGGCGCAAGCGGTGAGAAAGCCGGCGAGCTCATCGCAAGCAAAAAGCGTGTGCTCGAGCGCGGATTGGCGCGGCACATTGCAATAATCCGCGTGGGAGAGAATGGAGCGGATGATCTCCTCGGAGTAGCCGCGTTCGCGCAGAATTTTTGCGCCTTCGGAGGGATGGCCCTGATCGGAGGAGTGCTCTTGATTGGGCCAGCGCTCGTAATCGAAGTCGTGGAGCAGCGCGGTGATGGACCAGAGGTCTTCGTCGGCGCCGGACTTGCGTGCGTAAGCGCGGACGCAGGCTTCGACGGCGAGCATGTGTTTGCGGAGCGATTCGGACTGCGTGTACTCGCAGAGAAGTTTCCAGGCGTCGTCGCGTGTCGGCATGCGGTTCTCCCAAAATGGAGGAAGTAGTGTAGCGCGAGAGACCGGAAGGAATGAAGCAAGGAGGCAAAGAGAGGCGTGGCCGGTGTTCCGTACTCCGTGATCTTTGGAAGAGAAGGTTGGGCGGAGTGTTCCAAGAATGGGAAGAATGGGGATATACCCCGTCTTTTCGTAAAAATGGCAAATAAAGGAGTCAAGGGATGCGGAACTTGGAAGAGCGTGTAAATGGCGGCAGGTAAGGAATTTAGATTTGAGCTCTTTCTGTGAGAGCCCGGAATGAATAAAGGGAGGGGGTACCCCCACATGAAAATGCATGAATGTCAAAACAATGGAGTTGCGCGAGGGGCAATTCGTAAGTGATTGAAAAGGAAGAGAGATAATTTAGCCGCGGCCAGGTCGGGGCAGGCTTGTGGCTAGCCACTTTTGAAGCGTGAAGGGTGACCGGTGGATGGGCGGATGGAGGGTGGCCAAGAGGACGCTGGGCCCAGCCGGGCATGGGCCTGTTGAACATGTAAATATTATACCAGTCAAGTAATCTTCGTCAAGGAATTTGTAAGTGATTTGTTTGTCGAGGGTGCCGGGGAAATCGGGTGGCCAGTGGCGGTTGGGAAGCAGAGACGGGATGAGATAGCGAAGGAAGGAAGTAAAGATATAAGGAATCTAACAAATAGGGGCCGACGCAACAGAATCGAACACCGGGAGGGGCGAGGCAAGCCTCGCCCCTCCACGGCCGAGACTAATGCAGAAAAGGAGAGAGCACCACAAGGAGTGTGGTAGTTCACGGGCGCATCCACAAGCCTTCGTGGAAAATGTCCCTCGAAGAGGGTTTGAGTGCCCTTTAGGACAGGCGAAAACGCGGCGTAAAACGGCGAAGCGCGGGGAGCGAAGGTAAAAAAAATCTAAAAATACTATTGACAGAAAAAGGCGGTTCGAAAGATACTCCGTGTGCGCCAGTTACTGCCTTCCCCCCCGAACGTTCCGACGTTCCTCTCCTATCCGCACGCCGGAAATACAGTCAGCGAGGAGCACCGGTGTCGGCACAATCAGAAAAGGAAGCGATGAACTCTTTAGAGTTGGATCGGGAAGTCATCCGCTGTAAGACATGTGGTCTCGTCCAGTACCGGACGCGCACGGGGAATTGCCGCCGTTGCGTGCGCGCCTTGCCTCAGCGTTTGGAGTTCCTGATTCCTCCACCGGCACCGCCGGAGGAGGCAGCCGCTGAAACCACGTCCGAAAAGTTCGTTAACCAGGAGACGGTCGAGAACATCGGCCAGCGCATTCGCCAATTGCGCGAATCGCGCGCGATGACCCAGAGCCAACTGCAGTCGCGCTCAAAGGTCTCGCGCTCCTACCTCTCGCGGATCGAGAGCGGGCAGATGACGCCGAGCCTCGGGACGCTGGAGAAAATCTCCGAAGCGCTGAACGTCGGGCTGAACCGGTTCTTTATTCCGGAATCCGACGGGGAAGCGCTGCTGGAGGATCCGTTCATCCAGGGATTGCGGCCGTTCCTGCGGCAATTGGACTGGGAACAGTGGCAGTCTATTCTGAAGAGGTTGCAGGCGATCAGCGACAACGTGCACGCGGCGCCGATCAATCTCCGCCCTATCGGTAACCCGGCGCGGCTGCCGCAGCCCGCGTCGGCGAATGGCAACGGCCACATCGGCACGGGCCTTTCGAATGGGCTTGCGCATACGCACGCTCATGGTCAACCACAGGGCTATCCGCTGCGGCGACCGGGCGCGCCGATGTTTCAGCGGCCGCTCGCGCGGTAAGTTTTTTTTACGGCACAGTACAAAGCAGCGCGGTGTCTCGATCTCGTCGAGACACCGCGTTTTTCGTTGCGGAGAAGACTTGGGTTAGCTAGAGATACGGCTACTCGCGGATGACCGAGACCTTGGCGGCGGGGACTTCGAGGCGCATCAGGCGGTGGTTGCCATCCAGCAGAAGAAGGATTTCGAGGTCGGCGGTGGTGACCTTGAGGCCATCATAAGTTTTGCCGTCGGCGCCGGCCGAGCCGGTGGATTCGACATTGACCGAGCCGGGTGTGAGCTCCTGCGGGATGAGCACCGGAAAAGTCTGCACGCCGCGCTTGGACCAGTCGTAAACGCGCGCGAGAACCGCGTACTGATGGTAGAGATTGTTGTCCAGCACGGCGATGAGCGGGGTTCCGAAAGAAAAGGTCTGATCGTAAGGGCGCGCACCCTGCATTTCGAGAGTGATTTTGGCCTCGCCGTTGGCGAAGAGCACATGCGCGCCGCTGGTTTTTCCCGTTTGCGCCGTCCAATCGTAACTGATCGGGGAGCCATCGGGCTGCAGGGTCAGCGTACCCGAGATCTTGCTGGCTGCGCCTTGCGGCGGCTTGATGTCCACGGCGCCTTTGGCGACCCATCCGCCGCCCGACGCCACGATTTCGAATTCTTCGTGCCCGACAGTTTGACCGCCGAGCTTGATGGTGAATTTGCCCTTGTCCTGGACGAAGACGCTCGCGCCAGAGGTTGGAGCGCCTTTTTTCTGAGCCGCGAATGACAACGCCGCGCAGGCGGCGATTGCGAGGAGCGCGGCGATCCAAACTGTTCTGAATTTCACGGTGCTTGCTACCCCCGTGCCTATTCTCTCTTAAGAGAGCGGCTTCTCGACCACCAGATGCGCTTCTTTTCCGCCGGATGCAACAATGCCGCGGCGAAGAATTTCCGCGACGACCTGCGCGGGCTCACCGGAACTGTCCACGCGATGGTCCGCAAGCTGGTAGAAGGGTAGCCGCTGCGCGTAGAGCGCGCGGAAGCCGGCCTCATCGCGGAAGAGCGGACGTCCGGTCATGGCCATGCAGCGTGAAAGCAGCACTTCGACCGGGGAATCCAGCCAGAGAACCGGAACGCCGGCAGTGCGGAGGAATTCAGGGGCGCCGGGTTGCGCATAAGTGCCTCCGCCGAGAGCGATCACAGTGCCTTCCTTCGACTCCGAAGCGCGGCCGAGGGCGGCGCGCAGTTGGTCGGCCTCGATTTGCCGGAAAGCGGGTTCGCCGAAGCGTTCGAAAATCTGCGGAATCGTCAGGCTGGAGGATTCCTCGATGCGCTCATCGAGATCCACGAAACGCCAGGCGAGCTGCCGGGCCAGGAGAGTGCCCACGGTGCTCTTGCCGGAACCCATGAATCCGGCGAGGCACAAAATCGGGACGCGGGCTTGTGGCCCGCGTGGTGGAGGTGTAGTTGTCACGCGAACGCGGCGCGAAAAGTTAATCGCGCTTCAGAATGCGAATTGTACCACTGTAGGAGGAGAGTTCGACTTTGGCGAGGCCTTGGCCGACGGTGCCAAAGAGGCCCTTGGTGAACTTCGAAGCCATGTGCCGGACGCTGTGGGAATCGGGCTTGAAGTAGGCGGCCGCTTGATTGTCCACGGTGCCCAAGGTGGTTTGCGCGTTGAGGTCAAAGGAATCATTGCCCGAAAAGCGAACCTCGACGAGCCCCTTGCCGCTCTTCATGGTGTAGAGGCCGGTGCGGACAAAATCGCCATCGAAAAGAATATTTCCAGAGGTCGTGAAGAGGCTCACGTTGGTCAGCGCGGGCTGGAGAACCTGGGCGCCGCCACTGATGGACTTGAAATCCAATTTGCCGGCGCACTGCGTACAAACCAGGGAGCCGCCGGTGGTCCGGACAATGATGTAGCCGGAAACTTCTTTCAAGTGGACGTCGCCGGCAACATTTTCCAGGGTCATGTCGCCCGTGACCTGCTCGACGTAGATCAGGCCCGTCTCGGTCTTGAGCTGAAGTTCGGTTTCTTCGGGAACGGTGAGCTGCAGGCTGGTTTCCAGCTCGAGAGGTTGCGCCGAGGCATCCAGAATGCTGGCGGTGACGTCGACGCGGTCACCCACTTGCTCCATATCGAAGGCGATCTTGCTGGAAGTTTGATTCGCAACGACATCCACTTCGGCGTTTTTCCAGGATTTCACTTCAATCCGGCCATTGGCCACGTTGTGGATCACGACCACCGGCCGGCTCTTGACCGCAAAATGCTTCTCGGTATGCTGCCCGGCAGCTTCGGCGGCTACACCAGAGAAGAAAAAAACTCCGGCTCCGACTACCGGCAGGATGCTCCGTCTGGTCATTCCGATCCCCATGTTAGTTAACGCTCCCCCCGCGATCCATCATCGCGGCCAGTAATTCCGCTTTTTGTTCGTAGGCGTTGGAGAGATATTCGCGCGCCAGTTCGTCCTGCGGCTGTTCACTGATGCGCTGCTCGCAGTCCGCAATGAAATCGTCGACTTTCTGAAGATTCTCTCGCAACGAAGCATCCACGGGCGAGGTGCTGGCCAAAATCATGCCTTTCGCGACGGGTTCCTGATCGTTGAGGGTCATTCTCGAAGCGGCGAAGGGCTCCAAAGCGGCCACCGCGAGCCGGCGGGAGAGGCGATCGCTCGCATTGTTGCCGGAATCCGTGCGGATCTGGAGGACAGCGGCGGCGGCGATCAACAATCCAACCGTTGCAGCAGCCAAAGCGCGGCTGCGGAAGAGGTCATTGACGCCCCGCCACCAGGAGGAGGAGCGCTCCGCCATGGGAGCGGCCACGGGCTCCTTGATGATTCCTTCCAGTTCAAGTTGGGTTCGGAGAGAAATCCACAAGCGCGCGGGAGGCGTGGCTTCAGCGGGCAATTCCTTTGCCATGGAGACAATGCTGGTGAGGTCCGCAACTAGCGCCTGACACTGGCTGCATACGGCGACGTGCGCTTCGGCCGGCTCCGGCAGCGACGCCAGGCCTTCCTGCTCCACTATGGATTCCACGTCCTTACACTGCATGACACTTCACTCCGCGGGAAGCGGCGCTGGACGGCCGTCCCGTCGACTTCTCTCAAATCGTTTCGGCGCAACTTGTTCGAGTTTCGCCGCGAAGCCGCAAACACACCCAACAGTTGCGCTCATTGTAACTCAATCGTCCTGACCCGTCTGCGTTTTCGCGGCATGCCGTTCCTGGCGCGCCTGCTCGCGTACCTCTTCTTGCAGCAGCTCGCGTAGACGGGTGCGCGCCTTGTGCAACTGCGACTTCGAGTTACCCACTGAACATCCCATGATGTCCGCAATCTCGTTGTGCTCGTACCCCTGAACGTCGTGCAAAACGAAAACCGTCCGGTAGCCCGGCGGCAGCCTTTCCACGGACCGATCCAAATTGACCCGGTCCACGGCGCCGCTTAGCCGCAAATCCGGTGCGCCGATGTCTTTCCTGGGACCGCCTGATTCTTCATCGGGCTCCGTCGTTTCTTCAAGAGAAGTCACAGGGAGCGACTTCTTGCGCAGCCGCATGAGCACGACGTTGACCGTCATCCGGTGCAGCCAAGTCGAAAACGCCGATTCTCCGCGAAACGTCCCGATTTTGCGGAACAGCTGCAGGAAGGCTTCCTGCATCAGGTCTTCCGCATCGGCGGGGTTATTCACCATGCGCAGACACAAGGCGTAGACGCGGCGGCTGTGAAGCTGGTAGAGATACTCGAAAGCTGCAGCGTCCCCGGCTTGCGCCAGGCGGATGGCGTCCGCTTCAGTCACCGGTTTGGCTGACTTCGGAGCAGTCGACGCGTTCGGATCGCTTGGTCGGTTTCGGGCCAACGGTCCAGTCGCGGCGCATCCACTCTTTCCGATGCGCCGGATGCCTCCTTGAGTTGTCCTGGCAATAGCCCGCATTACCCGAATACATACCCCGGAGCGGACACTTATCCACTGGGATTGCTATTCCGCGGCCTTGCGGGCGAGCAGGCCTGACTATTCTCCCGCGATCGCGGTCATTCGTCTATGGCGGTTCACGACTTGCCGGTGTGGAACTTCAGCTTCCTGACTCACGGACTGTTCTCTCACGGTGTTCTCGAACGCCCCCAGCTGGTCTTCGGGAAGGGCAATGAGGAACGATTTCAATAGAATGATGGACTCTCTCAGGCAGGTGTTCAGGTCGTAATGGCCGGCATCGACCTCTTCCCATGTCCTTCGGGGGTCTGTTGAGATACCTTCGGAGAGGCCGACGGCCGCAAGGCGAAAATCTCGCCCAAGATCTTCAACCATCTCCCCCAGCGTGCCCACCTTGTGGAGAAACTGAAGCCGGTTTGAGAGCAGTACGCGATTCAGAAGGCTGCTCATCCGAGCCGAACGCTGGCCTTTGACGCCGTGGAAATTCTCGGGGTTCAGCGGAGCCGCGTTGGGCATGGTGCCGTAATGCTTAGCGTGTTCGGACAGAGCCCGCAGCAAGCCGGCCAGCGGGCCGGTCAGCAGTTTGCAGAGCCCGGGAGTGATTTCCATCACTTGGAGGGATTTCGTGAGGCATCCTCCCTGCCGCAACTCAATCGCCTCGTTCAACGAGACGCTCAACATGTTGTAGCTGGATTCGAGCTGCCGGACGTGCTTGCGGTAAACATCGTCCTTTTCACGGGTAAGCCAGGCGCGCCAATCCTGTTTGACAGACGTGCCGCGGGCTGAGGGGGGGCGGGCGCGGTCTTTCACGGCGGTTCTCCCTGGGAACAGGGGCGGAGTATAGCAAGAATCATTCTTCCGGGGGGAGAGTTTTTTCAAGCCGAATTTATGCATTTTTCCGAGGGGCGTCCGACGCAGCCGGTGCCTTGCTCAACCCTTAGCCGCGCCGCTATACTCGGGTGCCACCATCGGCGAAAGGATTTTCCCTTTGCAATTTGAGCCGCGCGATCAGTTTGAACAGCGCCTGAAAAAACTCGAGCAGATCCAAGCGCTGGGGCATGAACCCTATCCCCGGGAATTCCGCTGGACCGATACGATCGGCGCGCTAGTGGACACGTACAGTCAAACCGGGGGGCCGGAACTGGAGGCCAACAGGCGCGAAGTTCGCGCGGCCGGTCGCATTGTCTCTTTGCGGGTCATGGGAAAGGCCGGATTTGCCCACCTGCAAGGGTCGGGGAAGCGCATCCAGATCTATGTAAAGAAAGACGTTGTCGGAGAGCAGGGTTTTCAGCTCTTTCACCTGCTGGACCTGGGCGATTCCATCGGCGTGCGGGGGCACCTGTTTCGCACCAAGACCAACGAACTCTCGATCTGGGTCGATGAGATTTTCTTTCTTTCGAAAGCGCTCCTGCCCTTGCCGGAAAAATGGCATGGCTTGACGGACGTGGAGCTCCGGTATCGCCAGCGCTATCTTGATCTGATCGCCAACGAGAAATCGCGCCAGGTGTTCGTGACGCGCGCGCGGATCATCCAAGAATTGCGCCGGTTTTTCGACGGCCGAGGTTACATCGAAGTGGAAACGCCGATGATGCACCCCATCGCCGGGGGCGCGGCCGCGCGCCCATTCAGCACCCACCACAACACGCTGGACATTGATTTATATTTGCGTATCGCGCCGGAGCTGTATCTGAAGCGGCTGACGGTCGGCGGGTTTGACCGCGTTTATGAGATCAACCGCAACTTCCGCAATGAAGGCATTTCGACACAGCACAATCCGGAATTCACCATGCTGGAGTTTTACGAGGCCTATAGCAACTACCGCGACCTGATGGACATGAACGAACAGCTCTTTGCGCTGCTGGCCAAAAACACCACCGGTTCCACGGTTGTGAAATATGAGGAACACGAGTTGGATTTCTCCAAATTTCAACGGCTCTCCATGCGTGAGGCGATTGTGAAGTATTGGCCGGTGGAGGCCGGGCCTGCACCCGAGTTGGAACTGTTGGCGTCCCCGGGTGGTCCGCAGGAGGCGGCGAAGCGCTATAACCTGTGGGCGAAAACGAGCGGCGCGCCTTACGCTGCGGCGAAGGGTATGCTCACGGATGGCGAATGGACAGGCTTGCTCTTCGAAACGATGGCCGTAGACAAACTGATTCAGCCCACCATCCTCTACGATTTTCCAACGGACATCTCTCCGCTTTCGAAACAGAAGCCGGAAGACCCGTCGCTTACGGAGCGTTTCGAAATCTACGTCGCGGGCATGGAAGTCGCCAATGGCTTCTCCGAGTTGAACGATCCCGCGGAGCAGGAACGCCGCTTTCTCGCGCAAATGGCTCAAGGCGGCGAAGAAGTGCCGAAACAACTGGACGTGGATTACATCCGCGCTCTTTGCCATGGCATGCCTCCCACGGCCGGGGAAGGGATTGGCATCGACCGGCTGACCATGCTCCTCACCGATTCGCCATCCATCCGGGACGTCATCCTCTTCCCCTTGCTTCGCCCGGAAGTGGGCGGCGAATCATCTTCCGCTTCCGAAGCGCACGGCGCGTAACGTATTCTTCCAACCACGATGCGATTCGAATGGTTTGTGGCGAGGCGGTACCTGCGGTCGCCGTACCGCCCGGCAGTGCTCCGCCTGGTCACGTTGTTTTCCGTGATTGGTGTCGCGGCCGGTGTCGCGACGCTAGTCATCGCGCTGTCCATGAACACCGGGTTCCGCGAGACTTTGCAGGACCGGTTACTCGGAGTGACGGCGCATGTTTCCCTCACGCGCCCGGGCTCCGGCGGAATTCACAACTATGAAGAGATGGCCACAAAACTCGCGGCGCTAACGGGCGTGCGCTCCGTCACGCCCGCGGTCTACCAGACCGTGCTGCTCTCCTTCGCGGGCCAGGCCCGCGGCGTAGTGACCAAAGGGATCGATCCGGAGCGCGAGCGGCGAAGTGATGAAGCGCTGCAACGGATTGTCGCGGGACGGCTGGATTTTTCGCCGGACGCCGACGGCATTGACGCGCTGCTCATCGGCAAACAGCTTGCCGAGGAATGGAAACTCTCTCCGGGCGATTACGTCACGCTCACCAGTCCGCAGGGCCGATTGACGCCGTTCGGATTGATGCCCCGCACGCGGCGGTTTCGCGTCGTGGGAGTATTTGATTCCGGCTTTTACGACTACGATGAGAATTGGTGCTTCATGACTCTCGCCGCGGCGCAAGCGCTCTCCGGCGCTGGGGACATTGTAAATGTCCTCGAATTCCGCTTGAGCCGGCCGGAACGCGCGGGCGAAATCGCCGAGCAGGTCCGGCAAGCCGCGGGAGCGGGTTTTTCGGCTACGACATGGATGGAAGAAAACCGCGCGCTGTTCCGCGCGTTACGTTTGGAAAAGCTGGTCACGGCGATTTTCATCGGCCTGATTACTTTCGTCGCTGGTCTCAACGTTCTCGTGGTGCTCTCAATGACCGTGACGGACAAAGCGCGCGACATCGCTGTGCTCATTTCCATGGGCGCGCGCCGCGAGCAGGTGCGCATGATTTTTCTCTGGCAGGGAATCACCATCGGAGCGACGGGCACGCTGCTGGGGCTCATCTTTGGCTACGCATTCGCCATTGTCGCGGGGAACTACCATTTGATCCCGCTTGATCCGCAAGTCTATGCCGTTTCTTATGTGCCTTTTCGGCCGAGCGTTCTGGATGGCTTGTGGATCACTGGGGTAGCCATGGGAATCTCGGTTGTGGCGACGCTTCTTCCGGCGCGTGCGGCGGCGAAGCTCTTGCCGGTGGAAATTCTTCGGTATGAATAGGGGGCCCAAATCGTGTATGAATGGAGCTAAATTCCGAGGCCATTTGGCGCGCGATTTGCTCCTATGAGGCGAAGAGGCAGGTGGGTAGAGCCGGAGACTTTCCCTCAGTCTTTCGGTCGCAGCAGATACCCGCCGCAAAGTGTTGAAAATAGAAAGATTATAAACGTTTCGATTTGGCTCAAAATGGCCGTCTTTTGGGCAGGCAATGGAGTGGCGCAAATGAGCAATTTTTGGGTCATTCGTCGCGCCACAGCAGGGAGTGACGCAAGGCACGGAGCTTGCTCCCGAAGCATCTAAACTATAGAAGACAGCGAGAGGGAGAAGGGCGAGACGCAGATTATTTAAGATGACTCAACACTTGCAAAGCGCGGACGGCGAAGCAACCGGCGATTCAGGCGCGGCACACATCGTGCTGGAAACGCGCGGCTTGAAAAAAACGTACGCGAGCGGCGAGAAAAGCCTGCCCATCTTGGTGGATGCGAACCTGATTTTACGGCAAGGAGAGATGGTGGCCATCGTCGCGCCATCGGGAGCGGGCAAGAGCACTCTGTTGCACCTGCTGGCTGCGCTAGACACGCCAACGAGCGGTAAAGTATACTTCGCTTCGAAAGCCATTGAAACAAATGATGACGCGGCGCTGGCGGAATTCCGGAATCGTGCCGTGGGGTTTTTGTGGCAGCGCCACCAGTTGCTGCCGGATTTTACGGCTGCAGAAAATGTAGCCATGCCGCTTTTGTTGCGCGGCGAAAAGTTTGCTTCTGCGCTGGGGATGGCGCGGGAGTGGCTGGCGGAGGTTGGCCTGGCAGATCGGGCCGATCACCGCGCAGGGGAACTCTCCGGAGGGGAACAGCAGCGCGTCGCAATCGCCCGGGCGCTCGTCACCGGGCCGTCGGTGCTGCTGGCAGATGAACCTACCGGGGATTTGGACGAGCAGAATGCTTGGGCTGTGTTCGAGTTACTGGAACGATTGCACCGCACGCACCGGTTGACGTCGCTCATCGCGACGCACAACTTGGCGCTTGCCACGCGCTGCGACCGCATCCTGGGGCTGGAACACGGCGTTCTGCGTACTCGCGAAGCTGCGGCTTCCGCGAGCGGGGTCCCTGGGGGAGAAGCGAGCTAACGTGTTCGAACGGTATACGGAAAAAGCGCGTCGCGTCATATTTTTTGCAAGGTACGAAGCCAGCCAGTATGGCAGCCCGTACATCGAGACCGAGCATCTTCTGCTCGGCTTGATGCGCGAGGACAAGGCCTTGGCCAACCGCTTCCTGCGCCAGCAGGGCTCGATCGAATCGATCCGCAAGGAGATCGAAGCCCGCATCACCATCCGCGAGCGCATCTCGACCTCCGTCGAAGTGCCGCTCAGCGCGGAGTGCAAGCGCATCCTTAACATGGCCGCGGAAGAAGCGGAGCGCCTCGGGCACAAGCACGTCGGGACCGAGCACCTGCTCCTGGGCATCCTCCGCGAAGAAAAGTGCTTCGGGGCGGAAATTTTGATGGAGCGCGGTCTGCGCCTCTCCACCCTACGGGAAGAATTGGCGCGCACCTCCGGCGAGAAAACTGCCGCCGCGCGTCCGAAGGAAACTTCGCTGCTCGCCGAATTCAGCCGCGACCTCACTCAGGCAGCCTCCGAAGGCTCGCTCGATCCTCTTGTCGGGCGCGAAGGTGAAGTCGAGCGCGTTATTCAGATTCTCTGCCGCCGCACTAAGAACAATCCCGTTTTGATCGGCGAGCCTGGCGTGGGTAAGACGGCGATCGTCGAAGGTCTCGCCCAGCGCATATCCGACGGCGATGTTCCTCCATTTCTCGCCGACAAGCGCATCCTTTCCCTGGATCTCTCCCTGATCGTCGCCGGCACAAAGTACCGCGGCCAGTTCGAAGAACGGCTCAAGACCATCATGAAGGAACTGATGGAGAGCCAGAACGCGATCGTCTTTATCGACGAATTGCATACGCTCGTCGGCGCCGGTTCCGCAGAAGGCTCGCTCGACGCGGCCAACATTTTGAAGCCCGCGCTCTCCCGCGGCGAAATTCAGTGCATTGGCGCCACAACTCCTAGCGAGTACCGCAAATCCGTCGAAAAAGACCGCTCCCTCGAGCGCCGCTTCCAGGCCGTGAAAGTCCCCGCGCCCAACGAAGAAGAAGCCGTGCAGGTCATCCAGGGCGTCCGCGAACGCTACGAAAAATTCCACGCCGTCAGCTACACTGACGAAGCGCTGCGCTATTCCGTCTATCTTTCGAACCGCTACATCCCGGATCGCTTCCTTCCGGACAAGGCCATCGACCTGATCGACGAAGCCGGTGCCCGCGTGAAGCTGCGCCAGGCCACCGTCCCCGAAGAAGTGGGCGAGGTGCAGAAGCGCGTGAAGTTCATCACCCACCGCATGGAAACGGCCATTGCCAATCACGAATTCGAAAAGGCGCGTTTCTATTCCGAGGAAGAGCGCAAGGAAAAGGAAAATCTCCGCACTCTTCGCGAGCGATACAAATTGGACGACGCTTCGACCGGCATCGTCACCCGCGAAGACATCGAAGAAGTCGTGTCACGCTGGACCGGCATCGGCGTCACCTCTATTAAGGAAGACGAGCAGCAAAAGCTCCTGCGCATCGAGCCCGAGCTGCACAAACGGGTCATCAGCCAGGACAAGGCCATCACCGCTTTGGCTCGCGCCATTCGCCGCAGCCGCGCCGGCCTTAAATCGCCGCTGCGCCCCGTGGGCTGCTTCTTTTTCCTCGGGCCCACCGGCGTCGGCAAGACCGAAGTCGCCCGCCGTTTGGCGGAATTTTTGTTCGGGTCGGAGAAGTCGCTGGTACGCTTCGACATGTCGGAGTTTATGGAAAAACACTCCGTCTCGAAGCTCATCGGCGCGCCTCCAGGGTACGTGGGCTACGAAGAGGGCGGTCAGTTGACGGAGCGCGTCCGCCGCACGCCTTACTCGGTCATCCTGCTGGATGAAATCGAGAAAGCGCATCCGGACGTCTTCAACATTCTCTTGCAGGTTTTTGAAGACGGCCAGTTGACGGACGGGCTCGGCAATACCGTGGATTTCCGGAACACCATCATCATCATGACCTCCAATCTTGGTGCGCGGCATTTGCAGAAGCGCACTTCCATGGGTTTCCAGTCCGGCACGGATGAAGCCGGGCAGAAGAGCATGGAAGAATTGGTGATGAACGAAGTAAAGCGGGCGTTCAATCCGGAGTTTCTCAACCGGTTGGACGAAGTCATTATCTTTAATCCGCTCGGCGACGAAGACCTGCTTCGCATCATTGATTTGCTCGTGGGCCAGCTTAACGACACGCTGATCCACCGGCAGGTCCAGGTTGTCCTCTCGCCGGAAGCACGTCAGTGGATACTGGAGAAAACGTGTGCGGACCGCAGTTACGGAGCGCGTCCGCTGCGCAGGGCTTTGCAGAAGTATGTCGAAGACCCGCTCTCCGAGGCGCTAATCCAGGGTGGAATTCAAAGGCCGGCGACACTCCAGATCTACGTCGCGGGGGAAGGCCTCTCGTTCCGTCCCGTGGGAGAGGCAACCCCGGTCGTCCACTAGCGAATCTGAAACAACGCACGGGTGGCTCCGGCCGGGTCGGAGTCCACGCACGGCCGGCCCACACCGGGTCCGGCGGGAGAAAAACAACTTGCGTTCGGGGGCGCGGCCTTGACGACCTCATCGGCCGCTCAAAGAAGAGTCTGTTTGCCATTCGGGGTTTTTGCCGCTCGAGTGATGTGGTTTGTCGCGATCCTGTTTTTGTTCGCGATCGCCTCACCCGCAGCCACGAGCGAAAATCTCCACGCGGGCGCGTCTCCGTCCTCGTCCCGCTATCTTTTTTCCGCTTCCTATGATTACGCCACCGGCAAAGATGTCATCGAAGACCATTCCTCCTCCGCCCAGCAGCCCGCCGCCCCTCCGCAGCAGCCTGCCGCCGCTCCCCAGCAGTTTGTCATCGATCGGATCGAGTTTTTCGGCAATCGCCGCGTGCGCACGGACACGCTGAAGGCGCGCATCTTCAGCCGCGAGGGCGATCCGTACAACGAAGAAACTCTCCGCCGCGATTTCCAGGCGCTGTGGAACACGCAGTTTTTCGAGGACGTGAAGCTGCGCGTCGAGGATTCGCCTACTCGCCCCAATGGCAAGATCATTATCTTTGAGGTCAAGGAACGCCCGCAGATCCGCCGCATCCGCTACGACGGCATCCATTCCATCTCCGAGTCGGACATTCTCGACCGCTTCAAGGAACGCAAGGTTGGCCTGAGCGTCGAAAGCCAGTTCGATCCCACGAAAATCAAGAAAGCCGAAGTGGTGTTGAAGGAACTGCTCGGCGAGCACGGCCGCCAGTTCGCCAAGGTTACCCCGCAGTACGAGCGCATTGCCTCCAGCAACGCCGTGATTCTCGTTTTCAAGATCGAAGAAGGACCCAAGGTCAAGGTTGGCAAGATCAAGTTCACGGGCAATCACGCTTTCAGCGACCGCAAGTTGCTCCGCGCCATGCGCCACGATCGCCCTTACGCCATCCCTCTCTACTTCTGGTACATCCCGGTGATGTCGAAGACCTACGATCGCGAAAAGCTCAGCGAGGATCTGGAAGTCGGCGTCCGCGGACTCTATCGGGATAACGGCTACTTCAAAGCCTCGGTTGGCGAACCTATTCTCGAAAATGTGGACACTGAAGGTTCCCGGCTCGGCGTTCCTTTTGTCACCGGAAAAAGCCACGGCAAAGCCGTCAATATCACCATTCCCATCGATGAGGGCGACCGCTACCGCATGGGCACGCTCAAGATCGTCAGCGCTGATCCGGACAAGGCCCTCTCCCTCAAGGCCGATGCTTTGAAAGGCGCTTTCCCGCTCAAGCAAGGCGAAATCTTCTCCACCGAAAAGGTCCGCAAGGCCCTTGAAAATTACGGCAAGATCTACGGCGAATACGGCTTTATCGATTTCACTCCCGAGCCGGACACGGATATCGACGAAGTAAAAAAGATCATCAACCTGACGCTCAAGTTTGACGAGCAGAAGCAATATTTCGTCCGCCGCATTGACTTCAGCGGCAACACCACCACCCGCGACAAGGTCATCCGCCGTGAATTGCTCATCGACGAGGGCCAGCTTTTCAACAAGCGCCTCTGGGAAATGAGCATTCTCCGCCTCAACCAGCTCGACTACTTCGACAAGATCGAAGCGGACAAGGCCGCGGAAATCAAGCGCAACAACAAAGAAGGCACTGTCGACATCAATTTGAAGCTCAAGGAAAAAGGCAAACAGTCCATCGGTTTGCAGGGCGGCGTCAGCGGCCTTTCCGGCAGTTTCGTCGGTCTGACCTACCAGACCAACAACTTCTTGGGGCTCGGCGAGACGCTCACCTTCTCCGCGCAGTTCGGCGACCTGATGCAGAGCTTCATGTTCGGCTTGACCGAACCTTATCTCTTCGACCGTCCCATCTCCACGGGCTTCACGCTTTTCTCCAGCCGCTACAAATTCGACCAGGCTCAGCAGGAAGCCCTGATGTTCGGCCAGTCCGTCAGCATCAACCCGCAGTTCATCCAGGACTACACTCAGAACAGCGACGGCTTCACTCTCTTCGCGAGCTATCCTCTTCGCCGTTATTCGTTCACCCGCGTCGCCCTCAATTACGGCTGGACGCGCACCAGCATCACCTCCTTTAACCAGGCGTCCACCCTATTGTTCGAATCGTTGCAATTCCAGAGCCTGGTTGGGCCCAGCGCTCTGAGTGGCATCGTCTCCAGCACCATCACGCCTACCATCACCTATAACACCATCAATAATCCGATCAATCCCACGGCCGGCAAAAGTTTCTTCTATTCCCTGGCGGTTTCCGGAGTTGGCGGCAACGTCAATACCATTACCAATGTTTTCGATGTCAAATACTTCCGCCCCATCTACAAGCGCCGCAACGTTTTGGGTGTCCATTTCAGCCTAGCCCACACCATGGGCTATGGCGGCAAGGAAGTGCCGCCCTTCAGTCGCTTCTATATGGGAGGCGAGTCCGACATCCGGGGCTTCGACATTCGCTCCATTTCACCAGTCACTTACATTCCAGAGGCCACCGCGCAGACCATCTCCTACCACGATCCGACCGCCGGCGGCGCCATTCGCTCTTTTACCGTCCCCGTTCTGGCCTATGTCGCGACTCTTCCCGGAGGCGACGTTCAGGGATATGGCAATATTGAATACCGCATCCCCATCATCGGACCGGTGACCGCCGCCCTCTTTCTCGACGCCGGGACGGACGGCATCCTCAACCGCAGCGCCCTGCAGCTCGATCAGACGGGCTTTCAGAACCTGATCGCTCCGGGCGAGTTCCCGAACGCCGTGAGCCAGGCCGGGCTGACGCGAAGGCTTCCCATTGCGCCGGGAACCAATTTCCGCATGCGCGGGTCCACCGGAATCGAGTTCGTCGTGCAGCTACCCATCATTCAGGCGCCGTTCCGCATCTACTACGCTTACAATGTGAACCGCCTCTACCAGCAGCTCGTTTCTCAGCCGTCCTTCATTGAACCGTCCGAGAAAAACTCTTTGATCAATTCGTTCAATGCCATTGACCCGACGATTTACCCGCTCCAGATTAAGCCCCAGCTCGATTTCATTCAGAATAATCCGGGGCGGTTGAACTATTTTGAGCCAAGGACGACGTTCCGCTTTACCGTCAGCCGGACGTTCTGAGGGAGCGCCGTGCGGAGAGAATTTCAGTATGATTCGGCCACGGGGAATTTTTTCGAACAAAGAATAATGTCGGCGCCCGCAGAAAATACGCGGGGCGCTTATGTGTGGGGGAGATCGTGAGAACGAAGTTGCGGAAAATTTATAGTCTTACCGGCTTCTCGCTGGCCGCTCTTTGCCTGCTTTGGCTCAACGGTTGCAGCAGCACCGGCGCGAATATCGTCACTGTTCTGGTCAGCTCCTCCGTGGGTAACCTCCTCATCCTGGGCCAGTCCACCACGCTCACTGCCACGGTGAACGGCGCGACCAACGTGGATGTGAACTGGTTGCCCTGCCAGTACACGACCACTCCCACGGGCAGCACCACTCCTTCGGCAGTGCAATCATGCCCAAGCGATAAATCCTTTGGCACCCTCAGCAACGTCCAAACCACTGGCACAGCTACCTACAGCGCGCCAACCGTACTTCCTGATCAGACTAAATATCCCGGCCTCCAAATCGTAATCACGGCGCAGTCCGTACAGGATAAGAGCAAATCCGGCAAGGTAAATCTTTTCCTCGACTCGGGTATCAGCGTGGTGCTCACTCCTATCACCGCCACCGTCCCCACCAAAGAACAGCAGCAATTTAGCGTCTCGCTTTCCAACGATCTTCAGAGCAAAGGCGTCATCTGGCTCCTTACTCAACAGGTTCCGACCTCCACCACTCCTTATCCTTCCCTTAAGACTTGCAGCCCGACCTGCGGAACAATTACCCCTGACACGAACAACCCCAACATCGCCATCTACACCGCGCCGGATACTGTGCCCACGAGCACCAGCACCACCAGCACACCCGCCAGCCTTACTATCGTTACCACCGCCGTGGCGGACAATACCCGAATTGCCGTCGGCACGATCACGATCATTACCGGCGGGCCCATCGCCTTCAACGGCATCACGCCCACCATTGCTCCTCAAAGCGCTACTTTTTGGGATATTTATCTCGACGCCCCCAACATTTCTTCCTCATCGCAAATTGTTTTGAAGGATTCTAACGGTGGCACCACCACTAAGCTTGCGAGCTCGGGTCAGATCAAGGTGCTCTTTCCCATTCCCACTTCGACCACTCCCGCTCCCGCTTCCACGGGCGCGCGCTTAAGGCTTCTCGCTCAGGACCTTGCGGTCGCGGGCCCTGTTACCGTGTCCGTTACTGACCCCGGCCAGACCGTCACCCCATCCCCCACGGGTGTTTTCACCTACAACATCATTCCTGTGCGGGCCACTTCCACCGCTACCGTTCCCGACGGTGTTGTCCAGGGCAAACTGGCGCAGGATACGCGGGTGATCGTTGACGGTGGTTACTTCGGGCCCAACGGCAATCAGGCCAAGATTTTTTTCCAGGGCAATACGATTCCGCAGGATTCCGTTCATCCTTCCACTTCCCGGCAACTCAATACCTTGCTCTCCACTAGCCAGATTGATGCCGCCGCCCCTGGACTCTATCCTCTCTCGCTGGCAAGCACAGTCAGTCCCGCTCCCAGCCCCAACAATCCGGCGGTTACCAATCTCGCCGTGTTCCCAGACTATTCCATTGCTCCGCCTGTCGTGGTATCAGGTTCGGCGGGAATCCCCGCAGGGACGAACCCCAGCGCTGTTGACCTCGATCCTACCCTCGGAGTGCTGGTTGTCGCGGAAACGGGTTCGAACGCCATCCAGTTCTACTCGATCGGCCAGGGCACGCTCACGCCGCTCAGCACTGTCACCGCCACGAACACGCCGGGAATCACGCTGAAAAATCCCACTGGCCTTTCCGTCAACCGCACCAACCACACGGTCGCTGTGGTGAACTACGGCGACACCTCCGGCGGCCAAAGTGTCACGGTTCTCCCCATCCCCGGCGCACCGGGCACCCCCATCACGCCATTCAGCGTGGATCTCACCGGCGCCTTGCAAGGCTCCGTCTCTCCCGCGCCGCTTCCGTACTCCATCGGCGTGGATCCGGATTCGAATCTGGCGCTCGTGGCGTACTCTTCCACTTCTGCCTCTTCCTTTGCCAACCTCGGCTTCGTCGTGAATTTGAATTCCAACTCCGGAACCAACCCGTATGGATGCGGCCTCGACCACGCCATTAATCCGGCTTCCACCAATGTTGGCCAATGTCTCTACGCGCAAGTCACCCTCAATACGGGCACCTACCCGCAGATCGCCTTGGCTCCCCACGGCCATCTGGCGCTGGTTACCCCGGGAGGTTCTGGCGTCGTCGAAGGAGTGGACGTGACGAAGCCTTCGACATCGAACGCCCTCGCTTCCGCCACTCTGACCGCGGGCCTGGTCACCGTGACGATTGACACCAGCAAGGGGCAAACGCTGTCCATGATTCCCGGCAATGCCGGCACGGTGCTGATTACCGGAATGGCTGCGAAGAACAGCGCGAACAACGCAGTTTTCAATGGTGTCTTCTCTGTTTCCTTAACCAGCAGCACGAGTTTCACTTACGTGGTGAATTCGACCGCCAGCGACACAGCCACGGGTGGCACCGCCTTTTACAGCAATCCCAATCTGATTTTCTCCATCACCTCGACGGCGCAAGGTGTCGCTATCAACCCCATCACCCATACTGCCGCGCTGGCCGATGCCAACTCCACGGGCCTCAATGGTCCGCAAATCGATCTGCTCAATGCGCTGGACCAGTCGGTTACTTCGATCACTTTCCATGCCGGATGCACGGCGTTTACCAGCCTCTGCTCGAGCGCGCCCGAATTGCTGGGCACCGCGGACGTGGCCTGGCAGCCCTATACGAATTCCGTAGTCTCCTATAACCCTCAGCAGAACCAGGTTTCGGTATCCGATCCAGTAAGCGCTCAGCGTTACGCCTTTGTCTGCCCGAATGCTTCGCAATGTCAGGTCAATCCCACCGTCCCGAGCCAGATCACGCTGAACGGCTCGGGCTCGGCCACGCTCACCGTGCAGAACGGAACCACGAACTCACTCACCCTTTTCGGAGGGTTG
Organism: uncultured Acidobacteriota bacterium; assembly: GCA_963754855.1. Lineage (GTDB taxonomy): Bacteria > Acidobacteriota > Terriglobia > Acidiferrales > UBA7541 > Acidiferrum. The sequence goes on from CAVWHL010000029.1 coordinate 82,709, forward strand.
GCCGTGGATCCGGCTACCAATCAGGCTTTCGTAGTCAAGTCCGGAAGCGGCACGATCGACGTCGTGAATCTGGGCCCGAGCGCCACGAATGCGGTGAAGTCCGCGCAGATCACGGAATTGATCGTCCCCAGCCCGACGCCTGGCCTAGGAGTGATCGGGGGCATTCCCAACGCCCTGGTTCCGCAAGCTACACTGACCTCGGCGTCTGATTTGGCGGGCGTGCAGATTTTCGGCTCGGGTTTTGATGCCAATACCCAAGTGCGCCTTGACGGGACGGGCTTCGCTTCTTCTGGCTTGGGACATTTCACGTTTGTCAGCAGCCGGCAGATTACCGTCACCGTTCCCGCCTCCTTCCTTTCGGCGCCCCATCACTACACGATGGACTTGATCAATGGAAACGGAGTGCACTCCAACGTCACGGACTTCTACGTCATTCAGTCCGTGGACATGTCCAAGGTTTGCACCGGCGCCAACGCGCAGCCTACTTCCGTGGCTGTTGCCGACCAGCTTGCGAACGGACCGTTTTCGCCGATCGCCGTGGTCAGCGTCAGCGGCTGCAACAGTATCTCGGTCATTGACATCAATCCCGCCAGCGCGACTTTCGGACAACTTCTGGGCAATCCCATTGCGGTAGGCACCACTCCCCAGGGGATTGCCATCAGCCAGCATCTGGGCCTCGCCGTGGTGACCAACAATGGCAGCAATAACGCCTCTATCGTTAATTTAATAAATGGTACTCAACCGGTTCCTGCCGTCTCTACCGGAACCAATCCCACCGGGGTGGCCATCGACGATGCCACCGGCGCGGCCATCATCGCGAATACCGGCTCGAATACCGTCTCGCTCATCAATCTCGCGCTCTTGTCTCCGCCCTCCGGCACGACCCCGCCAACTTCGCTAACGGCCATAACCATTGGTGGAATCGAGGAACCGATCGCCGTGGCCATCGACCCGGACCGCGGCACAAACAACCAGGGAATCGCCGTGGTTACCGCATTGCAACTGGTGACGGGGTCGCTGCCTAACGGCGCGCTCGCGGTTGTTGACATCGGGCTCATCACTCCTAGCTTGAGCACCACCATTTCGAGCGGCAGCGTCGCGGCGACTCCCACGGGAATCGTTTTCGATCCGACGGCATTCACGGGCACAACGAATTTCGGCCTCTTCTATTCGAATTCCAGCGGTGCGAACGTCATCACCACTTTCAATCCGGACAACAGCGGCGGCTCTGCGGTTAGCGTGGGCATCAATCCCACTTCGCTGGCGTTGAATCCGCAGACGGGCGCGATTCTGACCGCCAATTCCGCGAGCAACACGGTCTCGATCGTGGATACACTCTCGACTCCCTTGAGGACGCGGCAAACTCTCGGGCTGCCCGGCTCGCCGCTGTTTGGCGTGGCCATCGACCAGTTTACAAATCTCGCGGTGGTCGTGGACCAGGCCCATAGCCGGGTATTGCTGTTCCCGATGCCGAACTAAGAAGAGAACCGGCGAGCATGGCGCCGCGGAAGACGCGTGAACGAAGACGCCGCGGGCGGCGAAAATGCTTTGCGATTGCGGGAACGGAAGTGCGTGGGCTATACTTCGAGGTTTGCAACCGGCTCGCGAAATCAGCAGGGGAGCGGAAATAGTTTGAAGCCGAGAAAACTTGGCAAAGGTTTGCCGCGGTTTCGCCGGGGCAGACAAAACAAGGAGAAAACAGTGAATTCTAGATTTGTATTTCGTATGGCTGCCCTAGCCGCCGCGTGCGTGCTGGGCACGGCTGCCGTATGGGCCCAAGCGCCAGCTGCGGCCGGATCCGCTGCAACCGGAAAAGTCGGCGTGATCAATATTCGCCAGGCCATTGTGAGCACGGCGGAAGGCAAGCAGGCTTCCGCGGAATTGCAGTCCCAATTTGCCCCGCGGCAAGCCGAACTGGAGAACCTCAGTAAGCAGGTCAACGACGTCCGCCAGCGGCTCTCGGCCTGCGAGGGCAAGTGCAGCCAGGAGGAAATCGCCCGGCTGACGACGCAGGGCCAGCGGCAAGCGCAGCAACTGGACCGCAAGCAGACGGAAGTCCAGGAAGACGTGAACGCGGCGCAGGGCGACGTGATCGACCGCATCGGGCGAAAGATGGTGGATGTGCTGGACCGCTACTCGCGCGAAAACGGCTACATCATCGTTCTGGATTCCTCGTCGCAGAATTCGCCGATTCTGTACGCCTCCAACCAAATCGACGTCACGCAGGACATCATCCGGCTCTACGATCAAGCATATCCCGTGAAGGCTGGCGCGGCGGCGCAGCCGAAGCCAGCCACGTCGAAGCCCGCGGCACCGCCCGTCACGAAGCCTGCGGCGCCACCGGCCACGAAGCCGTAGCGGTAAGCGGCCCGCCCGGCACCGCCTCGAGTTTCGCCAAAACGCCTCCGGTCCTACCGGGGGCGTTTTTTCTTTGTCCGGGGTCCACGCATCCGTGCGAGAGTTCTTCAGAGTTATTTTGAGGACCATGAGCATTGTTATCAAGGCGATCGCGAATCCTGCAAAAAGCAAACAGTGACATGAATAAAGCCATTTGAGTACCTGGGGAGCGCCAGCAGGCGCGGTTCGTTCATGACCCCCCACCCCGGGTATTTTTGGCAAAGAGTTCGGAAAAGTTTGAAAACAAAAGAGTTGTGTTTTTGGTAAGTGCAAAAGAGTTTGCAAGAGTGTGAAAAAAAAGGAGATAGGGGGTCTGGAATAGGGGGCGGAGGCGGTGACTGGATGGAGTTGAGTTCCAGAATGGAAAGAGTTGATACACGCCCAGCAGTCTTCGCAAAAATGGCAAACAAAGGACTTGCGAGCTACGGAAAACTGAAAAGTGGGCAAGGTTATGATTTGAAAGGAACTATTTTGTCCTTGCTTCGTGAAAGTTGCAGGTGGGGCGTAACACGGAAAGTCAGCGGAAGGGGAGAATTTAGCAGAGAGATCGTTGAGGACGCAGAGAAGTGGAGGAGAGGAAGCAGATCGAAGTTGCAGGGCAGCAAACACGAGGAAGAATAGCATATAAGTAGAATACATGTCAATATATTATGTGGGTATCATTCGAATGGAGCGGGAAGGTGTTGAAAAGGCTGGAGGTTGGGAGTTTGATGGGCAGAGCGTCCGGGTCAGAACCCGGACGCAAGAGGCACGGAACTCGCAGCTACAGGGAGGGGGACAGGCCGGGCAGAAGCCACGGCTCTACAGAAGTCTATAGAAAGAGGGCGACTACTCCCTTGGGGTATGCAATTTGAGCGGGAGGATTCTGGCGTAAGACTTGAAATCGGGGTCGGCGGCAAAAATGGACCAGTCGCGAGCGATGGCGATTGCGCAAATCAGAATATCGGAGACGGAGACGGCCACACCGCGGGCCCGGCACTCGTTGCTGGCTTTTGCGGCGGCTTCATAATCCGTGGTGACAAGTGGCTCATCGGGGAAGGAACGCAGTACGCCACGCAGTTTTTCGTATTGGCCGGACGTTTTGATGCCGGATAATAGCTCCTGGCGCACCAAGCCGATGATTCTGGCGCGGCCCTCTTTGATGAGGTTGGTCAGCTCGGCGACGACCGCGCGCTCGGCGGGATTCAGATCCTGAGCCTTCCTGCGCAGCGCCAGGGACCAAATCGAAGTATCAATAAGAACGTTCAAGCGCGCTTTCTGCTGCGTTCTTTCTTGTAGTCGTAGCTGTTCTCGTAGTCGATGGTTCCGAAGAGCGGCAGAATGTCCTGTTGTTTCCGGCGCTGAATGTATTCATCCAAGGCAGCGGTGACGGCGTCTTTTTTGGTGCGATGGCGTCCCAGCTTCTGGGCTTCTTCGATCAGGCGGTCATCGATGGCTAGATTGGTCGGCATGGGTAGCTCTCGATCCAAGTTTACACGTTTCAGCGTGTAGGCTCAATGAGATTGCTGTGTGTAGAGATTAATGGGTTGGGGGGCGGGGCAGGCGGGACGAATTTCCCCGAGTTCCTCGGGCAGGGCGGGGGCAAACGTTTCGGAAGTTCGTGCCGTGGGCCCGTATCTTGCTTTTGCCGTGCAGCGGGAATATACTTAGATTTCGCTCTGAAGCGGGTCGGACGGATGAGTGGGCGCAAGCCCACTTTTTTGTTGGGCCGGTTGGAGTGTACTGCAGACCGGCTAAGGTCGAGGAGTCTCCCGGTGGATTTGGAGAAGGTCCGCGAAGCCGCCGAGCGAGTGGCGCGCTCGGAAGGGCTGGAAATCGTTGATGTCGAATGGAAAATCGGCAAACAGCGGTTCTTGCGGGTATATATCGATCGGGTGCCGAAGCCAGCGGCGGGGATTAGCGACGCCTCAGGGATGATCGGGACGACGGCGGGCGGGCATGACCCCTATCCGAAAATCAGCCACTCCGATTGCGAGCGAGTGAGCCAGCAATTGAGCGTGATTCTGGACGTCGAGGAACTGATTCCAGGGCCCGGGTACGTTCTGGAGGTTAGTTCGCCGGGGATGGACCGGGCGCTGAAGAAGCCGGCAGACTTTGAGCGATTCAAAGGGCGGCTGGCGAAGATTACGACGAGCGAGCCGGTGGGGGACGCGAAGTTTTTTGAAGGGCGCCTGGCGGGATTTGCGGACGGGAAAGTCTGCATGGAGCTCAAAGGCAAAGAAGCGCGAATGGTGGAGTTGCCGCTCGAAGCGATCCGTAAGGCGAACCTGGTAGTGGAGTTTTAGGGGAAATCGGCAGCCGACAGCCGGAAGAAAAAGAAAGAATTAACACAGAGGACACAGAGATCACGGAGACGAAATACCCGCTGAAAGATAGAGATGGAATTTGCGGGATACGGCTCGAGGGAATATTAGGGACGAGATATGGCGAATTTGCTCTACCAACAGATTGAAATGCTGAGCCGCGAGAAGCACATCGAGCCGGGGATCGTGGTGTCCGCGATCGAAGACGCGATGGTGGTGGCGGCGCGGAAGTATTACAAGACGGAAGAGGATTTGCGCGCGAAATTCAACCCGGAAACCGGGCAGGTGGACGTGTATTCGGTGCATACGGTAGTCGAGGAAGTGACCGATCCGAAGAAAGAGATCAGCCTTGCGGAAGCGAAGAAAAAGAATCCCGCGGCGGAGATCGGCACTGAAATCCTGGGGACGAAGCCGACGGACGTGCTGGGACGCATCGCGGCGCAAACGGCAAAGCAGGTGATTCTGCAGAAAGTGCGGGAGGCCGAGCGCGACACGATTTTCAACGAGTATCACACGCGCGTGGGCGAGCTGGTGACGGTGATCGTGAAGCGCGCCGAAGGGCCGGATCTGATCGTGGACATGGGGCGGACGGAAGCGCGACTGCCAAAGCGCGAACAATCGAAGCTGGAAACGTACAATATCGGGGAGCGGCTGCGCGTGGTGATCAAGGCGGTGGACCGCGCGGCAAAAGGCCCGCAGGTGATCGTATCGCGCGCGGATGCGAGCCTGGTGCAGCGGCTGTTCGAGATGGAAGTGCCGGAAATTTATGACGGCACGGTGCAGATTCGTTTTGCGGCGCGAGAAGCCGGCGAGCGCACGAAAGTGGCGGTGGCGAGCCGGGACAAGGACGTGGACCCGGTGGGCGCGTGCGTGGGGATGAAAGGCATGCGCGTGCAGTCCATTATTCGCGAGCTGCGTGGAGAAAAGATCGACATCATTCCGTACAGCGAAGAGACGGTGGCGTTTGCGCAAAAGGCCCTGAGCCCGGCAAAAGTGACTCGGGTGCAGATCACCGACCCAGAGAACAAGAAGCTGGAAGTGATCGTCGAGGATTCGCAGCTTTCGCTGGCCATCGGCAAGAAGGGACAAAACGTCCGGCTGGCGAGCAAGCTCATCGGCTGGGACATCGACATCAAGAGCGAAGAGGAAAAGCGCCAGGAAATCGAAGAGCAGATGACGGCGCTGACGGCGCCGACGACGCCGCTGACGTCGCTGGCGGGCGTGGGCGCAAAGACCATCGAGAAGATCGAGGCGGCGGGAATTACTTCGGTCGAGAAACTGGCGGGGATGACGCCGGAACAGTTAATGGAGATTCCGGGCATCGGCGAAAAGATGGTGGACAAGATTTATCAGGCGGTGAACCGCTTCTATGAAAGCGGAGCAGAAGCCCCTGCCGCTGGAGGGGAAGCGGCCGCGACGACAGAGACTCCCGCCGAAGGCGGCGAAGCCGCAACAGCAGAAACGGCGGAAGCCGCGCCGGACGCCGAAGCGGCTGAGGATGCGCCGGCCAAGGCAGAGACCACCGCGGAGACAAAGGGAGAGGGAACGGCTGCAAATCCCGAGCCCGGCCCGGAAGAAGCGGAAGAGGCCAAGTCTTAAATAAAAGGAATTAATGAGCGACGCAAATCAAGTCCGAATCAACGAGCTGGCCCGCGAACTCGAGGTCAAGGCCAAGGCGATCATAGACCTGTTGGCGGGATATGGCGTCACGGAGAAGAAGACGCACTCGAGTTCGATCCCGGCGGATGTCGCTGAAAAAGTGCGCAAGCACATTCAGGGCGCGGCCCAAGCCGAAGAGCAAGCGGAAAAGGCAGCCAAGGCGGAAAAAGAAGCGAGAGAGGCGGCGGCCAAAGCGGCGCGCCTGAGGCCCGCTGCGGCGCCTGCGCCTCCGACGCCAGCGACCGTGGCACCCGTTGCAGCGAAACCGAGCGTACCTGCGGCGCCAGCTGCGCCGGTGCCGGTGGCGAAGCCGTCCGTGCCAGTTGCGCCTGCGGCCGCCGCGCCTGCGAAGGTACCAGTTGCGCCGAAAGCGCCTGCTCCTGCTCCAGCGGGAGCCCCTGCAGCGGTTCCGACGGCGGTGAAGCCGCCTGCTGCGCCGGTGACAACAACTGCGCCGGGAGCGGCACCCATTCGCCCTGCAGCCCCTGCAAGGCCAGCAGCAGCACGACCAGCCGTACCAGCGGGAGCGCCGCCGTCCGCGGTTCGTCCCGCAGCCGCAGCACCAGGCGCCGCACCAGCGCGGCCAAGTGCTCCGGCGCGCCCGTTGCCGACAGGAAATCGCGGCCCATTGCCGACCGGCAATCGTGGGCCAGTTCCCGGCACAACACCTGGCTCGCGTTCGAGCGGACCACGCCCCGGCCAACCGATGCGGCCGCAACAACCCGGGCAGGGAAGGTCGTTCACGCCGCGGACCGGCGGTCCCGGTGGCGCACCCGCAAGACCTTTTGAACAACGTCGCGGTCCCATGCCGACAGGAACGCGTCCGGGGCCGCGCACACCGGGACGTCCCGGCATGCTGCCGCCGTTTCCGGAAAAAATGCCGCCGAAGGCGGAACCCGGGAAGCCACTGTATACGCGCAAGCCGGCACAGCGGCAGCGCCCGATCGTGGATAAGCGGGAGATGGAGGGCGAGCGCAAGCTGCACCCGACGCGCCAGCGTCCGGGCGCCGGCCGAGCCGCCGCCGCCGCGGTCATCGCGCCACCGGAGCCGCGTCCGGCGCGCGACGTTACCATCACCGAAGGAATCACAATTCGCGAGCTTGCGGAAAAGCTGGACGTGCGCGCGAAAGATCTATTGAAGACGCTGTTGGACCGCGGCGTTTTCGCCAGCATTAACCAGGCGCTGGATGTGCCGACGGCCACGACGCTGGCGGAAGCGTTCAACGGCGTGGTGAGCGTGGTTTCCCTGGAAGAGGAAATGGTGCTGGAGGTCGCGAAGGAAGAAACGAAGGAAAGTTTGAAGCCCCGGCCGCCGGTAGTGACCGTGATGGGTCACGTGGATCACGGCAAAACGAGCTTGCTCGACGCGATTCGGGAGGCGGATGTTGCAGGGGGCGAAGCAGGCGGGATCACGCAGCACATCGGCGCGTACAAGGTTGAGGTGAGTGAGCGCAGCGTGGTCTTTGTGGATACGCCGGGTCACGAAGCATTTACCAGGATGCGTGCGCGCGGGGCGAAGGTGACGGACATCGTGGTGCTGGTGGTGGCCGCGGATGACGGGGTCATGCCGCAGACGAAAGAAGCGATCGATCACGCGAAAGCGGCGAACGTGCCGATGATCGTGGCGATCAACAAAATCGATAAGCCGGAAGCGCAGCCGGAGCGCGTGAAACGCCAGCTGACGGACCTGGGCTTGATGCCTTCGGAATGGGGCGGCGATACGGAATTCGTGGAAGTATCGGCGAAGCAGAAGAAGGGCATCGACAAGCTGCTGGAGATCATTCTGCTGGTTGCCGATATGCGCGAACTCAAAGCCAATCCGGACGCGCCGGCAAGCGGCACGGTGCTGGAGTCTAGAGTGGACAAAGGCCGTGGACCAGTGGCGACGGTTCTGGTGCAGAACGGCACGCTGCAATTGGGAGATTTTTTCATCTGCGGCTCGGTGTTCGGCAAGGTACGCGCGATGTTTGACGATCGCGGGCGCCCCGCCAAGAACGCGCCGCCCTCGACGCCGGTTGAAGTGCTCGGATTGCAGGGGATTCCGGAAGCGGGCGACCACTTCCAGGTCACCGACGAGGCCAAAGCGCGCCACATCGTGGAGTACCGGCAGGGCAAACAGCGCGACGCTGCGATGGCGCGGAGCAGCGGCGGACGCATCACGCTGGACCAGTTGCACGAGCAGCTTAAAGCCGGCGACGTGAAGGAACTGGGCATAGTCATCAAGGCGGACGTGCAGGGCTCGGTGGAAGTGCTGAGCGAGATGCTGCCGAAACTTTCGACGGATCAGGTGAAGCTGAAGATCATCGGTTCGGGCGTGGGGGCAGTGACGGAAAACGACGTGCTGCTGGCATCGGCTTCGGGGGCGATTATCATCGCCTTCGGCATTCGACCGGACCGCAAGGCGCTGGACCTGGCGCAGCAGGAACATGTAGACATTCGCACGCATACGATCATTTATGAAGTGTCGGATGAGATTAAGAAGGCCATGGAAGGCCTGCTCGAGCCGGTGGTGACGGAAACATACCTGGGGCGCGCGGAAGTGCGCAACACGTTCCGCGTCAAAGGCGCGGGGACGATCGCGGGTTGTTACGTGGTGGACGGCATCCTGAAGCGCGACGCGCAGGTGCGCGTGATTCGGGATTCCGCGGTGATTTACGCGTCGAAGCTCAGCTCGCTGAAACGATTCAAGGAAGACGCCGGGGAAGTGCGCACGGGATTCGAGTGCGGCGCGGGCGTGGCCAATTTCAACGACGTAAAGGTCGGCGACATCCTCGAATGCTTCAGCGTGACGAAGATGAGCGCCGCGGAAGCCGCCGGACAGGGCAGCGGGCCCTCCGGCAAGAAATAAACCGCGAAGCTGTCCCCCGGAGCCGCTCATGCCGGTCGGCTTGCTCACCCTCGAGCTGCACATCCCGGACGCGCAATCGTTGAAGGACAAGCGGCAGGTGCTGCGCAGCTTGAAGGATAAGCTGCGGAGGGAATTCAACGTGGCGGTGGCGGAGCTGGAGCACCAGGATACGTGGCAGAGGTCGGTGGTCGGAATCGTGACGATTTCGAATGAAGAGAAGCATGTGGCGGAAGTGCTGCAGAAAGTTTTGGACGAGGCGGACCGTAATCTCGGGTCATTTTTGATCAATCAGTCGGTCGAAATTATTTAGAAAGCACCGCAGGCAGATGAGTCCAGCCAATCACCGTCACGAACGCGTGGGCGAGGAGATCGCGCACGAAATCAACGCCATGCTGGCGGGGGAACTGAAGGACCCGCGGCTCGAGGGCAGCGTGGTAGCCAGCGAAGTGCGGGTACAGCCGGGCATGAAGCACGCGCGGGTGTTCATCAGCGTGAACGGATCCAACAAGAGCAGGCCGAGGCGATCAAGGCGCTGGAGCATGCCTCCGGCTTTATCCGCCGGGAACTTGTCGAGCGGCTGCAGTTGCGGCGGGTGCCGGAATTGCATTTCACGCTGGATCTCTCGCAGGAGCACGTCGAGCGCATCGAGCGGCTCTTGAAGGAAATGAAGAAAGACAAGCCATCCGCTCAAGAGCAGTAGGCAGTCATTAGTTTTAAGTTATAAGTAAAAGGCAAGATGCCCGGATTGCGCTATGCACGGCGCGTGGCGTTCGTTCAGCAACGCTAGAAGGAAGATCGTGGAAACCGCATTTCTGGCGATGCGTTTCGTTTTCGTCTGCCAGACCCGCTGGAATTTCTTCCGCGCGGGCGCCCTGTGGCCCAGGTGCATGCGTGACTGAAACGGTGAGCAGGCTACCGTCGGGATCTTGAACTTAGAACTGAAAACTCATAACTGAAGACTCATAACTGAAGACTTTTAAGATGCCACGCCAGCCACAGCCGGCGCCGTTTGACGGCGCGCTCGTCATCAACAAGCCGCAAGGAAAAACGTCGCACGACGTTGTGGATGCGGTGCGCCACCTGGCGGGGTTCCGGCAAATCGGCCATTTGGGCACGCTGGATCCGCTGGCGACCGGGGTCCTGGTGCTATTGCTGGGCCGGGCGACGAGGCTGGTGCAGTTTTACGCCGGGCGTCGCAAGCGCTACACGGCGGGTTTTCGCTTTGGCTTTGCGACGGACACGTACGATTCCGACGGCGAAGCGCAGGGACCGGACACGGCGCCCATGCCGGATGCGAGCGTGCTGGAAAAGCTTGCCGCGGAGCGCATCGGACGCTTCGAACAGACGCCGCCATCGTTTTCCGCGAAAAAAGTGCAAGGCCGGCCGGCGTACGAACTGGCGCGGAAAAAGCAGGCCGTCGAATTGAAGCCCGTCGAAGTCGAACTCTACGAGTACAAGCTGATGGAGGTCGAGGGGAGCATCGCGAGGTTCGTCATCGAGTGTTCTTCCGGCACGTACATCCGCGCGCTGGCGCATGAGATGGGGCAGAAGCTGGGGTGTGGCGCGCACCTAGCGGAAATCACGCGCACGGCCGTGGGAGAATTTTCGCTGGAGCAGGCGATTACGCTCGAGGAGCTTGCGGAAGCCAAACAGGCAGGAAGATTCGAGAGCTGTCTAATCCGGATGGAAAACCTGCTGGCCAATTTTCCACGGGTGAACGTACTTCCGGTGATCGAGAAGCGAGTGCGACACGGCGCGAAGTTCAATATTTCGCTCGCACAAATTCAGCCGGGCCGCGTGGAGCCGCCACCCGGCGCGACGGCGCAACTGGATGGCGGAGAAGTAAAGCCGCCGCGATTGCGCGTGTTCAATCAGCAGGAAAAGCTCATTGCCATCGCCGAAGCGGTGGTGCCGCGGACCTACCAGCCCATGGTGGTATTCGAACCATTGCCGTAGATCGCGGGCGCACCGGACAGTCCCGTTTCCAGTCAAAATTCTGATCGTTCAACCGGAGAGACGAACGCGAAAGCGGCCTAGCGCGCTAGGGCTGGGGCGGTCCGCCGCGCGGAGGGGGGATGGCAGGAGCGGCGGGACCGGCGCCGCCGCGACCGGTGGTTTCGCCGCGCCCCGCGAAGATGACTCGCGTGGAGTGATCCGTGAACCGCAATCTGCGGGGGGTGACGAGGATCAGGAGCTCGGTATCCTGCAACGAATTGCTTTGCGCCCCAAGGGCGTATTGCAATACGGGGATGTCCGCGAAGCCCGGCAGCCCGGTGATCGAGCGGGTTAGTTCGGTGTCGGTAATCCCGCCAATCAGTGTGGGCTGATCTTCCTTGACGCGAACAGTCTGCGAGAGCGTGCGGTTGGAAATGATGGGGATCCCGTTGACGTTGCCGCCGGAGAGCGCGCGGATTTCGAATTCGAGCTTTAGAGTCACTTCATTATCGGGATGCAGAGTAGGGGTAGCCTTGATCTTCAAGCCGAGGTCGATGTAATCGGATCCGGGATAGGGTTGCTGAGCCAAGCCCGAGGTGGAAAAAAGACTGGCGGGACTCAGGGTAACAGTCACGTCGCCCGCGGCGCCGGGAACATTATTGGTGATGGCCACGTCAGGGAACCCGCCGTTTACGAAGGCGCTGGTGATTATGGCGGTTGGAGTCGAGCCGGTGGGCCCTGCGGGCGGCTCGAAAGCGGTGGTGAAAAGGCCGGCGGAGACGCCAAGAAAGACGCGGAAGGTGTTGGCGCCGGCGCTGGTCACGGCGAGATCAGCAAGGCCATCCTGATTGAAATCGGCGAAGGCAACGCTGGTGGGAGTGGCAGCCGTAGGGAGAGGGGAATTGGGCCCGGCCACAAACGTGCCATTGCCGTTGTTCAACAAAATCGTCACCGAAGCATCAGTCTGGTTCACGATGGCGAGATCCGGGCTGGCGTTGCCGTCGAGATCGCCCGAAGCAATGGCAACGGGGAGTGTCCCCACGACGATGGGCGAGCCGGGGAATTGGGTGAAAGTTCCATTGCCGTTGCCCTGCAGAATCACGACATTTCCCTGTGCGATCGAAGGATTGGCGAGAGTCGTCTGATTGACGATTGCGAGATCAGGTTTCCCGTCACTGTTGAAATCGGCGACGGTCATGGCGATGGGGCCGCTGACGTTAGTGGGAAGAGTGAAGGGAGAGCCCGCCACCAACGTGAAGGTCAGATTCCCATTTGCCCCGGGGCCGCCGAGAAAGACGGAGAGGGTATTGTCCGTAAAATTAACGACCGCAAAATCCTGCTGGCCGTCGCCATTGAAGTCCCCCGTGACGATGGCGCTGGGCTGCTTCCCAACGGGGATGGAGAGAGGTGGAGTCTTGAAGGTGCCGTCGCCATTGCTGAAGAGGATATTCACGGTGTTGGCGGTGGGATCGGTGACGAGGAGATCGTGAAAGCCGCTGGACGTGAGGACGGCGGAGGCGATGGCAGGAGGGACCACAGGAACGGTAGTGGGCTTCGTGCCAAGTGAGATCGGAGAATTAGTGGCCTCGAGAAAAGTTCCCTGAGTGCCGCTCTGGTTCAACAGAATGGTCACCGAATTGTCTAGCTCGTTGGCGACGGCCAGGTCCGGCAAGCCATTGTTCAGAAAATCCGCCGCCACCAGCGCGACTGGGCCAGCGCCAACGGGATAAGAGGTGCTCGGGAACGGGTTGCTCACGCCACCCGGATTTGCGGTGAAACCAGAGGTGCCCAGGCTGCCGGAGAGCAAAGAGAGGGTTACCGGGTAACGGTCACCCACAAAAAAAGTGGCGGGCTTGCCATCCTGGGCGCGCAGCAAGACCTGACGGCCGCTCTGCACCAGCGAGAGAGCATTGGAGAAGTCCGCGGCGGCTCCGGGAAGCGTGAGGAGAAATGTCGATTTTCCGCCACCGACGGCGATGAGCGGAGGAATGAGCGAGGTAATCGAGGCTGCGCCCAGGCCTCCGGCGCCGCCCGCCGCGCCGCCAAAAATTCCCGCGAGCAAGGTCTGCAGAGCGGAAAGATTGTTCGCCTGGGTCAACTGGCTGATCAGGTTCGGAGGAATTGTGAAGAGCTGAGCCCGGGTAGGAGGCTCGATGCCAAGCTTCTGGGCGGTGTCGCGATTGACCTCGAGCAGTTCGATTTCCAGCATGACTTCGCTGCGGGCTCTCTCCACTTGCTCGATGAGCTGGCTGGTGAGGGCGAGCTTTTCCGGGGTATCGCGCAAGGTGATGGTATGGCTGCGGGAGTCCATTTGGATGCGGGTGGCGCCGGTGATGTCACGCAGGACGCGCAGGATTTCGGTCACGTCCTCGGGACCGACAGAGGCGGAGAGCGGAAATGTCTGTTCGGCTTGCAGGCCATACTGGCGGTGCTTTTCCGGCGTGTCCGGGGTGACAAACATAAGAGTGGAATTCAGGGGGCGCCAGAAGGTTCCGGTTTGCGCCGCGAGAAGGGACATGGCGGTGTAAAAGTCCACATCGCCGACGCGCAGGCGGACTTGTTTTGGAGTGATGTCCGGGTCGAAGGCCGCCTTAATGCCAAAGAGGCTGGCGGCCTGTTCGTAAACAGTCTTGGTGTCGCCGCGCAAGTTGAGGTTGCGCTTGGCGTCTTGCGGCTGCAGCCGCGGCAGGCCGGAGATTTCCGTTGATGGTTTCGGGGGCGCCTCGTTCTCCATGGTCTTACATTGCGCCAGGCGCTCGGCGACGATGGTGTTTCCGGGATCGATCCGAAGGGCTGCGGCCAATTCTTCGGTGGCTAGGTCCATTTGGCCTGCCAGGGCATCGCGCTCCGCGGTTTCGACGTGGACGCGAACCAGCTTAGAGCGCAGGGCGGCGGCGCGTCCGACGATGGAAGCATCCTGCGGGGCATTACGTGCGGCCTCGTCGTAAGCAGCCAGCGCTTCGTCAAACCGCCCTGCCGCTTCGGCTTTGTCACCGAGTTCGGCGGCCTTCTGAGCGCGCTTCGGATCAGGGCGCACCAGGCCAGCTTGCCTTTGCGAGAGGGGACGCGATTGCGCGGGAAGCTGCACGCAGAGGAGCAAGAGCGAGAGGAACAGGGGAGCGGGTTGGCGGAAGGTGCGCATGTGGCTGGAAACAGGATATCCTATTCGGGCCGGGAGGAAAGCGGACCGAGTTGGTCCGGTTGACGGAAGCTCCTAAGTGGGGTAGACTTATTTTGCAGTTGCAATTGATTAACAACTGGAGATTTTGTGCTTTCGGCTCTTCTCATCGCGCTTCGCGAAGGCGTTGAAGCTGCTCTTGTCGTTGGAATCATCCTAGTCTATCTGTCTCGCACGGGCCGCCAACAACTGGCGCGCTTCGTTTGGTACGGCGTCGCCGCCGCGGCGGCGCTCAGCCTGGGCGTGGCGGTAGCTCTGGAGCGCTGGCGCATCAGCCAGGACGGATTCGAGGGGCTGATGCTCCTCGTGGCGTCGGTCTTCGTAGTTACGATGATCGTATGGATGAACCGCGTTGCGCGGCACCTGAAAAAAGAAATCGAGCAAAAAGTGGAAGCCTATGCCGAGCGCGCGGGGAGCGCCGCGGGCTGGGGCATTTTTCTGTTTGTGTTTCTGATGGTCTTGCGCGAAGGGGCGGAGTTGGCGCTGATTTTGCGCGCCGTGGAGCTGTCGAGCGAGGGCCTGCAAACGTGGATCGGAACGATTGCGGGGATTGCGGCGGCCGTAGCGGTGGGGCTGTTTTTTTTCAAGGGTACGCTGCGCATTCCGTTGCATCGTTTTTTCGCGGTCACCAGCGTCATTTTAATGCTCGTCGCGTTCCAGTTGGCGCTCACCGGCCTGCATGAATTGAGCGAGGCGCGCTGGCTGCCGTCGAGCAAGGCGGAGATGGCAATTCTGGGTCCGATCGTTCGCAATGAGCTGTTCTTCTTTGTCTTCATTTTCGGCGCGGCGACGCTGCTCATCCTGCGCGAATGGCAGGCGGCGTCGCATGCGAAGATCGCCAAGGAAACCCTGAACGACGCGGAAAGACGCCTGGTGGAATCGCAAAACCGGCGCCAGCGCCGCTGGATGATTGCCGCGGCGACCGCGTCTTTGACTGTGATTCTCGTCCTGACCGCCGACTTCATTTATGCGCGGGCGAACTCCGCGCCGCCTTCGGCGCGTCCGATTGAAGCCGTGGGGAATGTCGTGCGAGTCCCGGTGATCGAGGTGCAGGACGGCAACATGCACTTATTCACCATAAAAGCGGGCGGACAGTTGCTCCGATTCATGATCATCAAGAAGCCGAACGGCTGGGGCACGGCGCTCGATGCCTGCCGCATCTGCGGCGCGGAAGGTTACCGCCAGGACGGCCAAAACGTCATCTGCCGCCACTGCGCGTCGGCGATTTACATTCCCTCGATCGGCGATCAGGGAGGGTGCAATCCTATCGGCGTGCCTTCACATGTGGATGGGAGTGATCTGGTAATCGATATTTCTGCCTTCACTCAGGCAGCCAAGGAGATTCCCCAGTAGAGGCCCGAAAAATCGTGGCGCTACTCGAGCGGTTGGCGATTTCATGTTTCTACGACTTGTTGCGGATTCGTTTGGACGCCGTCCGCGCCACAAACTCCTGACGGGAGCGGCGCTGGCTCTTGGCATGGCCGTGGCCACGGCGGCGCTAAGCGTCTCGCTCGATGTGGGAGACCGCCTGGCGAAAGAATTTCGCAGCCTGGGCGCAAATCTCTTGATCACACCGCAGGCCGATTCGCTTCCGCTGGAAATCGGCGGCGTTGATTATCGTCCCGTGAATGCGGGCGCGTATCTGCCTGAAGCCGACCTGCCAAAACTGAAAACGATTTTCTGGCACAACAACATCATGGCCTTCGCGCCAATCCTTGAAGTTCCAATTACAGCCGGGAATCCTAATTCTGTTTCTGCAACATCGTCGTCCATTCCCAGCCAGGAAGTTCGACTCATTGGGACCTGGTCAAGACACGAGGTCCAGGTTTCGGATGGTTCGACCTATGTAACGGGAATTGAAAAAACAAATCCGTGGTGGCGCGTGGAGGGCCGTTGGTTTACGGAGAAAAAGCCAGAATGCATCGTAGGCATTAAACTCGCCAAACGACTAGGACTTTCTGCCGGCGATGACTTGATCGTCTCTCAGATAATCAATAATGGCGCTCTCGTGCCTTCCAACCACCTGACCGTCGTTGGTCTACTTGAGACCGGAGGTTCAGAGGAAAATGAGATTGTCGCGCCGCTGTCCATCGCGCAAGCGCTTGCGAACAAACCCGGTCAATACCGGCAGCTGTATGTCAGCGCGCTGACGAAGCCGGAGGATGCCTTTGCAAAGCGCGACCCGAAGACGTTCACGCCCGCGGAGTATGATCGTTGGTTTTGCACCCCTTACATTTCCTCGATTGCGTTTCAGATTCAGCAGGAATTGCCGGGAACGGATGTGCGCGTGATCCGCCGGGTTGCGGAGGGCGAAGGCCAGATTTTGACCCATGTTCAAATGCTGTTGTGGCTGGTGACAGGAGCTGCCTTGCTGGCAGCAGCACTGGCCGTGGGCGCATCCGCGGCGGCTTCGGTGATCGAGCGGCGCGTGGAGATCGGTTTGATGAAAGCGCTTGGTGCGGGGTCCGGCACAGTCGGGTTCCTGCTCGCGGCGGAACAACTGTTGCTCGCGTTTGTTGGAGGCGGAACCGGCTACGCGCTCGGGATTATTCTGGCGCGCCTGCTTGGCCAGAAGGTTTTCGGAGCCGCGCCTGAGCCTTCCCTGATCGTTCTACTGGTGATTCTTGCTCTCGCCGCTCTGGTGACCTTGCTTGGCAGCGCCATTCCACTCCGTCGCGCTTCGCGGATCGAGCCGGCGCCCATCCTGAGAGGCGAGTGATGACCGGCCTTCGCGCCACCAATCGCGCCATGTTCTGGCGTATCATCCGCCGACTGCTCGGCGCCAACCGCGGCCGCCTCATTGTCATGCTGCTGGCACTTGGTGCAGGCGCCGCCGTCACCGCGGCCCTCCTCAATCTTCAGGTGGATGCCAAGCGCCGCCTCACGACCGAATTCCGCGCCTTTGGCGCAAACGCCATCGTGGCCCCGCGTGACGATCATGAAAGCGCCCAGGTTTCGGCCACACTCGATGAATCTATCCTATCGGTTATGCAGCCGAAGCCGCAGGGCACGAACTTCTTCGGGATTCCGTTTCTCTACCTTACTGCGATGGTTGCTTCGCAAAATTCCACGAACGGGACGCAGGCAGTGGTCGCCGGGACCCATCTCGACATGCTTACATGGACGGAGCCCGGCATGAAAATGGTTTCGGAGAGCCAGCCCCTCTCCTCGAATGGACAGTGCTACGCGGGCGTAAACCTGGCAAGGAATTTGCAGGTTCAATCGGGAGCTGTCGTGCAGCTCGTAAATGGTGAAAAGACTGAAAAGTGCGTCCTGGCAGGTGTTCTCTCGAGCGGAGGCCCGGCGGACAGCCAGATTTTTCTGCCCTTAGCGGTTGTACAGCGGCTGGCAGGTGTTCCCGGGCGGCTAAGTGTGGTTCAACTGGTAGTGAGCGGAACTCCACAGGAGATAGAAAACCGCATTGCCGCTCTAGCAAAGCAATTACCTCAGGCAGAGGTCCACCCCATCCGGCAATTTACGGAGGGGGAAGCGAAGATTTACAACCGCATCAGCGGGCTGCTGACGGCGACAGTGGGAATCGTATTGCTGCTCACGGGGCTGTGCGTGATGGCGGCGATGACCAACGTGGCGATGGAACGGAAGATGGATGTGGGCTTGATGAAAGCCATCGGAGGGGCGACGCGGCGCGTGCTGCGCCTGTTTCTGGCGGAGGCGGCACTACTGGGGCTTGCGGGTGGCGTGATAGGCGGGGCAGTGGGGATCTTTCTTTCGATCGGACTGGGCAAAGCCGTCTTTGGCGTAGCGGCGCAGCCGCGGCTGATTGTGTATCCTGTAGCTGTGGTGCTGACCATAATCGTAGCGATTTTGAGCGCCTTTCCGCTGCGGCGGCTGGCGAGCATCCGGCCGGCATCGGTTTTTCGAGGTGAAGCGTGAGCTCTGTCGCTCAAGTGCAGCCGCGCATTGCGGCGCAGCAGGTGGTCATCGAGAGTCTGATCAAGCAATACGGCACGCTACACGCGCTCGGCGGCGTGAGCTTCGCGGTGAACACCGGCGAATGGGTCGCGCTGATGGGGCCTTCCGGCTCAGGGAAGACCACGCTTATCAATATTCTCGGGGGATTGGACACGCTGACTTCCGGTCGTGTGGTCGTCGACGGCGTCGATCTTTCGAAGCTCAGCGAAAACGAGCTGGTGCGCTATCGCGCGGAGAAAGTGGGATTTGTCTTCCAACAATTTCATCTCGTGCCATATCTTACGGCGGTTGAAAATGTGATGCTGGCGCAGTATTTTCATAGCGTCACCGACGAAAAACAGGCGGAAGAGGCTCTGAAGCGAGTCGGCCTTGGTGATCGCCTCACGCATCTCCCGGCGCAACTTTCCGGAGGCGAGCAGCAACGCGTGGCCATTGCTCGCGCACTGATCAATCAGCCGAAGCTCATCCTCGCCGACGAGCCCACGGGCAATCTCGACGAAGCCAACGAAACCATCGTGATCCAAATCTTCCGCGAACTGCACAACGCGGGGCACACCATCCTGATGGTCACGCACGACCCGGACATCGCGCGCCAGGCCGATCGGCGGATCGAACTGGCTCACGGCCACCTGCATTTCGACACGGCGATTCACGGGCCGAGCCATCCGCTTAATTGCCCGCTGGTCAACACAGCAGACTGCTGCACACCTGTCTCGACCGACGACGAGATCCGCTTCGATCATCTCCTTGAACAAATCTGGACCTGCGGTGAGGAAGGGAAGCCCGCTCAGGTGGAGCGGCTGCACGCTTCCGGCCCCGCCGGGAAGCTCGCTGTCGTTCCCGAGGAGGCTGCATCGCGTGTTCTGTCACGCATGTCCGACCTGCGTTTGGTGGCGCTGCACAATGGCGAAGTGCGGCTCACGCCCGTGGGCAGCCAGCGCGCGCGCGACGTCGTGCGGCGCCATCGCCTGGCTGAACGTCTCTTCAAGGATACTTTCTCCATCGAAGAATCCGAAGCGCACACGCAAGCCTGCAAATTCGAACACATCATCAGCCCAGAACTCGACGCGCGCATCTGCACGTTCCTCGGGCACCCGAAGACCTGCCCCCATGGGAATCCCATTCCACCGGGTGAGTGCTGCAACGGAACCTCGAAGGGCTGAGCGCACACCAAGATCATGCCGACTCCTCCGGATCCCAGAAAGAAACCAACGAGCGTTAAGATTCACGTTTCAAGCGGCAACGGCGTGGATATCACCTGGGCCGACGGGCACGCGAGCCACTACGATTTTGCCTATTTGCGCGAGGAATGCCCCTGCGCCACCTGCAACGACGAACGCGGCAAGAAAGAGGCATTCAAGGCCGCATCTCCGGGGTTCGCTTCATCGCCCGTGCTGCCGATGTTCAAGCCTAAGCCCCGGGCGCAATCGGCCACCTCCGTGGGTAACTACGCGATCCAGATCAACTTCACCGACGGCCATTCCACCGGCATTTACAGCTACGACCATCTGCGCAGCATCTGCCCCTGCGCTGATTGCGCCAAAGCCTTCCGAGCCTCCGCGGCTAGCTGAATCTATTTAAACGTTTTGCACGCAGGCTCGCGAACTAGACTTCCCGCGCGAAAAATGCGAGCATTTCAGCCTGCAGGTCAACAGAACCCTTACATGAGCAGCACTCCCAACAGCCCTGCTGCCGCGGGCAGCCGTGGCAACGGTATTCCGCGCGTCTTGTTGCCACCACGGCCCTCCTGAGCTTCATTTCCTTCTGGCGCGCGGCGGCGATCGTTTTAAACGACCTCGCTTCCTCGGCCTATTACGCCGGCGGCGAAGCCGAAGGCTACATCGGCAAGAGCCGCGCCGTGGTTCATCCTCGGCATCATGCTGTTCTCGTACGCGGTCCGCGCAGTCTACGTCGAAAGCTGCAGCATGTTCGTTCGCGGCGGCGTCTATCGCGTCGTCAAAGAAGCGCTGGGCGGGACGCTTGCAAAGTTCAGCGTTTCCGCACTGATGTTCGATTACATCCTGACCGGGCCGATCAGCGGCGTGTCGCGCGGGACAGTATCTCGCGGGCTGATCAACGAGCTTTCGCAATACTTCCACCTAAGCGCCCATCTCTTCCGGCAGGACGATTTCGGCGCCGCCCTTTCGCCATTCTCGTCACGATTTATTTCTGGTGGTAGAACATCAAGGGCATCCCCGAGTCCAGCGAGAAGGCCATGCGCATCATGAAGCTCGTCGACCGTCATGGTGGTGATCCTGATCGCCTGGTGCGTTTACACAGTATCGCTCCGGCATCCCGCGCTTCCCGCCGCTGCCCCAGCCGCAGCAACCTCAGGCTGAGCCGAACGCCTGGGATGGCTCGTACGGCGGCACTTCGCACATGTTGCTGGTATCCTCGCCATCTTCATCGGCCTCGGCCACTCTGTGCTGGCGATGAGCGGCGAGGAATCGCTTGCGCAGGTCTATCGCGAAATCGAGAGCCCGAAACTGCCCGAACCTGAAGAAGGCCGGACTGGTTATTTTCATTTACAGCCTGGTTTTCACCTCGCTGGTTTCGTTTTTTGCGGTGATGATCATTCCGGACGACATCCGCCAGAAGTTTTCTGGAAAACTTGATCGGCGGGCTGGCGATGAATCTCGAAGGGCCGTTCATGGCACGCCTGATCTTTCCACGGCTTTGTCGTTGTGGTGGGCACGATGATCCTGGCCGGGGCGGTTAACACGGCCATCGTGGGTTCGAACGGCGTGCTGAACCGCGTTTCCGAAGACGGGGTGCTGAGCGAATGGTTCCGGCAGCCGCACCGGCGATTTGGTACGTAGCCATCGCATCATTAACATCGTCGTGGCGCTGCAGATCATCACGATCATTATCAGCCGCGGCGATGTCACCTTCCTGGCGAACCTTTACGCCTTCGGCGTGATCTGGAGTTTCGCGATGAACGGCCTCGCGGTGCTCGTTCTCCGCTACACGCAGTCCCGGCCACCGGGACTACCGGGTTCCGTTGAATTTCACGTTTCGTGGCGTGCAGATTCCCGTGGGACTCGGTTTAGTCACCCTCACGCTGTTCCTGATTGCCGTCACTAACCTGTTCACCAAGCCGGTCGCCACGATGGCCGGTGGCGTTTTCTCCGTGCTGCTCTATATGGTATTCACGATTTCGGAACGCCGCGGTAAGCGCGGCGGTGCAACTCATGTCGAGATGGACCAGTTCAACCTCGAACTGGAGGGGGAACTGACGCCCGAGGCCGTTGGCGCGCGTCCAGGCAACATTCTCGTGCCGGTGAGCAATTCACTACGCGCTCTACCATCTGGGCAATGTTCTCGATCGCTTCAAGCCCGGCCGCCGCGATGTGGTCGTGCTGCACGTCCGGCTTTTGCGCCGCTCGGCCTCCGGGGAACATGAACTCGAAGCCGAACAGCTCTTCGGCAGCATCGAGCAACACCTGTTCTCGCAGGCTCTTTCGATGGCCGAAAAGCGCGGCAAATCTATCCGCCTCGCTGTCGTCGGCGCCAGCGATCTCTGGGATGGCATTCTGCGCGCCGCGACTTCTCTGCAATCCAGCACGATCGTCGTGGGCCGGTCGGGGAAAGAACCACCGAGGAGCAAGCCCGGCAGATTGGCGAAGCCTGGGAGAAGCTCGGCGATCCGAAACCGCAATTCAACCTTGAAATCCATTTACCTAACGGGGACAAGGTCTACAAAGTCCTCGGGCCGCATGCACCGAACCTGACCGCCAACGAGGTCAATCTCCTGCACCGGCTGTGGTTGCGCTTCAGCGACACCCTTGCGCCAGTGGAGTTGCACCACCACGATGTCGTTCATTTCGCGCTGGAAGAGGTGCGCGAAAGAGCTCGAGGAAGGGCAGGAAGACAACGTGGTCAACCGGCTGCGTGCCCATCTGGAAGAAAACCTGAAGAGATTTCCGAAGACTTGAGGCATTCAGTATTTAGTTCTTATTCTTTGGTTGCTGGTTGTGATCCTTCTGAGCTTTTGTTCTTGCTTGGCCTTCACAGTCGGCTTTCAGGGAACAGTTGCTGCCTGAGTCACGGGTTCATGATTTGCCCGTGTTTAGTGCATTGAGCACTTGAGCCAATCGCTGTCCACCGTTTTATGCCAACTGCGCGGTGCAGTGGCCGCAGCGCTTCGCCGCAATGGGAATGGTCATCGCGCACTGCGGGCAGTCTTTCGTCGTGGGTGCCGCGGGCGCGGCCGGCTTTTTAGTCCAGCGGTTCACTTGCTGTATCACGAGGAAAACCGCAAATGCGACAATCAAGAAATTGATCACCGTGTTCACGAAAATTCCATAATTCAGCGTGGGAGCGCCCGCGGCTTTGGCCGCGGCCAAAGTGTCGTAGGATTTGTCGCTTAGGTTGATGAACAACCCTGAAAAATCCACGTGCCCGAGCAATCGGCCTATTGGAGGCATGACGACATCTTCCACCAAGGAGGACACGATCTTGCCAAACGCGGCGCCGATGATGACGCCGACGGCCAGGTCCATGAC
Source organism: uncultured Acidobacteriota bacterium (assembly GCA_963754855.1). Classification (GTDB taxonomy): domain Bacteria; phylum Acidobacteriota; class Terriglobia; order Acidiferrales; family UBA7541; genus Acidiferrum. The sequence goes on from CAVWHL010000029.1 coordinate 105,467, forward strand.
ATTGCCGCTGCATGGCGAATTCCTTGAATTCCTTGAACACAGGTTTTCTCCTTTTAGGGTGAGGGTCGAAAAGCGCCACGGGCGGATTCCCGATTATCGGGAGGGCGGTCTATGGCGCGGATTATATCCGAAGCACGTCGAGAATCCAGATGAACCTGGCGAGCACGGTGGCGCTCCGCAGCAAGCTATCTGAAAGTGATTTGGTTACCGCGGCCGGAAGATTAGCGCCGAGCCAATGATCCCGCGGAGGGTCAGCAGAGCCCCCCCCGCCGCGAGCAGAGGTCCCACCCAGTTAAAGGGCACGTGCGAAATCGCCAGCGTCGACGCCGAGCAGCGCCAGCGAAAGCCCGCGCGTCCAATCCTCTGCCACCGGGTCCACCATTGGCCCGGCTTGTAGAGCACGCGCAGGCCCCACAGAATAAGCGCGGCGCTGCGAATCAGCCAGGCGATGCTGTGCCGGTCGACGTAGATGCGCCGGGACAAGCCCAGCCACACGACGAGTCCGCCGAGCAACACGAAAATTAATTCGATCATTAAATGTAACAGGCGCTCGGGCGTGAGCATTTGTTTCGGCGCCGCCCTATGCGACGCGTTCGATGCGCAGCTTTTGGAGTGTTACAGAAGTGCGCGGGCGATCGTTCGAATCGCGGGGCACATTTGAAATCTTGTCGGCCACGTCCTGGCCTTCGACGACTTCGCCGAAGATCGTGTGCCGGTTGTCCAGCCAGGGCGTCGCCGCCACGGTAATGAAGAACTGGCTCCCGTTGGTTCCCGGTCCGGCATTGGCCATGGAGAGCTTTCCGGCTTTCGAATGCTTCAGCGAGGGATGAAATTCATCGGCAAACTTGTAGCCTGGGCCGCCCATCCCCCGTGCCTTGCGGGCAGCCGCCTTGAATCATGAATTGCGGGATCACGCGATGAAAAATCGATCCGTCGTAGAAAGGTCTTGTTTCTTTCTGCCCGGTTTTCTCATTCGTGAATTCCTTGGTGCCTTCGGCGAGCCCGATAAAATTGGCGACGGTTTTCGGGGCTTCTTTTTCGAGCAGCTTGACGACGATATTTCCCTGGGAGGTTTCAAAAATAGCGTAAGTTCCAGCCGGTCGGCTCATGCGTTCTCCTTGTAACCGCATCATCGTACACGAGCCGGACTGTGCCGCGCCACTTCGGCCCAGCATCAAAACCGTCATCCCGGGCGGAGTACCGATGCTCCGGATCGGACCGCAGCCGGGAAGTTCCCTTGGCGCCGCTTCGTCCTGCTACCAGCCCTTTTGTTTGCGAAGTTCGGTGATATGCGCGGTGTGATGTTTCCCGTGCCACGCGTAGAGGAAGAGCAGCCAGTCCACCGTGCGCTCGCCGTGCTCCGGGTGGACGAGGACTCTTGCAAAATGCTCGGGTTTCAGCGCTCGCCAAACACGATCCCATCGAGCATGCAGCGAGTCCAGCAAAGTTTGTGATACCTCAATTGGTGTGGACTTCGAGTCCGCCAACGCAGCCCAGGCTGCTTCCTCATATGGCTTGATCGTCGGCCTGTCTTCGGTAAGCGCCAGCTTCAATCTTACGTAGGCATTTAAATGGCTGTCCGGCACGTGATGAATAACTTGGCGCACGGTCCAGCCGCCTTCGCGGTATGGCGTGTCGAGCTCGCGTCATTCCAGCCCTTCACTGCGGCGCGCAACTTCGCGGGCGTTGCCGCGATCTCCTCGATGGCCTGTTGACGCCGCGCGGGCGTCACTTCCCCTGTCATTTCGAAGTTTCCAATCGGGTAGCGTGGATCCATCGTGTACTGCTCCTCGGGCAAACCAAATATTTCCTCGGACTATAACGACTGTCATTTCTCCGGGTCAACACAGTTCCCCGCAAAAAGCCTCTCCAATTTGGCCGTCCCTCTTCCGGTGCCCGCTCGAGGGGATGCTACAATACCGGACTCGGTTGTATCTTGCCGGGGCGATGCTGAATCTAATGGGTGGAGAAAATCGAATGTACAACGTCGTCATCATCGGCAGCGGCTGCGCCGGCCTCACCGCCGCGATCTACGCTGCACGCGCCAACCTGAAGCCGCTTGTGCTGGATGGGCACGAGCCCGGTGGCCAGCTCTCCCTTACCACGCACGTTGAGAATTTCCCCCGGGTTCCCGGAGGGCATCCTGGGGCCGGAGCTCATCGAAAACATGCGCAAACAGGCGCAAAAATTTGGTGCGGAGTTCAAAGCTGGGGCGGTGACGGAAGTCGACCTCAGCAAGCGCCCTTTTAAGATCGCCGCCGGAAAAGACACGTATGAAGCAAGAGCTGTGATTGTTGCTGCGGGCGCTTCGGCGCGTTTGCTTGGATTGAAGGGCGAGAAGGAATTGATCG
>CAVWHL010000030.1:0-100611 GCA_963754855.1 uncultured Acidobacteriota bacterium
CCGCTACCCCGCCGGACCAGCAGCCCCAGCGCGGCGCCCATGCAGAGGGTCAGCCCGAATCCGAGCGCCGCCACCCCGCCGGCTCCGACGCCGCGCAGCCAGGGGTAGGCCTGGAACCAGGCTTCCGGGTCGTCCAGAAAGCGCGCTGTCACGGCCAGCGATGCGAATGGTGCCAGGCTTGCCAGCATCGCGGCCAGCAGGTCGGTCCTGAAGCCAGGCATCGCGACAATCAGCGCGCCGACCCACAGGTAGGCCGGCAGCACGAAGGCCGACCACGACAGTCCGCGCAGGAAGAATGCTCCGACCGCGGTCTGCCCACCGAGGGCACCAACCAGCAATTCTGCAAAGAGAGCCAAGCCTCCGGAGCAGAGTATGGCGCACGAGATAATGATAGACCACGATGTTCTGGTGTGCCTGGGCAATGCGTTCAGCTCCAATCCCTGTTCAACTTATCGGAGATTCGTTACAGGAGGAAAAGCCCGATCAGCCCGGCCGGTATCAGATACGCGGCGAACCATGCCAGTTTGCCCTTCCGCACTATGGGCATCAGTATCAGCAAGGCGATGATGCCCGCCCCGAAGGCGGCCACGGTGGCCACCGCAAGCGGCAACGGCTGGATGGTGCCGGAAAGCTGGCCCATATCCTTCAGCTTGAGAACGAACGCGCCAAGGATGGCCGGAATCGCTATCAGGAAGGAGAACTCGCCCGCTGTCTCCCTGTTCAGGCCCGTCGCGCTGCCTGCGCTAATCGTGATGCCCGAGCGGCTGATGCCGGGGAAGACGCCTATGCCCTGGGCAAGGCCTATCAGCACGCCATGCGTCCAGCGCATCTGCCGGTAGCTCCGCTCGCCCTTCCAGAAGGCCGATGCCAGCAGTATCGCCGCGGTAACGAGCAGCAGGCCAGCCACAATCTTCGGGCGGCCGCTCAGGTCTATCTTGTTTATCATGAGGCCAAGCACGGCCGTAACGACGGTCGCCAGAGCCGCCGGCGGAATGATGGCCAGATTCTCGGCATCAGAATCGTCACTCGTACGCATGATCCACCGAACCGTCGACATGATGATGCCACCGATGCGTTTCCTGAACACGATCAGGATCGATGCCAGAGTAGCCAGGTGCAGCATCACATCGAACAGCGCCGGAACGTCGGACAGGCCCATCAGACCCTGAAAGACCAGCAGGTGTCCGCTCGACGATATGGGCGGAAATTCTGCCACGCCCTGAAAGAGCCCAAGAACCAGTGCCTGAAGTAGACTCACAGATGCCTCCGCTGTCGCACTATACCACGCAGGGCTTGAAAATCTCAATTATAGTAGGTACTTTATGCATGACGAAATGGCGTTTTTTGAGCTCCGTTCGATCCCGCCCGTCTGGCATGGCGTTGGGAACGCTTGGCGTTTTTCGCAGCCTGCTTCAAACCCGTATTTTCAAGGAAGGCAATCATGGTTATCCAGAAAGATCGTGTCGTATCGATCGATTATGTACTCAAGGGCGACGACGGAGTGGTGATTGACCGCTCTGAAGGCGAGCCGCTCGTCTACCTGCACGGCAACAGCAACATCATCCCCGGCCTGGAGCGCCACCTCGACGGCAAGAAGGCCGGCGATTCGGTCAACTGCGTCATCGCTCCGGCCGATGCCTATGGCGACGCCGATCAGGAACTGATATTCACGGTGGCCAGGACCGACTTTGCCGAGCCCGACAAGATCGAGGTAGGCATGCAGTTCCAGACTCAGGAAGACGGCGGCACCCGCGTCGTCACCGTCGTCGGCGTCGAAGGCGACCAGGTCAAGATCGATGCCAACCATCCGCTGGCCGGCAAGTCGCTGCATTTCGACGTCACCGTCAAGGACGTTCGCGACGCGACCGTGGAAGAGCTTGAGCACGGCCACGTACACGGCGGCGATGACGAGGAAGGCTGCGGCTGTGGTTGCGGCGATGATGAGTGCGGCTGTGGCGACGGTGGCTGTGGCGACGAAGGCTGCGGCTGCAGCTGAAGTCCTGAATTGAGGCCCTCATGAGCATCGATGCCCCGGCTCCAACGCCGGGGCTTCTTTCGAGAATACACATCAAACCCCTCGACGTGCTCATTGTGGCTGCCTCGCTGGCCGCCCTGATGGTGCTTTCGGTTCTGGTGTACGGCGGTGCCCCTTCCGAGACACTCGTCGTCACCGCCGACACGGGAGAATGGGTCTACCCGCTCTCGATCTCCAGAACCGTGGAGGTGCCCGGCAAGCTCGGCGCAACGGTCGTTACGATCGATCATGGCCAGGCCAGGATCATAGACTCGCCCTGTGTCAACAAGCTGTGCGTGGCCTCACCGCCCATCGGCAAGACAGGAGAATGGTCGGCCTGCCTGCCCAACGGTGTGTTCATACGCATCGAAGGAGCAAAGAAAACCGATGGTATCGATGCGGTTGTCCGCTAGGCACCTGCCACACTACGCCGATGGCGGCCGCCGTATGGCGGCATTTCTTGCCGCGCTCGCGTTCTTCCTGTCCACGATCGAGTACATGCTACCACGGCCGGTGCCGTTCATGCGGCTTGGTCTGGCCAATCTGCCGATACTGCTGGCCGTCGACCTGCTGCCGTTCGGCGCGTACATGCTGCTGGCGCTGGTCAAGGTCGTCGGCATGAGCGTCCTGACAGGATCGCTCTTTTCGTATGTGGCCCTGTTCTCGCTTACCGGCACGGTCGCGAGCGCCCTTGTCATGCGCGGCCTCCGATTCGTCGCCGGGCCCAAGGCGCTGTCATATATCGGGCTCTGTGTCGCCGGCGCCGTCGCCTCGAACATGGTACAGGTCGCTCTTGCCCGCGTCTTCGTCTTTGGCCCCAGCGCCCGCCTGATGGCCCCAGCCTTCATGGCGTTCGGACTCGTGTCCGGACTCATACTCGGCGTCTTTGCCGAAGCGTTCGCGTCGCGATCGGTATGGCTTGCCGGCGTCAGGGACGGCCACCATGACTAGACCGCAGCGCCGCGAACGATGGGAATCGCTGTTCGACCCTACACGGCTTGCGCTGACGGGCGTGGCGCTGTCGGCGGCGCTGCTGTGCCAGCCCCACCTCGCCGGCCGCATCGCCATCCTGCTGACGGCGGCTGCCGCGGCCTGGCTTTCCGGCAGAAAGCTGTCGCCGCTGATGACTGCGATGGTGATAGCGAGCATCGTCGGAGCCAATCTGCTCGTGCCGCTGGGCAAGAAGCTGGCATCATTAGGCCCCATCACGATAACCGAGATCGCATTGATGGAAGGCCTGGAAAAGGCTATCACCTTCGAGGCGCTGATGTTCATATCCAAGGCCTGCCTCGGCCCCGCACTGCGCCTGCCGGGCAAGTTCGGCGCATTCTTCGCCGACGCGTTGCGCGGTTATGACCGCATCCTGGAGCGCAAGGGTTCGGTACGAATGGCGACGTTCTTCAAAGACATCGACGAAATACTGCTTTCGGTCTATGATGAGCACGATGACGACACTGCACCCAGTATCGACGAGGACAGAGACGGCCGCCGCAGGCTCAGGCGCAGTGACGCGTTCCTGGTCCTGGCCATCGTCGCCTCTGCCCTGCCCCTGGTATTTCGCTGATCGTCCACAAAACCCTTTATCACCGCACAGCACCGATTCAAGAAGGATACCCGCATGACCTTTTCACTGCGAAACAAGCTGATGATTCTGTCCATCACGCCGCTCGTGCTCGCGCTTGCGCTTGGAGCGATGCTCCTGCAACAGGCAGGCAAGGACCGTGCCAGGGTTGCCGTCGCGCGACAGCATCTGGATACGATGGAGGCGCTGAGCGGCCTGCTCAGGAGCCTGCAGGAAGAACGCGGCCTATCCTACCTGTATCTGTCCGGATCGGCCGCCGCCGATGGCATCATTGCGACGCGCAACGCGACCAATGATGCAAACGACACCGCATCGAAGGCGCTATCGGCGAAAGGCATCCCGTCCGATATCAAGTCCACGGTCGCCACCATGCTCGATACCATGCCACAGATGCGCAGGCAGATCGACGACCGCTCGATTACCGCCCCCGCCGCGTTCAACGCGATGGTTCAGATATCAGACACGGTCATGGATCAGCTGGCGGTGCTCGCCAGGACAGACGCGGCGGAGGCCTCGCGACAGCTCGAGTCGCTGGTACTCTTCGAGAAGGCCAAAGAGAGCGCCAGCCGCGTCCAATGCCTGGCCAGTTCCATATATGCACTCGATCAAGCGATCAATTATCAGGCCACGCTGGAACTGGTCGACACGAACGCCGGCATATCGGTGAACCTCAAGAATGGTTCGCCCAGCCTGAGCAAGGAAGGCCAGGTGGCACTGTCGGAGCTGGATATCAGCAGCGAATGGTATGCGATGCAGGCGGCCGTCATAGAAATCCTGCGCTCATTTGCCCGCGCTCTGCATGGAAAAAGCGCGGCGCCCGCTCCGAAGCAAACCACCGCGAACAACACGGGCAACCCCTTGAGTGCTCTCAAGCCTCGCATGCTCATGCCCACTCGCGCATGGCCGTGACTCGCTGCTCGATCAATGCAAACTGTTCCTTGGCCAGCTTCGATCCGAGAATGGCCTTCTCGATGTTTGCCATCAACCTGGGGTTTTGTGTTTTTTCCCGCAACTCTTTCAGAAAGGGCCGCATTTTCGCAAAAATGAAGTACATTTCCCCGCAAAAAGCCGACTCGAAGAATAATTTATCGCTCACGACGCCGTTCAACACAAAGCTCGCCGCGATTCCCCAATAGCTGATCACTTGCCGCAGCCAGTTGTTTTCCGCCGTTCCCATGGCCGTTTGCACTTTCATGTAGTCTTCGGCGCTCTTCGGCCAAAACGTCGTGAGCCACCATTGGCGCGCCTTGCGCATTTCCGCCTCGCGCCTCAAATCGTAGAGTTCCAGAATCAACCGTGCATCATCCGCCGCCGGCTTTTTCGCCATCGCTTCCTCCTGGGAGTTTCAGGACTCTGATTCTAACCTTCGATTGCACGCTTGCGCTTCCCGTTTTTGGGCGCCTTGGGGCTTTTTGATTCCCTGCCCCGCGCCTGGCTCGAATCCGGCAATCCTTCTCTGCTATCCTGAATATGGTGACAGTCCATCGTTTCAACTCCTTCTTTCATCCCGGACCCCAAGGAGCACCATGCAGTCTTTGCGCCTAAACCCCATCCTGAACACGGACTCCTACAAGCTCACCCACTGGTGGCAGTACCCTCCCAACACGCGCCACATTTATTCCTACGTGGAGTCCCGCGGCGGCATGTTCGACGAGACCATGCTGGCCATGTTGCAGTACATCATCAAATCCAATTTCGCCGGCCAGGTCTTCACTCTTGACGACGTCGAAGAGGCGCGCCGCATCGCTCACGCCCACTTCTCCGGTCATCCCAAGTCCTTCAATTACGAAGGCTTTAAATCGCTCTACGCGAAGCACGGTGGCCGCCTGCCGCTGCGCATCCGCGCCGTGAAAGAAGGCACTGTCGTCAAGAGCCACAACGCGCTGATCACCATCGAGAACACCGATCCCGAGTTTTACTGGCTCACCAACTGGGCCGAGACTGTTCTCCTTCAGGTCTGGTATCCCATCACCGTCGCCACGCTTTCCCGCGCCATCAAGCAGGTCATCGGCAAAGCCCTCGTGCGCACCGGCGATCCTGCGCTTCTTCCCTTCAAGCTGCACGACTTTGGCTTTCGTGGGGTCTCTTCGAAGGAATCCGCGGCCATCGGCGGGGCCGCGCATCTCTTCAATTTTCTCGGCACCGATACGCTTGCAGCTATCCAGCTTCTGAATCAATTCTATTCCGCCGATCTTTCACCAACCGCCCCCGCGAACTGCGCCGGCTACAGCATCCCCGCATCCGAACATTCCACCATCACCGCCTGGGGCGAAGCCCACGAGCTTGATGCTTACGCCAACATCCTGGAAAACTGCCCGGAAGGCTTGGTCGCTTGCGTGAGTGACTCGTATGACATTTACAGTGCGGTGCGAAATCTCTGGGGTGGCGCCCTCCGCGATAAGGTCCTCCAGCGCCATGGCACCTTGATCATCCGCCCGGATTCCGGCGACGCAGTCACGGTCCTCGAAGAACTCTTCAAAATCGTCAGCGATGTTTTCGGCTACGAAGTAAATCGCAAGGGCTGGAAGACCACCGTCCCGTGCGTCCGCTTCATCCAGGGCGATGGCGTCAACTACTACACCATCCAGAACATCACTGCGCAACTCACGCGCCGTGGCTGGTCCCAGGACATCTGGAGCTATGGAATGGGCGGAGCGCTGCTGCAACAAGTCAATCGCGACACGCTGAAATTTGCGTTGAAATGTTCCGCCATCGATCGCCATGGCAATTGGCACAAGGTCTACAAGAACCCGAAAACCGATCCCAGCAAAGCCAGCAAAGGCGGCCGCTTCAATCTCATTCATGATGGCAAGGAATTTGTCACCGTCGAAGTCATCGACGGCGATCCCATTCCGCCCGGCAACGCTCTCGACACCATCCTCGAGGATGGCAAGCTGCTCCGCAATCAAACTCTCGCGGAAGTGCGCGCCATTGCCGCCTCCTACGACGCTTACCTCGACCCCGCCTAGAACGAGGAGAAGGCGAGCTGCGCATCCGGCGGCGGTTTTTCTGCCGGATCAATGGCTCCCCTCTTCCTGCCTTTCGAAATCTTCCCATGATGTGATGGAAATCAAAAAAAGTTTATCTTGTGCAGCTATGGCTCAATCATTTTTTCGCAATAGCTCGGTCACTGTTAAGCTGAACTTGCCCATGCCTGGCGGCCTTCAGAAAGATTCAAGCAATCCTGCCGAAAAGCGCCGCACACAACGCGTGCTCCTGCAGATTCCCATCCGGGTTCGCGCGCAGTTTGAGGGCGATGTGCCGCTCACCGAAGACACGCGGACGCTGGAGGTCAATGCTCATGGCGCACTCATCGCTCTGGCCATGAGAGTCCGTCCCGGCCAAAAATTAATACTGAAAAACTGGGGAACTGCCAAGGAACAAGAATGCCGCGTCGTCCATGTCCGCGAAATGCCCTTCGGCAAGAATCAGGTTGGAATCGCGTTCCCTTATTCCGTCGTTAAGTTCTGGAATGTCGAGTTTCCCCCGCCCGACTGGAAACCCTACATGGAATGATTGGCCAATTTTTTCGAACAACCTGCACCTCTTCGGAAGCGTTGCCCCATCGGTGTTCTTAGCTTGTTCATCCTCCGCGCAACTTGAAGCGCTGAATTTTTCCCGTCATTGTTTTCGGCAGCTCGCGGCAGAATCGCACCTCGCGCGGCAATTTGTACGGCACGAGTCTCGCCTTCAAATGCGCGCGGATCTCCTCGGCCAATCCCTCCGTCTCGGCAATTTCTCCACGCAACACAACATACGCCACCGCGTACGTCAGCCCGCGCTCGTCCGTTGCGCCGACAACCGCGGACTCGGCCACATGCGGATGCCCTAGCAGCGCGTTCTCCACTTCCATGGGCGATACCCACATTCCAGCGACTTTCAACATGTCATCCGCACGCCCGCAGTACTGAAAGTAACCGTTATGTTCGCGGACGAACTTATCGCCGGTCATTACCCAATCGCCGCTTTTGGTATGCGCCGTCAATTCCGGAATCCGCCAGTATTCCGCAAAGGCGCTCTCGCCGCGCACCCAGAGATTCCCGATCTCGCCGTCGCGCGCCGGCTCTCCCATGTCATCCACGATATTCGCCTCGTAACCGGGGACGGGCGTGCCGCAGCTCCCCGGCTTACACCTCCCCGGCCGGCTGGAGATGAAGATATGCAGCATCTCCGTCGAGCCGATCCCATCCAGAATTTCGATCCCGAATTTTCTCTTCCAGCGCTCAAAAATTTCCGCGGGCAGCGTTTCTCCGGCGGACACGCACTTGCTCACCGGAGAAAAATCCACGGCGCAGTGCGCGCCCTCCGCTTCCCGGAGGATTGCCGCATAGAGTGTCGGCACGGCAAAGAAGACTGTCGGCCGGTGCCGCGCGACAAGCTCGATCACCCGTTCCACCTTCGTTCGCTCCGGATTCAAGATCGTGCTTGCGCCCGCCGAGAGCGGGAAATACATTCCATTTCCCAAGCCGTAAGCGAAAAACAGCTTGGACGCGGAAAACGTCACATCACTCTGCCCCAGCTCCAGCACGCCTTGCGCGTAATTCCGGCTGGTCACCAGCATGTCTTTGTGTTGATGCACCGCGGCTTTCGGCGTGCCCCCGCTCCCGGAGGTGTAGAGCATGAATGCCGGGTCATCCGACGATGTCGGCGCTTGCACGAGTTGGTCGCTCACCGCTTGCGTCCATTCGCTCCACTTCGCACATGTCACTCCGCCCGTAGCGGTCCCTTCCTTGCCGGCGAGGACTATCGGCATCTGCAACCGCTCACTCGACGCCGGCAGAAACTCCTCCAGCGCCTCCGAGTGTACGATCGCCACACGGGGTTCGCTATTTTCGAGGTAATGAATATAATCCGCGGTCCGCGCAAAGGGATTCACGGGCACGGCCACCGCACCGATCTTTGCAGCGCCAAAAAACGCAGCGATGAATTCCGGTGAATCCGGCAAGGCGATCAGGACGCGGTCACCCCGTGCCACTCCCAGCTCGAGCAACGCATTCCCGGCGCGATTGGCAAGGGCCGCGAGTTCGCCGTACGTAATCTGGCGCGGCTCGCCCAGGATCGCTACGCGCTGCGGATGCCACCCCGCCGGCTCATCCAGAAAATGCGCCGCGATATTGAACAGTTCGGGCATCATTCCGCGCCGCAAGCCGCCTCTGGAAGTGGCAGGCATGGAGGCGATAATACACGCGTTGACCGGCAAATTCGCGGATTCAATACTCCCGCCATGAGCACCGATGGGTTGTGTCTATCGGGTAGGTTTCGCCAAGAGCGACGGTCAGATAACGGCGTACTCTTTCATAAAGAGGGCAATCCCAGGCCAAAACCGTTCGCGACGATTCTTTCCGCGCGAACGGCCTGGTACACCTACCTGCTCTGCCCTAAATCAGAAATATCGCGCGTCTTATTGAGCCGCTGCCGGAGTTGCGCCCGTAATCTTGAACTTGTACCAGGCCGTGCCCGCCGGATAGAGTGCGTCGCTGAACTGCGAATTTTTTTCTTCCCCGGGACCGATGGTCGTTGCGATGGTGCCCTGGTTGACCGCGAGAGCTTTGCTGTCCGCGCCAACGTAGGTGGTTTCATACTTGATGTTGCTGTAACTGTAACTCTGGGATTTGTTTTCGATGCTTACCAGCCAGAGCGCCGTCGTCCCGGTGCGGTCCTTATCCATCGTTGCACGCTGAACTTTCAAATCGCGGATCGGGTCAGCGTCTTTGATCGGCGCGGGCGCGCTCGCCGCGGCAGGCGCAGGCTGCTTCGAGCCGCCTCTGGACATCATGTAGAACAAGCCTCCACCTGCGATCACAACCACAGCCACGATGATGCCTATCCAAAGCCCTTTCGTATCCGGCTGCTTTATCTCTTGCGGGGTCTCAAACATAAACTCCTCCATGTCTCCCTGGCAGCGCTCCTGCAACACTTCTCAATCCCGCACATTCTGCGAAAGAAGATGAGTGGCAGTGCAAGCAGATCGATCGACCGCGCCGCGTGATGGCTCCTCCCTTCTCCTGAGGCCGGAGCCGCCTAAGAGATAGCAGAGAAGGCGCGGGAAGTCCATCACGAGCCGCATATCTCGTTCGCATTTCCGGATGAGGACCAGCCTCGCGCCACTTATTCGAATCGCCATACCACGAGGTTGCCGGATCAACCGCGCTGCTTGCACCTCTCACTCTTCGCCGATGTCTTCCTTCCATACTCTCGGATTTTGCGCTGTATATTTCGCGAGCATCTGGATGCATTCCTCGGAGCGCAAGTCGATCACTTCAACCCCGTTTTCGCGCAGCCACTCAATCCCGCCTCGGAAGTTCACCGATTCTCCCACTATGACCGTTCCGATATTGAATTGGCGAATCAGGCCGCTGCAGTACCAGCAGGGCGCCAGCGTCGTGACCATGATCTTGTCTCTGTAACTCCGCTGCCTCCCTGCTCTGCGGAAGGCGTCCGTCTCGCCGTGCGCCGAAGGATCGCCTTCCTGCACTCGGCGGTTGTGGCCGCTGCCCAAAAGCTTTCCTTCGTGATCGAATAATGCGGCGCCGATCGGAATCCCGCCCTCGGCCAATCCCCCGCGCGCTTCTTCGAGCGCGACCTGCAGCATCTCTCTATACTTCTCAAGATTTGTTTCATCCTTCGCGCCCATCGCTCCGCCCTCGTTTCCGCACTCGCTTCTCCGCTAATCCTTTCCTCCACTCCGCGATGCGGGAAATGCCCATTTCAACAGCAAGTGCGCCGGCCAGTACAGCAGCAAGATCATTCCAATAAGGATGAGCTTCAAATGCACTGGCGCCGGACCCCATTCGCGGTGCCACAGCGGATCCCCGTACGCGTAATTCAGGTTCAACTCCGGATGCACGAAACGCGAAACAACTAGCATCACCGCGGCAATGCCCGCCTGAAACGCCAGCGCCCGCCGGTCGTATCCCACCTTGCGAATCGCCCAAAGCAGGGCCAAAGGCAAGGCGATATGAAACAGCGAGAGCAGACGCACCCACAACGGATAGTGCGCGTCCCACATGTATTCAGTCCCGCCAACGAGATGGTGCCCCGCAGCTAACCGCCAACCCGCGTCCAGGCACCACAAGCCACTCGGCAGAAGCGAACTCAACTCTTGACTCGAGACGAGCAGCGAGTTTCCCCACCAAAATCCTGCGCACCCCAGAATCACGGCGATGTCGCACAAGCGCAGCAGATTCGCCCAGCCCCACACGTGCACATACGCCGGCAGCCACACGGCCATCCACAACAACGCTGCCCACCGCAGCACGGGAAATGGAGTCGCGGCTGCCTGCATCGCTCTTCTCCGCTTGATGGTTCAATCCCGGCTCAGCCTACCACAGGCTCCTTTCCTCTTCCGCCCCGAGTCTGGCTCACCTTGCATTGAAAGACTGTTCTTTAACCGTCCCCGCTTGTGTCCAAGTCTTCCTGATTGCCGGCAAAATTGCGATGCGCTCGCAGATTTGGCATAGTGACCTTCGAAATAGGGCCGGAGACTCTATGAAGGCCGAGACCAATATTTCCTATCTCTCCGCGATGTACTACACCGCAGGCGTCCTGTTAATTCTCACGGCCCTATTTAGTGCTCTGGGCCACGATTGGGCTCTGGCTGCGGTCTGGTTCGCTCTGGGAATAGCCATCTTTGCCATCCACAGAGTGACTTCCAAGAAAGAGGAATAGTTCTTCAACCCGCTGAAAATGCATGTGTTAATGATTTCCAAGGGGCATCTTTCGGCCTTTTCCCTCACTTCCGGAGGGTCATTGCCCCAAAGTACTATTCAAGTTTTCTGTGGCTTAGCCCATGATTCAGGTATATGCCAAACCTATATTTCTGCCAACCCCACGCAAAAAACCAGGGTATGCTTCGCGCCGTTCTCTCTGTAAATGAATGTGAGCGAGTCGTCAGCCAGCATCCCGCCACCTTTGTAGGGGAGCAATTTCCAGCACTGCTAAACGGCCAGGACAAAGCAGCGGATTTCGCCATTCTGAGCTTCCGTCCGGATGAGACGACGCCGACCTGGCGCACCGGCTATTACCGCCTCGACTCGGATCTGACGAAAATCAACCAAGCCTTGCTCGAGCTCGCTCGCTAGTCGTCCAACTGTCCCCACACCCGGCGCCCTCCCGTCACGGATACTCGGAACCTCTGTTACCCAAATTCCCCTCATCAGTCCGCGACTTAGCCAGAATGCGCGGACGCTTATACCCCTTCAGCACTCCACATCTATCTCCAATCTTTTCTAGCAACGGGGGCGAATTTGTGCCCATACTAGTATGGTTGGATTTATCCGCCCTATGGACTTGAATGTCACCCATTTCCTCGATCGACGTTCAGGGCTCGTCCAGTGTTTTATTGGGTTTGGCCTCTTTGCCGCCGTTGTCATTGTCGATTATCTTGCCGATTGGGAGATCACCACATTAGTCATCTACATTTTCCCGGTTTCATATTTCGCTTGGCATTTCTCTTCCCGAATTGGAACTCTCGTCGCCCTCTTCAGCGTTTTCGTCTGGCTCTATCTGAACCACCTCAAGGCCCCGCACTACTTGATGCCCGTCGTCCCTTATTGGAATGCGGTCATCCACCTTGGCCTGAATCTCATTGTCGTCTTCCTCGTCTCTGAAGTGAAATCGCTCTACGTCCAGGAACTGGAAAATTCGCGCCTGGATTACCTGACTGGGATTATCAATCGGCGCGGTTTCTATGAGGCGCTGGGGAGAGAGCGCGAGCGGGCCTCGCGTTTAAACCTGCCCATGACCGTGGCCTACATTGATCTCGATGATTTCAAGCAGATCAACGATCGCTTCGATCACATCACCGGCGACAACGTCCTTGCCTCCATCGGTGAAACTCTCCGTTCTTCGATTCGCAACACGGATCTCGCCGGACGCTTGGGCGGCGACGAATTTTGTGTGCTCTTGCCACACACGGACCTCCCCGGCGCGCGTGTCGTGCTCGAAAAGCTGCGCGAAACCCTTCTAAATGTGATGAATGCCTCTGCTTGGCCCGTCACCTTCAGCATCGGTGCCGTCACTTTCCAGCAGCCCGTCAAGTCTCCTGACGAAATGATCCGCATCGCGGACGGTGCCATGTACGCTGCAAAGCAACAAGGCAAGAATCGCATCCTCTTCGCCGTCGAATCCTGATCTCGGGCAGCGGAGCTATTCCTTCTTCCCGCAAAGGTTGTTCAGATTGGCCGGGCAAACTCCAGAAAGCATCTTGTTCGGCCGGCTTCATGCCCGGCTATTTCCATTTTCCGGTCATGGCCACCAATTGAAGTCCTATGACATAGGAATCCGCTCCGCGCGGCTCGCAATAGATAACCCTCGCCCGCGCGCGCAGACCGCCGGGAAGAGATCGCAAATTCAGGCGCTCCTCCGCCTTCCAGGCTTTGTTGGAAACGACGCGCGCGCCGTGATTGCTTGTATTTTCCGTGACGCCTATATGCGCACGATTCCGGATGTCTAGGCTGCAGAGATCGACTCTTACCGACATGGGGATGCGATCTTCCGATCGGCGCGTCAGCGTTTCCATGGAGACACCCGGTTATCTTTCAGTAGAATCAGGGAGATGAGGGCTGGGGGGGAACGACGGCGTCATCATACTCCCGGAGCTCGAGCTTTCACCAGGAATTCTTTCTTCGATCGTCAGCCGGAGCGCTTCGCTTTCTACCGTAACCTTAGGAAACATTTTTTGAACTACAGGCAAACCGTGCCGCGCCAAAGCTATTGGCGAACCGGATACACGGTAGTACTGCCGCTCTATCGCCCTCCACGAAGCCGCCAGAGAAAATCATTCCGCTTTAGAAAACTCTAATTCGTCGAGAACCGCGATGAATTAGTGACCCCCGGGCACCTGTTGAAAGTTTAATTGGAGGTCGCTAATGAAACCCTTTGTTATGCTGAAGATACCTATGCTCTTGCTGGGCTTTGGCGCAGCGTTGCTGCTCTCCCCAGCCTGCAAAGCGCAATCGGAAATCGCTCCGGATCATTTCGATGGCACGGATGCTTGGGAAACTGCGGCTCACAAGCCCGTCCCCCAAAAGGCCACGCGAACGACCGTAGCCTTGCAGGCGCGCAATCAAAAGCCGGATTCGCGCGCTGCCCTGCAACTCGCCTCCGAACGCGATTTCTCTAAGCCTGCGCGGCAGAACGCTGTGGCCGTTCCGGACAAGCGCAAAGCAGCTGCACGCAAGCCGAAAAAGCAGTAAGCCGGCGCTCTTTGGCGGCTACAGGCGCGGGCGGCCCGGTTACCCCTCCGGCCGCGCCAGCGTTCTTGTGTTCCCATACCGTGGCAGGGGAGGCCAGCTCTGCAGCCTCCTCTGAGCATCCGGCCGCTCGTCTCTGAAACTCAGCGCCGTTCCTGCCCTCCCCGCCTTGCGCGCCTCGAACCTGCCCCATAAAAATCCTGCGCCCCCACCCTGACTTGTGAGTACTATTTGCCTAAGACTTCCTTCTTCCGTGGGTGAAAGTATGCCCCCAGATGGCTTGCGCCAAAGCAGCCGCATTCCCTCAAAGACTCGCCGTTCTGCTCGTTGGCAGCGATATGGAGGGCAAGGTCTTTTCCGAACACACCCGGACCGTCCTGCTCAGCCGGCATGGCGCTGGAATTGTTTCCGAATATAAATTGGCCGCGGAGCAGGAGCTGATCCTTCGCAGGCTGGATTCCAACAAGGAGGCGGAGGTACGCGTCGTCGGCCAGCTCGGCTCTCAAACGGACAGCTACACCTATGGCGTGGCCTTTCTCGATTCGCATGTCGATTTTTGGGGCATCGAATTTCCCCCGGCGACCGAGTCCGAAAAACTAGCCAGACGCTTGCTCCTCCAATGCAGCAGTTGTAAATGCCGCGAGGTCGTCGAACAGAGCGATCTCGAGGCGGACGTCTACCATGTCAACGCGGGCATCGTCCGGTATTGTAAGAAGTGCGGTTCCTCAACCGTCTGGAAAGCTGCGGTAGGAACCGTCGGGGAGGATCTCACTTTGCCCGCAACCGGACAGGATCCCGAGCCCGCCGCGTCTCCCGCTCCAACCGCGCCGGATCCTTCTCCCGTGCCTCCACCGCCGGCGCGCCAGGAAAACCGGCGCAAGCACATTCGCACCAAGGTAAGCTTCAAGGCCTGCGTCCGAAGTTTTGCTTTTGGCGACGACATCGTCACCTGTGAAGACATGTCGCGCGGCGGACTTCGCTTCAAGAGCCGCAGGCGCTACGCCGATAAAGCCGCCGTTGAAATCGCCGCTCCCTATTCCCCGGGCGTCCCCAGCATTTTTGTCGCTGCCCAGATCGCCTATGTCCTTGAACTCTCCCAGGAAAGTTCTTCCGCTGCGGCGTCGCCTATCTCGAAAAGTCCGGCAGCCACTGAGCGGTCTCGCTCACACGCCTCGCTCCCCTTCCATCCTCTGGTTACCTCAGCGATGCCTCAACCTTGTTCTTATATTCACGCGCCTTGGCAATCGCCGCCGCCTCATCCACGGTCAGCAGCTTTTTCTCGCGCATCACCACGCGCCCCCCGATAATCACCGTCTCCACGTCGCTGCCCTTCAAGGCATACGCCAATTGCGCGTAGATGTCGTACATTGGCACCGCGTTCGGCTCGTCCAGACCCAATGACAATCACGTCCGCCTTCTTCCCCACCTCCAGCGATCCGATTTCTTCCTCCATATGCAAAGCCCTGGCGCCGTCGATCGTCGCCATCTCCACCACCGCCTTGGCATTCAGCGCCAGCGGGTCCATCTTCGTGATCTTCTGCCAGCTTGGCCGCCAAGTCCATCTCTTCCATCAAGTCCAGATCGTTGTTGCTTCCCGCCGGGCCATCCGTCCCCAAGCCGACGGCCACGCCCGCCGCGCGCATCTCCGGCACCGGTGAAACGCCGCTCGCCAGCATCATGTTGCTCGAGGGATTGTGCACGCAGCCCACTTGTTTCTCAGCCAGAATCTTCCGGTCCGTCTCGTCCACGAAAATGCAGTGCGCCGCCACCACGTCCGGGCCCAGGATTCCGATCTTGTCCAGATACTGCACCGGCGTCGTGCCGTTTTGTGCGCGGCTGTCGTCCAATTCCTTTTTCATCTCCGCCACGTGGATCAGGATCGGCGCCTTATACTTCCGCGCCAGCGCCGCGGCGTCCTCCAGGGTCTTCCGGGAACACGTATAAATCGAATGCGGCGCGGGCGCCGCGTGAATCAGCGGATCGCCTTGCCATTTCTTCAGAAATTTTTCCGTGTACTCCATCATCGCCGCGTTGCTCTTGTTGTCCGGCGCGGGAAAATCGATGAACGTCTCTCCCAGCACCCCGCGCATCCCCGCGGCCTTGGTCTCCTCGGCAACCGCGTCCTCGAAGTAGTACATGTCCGCGAACGTTGTGATGCCGCCGCGGATCTGCTCCGCCATCGCCAGCCTCGTGCCCCAGCGCACAAACTCTTCCGTCACGTTTTTCGCTTCTGCCGGAAATATGTATTTCCGCAGCCAATCGTCAAGCGTTACGTCGTCATGCAACCCGCGAAAAAGCGTCATTGGAACGTGCGTGTGCCCGTTGATGAACCCCGGCAGCACCAGTTTCCCTTTGGCATCAACGGTCTGCTTTACCGTGATGCCCTTCGGATAGCGAAGCGTGAAATCAGCCTCCTTGCCCACGAAAACGATTTCATCCCCCCGCGCTGCGACTACCCCGTCCTCGATGATGCGGTGCTCGCCATCCATCGTGACGATCGTTCCATTCCTTACTATCAGGTCGAATCCGATGGCTGCCTTTGGCGGCGTCTGGGCACTGTTTGTGGCAGCGCTGATAAGCGCGAAAACGACTGACAAGAAATATTTCCCTCTGACTCTGTGCATGATGGTTTGCCTCACTATGGGAAATGCCCGCGTCCCGGTTGCCGCTCTATAAGTTGGAAGCGTCGAACGGCTTCGGAAAAAGCTCGCGCATGGGAATCGTTTCGGTCTTGCCCTTCAGATTCGCCAGGACCACCGGCACGTCGCCGCAGAATTCCCAGATCAACTGCCGGCAAGCTCCGCATGGCGGAGTCAAATTATCCGTATCCGTAACCACGGCAATCGCGTCGAAACCGCGTTCGCCTTCGCTGATCGCCTTGAAAATGGCCACTCGTTCGGCGCAAACCGTCAGCCCATACGTCGCGTTCTCGACGTTGCAGCCTCCGAAAATTCTCCCCGATTTCGCTCGCAGCGCCGCGCCCACGCGGAAGTTCGAGAAAGGCGCATGTGCATTTTCCCTCGCCCGTTTCGCCGCTGTGATCAGCAGATCATTCTCGCCCACGCTCTTCCCTCCCTAGGCCGGTTCAAAATAGCCTATTCGATCGCCTCTGCAATTCGGGGAATGACGGCCTTCAAAAGCCCGATGAACTGCCCCCTGACGCGCTCCGCTGTCTCCAGCACTTCCTTATGGTCCAGCGGCTGGTCCAGGATTCCCGCCGCTGCGTTCGTCACGCAGGAAATTCCCAGCACTCGCATCCCGCTGTGCCGCGCCGCAATCACCTCCGGCACCGTGGACATCCCCACGAGATCCGCGCCGATAGCCCGCAGGTATCGAATTTCCGCCGGCGTCTCGTAGCTCGGGCCCGGCAACGCGGCATAGACGCCTTCCTGCATTCCGATCCCCATGCGGTTCCCTTCCCCAACGGTCATTTCGCGGAACCTTCGATCATACGCCGCGGTCATGTCCGGAAATCGCGCGCCGAATCTTTCGTCGTTTGGTCCCGAGAGTGGATTAACGCCTTGCAGATTGATGTGATCCTTGATGATCACCAATTTTCCCTGCACGAACTCGCGATGGATCCCACCCGCCGCGTTGGTCAGGATCACGGCTTTCACTCCCATTCGCGCAAACACGCGAATCGGAAATGCCACCTCCTTGACCGAATACCCTTCGTAAAGATGCACGCGCCCTTGCATGCCCGCCACGGCAATGCCTCCAACTTCTCCGGTGACGAGCTGGCCCGCGTGCCCGATGGCCGTGGATTGCGGGAAGTGCGGGATCTGCGCGTACGGAATTTTTGTCGCGCTCTCGAATTCTTCCGCGAAACCGCCGAGACCCGATCCCAGCACCAGCGCGATCTGTGGCCGCAGCGAAGTCCGGGAAAAAATGAATTCGGCGGCCAGCTCCGCGCGTTCGAATTCGCCGCGCGGCGCGCTGGCTTCGGAAAAATTCTCCGCGTTCCGTTCTCCGGCGCCCGTTTCCGCCTTCTTGTTCGTTTTCCTGCGGTTCATGTAAACATTCCGACGATGGAGGCGGACATCAGATTGGCCATCGTGCCCGCGAGCATGGCGCGAATGCCGAATTTGGCAAGCTGGCCGCGTTGGTTCGGGGCCAGCGCGCCGATGCCTCCGATCTGAATCCCGATTGAGCTGAAATTCGCAAAGCCGCATAGCGCGAACGTCGCGATCGTGAAGGATCGCGGATCGAGAGTGCCCTTCATCGGCCCCAGCAGTGAAAATGCATACAGTTCGTTCACCACCATCCGCGATCCCAGCAAATTCCCGATCGTCGGTGCGTCATGCCACGGAACGCCGATCAGCCACGCCACTGGCGCGAACACCCAGCCGAACACTTGCTGCAGGCTCGAGGGGAACCATGCCATGCCGTGCACGGCGAGCCAGTTGTGTGCCCCTGAAAAAAGAAAGTTCACCAGCGCCACCAGCGCCACAAACGAAATCAGCATCGCCCCCACATTGATCGCCAGATTTAATCCGTCCGAAGTGCCGCGCGAAATCGCCCCCAGGAAATTCGCCTCTTTTTCCATCTCCGGCATCTGCACGCGGCCCGCCGTCAGCGGCTCTTCCGTTTCCGGCACCAGCATTTTGGCCATCAGCAAAGTGCCCGGCGCGGTCATGATCACCGCCGTTAACAGATGCTTCGCTTCCACGCCGTATGCGATGTAGGCCGCCATAATCCCGCCGGAGACGTGCGCCATCCCGCACGTCATCACGCACATCAGCTCGGACTTGGTCAGCCGGTCCAGGAACGGCCGGATTGTCAGCGGTGCTTCGGTCTGCCCCATGAAGATGCTCGCGGCGATGTCCAGCGATTCCGCGCCGCTCGCGCCCATGACCTTGGTCATTACCCACGCGAACGCCCGGATGATCAGCTGCATCACCCCGATGTGATACAAAAACGCGAACACCGCGGCGATAAAAATAATGGTCGGCAGCACCTGGAACGCAAAGATGAACCCCAGCGATGATTTCGCTTTCCCCAGATCCCCAAATACGAACTCCGACCCAAAGAAGGCGAAACTGAGAAGCCGGTTCACCGCGCTTCCTAGGTACTGGAAGATCGCCCGGCCGATTGGGAATTTCAAAACAAAGAAGGCAAGGGCGAGTTGCAAGCCCAGGCCCCATAGCACCGTTTTCGGCCGTATGGCTTTGCGATTCGTGGAAAACAGATACGCCAGCCCGACGATGACAGCCATGCCCAACACGCCCGTGAATCGCCCCATCGGCTCTCCTTTTCCTCCCGGCTGTTATCCCCCGCCAGATGCCCGTCGCCACATTTTTTCGCGCTCACTTCAAATGTTCTGCCAACCATTCCGTCCAGCGGCGGTAAATGTCCGTCTGGCGCACCGGAGCGTTCGGAAAATGGCCGCCCACCGGATACGCAAAAAACCTTACGGGCACGCCGTTGTCCTTCAGTGCGTGAAAGAGTTGGTAGGACTGCGTAATCGTCACGCGAAAATCGCCCTGTGCTCGGAAGAAAGAATCAGCGTCGGCGTTTTGATCTTCGCCGCGTAGCTGATCGGAGATTGCGCGCGGTATGCGCTGATATTGTCTCCCACGTAAGGCGAGCCGTTGAAGATGTAGCGTTCCGCGACATTCGAATCCGCCAGATTGTACTGGTCGTACATGTTGGTCACCGCCGCGCCAGCCATCGCCACCTTCCAGATCTGATAGTGCCCGATGAGCCAGGTCGTCATGTAACCGCCGTAGGACCACCCGGAGACCCCAATCCTGCTTTCGTCCACGAAGCCCAGCTTCTTAACGGCTTCGATTCCCGCCATCACGTCGCGCCCTGGCCCGTCTCCCGCGTCGTTCCAGATCGCGCGCGTGTACGCATTTCCTAAATTCTCGCTGCCCCGGTAATTCGGCTCAAACACCACGCACTCTTTCGCGGCCATCAACTGCGGCAGAAAACTAAACTGCGTGGTTGTTGCCGCACGCGGCCCGCCGTGAGTAATCAGGACCACGGGTCACTTCTTGTCACGCTGAAAATCCGGTGGATAGATGAGGACCCCATCCTCGTTAAAATTGTCCGGCCCTTTCCATCCGAACCGTTCCGTGCGGCCCAGCGCAAGCGAAGCCATCTCCTGATTGAAATTCGTCAGCCGCCTCGGCGGATCGTCGGCCGTAGCCATGTAATACAGCTCCGATGGCTCATTCGCTGTGCTCCCCGCGAACGTGATCTCGCCTTTGCGGCCCACGGTGACATCCACCCAGAACGACCAGGAGGGGCTTACTTCCCCGAGTGGCAGTCTCCTGGCCGCGTCTCCGAAGGGCTGAAGCCACAGCGCCACTTGCGTCCCATCGTGGCCGCCCACCAGGAGCGACTTGCCGTCCGGCATCCAGATGGCCCGCAAAATGTTGCGGTCGATCCCCTGCGTCGCGTCCTGTCCATCGCCTCCAGCTGCGGAAGTCACGAAAATTTCATTTTCGTTTGCGCGATCTCCGCCCCGCGGATACCAGTAGGCCAGCCGGCTGCCGTCCGGCGAAAATAATCCGAATCCTTCGAATTTATCGTGGCTCGTCAGCTTCCGGATCTCACTCGTCTCCACATTCAGGAGCTCCACCGTCCTTCGATCGCTGTCTCCGGTGTGCGGGTCTTCTTGTTTCGTGAAGGCGATCAGTTTGCCGTCCGGCGACCACGAGAGCGGCGAAGAGGGCGAGCTCGGCGGCAAAACTTTCGGGAGGCTCCACGATCCCGAGGTCAGCCGGCGCGCTTTTCCTCCCTCGGCTGCCACGAGCCAGATGTGTGACGGCGTGGGCGCCTTGGTCTCCAGGTAACCGTTGTCTCCCACCTCAAAGGCATCAAGATGCTTCTCGATGTCTTTCTTGTTCTCCGCCTCGTCGGCCGTGACGTAGGCGATGTCCTTTCCGTCAGGCCGCCACGCGAACTGTTCCACCCCGTTCACCGCTTCCGTGATTTTCCGAGCGTCGCCTCCGCTCATCGGCAGAATAAAGATTTGGGCTTTCTCCTCCTTCGTCGGCCCCACTCCGGCCAGGAAGGCCAACCGGTCCCCCGCCGGCGACCAGCGCGGAGAACTTGTGTCCTTCCGCCCGTAAGTCAGGTTGCGCTGCGCGCCCGTGCCAATGTCCACAAGCACCAGGTCGCGGTCAAAGTGGTCCTGCTCCAGGTTGGCCCGCGACACCACGCACACGATCGACTTCCCGTCCGGCGAAATTTGCGGATCGGATACGCTCACGATTTTTGCGTAATCGCTCGGTTCCACTCGCCGCGCCTGCGCGCTCATGCGCGGCGAGCAAGCCAGCCCGCCGGTCAACAACACCATCGAGAGGATAATTCGCGCGACTTGGGCCTGAAAAGGAATCATTGCCTGCCTCCTGGGTTCAAGACTCTCCGGTAAATCAGATCTCCGCATCATTCACAAACCTCCTCGCTCACAATTCGAATTCCCTATCCATCCTCTCTTCCATCGCCAATAATGCGGCGGACGAGAGGGCGTTTTTCATGAGGCGCGCTCTCGCCGAGGTGATAGCTGCCGGCGATGAGTCTCTTCGCTTCGGCCAGCTTGGCGTCGCTATTGTAATGAATTGTAGCCAGCGCTTCGCCTTTTTCCACGCGGTCGCCGATGCGCTTGTGAAATTCCAGGCCAACCCCGTGATCGATCTTGTCTTCCTTTTTCTCCCGGCCTCCGCCCAGCATGGCCAGCGCAATCCCAAACTGCTCGCAATTCGTTCCGGTGACGTAGCCGCTTGCCGGACTTGGCGCCTCTGCATGGAATCGCGCCTGCGGCAGACGGCCCGGTTCTTCAATGACCCGTTCGTCGCCACCTTGCAAGCGAATCCCCTGCCGCAACTTTTCCTTTGCCTGGCCGGTCGCAATCATGGTTTCCGCCAGCCGCCGGCCTTCCTCTACGCTGCGTGTCCTATCACCGAGGTAGAACATCCATGCGGAAAGCACCACGCTTAATTCGCGGAGATCGGCCGGACCGCGCCCGCTGAGCACTTCGATGCTTTCGATAACCTCGTTCGAATGCCCGGCCATTCGCCCCAACGGCTGCTCCATATCCGTGATCAGCGCCACGACTTTCTTTCCCATGCGTTTCCCCGTCTCCACCATCACCTCGGCCAGCCGTACCGCATCTTCCTCTTTTTTCATGAATGCCCCGGAACCGGTTTTTACGTCGAGAACCAGTGCATCAATTCCCTCCGCGAGTTTCTTGCTCATGATGGACGCGCAAATCAGCCCGATATTTTCCACCGTCGAGGTTGCGTCGCGCAGCGCGTAAATTTTTTTGTCCGCCGGCGCGATCTCCGCCGTCTGCCCGATCAAGCCCATCCCGCACTCGCGCAGCACGCAGCCGGAATTCTTTCAGTGAAAGATTCACGTTGAACCCGGGGATGGCTTCCAGCTTGTCCAGCGTGCCGCCCGTATGGCCCAGCCCGCGGCCGCTGATCATCGGCACGGTCAATCCGCCCGCCGCTACAATCGGCGCGAGGATGAGAGAAGTTTTGTCTCCCACTCCACCCGTTGAATGTTTGTCCACTTTTTTGCCGGGGATTTCGGAATGATTCAGCACTTCGCCCGAATACAACATCGCTTCGGTAAGCGCCGCAAGCTCGGAGCGGTTTATCCCGCGGATCCACACCGCCATCAGCCACGCGGCCATCTGGTAATCCGGTATTTCCCCGCGCGTATAGCCGGTAACGAGGTATTCGATCTCTTCCCGGGAGAGTTCCCCGGAGTCACGTTTTTTGCGGATCAGGTCGACGGCGCGCATGCGTGTGCGAAGTGAACGGCGAGCGTAACATTCGCATCCTGAGGCGTCAACGCGGCGCGCGCAAGTGTCGCGGCGCGGGCAGGCGATGCGTTGGTCGTGTTGCGCCCGTTCGAAAAGGGCCCGTTCGAAGCGGCATCACTCTACAGCGGCTGCTGCACGTCCGGCGGCAGGACCGT
Organism: uncultured Acidobacteriota bacterium; assembly: GCA_963754855.1. Lineage (GTDB taxonomy): Bacteria > Acidobacteriota > Terriglobia > Acidiferrales > UBA7541 > Acidiferrum. The sequence continues at coordinate 22,724 of CAVWHL010000030.1, forward strand.
CGTCTGGCCCGAGACCACATGCCAGCCACGCTGCGAGTTCACGTACACGTGAATGGCGCGGAGCTGGCTGCTGATCCGCTGCCCCTTGAAGATGCTCCGCGAGGACCATAGGCAGGTTGCCACGGCCGTATCCTGAAAGATGCGCACCTTGATGTCCGAGGCGTTGAACGATTCATACTTGACTGCGGGCGATTCGATCACCGCGATCCATTCCGATTTGGTGACCTGTTGGCCGTGTGAAAGCGTCCCCGCATAGTCATCGCCGTAAACCCGCTGGAAGAAAGTCCCGTTGTTCAGTTGGATGGCGCGCGCTGCTTCCTTTTCCAGGCTGACGAGTTCCTGCCGCTGCAACTCCGGTATCCGTGGGCTCCGTATAGCAGCGCTGAACGCACGCATCCCGCCACGCTTGCTGCGACTGCCAGGAGGCTGCCAGAAATATTCCGAATCCCAACAAAACCGCCCATATTCGCGTCATTTCGAATCCTCTGTAGCTGCCTGTCCGGTTCAGCCGGTCTACTTATAAGAAGAGAATGCGGCTCTGGCCTCAAATCTTACGAAAATGGCAGCACGCTCAGCAATGCAATCCCCAGCGACAGGGGTAACTTAATCGTTACAATCCGGACGGCGCGGATGTCCGGCGCTCTCGTCGTGGAATCCGCAAGCGAATGATCCGTGCGAAGGGGATTTCCGGCACGAAGTTGAATCGAAACGCGGCGGCATAGCGAACACGCGGCTAGCTCCGAACCGGAGGCGGAGAGCGGCGCGAAATTTCGAGGGCGATGGCGCGCATCTCTTCGTGGATTAGGCCGTTGGTGGCGAGGATGAGCGGGCCGCCGAGTTGATACGGATTTCCGTCGAAGTCGCTGACTTTGCCGCCGGCCTCTTCGATTAGGAGGACACCGGCGGCGGTGTCCCATTTTTGCAAACCAAATTCCCAGAAACCGTCGAAGCGGCCGGCGGCGACGCAGGCGAGATCGAGCGCGGCGGAACCGTCGCGGCGGACGCCGTGGGAACGCTGCGTGAAGTCGCCATAGTATTGAAGATTGGGGCTGAGCTTACGGTTGCGCACGGGAAAGCCGGTGCAGAGCAGACTGGTGGAGACGGTGGCGGTTTTGGAGATGGTAATTTTTTTGCCGTTGAGCGTGGCGCCTTGGCCGCGGGCGGCGGCGAAGAGCTCGTTGTAGAAAGGATTGAAGACGACGGCGGCGAGCAGCGTGTCGCGCTGCGCCAGCGCGATGGAAACGCAGAAACAAGGGTAGCCGTGGGCGAAATTGGTGGTGCCGTCGAGGGGATCGACGTGCCAGCGAAATTCCGAAGCGGATGAGCTTCCGTGACCTGTGCCTTCTTCCGCGGCGATGGCGTGGTCGGGGTAATATTTTGTGAGGCGGGCGACGATCATTTGTTCGGAGCGTTTGTCGGCCTGGGTGACGAGATCCACTTCGTCGCCTTTGTAGGCGATGTCCATGGGCCGGGAAAATTCCTCCAACAGGATTTTGCCGGCTTCCTGGGCGATTTCGATGGCGGCGCTGAGATAGGTTTGGGACATAGGGGAATTTTGAGGCGCCCTCACTTCTTGGTTAACGCGGTGCGCAAAGAACATCTCCACTCTATCATCGGCGGCGGAGAAAGCATGAGAGGGCAAGCCTCGGCAAGGTTGGGCCAGGCTGGCTTTCGGTGCAGCGGGAAAGAGTGGACGCTTCGCCATACCCTACCCCACCCCCGGGTGTTTTGCGCAAAGAGTTTGGAATCGAGTGAAAATAAAAGAGTTATGATTTTGCGCAGTGCAAAAGAGTTCGGAAGAGTATGAAAGGAAAAGAGATAGCATCAAATTTGCGGGCAGACTTGTGTTTTGCAGAAGCGGAGAGAGCCGCCACCCGGCATTTTTTGTAAAAGCAGAATTTAAAGGAGTTACGGCGTCACGGTGACGAGGCATGTTCGTAAGTGTTGAATGGAAACGGGTTGCGGAGGCGAGATTTTCGTCACAGTGAGGAGTGTGACGCCGACTGGGTCCCCGACCGAGTCCCCGCCGGGGTCTCCGACCGGGTCGGGGCAGGCGGGAGCGGAGGCGGGAAGAAAAATCTAACGCAGAGACGCCGAGGAAACAGAGGTTACGCAGAGAAGAGGAAGCAGGGCGACGATCTGAACTGGCAAACACGGGGGAGGATAGCACGCCGGTATCAAGTGGTTAAGTATTTTGCAGGGAATGGTGGAAATCGGGCAGTGGACGGTCAGTAGCGAAGGATGAACTGTAGGGGCGGAAGAGAACAGCGTACGCAACCAGACGCGGAATCTCAGCGATTGGATGTGGAAGCGGGACAGAAGGCCCGGTATGTGGCCGGGCCTTCCGGTTTTCTTGGATACGTCAGGAAAGTTACCTTGCGGCAACGGCGGCTTTGGCTTTGGCGAGCTCAGGGACGACGCCGAGCTGCTGCATAAGGCCCAAAGCGTCCCAGTTGACCCAGCCTTCCACCATCTTGCCGTTAGTAAAGCGGGCTATGGTTACCCCGGAGATGGCGAATTGCTTCCCTGTTGGCGCAATCCCGCTGAGGTCGCCTCTATGGGCACCCCGACAGGACCAACGAGCCATGACTGTTTCGCCTTCGGCCATGATGTCTTCGATCGTCAACCGAATGTCAGGGAAGGCAGTGCGGTAGAGCGTCACTCTTTTCTTCTCACTCTCGGGGCCCCGCCCAACATCGGGCGTCGAAGCGTCATGGTGAGTGTAGGTGGGAGCAATGAGCTCGTCTGCCACCGGCAGATTGCCCTTGTTCCAAAGTTCATCAAACAGACGACGGACTGCAGTTTTGTTTTGTTCAGACATGGTAGTTCTCCTTTTTTAAAAAATCGATATTCCTCCTCGCATGAAGCGAGTCGGGCTTGAGTGTTGTGGCCTGAAACCGCTGGCGTCTTGTGTGTGCAAACCTGTACGTCGGACAGGAGGTAGGGCCCCGCGCTAGGGAATAATAAAGAACCGAGTAGGTTCCGCCCTCTTAGCGCTCGATGCGGAGCTTGGCCTTTAAAGAAACTGCGTTCGGAGTACGAAGCGGGAGTTTCGCCTCAAACAGCGAAACTTCGAGATGATCCTGTTCCTCGAGAGTGTGCGTGTCAAGGAGAATCGAGAGATTCTTTTGTGCAAAAGGAGCGACGGCGCCTTTCATTCAGGGCCTGTTCGTCACCTCGACTGCGTAGTCTGGCTTTGCGCTCTTGCCAGGGAACTTCCTTTCGAATTCGTACAGGTAATGCATGGCGTCCAAATAACTTTGGAAGCGCAATTCACCCGAAGTAGTTGGGGTTGGCGCTTGCGAAGGCGTAGCCATGCCTGAGCATACCACGGTGTATTCTGCGGTCCTCGCTGCGAGGGGGGAATCATACCCAAGGGCCTCTGCAGCAGCCGGCTAAACGATTCTGACTTCCGCGGAAACCGCGGCCCTTCGCAAGGAGGCGTCCGTGGTGGCGAGAGGCAGATTGAATTGTCTGGCGAGCGCGAGGTAGGCTGCGTCGTAATTCGTGAGGCCATGAGCGTTTGCGATGGCTGGCAATGCGAGAATCTCAGAGGCGGTTTGTGGGGCGGCGTCAATGGGAAGAGCCTTCAATCGCCATAGAAAACCATCAATCTGGTCGAGAGTGATTCGCTTGCGGCGGCAGGCCATGAGAAGGCCGTTGCCAACTTCATAAAACCACAGCAAGGGAACCAGCGCGCGTTTTTCAGAGAGGCTTTCAAGCACGGCCAGGCTGTACTTTCGGTTCGCTTCGTCTTCGAGAAACCACTGGAGCGCGAGAGATGCATCCAGGACAAGATCACTCACAGACGGTGGCCCTCATGGATGAGCTCCTTGACGGAAACACCTTCCAGGCGCACGCGATGCTTCTCAACGAACGCGAGCATTTCGCGGACAGCCTCGCGCTGCGTCCCGTTGGGCGCACCAGCAGCTGAAGCTTGCTCCTTTTCGCGGAGAACTTGCAGGGCTTCGCCAATCACTTCCTCGGCAGTGCGGAAGTGGCCAGTTTTCAGCTCGTCCTTCACCATTTTTTCCTGCTCGGGCGTCAGATTGATCTTCATCGCGCCAATACTCCATCCGTTCCAATGGCTCCATGATACCAGCCCCCAAACCATTGGGCGCACGGAATTGCATTCAGGCGTTGGGGCTTACAACGAGGGTCGAGAGAACGGACTGGCGAGGTGAACTTGCCGCTGCAAAAGGAGGAAGAGAGATTCATCCCGCAGTATTCGCAGGATGGTGCAGAGGTCTCGCTGCGCAGGCCGATTTGAGCCGAAGTCGAAGAGGAGGAGGAAGAGAGATTTCTCTCTGCGCAAGCCGACCACCTCGCAGGAGCGAGGTGGGAAGAAAAAGCGTCGGCTTGCTCCGTTCGAAATCACAGGGTGAGTGAGAGGCGCCAGGCAGCGTGACGGGCGGATTTTTCGGGGAGTTCGTGGATGAGGGTTTGGCAGGGCTGGGATTGCCTGGCGGGCATGCGGCGGAGCTGGCGGGAAGCGGATTTGCAATCGCCGATGTACGGGCTCAGAACCAGGTCGCCAGCTTCCAACAACGCAGACTCCCCAGGCATAGGCAAGAAGGGCGTCGAGAGAACAGATTCCAACTAAGCGTTGGCAGTTCCTACCCCGGGCCGTTCCAAATTCGGGCGATCCCAATTTCCAAGAATGGCTGCTGCCTCGTAGGTGCTCTGGCAAAAGTCCAGCAACAATTGCTTGGGAGTGTCCGATGATCGAATATCGTCATACATCAAAAAGAATTCGCTTTTCTCGGTACTATAGAAAGCCTTTGTGGGGCGCACCCGACTTTCCTTAAATCCCGCCGGCTCCGGCGCGGCATACGCGTAAAAGGCGGCATCCTTCACGATCTCGCCATCGCCGGGCCAAAATCCCACACTGATTACTTCGTGGGAGTAGGCTTCTTTGGTCACAGGGTCGGCGCCCGGACGCTCGGGCGCACGCCTGCCCGAGAAGCGCGTCACCGCCAGATCGAAACTACCCCAGAAGAAATGGACAGGACTGACCTTGCCAATAAATCGTGAGCGAAACTCGCGGAAAACCGTGTCCACGCTAACGAGAATCCGCCAAAAGCGATGCGCATATTTACTATCGTAAGACGCATGACTCTCATCCAGATTGAACCGAACTGGCCGGGGCACTTCCACGGGCATGGCCCACACTTTCACGTCGATGCCAAGCGAATGCAGCGCGCCCATCAGCTCCGCATAGAATTCGGCAACCGTACGGGGAATGAGACGGAAAACCATGCTGTCCCCGAGGCTGGTTGTAATCTCCAGGGTGTGCGCGATGAAATCGAAGGTAACCTCAAAAACTCCCTTCTCGTAGGGTATCGGTGAGGTCGTCAAACCGCGAGCGGTGACGTAGAGAGTCGATCCCCACCAGTGGTTGATCCGGGGGCTAAGCGCTAAACGGACTTTCCCCACGATCTGGGTCCACATGTGCAGCGTGGCATAGGTGTCCTTCCATTCGGCGAGGGGAAGCGAGGGCCAGCGTTCAGATTGTTTCATTCGAGCCTCCTCGTGTTCAGGGCCGCGTCATGCGCTAATTTTCCATTTCCAGAAGATCTTCGAATTTTAGGATTTAATCCAATAGCACCGGCCAGCATAGCACTGGGGCCGATCTCCGCCGTGATCAAATGGAATTTGGAATGACCGGACGGATCACTTATGCGAAATCAAGTTCCACCTCATCTATGTAACACCAGCCCCAGTTTTCGCCTGGCTCGATGGACTTCATGATCGGGTGCTTGACAGAGTGGAAGTGTTTCGTCGCATGCTTATTCTTCGAGGAATCACAGCAACCGACATGGCCACACGTCATGCATAGCCTCAGATGAACCCAAGTGTCGCCCATTTTCAGGCACTCGCCGCACTCACGAGCGCGCGGCTTCACGTCCTGGATCTGATCCATGTGCGTGCATTCTTTCATGTGCTTACCCCCAAATCTCCGCCAGTTTCCGAATCTCCGCATTCTCAATCACTCGCCGCCGCAAATTCTCTTTCGTTGCCTCCAACATCGCTCGCCCCAAGTCTTCCCCCGCCACAGAGAGCGAGTGGAACGGCGTCAACAACCGTAGCGCCGGCCGCAGCGCCGCATACACTTTCGGCAAGCTCACCGACGGCTCTGCATCGCCACTCTTCTCCCTGCTTCGCTGCCTCTTTACAGCGGGATATTGCCGTGTTTTTTGCGGGGATTGGTGTCGCGCTTGTTTTCCAGCGCGCGGAGCGAGGTGATGATGCGGGCGCGAGTTTCGGCGGGCTCGATGACGGCGTCAATGTATCCGCGCTCGGCGGCGACGAAGGGATTGGCGAAGCGGTCGCGAAATTCGGCGATTTTTTCCTGGCGGAGCTTTGCGCGCTCGGATTCGGGAGCTTTGGCCAGTTCGCGCTTGTAGACGATGTTCACCGCGCCTTCCGGTCCCATGACGGCGATTTCCGCGGTGGGCCAGGCGAAATTCGCGTCGGTGCGGATGTGCTTGGAGGCCATGACGCAATAGGCGCCGCCGTAGGCCTTGCGGGTGATGACGGTGATTTTCGGGACGGTGGCTTCGGCGAAGGCGAAGAGCAGCTTTGCGCCGTGGCGGATGATGCCGCCGAATTCCTGCTGCGTGCCGGGGAGAAAGCCGGGAACATCCTCGAAAGTGATCAGCGGAATATTGAACGCATCGCAGAAGCGCACGAAGCGCGCGCCCTTGACGGAGGCGTTGATGTCGAGCACGCCGGCGAGGAACGCGGGCTGGTTGGCGACGATGCCGACGGGGCGGCCATCGAGGCGCGCGAAACCGACGACGAGATTTTTGGCGAAGTGCTCGTGGACTTCGAAGAAGTAGCCGTCGTCCACGATCGAGTGGATGACGTCCTTGATGTCGTAAGGCTTCTGGGGATCATCGGGAACGATGGTGTTCAGGGATTCATCGCGGCGCGTGGGACTGTCCGAAGTGGCGCGGCGCGGGGGATCTTCCAGATTGTTCGAGGGGAGAAAGCCGACGAGCTCGCGAATCATGGCGCAGGCAATCGGCGTCGTCGCGGGAGACGAAATGGGCGACGCCGCTGGTGGCGTTGTGGGTCATGGCGCCGCCGAGCTCCTGCTTGGTGACTTCCTCGTGCGTGACGGTCTTGATGACGTCAGGGCCGGTGACGAACATGTAGGAGGTTTCCTGGGTCATGAAGATGAAATCGGTGATGGCGGGCGAATAGACCGCGCCACCCGCGCAGGGGCCCATGATGGCGCTGATCTGCGGGATGACGCCGCTGGCAAGCGTGTTGCGAAGGAAAATATCGGCGTAACCGGCGAGCGAAGCGACGCCTTCCTGAATGCGCGCGCCGCCGGAATCGTTGAGGCCGATGACCGGCGCGCCCGCGCGCACGGCGAGGTCCATGATTTTGCAGATTTTCTGCGCATTGGCCTCGGAGAGCGAGCCGCCAAAGACGGTGAAGTCCTGCGCGAAAACATAGACGAGGCGGCCGTCAATGCGGCCGAAGCCGGTGACGAAGCCGTCGCCGGCGGGGCGCTGCTCTTCCATGCCGAAATCAATGCAGCGGTGGCGCACGAATTTATCGAGCTCCTCGAAAGTGCCTTCATCGAGCAGCAGATGGATGCGTTCGCGCGCGGTGAGTTTTCCTGCTTTGTGTTCGCGCTCGCGGCGCTCGGGGCCGCCGCCGGCTTCGGCCTCCGCGGAGATGCGGCGAAGCTCTTCCATGCGGCCGCTGTGTTTGGTTTCGGAAGACAAGATGCGTTTGGTTTCAGACAACGGATCCTCCCACGGAAGGGGGTTCCTTGGCGGCAAAAATGCGGACAGCAAGATGAGTGGCAAGCCAAACGGTGCCGAGAAGCAGGACAACGCCAAGGATCAATTCGGCGCCCATGGCGGCGGCGCGCTGCAGCGGAGATTCGAGCGAAGTCACATATTCCGTGGTGTCGAGGAGAATGAACATGGCGCCGAGGGTCATCGCCACGATGAGAATCGTGGTCAGGACGGAAGCAAGGATCATCTTCATGGGAATGTGTTAGGGCCGCTCAGGCACTGCAGGAAGAAGGATAACGCAAACGGAGGGGGAACGTCAGTTTTCAGTTTCCAGTTGTAAGTTCTAAGTTCTTAGTTCTAAGACTTAAATTCCTGGCGTCGCGTCTTGGATTTTCCGCTTTCCTGAGTGTCCTTCTTTTGGGCCGCTCGTTTCAGCAAGGTTCTTCGACGCTCAACGCAAGAGCTTCGAAGCTCAGCGCAGGCCAGACCAGTCGTCGGCAACGAGGATGGAATCAACGGGATTGGCGGGATCGTACTTAATGCTGGCGGGCTGGCCGGCGACGAGCCGTTCGAGGCGGATCTGGCTTTCCAGGCCGGTGATGTCCTGGGCGGTATGGTAGGAGACGCCGGAAATCGAATAGCTATAGGAGACCAGGTGGCGGGGGCGCATATCGGCGAGCGGGCGGGCGCTTGCGCCGAACAAACCCTTGCGCGCCTCGTTCGATTCGGGCGGGTGCTCGACGAGTTCGACGACTTGCCCCTCGGCGATGCGGCCGATCTGATTCAAATGGAGGCGGCGCTTGCGTTCTTCGGCTTCCGGATCAGCGGCGGGACGGAAGAAGGCGTAAGCGATCATGGCCAGCGCGGCAATGGCAGCGCCGCCCATGGCCAGCAAAAGTTTCCAGTCAGCGAGCAAATCTTTCAACGAACGCACTCCGCAAGGTCAGTTGGGTGGGATGCAACTCCGCGCACGGAAAAATCGCGCGCCAGCACGGCGGCGGGATTTTCCGCGCGGCCAATGCCCCACTGATGGGTATTCTACCGAAACCTTGCGGAGTCCGTGTAACTACGCTTGGGGGGCGTGCACCGGATTGCGCAACACGCCAACACCGGCGATGCGGACCTCGACGGTGTCACCCGCCACGAGCGGGCCAACGCCGGCGGGAGTACCGGTGGCGATCAGGTCCCCCGGAACCAGCGTCATCATGCGCGAAATCCAGCGCACCAGAAACGCGGGCGGATAGACCATCAGCGACGTGCTCCCGGATTGCCGGCGTTGGCCGTTGACGTAGGTCTCCACGAGGATGTTTGAAGGGTCCAGAACCGTTTCGATGTGCGGACCGACGGGACAAAAGGTGTCGAACCCTTTTGCGCGATCGAATTGCACATCGCTTTTCTGCAGGTCGCGCGCGGTAACATCGTTGAGGCAGGTGTAGCCCGCGAGATAGGAGAGCGCATCATCCGAATCGCTCAAATGCGAACAGCGGCGGCCAATCACCAGCGTCAGCTCGCCTTCATGCTCGACGTGCTGGGAATATTTCGTGAGGACGATGGGCTCTTCCGGACCGACGATAGAAGAGGGAGGCTTGAGGAAAATCAAAGGTTCTTTCGGAACTACGTTGCCCATCTCGGCGGCATGGGCCACGTAATTGCGGCCAACGCAAACGACTTTTGTCGGCTCGACGGGTGCAAGAAGGCGGACATCCGACAAGCGTGAGGAACGGGTACCGCGAGACCATTGGCCCCAGGGGACGCCGGAAATTTCAACCACGTTTTCGCCTTCGATCAGTCCATAGTGCGGTGAAACAGATGTTGCAGGAGAAGCATTGCGCATCACATAACGGCATATTTTCATTAGGAGTCAACTCGCATGGTGGTTTGGATGTGAAACATGTGCTTCGCGGGCCTTCCAGATGGTGCAGCCAATCCAGCAAAGCGTCGCGACTATCATGTAGACAACAGCGCCATACATGAAAATTTGAAAGGTGCTATGCCAATCGCTGAGCGCATGGAAGCGCAGACAGAGAACGCGGTAAACGAAGGCGAAAATGCTCCAGGCAATCATGCCGGAGATGACCATGCGGCCCGGCGACCGCAAGAAGCGGATAACGGGAACGAGCGCGAGAAGAAGGAGAACGGCAGCAGCTCCGATATTGCGTTCGAGAGCAAACCGATCCAGGACGGGAACCAGATTGGCAACCAGCAGCCAGGCGGTGAAGACGGTGGCGAGACAGACGCCGGTATAGACACCGGTGCGGATCGCCGCATTGCGGAGAAAGTGGAACCAATGATAACCCGGCAAATGCGCGCGGACCGACATCAGGCACTGGGCTCCCAAGATGCAGACAATTACTGAACCCGGATCTACGACGATGGTTGCGTGATTTCGACGGCGGCGGGCGCGCTTGGCGAACTTTCATTGCCCGCGCGGTCGACGGCAGTCACGGTGTACCAATAGCGATGACCGGGCACTACAGAGTTATCACGAACAGCCGGCGTGGGCAACAAATCAGGGGTGAGAAGCGGGCCCCTGCTGCCCTCTCGTTCACTTCTATAGACGTGGTAGCCGGCCAAGTCGGTTTCAAGATTGATGGACCAAGAGAGGTCTACAAGAACCGTGCCGGGAGCCGAACCTGGAAGAACGGCGGCGAGGAGACCCTGCGGGGCAGCCGGCGGGAAGGTGTCCAGAACGGTAAGTGCAGCGGGACCGGAGTTATCGGATTCGAATTCGACGCCGCCTTCGTGCACGACGGTTCGAACAAGGTAGACGTAAGTCTTGCCGAATTCGAATTGGGTGTCGCGATAACTGTTCGCGTCTGAACTTGCGAGGAGGGCGGGAGAAGAGATCCACTTGAGGAGGGCAAAATCCTTCGTGACCTTCTCGATAGAGTGAGGATCGATCTCGCCGCGGTAGATGCGGTAGCTGAAAGGGGGAGAAAGCGGGTCGCCCGCGGAAGTACGGGCCGGGGCAGGCCAAGCGAGTTCGACTGCGGATTCCGTGACTTTGGTCTGGAGGGAAGCGATGCGCTCCGGAACTGGAAAGACACGCAGGGAGACCACGTTCGAATTGGCGGAAGCGCGCTTTTGCGAGGCGCGCGTTCGAACGACGTAGGCAAGGGCGGCGCCTGGATGGGCCTTGGTTTCCTCTGGCGCGAGCGGATCGGTAAAGCGCACCTGGCCATCGGCGCGGTATTTGTCCACCAGCGCGCCGGGAATGGTGTAGACAACGCGGAACGATTTCGAATCGGGCGAGCCGTCCGGCTTCAAGGACCCGCGAAGGATTTCGACGGCGGGGGGCGCGGCGAGTTTGTCGCCGGAAATGGCGTTTGAGGGCAAGGTAAAGGAAAGTTGCACGCCATCGCCGGCTTGGCGGGCCGAGAGATCCGAGATGGCCACGGGAACCGGAGGAGCGGGCGGTTTTGGATCACCGGGCGCGCCACAACCAAGAAACAGGAAACATACGAAAAGCGGCATTCGAAAAGCGAAACGCGCGCAGATTGCAAATTTGATTTTGGCAGCGCGAATGCTCAACGGGTCAGGCTCTCAATTTTAAGTTTTAAGTTTTAAATCATCCGCTATCTTACCGGAACAACGCCCGCTCCATTCTCAGTCGAGGCGAGACACGTTTCCGGACGTCCGTCACTGTTTTGCGCTCTCTGTTTCTCACGTGTGGATTTTGGAGCATCGGATTCTACAGGATATAGCGACTGAGATCCTGGTTCTTGACGATGTCGGCGAGCTGCTTGGTGACGTAAGCCGCGTCGACTTTGACGCTCTTCTTCTTAAGGTCGGGCGCTTCGAACGAGATTTCATCGAGAACTTTTTCGAGGATGGTGTGAAGTCGGCGCGCGCCGATGTTTTCGGTCTGCTCGTTCACGCTGGTGGCAAAGCGGGCGATGGCCGCGACGGCGTCCTCGGTGAAGTTGAGCTTGACGCCTTCGGTGTCGAGAAGCGCGACGTATTGCTTGATGAGGGCGTTTTTCGGTTCGGTCAGAATGCGGATGAAATCTTCTTCCTTGAGGGATTGCAATTCGACGCGAATGGGCAAGCGGCCCTGGAGTTCGGGAATCAGGTCGGAGGGCTTGGTGACATGGAAAGCGCCGGCGGCGATGAAGAGGATGTGGTCGGTGCGGATCATGCCGTAGCGGGTGTTGACGGTGGTGCCTTCGATGATGGGAAGAATGTCGCGCTGGACGCCTTCGCGGGAAACATCCGGGCCGTGGCCGGATTCGCGGCCGGCGATCTTGTCGATTTCGTCGATGAAGATGATGCCCATCTGCTCGGCGCGCTCGACGGCCACGCGGGTGACCTGATCCATGTCGAGAAGCTTGTTCTCTTCTTCCTGGATGAGGTATTCGAAAGCGTCGGCGACGCTCATTTTGCGCTTTTTCTTCTGCTGGCCGAACATGCCGGAAAGCATGTCCTTGATGTTGACGTCCATCTCTTCGACGCCCTGATTGGAGATGATTTCGAAGGAAGGCATGGCGCGCTCGCGAACTTCCAGATCGACCATGCGCTGGTCGAGCTTGCCTTCGCGAAGCTGGATGCGAAGTTTTTCGCGGGTGCGCTGGGATTGTTCGCGTTGCGCGGCGGCATCGGCTTCCAGAGTGCCCGGGGCGGGAGGCGGAGGAGGAGGAAGCAAGAGATCCAGGACGCGCTCCTCGGCGGCTTGTTCAGCGCGGTCGGCAACTTCATCGAGTTTTTCCTCGCGGATCATGTCAATGGAGGTTTCGACGAGGTCGCGGACCATCGATTCAACATCGCGGCCGACGTAGCCGACTTCGGTGTACTTGGAAGCTTCGACTTTGACGAACGGGCAGCCGGCAAGACGCGCCAGGCGGCGGGCGATTTCCGTTTTCCCGACGCCCGTGGGACCGATCATGAGAATGTTTTTCGGCAAGACGTCTTCGGCAATTTCCGGCGGTAGCTTCTGGCGGCGGACGCGGTTGCGCAGGGCCACGGCGACGGCGCGCTTGGCCGCCCCCTGCCCGACGATGTATTTGTCGAGCTCGGCGACGATTTCGCGCGGGGTCATGTCGTCGAGAGCAGGGAGGGGCACCTGCTCTTGCTCGGGAACGGCGCCGTTGCCGCCGGGCGCGTAGGTCAATTCTTTTTCAGACTTGCTGGTCATAAAAGTTTTCAGTTCTAAGTTATAAGTTATAAGTTCTAAGTCTTGAGCTTTAAGTTTTAAGCTTCTGCTTGCAATTTTTCGCCCTCAGATAGTAGCGATTGGTGAGCAGTCATCGGTAACCAGATTTCTGCGGCGGCAGGCCAAGGACCATCGAACGACGACTTGCCATAGCCCATAGCTCCTCAATCACAAATCCCGATTGTCCAGCGATCTGCAAAGCGCCAACAGCTTGCGACAGATTACAGCTCCTCAACTGTAAAGTTTTCGTTGGTGAATATGCAAATTTCGCTGGCGATGCGCATGGCTTCAAGGGCCAGCTCCTTGGTGCCGAGCTTGGAGTGCTTGGCAAGCGCGCGGGCCGCGGCCAGAGCGTACATGCCGCCGGAGCCGATGGCCACCAAGCCGTCGTCGGGCTCAATGACATCGCCATTGCCGGAAAGAATGAAAGTGCTCTTGGAGTCGGCAACGATGAGCAGGGCTTCGAGGTGCCGGAGGGCGCGGTCTCTACGCCATTCTTTGGCGAGCTCGACGGCAGATTTCTGGAGATTGCCGGAAAACTCCTGGAGCTTGGCTTCGAAGCGCTCGAAAAGCGAGATCGCGTCCGCCGTGGAGCCCGCAAATCCCGCAATCACCTTGTCACTATAAAGCCGCCGCGTCTTGCGCGCGGTGTGCTTCATCACGTGGTCGCCCATGGTCACTTGACCATCGGCGACGAGCACAACCTTGTTGTCTTTGCGCACGCAAAGAACCGTGGTGCCGTGCATCGGCGCGCTTCCCTGATCATTTCGCATCCGCTCATTATAACGCTGACTTGCTGCTCCGGCCAAAACCATAGACATGACGCATTCTGCCGCCGCGGAACGTAATGAAACTTGTCAAAGCCACCTGGGAAGCAGGGGCTCTTGGATGAAGCCATCACTGCCCACTCGGCGCGGCAAGGGGTGATATCTGTGGATCCTAATCATTCGCCTATCGATTCTGGAACCATCGGGACAAGGTGTCTCGGGCAATGATCAGAAAACTTCTACTGAGTGATTTCGCGAAAGGAGAGGATTTTGTAGCTAGACGTGGGCAGTGCCTTCTGGATCCAACAGTTGCTGTATCGAATACCTTCGCCCTGCATCGAGTCCTGAAAATGTACGTAGGCCCCTCCCAGATTCGAACCTGACAACACTACGTTATTCGAGTCCCGCGTTTTGGCTACCAGCATCGCGCCATTAATTTGCTTGTACTGCATGTGGTCCCCGCCGACACTGCCTTGCCCGATCACAAGTATGATTCCATTCCAATTCGTATCCGGGTCGTAGGTAAATGTACCTGTCACCAAAAGGAGCCCATATCCGTCGCTGCTCCAGTTGCTGATGTCCAGGTTTCCGTTGACGACGACAGTGAGTAGATTCGTCGAGGACATGCCCAAGGGCGTCAAATCAGAGCCAGTGGCGGTGCCGAGATAGGGCGGGGAGCCAGAAGGGGTGGGCGTGATCACCGCATCAGCATTTTGGATAATCGATTGTGCCAGCGCATCAAGTTGGCTTGGGGTTTGCAAGGTTGGGGGGAATGTGCCGCTGATGTTCTCCACGTCCGGCGCGCTGCCGACGCCCGTGTAGCCTGGTTGATAGGCGGATGGAATGCCGTTTTTGACGTTTGTAAGGTCGGTATTGGTGAACACGCCGATCGCCGGATAATTTGTCCCGGTGGGAGTACCGGAACAATCCTGGTCGTTTCCCTTTATGGCGTATGAGGAATTCGACCCCGGCGCATGAAAAGTTGCGCCACTAACCGAGCTGCCGGAAAGAGTCAGAGCGGCAAGAAATGGAGGCATCGTGATCGGCACGGGGGCAGAGAGGTATTGAACGAGCTTCTGGCTGCCGTTGGGGAGAACCGCGAGGGCCGTGATCTCCAGCACTTGTGAGCCGGAGTTCGTATCGTTTAGGTGTGTGCCATCATAGTAGACAGGTGTGGTCGGGCTCTCGGTGCCGTCGTAGGGATACGTGTCCAGCTTGAGGGATTGCTCGGTGACGGCATTGATGCGAACCCACTTGTAGAACGGGCCCGGATTGCTTAGCGAGGAATTTAGCGGAGCACTGTCCCAAATCGACGCCGTCGTCGCTACCGTGGCTCCCGCGAGCGCTCCAGAGCCGAACTCGGAGTCGTATTCCGTATCCGGATAAGTCGTGAGCATCGAAGCTAAGTTCTCACCTGGGCCGGGGTTCAGGACATAGGCAACGTAACCAATGGCGAGCGGAGTCCCGGGCGAGGGGAGGAACCCCGAGGCAGTGCTCGCAAAGGAGTTAGAATTCTTCGAGAGAAGCCGGCCGCGGGCTTCTTCCAGGCCAGCAAGGGCCGCGTAGTAGACACCTGTGGAAGAACGATAGTTGCCCGCCAAGGAGGATTCGGTTCCGGAAGCAACGATCAAGGCTATAGCCACCACGCTGATCAGCAGCAGGATAAAGATCGAGATCAGCAGGGCAATCCCCTCTTCCCTCCCGTGTTTTCGCATTCGGTTTCCCGCTCTCATCAATTTTCTTCCCGCCTCACTGATTGGGATTGATTCGCCGTCCCCGGCCGTTCAACTGCACGATACGCGGCACTCCAGTTGTGGCATCCGGCAGCGGTGTCGCAACGATCAGTGTGACGGTTACATCACGGATATTGGCCGGGGAATTATCGATTCCCGCCAAGGGACATGGCACGGGAGCGCCTCCTGAGTCACAAGTGTAGGAGAAAATCGGCACCGGCACTCCTCCCGGAAACATTCCCGGGTACGCAGCTTGGTATTGTGCGATCTGCGCGGGAGATGAATTGTTTATGACATTTTGGACGAAAGGCGCAAGTTGCCCTGACGTCGTCCCTGCGGGATCGCTGCCCCAGGCTTTGTCCACCATGCCCCGCATGAGCGTCGACCCCTGCAATTGATAGCGAATCCACTGAACCGTGCTGCCGGGGTCCTGCGGATTCGTCTCGATGATCAGATCGAAATCTCCCGGAGTGGTGCAGGTTCCACCACCCCCGGTGCCAATTTGGCAGGGAGTGCTGGCGTACCCCGGGTGCCAGGCAAAAGGAGTGGTTGCAAACAGATTATAATTCGTGCTGACGTATGTCGGCGGCGGGTAGCCGGCGTCGTTGACGTCCCGCACGATCTGATCCAGCCCCAGCCGCGCTTCCTGGAAAGAACTCAGAACCTGCGATTCAGTCCGGTAGCGTTTCTGGGAAGTGCCAAGCAGGGTGAACGCCGCGCCACAGATGAGAAGAAATATGCCGAGAGCCGTCAGCAACTCGATCAGCGTAAAGCCGCCTTGGCGTGGTTTACTCTCCGACTTCCTCACTTCTGCACCATCGTGTCGAGCGTGATCGGTTGAAAGTAGCCGCTGCCGCCCTGCTGGCGAACACCAAGAATGAAGCGTTTACCGAAAACGTTTGTGCCGTTACCCGTCACAACCACTGCCCAGCGAACGTCGTAGATCGTGCCGCTGGGGTCATTGGGATCCTGGAAAGTAAAATTGTAGCCGGGCTGCAGCCCTGCATTGAAATTGATGAGCGTCTGGTTGTTGAATATCACGACCGGGCTGCCCTGCAGTGCGTTGGGAGTCGCGGCGCTGCCAAGCTGACAAGTGTTTCCTTCCGCGTCTACAAACGAAGAGAAAATGATCGGCTGATCGAGCATCTGATCCAGTTCGCGCTGGGCAAAAACCATCGCGGAAGAGTCCGTGCGGTTCCGGTAATTCAGCAGAATCGAAGCAGGTACGAGTTGCGCGATCGCCACAAGGCCCACCAATAGAATGATGGTAGCAAGCAGCATCTCAAGGATGCTGAAGCCTTTCTGCCGTTTGCGGCGCCTTGTAAATGGCAATTGCATCTTTATCCTGAGTTGTGCGCCTTAGCTGATTTGCTGCCAGGGACCGCCCCCCGGAGCGGTCCAGATCTGCGTGGTACCCGAAGGAAGCAAAACCACCGCGCGATAACCAAACTCGGGATCGGTTGCGTTGCCGATATAAAACACATCCACGTTCGACGAGATCACCCCGCCGACGCGAATGGCGCCACGGGAATCAAAGGTGACCGAACCAGCGCTACCGGACAAGGTGGTGAGAGTGGCGCCGCCAAGTGCAGCCGTGATAGCCGTGGGACTGGGAGCCACGCCAGAAGGTAAGAGAGTCGCGAAGCCGGCGATGAGCTGCTGCTTGTCAGTGGGGTCAATGCTTCCGTTCTTATTGGAATCCGTTCCAATGAGCCAGCCGGTGCCGCTGGCTTGCATCAGAAAATTGATTGGCGTATTGCGGCGGACGGCCTCAAATCGGGTGAACTTCAGGAGGTCCGCGAGACGAGAAGCAGCGTCATTGAGCTGATAGGTGCGGAAGGAGCGCATCAGGGATGGGATGGCGATAGCGGTAAGGATCAGAAGGATGGCCAAGGAAACGGCCAATTCGACCATGCTGAAGCCGGCCATGCGGCTGGCAGGAGTGCCAGAGCGTGTTGCACCCTTTTGCATTGTCGCTTCCTCGTTTAGAAACAGAACTAGCGATTCAACCGCTTCGTGCGGTCGAATTACCAAATCGGTGCAGTTGCGATGCCAGGGACAGATGGAGGCAACTGCTGCAAAGAATAGTACTTCCTTGAACTCGACCGTTACATTTTATTATAAGGCCTAGAAAACGGGTAGAAATGTAACAAATTGAAACATGGAGCGTGACTATCGGTAATTTGGAGTTATGTAGCTAAGTCGGTACCGATCGGGGTGAGAGCTGAAAGCAGACGCTCGCAGGGATGCAGGGTAGCGCCGGAGGGCGGCGGGCAGGCGGGGCGGGCCTGCGAGGTAGGCGTCAACAGACGCGCGGCAGGCGAGGCTCGCTGCGGGAGAGAGCATAAGGTGGGATTGGCGCGGAGCTAGTTCTTTTCGTTCTTGCTTTTCTTGATACCGAGTTGGGCGCCCTTCTTCTGCAGGCCTGTTTTGGTGAAAAAGTCATCGGGCAATCCGGGATTGAATTTGCAGGAGTTGAAGAAAATCTGAGAGGTACGGCGGCCGTTGTGTTCGCGGGAGACTTGAAGGGGCGTCCAGACGCTGTCCTTCAACTGGTAGTTGGTATAGATGGTGACGTCCTGATTGAGCTGCTGATTTTCCTCGTCCTGGGTAGTGACAATGCTGCGGACCAAAAAGTGAGAGGAGCGGTCGACGGCAAGGCGGAAAGTTCGCTGATCCTTGTCCGTGATTTCGACCCAGTCCACCTCTTTGAGGTCCACGGTGTCCGTGCCGCCGTAGCGGATGGAGAGGCCATCCTCGTGGAGGCGAAGCCGCAGCAGGTTGTCAATGTTGCGTTTGACCTGTTCCTGAAAATCGCTGACGGAGGTAATCGGGAGTTCGCTGATGCCGCTGCGATCGAGAGTCCAGCCCTGATCGCCATTGTATACGGCGATGACCACGCCGCCGTGCGTGATGTCCAGATCGTCCACACCGATGAGGGCGGCCAGCAGAGTATTGTGGCCCTTGGCAATGAACTCGGTGCGATCTTTGTCCGGGTAACGGCGGTATTCGGTAAAGTCGACGTATCCGGTGAGATCGCCGCTGTGGCCAAACTGAGCGCGGCGCCCCTGGCATTGACTTTCGCGCACTTCCGTGTAGCCAGACCCGCCCAGGCCATTGATGAGGTCCTGAAGAACGCGCTTGGCCTTGGCTTCGTTCTGCTCCGGCATCATGGTGTCCGGATTCTGGGCCGAAGCCCGGGGAGCAGTGAGAACTCCGGCGACAAACAGGACTGCCGCGAACTGGACGAGCTTTACCCGCACAAGATCGAACCTCCATTTACATTGATGATTTCGCCGGTCATGAAGTTGGCCAGGTCGGAAGCGAGGAAGAGGATCGGCCCGGCAATTTCCTCGGCGGTGGCCGCGCGGCCAAGAGGAATGACGGAGGCAGCCATTTTCTGGCCGGCCTTGGTTTCGAGCACCGGATTGGACATATCCGTGGCGACCCAGCCGGGAGCGACACAGTTGACGAGAATATTGTGGCGGGCGAGTTCGGTGGAGAGGCCCTTGGTAAAGCTGATGATGCCGCCTTTCGAAGCGCCGTAATGCGTGTGGAAGGATTCGCCGCGCTGCCCGGCCGTCGAGCTGATGGGGATGATCTTGCCGGACTTCTGCTTGATCATGTGCGGAACGGCGAAGTGGATGATCGAATAAACGCTTTTCAGGTTGATGCGGATCATGTCGTCCCATTGCTTTTCGGTCATTTTTTCGATGGGGAGATCCTCGAAATTCCAGACGCCGGCGTTGGCCACAAGAATGTCCAGGCGGCCGAGCCGGGCGATGCACTGATCCACCAGTTTTTTGTTGTCGGCGTGACGGCCGACGTCGGCTTTGAAGGCCTCGACGCGGGTGCCATGCTTGGCTGCCTCCTGCTGCACCTGGAGCGCGGCATCCTTGGCTTTGACGTAGTTGAATACGACGTCGGCGCCAGCTTGCGCGAAAAGCTTGACGGCCGCCGCGCCGATGCCGCGCGAACCGCCGGTGATGAGTGCGGCCTTGCCTGCGAGTGAGATCATGATTCCCCCAAAGAATCTGAAAAACGAAAAAAAAGGCAATTCGTGGCCAACCCGGCTACGAATTCTGCGGTTGAAATCCTTCCCGGCAGGGCCGGAATCTTCGATCCGCGAACTCCGGTTCGCCGCCGCTGACGACATCCCCCTGAATTAACGCCCGCAGAAGGCGCTACTGTGATTGCGACACGGCGCTGCGGGCGCTGCGTGCCGCGGCGACGAATTCGCTGAACAACCTTTCGGACAACGCATCACCCGGCATTCGTTCGGGATGCCACTGTACGCCCACGACCCAGTTCGAATCGCCAGTCCACTCCACACCTTCGATCGTGCCGTCAGGCGCTATCGCCGCGACGCGAAGATTTTTACCGGGCTTATCGATGGCCTGGTGATGGCTGCTATTGATGCGCACAGAGGAGGAGTTGGCAAGCTTGGCGAGAATGCTTCCGACCGTTAATGAGGCGTCGTGGCTCTGGTCGCCGCTTTTAGCTCCCGCACTGAGGTCCGTCGTGCCGTGAGGGACAGCGTGCGGCCGATGAGGCCGTGCCGCAGGGATGTCTTGAATCAAGGTGCCATTGAGGTGGACGTTGAGCATCTGGCAGCCGTAGCAAATGGCCAGGACGGGTTTTGAGGACTCGAAAGCGTGGGCCAGAATGGCAGCGTCGGTATTGTCTCGATTTTGGTCTAAAGTCTTTGTTTCTTGGTGCCTAGCAGCACCGTAGCGGCCGGGATCGACATCGGCCGGACTACCCGGAAGTACAAAGGCGTCCAATCCCTGCAACTGCTCTGTCAGTTGCCTCGGGGATTGATTCAAAGAAACTTCGACCGGGTCCGCTCCCACCTTCCTGACCGCTTGGAAATAGTAATCGAGCTTGTCGCGGACGCCCTTGCGCTCTTCCTCGCTGGTGCGCCAGGGAATGCCCACACGGGGCCGCTTGCCAGTGCTCTGTTGAGTCTCGGTA
Organism: uncultured Acidobacteriota bacterium; assembly: GCA_963754855.1. Classification (GTDB taxonomy): domain Bacteria; phylum Acidobacteriota; class Terriglobia; order Acidiferrales; family UBA7541; genus Acidiferrum. The sequence goes on from CAVWHL010000030.1 coordinate 43,104, forward strand.
GGGGACATGGAATATCAAATCGTAGCATCCAGGCAGAAAGGCGGCAACCGGAGGGTTTCTGGTGCGGTTGGGGACATTTTGGGGCACGAATAGCAAATGTGGGGGATGCGCTTTGGCTGACGAGGGTGGTCTCGAGGATACAGGACGAAGGCGAGTGGCTATTTCCACTTTCTATGCAGGAAACAAGAGAAGGAAGTTGTCCCCGGCTCCTCTGCTTTTTAAGAAATAGTTCGGATACAATCGCGGGGCTGCAAAAGGGGCGCCGCAAGCCCACTCGCCCTGTGGGAGCAAGAGCAAATCGGTGGTTCCGAGGTGAATGAATGAGTGGTCGTCCGAGGTGGGTGTGCGCGCGTGGTCACTGGAGTTCCAGCAGAAGGTTTCTATTGGGATGGCTCGGCCTGGCCTTTCTGGCGCTGGCCGCGACCGCACAGCAGAGGCGAGAGCGCGAGCCCAACAGCGTGTATGCGGAGCGCCGCGCCAAGCTCGCGGCCCAAGCCGACGCACCGATCATCCTATGGGGCTACACGGGGCGTGAAGAATTTTCGCAGGCTTACATTTTTGCCCAAGAGGAGAATTTCTACTATTTGACCGGCCATAACGAGGAAGGCGTGGGCTTGATATTGCTTCCGGGCCTCAAGAATGGGGCGGCCGGAGACGGATGGGACGGCCCACGCGAGATTTTTTTCCTTCCCGCCAAGAATCCCAATAAAGAGAAATGGAACGGGATCAGGATGTCGCCTTCCGACCCCGGGATCGAAGCGCGAACGGGATTTGCCACCGTGGAACCGTTCGAGAAAATGCGCGCGACAGTTGAGAAGCTGTCAAAGCTTTATCCCACGCTGTCCACGATTCTGCCCTATGAAAAAGAATTGGGGGGCTACCCGCACGAAAAGGCGGTCGTCGATTGGATCGGACTCGGCGCGCCGCAAGCCAAACTCAAGGACATTCGCGCGCAGATCAACCCCCTGCGGGAGATCAAGTCGCCGGGCGAGATCGCTTTCCTGAAGGAAGCAATCGATCTGTCCGTCGATGCGCATCTCGAGGCCATGAAGATGATGCGGCCGGGCCTCTACGAATATCAGGTCGCGGCCAAGATGGTGGAAGTTCACGCCATGGGCGGCTCCGAGGCGGAAGGTTATGCGCCCATCGTCGGCGCGGGACCCAATTCCACCGCGCTTCATTACGACAAGCTCTCGCGCAAGATCGAAGACGGCGACATTGTCGTGCTCGACGTCGCGGCTCAGTATTCCGGTTATTCGGCGGACATCACGCGAACGTTTCCCGCGAATGGCAAATTCACGCCGCGCCAGCGGGAAATTTACGACATTGTCCTCGGGGCGCAAAACGCGGCGCTGAATGCGCTGAAACCGGGGATGAATTACTGCGGGAAGGGCGACAAGAGCATCTACAAACTCGCTTACAACTACATCAACTCGCACGGAAAAGATCTTCATAACAAACCGCTCGGGCAATATTTCATCCATGGACTGGGACATGACATCGGTTTGGACGTCCACGACCCCGGCGAGTATTGCGCGCCGCTGCAGCCCAACATGGTGATCACCGTCGAGCCCGGAATTTACATTCCGGAAGAGAATCTTGGCGTGCGGATCGAAGATGACGTGCTGATTACGGAATCCGGATACAAACTTCTAAGCGAGCGGTTGCCGCGCGATCCCGAGGAAATCGAGAGGATGATGGCAGCGGCCGCTAAGCAGCGCGCCAAGGAGGCCAAGAAGGGCGAGGATTGACAGGCGGGGGGCGGCATGGCCTGTCCGTTTCGGGTTTCGAGGCGCAATCCGGACCTCGGGCGATTCGAACCCTGAGCGATTGACCCAATGGAAGACGGGCTCGTATACTGTAGTTTCGCGCTGGATGGGAATCTCTCGCCAGCGTGCCTCGAGTCATTCCGCGTGTAGTGCAGGGGCGGGCTTTGGTTCGCCCTCCGGAATTTCCGAAATTAGAAATAATCCTAGGGAGCTTATGAGCAGCGTTAAAGCGACACAACTCCGCCCCGGCATGGTCATCCAGCACGAGGGCCAGCTTTTCACCATTTTCAGCGTCGATCACCGCACGCCCGGCAACAAGCGCGGTTCGATGCAGACCCGCATGAGAAACCTTCGCACGGGTTCCATCATCGATTACCGATTTCGCGCCGAGGAATTCGTGGATCGCGCCATTCTGGATGAGGTCGAATTCGAATATCTCTACAGTGAGGGCGACGATTTCCACTTCATGAACACGAAGAACTACGAGCAGATGCAGATGAGCCGCGAAGAACTGGGCGAATCCGTGTACTATCTCATTCCCAGCACCATCGTGAAGGTGGAATTTTTCGAGGAAAAAGCCATCGGCGTGGATTTGCCGGATACCATGGACATGAAAGTGATCCAGACCGAGCCGACGCTACAAAAGGCCACCGCCAGCGCGGTCATGAAGCCCGCAACACTGGAAACCGGCCTGGTAGTGCAAGTTCCTCCGTTTGTGAATGAAGGCGACCGAATTAAAGTGGACACGTCGGAAGCGCGGTACGTACAACGCGTCGAGTAGGCTTTAGTGTGAAGGGCGAGTTTAGTAGTGCGAGTTTCTATTTTCTAATTGCGAACTTCTGTTCCAGCAGTTTCCGCCTCCGCAGCTAATTTCAGCGCAAGCCGGAATTAGAAGAGGCAGAACGGGCGTCCCGGTTTACACCCGGGCGCCTTTTGTTTTCGCGGCGCAAGCCAATCAGATTTTATGCCTTGATCCTGCTAGTGTTTTCCCGCGGAACCGGCGGCGGATTTCTCGCCGGCGGGATGCGGCCCGAAAACGCGGTCAAAGATCGCATCCACATAGCGCAGCTGGCGCTGCAGATCGAAGGTGTGCGCCAGCGCTTTCGCATCGAGGTACTTCGTGATGCGCTGATCATTTGAAACGCGTTCGCGGAAACTGGTGTCGGACTCCCATGCCGCCATGGCATTCTCCTGCACGGCCTTGTAGGCGTCATCACGCGACATGCCCTTCTCGACCAGGTCCTGCAGCAATTGTCCGGAGAAAACAAGCCCGTGCGTGGATTCTAGATTGCGCAGCATGCGCTCCGGAAAGACACGCATTTGTCCGAGGATTGCAGCCATTTTCGAAAGCATGTAATCCACGAGGATCGTGGAATCCGGAAGAATGATTCGTTCGACGGAGCTGTGAGAAATATCGCGCTCGTGCCAGAGGGCCACATTTTCGAACGAGGCGAGCATGTTCGAACGCACGAGGCGCGCGAGGCCGCAAATCTGCTCGCAGGAAACCGGATTACGTTTATGAGGCATGGCGGAGCTGCCGCGCTGCTCGCCGCCGAAAGGTTCCTCCGCCTCGCGGACTTCGGTGCGCTGCAGATGCCGGATCTCCAGCGCGATTTTTTCGAGTGTCGCCGCGATGAGCGCTAGCGAGCTTAGGTAGTGCGCATGGCGGTCGCGCTGAATCACTTGCGAGGCCACCGGCGCGACGCCGAGACCCAGGCGCTGGCAGATGCGCTCTTCCATTTCCGGACCGAGGTGCGAAGCGTTGCCGACGGCGCCGGAGATTTTCCCGACGGTCATTTGCGCGGCCGCTTCGCGGAAGCGCGCGATATTGCGCTGATTTTCCGCGAACCAATTGGCGATCTTCAGGCCGAAAGTGATGGGCTCCGCATGAATGCCGTGGGTGCGGCCGATTTGCGGAGTGTGGCGGAATTCGTGCGCACGCAGATCGAGGATTTCGCCGAACAGGACCAAAGCTCGCTCGATCAACTTGGAGGCTTCACGTGCCTGGAGAGCCTGCGCGGTGTCCACGACGTCATTCGACGTCATGCCGTAATGCAGCCAGCGCGCCGCGGCGGGGTCGCCGATGGATTCACCGACGGCCATGGTGAAGGCGATGACGTCGTGCTTCACGCGGGCTTCGAGTTCGTGGATTCGCGCGACATCCACCTTGGCGCGAGCGCGAATCGCGGCGGCTGCGTCCTTCGGGACCTGGCCGGCTTCGGCCAGTGTTTCCGTGGCGGCTAGCTCGACTTCGAGCCATTTGGCGAACTTGTTGGCGTCGCTCCAGACGTGGCCCATCTCCTGGCGCGTATAGCGTGGGATCAATTCCTTCTCCTAAGACACAAACGAAAAAAGATGCGGATACTACCCGGTCTTGCCCTTCTTCATCATACCGCAGAAGGCGCTCTCGACGGACGGGACGGAGGCGCGGCGAGTAGCCGTCCAAAGGGCGCTAGCGCAGGAGATCTTCCAGCTGGACGCGCGCTTCGGTCCGGGAGTCGCGATACTTGACGATGACGGCGGCTTGCAGCGAGAGCCCCCATTTTGCGCCAGAGGGATGGGAGACGGCACGCGAGCCGGGGACGACGATAGCTTCTTCCGGGATGACGAGCGGCTCGGTTTCCGTGGCGGTGTAAACGGCGTCCCGCACGAGATCGTATACAGGAATGGAACGATTGAGAATCGTGCCGGTGCCGAGGACGGCACGGCGCTTGACGACGGTTCCTTCATACACTCCCGAATTTCCGCCGACCAGTACCTCGTCTTCGATGATTACGGGCAGCGCGCCGACTGGCTCGAGGACGCCGCCGATTTGCGCGCCCGCGGAAATGTGGCAATTGCGGCCGATCTGCGCGCAACTGCCGACAAGCGCGTGGGAATCTATCATCGTGCCTTCGCCAACGTAGGCGCCAGCGTTCACAAACATCGGCGGCATGCAGACGACGCCGCGGCCGATATAGCAGCCATCGCGGATGCTGGAACCTCCGGGAACTATGCGCACGCCATCCGAGGACGTGAACGCGCGCACGGGATAGGTGGACTTGTCGAAAAAGGGCTGCTTCGCGGCGTCTATGGACATATCGGCGATGGCGCCCATGCGAAAGCCGAGAAGGATGCCCTTCTTGACCCAGGGGTTGGCGCGCCAGCCGGATTTTGTTTTTGGATCCGGCTCGGCGGCGCGAATTTCGCCGTGATTCAACGCTGCCTTGAAGTCGCGGAAAAGCCAGAAATGCTCTTCTTCGTAGTGGGCCGGAGCTTCGTCAAACAAACGCTCAACTTGCAATGGCAGCATGAACCCTCACGGCGGCGGGCGCGGCGGCATCGCTTTGCAGAAGGCTGAGCGATTCGAGCACGGCCCGGATGCGCGCCTGATTCTCCGCTTTTGGCGGGACAAGTGGCAAGCGCCAGACTGGTTCGAGGAGGCCCATTTGCGCCATGGCGGCTTTCACGGGGATTGGATTCGACTCGACGAAATTGATTTCCATGAGCGGATGGAAGCGGCGGTGAATTTCACGCGTGCCCGGAAAGTCACCTTGCAGAGCGCGCCGCGTGAGTTGCGCCATTTCCGCGGGAATTTCGTTGGAGACGACGGAGATGACGCCACGGCCGCCGAGAGAGATTAGCGGGAGGGTGATGGCGTCGTCGCCGGAGAGGACGATGAAATCGTCGGGGACGGCGTTGAGAATAGCGGCCATTTGCGGGACGTTGCCGGAGGCTTCCTTGAGGCCCACGATGTTTTCGATGGCGGCAAGGCGCTTCACCGTGGCGGGTTCGATGTTTACGCCGGTGCGGCCCTGCACGCTGTAAAGCATGATGGGCAGCGGCACAGCTTCGGCAATGGCGCGATAGTGCTGGTAGAGGCCTTCCTGCGTGGGCTTGTTGTAATAGGGAGTGACGGAGAGGATGCCGTCCGCGCCGAGAGCGGCGACTTCGCGCGCGAGCGCGATGACTTCCGCGGTGTTGTAGCCGCCGGAGCCGGCGAGGACCGGCACCTTGCCCTTGGCCACCTCGACGGTGATCTCGACGACCCGAAGATGCTCTTCGTGCGTAAGCGTGGGGCTCTCGCCGGTTGTGCCGCAGGGAACAAGGAAGTCGATGCCCGCGTCAATCTGGCGCTTGACGAGCTTCCGCAGAGCGGGTTCATCGAGCGAACCATCCTGCCGAAAGGGAGTAACGAGCGCGGTGCCGGTGCCTGTAAACATGTTGTTTCTCCTTGCTTGATTGAACGTCGAACAACTTAAAACCAAAGATGGCGGGCCACAGCCCACACGAAGATTGCTCAGCCCAATTCGCCGAGGATCTCTTGGAATTCAAAGACACCTCTCTTGCCGGCCACCCAGCGCGCGGATTGTAATGCGCCGCGCGCAAAACCTTCGCGATTGCGAGCCGTATGGCGGAGCGTGATGGTGTCGGCGGCGGAATCAAAACCAACTTCATGCGTGCCGGGAAGCGAGCCGGCGCGATTCGCCGTCAGCGTGAGCGCGCGGTCATATCCCGCAGCTCGCATCTCTTCCGCAAGTTTCTTGAGCGTTCCCGAAGGCGCGTCCTTTTTCGCCGCGTGATGAATCTCCCAGCCCCAGGCCTCGTAGCCCGGCTGCTTTGCAAACTGCGAAGCCGCATGCGCAACGGCCTTTATGAAAATATTCACGCCAACCGAAAAATTCGCGGCCCAAACCAGGCCCGTTTCGTTCCGCGCGACGGCATCGCGAACCGAGGGCAATTGTTCCAGCCAGCCCGTCGTGCCCACGACGGTGTTCACGCCGGCTGCTGCAAGCCAGAGAATGTTTTCCGCGGCAGCGACCGGCGTGGAAAATTCAACGGCCACATCAATGCCACGGAGAGCATCACGCGTGAGGCCCACGCCTCCGGGATTGTTGCGGGAATCGAATTTGGCCCGGACGTCGAAACCATATTCAAGCGCGAGCTGCTCGATGAGGCGGCCCATCTTCCCGTAGCCGACAATGGCAAGGCCGAGGCTCATCACGCGCTCCGCCCCGTTGTGAGGAGTTGCGTGACCATGCGCGCGTAAATGTCCACGGCTTCGGACAACTCCTTTTTGGAAATGCGTTCTTCGGCGGTGTGCGCGACATGGATGCTGCCGGGGCCAATCAAAAATGGCTGCCCCCACGCGCCATTGAACGTCGGAATGTCCGTCGTGAAAGCCACGACGGTAGTGGGCAAGCCGTCGAAGGCGGTCAGGTGGAGCGCCGGGGTGTGCAGGACTTCGCGGGCTTCGGCGCGGCCAGCGATGGCCTTAGCGACGGCTTCGCGGATCGTGGACGGATTGCCTACGGTGCGGAACATGATCTCGGCTTCGGCGTGGTCCGCGACAACATTGGGCGCCCGGCCGCCCTCGATGGCGCCGATGTTCAGGGTGCTGCGGCCGAGCAAGGGGTCTTCGGGCAAAGGAATTTGACGAATGTCGTGAAGAACGTCGAGCAGCGAGTGGATGGCGGAGTGACCAAGTTCGGGGTAGGCGGAGTGCGCGAGTTTGCCGTGGGCGGTGATCTCGTAGCGCAGCGCGCCCTTGGTGCCGAGGGCGAGATGATTCTGGGTGGGTTCGCCGTTGATGAGAAAGCGCGAGCCGCGCGGCTGAGCCGCGGCCGCTTTCGCTCCGGCGCTGTTGCGTTCTTCGCCGACCACGAAGAGCAGGCCAAAATTGTGGGTGTTGGCGGCGAGCAGTCTCTCCGCAGCAGAAATCATCGCGGCGATAATGCCCTTGGCGTCGCAGGAGCCGCGGCCCCAGATGAAATCGTTGTCTTCGCGGGAAGCAAAAAAGGGAGGGACGGTATCCATGTGGGTGGAAAGCGTGACGAGGGACGCGCCCCAGGATGCAAAGATATTGTCGCGGTTGGGCTCGGCGGGGATGCGCTCGATCCCGCCGCTGTAGCGGGCGGTCAGTGAAGACAAGTGCGCGAAGAGGTAGTCGCCCACGTTTTTCTCGTGGCTGGTGGTCGATTCGATGTCCACGAGCGCGCGTGTTAGTTCGAACAGATTCATTCTTTACGGGCATTTCTGGATGAGCGAAACGAAAGGAAGGAACCGCGAGGATACAGCTCGGGCTGCCGCCTCTCGATAGCGCTTCATCCGATTCTTGCGCGGCCAAGAAGCGGCCGCCAGATGACGGATGACAGTGGACAGGACTTAGGCCTGCCCCCCAACCGCGGCGGGTTCAGCTACCGCTGCGATTTCGGCGGACAATAGAAAAGCCCCTTTCGCGCGGGCATCCGAAGCTGATCGGAAAAGCACGCCCGGCTACTCATGGCCTCCGCACCTCTACCAAGAAGGTTTGAGTTTAGAAGAGTGCAATCGAAAAAGCGAACGAATTTTCAAATGGACTGAATTCAAAAAAATGCTAGAGCTCGAGGGGCTTGAGGGGGATGTCCTGGGAGGCGACAAGAAGTTCGCCGGTGAAGGCGGAATCGGCGGGGCGGCGTTTCAAGGCTTCTTCCGCGGAGAGGTGGACGAGATCAGGGTTGTTGTTTTCCTGGGAGACGTGGGCCAGAACGAGGTAGCGGGCGATGGCGTCGAATCCTTCAGGGTCGGAAAGATATTCGCTGACGGCGTGATTCGAAAGATGCCCGGTGCGGCTGAGGACCCGCTGCTTGACGACCCAGGGATAGGGGCCGACTTTCAGCATGTCGAGATCGTGATTGGATTCGAGGACCAGGCAATCCGCGCCGCGGAGATGCACTTTGACGAGTTCGGGCATGTAGCCCAGGTCGGTGACGATGGCCATTTTTGAGCCGTTGGAGCGGAAGGTGAAGCCGATGGGATCGGCGGCGTCGTGTGGAATGGCGAAAGCGTGGACGTCGATATCGCCAACGGTGAAGTGCTGGCCGGCGTGAATGGTTTCGACGCCGTTGAGACGCTTGCCGAAAGTTTCCGGCAGGATGCGCTGCATGGCGTCCATCGTCGGTTCCGTGACGTAGAGCGGAGCTTTCCATAGCCCTAGCATCTGCGGCAGGCCATTGCAGTGGTCGGTATGTTCGTGGGTGATGAGGATGCCGTCGAGATGTTCGACGGTTTTTTCAACAGCGGCAAGGCGGGCAAGCGTTTCGCGCTTGCCGAGTCCGGCGTCCACGAGGAGGCGGGTGCGCTCGGTCTCGAGTAACGTAATATTGCCCGAGCTGCCAGACGCTAGAATGGATACCCGCAAGCCGATCGGTGACTCCTCGCTCTGCCGAAGATGCCGGGCCCGACTTTGTCGGGATGAATTCCGCCCGGCGCTACACAAACGAATTTTCAGAATGATGGCAGAGCGCGATTACGGCGTCAACGGAGATTCGACAAGCTGGGTTAGCAGGCCAGACGGGAGCGGTCGAGGGTGAAGCCGTTGATGGGGCCCAGGATCGTGACGGCAATCTGCCCGGTCTGGAAGTAGTGGCGGGCGAGAGACTGCAGTTCTTCGCGGGTGACGGCCTCGATCCCGGCAAGGATTTCGTCAAGAGAGAAAAAGCGGCCGAAATAGAGCTCCTGACGGGCGAGATTGGACATGCGGGAGCTGGTGGATTCGAGCGAGAGCATGAGCGAACCCTTGAGGTGATTCTTGGAACGGCGAAGCTCCTCTTCGCTGACAAGCGATTCTTTCAAAGCGCGAAATTCCTGAATGGTGAGGTCGATCACCTGGCCTAAGGTATCCGCGGCCGTGCCGGCGTAGACGGTCATCATGCCTGCATCGGAGTAGGGGGTGAGTTCGCTGAAAACGGCGTAGGCAAGACCCTGCTTCTCACGAATGTTCTGGAAGAGGCGCGAGGACATGCCGCCGCCCAGAAGGTTGTTGAGAACGGCGATGCCAAAGCGGTCCTCGTGGCCGAGGGGGACCGAGGGAACGCCGATGCAAAGATGAACTTGCTCGAGGTCGCGCTTGGTTTCGAGATGGATGGGGGCGTGGGTCTGCGGAGCGCCATCGTTTTCAGCCGGGCCCGCCGGCTTCAGGTGGCCGAAGTCGCGCTGGACTAATTCCATCACTTGCTCGTGAGTGACGTTGCCGGCGGCGGTGATCACCAGGTGATCAGGCGCGAACCAGTTTTGAAAGCGCGTGCGCAGAGCGTCGCGATGGAATTTTTTTACCGTTTCAGGGGTGCCCAGAATCGGACGCCCGAGGGGATGGCCGGGCCAGAAGCCACGGGTGAAAATTTCATGGAGGAGATATTCAGGGTTGTCCAAGTCCATCTTGATCTCTTCGAGGACGACCTGGCGTTCTTTTTTCACGTCTTCGGAATCGAACTTCGGGCGCAGCACGAGGTCGGCGATGACATCAAAGGCGATGGGCAGGTGCTCATCGAGAATCTTGGCGTTGAAGCAGATCTGCTCTTTGGAGGTGAAGGCATCAAGCATGCCGCCGACGGAATCCATCTCACGCGCGATGGCTTCGGCGGAGCGGCGCTCCGTGCCTTTGAAGACCATGTGCTCGATGAAATGGGCGAGGCCGTTCTCTTCGAGGACTTCGCGCCGAGAGCCGTTGCGAACCCAAATGCCGACGGAGACGGAACGGACGTGGGACATGGTCTCGGTGATCACCACCAGGCCATTGGGCAAGAGATGCTTTTGAATGTCACGGGCTTCCGTGGGCATAGAGAGATTGTGACACAGGCCAGAGGAAAGGGAAAATAGAACCGGGGAAATCAATAAATCCAATAACCCCAAGAGGTTAGAAGAGCTAAAGAGCCGGTTGAAGAACCGTTGTCAGAGAAGTTTCTCGGAAGGATTGAGCTTTCCGTATTCGCTGGTATAGAAGAGCGGGACATCGGCGTAGGTGCCTTTGTCGCGGTAATAGACCTCGCAATTGTCAAAGGGCTTGGAATAGATGTGGATGCTGACGGCGCGCTCGTTAAACTCCGGCAAGTTCATGACCTCATGGACGGGTTCCATGGGATTCACGTGGGCGGGGTGCGTGGCGTCGAGATCGTAGATATCCGTGGGGATGATTTTGCACGTGCCGTGAGCGGCATCACGCTGTTCGACGCGGTAATTTTGCACGCGCAGCCGGCCAATAGGGGCGGACATCCAGCAGTTTTGATCGCGATGATTGTGGATGCGGCTGTGCTGGCCGATCTCCCAACAGATGGTCATGCATTCGAAAACGTTGTTCCTGTATATGAGATTGCGTGTGTAATTGCCCTTGGAAAAGAAAAGATACTTGTCAATCGTCTCCGGGCGCACGGCGCGGCGGAGGATGTAGTCCTGCACGGTGGAGAGCGTGAAGTCTCGCTCCGGGATAGCAGTGAGGCCTTTGACCCAATCGGTAATTGTGAACTGTTCGATCGCGACGTTTCCTGCCATCGGGTGCCTCCCCTGGAAGAATCTTTTAGAGCAGGGATTGCTCGGGAATTATAGCTCTATTCGCGGGCGAAGTAATGACGTAACGAGGTAACGAAAGGAGGTAATCTGTAGTCCGAGGTGGATGACCCGTTTTCAGCCTCCCTGGCGGCACACAACGACCATGGAATTCTTGGGCCAATCAAAAGAAGAATTGAAGGAATTCTGCTCCGCTCTGGGCGAGCCCGCGTACCGGGGTGGGCAGATTTATCACGCATTGTACGCGGAAAGAAAGTTTGACGTCGCGCGGATGACGAACTTGCCTACCGCACTGCGGGAGCGGCTTTCGAAAGAGGCGACAATCACTCTGCCGGAGGTCAAACAACGGTTTGTATCGGCGGACGGGTCGGTGCGGTATTTGTTCGGACTGGAAAGCGCCGGAAAAGAAAAAGAATTAAACACAGAGGGCGCCGAGGACACAGAGCACGCGGAGAGTAGTCGCAGAGCGGAATTACCCCGATTCCGCAAGCCTGCGTCTGTGGAGGCGGTGTTCATGCCCAGCGAAGGCCGGCAGACCATCTGCATTTCGACGCAAGCAGGATGCGCCGTGGATTGCCAATTTTGCCTGACGGCGCAACTCGGGCTGATTCGGAATCTGACCGCGGGAGAGATTCTGGCCCAGGTGCTGCTCCCTCTGGAAGAGAATAAGGCGCAGCTTGCCCCTCAGACCAACATTGTGCTGATGGGGCAAGGCGAGCCGTTGCTGAATTATGAGCCAGTGATTGCGGCGGTGCGGATTTTGCTGGACCCCGGAGGCATGGGAATTTCGCCGAAACACGTGACGCTTTCGACGAGCGGGATCGTTCCGGGAATCGAGCGCCTGGGGCAAGAGAAGGTGCGGCCCAAGTTGGCAATCTCCTTGAACGCTTCGAATGACGAGCAGCGCGACGTTCTAATGCCCATTAACAAAAAGTATCCGCTTTCTGCCTTGGTCGAGGCATGCAAGAGATATCCGTTGCGGACCTGGGAGCATCTGACGTTCGAATACGTAATGCTTGGCGGCGTGAACGACTCGGCGGAAGATGCGAAGCGCGTGGTTCGGTTATTGGCGCCGCTGAAGAGCGTGAAGGTGAATCTGATCCCATGGAATCCGGGCGAATTGCCGTACCGGGAATCATCGCCGGAGCGGATCGAGGAATTTCGGAGGATACTTGTGGACCGCGGCATGCCCGCGTTTGTGCGCTATTCACGCGGGCGCGATGTGATGGCCGCGTGCGGACAATTGGCGCTGCTGAATATTTCTGATGCAAATGCCGAAAGAGTACGGCCGCAGGCGTAGCTCTGACGGTGGGGGAAATCCTGTGGCGAACCACATCGTTTCACCTCGAGGCGCCCCTCGTCGCTTATTTCCCACGTTGGCCTGCCAGGCCACGCATACCTATGACGGCCATGAGGCGGCCGGTCATGGCTCCTTCCTTGCGATAGCTAAAGAGAAGATCGCGGCGGCACGCCGTGCAGAGATCATTGACGAAGATGCTTTGGGCGCGGAGGCCGGCGTCGAGCAGTTGCGCGCGATTGGCCTTGCGGAGATCGAGCAGAACATTTTTCGGTGGCGGCTGGTGGCCGGGCGGCATCATGTTGAGCCATTGCAAGGGATTCGGTTCGTCGCCGGTGCGGAGTTCGTCAAACCATTCGGATGCATTCGGAAACTGCGACTTGAACTCCATTGCGACTTCCGTGCCAACTTCGTAGCAACAGCCGCCGATGGCTGGACCGATGGCGGCGAGCAAGTTCGAGGGCTTGCTACCAAAATGCATTTGCATCTGACCGGTGACTTTGATCACCATGCGGCGAAGGGTTCCGCGCCATCCGGCATGAACCGCGGCCACGGCGCGTTTCTTCGGATCCACGAGAAGAATTGGAACACAGTCCGCCGTCTGGACCCCGAGCAGCAAACCCGGGCGATTCGTGATGGAAGCGTCGCCGCGGCAGGGTTCAACAGGGGCAGCATCGAAGAGTTGGACCGCATCGGAGTGAAATTGCTTGAGAGGGACAAGCGTGAGATCGTAGGCGCCAAGAGCAGATTGAAACCGCAGGCGGTTTTCCAGGACGTTTTCGCGGGTGTCCCATTCGGCAGAGCCCAAATTTAGAACTTTTTCACCCGCCAAATCGCTGACGCCACCGGGGCGGGTGCTGAAGCCATGCACAAGCCAGGGAAGTTTGGAAAGAGCCGGCACTTGCAGGATTCGTATGCCACGCACTTTGCGTTCGGTCCAGGCTGGTACAGCGCCAGCCCTGGCGCGCTGTTTGCGCATGCCACGCTTCGCCGATACTGTTTTCACGGGAGCCACAGGTCTAACAGTATAATCGGAGTCGGCCGCAGAGCTGAACGCGCGGGCGTGGGAGGCGTCTTGATTATCGGAATGGGCGTGGACATTGCGGAAGTGGATCGCATTCGGGCGGCGATCGAACGCCATGGCGAAGCGTTTCTGAAGCGCATTTACACCCCTCAAGAGAGAGAATACTGCGAGCAGTTTAAGAACAAGCATGAGCGGTTCGCCGGGCGATTTGCCGCGAAAGAAGCCGCGATGAAGGCGTTAGGAACAGGCTGGCGGCGCGGCGTGCGCTGGGTGGATCTGGAAGTGGTGCGGGAGGCGAGCGGGCGGCCGACGCTGGCGCTGAGAGGGGAAGCAGGAAAAATCGCGAAACAGCTCGGTGTACTGCATATCGCCCTGAGCATCACGCATACACAGACTCAGGCGCTGGCGCAAGTCATCTTCGAAATTTGATCAAGCCCCGGGGCATCCATCTCACTGGCCGTCTCTGCAACTCCTCATCACGTGAACCGCATCGCCGGGCCAGTTGCTTTGAAAGAAAAAATAAATTGGGCGTTATTTAACAAGAAGGAAATCGCCGATCGCCATGGCGTCGATGCCGGCGCAATAAAAGCTGCGGATGGCTTCGCGCGGATCGGAAACAAGCGGCTCGCCGAAAAGATTGAAAGAGGTATTGAACAGGATCGGCGCGGGCGCCGCTCTCTCCAAACTTGTGGAGCAAACGCCAGAAAAGGGGGTTCGTTTCGCGTTCAACGGCATGGACGCGAACCTGGCGCCCTTCGAAGGCAAACCGTTCCAAACCGGCGGGCACACCCTGTTTCAGCAATCCTAGCGAAGCCATGAATCGGCAATTTGGCGAGCAATCAAAGAGCTGCGGGACGACTTCCGCCGGCGCAGAAAAAGCAAACGGGTGGAAATCCTCGCGGTGCTTGATGTATTGGTTCACGTTTTCGATGACGTACTCCGAAAAAGGGGAAGCCAGGATGCTGCGATTGCCGAGGGCGCGATGGCCGAATTCGGTGCGGCCCTGGAACCATGCCACAATCTTGTCACGCAGGAGGAGTTGCACGGCTTCCGCGCAGAGTTGCTCTTCGCCAGAGGGATATTTGTAGATGATTTTGCAGTTGTCGAGAACCGCCTTGACCTCCGAGGAGGAGAAGCCGCGTCCAAGGTAAAGATGAGGCAAGGATTGCCGCGCCCTGCCGCCTAGGCTCTTGCGGGCCAGGAGCGCCGCGCCCAAGGCCGTGCCGGAATTGCCGGCGACGGGCTGGGCGTAAATGCCCTTAAAGGCGCTTCGGGTTTCGAGGGCGCGTGTGAGAAACACATTAAGAAAAAGGCCGCCGGCAACACACAGGGAATCGACGGAGTATTGTTTACGATAGCGTTCCGTCATTTCGAGAATGATCTCTTCTAGAACGACGCGCGCACTGCGGGCCAGGGAAGCGCACAACTGCGGATCAGAAGCAATTGTTTGTGGGGCAAGTTTCAAATCGCTTAGGATCATTGCGGAAAATCTGCCATCTTCTTCCAGATCCTTGCCCAAATAGCGCCTGTCGAGCACCGGCAGCCCGTCGGAGTTCCAGCGAAAAACCTTTCGGAAAGCAGGGGCGAAATCTGGTTTGCCGTCCTTGCTGAGCCATTGCACTTTGTGTTCATCGCGGTGGGCCCTCAGGCCGATGAGCTGCGTGAGCCGGGAAAAGAACCAGCCCAGCGAATTGGGGAAGCGAATCGGCTGAAGGAGACGGAGTTCGCCGCCTTCCCCAAGATAGAGTGAGCCCGAGCGCATGTCGCCGCATTCGTCGAGGGTCAATACGAGAGCCCGTTCGAAAGGAGATGTGTAGTAGGCGCTGGCGGCGTGGCAGAGATGATGCTCGAGAAAGAGGAATGGAGTGGAAGCGCCATAGAGTTGACGGATCTGGCGGACTTGGGCAGCTTCCCGAAAAATCCTGCCCAGGAATTGGGACCATGCGCCGCCGGAACCCGAAAACGTCAGGCCGAAACGGAACTTCGCCTCGCGCACGGCTGAAGCGGCGGGGCGATAGGGGAAAGCAGCGGCTTGCACATCGGCGATCCTTGCGTCGCGCTGCTCCAGGCACCGGGCTATGGCTAGTCTGGGAATACCGCCCATGCCTGTCGAGCGGCTGAGCTTTTCCTCTTCAATGGCAGCAACGATCGAATTCTCATCCACCAGAACGGCGGAAGAGTCGCGGCCAAAACTCCAGATACCTAGGGCAAGCATCGCGGTCGAGTGCCCCGATTCTACAGTGATTACAACTGGAGCAGTTCAGAAAATTTCTCCGGCCAGTGAACTCTCGCCGGACTCGCGCACTCTGACCTGTAACCACTGATTTGCCGGGAAAAAACCTTCCACCTGGAGGCGGAGATAATTGCTCGATAGGACCGGCGTCCTGCTGTTCACACCATCTCGCGCGGGATGCAGCGTGAGCACATGGAGTTCCCTGCCTAGTTGAGACTTGCGGAAGGCGGAGGCCTTTTTTTCGCCAAGGGCGCGCAATTCGCGGGCGCGGCGTTTGATAACCGCGCCAGGAACCTCGTTCGAAAGAGCTGCGGCTTTCGTGCCTGGGCGTCTCGAATACGAGA
This sequence comes from uncultured Acidobacteriota bacterium, assembly GCA_963754855.1. Classification (GTDB taxonomy): domain Bacteria; phylum Acidobacteriota; class Terriglobia; order Acidiferrales; family UBA7541; genus Acidiferrum. The sequence continues at coordinate 59,071 of CAVWHL010000030.1, forward strand.
ACACATGGAGATAAGTGAATGAAAGGGATTCGAGGAAGGCACAACTCGCGGCATGATCCTCTTCGCTTTCGCCGGGGAAGCCCGTGATGACGTCGGCGCCGATGGCCGCGTGGGGGAGGCGCTCGCTAATCAGCTCGACGCGGCGGGCATAGTGCTCGGCGCGGTACCAGCGGTGCATCGCGGCGAGAATACGATTGGAACCGGATTGCAGTGGAATGTGGAAGTGCTGGGCAATGCGCTCGGTGGAAGCAAACAGATCGACCAGATCCTGGGTGATATCCAGGGGCTCGATCGAGCTGATGCGGAGACGGTCAAGAGAGGTTTCGTCAAGGATTCGGCGGAGAAGCCCTTCGAATTCGACGCGGGGAGCTAGGTCGCGGCCATAGGTGCCCAGATTGATGCCACTGAGGACGATTTCGCGATATCCGCCTTCGCTGAGGCGCTGAATTTCCTCGATCACAATTTCCGCAGGAAGGCTGCGGCTCTTGCCGCGAACGAAGGGAATCACGCAGTAAGAGCAACGGGAGTTGCAGCCATCCTGAATTTTGAGAGTGGGACGCGTGTGATGACTCTCACCGCCGAGAACCGGGGCGGCAAGCAAGGTGTGCTGCTCGAAAATATCACCACTCAGGATCTTCGCAGGCACAGGGGAGAGCTCCGAAAGCGGCGTTGCGAGAGAAGCGGCGGGGAAAAAACCATTCGAATGGGAAGGCGCGGGCTTTGGTGAGATGGCTTCGATGAGGCCAGGAATCTGCGGCTTATGCGAATTACCGACAACCCAGGCAACACCCGGGAGCCGATGCAGTTCTTCCGGAGCGCGCTGAGCATAACATCCGGTGACAATCACGCGCGCGGCGGGGTTTGCCTCATGGAGCTTTCGAATGGCGTCGCGGGCCTGAGCATCGGCGGACGCCGTAACGGTACACGTGTTCACTACAACAATGTCGGCGGTCAAGGCATCCGATGCGGAAATGCAACCGCGCTCCAGCAATTGCCGCTCGAGGGCGGCTCCATCGGCCTGCGTGGCGCGGCACCCAAATTGTTCAATGTAGAAAGTCGCCATTTAAACCGGCAGAACGGGCAAAAAAGAATTCAACACGTCATCTACAAAGCTTACGGCAAAAAACAACTAGCGGCATTCCATGATTGCTTCTTCTTACCCATTGTCTAGACTGGGACCGCGTCTTTTTGCGTCGCTACAAGGATAATGGCTTTGAGAGATTGCGGAAAGCCTGAGGATGACTTAAATTTGAACACAGCAAGGATCTTTCTTTACTGACCTAAGCAGGCGCAGCTACAATCTTTCGACAACCCATGGCCCACCACCGGCACAACCCATCCGCGCTGGACAATCCGAAGGTTTCCATCGTGATTCCTGTATACAACGAAAAGTCCACGATCGATGAGATCCTGCGGCGCGTGCTGGATACTGGCATCCGCAAAGAAGTGATCATCGTGGATGATTGCTCGACCGACGGAACACGGCAGATTCTGGAAAGCATGGTGGCCCGGCAAACGAAGGGCGAAGCCTTGGCTCCCGCACAGGATGGCGATGACCCCATTTCCTTGCGGGATTTGCGATTTTTCTTTCAAGCGAAGAACCAGGGAAAGGGTGCGGCGCTGAGGCGGGGATTTGCTGAAACGACCGGAGAAATTGTTCTGGTGCAGGATGCGGACCTCGAATACGACCCTCGCGATTACGAGAAACTGCTCGAGCCGGTCATTGAGGGACGTGCGGACGTCGTTTACGGCTCCCGGTTTCTCGGCGGACCTCAGCGCGTACACTACTTCTGGCACTACGTTGCGAACAAATTTCTGACCCTGCTTTCGGATATCTTCACCAACTTGAAACTCACGGATATGGAAACCTGTTATAAGGTCTTCCGCAGGGAAGTGCTACAGGGGATCGAGATCAAGTCAAGCAGGTTTGGGTTCGAACCGGAAATCACCGCAAAAATCGCCAAACATAATTGGCGCATCTACGAAGTGCCAATCACTTACGCGGGCCGTACCTACGAAGAAGGAAAGAAGATCACCTGGAAAGACGGCGTCCAGGCTCTTTGGTGCATCATCCGCTTCAAGTTCACCGACTGATTCTAGGCCGCCGCGCTGTCGGCATACCCATGTGGGTGTTTCTGTTTCCAAGCCCAGGCCGATGAGATGATTTCTTCGATCGAGGAATGCGCCGCTTCCCAGCCCAGCGCGCGCTTTAGCTTCTCCTTACTGGCCACCAACACGGCAGGATCGCCGGGGCGCCGCGGCCCCAGTTTGCGGGGGATTTTCAGCCCGGTGACGCGTTCCGCCGCCCCGATGACTTCGAGAATCGAGAAGCCGCGGCTGTTGCCGACATTGAAAGCCTCGCCGGATACGCGGTCGATCTCTTCGAGCGCGCGGACGTGGGAATCGGCGATGTCGAGCACATGGATGTAGTCGCGCACGCACGTTCCGTCCGGCGTGGAATAGTCGCTGCCGAATACATCCACGTACGCCAGGTTGCCGCTCGCGGCGTCAAGAACCCTCGGAATGAGGTGGGTTTCCACTCGATGATGTTCGCCGCGTTCCTTTGAAGCCCCTGCGGCATTGAAATAACGCAGCGCGACGAAATTCAGTCCGGTATAGGCCCGATAGTCCCCGAGAATCTGCTCGAAAACAAGCTTGGATTTTCCGTAAGGATTGATGGGCGCTTTGCGATGGTCTTCGGGTATGGGCACAATCTCCGGTTCGCCGTAGGTTGCCGCTGTTGAAGAAAATATGAATTTTTTTACGCCGTGGCGCGTAACGGCATCGAGCAGATTTATGCCACACGCTACGTTCGTCGCATAGAAAATGCTAGGCTCCCTCACGGATTTTGCCACCAGCGCTTCGGCGGCAAAGTGCATCACGGCGTCAATCTTGTGTTGGCAGAAAACACTCTCAATCTGAGGAGGGTCGCCGAGATCTACCTGACAAAATTCCGCGCCTGGAGGCACAGCGGCGCGGTGGCCCTCCAGCAAGCTGTCCAAAGCGATGACCCGCATGCCACGGTCGAGCAACACTTCCGAACAGACACTGCCAATGTAGCCCGCGGCTCCGGTAACGAGAATATTCACCTGATTCAGCTCCTGAGTTTTCGTGACGCAAGGATTATGCGGCTTTCAGCTATCAGCATACATCAGGATTGCCGGCCCGAAAGAATGGGAGGCTGTCAGGGAAAAAGCCGGAGAAGATCAACCCTGGGACAAGCGGCGCTGAAAAGTGAGAAGGATCAGGTCGGCACGGCGGCGAACGCCGAACTTGCTTAGCAGATTTGAAACGTGGAACTTCACGGTTCGTTCCGCAATGTTGAGCTTGTTGGCAATCTCTTTGTTGGAAAAATTTTCCAACAGCGAATCAAGCACTTCCTGCTCGCGGCGGCTGAGATTCGTGACGGAATCCGTCTTCAAGCGGCGGCCCTGGCCGGTTAGGATGGAATCGACAAATCCCGAGAGCAGTTGGCGTGGAACCCAGAAACCTCCGTTGGCAACCAGCGGCAGCGCCCGCATCAATTGCTCGCGGGCTTCGACGTAGGTGAGCAGTCCCTTCACGCCGAGGCGCAGTAGCGAAAAACTATTCGCTTCATTGTGTTGCTCGCCCACGACGATCAGGCGGGCCTCCGGATGACGCTCGAGAATATTGGCCATGAGCGCGCCGGTCGCCGGCTTGGCGGCATGCGCGTCTATGACGTAGACCTGAGCACGAGGCGGCTCGAGATTGCGCAGATCGGGCGCAAGGGTGGATTCCAGCTGCTTGGATATGACTTTGAATTGCGGCGCTTTCGCCAAAATGCGCTCGAACTCGCTTAGCACCAGCGGGTGCGGCGAGAGAATACAAACCGTCAGTTTCGAGGAAGCACGTTTCGTAGTCACTGCCCGTCAGCGTAGTAAAAACTGGCCAAAGGGGCAAGGCCCTTTGGCAGGCCTGTATTCGAATTGTTACTGACACCTACGCAGCATTTCCCCGGGGCACCACTTTCAAAAGAATTTCGACTATCCGCTTCGCCGTGTGTCCATCCCAAAGCGGCGGAATTCGGCCTGCTTTGCACCGGCCTGCCAGTGTGGCGCGGGCCGCCGCAATGATCTTTTCCGGATCCGTGCCCACAAGCTGATTCGTGCCTTCGGAGATGGTGACGGGGCGCTCCGTGTTCTCGCGCAGGGTCAGGCAAGGAACGCCCAAGGCGGTTGTTTCTTCCTGGATGCCGCCCGAATCGGTGAGGACGAGCGCCGCCTTGCTGAGAAGGCAGAGGAAATCCAGATATCCGACCGGGGGAATGAGGCGCAATTGCGCCCGGTGCTGGATGCCTCCCTGCATGAGCCGCTGCTGCGTACGGGGGTGCACGGGAAAAATGACGGGGATTTCCGCGGCAATGGCATCTATGGCTCCCACCAACTGGCCAAGTTTTTCCGTGGAATCAACATTTGAGGGGCGGTGGAGAGTCAGGACACCGAACCGCCTCCAGCCTGTCCCATTCTTCAAGCCCAGCTCGTCCCCGATGCCCGATTGCTGCGCGATCGGCAGGAATTGGCGCAGGGAGTCGATCATGACGTTGCCGACCATGAAAATACTCTCGCGAGGACGGCCCTCCTTCAGGAGGTGCTCAATGGCATCCTCTTCGGTAACAAAAAGATAGTCAGCCAGCGCGTCTGTGAGGACGCGATTGATCTCCTCGGGCATGGTGCGGTCAAAACTGCGGAGACCGGCCTCCACATGAGCTACGCGGATGCCGAGCTTCACGGCGGCAAGAGAAACTGCGATAGTGGAGTTGACGTCGCCAACGACCACCACCACGTCCGGCTTGCGTTCGATGAGAACAGGCTCGACACGCTTGAGGATTTCCGCCGTTTGTGCGGCGTGGGAGCTGGAGCCAACCTCAAGATTCACATGGGGCGAGGGAATTCCCATCTGGCGAAAAAAAATGTCGGACAGTTTTTCGTCGTAGTGCTGGCCCGTGTGGACGAGGATAGGCTCGATCTCCGGATGGCGCTGCATCTCGTGCATGAGCGGCGCGATTTTCGGTAGATTGGGGCGCGCACCGACGATATTCAGAATTTTCAGGCGTGAACTCATGGGGTTTTGGCGCTTGGCGTCTGGATGAAGTATAGCATCCGGGAAATGGAGTTTCGGCGCTCGCTATAAGCCATTCGCGCGAAAAAAGCACTGGCTCCGTGTGGGCGGTTTATTTGCGGCGAATAACTTGCGCGAGACTTAAGAACTCAGAAATCTGACATTCCTTGCCGCGACTCCTGTTGCCCAAAATGGTTCGGTGGCGAGCGGAGGAGCAGCTGTGCTTAGCCCGCATTTCTCACAGCGGAATCGAATAACTTCGGCGGCTACTTTGCTGCCACTCTCTTCCTAAGCGACCGAAGTTTCCGGCTCCTGCCGGAAAGGAGCTCCACTGGTCCGCACTTCGGCAGTAGTGAGCGGCTGAGATACTTCGGATTCGACTTCGTCGAATCTTCAGGATGACAGCCCATTCTCGCAAGTGTCAAACTTACGCGGCCAATCGTGGTGTGAAACCCCGGTAAGACACCAGAATATCCACGAAGGGTCCTTTCTTTTCCAGCTGGAATCTTCGCGGAACGCAGCCCTAATTGCCGCCCCCTGTGCCTAAGAGCTGTCCCTTCGCTGCACGTTTCACCTCAAGGCTTCCTTGTCCACAAGGAAATTTCCCAGAACCAGGCTGTCCATTTCACTTGCGGAAAACGTGTGAAAGGCGTTGGCTGGCGTGGTGACAATCGGTTCGCCCTTTAGGTTGAAGGAAGTGTTGAGCAGCACTGGGACACCAGTGGCTTTGCCAAAGCGCTCGATCAAACTGTAATAGCGAGGACTTTGTTCGCGAAAGACGGTTTGCAGGCGTCCCGTACCATCAACGTGCGTGATCGCCGGAAGTGCAGCCTGCTTTGATTCCTTCACAGGGACTACATAAAGCATATATCTGGCCGGATGGTGCCTCTGCGCATCGGGCAAATCGAAGTATGTCTCCGCGCATTCCGCCAGAACTGATGGGGCAAAAGGGCGGTAGGGCTCGCGAAACTTGATCTTGGTATTGACGATGTCTTTCATCTGGGGGTTTCCTGGGTCGGCCAGAATGCTGCGGTGGCCAAGTGCGCGCGGCCCCCACTCGAACCGCCCCTGGAACCACCCAATAACTTTCCCAGTCGAAAGTCTTTCCACTGTAGCATCCAAGAGTTTGTCGTCGCTTTCGATGAACAGATGGGGGATATTATTCTGCTCCAGAAAGGTGCGAATCTCGCCGGAGTCATAGCTCTGCCCCCAATATGCATGGTTCATACAGAAGTTTCGCGGCTTGCCGAGAAGCGTATTGTAAGCCCACAGCGCCGCCCCCAAGGCACCCCCACCGTCACCGGCCGCCGGCTGAATGAACAGTTCGTCAAACGGAGTTTCCCGGAGGAGCCGGCCATTGGCTACGCTGTTGAGACCTACGCCGCCTGCAATGCAAAGCCGCTTCATACCGGTTTGGCGGTGAACGTAATGAGCCATGCCTAGAAGAAGTTCTTCCGTAACGCGCTGAATGCTGGCGGCTATGTCCGCGTAATATTGGTTGCGCTCACATAATTCATCGTAATTCCCAGGCTTCTCGCCAAAATACGCGGGGAAACCAGAGCTCTTCGTGAAAAAGTGCAACTGCGGCTGGCGGGGCTCCCCAAACAATTCGACAAAGCGGCTGTTGAAGGTCTTGTCGGTGGAATAATGAAAACTGAAATAGTTCATATCCAGCGAGAAAGACCCATCTTCGTGTTGCTTGACCACTTTCCAAACTTTGTCGACATAGCGCGGCTGCCCATAAGGAGCCATGCCCATTACTTTGTACTCGCCTTCATTGACCTCAAAGCCGAGAAATGCCGTGAACGCACTGTACAGGAGGCCAATGGAATGCGGGAAGGCCGTTTGCCCCTTCAACTTGATTTCACTGCCGCGGCCAGTGCCCCAGGTGCCGGTGGTCCATTCGCCGACTCCGTCCACGGTTAGAATCGCGGCCTCATCAAAGGGCGAGCAGAGAAAAGCGCTGGCAGCATGAGACAGATGGTGCTCACAGAAGAGAACTTGTTCCTTGGACAAACCCAGTTCGGATTCCAGGGTGCTGGCCACCCAGAGCTTGTCGATCATCCAGGTGATCATCGACTCCCGAAAGACTTTCCAAGACTTCGGGTAGGTTTGCAAGACCGACATTAGAATGCGATCTAACTTGCGGAAGGGCTTTTCGAAAAAAACGACGTAATCCAGATCCTCGCTGCGGATCCCCGCGGTTTTGAGGCAGAACTGAATCGCGTTCTTAGGAAAGCCGAAGTCGTGTTTGACCCGGGAAAAACGCTCTTCTTCGGCTGCCGCAATGAGTTGGCCATCGCGGAGCAAAGCTGCGGCGGCGTCGTGGTAATAACAGGAGATCCCGAGAATGTGCATGCGCCCTCTCTGTCGCAGGCCTCCCTTGACATTGGGGGGGGTGCCTGGAATTACCTTGGAGATCTAGTTCTCAGTTCTGCATGAGCCGAAGGAAATCCTCTCATGCACTAATCCATGTCGAGTCTGCCGCTCCACCTTGGCCAGGGTATTGCAGAGGTTGCGCGGAGATAAGAAGGCAAAGTGATTCACCACTGGCGGTGCGCCCATCGCATGTCCGACTTTTCCTCAGGGTGCTCCTGCCACTTCTGACGGGGTCTGCGAATCCGGAGTGGATCACCCGAGAGGGTGATAATCACTCCAAAAGGTAGCACAAAGATTGCGTAGATCAGTGTAAGGAGAATCCGGGCTTGGAAATCTCCAATCTTCCGACCGACGCGTTTCCACCCTTCCCAAAGACGGCGTAGCAAGCTGGTTTGCGACAAGGGGCACCTAGAACAAAGTGTAGATAAAGGGCGCAATCGCTGAGCTTTGCGCCAAAATCAATAACACGCCTGAGACAAACAGGACAGCCATGACGGGGATCATCCACCACCTGTTCCCGGTCGCAAAAAACCAGAATAGTTCGCCCGCCGTTCCTAACCGCCTCTGGGCAACTCTTAAAAATCGCATCTTCAGCCTCCGGAAGAGCTCTCAGGCATGACCGCGAGTGTAGTACATGAAGCAATCAAGGGGCCACGATATTTGTCCACAAGTCTCTTAATTTCAATACCTTAGATCTGTAGTAGATCGGCAGAACTCCTTTCTATTTTAATACCGTGGCGGATTTGGGCAAAAATTTTCCTTGCTGCCCAGAAACATCCGAGTCCCGAGAAGCCTGGTCCAATTTCGGCAAACGAACCATAAGAGTTTCCGAAGCGACTCGGAAGACACTTTTCCGGGGTTTTGCAAGCCGCTTGAGAAGCGCCGCAGGCTAAGGCATCCATCGGCCCGGAACAAAGGTTCAAGGCGGCTTCACTCAGCTTTGATATGGGAGGGTCCACGGCAAATTTTGTAAAAAGCTGGCCCTGAATGGCGGCGCGTGAGTATTAAACCCAGGTGAATTTGCAAGCCCTGAAGCATGGGCAATCGATTTCAGTTCCCAGAGCCCAACGGACGCAGACGCGGCATTCGAATTGTGGCAAACTGAATGTTTACACGGCACGGTTTTGCCCTCCACGTGTCGTTCGCGAACCACGCGCGACCGCGAATGGGCAAATGCTCGGATGGCCGCGGAGCGGTCGTGGCCGGCAGACCTGCCGAAAAAACCGGGCAGGCGATTCGAATCCTGACGGTAGCAAAAAAACCGGTCCCTGAAAGAATTCAAAACCGGGAAAACCGCTGAAAGAAAAAATGGACCCGAAGTTCATACGGAATTTCTGCATCATCGCGCACATCGATCACGGCAAGTCCACGCTCGCGGACCGTTTGCTCGAAATGACCGGCGCGCTGACCTCGCGCGAAATGCACGAGCAGGTGCTCGACTCCATGGACCTGGAGCGCGAGCGCGGCATCACCATCAAAGCCAAAAGCATTCGCCTCCACTACAAAGCAAAAGATGGAAATACCTACCGATTAAATTTGATCGATACGCCAGGCCACGTCGATTTTTCCTACGAAGTTTCGCGCGCGCTTTCCGCCTGCGAAGGCGCACTCCTCGTCGTGGACGCCTCGCAAGGAGTGGAAGCGCAGACGGTCGCGAATACTTTTCTTGCCGCGGGCCATAATCTGACAATACTTCCGGTGATCAACAAAATTGATTTGCCCGCCGCACAGCCGGAATTCGTAAAAGAACAGATTGAAAGCGTGCTGGCGATTCCCGCGCACGACGCGCTGATGATCAGCGCGAAAAGCGGCCTCGGCGTGGAGGACGTGCTCGAAGCCATTGTCGCGCGCGTGCCGCCGCCGAAAGGGAGCGCGGAAAATCCGTTGCAGGCGCTGATTTTCGATTCGTGGTTCGACATTTACCGCGGCGCCGTCGTGCTCGTTCGCGTGATGGAAGGCCGCATCAAGAACCATCTGAAAATCCGGCTCGTCTACAGCAACGAGGTCTACGAAGTTGAAACCCTGGGCACGTTGACGCCAAAACCCGTCGCGCTCGAAGAACTGGAAGCCGGGGACGTCGGGTTCGTGGTCGCAAATATTAAACGCGTCGCCGATGCGCGCATGGGCGATACGATCACGGAAGCGGGCCGCCCCGCGCCCGCCCTGCCGGGCTTCGAAGCCATCAAGCCGATGGTCTTCGCAGGATTATTTCCCGTGCTCGCCGATGATTACGAGCCGCTGCGCGATGCGCTCGGCAAATTGCAATTGAACGACGCGGCATTTTTCTACGAGCCGGAAAATTCCGTCGCGCTCGGCTTCGGATTCCGCTGCGGCTTCCTTGGCCTGCTGCACATGGAAATCGTGCAGGAGCGGCTGGAGCGCGAATTCGGGCTGAACCTCATTACCACGGCGCCGAGCGTGCGCTACCGCATCACACGCGTGACCGGCGAAGTCCTCGAAGTGGACAGCCCCGCAAAATTTCCAAATCCCGGCGACATCTCCAAGATCGAAGAGCCGATCATCAAAGCGATGATCATCACCAACGAGGATACCGTCGGCGGAATTCTGCAGCTCTGCCAGGAGAAGCGCGGGACGCAGAAAAATTTCGAATATCTCTCGCCCACGCGCGTCATGCTCACCTACGAACTGCCGCTCAACGAAATCGTGCTCGACTTCTATGACCGGCTGAAAAGCGTTTCGCGCGGCTACGCTTCGCTGGACTACCATCTCGCCGGGTACAGCGAGTCCGATCTGATCAAGCTCGACGTCCTGGTGGGCGGGGAGCCGGTAGATGCGCTGGCGCTGATCATTCACCGCGATCTCGCGTATGAACGCGGCCGCGAATTAGTGACGCGCTTACGGAAACTGATTCCCCGCCAAATGTTCGAGGTGCCGATCCAGGCGGCGATTGGCAGCCGCGTGATCGCTCGCGAGACGGTTGCGGCGATTCGCAAAAACGTACTAGCCAAGTGCTACGGCGGAGACATTTCGCGCAAACGCAAACTGCTCGAAAAACAAAAGGAAGGCAAGCGGCGCATGAAGCGCGTCGGCCAGGTGGATATTCCGCAGGAAGCGTTCCTCGCGGTCCTGAAAGTTTCTTCCAGCGACGAAGAAGACTAACCGCAGTTATCCGGGATCAGAAATCAGAGAACAGTTAAACCTCCTTCTTCTTCACTTCTGTAGATAGTTTTCCGCGGTGGAGCTGGATGGCGACGGAGTCGCCGAGAGCGACGTTTTCCACTGAGCGGAGGACATTGCCAGCTGCATCAGTGGCGATGGCGTAGCCGCGTTCGAGGACTTTCAAGGGGCTGCGCTCGTTGAGCTGCAGCAGAAGTTTCTCAACACGGTCGCGCCTGGCAAGAAGCAGGCGCTCGGCGCGCACACCGAGTTCGGCAGTACGTTTTTCGAGGCGCAGGCGGAAGGCGGCGATCTTCACGCGAAAATCGAAGGATGCGATGCGCAGATGCGCGGCAGTGAAGCGCTTGCGGGACTGCTCGAGGCGCGCGCGGAGGCCGAGGGCGAGGCGCGAGGTCATCTCATCGGCGCGCTGGCGCTGCTGGCGGAGGAGATCGAGCGGGCGGCGGAAACCGCGGCGGGCGGAGAGTTCGTGGACGCGGCGGGACAATTCCAGCAAGCGGTAACGGATCAAGCCGGCCAGTGTTTCGCGGAGGTCGGCGATGTGCTTGTCAAATTCGCGGCGTGTCTGGACGACGAGTTCGGCGGCGGCGGAAGGCGTCGAAGCGCGAACATCGGCGACGAAATCGGCGATGGTGAAGTCGGTTTCGTGGCCGACGCCGGAGATGACGGGAATTTCCGAGGCGGCGATGGCGCGGGCGACGATCTCTTCGTTGAAGGCCCACAAATCTTCCATGGAACCGCCGCCGCGCGCGAGGATGAGCACATCCACCATTTTTTTCGCATTGAAAAATTTCAAGGCCTTGACGATTTCTCCGGCAGCCTCTTCCCCTTGGACGCGCACGGGATAAACGGTGAGATGGACGTTGGGGAAACGCCGCGTGAGGATGCGAACAACGTCGCGAACGGCGGCGCCGCGGGGCGAAGTGATAATGCCGATGCGGTTGGGCAACATCGGCAGCGGCTTCTTGCGTGAAGCGTCGAAAAGGCCCTCGGCTTCGAGGCGTTTCTTCAATTGCTCGAAGGCAAGCTGCAATGCACCGCGACCGACCGGTTCGAGATTTTCCACATAAATCTGATATTCGCCGCGCTGCTCGTAGACGCTGATGGAGCCGCGGACGGCGACTTGCAAACCGTCTTCGGGGCGGAATTTGATACCGCGTTGCTGCTGCTTGAAGAAAACACAGCGGACCTGGGCGCGATCGTCTTTCAGGGTGAAATAGATGTGGCCAGACTGGGCTTCGCGGCAGTTGGAGATTTCGCCCTGGACGTTGATGTCAGTAAAGTTTTTCGCGAGGAGGTCGCGGATTCTGGCTGTGAGCTCGCTGACGGTGAGGATCTGGCGGGTGGGCTGAAGATTGAAGGTGAGCTGGCTCATTTTAAGTTTTCAGTGGTCAGTCGTAAGTTTCCCGTCTCCGTAAAACATAGCGCGCGGGCTAGAGTGAGTGGCCGGTAATCCGTGACTCGTGACTGGTGACTCGCTGGGGAGGAGAAAAAGGCCTCAGCCCTAAAGGGCAGAGCTACAGAACCACAGGAACGAATTCTGGTTAACCGTAGCACCCGCCCCACCCCTATGTTTTTTCTAAGTATTCATTCTAAAGGATTTTAAGTTCCCTGGAATCAACACTTGTGCAAGTGCGGATTTTAAAGGACTTAGTGACTGATGACTCGCGGATCGTAGCCGATGGAGGTTCAATGCGGCAGGTGAGCATTTCTCCTCTGGCTGGCCGGGACGCGAGCGTGGTTCGGCTGGCCGAGGGCAAAAAGGGCGGAATGGCGGCGGATAAATCAAAAACAATTATACCACATAGGTACTATGTGTCAATAAGGAAATCATAAGTGGTTCAGAATCTGAGAGTTGGAGGAATTTTGAGGGCGGACTCTGGCGCGAGATCCGATAATTCGGGGATTCGGTGGGGAATGATTTTTGGCGTAAGACACAAACAGGATGCCCAAGGGGAAATTTGAGGATGGGAATCTTAGTTCGGCCCAAGAAGTGAAGTCACTCCAAGGGAGCAGGTGGGCTTACAATACGGCCATTCTCGTGGTTACGGAGGTGGACGTGAGGACCACAAACTTTCTCGTAATCGTTCTTCTCCTGGCCCAACCTAGTCTGCCGCAGAAGCCAGCCCCGCCGAGTTTGCGGCAGGCCGAGGAGGCGGAGGCAAAGTCTCAGCGGGACATGCCACCGCCGTTGGAGCAACGAGCACCCGCGGATATGGCGAAGCTGAAGAGGCTGCCGATGAACTGGCGAGCCTGGCGGCATCGATTCCGCCAGCGATGGATCAGGCAGCCAAAGGAATGCTGCCAAAGGACTTGCCAGGAAAACTCAAAAGGATTGAAAAATTATCGAAGCAATTGAGGTCACAGATCTCCCGTTGACGGCCATGGAACAGAAATTTGGATGGGGGAGCGGGCTATAAAAAGAGGAAGCCAGGACAACTGCCCTGGCTTCCTCGAATGAGCTAAATTTGGTCCGGACTAGAAATCGATCTTCAGTCCGAATTCGAATTGGCGAGGAGCACCTAGAGCGTAGGTTCCGGACTGGAAGCTGGCCCGGAAGGGCGTGATACCGGCAGAGGTCACGCCGCCAATCGCATTGGGTGCCAATAGGCCGTTGGAACCAGGAAGCAGGCTGGCCTGCGGGAGGTTTCCTGGCAGGAATTCATTCGTAAGGTTGAAGAGATTGAAGATGCTAACGCTGGGAGTAACCTTGATGCGTTCGTTCATGAACGGGATAGGCCAGGCAATCATAAAATCAAAGGCCTTCAACCATGGGAAGTTTAGAGCGCCTGGAGCGACATTGTTCAAGGTGGGCATAACCCAACCGAGGGCGGACATATCAGCCATGCTCATCACGCCGTTATTGATGAGCTCCTTGCCCGCCGGCGTGAGAGTTCCTGCATAGGTGCTGTTGTAGGTGCTGATCACGTTTTGGAGGTTGCCAGCATTGGTGGAGCGCATGAACTGGCCGATTTGAGTGCCGGGAACGGGTAAGGGAGCGGCATTGGAACCGAGGCCAGCGCCCAACCAGTCTGTGGCGAAGATTTCACCGCCGCTGGTCAACTGCGGAAGCAGAATGTTTTGGGGAAGCGGGCTATAAAAATGGCCGATAAAGCTCAATTGGGTGTACCAAGGCAAGGTAAAGGTCCCGCCAAAAGAGAACTGATGGGTGCGGTCCAGACCATTCGGTCCAGTGAACTGCAAGGGGTTGTCGTTGTTGACGGCCAGGTTGATGAAGTCCTGGTCCTGGGCCTGGCTAACGAACTTAGAAAGGGAATACGAAATCTGGAAGTTAGCTGTCTTCAGACCCTTAAAAGGGCTGGTGACGTTCTGGACAAGCTTCATCTGCAGGCCGTTGTAAACGGAGCGCCCAGCGGGAGAGAGCATGTCCAGCACGCCGACCGCGCCGGAATTGCCACTGACGGAGTTGATACCTGGAAAGGCGCAGAAACTGCAGGGAGCGCCACCCGTAACGGCGATATTGGAGTCTAGCCCAGCGCCAGAATAGGCCGCCTGAGCACCCGCTTGACCCAATATGTTGATCATGCAGGTGACCTGCCCAGGACCCGCAGAACAGCCATTTGCCGTTTGGGCATTGTCACGCGCGGCAATCGCGTTGGCGAGGTTGAAGGAGCGCGCCGCACCGCTATGATTCATGTCAATGCCGAGAAGGTAATGTTCGCCGATGCTGCGGACGAAATCGGCGCTGAAGACCATGCCAGGACGAATTTCGTGCTGGATGCCGACGTTCATCTCCCAAGAGCGCGGGGTTTTGTAATTAGGATTGAAAACGTCGAAGCCGCTGGCATTGGCTGCATTGAGAGTTGTTCCAATGAAGTTAGGGTTGGGCTGAAGGCCAGTAACGCCGGCCGCGGCCGTCTTGAAAGCGTTGCTGAGAGCGATGATGGCACTGCCGCTGCCGGCGATGGTGTTTCCGCAAAAGGTGGGTGACACGGTATTACCGGCCCCTGCAATGCCCGCACCTCCGGCAACCGAAGCGCCTGATGCGATGGCGGTTGGCCATGTGAAGGGGTTAGCTGCGCCCCCAGCGCAGACCAGAGGCGTGTAGGCAAAGACTCCTTGGGAAATGCGTCCCGGGCTATCGAAGAGCACGTTGTTCCAGATGGAATTCTCGTAAGAGAGCCCGCCGCCTGCGCGAATAACCGTCTTGCCCTTTCCGGTCAAATCCCAGGCAATACCGAGTTGCGGGGCGAAGTTGTCGCCCGGCGTGCGGACCTGGTTGCCCAACCCCGGTCCCCATTGATTGAGAACCGGCAGCGGACCCAAGTTGGAGTCGACGCGGCCAGTGTCCCGGACATAGCGCAATCCTGCAGTGAAGGTGACGTTGCGGCGGATCTTCCAACTGTCGCCGACGTACCACTCGAAGCGATTGTCCGGCCCGAGGCCGCCAGCCGGGAACCCGAATGCTTTTTGAGCCGTGGAGAAACCCACACCGTTGCCCAGAAATGCAAAATCAATGGGATACGCAGTAGGGTCGGAACTGGTGATACAACCGTTTGGCGGAGAGGAAGGCAGGCAGACACCGGTGGTACCGGCTTGAGGGAAAGTGAAAAATGCCGCGAGGCCGCCACCTTGAATGTGGTTGAAAGTGGCTCCGTAACGGATGATATGGGAGCCGATCACCCTGCTGCCGTCATATTTGATTTCGTGGTTGGATTGGATCGTTTGCTGGGGGGCAAGGAGGTTCGGGCCTCCGCAGTAGGAGCCGCCGCCACTGATTACGCAACTTCCCGCGATGGGTGCTCCGATATTAATGCCCAGGCCAGGAACCGGGTTGTCGGGACCGGCGGCGATGCCGGAGGTACCATCGGCGATAGCGTTGCGAAACTTGAGATATTCAAAGCGGATGCTGTGGGTAAAGGCGCCGGTAATGAAGTCAAGGCCCAATGTATGGGAAGGCGTATGGTTCACGTTCTTAAAGCCTTGCAGGGAGCTAGCCGAACCATACGGACGAATCTGGCTGTTCTGGTCGAAATTGAAACGGTAAAAAGCGTGGGCTGAGCCACGGATATTCCAGTCGAGGCGGCCATCGGTCTGGACCTCCCGGAAGGGCTGCTCAAGGGTGGTGTTTAAGGTATCGAATGGAGCGGAAAAAGGCTCGGCGGCACCCAGATCCTGTTTGGAGCGCTCCACATCCAAGAACCAGAACAACTTGTCCTTGATGATGCGGCCGCCCGCACGTCCTCCGAACTGTTGGCGCTGGAACGGGGGCGCGGAAGTGCCGCTGCTGGGGAGGGCAGCAGCAATTGCATTGTCGCGAAACAGCCCGAAAAGCTGACCATGGACATCGTTGCTGCCGGAGCGGGTGGTAACGTTGACGGCGCCGGAGGAGGTGAGCTCGGTGGAGAGGTCGAGGGAAGCCTGCGCCAACTGGAATTCCTGAATCGCACTGGCGGGAATGTTCTGCGTAGTCGTGCCGACAGTTTCATCGCTAATGTCAACGCCATCGACTTCGATTCTTGCGGTGCGGCCGAAGCGGCCCTCGAAGGAGATCGAGGAGAAGCCGTTTTTGGTGGGGTCGAAGGTACTGCCCTCCTGGATCTGAACGCCCGGCTCAAGCTGGGCGAGATCGAGGAAGTTGCGGCCATTGATGGGGAGAGTATCGATCTGGTGGGCGGTGAGAACGCCGCCGACAGTGGCCTGCTCGAGGTTCACTTGCACGGTCGTAGCCTGAACCTCAATAGTTTCCGTAGTTTGCCCCACTTGCAAGGACAAGTTGGCGCTCGACGTGGTGCCGACTTGCACGACGACCGGAATCTCGGAAGTCTTGAAGCCTCCGGCCTCAACTCTGACCACGTAGTTGCCTGGGATTAATGCGCCGGAAGTATAGACGCCGGCCGCGTTGGTAGTGGTTTTGATGACTTGGCCGGTGGCTTTATCAGTAATGGAGACCTTGGCGGCAATGACCACAGATCCTGTGGAGTCTGTGATAATGCCCTGAATACTGCCGGTAGAAACGGTAGCCTGGCCAAAAAGGCTCGTCCCTGCGAGAAAAAACATCAAACCAAGGCAAAAAAACGTGACGAAGCGTGTAAAAGCGGAATTCCGCAACATGAAAGCCTCCCCCTTATCAACTCCCTCTTGCGGTAAAACACAGGACATTCGAGCAGAAGAAATAGGACAGATGCATCCCCCAAAATCGAAAAGAACAGGAAAAGGGCTGACTGGACTGATCTCCAGGCAAATAGCGACTTCTCCTCCGGAGGTATTAGCGCTTTGCAATTCCTTCTCCAATGATCAGGTTGAAGCAGCCTGATGGAACTTACTCTTTTTTATTCAATTACTTAGAAACGGCCCAAGGGGAGTGGATGAAGCCTAAAGCGAGCGATCTGATTCCAGATATTGTATGGTGGCTTCAGAAAACTGAATTGGTGCAATTGCTGAGCTGTGGACGCACACAAGTGGAATTTTCAGCGGCGGAGGTGGGAGAAGAGCCAGCAGAGGAGAGAGAGACCGGCGATCCGTAACTCTTGACTGGTGACCCGCTGGGGAGGAGAAAAAGGCCTCAGCCCTGAAGGGCTGAGCTACAGAACCACAGGAACGAATTTTGGTTACAAAACCAACAGATAAGATGAGGCTGGGACCAACTCCTGTGTAATCGGAGTACCGGACATCTCTAACAATGTCGGCTCTGTCGGCCCTAACACTAATCAGGAGTTAGCCGGGTAGCCAAGCCGAGGCCCGCTGCTGGGAAGGAGATTGATCAACATCCGTGCAATTCCTCAAGGCCACGGATTTTCATCGGGGTGCCTAGAACAAAAACGAATTGCTAGACCGCAATCGTCTGAGCCTCGGATCTTTCGGGTCGTTTACTATTACTATTCAAGGCCTGGCCAACTTGACGCACGAGGGTCTCGCGGGAAAATGGCTTCTGAAGAAAGAAGGCATCCTCGAGAAATCCGCCACCACCCTCATTTTGTTCAAGATAACCGGTCATGTAAATAATCTTTACGCGGGGCAGCAAACTTTTGAGCCGCAGGCCGAGTTCTGGCCCCCGCATCTTGGGCATTACCACATCGGTCAGTACGGCTTGGATGGATTCGCCCAGACGCTCCGCGGTTTCCAGCGCTTCCCTTCCGTCTTCCGCGGTAAGAACATCGTAGCCGGCAGCCGTCAGAAATTCGCAGGCTAGTTCCCGCACTTCCCTCTCATCTTCCACAACGAGCACCGTTTTCCGGCGGCCGACGGACGCGGTGCCTTTTCTCAGTGTTTCGCTGAAATTCTCTTCCACTCGCTCCTCTGTGCGCGGAAAATAGACTTCAAATCGAGTTCCGCTTCCCGGTTCCGATTCCACCCAGATAAAACCACCGCTCTGCTTCACAGCACCGTAAACAGTCGCGAGACCCAGCCCGGTTCCTCTGCCGGGTACCTTGGTGGTGAAGAAAGGCTCGAAAATACGCGCCTTGGTGTCTTCATCCATACCAAGCCCGGTATCGGTAACCGTCACCAGGACATACTTGCCGGGCTCAATCGATGGGCGCGTCTGTGCGTTATTCCTAACCACGACAACGTTTTGCGTCTCGATGGTCAGCTTGCCCCCCATCGGCATCGCGTCGCTCGCATTTACCGTAAGGTTCAATAGTACCTGTTCAAGCTGGCCAGGATCCGCTTTTACCCGGCCAAGCGAATCACCAAGCCGAAGACTGAAGTCAATATCTTCGCGAATCAGGCGCCTCAGGAGCACCCCCATGTCGGTGATCAGTTCATTGATATCCAGGACTTTTGCCTGAACCGCTTGCATCCTGCTAAAAGCAAGCAACTGGCGGGTCAGGGAAGCGGCCCGGTCGGCAGTTTTCCGAATCTGTTGAGAGTTATTGTGAGGAGCGTCGCCCGGCTGAAAGCGGTCGAGAAGCAATTCGCTGTGGCCCCTGATCACTGTCAGCAGGTTGTTAAAGTCGTGGGCAACTCCCCCTGCCAGCCGGCCCAGCGCCTCCATCTTGTGAGCCTGACGGAGCTGGCCTTCGAGTTGTTCCCGCTGCTGCTCATTCGTCCGAAGAGTGCCACGCATACCATCAAACGCCCTGGTCAGCCTCGACAGTTCATCGTGGCCGCCCGCTTCCAGGGGATAAGTAAAGTCACCACGTTCGAGCGCTTGAACTCCTTGCACAAGAGATGCAAGCGGGCGCGTGACAGTATCGGAAATTACGAAAATCAGGGCGCCTCCAGCGAAGATGGCCACCAGCCCGAGTCCGAGAAGCAGATGGTTGAGTCCATTAAGGTAGGCCGCTACTTCGTTGTAGGATTTAAGAACAATCAGGTCTGCGGAAGGCTGCAGACCTGGAGTCAACTCGACAGAACTCGCGTAAAACCGTTCACCCGCAAGGTCCACCTGGGTGAGTGGAAGATGGTCATGGATTTGACCCGCTAATTCCAGTTCCTGGAAAGGAGTAAGGGTGCTAATTGCGACTTCCCTTCCAAAAAGAAAGACGACGTCGCTAGATGCAATCTTTCCGAGGTCATTGACAACCCGGTCATCGACCAAATGGCCCACGACCACAAAGCCTTGAAGATTCTTCTTCCTCGGCGCGCCGTCATAGAAAGGCTGCAAGACCACTTGATACAGATTTCCGCCGCCAAACCACCATCCTGAGGTCTCTCCGCGGCTAACGGAGCGCAGCAGCATTTCTTGCGCGGAAGTGAGAGGCAATGGCAGGCTTGTGGAGTGCAGAGCCACAATCCTGCCGTTCTTGTCCGCCAGCACAAACAGGTTGCAGTCATCCGATTGCCACGGATCTTCGCTGGCGTCCTTGAGGGCGGTGGCGTCTCCGTTCCTCATGAGAGCGAGCGAGGCAAGCAGGTCTGCCTTGCGGCTCAGCGCCATCTGCTGCTGGCGCTGCACAACTCGAAACGTCCAGGTGGCGTTTCGCGCTTCCTGCTCGATTTGTTGCTGCGCCTCAGCCTGAGCGTTGCGCCGCACGACGAGGAGCGTGGCACAGGTAAGCCCCGCGGTGAGTAGCACGAAGGATAGGAGGAGCTTGGTCCGTAACCGCAGGTTTTCCTGCCCTCGCCTCAGGAGGCTCGAGATAGTGCGACCAGGCGCGCCCTGGATCCATCTCAGTTTGAGAGTCACGAGGGGGGTAGGCTACGCGGCAGGGGTGCGGAGCAGAATGGACCAACAGTACTACTGCGCCGGTACCACGGAACCAGTCCAAGAATCTTATCGAGAAGAGAAATAATCTATATATTACTATATACTATATGATGTATTCTGGGATTTTATGGTACAAATGCCGGCCTAGTACGCAGATGCGGATCCACCGCGGAAGCGAAGGGAAAAAGCGGCGCCAGCCTGCTCCGCCCGGACTGGCGGTGACGTGGGGTGCCGTAGCAACTAGCGGCGGAAGTGGGAGAAGAGCCAGAAGAGGAGGGAGAGGCCGAGGCTGAGGAGGAGGCAGGTGACGATCGGGAAGTAGAAGGTGGTGTGTTCGCCGCGGTGGACGATGTCGCCAGGGAGGCGGCCGAGACGCAACGGCAGACGACCACCCCAATAGAGCAATGCACCGATGAGTGCGATAAGGGCACCGAAAACGAGCATAGCGCGACCGAGTTCACGCCAGGGTTCCATAACGGGATTCTACCTGAAGCTGCCGAAAGATCCTTAGGGGCCACGCCCACTGCTATATACAGTTTATAATTTACCTTGACTAGTATATATTATACTGATATCTACCATCTGCAGTTAAGCCCTCGCGACTATTCTCCCGCAGCGTCCCTCCGGTTCGAGCCGCGTAGGCGGCCTTGAATAGCGCGTTCTCCACGGAGGTATGGAACGATGCCCCTCCGCCGTTCATTGGCACTCGAGGTGATTTTCTTGCTCGCGGGGCCTCCAACACCGCCGCGCGCAGCGGTGTTGGGCGTCGTGGTGTACGCACATGGCGCACACCTCAGCACCGGCGCAGTTTCAGCGGGAGCCACAGTCTATGATGGGGACCGTTTCTCGACCGAAGCAGCGGGCGCGCTGCGTGTGCGCGGTGAGGCATCATTGCTTGATCTCGCCGAAGAGGGCGCAATGATTTTGCGCTGCGATCCAAACATGCCGGGAAAAAGCGAAGCTGAGCTTACCAAGGGAACCCTGGCCTTCTCCGTTGCACGAGCAGCAGCGCTGGAAATTGAGACAGACGAAGCGCGCATTCGTCCCGCCGCGGAAGCGCCAACCGTGGGGCAGGTAAGCGTGACCGGGCCAAAAGAACTGCGGGTTTACGCACGGCGCGGGCCCCTGGAGATTTCGTATCGCGGGGAAACCGAAACTATTGCCGAAGGGAAGTCCTATCGCGTGATCCTGGACCCCCGAGAAGACGACCCCAGGAATGAACCATCCGCCAAGAGAGCCAGCCGGGGGCGGCGGGCAATCCTATTGCTGGCCATCAGCGCGGCGGCGGCAGCCTCTGTTCCAGCCATTCACGAGATGTTCGAAAGCCCCGACCGGCCCTAATTACGGCGCCGCGAAGCGCACATCATTCCACTCGCAGGGTGCAACCGAGCCGGGTAATTCGGAAAATGGAGGCACGGAGGACGATGCGGTAGAGAAGCGCACCAATGAACTGGAAGAAGCCGGAGAGAAGAGAATGGCGGCTGAAGCCGGGCGCTACAATGGCCTCAAATAAGGAAAACGCCGGGCTTAGGCCCGCCGCTTCTCAGCGCCAGATCCTGTGCGAGGGTGGCGCGGTGAATCAGATGAGTTCGAGCCCGGAGAAGAAGTAAGAGATTTCGAAGGCGGCGGTTTCCGGGGCGTCGGAGCCGTGGGTGCAATTGTTGCCGATGCTGGTGCCAAGGTCGTGGCGAATGGTGCCAGGGGCGGCTTTCTTGGGATCGGTGGCGCCCATGGCGTCGCGCCACTTGGAGATGGCGCCCTCGGCTTCGAGGACCATGGCGAAAATTTTGCCGGAGCTCATGAAATCGGTGAGCTCCCCGAAGAAAGGGCGGGCTTTATGAACGGCGTAGAAGCCGCCGGCTTCTTCCTTGGTGAGGCGCATGGATTTGATGGCGACGATTTTGAAGCCGGCTTTGTGGATGCGGGAGAGAATCTCACCTTGCTGGCCACGACCGACGGCGTCGGGTTTGATGATTGCGAAAGTGCGCTCGAGAGCCACGAAAGAAATCCTCCAGAATATTGAGTCGAAGCTGCCGGGCCAAAGCCCGACGTTGCAAAATCCAGCGAGAAAATTCAGAAAAAGCCCCGGGCCTAAAGGCCCGAGCTACAGAACAAAAACCCGTCACGAGAAAAAACAAAATCACTTCAAAGCGGCGGCGACGGTGGAGCCGAGGTCCGCGGGAGTTTCGACGCAGCGAATGCCGGCGGCGCCCATCGCGGCGTATTTATCCTTGGCGGTGCCCTGGCCGCCGCTGATGATCGCGCCGGCGTGACCCATGCGGCGTCCCGGCGGTGCGGTCTGTCCGGCGATGAAACCAACCACCGGCTTCTTCACGTTGACCTTGATCCATTCGGCGGCTTTTTCCTCGGCGTTGCCGCCGATTTCGCCGATCAGGATGATGGCGTGCGTGTCCGGATCGTCGTTAAACAGCTTGATGGCGTCGAGAAACGGCGTGCCAATGATGGGGTCGCCACCGATGCCGATGCAGGTGGATTGGCCGATGCCGAGGCGCGTGAGTTGATGAACGGCTTCGTAGGTCAAAGTGCCGCTACGACTGACGACGCCGACGTTACCTTGCTTGTGGATGCGGCCGGGCATGATGCCGATCTTGCACTTGCCGGGAGAAATGATGCCTGGGCAGTTCGGGCCGATGAGGCGGGTCTTCTTGAAATCGACAACGGAGGCCACGCGAACCATGTCAAGGACGGGGATGCCTTCGGTGATGCAAACGATCAGTTCGAGGCCAGCGTCGGCGGCTTCGAGAATGGCGTCCGCGGCATACGGCGGCGGAACGAAAAGGACGGAGGCGTTCGCGCCGGTAGCTTTCGCGGCGTCGGCGACGGTGTTGAAGACAGGGCGCTCGAGATGCTTGGTGCCGCCTTTGCCGGGCGTGACGCCGCCAACAACGTTAGTGCCGTACTCGATCATCTGCTGGGCGTGGAAGGTGCCTTCGCGGCCTGTGAAGCCCTGGACGATCAATCTGGTCTTTTCATTGACGAGGACGCTCATCGCGCACCTCCCGCAAGAGCCACGACCTTTTGGGCGCCGTCCTTCATGTCGCTGGCGATGGTGAAGTTCAATCCGCTGTCGCGGAGAATTTGCTGGCCGACCTCGACGTTGGTTCCTTCCATGCGAACGACGACGGGGACTTTCAGATGCGAGATCCTTGGCGGCGGAGACGACGCCGGTCGCGAGCACGTCGCAGCGCAAGATGCCGCCGAAAATATTAATGAAGACGGCTTTCACTTCGGGGTCGCTCATCAGAATGCGGAAGGCGTTTTTCACCTGGTCGGCGGAAGCGCCGCCGCCGACATCGAGGAAGTTCGCGGGAGAACCGCCGGCGTATTTGATGATGTCCATGGTGGCCATGGCGAGGCCCGCGCCGTTGACCATGCAAGCGACGCTGCCATCGAGCTTGATGTAGTTCAAGCCGTGCTTCGAAGCTTCGACCTCGAGAGGATCTTCCTCGTCGAGGTCGCGGAACTCGCGGAGTTCCTTGTGGCGGAAGAGCGCGTTGTCATCAAAGGTCATCTTGGCGTCGAGAGCGACAAGTTTGCCGTCGCCGGTGAGGACGCAAGGATTGATTTCGAGGAGCGAGGCGTCCGTATCGATGAAGGCGCGGTAAAGAGCCTGGAGGAAAGGCGTGGAGTGGTTGACGACTTCGAGGGGCAAGCCGAGGCCGAAAGCGATTTTGCGAGCTTGATAGGGCTGCAAGCCAACGGCGGGATGGATGGTCTCGCGCAGGATGGCACTGGGGTTTTCCCGAGCGACTTCCTCAATTTCCATGCCACCCGCGGCGCTGGCCATGAAAACGACGCGGCCGCTGGCGCGATCAACGAGGAGGCCCAGATAAAGTTCACGCTTGATATCGAGGCCTTCCTCGACGAGGAGGCGCTTGACGATGCGGCCGGCGGGGCCGGTTTGGATCGTGACAAGCTTCATGCCGAGGATCTGGCCAGCGATATCGGCGGCTTCATCCGCGGAGCGGGCCAGCTTGACGCCGCCGGCTTTGCCGCGGCCGCCCGCGTGGATCTGCGCTTTGACGACGCAGACATTGGACTTCAATCGCTGCGCGGCTTCACGCGCTTCTTCCTTGGTGAAGGCGACTTCGCCGCGGGGAGTGGTTACGCCATAGCGCGCCAAAATCGCCTTCGCTTGATATTCGTGAATCTTCATTGGGGTTCCATGTTCCGTGTGACCGAGAAGCAGTCAGCAAGTGTTAGTATTTTGAGGTAACGTGAAACATAGGAGTTTACCCGGAACTCCGAAACGGAGCAAGGACACGCGGAATGGCGCAGCAATTTACTCTTGACAGCGGACTTTTTCCTCCCCCTCGCCGCGACGCCGCGGCTGCATCGCGATGACACTCTCACTGATTGCTCGCCTGGAAACCGGCCACATCCTGACACGCGCGGAAGCAGAGGCGGTGATGGAAGAGCTGCTTGCCGGGCGGGTCGCTACGCCGGAGATTGTGCGGCTACTGACGGCGCTGAACAAACGGCCGGTGCAGGCCCAGGAACTTGCGGGATTCGCACGGGTGATGAGGCGTCACGCGGCTCGCGTGTTTGCCGAAGGCGAGGAGTTGCCCACGAAGCTGGTGGACACGTGCGGAACGGGCGGCGATGACTCCGGCACGTTTAACATTTCAACGGCGGCGGCAATTGTCGCAGCAGCAGCGGGCGCGCGCGTGGCAAAACACGGCAACCGGGCAGCCAGTTCGAGGAGCGGCTCTGCGGATGTACTGGAAGCGCTTGGCGTGCGGATCGATCTGCCGTTCGAAAGGTACGGCCAAGCGATACGGGAGATCGGCATCGGTTTTTTGTTTGCGCAGGCAGGACACACGGCGATGCGGCATGCCACTCCCGCGCGAAGACAGATCGGCGTGCGAACGGTTTTCAATCTTCTAGGGCCGCTAACCAATCCTGCCGGGGCGCAAGCGCAGGTTCTCGGTGTATTTTCACCGGAGGTGATCGATCTGGTAGCGGCGGCGCTGGCAGAGCTTGGCGTGGAGCACGCGTTCGTGGTGCACGGCGCCGGTAGACTGGATGAGATTTCCCTGGCGGGGGAGACGATGGTCGCCGAGGTACGCGAGGGCACGATCCGGCGGTTCATTATCACTCCGGAAGAATTTGGCGTGGCACGCGCACCGCTGGAATCCATTCGTGGCGGGACGGCAACCGAAAATGCCGCGCTCATTCGCCGCATCCTGGAGGGCGAAGCAGGAGCGGCGCGCGACATAGTGGTGATCAATGCCGCAGCAGCGCTAGTCGCCGCGGGCGTGGCCTCAGATTTTCGTGAAGGCGCGGAGATTTCGCTCTCCGCCGTCTCGTCTGGGGCGGCCAGCGCGAAATTGGCAAGACTCATCGCGTTGACAAACACGGATTAGCCACACAGTGAAAGTTTGAGGAGGACCTCCTTGAAGCAAATCGTGATCACAATGTTGATTGTCCTGCTGCCGCGTCCGGCGCTGGCGCAGAAGC
Source organism: uncultured Acidobacteriota bacterium (assembly GCA_963754855.1). Lineage (GTDB taxonomy): Bacteria > Acidobacteriota > Terriglobia > Acidiferrales > UBA7541 > Acidiferrum. The sequence goes on from CAVWHL010000030.1 coordinate 84,260, forward strand.
CGACTCCTCCGGGGCCCGCGCAGGTCGCGCAGGAAGTGCGGGAGTACCGCATGGACAACGAGGACCGCATCATCCGCGAGTTGAGCGAATTCCTATTGATTCCGAACGTGGCGAGCGACACGCCGAATATTCAGAAGAACGCGGCACATCTCGTGGAAATGCTCGAAGCGCGTGGAATCGAAACGCATTTGCTTCCGATCAGCGGGCGCGGCCCGGTGGTTTTCGGGAAGTTGATGTCGCCGGAAGCCAAGAGGACGGTGATTTTTTATGCGCATTACGACGGACAGCCGGTCGATGCATCCGCGTGGACGGATGGAAAGCCGTTTGAACCCGTGCTGCGTGACGCGGCCATCGAGGCCGGAGGAAAGCGCATTCCCTTTCCGGCGAGCAACGCGACGCATCGCGGGCTCTATCACGACGACTGGCGGATTTATGCGCGTTCGTCTTCGGACGACAAGTCGCCCATCGTCGCGCTGCTTTCCGCGATCGACGCTTTGCGTGCGAGAAACATTCCGCTGGCAGTAAACCTGAAGCTCATCCTGGAAGGCGAAGAAGAAGCTGGTTCGACAAACCTGCAGCACACCCTGGAGCTGCACAAGAATCTTCTGGGCGCAGATTTGCTCATCACCGGCGACGGACCGGTGCATCAGAGCGGGCGTCCGCTGGTGTTCTTTGGCAATCGCGGGGACATCGGGCTGGACATCACGGTGTACGGGGCGGTGCGGGCGTTGCACAGCGGGCATTACGGCAACTGGGCGCCGAATCCGGCGATGGAATTGTCGCGGCTGCTGGCCACGATGAAGGATGCCGATGGGCGCGTGCTCATCGGCGGCTATTACGATGACGTTACGCCACCCAGCGAGATCGAGAAAAAAGCGCTGGCGGAAATGCCCGAAAATGACGCCGAGTTGGAACGCGAATTGGGCATCGCCAAGCCGGAGGGCGGCGGGAAGAAACTGGTGGAGCTGCTGATGCAGCCATCGTTGAATGTTCGCGGGCTACGCAGCGCTTACGTGGCTGACCAGGCGCAGAATGTTGTGCCGGACCGGGCGGAGGCTTCGCTCGATGCGCGGCTGGTGAGAGGCGAGGATCCGCAAAAGAAATTTGAGCAGATTGCGGCGTTTATCGGGAAGCAGGGTTACTACGTCCTCGACCGGGAGCCGACGATGGAGGAACGCCGCGCGCATGCGCTCATCGCCAAAGTCCTCAATGAAGGAGGGTACCGCGCATCGCGGACACCGATGGATTTGCCAGTTTCGAAAGCGCTGGTGCAAGTTGTGCAGGATGCGACGGGCGGGAACGCGGTGATTGCCCCGACGCTGGGCGGGAGCGTTCCGATGTACATTTTCGAGGATCTTGGGTTGCCGTGGATCGGCGTGCCCATCGTGAACTACGACAATCACCAGCACAGTTCGGACGAGAATCTGCGACTGGGACAGTTTTGGCGCGGGATGGAAATTTACGGAGCGATCCTGGCCAATCTGAATTGGTGAAGACCCCGAAAGTTGCGGGGTTGAAGCCTGGCGCTACAAAGACAAGAAATTCTTGAGGAGCTGCTTGCCGGATTCGGTGAGGACGGACTCGGGGTGAAATTGCACGCCCTCGATTTTGTAGCGGCGGTGGCGCAGGCCCATGATGATGCCGTCGTCGGTCTCGGCGGAGATGGCGAGTTCGCGCGGCAACGATTTTCTCTCGACGATTAGGGAATGATAGCGCGTGGCCGTGAAGGGATTGGGCAGCTTCCGGAAAATACCCTTGCCGTCGTGCTGAATCAGGCTGGTTTTGCCATGGAAGAGTTTGGGAGCGCGGATGATTTTTCCTCCGAAGGCCACGCCAATGGCCTGGTGCCCGAGGCACACGCCAAGAATCGGAAATTTTCCTGCAAGGCGCTCGACTAACTCCACGGAAATGCCTGCCTCTTGCGGCGTGCACGGCCCTGGCGAAATCACGATTCGCTCCGGCTTGCGCCGGGCGATTTCTTCGACGGTAATTTTGTCGTTGCGATGCACCTCGACGGAGCAACCCAGCTCGCCCAAATACTGCGCGAGGTTGTAGGTAAACGAATCGTAGTTGTCGAGAAGCAGAATCATGACGGCTTCCTCGACCGGGCGCTGCGGTGAGCCAATTCCAGCGCCGTAAGCAAGGCTTTCGACTTGTTCACGCTCTCCCGGTATTCGCCCTCGGGAGTGGAATCCGCAACGACGCCGCCGCCGGCTTGCACGTGGGCCACGCCGTTCTTGATGACCATGGTGCGCAGCGCGATGCAAGAATCGAGATTGCCGGCGAAATCGAGATAGAGGATGCCGCCGGCATAGATCCCGCGGCGCGTGCGCTCCAATTCCTCGATGATTTCCATGGCGCGAACTTTTGGCGCGCCGGACACCGTTCCCGCCGGAAAGCAGGCCATCAGCGCGTCGAAGCAATCGACGTCTTCGCGCAGAAGGCCGCGGAGGCTTGAGACCAGGTGCATGACGTGCGAGTAGCGCTCCACGGTGAGCAGTTTTTCCGGCTTCACCGTGCCGTACTCGCAGACGCGGCCAAGGTCATTGCGTCCCAAATCGACGAGCATGATGTGCTCGGCGCGCTCTTTTTCGCTCGCAAGCATTTCGCGCTCGAGGCGCTGATCCTCGGCTTCGTCCTTGCCGCGCCAACGCGTTCCCGCGATCGGGCGGTAGAAAACATCGCGCCCCTGGACTTTGACGAGCATTTCCGGCGAACTGCCGACCACGGAAACGTCGTTGAGTTGCAAGTAGAAGAGATACGGAGAAGGATTCAGCGCGCGCAGTTCGCGATAGACTTCGAACGGTTCCGCGTGGGTCTTGGCGGAGAATCTCTGGCTCAGCACGACCTGAAAAATGTCGCCGGCACGGATATATTGCTTCGCTTTTCGAACGGCGGCGAGATATTCGGGGCGCCGGAAATTTGAGGTGATCTTCAGCGGCGCGGGCTTTCTGGCCTGCGATGATTTTTTCGGCTGCTCCCCGGCAACGGGCTCTTCGAGAAGCCGGCGGGTCTCTTTGATTCCGCGCACGGCGGCGTTGTATTTCGCGCGAAGCGAACCGGGGCCTTCGGTGAAGACGTTGCGCACGATCCACAAACGGTGCTGCACGTGATCGAAGGCAATGAGGCCGTGATAGAACATCAGCATCGCGTCATAGAGGCCGATTTCGTCGCGCAGGCGCTTGGGCAGGCGCTCGATCAGCCGCACCATATCGTAGCTGAAGTAACCGATGGCTCCGGCAACCAGCGGAGGCAACCCGGGCAAGCGCACGGGGCGGAAGCGCTCGATGCGTTCGCGCAAAAACGAGATGGGATCGCGCTCTTCCCAAACGACCCGGTCGCGGCTCTCCAGCACGCAGGCGCCGTCAACGTAGCGGAAGACTTCCTCCGGATGAGCGCCGGCGAAAGTGTAACGCGCGATTTTTTCGCCGCCCTCGACGCTTTCGAGAAGGAAGGAATAGCGCGCGCCCTGCGCGATGCGGAGATAGGCGCTAACGGGCGTCAGCAAATCAGCGGAAAATACATCGTAAACAGGGATGAGGTTCCCCTGTTTCGCGAGGCGCTGAAATTCGCGGAAGTCCGGCTGGATCATATGGAGTATTCCATTCTAAGTTATCAGTTTTCCGTAAGGAGTAAAAATGGGGGAGTCTGGTTGCTTTGCACCGGCGTCTAACCGCGAGACTTTTCTTCGCGGGCCAGCGCGTTCAAGACCGCGCGGCGCATGGCGGCTTCCGGTGCGCGCTTCTCCATCCAAATTTCCCATTGTGCAACGCCCTGGGCGAGGAACATTTCGACGCCGGAGACGGTGGTGATCCCTTTTTTTGCGGCGATCTTCAAAAGCTGGGTCTTTTGCGGCCGGTAGATTAAATCCATCACGATCCGGCAGTTTAGCTCGCCCGGGGCGAGCGGCGAAATTCCGTGGCGGGGATGCATGCCGACAGGGGTGGCATTGAGGATGGCATCGAAAAATTCCGTGCGCAACGCGCGGCGCGGCACGACGTCTCCGCCGGCGGCGCGCGCCAGTTCTTTCGCGGCTTTCTCGCGCCGCGCGCATATTCCAACGATGGCGCCGGCGCTTGCCAATGCGAATGCCGCGGCCCGTGCCGAGCCCCCCGCACCGAAGATCAGCGCGCGGCTGCCTTTGATGCGCAGCTTCTTCTCGAGGGCGCGCAGAACGCCGACGTAATCGGTGTTGCAACCGTAGAGCGAGCCATTCGCCCGGACCACGACCGTGTTCACCGCGCCGATCTCCGCGGCGAGCGGTTCGCATTCCTTCAGGTGTTTGAGGATCGTTTGCTTGTGCGGCAGGGTCACACTGAAGCCGCGGATGCCGAACTCGGGGACGGCCGCGAGAAAATCGCGGAGCTGATGGACCAGGAAGGGCAGATAGATTGCGTCAACGTGGCGCGCCACAAAACCGGTATTGTGCAGCAACGGCGAAAGCGAGTGGGCGATGGGATCGCCAATCACGCCATAGACCCTCGTCCGGTGCGTGAGGGTGTGAGCGCGGTAGAGATGCGTCATCTCCTCAAGCGAGACCTGACCGGGCGCTGTCGCTTCGGCAACGGGCGCATAGGCCAGCGCACTTCCTTCGCGCAACGCCAGGATGCGAGCGGGCAGGCCTACTTCGCCCATGGGAACAGCGACGAAATTTTTCGAACGCCGGGCCAGATGAAGAAGGCGGATGCTGTCCGCGATGGTCCGGGCTTTGGCAGCGATCTTGACCGCATCGACCCCGCCGTGAGCGGGAGGGCTCACGGTGCGAGGCAGGTCGGGCGTACGGTCAAAGTCATGTACCGAGAGCAAGACGCGCCGCGGCACGGGATATTCGCGGACCGATTGATCCGGGAGCTTGCGCAACGTTTCCACTTCCAGATCGCACCATTGGCAGCCTGCCTCGCGGGCTTGAATGAGCCAATAGAGTTCACGCTGAATGTCTCCGGCAAATTGTCCGCCGCCCTCGCGGCGGCGGCAGGTCGCCAGAAAGGTCGCGCCGCGCGGCTTACTCTTCTCTAGCCAGCGAAGAAACCGGGCGCGCTCGATGTCGCTGCGCAGCCAGTCCAGCCGCAATTCGACCGTCTGGGTTTCCCTGAGGGCCGAACGGACCTGCCGGATCATTTCGGCGGCCGTCGAAGCCGCTGCGACCGCGCAAATGCGCCGCACCCCGTTACCGAATAGACTCATGGCCCGCCTTGTGCCGCCAATCCATTGAAAATACAGCTTGTAGTATGCCGTATCAAAAGTGTAAAGCAACCGTTGTCAATCTGTTGACGCCCGGGGTTAGCCTTGATACTTTCGCTAGGAAAAGTCCCCGCACGGCCCATGGGGCGTGTTTTCGAAGGAGTCATGGAATGCGCGCTAGACTCGCTGTTCTGTCTCTAACGGTCTTCCTGGGTGCTGCCGTCTGTCAGGCGCAGAACGCGCCGCAGACCGCCCCAGCGGTCACACAAGTCGATTACTCGATGGTGAATTGCTCGGGTTTCGTTACGGATCAGAAAGTTCCGGATGGAATCCAGCTCATTTCCGGCGAGCAATCCAACATCAAACTCACGTTCTCGCGCGGCGACTACGTGTACATCAACCGCGGCCAGGACAAAGGTGTTCGCGTTGGCGACCGGTTCTCGGTTGTGCGGCCGGACAAGGACCCCACGGATGTGCCGTGGTTCAAGTGGCAATCCAAGCTGATGAAGGCCATGGGCACTCTTTATCTGGACGCCGGGCAGGTCCGGGTGGTGAACGTACAGCCCAAAGTTTCCGTCGCGCAGATCATTTTCTCGTGCGGGTATATGCAGCGGGGCGACATCCTGCAACCGTATCAGGATCGCCCAGCGCCCCCATTCAAGGACGCCTCCACCTTTGACCACTTTGCTCCGGTCAGCGGCAAGCCGGTGGCCATGGTTGTTGCGGGTCCTGATTACACCCAAATGTACGGAAAGAACAGCGCGGTCTATGTGAACCTCGGGAGCGCCCAGGGCGTGAAGGTCGGGGACTATTTCCGCATCTTCCGCTACCAGGGCACGCTGGCCGAAACCGTGCCGCAGACGAAGGGCTATCAATACACTATGTACGGCTTCGGAAGCGCTCCATCGCGTTACCAGTGGAATGAACTGCCCCGGGAAATCCTTGGCGAGGGGGTTGTCCTGAGCGTCAGCCGCAATTCTTCGACGATGATGATCACGTTTAGTTCGATCGACATCTACGCCGGGGACTACGTGGAAATCGAGTAAGCGCCTTATACCCCGTTGAGTGGCTTAGGCCCGCTGCGGGTATTTCCGCGCGGGCCTTTTCTTTTGCCCTGACTGCTGTCGTTTCAGGCTTCGGGTTGCCGCCCGAACAAACCGAAACATTCTAAATTGCATCTCACATGAACATTGCCCAACAGATTTAGCATAGAGAGGCAGACACCCATGCAGAGGCTGGTGGGCCGAGGCAAGAGCGGGGGAGAAGAACGCTCGCCATTCGAGGCAATCGACGCCGCCGTAATTCTGGTGATCGTTTTCTTCGGCGTACTGCAGTTTTTCCTCTACCAGCATACCCACGATTACCTGCACGATGATGTTTTCTATGCCGAGTGCGCCCGCTCGCTCCTGCACGACGGCTATTACGGAATCAACGGCAGGCCAGAGACCAACCAGCCTCCGGGGCTCCCCATCTTGCTGGCGTTGATGTCTTTGGTCCAGCTCTCAAGTCATGCCTCCGCGCTGCGAGCGATGGTAGTTTGCGAAACCCTGGGATTCCTTGCCAGCTATGCTTTCCTGCGAAGGCGAATGCCCCGCGGAATCGCTGCCGTCATCTGCCTCTTGCTGATTGCCTCTCCCATTTCGTTCGCCCTGGCCACGCAGTGGGTCTTCCCTTGCTACCCCTATTTTTTCACGACCATGGGCTTTCTCCTGGTGGCCGAGAAACTGGAGGGAGCGGCGAAAACATCATCGAAAATTCTGTGGGGTGCGCTACTAGCGATACTCGTTGTGACTTCTCTGCTGCTCGCTTCGGCCGCGATGGCGTTGCTGGGCGCGGTAGTCGCTGTGATCGGCACGCTTTTCTTCCGGAACCGAGATCTGGCCTTTGCCCGGATGAAGATCTTCCTTCCTGTTCTTCTATTAGGAATCGCAGTACAGGGGGCCTGGATGCATCGCAAGCCGGCCCAGTTGGAATGGCCGCTTCCGGGCTATCCGCGCTCTTACGTACAACAATTGAAGGTAAAGAACGGCAATAATCCGGACCTCGGATTGGCTTCGCCGCTCGACTTCCCTGTCCGCGCTGCAGGTAACGCGCTAGCCCACTCCGAACTTCTGGCTCAATCGCTGTACAAGCTTTGGATCAACGCCTATTGGGTCTCGGTATTGATCCTGGGGCCCGTCCTTGTGATCCTCATCGGTTGGTGCTACTCCGTGTGGCGCACCGGCGGAGAATTAGTGGATTGGTATTTCGCCGGCTACGAATTTATCTACCTGCTTTGGCCATGGTCCATGGAAGCAAGATTCTTCTTGCCGGTCCTGCCATTGGCCTGCCTCTATCTGCTGCGTGGCCTGGAGGGAATCCGATTCCTGGCCACGAGTAAGCCCCGCTTGCTGGGCGTGGTTTGGTTTCCGTTCGGTGTGTTTCTCGCGCTGAGCGCATGGCTCTGGGAACGAGGAGCGTGGTTCGGCCGCAATGCCCTGCTTCACGGCGGGCTGCAGGATGAAGTCTCCCTAATGATCTGGGGGGCTTCGGCAATGGCCGCGGGCTGGATGGCGTGGACAGATTCGTCTCCTGAAATGCTCCCCGTGGTTTCCTACCTCACGAAATGGTTCAAGGAAGTCCGCAACCCGCTGCCGCTGAGCGCATTGCAATTTTCACGAATTCTCGCGGGGATTGCTGTGGCTGTATTCGTCATGATCGGGCTGACAATGCAACTGCAGGTCGGTCGCGCGAACCTGAACTATGCCCAACTTAATCCGAAAGATCCTCCGGACGTCGAGGCCGCCCTTTGGGTGAGCGCGCATACGGGTGCCGGGGACATTGTCATGGCCCGGGAGGTCCCAACCGTCTACTCGTATGCAAGAAGAAAAACGGTTTGGTTCCCGGCCACATCTAAGGCGCAGCTACTGATGGAGGGAATCCGCAAGCATCGGATCAATTACGTGCTCGTGGTGAAACGCAAGGTAAGCTACTACCTGCCCTCGGATGAGGATAGTTTCGCCGCGCTCAAAGCAGCCTATCCCGAGGACTTCCGCTTGGCGGAGGAAACTCCGGAGTTCCAGATTTTCCGAGTCGCCAGTGCAATTCGCGAAAAGTAGCCAAAAGCTGGAGACGCGTCCCGCCCCAAGAATTACCCTTCTCCAATAAGCGATCCTTCAGAAAAAACTTCGCACGTAAATCCCAAAATGCGCGCCTCCGGATCGCGCCACGCTTCGGCGCGTAATCCGGCTTTCCGGCAGGTTTCCTCCAGGAATCTTTCACGCGTCAAGCGATGCTCGATCGCGACTTGAGGCAATAGCAGCCCCCGCTGCGCATGAAGCGAAACCAGCAATCCGTGCCGCCCGATTTCAATCGCTTCCGGGGAGATCGGTGCGAGGGGCGAAAGCAAAGAGATTTCGATCAGGAGTTCGCTGAGATGTTCCGCCCGCAGGGGGGCGAACCGCGTATCTTCCAGCGCAGCGCTGGCGGCGCAGCGAACGATCGCTTCTCCCAGCGGATCTCTTGCTTCGACGACGCCGATGCAGCCTTGCAGCCTCCCCCGCACGTGAAGCGTGACGAAAACACCGCGCCGTTCGGCGAAAATTCCTGCTGGGGGAATCTGGTCGGAAACTTTCCGGTAGGAGACGGCCTCAATTACGGCCGTGCGGGCCAGCAACAACGCGGAACGCCGATCTGCTTCAGAGAGGAACAGCATCCTGGGATTTCTTGCGGGCCTCGAGCATCCGCAGACGCCGGCGCTTCTTGATGCTGTCGTCAACGTGGCTCCAGAAGCGGAGAAAATACTGCGCTGCAGAAACGAGCGCGCTGACCACCACCAGCCAGAGCAGCAGGAGCGCCAAGGGCTTCAACGAGGGATGCCGGGCGCCGGCAATCAGCACCGCCACGGCGCATACCTGCAAGACCATTTTCGTCTTGCCGAGGGCCGACGCTTCGATGGTGAACCCTTCGGCAGAAGCGATATTGCGCAAGCCGAGGACCGTGAATTCACGCCCGATGATGATCACCACCATCCACGCGGGAACCAGGTGCATATCCACCAAGGACACAAAGGCCGCCGAGATCAAGAGCTTGTCGGCGATGGGGTCGAGAAGAATACCTAGCGTGGTCACCTGCAGCCGCCGCCGGGCCAGATACCCATCCGCCCAATCCGTCGCCGCCGCCAGGAGCAGGATCAGCACGCCCCAGACCTCAAAGTGCATTGTCAGGCCCCAGAGCTCGACATTCGGGCTGCGGGTCAGCAGGATCACGATGAGGACGGGGACGAAAAAAATCCGCAGCAGCGTCAGTGAGTTAGGAAGGTTCATGGGCGCTAGACGGCGGAGGCGCCGCCCCTCTGGCTTCCGCCATCGCAGATTCACTATAGACTTCGTGCCGGAGTGCGTCAACGGCTGCAGGCACGCTCGAAAAGCCGTGGAAAGGCGGCAAATGGGCAAGCTGTCTGGTCAGAGATAGATACTCCGGCGTTAACCTCGGCGCAGTGGGAGGAGTGAGAAATCCTATACTCATTCGTTACACTCCTGCTGCAATGCTGTGCAAATGTGGGAAGTGCCTCCAGGAGCTTCCTAAGCATCGCAGATGGCTTCAGGCGCTCCGCAAATCCATATAGGCCATTTGTTTTCTGCTACTTACGAGAATAAGAGGCCGGGTTACTTTTGCACGTATGGAATGAGGTTGCGAACGATCTTGAAGCGCAAACTCGAGTTTCCACAGCGTTTTCCACAGAATCCAGCGACACTGCCTTCCGAAAGGAATCGCCCGGAGCAGAGCTGTAAACAACGAAAAAGAGGGCATTTAGGGATTTTTACCTGTAAGTAACCTCTTACCAGGACCGTAACTCACGTTTCAAATGGCTCGCGGGCCGCGCAGGAGGCGTATGGGCAGCAGGAACAGGGCGGTGAGAAACCCCAGAATCCCGTGAACGGCGATTCCCACGATGCGGAACGGCAGCAGCAGCAACCAAACGATTGGATAGACGAGCAAGGCCAGCAGCGCGACCGGCCAGCACAGAATGAAGAGGATGCACCACAGAAAGAAAGCCGCCATAGCAACCTCACTGGGAGCGAAACGCCCGCCTCACTCCCCAACTTAATTACGATGTCGAGAGCCGCAAAGTTTCCGGTACGGCGTAGTTATTCAGACGCAGACGCTTGGCGATGGATGCGGGCACCTCGGCATCCAGGAGCATGTGCGAATCGTCAACCTCCGAATGAAGCACGCGGCCCAAAGCGTGGATCAAGGCCAGGGTGCGGCCCTCTGCCAGCGGCAGCCGGATTGACAGCGAGACCAGAGGGTCCGTGGGCATCTCGGCATCCACCCGCCGCAGCAACTCATCGATGCCTTCGCCCGTCAGCGCGGACACCAGCGCCGGTGCGCCCTCGGCAGCGTTCGCCGCTCCGGTCTCAATGGCTTTTCGGTCTTCGGGGGCGAGACGGTCAATCTTGTTCAGTACGTGCAACCGGGGACGGCTGGCGACGCCGAGGTCACACAGGATTTTATCGACTTCTTCGTCGAGTTCCGCGTGATGAGGATTCGAGACGTCGCTGACGTGCAAAATCAGCGCGGCTTCCTGCACTTCTTCGAGAGTGGCACGGAACGCCGTCAGCAATCCCTTCGGCAAGTCACGAATGAATCCCACGGTATCGGATAGCAGTACGCGGCGGTTGGAAGGGAGGCGCAACGCGCGAATCGTGGGATCGAGGGTCGCAAACATTTTCGAGGAGACCAGCACTTCCGCGCGGCTCAGCGCATTGAATAACGTGGATTTGCCTGCATTCGTGTAGCCCACCAGCGCGATGGTGCCAAGAGGCACGGCGTTGCGGGCCTCGCGCCGCAGCGCCCGCTGCTTGCGCACTTCCTCAATGGTGGATTGAATCTTGCGCACCCGTTCGCGAATCCGCCGCCGGTCGGTCTCGAGTTTCTTTTCACCGGGACCGCGCACGCCAATTCGTCCCGCGCCGCCGCCCGCTCCACCCGCGCCGCCGCCTCCGCTCTTGCCGCCCAATCGCGACATCGCGGTTCCCTTTCCCGTCAGGCGCGGCAACATGTAGTTCAACTGCGCCAGCTCCACTTGCATCTGGCCTTCGCGGCTTCGCGCGTGCCGCGCGAAAATATCGAGAATAAGCTGCGTCCGGTCGATGACACGGCGCTCGGTGACCTCTTCGATATTCCGCTGCTGCATGGGCGAGAGGTTGCTGTCGAAGATGATGAGCGGCGCCTGATGTGCCGTAGCTTCCGCGCGGATCTCATCCAGCTTGCCGCGGCCGACGAGGGTCGCGGGATCAGCCTTGTCGCGAAGCTGGAAAACCGTTCCCGCGACTTCCGCGCCCGCGCTGCGCGCCAATTCCACCAATTCCGAAAGCGATTCCCGGCCCTGCTCGCCCGCGGGCATGCCCGGGAACCGGGGCGCACGCTTCCATCCCACGCCGACAAGCAAGACGCGCTCGGCCACAGAAACGGGATGTTGTGCTTTCGTCACGGAGATCAGCCTGGAGTCATCGTGCGGACGTGAACGTTCCTGGGAGGACTCTGCCTTCAAACAAGATTATACGCTTCTCTTGGCAACCCCGCGACCCGCCTCCAGGCCTTCGGAAAGAAGCCATTCCAAGACGCCGCTTTGCAATTTTTCTTCGTCGCCAAAACCGGCAAACCAGCGCACACCCGGCTCTTTGCGAAACCAGGTGAGCTGGCGCTTCGCGTAGCGCCGCGTGGCCTGTTGAATTGCTCGGCGCGCTGCTTCCAGCTCCATCCGCCCCTGCCACACGGCTCGCAACTCGCGGTAGCCGATGAAGTCGAACGGCTTGGCACTCTCGTTCACGCCGCTCTCCAGCAAAGCCTGCACTTCGCGCATCCAGCCGCGTTCGAGCATCGCGTCCGTCCGGGAATGGATCCGTTCGTTGAGCTTCTCGCGCGGCGGCGTCAGCCCGATTTTCAGCACGCGCCAGCCTTCCAGCACCTTCCGGCCCGCGCGGTGCACTTCGGAGATCGGTTTGCGAGCGAGCACACAAACTTCGATGGCGCGTATGAGCTTCTGCTCATCGGCGGGCGCGATTTTACGGGCTGCTTCCGGATCGAGCCGCTTCAGGAGCCGGTGCAAGTAGCCGGGCGGATGATCTTCGGCGCTAGCGCGCAGGCGCTCGCGCAATTTCTCCGACCGTTGCGGCACTTCCGCCAGCCCTTCGAGCAACGCGCGCAGATACAGACCTGTACCCACGGTGAATACCGGAAGCCGTTTTCGCTTCCTGAAATCTTCCAGGGTGGCCAACGCCAACTGCCGATAGCCGCCCGCCGTGGCCTCTTCCTGCGGGTTCAGAACATCCATCAAGTGATGCGGGATGCCGCGGCGTTCCGAGAGAGCCGGCTTGGCCGTGCCGATATCGAACCCGCGATAAAGCTGCGTCGAATCGCACGCCACGACTTCGCCGCCCAACCGCTCCGCCAGCCATACGCCGAGCGACGACTTCCCCGAGGCCGTCGGACCAACGATGGCCACGAGAGGCAACAACGCCTTCTTATTACTCATGGATGGAGAAGATGCCGCGCGCGGACGAAGATAAAGATGAGGACAAAGAGCGCGAGCAGCAGGCTGCCCAGGATCTGTTGGCGCGTGGGTTTCACTGATAAGCGGCTTCGATCGGCAAATTGTACAGGAAATAAAACCGCAGCTCGATATAGGGCCCGCTGAATGCCGGCGGCAGCGATTCGAAGGGATTCGACGAGCGAATCGCGGATATCGCCGCGCGATCGAGCGGTTCTTTTCCGGAACCCATCAGCCGCACGGGTTCGCCCGCTGGCACGCTGCCATCCCTCATGATTCGAAACTGCAGCGCCACGCGGCCACGGTCGCCGAGCATCGCCGATTCCGGCATCACCGCGTACCAATTCCTCCGCACGGCGGCAATCACCCGCGCCATGTAATCGCTGAAATCCACGCCCTGAGTGGGCGTAAGAATTTCGTAGCCATTGCCGTAGGTGCCCGCCGCGCCCTGCCCTCCTCCGGCGCCTCCGCCGGGTGCACCGCCGGAGCGCGGCATCGGTCCGATCACGGCGCCGGCGCGCCCCCCTGCGTTCGGGTTCCTTGCTGCTTCACGAATGGTGTCCTCAATCGAGCGGCTGGGCGAATTTTTCGGCAAGATCAAGCCGCGCTGCGGTTGCGGCGTGTCGGGTGCTTCGAGTTTCAGCGCGGGCTTTGGCGCATCGGACTTGGGAGCCGGTGCGCTCGGCTGGGGCTCAGGGGGAACGGCGTTGGGCTTCGGCACCGGTGCGCTTGGCAACTCCTTCACTGGACGTTCCGGCTGCGGCGCAGGCGCGGGAGGCATCTCGATGGACGGCGCGACTTGGCGCAACACGCGCGGATCAACGTGCACTTTGGGCGCCGGGCGAGCCGGCCGGGTCGAGGGCTTCAATGCCTCCAGCGCTCCCGGCGGAAGCAGCACGGTCATTTGCCGTTGCGCCAGATCAATTTCTTCCTGGGTCGGCTCGTGCGGAGGAAAGAGCTTCGATTGGAAGAGGATCGCCAGGAGCAGCAGAACGTGAAATCCCACGGAAGAAAAACGCGTGATGAGCTGCCACTTGGCCTTCGCTTCCTTCTGCTCGGGAACCACCAGGTGGACCTCACCGGAGGTAAAGACGTCGGGATCCACGAGGTCTTCCGGCGGCGGAACGCTGGGCGGCTCAATGACCTGGGGCGGCGCCGCGCCTAGCGGGACGGCGATGCGCTCATCCATCTCCGTGGGCTGCAACGGCGTCGAGAGGTCTTCCTTGATGCTATAAGCTTCGCGATTCACATCGCGTGGCACAACCGTGCGCGCCGCGATCGATTCGAGCGGCAAGTTCGTGGGAATCGTCGAATGCCCATCCAACACCACGATGGGCAGCATGGCGGGGACAAGCGTGCGCTCATCCAACGTCGTCGGACGGCGTCGCTGCGTTGGCACGTCCGTCGCCGCGGAGGGACGGGCATCTTTCGGAACCAGGATCCGGGGGATCATTTTCTCGCTTTTTCTTGTGTGACGAGTTCTCCTAGTTGGACGCGTGCGGCGTGCTCCTGGATGCTCGTCATCACCCGGCCGGCCAACTCCAGCGCCGCCCGTCCTGCTATTCCGTTCGTCCGCGGCTCTTTGCGCGTTCGAACAGCGTCCACAAACGCTTCCAGTTCCGCGTGCAGCGGCTCGACAGCCGGGGCCTTCAGCTTCTCAAACCCAAACTCCGGCTGCGGCCCGGCCTTCTTCACGCCAACGCGCAGTGCGTCGCGCCTCGCATAATCCATCGAAATGTACTCATGCTGCTGGAAAAATCTCATCTTGCGCACGCGTTCAGTCGAAACCCGGCTTGCGGTGATATTCGCGACGGCCCCGCCTGCAAACTCCAGCCGCGCATGGGCGATGTCCACCTTGTCCGTCAGCACCGGGATCCCCACCGCTTTTACTTCCGTCACCGGCTCGTTGACCAGCGCCAGCAGAATATCCAAGTCGTGAATCATCAGGTCGTAGATCACGTCCACGTCGAGGCTGCGCGGCGTGAACACGCCCAGCCGGTGCACTTCGAAAAAAAGCGGACGGTTCAGAATTGGTTCAACGGCAATCACGGCGGGATTGAAGCGTTCGACGTGCCCCACCTGCAGGATCCGCCCATTTTTCTTCGTCGCGGCCAGCAGCGCGTCAACCTCCGCCAGATTCACGGCCATGGGCTTCTCAACCAAAACGTCGAGACCCATCTCCAGCAGCCGGCAACCCACGTCCCTGTGCGCGACGGTGGGAACCGCGATGCTCACGGCGTCGGCGCGGCCGCGCAATTCCTCAAGATTCCTGAAAACCTGCGTCTGAAACTCCGACGCCACAGCCGCGGCGCGTTCCGGATTCACGTCATGGACGCCGACCAGCTCCACGCCCTCCAGTTCGCGATACACCCGCGCGTGGTTGCGCCCGAATTCGCCCGTACCGGCGACGGCCACACGAATCCTCTTCGATTCTCCGGCAACCGGGCTCATTTCTTGTGTATTCCCCTGGAAGCGTTTTGGGGTTCCGACGCATCGGCCGCAGGGAACGCCTGAATCGCGATTCCTGCCGCATCCGCAACTTCGATCAGTTTTTTCCGGTCAAATAACAGTGTACGCCCGGCATCCACCGCCAAGGCCGTCGCGCCGGCACCCCTCATTTGTTCGATGGACGGTAAACCAATCACGGGTACATCAAAGCGCATATCCTGCCCCGGTTTGCTAACTTTCACGACAACCAGCGGCTTGCCGCCGGTGATCCGCGCGGCGCGCGCGATGGTCTCGTCAGTCCCTTCCATCGCCTCCACGGCGACGCAGGCACGATCCGCGATCACCACGGTTTGTCCGATGTCCATTCCTGCGATCTGCCTCGCCACTCCCAGCCCATACGCGATGTCTTCCGCTTCATGTTCATTCGGCGCGCGCCGCGTGAGCACGCCGGGATCCGGCACCAAGGGCTTCAGGAACAGCGTCGAATCCACCAGACGAATGCCTTCTTCCTCGAGCACACGAGCCACGGCGCCAATCAGCGCATCCGTATTCTTGCGTGGCAGCGCAAACAGCAGCTTCGCCAGTTTCCAATCCGGCCGGATGGAGCTGAAAATTTTATTGTGCTTCACCTGGCCGGCCATCACGGCTTGCGTTACGCCTTCCTGGTGCATCAAGTCGATCGTCTTGCTCAGCTCACCCAGGCTCACCCAGTGCAGCCGTTTCGCAATTTTCTCCAGTTCCGGCGACGCTTCTTCCTTCAGCGCGATCACCGCCATCTCGATTCCCTGGCTGCGCGCTCCTTCCAGCACCAGAAACGGAAAACGCCCGTTTCCGGCGATGAGTCCCCATTTTGCCGTGTTGGTATTCGCGTCGGGCATGGCATCAGCGCTCAAGTGTTTTACTTCACGATGCCGCGCTCGGCGCTTTCGATGAATTTCATTAATTCCTGCACATCGGCCGAATCGCCCAGCGTCTTGCGCATTTCCTCCACGGCCTGCGACGTATTCAATTTCGAGCGCATCAGCAGGCGATAAGCGCGCTTCAGGGCCCGCAAGCGCTCCGGCGAAAATCCTTTGCGTTCCAGCCCTATGGAGTTGAGGCCGAAGCTTTTCGTCTCCCGTTCGGTAACCACTTTTGAAAACGGCGGCACATCCTGGGTGATCACCGTCGCCGCGCCGATGTAAGCGTA